>CAVROJ010000006.1:0-570406 GCA_963722755.1 uncultured Actinomycetes bacterium
GGGCTCCGCAGCGAGCTGATCGCCACGGTCGAAGGCGCCTTCCGACGCCAGCTGTGGGCGCTGCTCGCGCTCATGATCGCTCTGGCCACGCTCGTGCTCGCCACCGCCGAGCTGGTCCGCTGACAACGGGCGGAGTGGTGCCAGCCACACCTGCAGGAAACCAGGTCGCGCCCGGGCTCGACTGTCGGAGCAAGGAGATCATCACGTCATGAGGTTCGAACGCACGATCACCGCCATCTCGTGGATCCCGTCCGAGGCGGTCACCGGGATGACCAAGCTCCCGCTTCGACGCCGGCGTGGCCCACTACGACGCCCCCCCGCCGGAGGTGCTCGGAGGACCTCGAGGCCCTGCGGGAGGCCGACCGGTTCCGCTTCGCCAACCAGCTCTCGGCCTGGATCGAGGTCGAGGACGGGAAGATCGTCGGCGTACGGCTACGGCGGGGCGGCATGATCGGCTCGACCACGATGCGGCTCGGGTCCGAAGTCGACGACCATCGCGGCCGTCCCGCTGCCCGACGTGCGGCCCGAGCCCGAGGTCGGCGACGGCTGGGTCGCGCTTCACGCAGACGGCCGGCGGCCGCACCGGCGTGCCCACCCCCGGCCGGGTCGAGCCACCCGCCCTTCGTGCAGGTACCGCGCCGCTCGCCTGGACCACGCTGCCGCTCACGATCCACGCCGACGGTCGGGCCGAGCTCGAGCTGATCGGCGCCAGCCCGTTCCCCCGCCACTGGGTGTACGGCGCCGACGGCAAGCTCGTCGCCAAGTCCGGCGCTGATCGACTTCAAGGAGCTGGTACCGCCACGCGTTCGGCAAGCACACGCCCGTGGGGCGAGCGAGGACTCGCCGGCGCTGGTGACCGCGGTCGAGTCGGCGCTCGAGCGCGCAGCTGTCGACGGGTGATCATGGGCGAGGGCGAAGCCCGAAGATCCGCAAGCTGAAGGAGGGCGACGCTGCTCACCGAGCAGGGCGAGCCAGGCGACGAGATCTTCCTGCTGCTCGACGGCGTCATCCAGGTGAGGTCGACGGCGAGGAGATCGCCAAGCTCGGCCCGGGCGCGCTGATCGGCGAGCGGGCCGTGCTCGAGGGCGGGAAGCGCACGGCCACGCTGCGGGCCGTGACGCGCCTGCAAGGTCGCCGAGCGCCGCCGGGCGGAGCTCGACCTCGACAAGCTGGCCGAGGTCAGCGAGGGCCATCGGCGGGAGGAGCAACCCGCGCTCGTGGGGGTCCACGTGCTCGGCGTGCGGGGGTCGACCCCGGCCCCGGGCACGACTTCGCGCGCTACGGCGGCAACACGTCGTGCGTCGCGCTCGCCACGCGACGGCGAGCCGCCGACGCTCGTGCTCGACGCCGGCACCGGGCTGCGCCGTCTCGGCGCGCTGCTCGGGGGCGCGCCGTTCCGCGGGCGCGCTGCTGCTCGGCCACCTGCACTGGGACCACACCCAGGGGCTGCCGTTCTTCGCCGCCGTGCGACAACGACGGCGCCGAGGTGCGACGTCGTGCATCCCCGACCAGGACGACGGCGACGCCGCCGCCGAGGTGCTGCGCCGGGCCATGTCGCCGCCGCACTTCCCGATCGGCCCCGACGGGCTGCGGGGCGCGTGGACGTTCGAGAGCCTCGAGCCAGGGCGAGCACCACGTCGGCGGGTTCGAGGTGCTGGCGCTCGAGATCCCCCACAAGGGCGGCCGCACGTTCGGCTACCGCGTCACCGACGGCCGCGCGTCGATCGCCTACCTCTCCGACCACGGCCCGTCGCGCTCGGGCCGGGCCCGGACGGCTGGGGGCCGTACCACGACACCGCGCTGGCGCTGGCCGCGGGCGTCGACGTGCTCATCCACGACGCGCAGCACACGGCCGAGGAGCTGCCCGGCGCGGGTCGTCGTTGGGGCCACTCGGCGGCCGACTACCCGGTGCGAGCTTGGCCGAGCTGGCCGGCGCCAAGGCCGTGCTGCTGTTCCACCACGACCCGTCCGCACCGACGACGAGATCGACGCGATCGTCGAGCGGCTCGGCGCGGAAACGCTCCCCATCGAGCCCGGCATCGAGGGCGCCACGATCCAGCTCTGATCGACGTGGCCCATGTGTCGGATTTGACGAATGTGAACACCGCCACTCGAGCGCGGTGTGGCCGTTGTATCAGCGCAACCCTTGTCTCGATGATCCACTCCTAAACAGCTCCAGAGGAGTTCGAGCCATGTCACCCTCGACCGACCCCGCCAGCCATGTCGCGCCCGTTCCCACCGAGCAGGGAGGCGACTGTTGCGGCGTTCGCGGTCGTCCTGGCGTCGGTCGGTGGCTGGTTCGGGCGCGGTCTCCGCCGCACCTGACGATGCTGCGTCCGGTTCGGTCTCGACCCGCACGCCGAAGGTCTTTCAACCCGGCCCGCAATGGTGCTGGACGGCGGCCGCCTCCGGGCGGCCAGCTCCGCTGAGGTCGGACGGCTGACCACCCAACGAGCGACCCTCACCAGCCCTGACTGCAAGGTCGACTTCGACGACAATGAAGCCATCGAGCTCCTCGGCGGAGCGAAGGACACCTTCGTCTTCCTGCCGTGGTGGAACCAGAAGTGCGGCAGCTCGTGGGTGCGGGTGTTCCCGACGAACATCGATCATTTCCACCTGACCTACGCCGACGCGGACGTCACCAACTGCCTCAACCCGGACAACGAGTACGGCACGCTGCTCGGCGAGATTGCCGAAGGGGGCCGACGAGTGTGAGCCCATCGATCCGGTGACGGAACCACGCGGGCTTCCGGCACTCCATGTTCGCCCCGGACATCATCGCCATCCACCGTGCTCGTTGTCGAGGGCTTCGACTAGTCGCCGCGCCCGTTCACGTTCGAGCGCATCAAGGTCGTCGATGCGGGGCTGCGAGTCTGCTTCCGCCTCGAACCCGAAGGGCCCTGGGAAGCGGCCGAGCCGCCCGGCCCGGGCGACCACCCCGCGGAGTACTGCTGGGCGAGCCTCCACGCCGGCACGTGGGACCTCTCGGCCTACACCAGCGGGGCGATCGGCGTGACGGTGACAACCGATGGCGACGGAAGCGCGAACTACGGCATCGACAACCTGTGGCTGAGCTGGTGAGGGGCTGACGCCGGACGGGCCACGCCTGCTTCGACCTCGTCAGCGGGCATCATCGTGCCGTGTCCACTGTGTGTCGGCTTCCTCCGCGCGGTCAACCTCGGGCGGCGGACGGTGCCGATGGCGAAGCTGGTGGAGGTGTGCGAAGCGCTCGGCTACGACGACGTCTGGACCCACGTCAACAGCGGCAACGTGGTGTTCGACGCCACCGGGCGCGGCCGGCGATCGAGCGGGCTGACGGAGGCGCTGAGGCGAGTTCGGCTTCGAGGTCACGACGTTCGTGCGCACCGCGGCCGAGCTGCGACAAGGCCTCGACGTCGACCCGTTCCGGTGGCGGCGGGCGACACATACTTCGTCACCTTCCTGAAAGCAGGCGCCGTCGGCCGCGACCGCGAAGCGCGCTCGAGGCGGCCTCGAACGACTTCGACACCCTCGTCGTCGACGGCCGCGACGTGCACTGGCGGATGCACGGCAAGTCGACCGACACGACCGTCTCAGCCGGCGACGTGGGGCGCTCGGCACGCACGGCAGCACCAGCCGCAACGTCAACATGCTCGAGCGCCTGTCGGCCGAGATCCATACGCGGTGACGGGGCAGCGAGCCGTTCCGAACCGCGGCCTGCTCAGACGGTGGGCGCTGAGGGACTCGAACCCACGACTTCCTCCTTGTAAGGGACGCCGTTGGTTCCGAGGCGCTTCACCACCCTCTACCTGGTGTGTTGTGTCAACGAGTTGTTGTAGAACACCCGAGAGGAGGCGGTCGGTTCAAAGAACCCAAGAACTCGGAGATCAGGCACGACCCGGCATGTGGCAGTGCCGCAGGAAGGGGCAGTGCCGACGAGGGGGTCTAGCCCGAGCCCTCGGTGTCTACGAGACGGAGCCGCCCCGAAGGGCGGCTCCGTCGTGTGGGGTATAGGGGGATTAGCGGGCGATCGGCGTGCCGTTCGGCAGAAGAGCGACGAACACCTTGGTCGCTCCTAGACCACCGGGCTGGGCACGACGAGCCCGCTGCAGTCGATGGCCCCGTCCTCGATGGCGCCGGGCGTGATGTCGCCGGGGGCGACCGCACCTTCCGTGATGGTTCCGTCCGTGATGAGGCCGGGCGTGACGGCACCAGGCGTGAGCACCTTCACGATGCTTTCCGGAATGATGTTCGGACCGGGCGTCGTCGCTGCTGTTGAGGCAGACATCCGGGTCGGTGGCCTGGCCGGGGTCAGAGGTGTAGTCGCCGTTGTTGTCCCAGGTCGTGGCGCCGAAGTTGCCCCACGCACCGAAGTTGCCGTACTCACCGTCGAAGGACCAGCACCGGCAGGCGACGAGTTGTCACCGAACGACCAGGCGCCGAAGTCGCTGTCCACCCACTCACCGAAACGCCGGGGTCCAGGCTGCGGGCGTCCACGACTCAGACGAGTTACCGCCGGTCAGGTTGAACCCGGTGAACTGGCTGGCATTGCGGGCGTCGTAGGCCAGGACGTGGTGATGATCTCGTCGCCCGGCTCGGGATCCAGGCCGGCGACGGCCACCTGCACCGCGGCGCTGCCCGACGGGCAGGCGATGACGTGCTCGATGCCCAGCAGCTCGGACAGCGACGCCTCGAGGCGCTTGGTGTGCGAGCCCTTGGTGGCGGTCAGCACGCCGCTGGCGATGACGTCGCGAGAGCAGCGAGCTCCTCGTCACCGAAGGATCGCCCACTGGCATCCTAATCAGAGGGCAACCGAATGAAGAGGTTACGAGGGCTCCTGCCAAGTCCCACCACTAGGAAGCCGCCGGCTGGTCGTCGAGTCATCGCGGGGAGCGTAAGGCCGGTCCATGGCCCGAGCGAGGGGCCGATCGACCCATCATCGCTCTTCGTGCCGACGGCTACCTTGTGGGAGTTCAGATCGGCGTGGAGGGGGCGACATGAGGGCGGGTCTGTCGACAGGGAGCGTGGCCATCGTACTCGGCACCCGACCGGAGATGATCAAGGTCGTGTGCTTCCTGTGTTCCAAGCACTGCGAGCCGGCGAGCCCTCTGTCACGGTGACGTATCACTCCATGGTGGAGGAGATCGACGGTGGCATCGTGCTCTGGGAACACGAGGAACCGGTTCCCCGCCGGGACTCGGTCGCAAGGCTCGTTGCTCGCCTGCTCCGTGCCGCCGCCGATGGCTTCTGGGATGCCTTTGCCGAGCTCGAGCGTGGTGGCGGCCGTCCTATCGACGTGAGCACTGGCGAGTACTTCTCGAACCCCACGCCCGGACAACTCGCAGAGTTCCGAAGGACGCGACACCGCTATGCCTGACACCCCCGGCACGACCACATCCCTCAATACAACAGTCGGTCAACCGGCTGGAGAACAACACCCAGACCTCGGTCGGCAGGGATGGGTTGCGATTGCCGCGATCACCGCCGGCATGGCGCTGTTCCTCTTGCCCACGATCGGCCGCAAGAGTCTCTGGCGGGACGAGGGCTTCTCGGTCTCAACGGTGCTTCGCCCTTGGGGTTCGCTGTTTCGACTCATGTACGAGCACGAATCGAACGCCGCCCTGCACTCCACGCTGCTCAAGGCGTGGAGCGTTCTCGGCTCATCCGAGGCGATCCTCCGAGTGCCGTCCGCGTTGGCCGTGCTCGCAGCCGTCAGCGCCGTGGCGGTGCTCGCCACCAAGCTGGCGAACCGCAACGTTGCGATCGTCGCCGCCCTCCTGTTTGCCTGTCACGGGAGCGTCTTCGCTTACGGCCAGCAGATCCGTGCTTATGCCTTCACGATGCTGTTCGCGACGCTCGCAGCGCTCGCTCGTGCCTGATGTGCGCCATCCGAGCCGCCGCGCTCTTGTCGGCTTCGTGCTCGCCTCATTGGCGCTGACCTATTCGAACGTGATGGCGGTGACGCTCGTTCTGTGCATGATTGCTTCACTGTTCGCCTTGCCGGCCGGGCAGCGCTTCTGGTTTCGGCGAGGTCTGGCCGCCGCGATCGTCGTCGGCTTGACTGCGCCGCTTGCGCTGATCATCTCGAGGCACAACGAAGGCGGGCGTGACGGGATCGACGTGGGTACGCTCTGGGATGTCCTCATGGTGTTGACGGGCCGGTCGGGTCTCGTCGGCATCGTCGGCGTTGCCATACTTGGGATCGTGGCGCTCAGAGCCACCGTGCGGGTCTTCCGTGGCGAACGTGCGCCATTTGAGCGCTGGGTGCACGCCTTCTGCCTGCTCTGGATCGTCGGTCCCTTTCTGCTGGCCGTGGTGTTCGCCGTCACCTTCACGCCAGTGCTCAGCGGTCGCTACATGATCATCTCCGTTCCTGGCATCTGCGTGTACGGCGCCATTGGGCTGGTCGACCTGTTCAGCTCCTACCGGGCCTCGAGGGTCGGAGGACGTGCCGGACGTCTGGCTGTTGCCGCAGCCGTGACGATGTCATCACTGGCGGGCGTTGCGCTCTGGCTTCGCGGCGCAGAGGTGGAGGACTGGCGGGGCGCATCGAGCTTCCTGTTCGGGAACGCCCGCGATGGTGATGCTGTGCTCTTCGCCAACGACTCAGTCCGTCTCTTCTTCGAGTACTACCGACCCGGCAGAGGCGAGACCAGCGACACGGCCCCGACCCCGGCGTTCCCTCCGGATCCGTGGGGTGGCTACGAGACGGGAGACCACCAGTACGTGTCCTTCGGCTCGGATGTCGTGCGCGACGTTGCTCTGCGCGCCATCTTGTGTACGTCGTCGTGGGACGTGACCATGTGAACACCGGTGACGTCGACGCCACGCTCGAGGCCGAACTGACGACGACCCATCAGCTGGTCGATCGGCGCGAGTTCAACGGTGACGTCGAGGTTCTGGTCTTCGATCGAAGGCCCTGACAGCGACCAGGCACCCCCACACGCCTCATTGCCCATCCGAGGCTCGCAACGACCGCCATGGCGGTGCCCGCCACGAGCAGGCAGCTGGCCCGTGGAACAACTACGCGATGCACGCCATCGCCACCACCGTGAACGACCTCCGGGAGCGGCCCGGCGAGCCCGGCCTGGTGTGGGGCAACGGCGGCGATCTCACCAAGCACTCGTTGGGCGTCTACTCGACGCAGCCACCGGATGGTGGCTTCCGTCACGACGATGTGCAAGTTGCCGTCGACGCCCTCCCCAATAAAAAAAAAAAAAAAAAAAAAAAAAAAAAAAAAAAAAAAAAAAAAAAAAAAAAAAAAAAAAAAAAAAAAAAAAAAAAAAAAAAAAAAAAAAAAAAAAAAAAAAAAAAAAAAAAAAAAAAAAAAAAAAAAAAAAAAAAAAAAAAAAAAAAAAAAAAATCGCGCCATGTGCGAGGGCGTGCGGGTCGGGCGCGAACGGCGACGCTCGGCCGTGAGGGTGCCCTCAGGGCATCACCTCAGCCGGCCCGCCCTGATCAGGTGGGGGATGTGCGTTTCTCATCCGATCAGAGGGGCGAGGCTGAACAGTCCAACCCAGCTTGCTCGAGCTCTCGTCTCAGCCGGAGGAACTGACGGGATGGAAGCCTTTGACGTCGACTGGGTTCGAGTTGGGGGATCGAGTGACCAGAGCCCGTGGCTCGCGGGGGACGATCGAGAAGGCGATACCCGATCTGCTGCGCGGTAGCGGTTCGGGCGGACACAGAAGTCCTCGTAGTCCACGTCCAGGATTCTGGCCGGGTCGACCAAGGCACGCTGCGTCGTGATCGTAGTCTCGATGGTGTGCACCTGTCTGACAACGTCAGCAATCGGATCATCGACATGGCCCCTGCATTGCGCCATAGCCCCAACCTGTGCGCGGGCTGCCTTGGACAAGCTCGCGTGCGAGCAGGAGGGATTGCGCGATGTACAGAGGTCGCCTTCTCACAAGAACAAAGGGCGCCGAGGGTAGCGCTGCTGAAAGCAAACCGATGCAGCCGAGGTTGCGGTTGTTCTTGTCTGAAACAGGTCGCTCGAAGGTCGCCGACCACGCTGCGAAGAACCTTCGCATCTCCACCTGAGCATCGTCCGAGACGGTTGTCACTGGCTGATAGCGGTCCTCGCCCAGCCAGCGATTCCAGATATTGAACCCATCGTTCGGTCGGTCAAGATCCAGCAGCAGTGTTCCCGTAGAAGTTGCTCGAGGCTCGAGCGACCCTCGCGGACGACGCCGAGCGAGCGGGAGAGTCGAGCTGCGGTCAACGGCGGTGCGTCGGAACATCGCCGAGAAGTTGTCGATGTAGGTCACTGCTAGGGCTCGGATGAGCAGGCTGGCTACCACCGTGGTCCCACTCCTCGGTGAGCCGACGAGGAGAAGGATGGGAAGGTCTGATTCCGCCGTTAGCCTCGCTCAGGCGTCGTTGCTCCTGCCCCGCCAGTGCCCGGTCGAGCGGTCTCACCAACTGTTCCAGTGCCGCCAAATACAGTGCGGAACGAGCAGCACGATTTCCGCTGCGGATCATACGCAGGACGACGCCTACCGGATCCTGGAAGTTGCCGTACCGACGAGGATCGCAGTCGTCGCCTCGTTCTTCTCCGCCCACCGCCCCTCCTTCGCGGTGCCAATCCTACAGGACGGTCGCGGCCAGCGGGCAGCGGCCAGCGGCCTTGCTGACTCGACCGCGACCCGTCTGGCCTCCATCACTGAGGGTGAGGTATGGACCGCCTGTCCTGGGATGACTTGGTCTGATCGCAACAGAGGCAACGTCCGTGACATCACGAGGGAAGTCGCGATCATTCGCACAAGCTCCGGTCGCGCTCGACGCATTTCCTCGCCTTTTCGCCCGGATACAACGCTTCACGCTCGGCGAGCCCCCAACATCTCGGTCTCGCCGGACGGCCGGCGGGGTGGTGTCTGGTCCGCTTCGGGCGCCGGGGACGATCCGGTCAACTGCTTGTGGGTGCTCGACGCGGTCTCAGGCGACGAGCGCCTTGTCGCCGACCCTCGCGAGCCGCTGAGCGACGCCGTGGAGGGAAGTTGCCTGGATGCAGAGCGGGCCAGGCGTGAGCGAGCGTGAGAGTGCCGGCGGGCGCGGGCTCCTGAGACGCGAACCGGACGCGGCCGGGCTCGTGGCCGCCTTCGTGCTGGGGGGCGGTTCTTCGTCGCCGGCCTGCTCTCGGCCACGGCCCGCGAGCCCGGCTTCCAAGGGCCCGTCGTTGACCGTGTCCCGATCCGACGGCCCGCCGAGTGGCCTACGAAAGCGGCCGAACCTTGAGGATGGCGGAGCTCGACGGCCGCAATCGCCAGCTGGCAGGCCCAGCCCCCGACGAGCGAGACGACCTCGACGTGAGTTGGGGGCTTTCGGCAGTGAGTTCATCGCCTACGAGAAGATAGGCTGGAGCCGTGGCTACTGGTGGGCGCCTGACGCCGAGTCACTCGCTGTTGCACGCGCGCGATGTCGCCCGTGACGCGATGGTGGGCGACGTGATCCTGCTTGGTCCCGGCGTGCCCGCCGAACGAGGTGGCGTACCCCGCGGCCGGCACCGACAACGCGCGGGCGACCCTTCACATCCTCGGGCCGGACGGCCAGCACGTCGATGTGCGCTGGGATCGGCAGCGCTTCCCCTACCTGGCCGATGTCACGTAGTCGGCCCACGGACCGCTGCTGGCGACGGTGCAGGCTCGCGACCAGCGGCGCCTGCTGGTGCTCGAGGTCGACCCGACCAACGGTTCCATGACCACGCTGGCGGAGGCCCGAGACGTCTGGTGGGTCCGAGCTCGTTCCCGGCGTGCCCGCCCTCTTGGCCGACCGACGACTGGTCAGCTGTGGGGGACCGCGATGGGCGCCCGCCGGCTGCTGGTGGACGGTACGGTCGTCACCCCTGCGAACCAGCTGGTTCGGGCCGTGCTGCACGTCGGCGACGACGACGTGATCTACGTCGCCAACGGCCTCGACCAGCCAGAAGAGCAGCGGAGGTGCTCACCGACCACCACGTACATCCGCCGCCGACCCACGTTGACCCCTCCAAGCTGGGCTTTCGTGGGCGCTGCGGGACTCGAACCCACGACCCCCTCCTTGTAAGGGAAGCCGTTGGCGCCAGGTGCTTCACGTCTCGCTACCTGGTGTGTTGTGTCAACGAGTCGTTGTAACACACCCAGGGAGAGGCGGTCAGTTCACAGCGCAGCCTGACGGAAAGCCGCTCCGGGTACTCGGCCCACCCGACTACCGCAGGAAGTGGCAGCCCTGCCGAGGGGGTCTAGCCCGGGGGTGCGATTGAGGTCCCGTTTCCAGCCGTACTCGACGCAGTGGCGCGGTGGCGACACATCGGACCCGCGGTCGGGGACGTGGAGCTGCCGATCGAGCGATCGGCCGCCAAGTGGCCTGGGATGCGTACAAGAATCGGTCCCATGGGAGCTCGCGTGCGGCCGGCCGATCTGCTTACGGGGCTATCGATCGTGGTTGATCTGGGGTATGACCTCCCAACGGAGACAGCGATGCGCTCGTGCCTGGTTGGCACCGCTTTGGCGGCCGGATGGGTCTGACGGAGCGAGAGGCGTCCGAGGTCTTCTATGTCAGCCTGCTTCTGCACGTCGGGTGCATGGCGTACTCGCACGAGACCAACGTCTGGTTCGGCGACGACGCGGCGGTACACCGGGGCGCGGCCCGAACCACGAACACATGGGAGATCTTCACCGTCCTGATCCCCGAAGCGACGCGGGACTTGTCGCCCCGGGCGCGCCTCAAGAGCGTTGCGTTGTTCGGCACGAGAGGCCCGGGCTTCTCGCATCGGCACGACATGGCCGCCTGCGAGGCGGCGCGGGCCGTCGCTCGTCGCATCGGGCTGCCCGACACCGTCAGCGCCGCCCTGTACGACGTCCACGAGTGGTGGAACGGCCGCGGCGCCCGTGGGCTTCGCGGCGACGCGATCGCCCAATCGGCGCGGATCGCACGGGTCGCCACCGACGCGGTGTTCCTGGCTGCGCTCGGCGACCCGGAAACGGTGACATCGACGCTCCGACGTCTAGGGGGCAAGAGGCTGGATCCGGCCGTCGTCGCCGATCGTTTCCGATGCAAATATGCTGTTGGCCGAGTGCTTTCCGGGGACCCGAGGACGAGGATCCTCGAGGTCGAGCCGGCGCCTACGGTCGAGATCGAGGAGACCGACCTGGCGGAGGTGGCCGCCGCCTTCGGTGACCTGGCCGACATCAAGATCAGCGCGCTCTTCGAACGGCCTTCCCTTGTTGCGAATCTCGTGGACGGTGGGCAGGATCTGATGCCTGTGCCGGGAACAGGCTCCCGCACGATGCGCTTCGGCTGACTCTCGTGACCGTGCCGCGCCGCATGCAGTCAAGTTCGGTCCAACGCGCATCCGTCAGACCCGCGTCTCGCTCCATCGGTGAAACTCGAGCCGCCGCGTCTCGCAGAACAAAATGCAGGTCGACAGTGTCGTCGGCTGCCACAGCAAGCGGAAACCTCCGAACCACGTGCTTCGAGATACTCGGAAGCCACGTGCGGCCTGCTCAGAAAACTACGTCGTAAAGCCGCTCTTCGCGGGCAAATTTCTCAACGACGTGGGCCCGACGGTACTTCGACACCAAGGGCTCTAAGCTCGGCCGAGATGCTTATCCAAACGGCTTTGAGGGGAGGACGTCACGTCACAGTCGAGCCGACGCAGAAGGGCCTCGCAGAATCCCATCATCCGCAGGCTGCTCGCTGCGGTCGTACGTGGGAACCCACGTCTTCGGCGACTAAGCACTCGCAAGCGGTCGTCGTATCGGCCCCCGGGCCCCATCCTGCTCGAGTGGCCAGGGCGGGCGTTGTCCGCGAGCATCGTGACCCACTTCTGAACGAAAGCGGCTCGGTTGACGCTCTCCGCCTCCTTCGAGCCCCTTTCCAAGCGGACCACAGGACGATCATCGGTCCAGTTGCATTAGACTAGCACCCTCGTGGTGAATCGCAACGCACTTTGGCTCATAGAGCGTTCGAAGGCCCTTGCCCTGCGACGGAAGGCAAGGCAAATTCTGTTTTCGTAATAAGCAGGCGAAAAGAGCAGATCAAACTTTACCCAGATTCGAAAAATATCTCTTCTCACCATAAGAAGGGCTCCGGAACAGTAATCCACTCATGTGTGCTAGTTGAACTGTGGCGCTGTGTGGATCTCTGGCCGCGGCCGTAGTCCCAGCCAGTCGCCGTCGACACAGCACTCCACCGGCCTCTTGTAGGCGACCATCTGGGAAAAGCAACTTGCCTCCAACGGCTCCCCGATGTCGCTAGCGCGCTCGATCGTCTCCAGGGAGTGGTGAGCCAGCCTTCTGAGTCGGTGCCATTGTTAAGGAAAGCGAGGATTGAGCGGCCGCGAGCGACTGTGGCGCCGCGGTTACACGCACGGAGGAAGCTGATGTTCTGCTGGCACTTCCGCTCCACACGAAGCCCGGCTTACAGCCTCGAGCGATCGGCCCGTCTCAACCCCAGAGGCGTCGTTGTCGACCGCGACCACCTCGAACGCGCCATCGGAGCTTGACGCAACGGCACTAGACAGCGCAACGTCAACTCGCGGATATTGTACCCTCGTACGGACACGACGATCGAAACTAGCGGCACTCGACAATGGAAAATCAATCGAGTCGACCGATACGGCGCAGCACCGCTCAGAGCGTCAGCATGCTCCTCCTCAAAGAGCGGAGTCGGCACGCGACGTATCGGATTGCCTTCTTGGAGGGCGCCCGCCGCGGCATCAGCGGTCGGCGAGGCTTTCAGAACGCGCCAGCCTCTCGATCCAAGGACCATCGCGAGATGCTGCTTTGTCTGCCGCGCGTAAGCGCGAGCCTGCGCTACGGCAGCATCTCTTTCCAGCCACACACAACTTTTTCCGCTCGAGGACATCTCGGGCCCCTCCTGGAATTCGTCTTTGCGCTCCGCTTCGACGTGCCGTAGTGCTTCCTCGGTGGGGATGTCGACCAGCTCCAAACGCTTCGGCTGCCAGTTGCTCCCTGCTCCGCTGAATCGCCTCTATTGTTCGCTGCAGATTTGCTCCTGCCTACGAACCAGTGTCGCGCTTTTCGTCGGCTCAACACGGACAGCTCCTGCGATCGAAGGTGGATTTCGCCGGACGACGCTATGGGCGCGAGATAACATAGAGGTCGCCTGTGTGGAAGGGGTCCGGTTTCGGACGGACCCCGACTAGAGCCGCCGAACCTCGTAGATACGGTGTCTTCGGCGGTTTTCACGCCGGATCTCGCCTTACGATTTCCACTGACACCACTTGCTGTCCCGCAAAGCCACCTAGAGAAGCGCGAAGAGAGCAACCCGCGCAACTCGTTCTCATTGAGCTCACGTACATGAAACGGATTAGGCTCTGCTCTCGGCCACGGTTGTATTCATTGTGACAATCCGGCGTGGAGAGGACGAGGAGGTAGCTCCCGCCGTTAGGAGTCGCCAGATCTCTGCAAGGAGCTGGGCTTGGTCTGCAATATGTTCAATGACCTCAAAACACACTACTAGATCAAAGCGCGTCAATAAACTGCTGTAGAATCCAGCGCCGAAGCGGCGACGAATTCGAGATTGTCTCGCACATAGGTCGCGCGACTGTGCTCGATTGAGTGGGCGTCTACGTTGACGCCGCTTCGCTGGCGGCGCGCTCAGCAAGGATGCTTGCTCCATACCCTTCGCCACTCCTCCCGACGTCGAGAACTCGCTTCCCCTCCGCAAGACTGGCGGCGAAGTGGTTATCGATGAAGATGCCTCGTAGACGACCTGCACGTCATCGATGTCCGGAAGACACCGTCTCCCCCGTGAATTTTAGGCGGGTGCCATGCGCTCCGCTGCTCGTGGAAGCATGCCATCGCTCTATTTCGAGGGGTATAGAATCCTTTTCTTGGACGTTCGAAGGCCGTTTCCGTGGCGAGATCATTATGCCGTTCGTCTCGTCTATCATCTTATGGCTGAGTTCGTCCACGCCGTCGACCGATCTCGGGGCGCTCCAGAGACTGCGGCGCCGTCGGCTGGAGAGGCCCACAGACGGCCGTGGAAGACGGTCCGTGCCCTAGAGTGGCACCGCCCAGCAGTCTCCAGGTGATGCGGGATGGTGCATGCGGGCGGTCAGCTTGGGTTTGAAACGGACACTTGAGCCGTTCGCGTCTGTTCAACCCGGCGCGGCTATGGGCGATGCTCCTCACGGCGGGCAAGCCTAGCGGAGCCGTTTCCTAGCGGAGTCGTTTGTGAGCTGATGTCCGTCCCCCCGCGTAATGTCAGACGCTGTTCCAGCAGCGCGTCAACAACCTCCGGGCTTGGGGACCAGCTCATATCGTTACGCGACGCCTAGCTGTAGTTCCCAACGAGGTTGTTCAGCCTTGATGGCCGGCGGCTTTTGCCGAGGGAGCCGTGTGGTCGTCTGAAGTTGTAGCGCTCGAGGAAGGGCGGGAGGGCGGCGGTGCGTTCGTCCGAGCTGCCGTAGATGCGGGCGTAGGCCCACTCGTTGAGGAGCGTCTGGATGAAGCGCTCGGCCTTGCCGTTCGTGCGCGGCCGGCCGGGCTTGATGCGCAGGTGGCGCAGGCCGAGCTCGGCGAGGCCGCGCGGTACGCGTGGGCGAGTAGCAGGAGCCGTTGTCGGTCATCACCGCTCGGACCTGGACGCCGCGCTCGGCGAACCAGGCGACGGCGCGGCGCAGGAAGGCGACGCGCAGTGCGCGGTGAGATCGTCGAGCACCTCGGCGTAGGCCAGGCGCGAGTGGTCGTCGACCATCACGTGCACGTACTCGTAGCCGGTGACGCCGCGCTTGCGCCCGTGCGACGCGGCGCTTGTACTGGCTGCGCGGTGTCCGAGCACGCGGTGGCCGGCGCCGCGCACCGAGATGCGACCGAGCTGCTTGATGTCGACGTGCACGAGCTCGCCGGGATGGCGGCGCTCGTAGCGGTTGGGCGGCTCGGGCGGCTCGAGCCGCGAGCGCTTGCCGAGCCCGATCCGCTTGAGCCAGAGCGAGACCGTCGAGAGCGGCAGCGCCGAGGAGCTCCGCGATCTCGGCCGCCGTCATCCGCAGCCGCCTGCAGCGCCTCGATCGCCTCGCACCCGCTCGGCGGGAAGCCGCGTCGGGCTGCGCCGCGGGCGCGAGGAGCGATCGAGCAGCTCGCGGTCACCCTCGCGGTAGCGGCGCAGCCACTTGCCGCGTGCGCTCGCTGCAGCCGGCGGCCTCGGCCGCCGCCGCGAGCGTCCAGCCCTCCTCCAGCACCCGCCGACAGATCAGCCGGCGGCTGCTCGGACAGGTCCGATGGTTAGCGTGGAGCTTCATCCGGTGTCCTCCTTGGGACTGGTGGCTTCGACACCCCCAGCCTCCAAGGAGGCCCGGATGAACAACGTGCTTAGGAACTACATCTAGCGCGCGTTGCGGTAGGGGGAATGCGGGCGAGAGGTCTCCGCCGCGCCGCAGGCGCGACCGCCCTCATCGGCAACGCGCTTGGATGATATCTCGAGCGCCTCATCAGAGGGACTCGCACGTCGGGCACAGGGACTCGACACCGGGCGAACCGGCAGCGGGAAGAGCTTTCGGAAGCCGCGGATCCTGGTACGGCTCGGCTACGTGCCTCAGAACGCCGGCGAAAGTCACGTACGAGCAGCTCCGGGCGGCTCGCCGATCCGGCTCTTCGCGAAAGTGACGCCCGAGGTGGAGGAGATGCGCTGCCTTCCGTCGCCTGGGGCACACGGGTTCGCCCGAGGCGACGTCTACTGCCACTCGCCGCGCGGGACGATCCGGCGGATCACGAGCGCCGGTGACGCGTCGGTGTCCGCGACCCTGCCCGAGACCGAGGGTGCAAGACGGCGCGCTCGCATTCGACCGGGCCGGCGGCTTCGGTTACGAGCTGCTCGCGGCGACCGGAGGATCCGCCTCGAACGGCGGCACCGTCTACGCGATCGGCTCCGACCGGTCGGTGCGCACGGTCGGCTCCTATCCCGGCCCGGGAGGCGCGGACGGAATCGAGATGGCGCCCGGAGGGTTCGGAAGCCTGCGAACCAGCTCCTGATCGCGATCGACAAGTCGAGTGACCCGCAGGCCGGCTTCCTACTGGCGATGAGGTCGAACGGCGCGGTGCGCCGCCTCGTCTCGCTGCCCGATGGCCTCAATCCAATCATCTCGATCGGGCGAGGCGACGCGCCACGCGGCAGGGCTGCGCCAGGTGTCTATCTGACGGACACCTTCAGCACCAACGTGCTCTACGCACCCGCCTCCCAGCTCAGAGGCCACGTCGGCGACGTGCTGGTCGGCGGCGAGACGACAGCCCACCTCTGGGTCGTCAGCCCCCGCGGCTCCGGCTTCCGCGCAACCCGGGTGCGTAGCAACCTTCGCGGCAAGGGCCCCGTGGAACCTTGAAGGCGCCACCCGGGGTCGGCTGGCGGTCGTACGATCCGCCCAAGCCAAGGCGCTCTGGAACGCGGCCGACTCGGTGGCATGCTCCTGCTCGGTGGCGTCGAGGGGCACGCCGCGCTCGCCAGCGTCCGAAGACGTGCGCGACTTGACGAGTGGGCCGCGCTCGCGCTCGGCAGCTCTTCGACCGTCGGTTCGCTTTCCTCGGCGTCGACGCGGGCGCGCGATGTTCACCTCGCAGGCCTCGAGCAGCGGCTTGCGAGCCCACACGCCCCGGGTACGTGTGATAAGGATCGGGTTGGCCGCCCCCCACACCGATCGCCATCAGCAGACACGCTGCCGTCGGTGCAACCAGAACATCAGGTACGTACGTACGAGCGCGCACGTTCCGTCCACGGCGCCGCGCCTTCTAGCTCGCGCTCTTTCCGGACCACGCGCCCTGGCGATCGTCTTCGCTCGCGGCCGTCGGGGCGCGCGTCGCTCTCGCCTGGGGCTCGAGCACGCCCTGGATCGCCCCCGACGAGATGCTCTACGCGCTTCTCGGCGAGAGCATGTGGAGCGGCCGGCTCGAGGTCCTCGGCGAGCCGAGCGGCTACTACGGGCTCTACCCCCTGCTCCCGGGAGGGCTCCTACGACTCTTCGGGCCTGATCACGCCCGGATCGCGGCGCTGCTCGTCCAGACCGCGATCGGGTGCTCGACGGCGATCGTGACGTACCTCTGGGCTCGCCAGGTTGCCTCGGCGCGATGGTCGCTCGGCGTGGCCGGCGCGGTTCTCGCCCTTCCCGCCCTCAACTACTCCGCCTTCATGATGACGGAGTCGGTCTCGCTGCTGGCGGTCACGTCGGCGCTCTTCCTGCTCTGGCGGTCGTTCGCGCACCCGTCCTGTGACCAACCAGATCCTCGCGGCCGGAGGGGTCGTTCTCGCGTCACAGCTCCGCCTTCAAGCGCTGTTGCTCGTGCCGGCCACGATCCTGGCGGTGGCGCTCTTCTGTCTCGCGGGACGTCGGCTCCAGCCGGTTCGCGAGCAGGCGCTCCTGGTGGCGGGCCTTGCGGCGTTGCTCGTCGCCTGGCTGCTCGTGGGCGCGCTCAACGGGAGCCCGCTGGGCGGCTACTCGTCGGTCCTCGACAGGCCCGTCCCGGCCGGCCGCGGCGCTGGAATGGACGATCTGGCACCTGGGAGCGCTCGCGGTCATGACGCGCTCTCGTGCCCCTCGCGGGAGCGGCCGCGCTCTTCCTGCTCACCTTCCTGGGCAAGGTCGACGGAGACGGGGTGCGGGCGCTCGTCGGGTGATCACCGTCGCCTGGACGAGTGTCGCGCTCGTGGCGGCGGGGGGGTTCGTCGCGCAGAACGTCGGCCACCTCAAGGAGCGCAACCTCTCGGCGCTCCTTCCTCCGCTACTCGTCTGCTTCGCGGCGTGGGGCACCCGTCGGCTCTGGTCGTTCCGTGGAGTGACGGTCGGGTGCACGTGCTTCGTCGGGCTCATGGTCGCAGTGATGCCCGAGCGGGTGCTCGACTTTCCCGCGTCGAGGGTCGATGCCCCTCGTTCGTGGGGCTGCACATCGTCTCGGAGCACCTGTCGGGTCTGAGCTTCCGCGCAGCCCTCGTCGCCGCGATCGCCGCCTGCCTGCTCGGGTCGTGGTGGATCGCGCGATCGAACTGGGCGCAGCCGGCTACGGCTCCCGGGGTTGCTCGTCCTTCCGCTCTCGCTCCTCATGACGCTATGTCCGTCGTCGCCTCACGGGAGATCCGCATCGCCGCCGACCGCGACCGGCAGTTCTTCCTCGGCTCTGGAGCTCGAGACTGGATCGACCGTCACACCGAGAGCCCGACCCTCCTCTTGGACGACGGCTCGTTCTACTGGAACGACTACTGGCATCAGGCGTACTGGAATCGACGCGTCGCCGGCGTGCTCGCCGTCTCTCCGGGACAGAGCGCCTCGTTGCCGGGCCGAATCGATGCGCGGCTGTACGAGGACGGATCGATCAGGAACCAACTGGGGCAGCCGGTTCGCTCGCCCGGGCTGGTGACGTCGAACGCGGTCTCGGTGGCAGGCACTGCGCGTGCCCGACTCGTGCGGAGGGACGGGAGCAGCCGGCTGGTTCTCTGGGATGCAGAGCAGCCGCTCCGGCTCCGGTACCGCATCAGGGGAGCGCCGCTCGGGCGAACGTCGACCGGTCCCTTCGAGATCGACGTCTTCGACTGCCGGAGAAACGCCTTGCGCGTGCTGATCCGGGGGTCATCGGCGCCCGCGATCGTCCGCTACACGGGCGGCGCGCCCGCGTTGGAGGAGCGCGTGGTCGCCGGCCGGCGATGGACACCGATCTGGGTCGCGTTGCGCCGCGAACCGGGCGCCAGGCTGTGTGTGGCGCATTTCGAGCCTGCCAGCATGGTCGACATCGGAACGATCGCCCACGTTGGAGCGATCGGTCTCACAGACGAGCCGAGGTCGCACGACGCTCGAGGGCCCGTAGAGCGCCTACGCGCGCCGACGAGTAGAGGCGAGGTCACGCGGGCAGCGGTCGCCTCAGCACTCGCCGGGGGACATTTGAACTCGGATGTCGTCTGAAGGCGCTGCGTGTGCCCTATCGAGCGCCGCCCGAGGAGACACAGGAACCAGTCCACCTCGACGATCTCCTGTCGTCGATCACCGCGCGACCGGCGGAGGTCCTCGACGGCCTTGCGGCAGCGTCTCAACCTGGGACAGGTAGTCGTCGACGAGCCCGAAGCCCCCGGGCGATTGCCGTTCGTGAGAGGTTCGTCAACGCATCCATCGTCGACTCGTACATGATCGCCGTCGAGGCGCATGACCGGCGAGGCGCTCGATCGGGGCGACCGGGCAGCGTGTCCTTGAACCAGCCCTCGAGGAAGCGCACCTGGTCGTCGAGCAGGCCGTACCGCTCGAAGTTGGCGCTGCACCTCGTCGACGGCGACGGCGAGGCCGCTCGGCATGTGGAGGCGGTCGCCGGCGTCGGCCGGATAGCGCGACGGCGTCGGGCCGCGGCAGCCCCTCGAAGGAGTCTGCGACCCAGACGCGTCCGGTCCGTGATCCCGTAGGCCTCGAGGACCGCGCGCATGAAGATCGCGGCGCCGCCACCCAGACGCCGGTCTCGATCACGTCCCGGGAACCTCGTCGGCGAGACCGTGGCGATGCATCGTTCGACGTTGTCGAGGCGCTTGGTGCCGACCTCGTGTGCGCGTGATACGCCATCCTCTTCCCCTGCCGCGAGCCCGTGCGGGGCTCGAACTTGCCGCTCGCGGACCCGTTGAAGCACGCGGGTTGGCGAGGCGCTCGCACGAGCGCTCGCTTGACCCGGCACTTCCCGGCGCCACCGGGATGAGCTCACGGTGCTGGTAGATCCTGGTCGAGCACGCACCGACTTCATCAGGTCGAGGTAGAGCGAGCGCGGATCGGGCTGTGCGCAGGTCGAATCCACCAGGCATGTCTAGCACCGGCCCCACGGGGCGACACGCCAGCGGCTCGCTCAGAGCCGGTAGAGCACCCACCGCGCGTCGCGGTGGACGACCGGGAGCTCCGGCGCGAGGTCGGGCCACCGGTCGCGGTCGACGACGAGCCACTCGCGCCGCAGGCACGCGCCGGCGTGACGACGTCACCCGCCGGGCGTAGCGCAGGAACTCGCGCGCGCGCTCGCGCGGGCGGTTGTCGACCGTGTCGGCGACATGGCTGATCGGGTTGACGCAGACGCGCACCGGCGCGTAGGCGCCCAGCCGATAGCTCGCCTGGGGGTCGGCGTACACGACCGCTCCCGTCGGGACGTGCTCCCGGACCGCCGCGAGCAGGCCGACCGAGAGCGGATTCGGCGGGCGCGCCTCGGACGGCGACCAGTTCGTGAAGCCGTGGACGTACGTCGGCAGCAGCACGAGCGCGGAGGCGAGGGCCGCGGTGCGCTCGAGCGGCGGACGGCGCCGGAAGCCGACGACGAGCGCGACCACGGCGCCCAGCACGCCGAACCCCGTCGCCCAGGCGGGCCCGCCGTCCTCGAGCGCGTAGCCGAAGTCGCCCGGGTGGAGCACCTGGAAGACGATCCCCGCGCCCAGCGCGAGCGGGAAGGACGAGCGGCCCGATCAGTCGCGCCAGTACCCCGATGCCGCCCGCGAGCGCGAACGCCAGCGGCAGGAAGCCCGCGAGGCGGCGGGACTGCGAGAGCGAGACGACGTCCGAGAACGGCGTGAAGACCCACGGGATGAGGCACACGGCGAACACCGCGAGCGAGCCGCCGACGACGTATGCCGCCCAGCGACGCCGGGCGGCGAGCCCTGCCAGCGGGATCAGCAACAGCGCGGCGACGGCAACCGCTCCCGTCCGCGCGAAGAGCTCGGGCGTGACCGAGAAGAGGTCGACCGTCCCGTCGAGCTGACCCGCGTACTTCTCGAACCCGCGCTCTTGCTCCCGCGCGTCGGGGCTCACGGATGCGGTGTCGGCGACCAGCGGGAGGAGCCACGCGAAGAAGAGGCCGGCCGGGACGACGAGGGCGGCGAGCGCGAGGCCCCCGGAGCGTGCGTCCCGGCGCTCCCAGAGCCAGCGCACGGCGAGGAACCCCGCGAACGGGATCCAGAGGAACAGCGCGTACGTCGGGTGCACGGCCGCGAGCGCGAGCGACGCGGCGGCAGCCGAGGCGAGGATGGCCGCGGTGGGTCTCCGCGTCGCCTCGACGGCCAGCGCCAGCGCGGCGGGCAGGAGGAGCTGGCGCGACGCGGTGGCGGGCAGCGAGAGAGCGGTGAAGGCTCCTCCGGAGGCAGGGGCCATGGCGACGATCGCCACGCCCGCCGCAGCCGAGGCGGCGGCGGGCACGACGCGCCGGAAGATCGCCCACCCGGCTTCGAACCCGAGCACGACGGCGAGCACGGCCAGGACGGTCGGGCCGTGCAGGACGACGTCGACCGGGTCGGCCCCCGAGACTTTCGCGACGAGCGCGAGGAAGCCGTGCCAGAGCGGGAAGGCGTAGCCCGGATGCAGCCCGCCGTCCGGGAACTCGTTCGCGCTCTCCAGCGAGAGGTCGTCGAACGCGAGGAGCTTCTGGATCGCGAGCGAGATGGAAGAAGCCGTCGCCGCCGACGTTCCCCGCAACGTGCCAGAGGAGGAGCCCGAGGAGCGCGCCTGCGCCGAGCACGCCCGCCCGCGCCGGGACGGTTCGCTCCGGGTGTCGCCGAAGGGCGGCCGGCAGTGCCGCGAGCCCCGCGACGAGCACGAGCACGAGCGTCAGCGTGAGGGAGGCCGAGACGAGGAACGTCACGGCGAGCGCGCCGAAGACGAGCGCGAGCGCCCAGGCGAGCGTCGCGGCGGCGCTGCGCAGGCCGAGGGCACGGGCGAGGATCGCCCCGGGCGCGAGCACCACGGCGAACCCGAAGACGAGCTGCACGAGGAGCCAGACGCTGCTCATGTGCTGCAGCCGGGAGCCGGGGACTGACCCCGAAGGGGTCTGTCCCCAGTGACCGTCGCTGGGGTCAGTCCCCTGCGGGGACAGACCCCACAACCGCACCCCGTGAGGCTCACCGGAGCGCGCCCCGCTCGGGTCGGTCCCCCAGGGAGGGACCGGACCGCCCGCGTCATCCGGCGAGCAACGCCTCGACGTCGCCGGAGCCGAGCCAGGCCGCGACCTCGCGGTAGAGGCGCGCCCGCTCGCCGCGATGCAGGCGGCCGCGGACGACGAGCGACGCGTGGAGCAGCTTGCGCGCACGCTCGGCCTCGCCGGGTCGGCCGTGGAGGGAGAGATAGCGCAGGTGGCCGCGGACGTTCTCGCGGAACATCCGCCCGGCGTGGGCGGCGCCGCCGACGTGGACGCAGCGGGCGTCGGGCGTGAAGACGACCGTCCAGCCCCGGTCGGCGGCGCGGCGCATCCAGTCGACCTCCTCGCTGAACAGGAAGTAGCTCTCGTCGAACGGGCCCGACCTCGTCGTACGCGGCCCGGCGCACGAGCATGCAGGCGCCCATCACCCACTCCACCTCGCGCTCGCTCGCATGGTCGAACCCGGCCCCGTAGAAGGCGTTGAACGCGCGCGAGCCCGGCGCGAGCTTCCGCAGGTAGAGGTACTCGGTCGCGAGGCGCCAGAGCGTCGGGTAGCCGCGCACCGACCGCTGGAGCGTGCCGTCGGGGTTGAGCAGCCGCGGGCCGATCACCGCCGCGCGCGGATGCGCGTCGGCGACCCCGAGCAGGCGCGTGAGCGCGTCCTCGACGAGCCACGCGTCCGCGTTGAGGACGAGCACGTGCTCGGAATCGGTCTCCGCGATGCCGCGGTTCCAGCCGGCCGCGAGCCCGCGGTTCTCGTCCTCGACGACGCGGACGGACGGGAAACGCTCGCGGACGAAGTCGGCCGTACCGTCCGACGAGCCGTTGTCCACCACCACGGTCTCGGTGCCCGCGACGCTTCCGAGGCACTGCTCGACCCAGGGGAGAGCGTCGTGCGTGACCACGACGCACGCGACGCGCGAGCGCCCGTCAGCCATGCTCCAGCCGCGGGCGAGAGCCGCCGCGGATTCCCTCCCACAGCAGGATCCCGGCGCCCGGCAGCGCCAGCGCCGTCGTCACGAGGAAGAAGAGGAAGCCGGCGGCGAAGGCCTGGTCCGCAGGGACGCCGACGTTGCCGAGGAAGCTGACGAAGAACGCCTCGCGCACGGCGATCCCGTTGAGCGTGAACGGGACGAGCAGGATCAGGAAGAACAGCGGGCCCATCACGTAGTAGATGCGCGGGCCGAGGTCGATCCCGACCGCCTTTCCCGCGGCCCAGATCGAGAGGATCCGCACGGCCTGGATCACCGTCGTGAAGACGAACACCACGACGAGCAGGCGCACGTGACCGCGGAAGTGGTGGATCCCGTCGTAGAGAGCGCGCATCGGCCGCTCCACCCGCAGGCGCTCCAGCAGCGGCCGCGAACGCGCGAGAAGGGGTCGCGCGGAGCGCGAGAAGAAGAGGAAGACGAGCACGAGCGTGCCGAGCACGAACAGCCCCTCGAGCCACAGGTAGGCGCCGACGTCGTAGGTGCCGAGCGCGAGCAGGAACCCGATCGCCCCGAGCAGGACGGTGCCCGCCCCGCCGAGGCCGCGCTCGAGCAGGATGATCCCGGTCACGTCGCCGGTGCGGCCGGGATGCCTCCGGGCCGTCTCGTAGACCCGCATCGCGTCGCCGCCGATGGACGTCGGCAGCACCTGGCTCGCGGTGTAGGAGACGAAGTACGCGCGCGTCAGCCACAGGAAGCTGTCGTCCATCCGCTGCGCCCGCATCAGCCACTGCCAGCGGAGCGCCATCGGCAGAGCGGTGCCGATCATGATCCCCACCGAGAGGGCGAACCACCACGGATCCGCGTCGAGCAGCGTGTCGACGGTCTCGCGGATGTCGACCTTCCAGACGAGGTACCCGAGCGCGAGCCCCGTGAGGAGGAGCGTGAGAACGATCCGGAGCGGCCGCTTCATGCCGTGAGGCGCGCGTGCACGCGGCGGATCGCATCGACCGCGTCGAGGATGTCCTCGTCCGTGTGCGCGGGCGAGAGCGGCAGCGAGAGCACCTCCTCGCCCGCGCGCTCCGCGACGGGGAGCGGAGGCTGCGCGGGGTAGCGCTCGCGGAACCACGTGAGCCGGTGCACCGGGAGGAAGTGGATGCTCGTCGCGATGCGCTCCTCCGCGATCGCGCGCTGGTACTCGTCACGCGTGCCGCCGGCCCCGACGGGATCGACTCGCACGACGTAGAGGTGGAGCGCGTGGATGTCCCGCGGGTCGCGCGCCAGCGGGTCGATCCCCTCGAGGTCGGCGAGTCCCTCGTCGTACAGCGCGAATTGCCGCTCTCGCAGCTCGGCGTGGCGCTCGAGCTTGTCGAGCTGGACGAGCGCGATCGCGGCGAGGACGTCCGAGAGGTTCGCCTTGAAGCCCCAGGTGAGCTGGTCGTAGCGCGAGCCGTCTCCGCGGCGGGTGAGGCGCATCGAGCGGATCCGGTCGGCAACGTCGTGTCGGTTCGTCGCGACGAGCCCGCCCTCCCCGGCGGCGAGGTTCTTGGTCGCGTAGAGGGAGAAGCAGCTCGCGTCGGAGAGCCCGCCGAGCTTGCGTCCTCGATAGCGGCTCTCGAGCGCGTGCGCGGCGTCCTCGACGACCGGCAGGCCGAGCTCGTGGATCGCGTCGAGGTCGCAGGGCTGGCCCGCGAGGTGGACGGGCAGGATCGCCTTCGTCCGCTCGGTGACGACCTTCGCGAGCAGCGAGGCGTCGAGGTTGAGGTCGTCCTCGCGCACGTCGCAGAAGACCGGGGTCGCGCCACAGTGCTCGATCACGTTCGCCGTCGCCGGCCAGGTGATCGGCGAGGTGACCACCTCGTCGCCCGGGCCGACGTCGAGGGCCAGCAGGGCGAGGTGCATGGCCGCCGTCCCGGAGCTCACGGCCAGCACGTGCTCTGCCTCGAGATACTCGGCCAGGCGGTCCTCGAGCAGCGCGGCGCGCGGGCCGGTCGTCAACCAGCCCGAGCGGAGGGTCTCGGCGACCGCGGCGACCTCCTCGTCCCCGATCGCCGGCGGCTGGAAGCCGAGCGGAGTGCTACGACGCGTCCGCATCGATCCGGAAGCGTACGGCGTCCGCCGCACGACGAGCCCGCTCGAGCGCCTCCTCTCGATCGCCGCCCGTCGCGAGCACGGCGCCCGCGCGGTCGACGCCCCGCCGGAGAGGGCCCGAAGACGTGCCCGGGTCGACGGTAGACGCGCACCCACTCGACTCCCGGGAGGGCCTCGGCCTCGGCGACACCTTCGACTGCGACGAGCTTTCCCTCCGGCGGCACGAGGAAGACGACGGCAGCCCCATGTCCAGGCGGGACGTGTCTTCGTGCCTGGCACGTAGACACGTCCCTTTCGGCCACTGGCTCGCCCAGGGCGAAAGTCACGGCGAGCGCGTTCAGGTCGACGCCCGTCGCCGCCCTGCAGAGCTCGGCGTCGTGGCCGCCGCCGAGCCGCGCCGCGACCTCCATCACCATCGGGCCGCCGGGCGCGAGGCGAAGCTGCGAGTAGGAGGGCCCTTGCCGGATCCCGAGCGCCTCCACGGCCGCGCGCGCCACGTCGACGATCGGCTCCACGTCGTGGAGGGACGGCCACACGTGCGCCAGCGCGACCCCGAAGGCGGGCGGGTCGGCGGTGAGCCGGTCGGTCACGGTCAGCGCGACGAAGCGGCCCTCGACGGAGACGGCGTTGACCGTCACCTCTGGGCCCTCGACGTGCTCCTCGACGAGCAGCCCGCCGCCGCGCGACTCGGCGGCCGCGGTGTCGAGCGCCGCGTCGAGCTCCTCCCGCCGCCGCACGAGCGTGAGCCCGCGCTGGCCCTGCCGGTCGGGGGCCTTCACCACGCAGGGGAACGGAAGCGCGGGGTCGCGCGGGTCGAAGGCCCGCGCGTGCGGGACACCGGCCGCGGCAAAGGCCTCGCGCTGCCTCGCCTTGGACGTGGCGTGCGACCCCGTGCGCGCGTCGATCGGATGCGCAAGGCCGATCCGCTCCGCGACCCGCGCCGCGATCCCGACCGGCCAGTCCGCCCCGGGGGAGACGATGCCGTCGACGGCACGGGCGCGCGCGAGGCGGTCGACGGCCTCCTCGTCCTCCGACGAGAGCACGGCCCGCTCGTCCGCGAGGGCGAAGCCCGGCGCCTGCGGGTCGCGGTCGACCGCGATCACCTCCAGGTCGTCGCGCGCCCGGGCGGCCTCCAGAAGGCCGAGCTGGGCGGGACCGGCGCCTAGGACGAGGAGACGCCGACGCGCCCGAGGACGCCTCGCCACCAGGCCTCGTTGTCGCGATACCACGCGACGGTTCGCCCGAGCCCTTCCTCGAAGCCGATCGAGGAGCGCCAGCCCGTGAGGCGCGCGAGCTTGTCGGTCGAGCCGATGTGGCGGTCGACCTGGCCGGGACGCTCGTCGACGTGCACGGTGCCGGCCGCGGAGTCGCCGACGGCCTCGAGCACCAGCCGGGCGATCTCGGTGACGGAGATGTCGACGCCCGTCGCGACGTTGACGACCTCGCCCGCGACCCCGTCGAGCGGCGCCTCGATCAGCGCCTCGATCGCGGACGCGGTGTCGTCCACGTGCAGCCAGTCGCGGCTCGCGTGTCCGTCCCCGTGGATCGTCAACGGCTCGCCCGCGAGTGCCTGCGTGACGAACCGCGGCACGACCTTCTCGGGGTGCTGCCGAGGCCCGAAGTTGTTGAAGGGCCGCACGATCACGATGGGAAGGCCGTAGGTGACCCAGTAGCTGTACGCCAGCCTGTCGCCGCCCGCCTTCGTCGCCGCATACGGGCTGCGTGGGTTCAACGGGTGCTCCTCGTCCATCGGGTCACGCTCGGCGGTGCCGTAGACCTCGCTCGAGGAGATCAGCAGGAACCGCTCGACGGGCGTCTCGCGGATCGCGTCGAGCAGGATCTGGGTTCCCTCGACGTTCGTCGTCACGAACTCGGACGCGCCCTCGCGGATCGACTTCTCCACGTGGGACTCGGCCGCCGCGTTCACGATCACGTCGACTCCACCGACGACCTCGCTCACGAGGTCGGCGTCGCGGACGTCGCCGTGGACGAACTCGAGCCGGGAGTGGCTCATCACGTCCGCGAGGTTCTCGAGGTTCCCGGCGTACGTGAGCGCGTCGAGCGAGACGACGTCGTGGGCCGTGTGCTCGAGCAGGTGGCGGATCAGGTTCGAGGGGATGAACCCCGCGCCGCCGGTGACGAGCACGCGGCTCACGGGCGTCGTCCGGCCCGCGCAGGGCACGCATGTGTTGAATCAACACAAGCGTTGTCTCGACCGGACGTCACCCGCCGCACCGGGGGTTCGAGCACGGGGTGGCTCAGAGCTCACGGTCGACGAGGTAGAGGGGGCGGTGCTCGACCACGCGCTGGATCCTGCCGAGGTGCTCGCCGACGAGCGCGAGGATGAAGCCCTGCACCCCGAGCACCGCCACGACGAGCGCCCCGAGGAGGAGGGGGCCGGGAAAGTCCTCTCTGGAGATCCAGTAGACGAGCCCGTAGACGCCGAGGGCGAGGGAGGCCAGCGAGCACACGGTTCCCAGCAGGATCCCGGCGGTCTGGATCGGCTGGGGCCAGAACCCCGCCAGCACATGGAGCGCGAGTCGCGTCAGCCGTAGGGGTGTGTAGCGGGAGGCGCCCTGCCTGGGCGCGTGCCCGACGTCGACCTCGACCACGGAGGCGCCGCCGGAGAGGACGAGCGCCTTCGTGAACTTCTGGCGGCCGATCGCGCCGAGCATCGGCTCGACCGCGTCGCGCCGGTAGGCGTTGAACGCGCAGCCGAAGTCGGAGATGTCGACCCCGGTGAACCGCCGCAGCATCCCGTTGATCAGCCGCGAGGGCATGGTGCGCCCCCACGAGTCGTGCCGCGCAGCCCGTCGTCCGCTCGCGACGTCGTACCCCGCCTCGACCGCCTCGACGAGCCGCGGCACGTCCTCCGGCGGGTTCTGGAGGTCGCCGTCCATCGTCACGACGATCGCCCCTCGGGCACGCGAGAGGCCCGCGTGCATCGCCGGGTGCTGGCCCGCGTTCCGCTTGAGTCGGACGGCGCGCACGCGCGCGTCGTCCTCGTGGATCCGCTCGAGCGTCTGGAACGTGCCGTCGGTCGAGCCGTCGTCGACGTACAGCAGCTCGTACGCCCGGCCGAAGGCGTCGAGGGCCGTCGTGAGACGCCGATGGAGCTCGTCCAGCGTCGCACCCTCCTCGAAGAGGGTCACCACGACGGAGAGCTCGGGCCGCGGGACCGCGTCGGCGCCGCTCTCGGGCGCGCTCAGGCTCTCGGGCCGGGCCATCTTCCTGCGGAGCGTACCCCGGTAGCGTGCGCTCGGTGGCCTGGCAGAGCGGCGAGACGATCGTGCACCGGGAGGTCTGGCGCGGACAGCCCTGGTGCGCGTCCCCGGTGGTCGTCGTCGACGACTCGCCCGAGCTCTTCGTCACGTACCTCCCGGAGGAATCGCCGTTCGCATTCCCAGCCGAGCGCAGACGGGCGGCCGCATCCCTGGCTCGGGAAGAAGAGCTGGCGCGGCCACGGCGTCCTCATGCTTCGCCGGCCGGGAGAGGCGTACTCGGTCTGGCACTTCTGGGAGGGGCGCGACCGCCGGTTCGCGGGCTGGTACCTGAACCTCGAGGAGCCCGCCCGCCGGACGTCGATCGGCTACGACACCCAGGATCTCGAGCTCGACGTCTGGATCCCCGCCGGTGGGCCCTGGCGCTTCAAGGACGAGGAGCTCCTGGAGCAGCGCGTGCTGGACGGGCGGTACACGCCGGAGCAGGTCGCCGCCACGCGCGCGCTCGGGGACGAGATCGGCGCGATGCTCGAGAACGGCGAGCGCTGGTGGGACGAGCGCTGGGCCTCGTTCGAGCCCGACCCGGCGTGGCGGGCGCCGTCGTTTCCCGACGGCTGGGAGGCGGCGCCCGTGCCCGCGCATCCCTCGCCCGCCGCGTACCGCCGGCTGGCCTGATCGGCTCCGACTCAGGCAGCGTCGGCCAGCGGCTCCGCCGTCCCGATCAGTGTCTCCTGCCGACGCGGCCGTCCCGGCATCGCGAACGCGGCGAGCGCCCCGACGGCGACCACAGCCGGCGCCGACGAGCACGGCGTGTTCGTCCCGTCCGAGAACGCCTGCCCCGACCCGTAGCCGCCGACGTGGGAGAACACGGCGGCGAGCACCGCGACGCCGAACACGCCGCCGAGCTCGCGGATCGCGTTGTTCGCGCCCGACGCCTGGCCCTCCTCGTGCGGGCGCACGGCGGAGAGGACGACGTTCGCCACGGGTGCGAAGAAGAGCGCCATCCCGACTCCCGCGACGACGAACGGTGCGATCAACGACGAGTACGGCACCGTCGGCGTCGAGACGAGCCCGATCCACGCGAGCGCCACGGCCTGCAGCGTGAGCCCCGTCCCGATGATCAGCTTCGGGCTGATGCGGTCGGAGAGGGCTCCCGCGATCGGCGCGATGAACATCGGCGCGAGCGTCCACGGGAGGATGCGGAGCCCCGCGCCGAGCGGCGAGTAGCCCTGCACGGTCTGGAAGAACTGCGCCAGCAGGAAGATCGAGCCGAACATCCCGAAGAACATCAGGAACGAGGCGGTGTTCGCCAGGGCGAAAGCCCGCGAGCGGAAGAACCGCATCTGCAGCATCGGCGCGGTCGAGCGGAGCTCCCAGGCGACGAATGCCGCGACGAGCAGCGCGCCGATCGCCAGCGAGCCGACGATCTCGGGGCTGCTCCACCCCTGGCCGTTGCCGCGGACGAGCCCCCAGACGATCCCGAACAGCCCTGCGCTCGCCAGCGCGACGCCCGGGAGGTCGAGGCGGCCCGCCGGGCCACGGCTCTCGTCGAGGCGCCGCAGTGCGAGGGGCACGAGGACGATCCCGATCGGCACGTTGAGCCAGAAGATCCACTGCCACGCGATGCCCTCCACGACCGCGCCACCGACGAGCGGGCCGAAGGCGATCGCGAGCCCGCCGATCCCGCCCCACGCGCCGAGCGCGAGCCCGCGTCGCTCCGGTGCGACGGCGGCGCTGAGCAACGTGAGCGTGAGCGGCATCACGATCGCGCCGCCCAGTCCCTGAGCAGCGCGGGCGAGGTTCAGCGCCTCGACGCTGGGCGCGAGGGCGGCGGCCACCGAACCGAGGGTGAACACGGTGAGTCCGACCGCGAACATCCTCCTGCGGCCGAACCGGTCGCCGAGCGCGGCACCGGTGAGCAGGAAGACGGCGAACGTGAGCGTGTACGCATTGACCGTCCACTCGAGCTGCTCGAGCGACGCGCCGAGGTCGGTGCGGATCACCGGGATCGCCGTCGTGACGACGAGGTTGTCGAGCGAGACCATGAACAGCGCGATCGACGTGATCGCGAACGTCCAGAGCGTGTGTGGGTTGGTTCGCATCTCGTCCCTCCATCATTCGTGATCAGTCACTCACATAATCGTGCAAATAGAGAAGTGCTCAGACCCTCCTCGCGTCACGCGCCGCGGCCAGGCGGTCCGGGCCGATCGTCCCTTCGATCAGACGTCGCGCCCACGGCTCCCGCGCACCCCAGAGGTCCATCGCCGCGACGACGTTCAGGAGCATCCCGTGGGCGAACCAGCTCGCGACGGTCGCCTCGTCCAGCCCGGAGACCGTCTCGACGAACAGGTGGAGCTTGCCGTAGCCGGAGCGCATCGCCTCGCGGACGTCCGGGTCGTCACAGGCCGCGTAGGCCTGCATCTGCGCGAGCAGGCGTGTCCGGTCGTCGAGCAGCATCGCCACGTACGCGTCGCCCATCGCGTCGAGCGCCTCCTCCCCGCGCAGGTCGCCGGCCGCGGCGCGGAAGAGCTCGAGCGTGTCGGCCATGCAGCGCTCGACCGTCGCGACGAAGAGCTTCTTCTTCGTCCCGAACAGCCGGAACAGGTACGGCTGCGAGATGCCGGCCGCGTCTGCGATGTCCTCCGTCGACGTGCCGTCGAGGCCGCCGCGGGCGAACGCCTCCAGCGCAGCGGCGAGCACTGCCTCGCGGCGCTCCCCGGCTGTCTGGCGCGTGCCGGTCGACTCATATGTGAGTGATAACTCACATAGCTCGGGATGTCAAGTCGACTCCCGAGCGATGTGGTTGTCTTCCTGCCGTGGAGGTCCACTCTCCGACCACGCTCGACGAGGCGCTCCGCCTGAGGGCGGAGCACCCCGAGGCGCGGCTCGTCCAGGGCGGCACGGACCTCATGGTCGAGCTGAACTTCGGCCACTCCCGCCCGCCGAGCCTGATCAACCTCGGCGAGCTGGAGGAGCTCCGCGGCTGGTCGCGCGAGGGCGACGTCGTCCGGCTCGGTGCCGCTCTCACCTACACCGAGGCCATGGCGCTCGGCCCTCGCCGGATCGCTGCCGGCACTTGCCGAGGCGTCGCGGACGGTCGGCTCTCCCCAGATCAGGAACCGCGGCACGATCGGCGGCAACCTCGGCACCGCCTCTCCTGCGGGGGACGCGCTGCCGCCGCTCCTCGTCGAGCACGCCGAGGTGGAGCTCGCGAGCGTGCGCGGCGTGCGCACGCTTCCGCCTCGAGGAGTTCCTGCTCGGCGTGAAGAAGACCGCCCTCTCCCCCGACGAGCTCGTCACGTGCGTGCGGCTCCGGCCGAGCGGCGGCGCCCAGACGTTCATGAAGGTCGGTACGAGGAACGCCATGGTGATCGCGATCTGCTCGCTCGCCGTCGTCGTCGACTCCACGGCCGGGGAGGTGCGCGCGGCCTTCGGCTCCGCCGCCGTCACCGTGAAGCGTGTCACGGTGCCGCTGGGGGACGCCGCCACCCTCCCCGAGCGCGTCGCCGCGGCAGCCGCGCCGATCGACGACGTCCGCGCGACCGCCGCCTACCGTCGCCATGCGCTGCGCGTGCTCGCCTCGCGCGCGCTCGAGAGGTGCCTCCGCTCGTGAGGACAGCCAGGAGAGATGCTCGATGAGGATCACGCTGACCGTCAACGGCGAGCAGCGGGAGGCCGACCTCTGGGGCGGCGAGAGCCTCCTCACGCTGCTTCGGGACACGCTCGAGCTCCCGGGCTCGAAGAACGCCTGCGAGCAGGGCGAGTGCGGCTCGTGCTCGGTGCTCCTCGACGGCGCCCTCGTCTGCTCCTGCCTCGTCCTCGGGGCGCAGGCCGAGGGTCACGAGGTCGTCACGGTCGAGGGGCTGGCCGACGGCGAGCGGCTCCATCCGGTGCAGGAGGCATTCGTCCAGGCGGGCGCCGTCCAGTGCGGCTTCTGCACCCCGGGGCTCGTCGTCGCGGTCGCAGACCTCCTCGAGCGCGTGCCCGACCCGTCCGAGGACGAGATCCGCGAGTCGCTCTCGGGCAACCTCTGCCGCTGCACCGGCTACGTGAAGATCTTCGATGCCGTCCGGCTCGCCGCGGAGGCCCGATGAGCGTCGTCGCGCCGCGCACGGGGCTCACCGTCGGCCGGATCGGCGAGCGCCTGCTCCGCCACGACGCGGTGCCGAAGGTCACGGGCGAGTTCGAGTACGCGAGCGACCTCTCCGCGCCGGGGATGCTGTGGGGCGACACCCTGCGAAGCCCCCACGCGCACGCGCGCATCGTCTCCGTCGACCTCTCGAAGGCGCTGCTCGCTTCCCGGGATCCACGCCGTCCTCACGCACGCCGACGTCCCCGGCAGCAAGCACTACGGCCTCGAGTTCGCCGACCAGCCCGTGCTCGCCGTGGACACGGTGCGCTACGTCGGCGAGCCGGTCGTGGTCGTCGCCGCCGAGCATCCCGAGCAGGCAAAGCGCGCCCTCGACGCCGTGGTCGTCGAGTACGCGCCGCTCGAGCCGGTGGTCGACATGGAGCGCGCGCTCGAGCAGGAGCCCCTTCATCCCGACCGGCCGACGATGGGTCACGGCTACCGCGACGATCCACGCCCGAACGTCGTCCGTCACCTCGTGATCCGGCACGGCGATCCGGAGGCGCCCGGCGACGTCGTCGTGACCGGCACGTACGAGCTCGGTATCCAGGATCAGGCGTTCCTCGGCCCCGAGTCCGGTCTCGCCGTGCCGGACGGCGAGGGCGGCGTCGACGTCTACGTCGCGACGCAGTGGCTGCACGTCGATCGCGACCAGGTCGCGCCGTGCCTCGGGCTGCGGCCCGAGCAGGTGCGGATTCACCTCGCCGGCGTCGGCGGCGCGTTCGGCGGGCGCGAGGACCTGTCGATGCAGATCCACGGCGCGCTGCTCGCGCTGCACACGAGCCGGCCGGTGAAGATGGTCTACGACCGGGCCGAGTCGTTCACGGGTCACGTCCACCGCCATCCGGCGCGGATCCGGTGCGAGCACCGCGCGACGCGCGAGGGGCGGCTGACATGCGTCCGGATGCGGATCCTCCTCGACGGCGGCGCGTACGCATCGAGCTCGACCGCGGTCGCGTCGAACGCCGCTTCCTTCGCGCTCGGCCCCTACCGGGTGGACAACGCCCTGATCGAGTCCACGGCCGTCTACACCAACAATCCCCCGTGCGGGGCGATGCGCGGCTTCGGCGCCGTGCAGACCTGCTTCGCCGGCGAGGCCCAGATGGACCTGCTCGCTGCGGAGCTCGAGATCGACCCCGTCGAGCTGCGGACGCTGAACGCGCTCGAGCCCGGCGACACGCTCCCGACCGGACAGCTGATCACCGGGTCGCTGCCGACACGCGAGGTGATCCGCCGGGCGGCTGCGCTCCCGCTGCCCGAGCCGGAGGAGCTGCCCCGCGAGCCCGTCCGTCTTCCCGGCGGTGCGGGCAACACGACGCGCGGCGAGGGCGTTCGCCGCGGCGTCGGCTTCGCGCTCGGTTTCAAGAACATCTGCTACTCGGAGGGCTTCGACGACTTCTGCACGGCGCGCGTGGTGCTTCGGGCCGACGGCAGCGCGGTCGTCCACTCCGCGGCGGCCGAGGTCGGTCAGGGTGTCGTCGGCGTGATGCTGCAGGTCGCTCGTACCGAGCTCGGCACCGAGGACGTCTCGCTCGCGCCGCACACGACCGCGGCCGTCGGCTCGGCCGGTTCCGCGTCGGCCTCCCGAATGACCTGGATGGCCGCGGGCGCGGTGCGCGACGCATGCCGGGCCGCGCTCGAGCAGCGCGAGCAGCAGGGTGGAGGCGAGGTCGACGTCGAGCGGGTGTACCGACACCCTCGGACCACGCCGCTCGATCCGGAGACCGGCCAGATCACCGGCGAGCGGGCGCATGTCGCGCTCGCGGTCGCCGCGATGCGGGTCGTCGTCGAGGTGGACGTCGAGCTCGGTCTCACGCGCGTGGTGTGGGTGGGGACCGCACAGGACGTCGGCAAGGCGGTCAACCCGCTGGCGGTCGAGGGACAGATCGAGGGCGGGATCGCGCAGGGCCTCGGCCTCGCCGTGATGGAGGAGCTCGTCACGCGCGACGGGGAGATCCTCAACGCGAGCTTCACCGACTACCTGATCCCGACCGCGCTCGACATGCCACCCGTCGACATCGAGCTGATCGAGGTCCCCGAGCCCGACGCCCCCTACGGCGCGAAGGGCGTCGGCGAGCCGCCCACCGTGGTCTCGACCGCCGCGATCCTCTCGGCCCTCCGGGACGCGACCGGAAGGCCGCTGACGCGGGTACCGGTGCGCCCCGACGACATCTGCCTCTAGACGTGGGGGAAACTTCCCCACGTGTTTCCCCTCAGCGCAGGAGCCCGCTTCTTCGGCGGCAGTGACCCGTCCGCGAGGCGTCTCCTGAGCGTCGTGCCGAGGGATCTCGCGCGCTCGGTCGATGAAGGTCGCGAGTTCGGCAGCGGCTACACGAAGCGCGCCAGCGCAGTCGTCACGCGGTCGACGTCGTCCTCGGTGAGCGTCGACGCGAAGGGCAGCGCGAGCGCGCGAGCGAAGGCCGCGTCCGCGCCCGGGAACGCACCCCGGTCCCGGTAGGCGCTGAGCCGATTGACGGCGTACGTGCCGATCTGCGCCTCGATCCCCTCGGCCCGCAGCCCGGCGAGCGCCTCGTCGCGGCGATCGAGCGTGACGACGTACGCCTGCCAGCCGTGCCGGTCGCCCTCGCGAGGCTCCGGGCGTCCCGACGAGGTGCTCGAGACGCTCCGTGTACCACCCCGCAACCCGCTCGCGCGCGTCGAGGAGCGCGTCGAGCCGTTCGAGCTGCGGGATGCCGAGCGCGCAGAGGACGTCCGCGAGACGGTAGTTGAGGCCCGGCACGGGGATGTCGAACTCGCCGGTGCGTGATCCCGTGGTGACGCAGCCGGCGGACCGCGCCGGCGAGCTCCGCCTCGTCGGTCGTGACGGCACCGCCCTCGCCCGTCGTCACGATCTTGCGCGGATGGAACGAGAGGCAGCCCATCAGGCCGAGCGCCCCGCAGGGTGTGCCGCGGTACGTGGCGCCGAGCGCGCCGGCCGCATCCTCGAGGAGGACGACGTCCTGCGGCATCGCCGTCTGGAGCTCCTCCCACTCGACCGGACGGCCGAAGAGGTGGACCGCGAGCACGGCCCGCGTGCGCGGGGTCACCGCCTCGGCGACGAGCTCGGGGCGGACGAGGAACGTCTCGGGGTCGACGTCGACGAGCACCGCCCGTGCCTCGGCAGAGCTCGACCGCGTTCGCGGTGGCCGGGAACGTGTACGCGGGCACGATCACCTCGTCGCCCTCGCCGATGCCGAGGGCGAGCAGCGCGAGGTGGATCGCAGCCGTGCCGGACGAGACCGCGACCGCCTCGGCCGTGCCGACCGCGTGAGCGAGAGCCGCTCGAAGGCCTCGACCTGCGGCCCCATCGTCAGCTGACCGGTCGCGAGCACCTCGGCGACGGCCGCGAGCTCCGCCTCGCCCACGTCCGGCCGCGCGAGCCGAATCGCCTGGCCGGCGTCGGCCGCGGCAGGAACGCGCGGGGCCTGTCACGCCGCCGCGCCGAGCCGTGACCTGTACCAGGCGATCGTGCGCTCGAGCCCTTCGTCGAGCTCGACCTGCGCCTCGAAGCCGAGGAGCGTGCGCGCCTTCTCGATGTTCGGGATCCGCAGCTCGACGTCGGTGTAGTCGAGCGGCACGAAGCGGATCTCCCCCGGGCAGCCGGTCAGGCGCTTGATCCGCGTCGCGAGGTCGTAGATCGTGACGGCGGAGCGGGCGTTCCCGATGTTGAAGCTCTCGCCGACGGCCGCGGGGTGCTCGAGGGCGAGCAGCATCCCCTCCACCATGTCGTCGACGTAGCACCAGGCGCGGATCTGCGACCCGTCGCCGTGGATCTCGAGATCGCGACCGGCGAGCGCCGCTTCGATGAACGCCCGGATCGCTCCGCCACCGATCTGGCCGGGCCCGTAGATGTTGAACGGGCGCACGGAGACGGCGGGCAGCCCGAGCTCGGAGTGGTAGGCGTGGGCCATGTGCTCCCCGGCGAGCTTCGAGACGGCATACGTCCAGCGCGCCTCGCCGACCGAGCCGATCGTCGTGACGTGCCCCTCCTGCACGTTGAACGCGTGCTGGCCGAACACCTCGCTCGTCGAGAACTCGACGATCCGCTCGAGCGTGTCGCGTGTCGCCACCGCCGCCTCGAGCGCGTTGTAGGTCCCGATCACGTTCACCCGCATCGTGCGCACGGGGCTCGTGAGCACGGTGTCCACGCCCGCGATCCCCGCTGCGTGGACGATGTGCGTGCTGCCCGCCGCAAGCTCGGTCAGCGCCGCGAGGTCGAGGACGTCGCCCTCGACGAAGTGGAAGTTCGGGTGCTCGGCGAGGTCGGTGCCGGAGAGCGCATCGCGGTGGAGGTTGTCGACCGCGACGACCTCGTTCGCGTCGACGAGCTGCGCGGCGAGCGTCGTCCCGATGAACCCCGCGCCGCCCGTGATGAGGATGCGCTTCCCGGTCAGTGGCACGCGGAGGATCGTAATGGTCGACCCCGCCGGGACTCGTCTCGTGCAACGGCGGGTGTGACGGATCGACGCCCGGCGGCGTAGCTTCGAGGTACGTGCGCGCGCTTCTCGTCCTCGGCTGTGCCCTCGCGCTGCTCGCCCCCGCCGCCCGGGCCGCGCCCGCCACCGCGCTCTCGATCACGTACGTCGAGGACTCGGCCCGGCCCTCGAAGCGCGTCCGCTGGACGCTCCGGTGCGACCCTCTCGGCGGAACACATCCACGGCGGGCGGCGGTGTGCCGCGAGCTCGCACGCCTGGGCTGGCAGGCGTTCCGGCCGCCGTCACCGGACCACGGCGTGCGCCGAGCTCTACGGCGGGCCGCAGGTGGCACTCGGTCCGCGGGCGCGTCCAGGGACGCCGCGTCTGGGTGCGGCTGAGCCGGGTCGACGGCTGCCAGATCGCCCGCTGGGGCAGGGTCCCGTCGCTCCTGCCGCCCGGCGGCGTGCGCTGAGCGCCGGGCTCGACGGACGCCCGAGCCCCCGCTCGCCGCCGGCCGCAGCACTGAGCACCCAGCCCGCCGCCGGCGCCGCTCGACCTGCCGCCGACGACGCCCGCACGACCTCCAACGCATCGGACTGCCGACGCGCTCACACTGGCGACAACGGCCATGTCCGCTCAGCCACACTCGGGCCGCCGACCTCCTCCCCACGGCTCTAGCCTAACCTGACAACACGCGCGGAGTGGGTCACGTGATCGTGCCGATTCAGTGCCGGTCGCTCCACAGGTCGGGCGACCCTCCGTACGCCCGCGACAGCTCGAGCGCGCTCGCCCGAGCGAGGCCCCTGCGTCGCCCGGCATCGCCGATCCCATCTAGCATCGCGCCGTGCCGAGCGTCCTCTTCGTCGGGGCGGGGCGCCACCAGCGCCGCGCGATCCTCCGGGCGAGGGAGCGTGGGCTGCGGGTCGTCGCCGTCGACCGCAATCCGGAGGCTCCCGGGCTGCGCGTGGCCGACACGCCCGAGGTGGTCGACTTCGCGGATGTCGACGCCGTCGAGGAGGTCGCGCGGCGGAATGCCGTCGACGGCGCGCTGACGGTCTCGGCCGACCGCGCAGTGCCGGTCGTCGCGGCGGTCACCGAGCGTCTCGGGCTGCCGACGATCGGAACCGAGGTGGCGCACCGGATGACGCACAAGATCGCGATGCGCCGGACGCTCGCCGAGGAGGGCATCCCGCAGCCGCCGTTCGCGGCCGTCAGGAGCCTCGCCGAGGGGCGCGCGGCGATCGAGACGGTCGGGCTCCCCGCCGTGCTGAAGCCGGTCGACTCCGGGGGCCAGCGCGGCTTGTTCCGCATCGACACTCCCGGCGACCTCGAGTCGAACCTCCACGCGGCGCTCGCCGAGTCGCCCGGCCAGCGAGGCGATCCTCGAGGGGTTCGTCGAAGGGATCGAGATGAACGGGATCGTGGTGTCGCGCGGAGGCGAGGCACGCGTCTTGACGCTCTCCGACCGGCTCCGGCCGCCGGGGATCGGCTTCGGCGTCGGGTGGATCCACGTCTACCCGGCCTCCATCCACTCCGACCAGCTCGCGCTCGCCGAGCGGATCGCCGAGCGGTCCGTCTCCGCCCTCGGCCTGCGCGACGGCATCGCCTTCCCCCAGCTGATCGCCTCCCCGGACGGCGCCGTCTCGGTGGTCGAGGTCGCCGCGCGCATCCCCGGCGGCCAGATGACGGACCTCGTCCGCCACGCAGTCGGTGTCGACCTCGTCGACCTCGCCCTCCGCTTCGCCCTCGGCGAGGAAGTGACCGACGACGTCGCGCTGCCACGCTTCTCGCAGCCGCTCGCGATCCGCTTCCTCACCGCCTCGCCCGGGCCTCTGCCCACCGGGAAGGTGACCCGGATCGGCCCGCTCGACGCCGTGCTCGACGCACCGGGCGTCGTCAGGCCGAGACGTACCTCGTCGAGGGCGAGACGATCCGTCCCGTCCGACTCGACGGCGATCGTCGCGGCTACGTGATCGCGACCGCCGACACGTCGTTCGAGGCACTGAGGCGGGCCGAGCGGGCGGCGACGCTGCTCCAGGTGGAGGTCGAGTGAGCGATCCGCGGACGGCGCTCGTCGCGGCCGGCTACGACGCGATGGTCGACACCTGGGAGAGCTGGAAGGCCCGGATCACGGACGATCCGCGCGACGAGTGGTGCGACGAGCTGGTGACGCGGCTGCCCCGGGGCGCGCGGGTGGTCGAGCTCGGCTGCGGCGGCGGCACGCCGGAGACGCAGCTCGCTCGCCGAGCGCTTCCGGCTCACCGGTGTCGACCTCTCCCGGGAGCAGCTTCGCCGCGCACGGCAGCGCGTCCCGGGCGCCGCGTTCCTGCACGCCGACTTCACGGAGCTCGAGCTCGAGCCTGGCTCGGTCGACGCGGTCGCGTCGTTCTACGCCTTCAACCACGTTCCGCGAGAGCTGCTCGCCGGTCTCTTCGCGCGCGTGCACGGCTGGCTGGCGCCGGGCGGGCTCTTCCTGACGACGCTGGGAGCGAGCGATACGCCCGGCTGGACGGGTGACTTCCTCGGAGCGCCCTCGTACTTCTCGGGCTTCGAGCCCGAGACGAACCGGCGGCTGCTCGTGGACGCCGGGTTCGAGCTGCTCCGCGACGAGCTCGTCACCATCCGCGAGCCCGAGGGCGACGCAACGTTCCACTGGGTGCTGGCGGGCCGATGAGCTGCGCGTTCGAGCTGACGCACTACCGAGAGCTCGTGCAGGCCGCCAGGGCCGGCGGCTACCGCTTCGCCTCGTTCGAGGAGCCCCCCGGGCCCGGCGACCTCCTGCTCCGGCACGACGTCGACCTCTCGCTCGAAGCTGCGCTGCGCATGGCCGAGCTCGAGGCCGAGGAGGGCGCGTCCGCGACGTACTTCCTGATGACCGAGTCCGTCTTCTACAACCTCGCCTCGAAGGAGGGAGTCGCGGCGATCGCCCGGTTGCGCGAGCTCGGCCACCGCGTCGGGCTCCACGCCGTCCACCCGCGGGTCGTCCTCGACGAGCGCTTCGATCCCGTCGTCGCCTGGCACAACCCCGAGCCCGGAGTACATGACGAACCCGATCGAAGGCGCCGTCAACGTCATGCAGGAGGGGTACTTCGACCCGGCGACCTACCGATCCGACTCGAACCAGCGCTGGCGGTCCGGCTGCCCCCACGAGGAGCTCCGCGCCGGCGCCTTCCCCTGGCTCCAGCTCCTCACCCATCCGGAGATCTGGGCGTACCCCGGCTCCACGATGGGACAGACGATGCGCGCGATGCTCGACGCCGAGCGCGAGCGGAGGCTCGCCCAGCTCGCCGATGACCGGATCGACCTGACGTGAGCCTGCGCCCCGATCACCGTGCTCGTCTCCGCGTCGGGCGCTCCCGGGACCGCCGCGCTCCTCCGAGGGCTCCGCGAGAACGGCGAGCGTGAGCGTGCGGCTCGTCGGCACCGACATGTCCGAGCGCTCCGTCGGACGACACCTCTGCGACGCCTTCCACCTCGTGCCGGCCGGGTCCGACCCAGGCTTCGCGAACGCGATGCTCGACGTCGTCCAGCGCGAGGGCGTGGACGTCGTCCTGCCGCAGTCCTCGTTCGACCTCGAGGGGCTGGCCGCGCACCGCGGCCGCTTCCCCGTGCCCGTGCTCGTCTCCGGCCCGGACACGATCCACCGCTCGAACGACAAGGCGGAGACCTACGCGCTCCTGCACCGCATCGGCGTCCCCGCGCCCGGCTTCCGTCGCGTGAACGGGGCGGCGCAGGTCGAGGCGGCGGCACGCGAGCTGGGCTACCCGGATCGCCCGGTCTGCTTCAAGCCCGTGTTCTCGTCCGGCTCCCGCGGCTTCCGGGTGCTCGACCCGACGGTCGACCGCGCCCATCAGCTGCTCCACGAGCGTCCGGGCTCGGTCGCGATGCGCCTCGAGGAGGCGGTCGAGCTGCTTCCGGAGGAGGGTGGGCCCGATCTGCTCGTGATGGAGCTCGCGACCGGCGGCGAGCGCACGATCGACGGGATCGCCGACGGGAGGCGCGTCGTCCTCGGCCACCCGAAGACGCGCGAGGCGATGCGCGCCGGGCTCGCGATGTACTTCGTCACGCTCGACGACCCCGCTCTGATGGAGATCGCCGACCGCATCGTCGCCGAGCTCCGGATCGAGTGGTTCTTCAACATCCAGCTCGTGGGGGAGCACGTGATCGAGGTCAATCCGCGGATCTCGACGATCGTCTACCAGGAGGACCTCGACCTGCCGTACCTCGGTGTGAAGCGTGCCGTCGGGGAGATCTCGGACGACGAGCTGGCGGCCCTGCGAGGGCGCATCCGCCCGGGCCGCACGGCACTCCGCTACTTCGACCAGCTCGAGTGGGATTGAAGTGGCTGGTCGCGCCCATCCGCTCCATCCTACCGGCGCTCGGCGCACTCCGCGCCGATCTGGCCTCCCGGTCGCGGCAGAGCCGCGCCTCGCGGCCGCGACGGCATGGCCGGCCGGGATGGCCACCAGCCTGACGGATGCTCCCCGCTCGGCGCGTCGCGACTCCGCGTATCCTCGCCGGTCTGGTGGCCCACGTGAAACGCCCTCTGCGCGTCGTCCACTGCCCCGTGAACACCGCGGGCGTCCCGTGGACGAACGTCCGGGCGCTGCGGCGTCGCGGCGTGGACGCGTCGCTCGTCGTCTTCAACCGCTACACGCTGCACCCCGAGGCCGACCGCTCGCTCGAGCTGGAGGGTGGCCTTGTCCGCCGTCAGCTCGCGCAGTGGAAGGTCCTCGCGGAGCTGCTCCCGCGCACCGACCTGTTCCACTTCACGTTCGGCCTGACCCTCGTCCCCAGTCGCTGCAGTTCCCGATCCTGCGGGCGTTCGGCAAGCGCTCGGTGATGCACTACCTCGGCTCGGACATCCGCGGCAAGGCCCCGGAGGAGCTGGCGTACGGGAAGAAGGCCGGCGCGGAGATCGTGGGCAGCTACGACGCGATCCGCTGGGTGCCCGAAGCGCGGGTGATCCCACCGGGGGTCGATCTCTCGACGATCACCCCCGCGCCGCCCTCCAGCCGCCGTCGCCCCGTCGTCGTGCACGCACCCTCGTCACGGCGCCGCAAGGGCACGGACCACGTGATCCGGGCGTGCCAGGACCTCGACGTCGAGCTCGTGATCGTCGAGGGCATGCACCACGACGAGGCGCTCGCGCGCTACAGCGACGCCGACATCGTCGTCGACCAGCTGCACGCCGGGTGGTACGGCCTGTTCGCGATCGAGTGCATGGCGCTCGGGAAGCCGGTCGTGACGTTCCTGCACGAGGAGGCGGCCAGGAGGACGGAGGAGGCGTACGGCCTTCCGGTGCCGATCGTGAACGCGACGGCCGAGACCCTGCACGCGCGGCTCGAGGGTCTGGTCGAGATGGGATCGGTCGGGCGGCAGGAGCTCGGGCGCGCATCGCGCGAGTACGTGGAGCGAGTCCACGACCTCGACCGCGTCACCGACCAGCTGGTCGACCTCTACGCGACCGTCCTGGAGCCGAAACGCCGCACGCGGGAGGAGATCGTGGTGCCGTCGGCGCCGCCCACCGATCTTGCGCCTGCCCTCCCGCTCGGGGACACGGATCTCGAGACCACCGTCCCCGTCGAGCCGAGACGACGCGGTCGCGAGCCGATCGCCCCGCCGGCCGGGCTCGGGAAGCAGCTCAGGCGGCTGGGCCGGCACTCCGTGATCTACGGGATCGGTGGCCTCGTCTCCCGCGTGATCGCGGTGCTGCTGCTCCCCGTCTACACGCGCTACCTCACGCCGAACGACTACGGGCACATCGAGACGCTGCTCGCGCTGACGACGGTGCTGGGGCTGATCCTGCGCGCCGGGATCACCAGTGCCTTCTTCCGCTTCTACTTCGACGTGGACGACGACGAGGGGCGGCTTCGCGTGCTGCGCACGTCGTTCTGGTTCACGATGGGCGGCGGGACCCTGGGGCTCGTCCTGCTCCTCGCCCTCGCCGAGCCGGTCTCCACGGTGCTGTTCGGCAACGCGGATGCGTCCGAGCTGGTTCGCGCGGCGGGGGTCTCGCTCTGGGCGACGGTCAACTACGAGCAGCTCACGGCGCTCTTCCGCGTCGAGGAGCGGTCGGTGGCGTTCGTGTCCGCGAGCCTGGCCAACGTGCTCATCACGATCGGGATGACGCTGCTGCTCGTCGTCTCGCTCGAGCAGGGGGCCCTCGGCGTGATCGTGGGCAACTTCAGCGGCACGCTGATCGTCTACCTCGCGCTCATCGGCTACCGGCGCGAGCAGCTCGGGCTCCAGTTCGACCGGAGCCTGCTCCGCGAGATGAACCGCTTCGGCATCCCACTCGTCCCGACGGCGCTGTTCCTCTGGGTGACGAACTTCAGTGACCGCTTCTTCCTCGTCAAGCTCGCCGACGTCGCCGAGGCGGGCCTCTACTCGGTGGGCGTGCGGATCGCGTCCGCAATGGTGCTGCTGCTGACCGCGTTCCGCCTGGCGTGGCCGGCGTTCGCCTACTCGATCCAGGACGACCGGGAGGCGCGCCGGACGTACGCCTACGTCCTCACGTACCTCACCGTCGTCACGGCCTGGGTGGCGCTCGCGCTGACGCTGCTCTCGCCGTGGATCGTCGATCTCCTCGCGACGGCGGAGTTCGCCGAGTCCTCGCGGGTCGTCGGGCCGCTCGCGTTCTCGACCGTCGCGTACGCCGCGTACGTCGTCGTCGCGATCGGCGTCGGCCGCGCGAGGAGGACGCAGTTCAACTGGGTGGTCACGGGGGCGGCGGCGGGCGTCAACATCGCGCTCAACTTCGCGCTGATCCCGAGCCACGGGATGATGGGAGCGGCGATCGCGACCGTCGCCGCGTACACGACGATGGCCGTCGGGATGGCCTGGTGGTCGCAGCGGATCTACCCGGTCCCCTACCAGTGGCGGCGCGTCGGGACGGCCGCCGTGGGTGCCGTCGCGCTCGCCGCGCTCGGGAAGGAGCTCGACGTCGGCCTCGCTGCCGCGGTCGGGCTGACGATCGCCTACCCACTCGTGCTCGTCCTGCTCGGCTTCACCACTCCGGCCGAGCGCAGCCGCGCCCGAACGCTGATGACCCGCTGAAGTCGCCGACTCGACGGCCCGGGCCGCTCAGCGAGTCACGGCGTCGTGCGCGAGCGCACGGCCTCTCTCCGTCAGCGCGAGCGCGTCGGCGCTCCGCACGACGAGGCCACGGCGTTCCGCGCCGCGCACGACACGGTCGGCGAACTCGCCGTTCCAGCGCAGGTGCTCGCCGAGGTGGGCGACGCGGTTCTCGACCTCCGCCTCCGGGCGCCCCTCGTGGTTCGCCAGGTGGATGGCGAGCATCGCCTGCGCGAACTCGAGCCGCTGGCGCGCCCGCCGCCGAGCGGCCGCGAGCAGACCCCGCCCGGGCGCGAACGCCCACGCCAGCGCGAAGGCGATTCCGCAGCAGGCCGCGATGCAACCCGCGATCGACGCGTCGAGCACGACCGCGAGCCAGTAGCCGGCGAGCGCGGACGCGCCGCCGATGCCGCACGCGATCGCCGTCATGCGCCCGAGGCCGTCCGTGAGCAGGTAGGCCGCCGCCGGCGGGGCGATCATCAGCGCGACGACCAGGATCGAGCCGACGGCGTTGAAGGCGCCGACCGCGGTCACCGAGACGAGCGTCATCAGCACGTAGTTGAGGAGCACCGGCGCGAACCCCAGCGCGAGCGCCAGCGCGGGGTCGAACGTCGACAGCTTCAGCTCCTTCCAGAGGACGGCCACCACGACCACGTCGACCACCAGCACCGCGCCCATCAGCAGGAGGGAGGCCGGCCCGAAGTCCCACCCCCACGCCTCGAGCCGGTCGAACGGCGCGAACGCGAGCTCGCCGAGGAGCACGGCGTCCGTGTCGAGATGGACGCCTTCCGCGTAGCGCGAGACCACGATCACCCCGATCGAGAAGAGCGCGGGGAAGACGAGCCCGATCGCCGCGTCCTCCTTGACGAGCCGCGTGCTCGTCACGACCTCGACGAGCGCGACCGTGACGACGCCGGTCAGCGTCGCGGCGACGAGGAGCAGCGGCGAGGTCGTCGACCCGACGACGAGGAACCCGAGCGCGATCCCGACGAGCACCGAGTGCCCGATCGCATCGGAGACGAGCGACTGCCGCCGCAGCACGAGAAACGTCCCGACGAGGGCGCAGGCGACGGCCGTGACGACGGCGATCGCCTGGATCTCGAGCTGGCCCTGCGTCATCGCCGGCGCGCCTCCTCGCGTCCCCGCTCGGTGAGCGACCAGTTGCCCTCCGGATCGCGCCGGACGAGGCCGTCCTGCTCGAGCGCCCGGAGCGCGGTCGTCGCGTCGGCCTCCTCCATCACGCCGATCGTCGCCGCGGGATGGCCGCGCGCCACGCCGCCGTGGCCGTCCTCGAGCACGGCGAGGTCGGCCAGCACGGCGTGCGCAGCGAGCCGCGAGCGCGCGCGCCGCGCCCGCAGCCTGCGCACGAGCACCCCTCGGGGCGCCACGAGGAAGGACGCGATGACGATCGCGGTCGCGACGAGCACGATCGTCGGGCCGGTCGGCAGGCGCTCCACCTCGGAGGACGCGACCGCGCCGATCGCGCCGGCGGCGGCGCCCACGCCGGCGGCCGCGAGGGTCATCGGCCCGAGGCGGTTCGTCCACTGACGGGCCGCCGCCGCCGGCGCGACGATCATCGCGCTCATCAGCACCGCGCCGACCATCTGCAGGCCGATCACGATCGCGACGACGAGGAGCGCCGTCAGCGCGATCTCGACGGCGTGCATCCGCACCCCGAGGCTCGCCCCGAACTCCGCGTCGAAGGCGAGCAGCTTGAGCTGCTTCCAGAGGACCGCGACCGCGGCCAGGGCGAGCGCGCCGACGACCGCGATCGTGACGACGTCGTCCCGCAGGAGGGTGGCGGCCTGGCCGAACAGGAACCGGTCGAGCCCCGCCTGCGAGGCGTCGGGCCGCCGCTGGACCCACGTCAGCAGGACGAGGCCGACGCCGAAGAACACCGAGAGGACGATCCCGAGCGCGGCGTCGCTCTTGACGCGTGTCGTCCGCACGATTCCACCGACGGCGAGCGTCGCCGCGAAGCCGGTGACGGCCGCGCCGAGCATGAGCCAGAGCGAGGCCTTCGTCCCGAGCAGCACGTACGCGAGCACCACGCCCGGCAGCGCCGCGTGCGAGATCGCGTCGCCGACCAGCGCCTGGCGGCGGAGGACGGCGAACGTCCCGAGCGCGCCGCCCACGGCGCCGAGCGCGACCGCCCCGAGCGCGACGGTGCGCAGCGTGTAGTCGTCGACCAGGAAGACGGCGGTCATCGCCCGTTCGGCCCGAAGAGGGCCGAGCGGCCCCCGTAGGTCTTGCGCAGGGCCTCCTCGGTGAACACCTCCTCGACCGTGCCGCTCGCGACCAGGCGGACGTTGAGGAGCACCACCCGGTCGAAGTACTCGGGCACGGTCTGCAGGTCGTGGTGGACGGCGACGACCGTCTTGCCGCGCGAGCGAAGCTCGCGCAGGAGCTCCACGATCGCCCGCTCGGTGGTCGCGTCGACGCCCTGGAACGGCTCGTCCATCAGGTAGAGCTCCGCGTCCTGGACCAGCGCCCGCGCGAGGAAGACCCGCTGCTGCTGCCCGCCCGAGAGCTGGCTGATCTGCCGGTGGGCGAATGCGTCCATCCCGACCCGGCGGAGCGCGTCGAGCGCGGCCTCGCGGTCGGCTCGTCCGGGCCGCCGCAGCCAGCCGAGGTGGCCGTAGCGGCCCATCAGCACGACGTCGAGGACGTCGGTCGGGAAGTCCCAGTCCACCGACCCGCGCTGCGGCACGTAGCCGACGCGGCGCCTGCTGGCCTCGTAGGCGCTCCCGAGGACGAGCGTTCGGCCGGCGGCCGGCTCGACCAGCCCGAGGATCGCGTGGATGAGCGTCGTCTTGCCGGCGCCGTTCGGCCCGACGATGGCCATCAGCATGCCCTGCGGGACCTCGACGTCGACGTCCCACGAGCACCGGCTTCTCGCCGTAGGCGACCGTGAGGTCGGTGACCTCGATCGCGGCCGGTTCGCGCGCCGCGCTCATGACTCTCCCCTGAGCGCGCTCGTGATCGTGTCCACGTTGTGCCGCACCATGCCGACGTAGGTGCCCTCCGGCGTCCCGGCGGAGCCCATCGCGTCGGAGAAGAGGCTGCCTCCGATCTCGACGTCGAAGCCCCGGGAGCGCACCGCCTCCTGCACCGCCTCGATCGTGCGCGGCGACACCGACGACTCGACGAAGATCGCCGGGATCCGGCGCGTGGCGATCAGGTCGGCGAGCCGCTGCACGTCCTTCGCGCCGGCCTCGGAGGCGGTCGAGATCCCCTGGAGGCCCACGACCTCGAAGCCGTACGCCCGGCCGAAGTAGCCGAACGCGTCGTGGGCCGTGACGATCACCCGCGCGGCCGGTGGCACCGTCGCGCTCTTCCGCCGGACCTCCGCGTCGAGGGCCGTGAGCTCGTCGAGGTAGGCGGCGGCGCGCCTGCGGTAGCCCGCGGCGTGCGCCGGGTCGGCGGAGGCGAGCGTGTCGCGGATCTCGCGCACCGCTCCCTTCCAGAGGTCGACGTCGAACCAGACGTGCGGGTCGTACTGCCCGTTCCCCGACCGAGATGAGGCGCGGAGCGCGGCATCCCGTCGGTGACCGCGCGCGTCAGCCGCCGCTCGCCGATCCGCTCGAGCACGTCGGCCATCTTCGCCTCGAGGTGGAGCCCGCCGTAGAAGATCACGTCGGCCCGCTCGAGCCGCCGCACGTCGCCCTCGCTCGCCTTGTAGAGGTGCGGGTCGATCCCGGGGCCCATCAGGCCCTCCACCTCGACGCGGTCGCCGCCGACGTGCTCGACGGCGTCCGCGATCATCCCCACGGTCGTGACGACGCGAATCGTCTCGCGGCCCGAGAGGTCCGGGACGGTCGACTCCGGGATCGGCCCGCAGCCGGCGGCGAGCGCGGCGCACGCGGCGGCGAGGGGGAGCAGGACGACGCGCACGCTCGCGGTCCTACCCGATCAGCAGGCCCGTCGCCCACATCGCGGCGATCCCCGCGAGGTAGCCGCCGACGACCCAGCCCGAGCGGAGCCCGCCCGGCGCCGTGCGGGCGACGTACCGGCCCACCTCGACCACGACCTGGAGCGCCGCGCCGGCGGCGAGCGCGAAGAAGACCGGTGTCAGCACGTCGCTGGAGGCGTAGCCGCCGAGCCACGTCCCGAGGATCGCGGGAGCGCCGGCGACGAGCGCGAGGGCGACGAGCTGCCAGACCGAGACCCGGGTGCGGCTCGCGGGGGCCGCGATCCCGAGCCCCTCGGTGACGTTGTGCACCATGAAGCCGATCACGAGGAACGCTCCCAGCTGGAGCTCGCCGGTCGCGAACGACGTCCCGATCGCGAGGCCCTCGCCGAGGTTGTGGACGCCGATCCCGATCGCGACGAGCAGCGCGAGCGCGAGGCCCGTCGCTCCCGCCTTGCCCCTCGAGAGGCGGGACGAGAGGAACGTCATGCCGAGCGCGCTCGCGGCGAGCCCGAGCAGCACGAGGCCCGGGCCGCCGAGCGCCGAGGGGAGCACGGCCTGGAGCTCGAGCGCCTCGGCGAGCGCCTCGACCCCGAGGAACGTGAGGAGGCCGCCCGTGAGCGCCATGAACGCCGCGAGCCAGCGCGGGTCGGCCCGCCGGAGCGAGGGGAGCCACAGCAGCCCGAGCGCGACGGGCAGGATGCCCACGAGCGCGCCGATCAGGCCGTAGCCGAGGAAGCCGCGCACGCTCGGCTGGGGTGTCAGGACCGCGGCCGGCACCTCGTGCGTCGTCTGGATGCCGGTCGAGCTCGTGACGCCGATCGCGATCGGCTCCTCCTCGACCCAGTCGTACGGGACGACGATCGTGCTCGACCGGAGCCGGCCGAGCGTGGCCGGGCCGTCGAGCGTGAACGGGACGATCGCGTCGTCGACGGTCACGAGGGCGATCGTGAGGTCGTCCGGCTGGGGGTTGCGCACCTGCACCCGGATCTCGCCCGGCCGGAACTCGACGCGCCGCACGTCGAACTCGTCGGCGGGCGGCGGGTTGCCGCCCACGAGGTCGACGACGCGGTCCCCCTGCGAGACGACCCCCGCGACGGCGACGGCGAGCAGGACGATCGGGACGAGGGCCCAGAGCCGCCAGGCGACACCGCCCCGCGCGGCCTCCGTCCGGGCTTCCACTAGTCCTCCCCCACCTGGAAGTAGCCCATCCAGCCGAGCTCGGTGAACTCCGACTGGTGCGCGTGGAACATGAAGGTGCCGGTGTTCGCGAAGCGCATCTCGAGCACGCCCCGCTGGCCCTGGCACTGCATCACCGTGTCCGTGTACTCCCAGTGCTCGCCCGTGCCGGTGGGCTGGTAGCGGAAGAAGTCCGCGTGCAGGTGGAACGAGTTGATCAGGTCGAACTCGGTCAGGTTCGCGAGGTAGAGCCGCACCAGCTCGCCCTGGCGCACGCGGATCGGATAGCGCGCGTAGTAGAACGTGCGCCCGTTGACGGTGTAGAAGTTGTTCTCCCCGTCCGCGTCGGTGTCGAAGCCGTTCATCACCATCACGAGCTCGCGGGCCGGCTCCCGCGGCTTCTTGGGGTCGATCACGAACGCGCCGTAGAGGCCCTTGTGGATGTGCTTCTTGAGCGGCGTCGAATGACAGTGGTAGAGGTGGAAGCCGGCGGGCCGCGCCGGGAACTCGTACGTGAGCTCCTTCCCCGGCGAGACGATCTCGAAGACGCCGTCCATGTCCGTCGGGTGGATGCCGTGGAAGTGGATCGTGTGCGGGTGCACGCCCGCGTTCACGAAGCGCACGCGGAGGATGTCGTCCTCGGTCGCCCGGATCACGGGGCCGGGGACGGTGCCGTTGTACGTCCACGCCGGGAAGAACACCCCGGGCGCGATCTCGATCTCCTCGTCGGTGGCGACCAGGGTGTAGTCGCGCACGCGCCCGGGCCGGTACGGGAGGGCGGGCGGCGGATACAGCAGGTCGTCGAGGTCGTTCGGGCCGCCGACCGCGGGCGCGCCCTCGCCGATCATCGCCGCGTGGCCGATCATCGCGCCCCGCTGGTCGTGGGTCGCGAGCGAGCGGTGCGCGCTGTGGTCGTGGCGCGCGGCGGTGACGTCTCCCCCGCGCCCGACGGCGGCCAGCCCGAGCGGCGCGGCCGCGAGCGGCGCCGTCGCGCAGAGCAGGCCCCGCCGGGTGAGTTTAGCCATGCCTAAACTCTATCCGCAGACTTTAGTCCTGTCTAAATCCCGCACCTCGCCCCGGGTAGGCCGATGAACCGGAGCGTGCCGCGGCAGAGCCCGACCGCGGCACGGCGCCTCACGGCGGGCCGCGCCAGCTGCCGGTCCTCGGTCGGGTTCGTCATGAACCCCAGCTCCACGAGGATCACCGGCACGTCGGCCCAGTTGAAGCCGGTGAAGTCCGAGCGCTCCTGGATCCCGCGGTCCGGGAAGCCGAGCGCGCGCACGAGCTCCGTCTGGACGAGCCCGGCGGCGCGCCGGCTCGGCCGGTAGACGTCGTCCGTCCACCCCGGGCGGAGGGCCGGAGTCAGCGTGTGGGTGCCGCGCGCGTCGCCGCTCGCAGAGCCGTCGGCGTGCACCCGCAGGAACAGCGCAGCGCCCGCGCGATTCGCGATCCGCGCGCGGGCGACGTTCCCCATGCTCACCCCGGCCGTCCTCTCCCGCGTCATCACCACGCGCACCCCCGCCCGGCGCAGCAGCGTTCGCAGCCGCAGCGAGACGTCGAGGGTCAGGTCCGGCTCGCGGATCCCGGTGACGACGCCGTGCGTGCCGCCGCCGTCCTTGATCTTCAGCGTCGCCGAGCCCGGGCCGATCGGCTCCGTGGCCGGGTTGGCGCGCAGGTCGTGACCGGGGTCGATCACCACCACGGGCGTCGCCGCGTGCGGCCGGAGCCGCGAACGCCGTCGCGACGGCGAGCGCGAAGCAGGAGGCGCAGCCTCGTCACTGCGGCGGGATGCGCATCCGCAGCCAGACGTACGTGAGCAGGGCCCCGGGGACGAAGAGGACGGCGGAGGCGGCGATCAGCACCTTCGCGGCGGTGGAATCGAGGTCGACGGCGAGCCCGGCGATCATGCAGAGCCCGCCGAGCACGCAGAGACCGGCGCCGATCATCCCGGGTCGCATCGCCTGAGGCTACGCGACGAGCCGGTAGACCTGGAACACCTCGGCGAACTCGCGGTTCACGTTCGTCCCGTGCACCCGGGCGAGGTTCCAGATGTACTCCTCGTCCGCGTAGCGGCGGTGCTGCTGGGATGCGTAGCGGCGGACGGCGGCGACCTTCCTCTCGACGTGGCGCCGCTCCAGCGCGAGGTAGGCGCCGTAGGAGAAGTCGAAGTTGTTCCACGGGATCTCGTAGCCGAGGATCGTCGTGCGCTTGAAGGCCCGCAGCCCCTCCTGGGCGATGGTCTGGTGGTCCTGGTGGACGTCGTGGTGCGAGGGCTGGAACACGACGTCCGGACGCCACTCCTCCCAGAGCGCGACGAGGAGCTCGAGGATGTCCTGACGCCGCTCGGGGAAGGTCCTCACGTCGAGGTCGTGCACCGTCAGGTGCGACTCGGGGATCCCGAGCTCGGCCGTCGCCTCGCGCACCTCGCGGGCGAGCGTGTCGGGCTCGAAGCCGGGCGGGAGCGAGCGCGTCGCGATCGAGAACGCGACGTAGCGCACCTCGCAGCCCGCCTCCACGAGGCGCGCCATCGTGCCGCCGCACCCGAACTCGCCGTCGTCCGTGTGCGGCGCGAGGACGAGCGCGCGTTCGAGTCCGTCCAGCACGGCGCGAGTCTACGGCGTGGGCGTGGGGCGCCGGTTCGGGCACGGGCGGAGCGGAGGCTCGGGAACCGGCTCCACCGGGCGGGCGGTCGTCTTCTTCGGCACGCGTGCGGTGAGCCCGATCAGGCCGAAGAGCGCCCACGTCATCGGGTCCTCGAAGAACGCGGCGTAGAAGAGGCTGTGCACGGCGATCGCGACCAGGACGACCCCTGTGGCGAGCGAGACGCGCGACGTGAAGCCCCGGCCGAGGCCCGTGAGGGTGGCGAGGAACGCGGCCGCGAGAAGCCAGCCGAGGAGCCCGAGGCCGACGATTCCCTCCTCGGCCGCGACCGTCACGGGCATCGTGTGCGAGGCGACCCGCTTCGGGTCCCTGCCCGGGATCCCGAGCCGGCGGGCGTACTCGTGCGAGAAGCCTCCCGCTCCGACCCCGACGATCGGGTGGTCGAGGGCGATGCGGACGCCCTGGCCCACGAGGTTCGGCGCGTCCCGAGGTGATCCGGTTGAACCCCGAGCGCGACTTGCCGACGAGCTCGTCGCGCACCTGCGGGACGGCGAGCACGACGACGGCGGTGAGCGCGCCGAGGGCGACGAGCGCGAGCGTCGCCCTGCGGCCCCAGGCGACGGCCACGGCGACGACGATCCCGGCCGCGAGCGCGACGAAGCTCGACTGCGAGAACGAGATGAGCAGCCCGAGCCACGTCGCCACCACGACGGCGTAGAGCCCGGCCACCCTCCAGCCGCGGACACCGCCGAGCACGATCCCGGCGAGCGAGGCGAGGATCGCGACCGTGAGGTAGCGCCCGTACACCGACGGGTCCCAGAAGACGGAGTTGACCCGGAAGAAGGGCGCGTACGCGTTGAACACCTTCACGCTCGGGTTCCAGAAGACGTCGCGGGTGAGCCACTGGTAGCCCCCCACCAGGGCGTAGGCGAGCGCCGTCGCGACGAGCCCGCCCCAGAGCCAGGTCAGCCACCGTCCACGCCAGGGCAGCCGCGCGAACCCGAGCGCGAGCAGCCCGAACGGCAGGAGGAACGCACCGAGGAGGATCGCCCCGCGGCGCACGTCGACCGCCCAGACGAGCGAGAGCCCCGTCCACCCCACGAACGCCGCGAGCGGGAGGGCGACCGGGCCGAGCTCGCGCGAGCGGTCGTCACCGTGGAGCAGCGACCAGCCGAGCGAGAGCGCGAGCCCTCCGATCACCGCGTAGAGGGGCAGGAGGAGGTTGACCTCGTCGCTCCCGATGTCGACGGGCAGCCGCAGGGGGATGCACGCCAGCGTGGCGAACGCGAGGAGGTACGGCCACCGGCCGGAGCAGCACCGCGACGCCGACGGAGACGACGAGCCCGCCGACGGCCGCTGCGCCCAGCCGGGAGCGGCTCAGGTCGGGCAGGAGATAGACGCCCAGCACCCCGAGCGCGGCCGCCCACGCGACGAGGCCCGCGAGGCGGGCAGACCGGGTGGCCCCGAGGTACAGCGCCGCGAGCCCGGCGGAGCCGACGACGCCGGCAGCCTGTGCGGCGACGGTCACGAGGGCGGCCTCGCGGACAACGACGGCGGCCCGCTCGACGTGGCCGTTCGCCTCGACCTGCAGCATGTAGCGTCCCGGCTCGTCCGGCGCCCGGAGGCGGAGCGTGCCCGGGCGGGCGGCGCCCGAGCGGCCGCCCAGCGCCCAGCGCAGGGTCCGTGCCTGCGAGATCGCGAGGATCGCGAACCGTCCGCCGGGCCTCGTGACGACGCGGTCTCGGCCGAGCGCCAGGAAGGCGATCCGGACGGTGCGGGACCCCGAGCGCGGGCCGAGGTTGCCTGCGAGGTCGCGCGCGACGAGCCGAAGCTCGTGAGGTCCCTCGGGAAGCCGCTCGCCGCCTGCGACGCCGAACCAGTCCATCGTCCCTGTCGTCCGTGTGCCCAGCCTGCGCAGCGCCCGTGCCCCGGCGACGAAGAGCTCCACGGAGGCGCGCTCGCTGACGCGGTAGCGGAGCTTCGCGCGGTCGAAGCGCCCGTCGCCGTCGGGTGAGATCACGAGGGGGCGCGCAGTGAAGCTCTCGACCCGCGGAGGGGTCGTGTCGACGCGGATGCGGTTCGGCATCACGATCGTCCGACGCTCCTGGTCGAGGTGGATCCGGGGGCGGTACGTGCCCTCGTCGACGACGCGCCCGTCACCGTCGCGGCCGTCCCAGACGTACGAGACGAAGGTGCGGCCCTGGGGCCGGCTCCGTGCGAGCTCGCGCACGACGTCGCCGGAGCCGTCGACGATCTCGACGCTGACCCGATCGGCGTTCCGCAGCCGAAAGCGGATCGCGGCGGAAGCGGTCTCGCAATCGCAGACGGGCGAGAAGGTCTTGTCGACCGTCGGGCCCACGATCGGGTTGCGGGTCAGCTTCAGCTTCTCCGTCACGACGAACGCAGCAGAGGTGGCGACGAGCAGCGCCGCCACGAGCGCGACGGGTGCGAGCCGGGCGCTCATCGCCCGCCCTGCACGGTCGCCGAGCCGCGCCGCGTCCGACCCGGGCGGGGCCCCTCGTCGTGAGAGCAGCTCCCGGCCACCTGAACGGCGATTGTAAGGACGCGGTCGGCGGCACCCGACGCGCAAGGCACACTGGTTGCTCGGCACACCGGAGCCGACCACGCCTATGCGCCGCCGACTCCTCTTCGTCCTCGCAGCCGTGCTCGCAGTGGCCTTCGGGGCCGGGGTCGCGCTGCTCACCACGCGGTCGCTTCCCTCCGGGAGCCTGGAAACCGACGTCACGGACGTGACCGTCGTGGCGCCGGCCCCGCCGCCCCCGCCCACGACGACGCCGAAGCCTCCCGTCCCGAAGCCGAAGCCGGAGCAGGAGCCGCCACGGGTGGTCGACCGTCGCTGCTGGACGATGTTCGGTGGGGGGCCGAAGCGCGACCTCGCACGGCTCTCGATCGATCTCGGCGTCCCCGGCAAGCGGCTCTGGGCGCGCGGTCTCAAGTCCTACGTCGAGTACCCGCCCAGCTACTGCGACGGGATGCTCTACGTGAACACCTTCAAGGGCGACACGTGGGCGATCGACGCGACCACGGGGAAGGTCGCCTGGCGCAGGGTGACGGACGCGCACAAGCCCTCGACACCGGCGATCTCGGGCGACAACCTGATCGTCAGCGCGAAGGACGGCACGGTCACCGCGCTGACGCGGAAGAGCGGGAAGGTGGTCTGGCAGCTGCGCACGAACGCGATCGTCGAGTCGTCGCCTGCCGTCGTGGACGGGGTCGCGTACTTCGGCGCCACGGACGGCCGGCTGTTCGCGGTCGACGCCGACACCGGCCGGGTGCGCTGGGCCTACGACACGGGCGGGCGGATCAACTCGAGCCCGTCCCTCGCCCAGGGTCGCGTGTGCATCACGACCTACGCCGGCTCGATCTTCTGCGTCCGCCAGCGCGACGGCAGGAAGCTCTGGAGCACGTACGTGCGGCGGGACGCCTTCCGGTACGAGAGCTTCTACGCGAGCGCCTCGACCGACGGCGAGCGCCTCTACACGATCGCCCGCTCGGGCCGGATCGTCACACTGGACGCGTCGAGCGGACGCGTGATCTGGACGGACGACGTCGACTCGCTCGGCTACTCGACTCCGGCGGTCGGCAGCGACCGGATCTTCGTCGGTGACTTCAACGGCGGCCTGCGCGCCTACCGCAAGACGGACGGGAGGCTGCTGTGGCGGACGTATGTCGGCGGCAGGATCCTCGGCGGCGCCGTGATCGTCGGCGACCTCGTGTTCTTCTCGACGCTCGAGACCGAGACGTATGCAGCGCGCGTCTCCGACGGCAAGGTCGTGTGGCACTTCCCGATCGGCAAGTACTCCCCGGGCATCGCCACCGAGCGCGCGTACTACTTCACGCTGAACGGCATCCTCGTCGCCTTCCGCGGCAAGAACGGGCCGGTGTAGCACCGTCCATTCGGGACGCCTTGACACGGAGCGGTGTCAGACACCGTTCGCTGTCAAGGGCAAGCCGTGCCGATTCGGTCACGATCCGCTCACAGGCGCCGGCCCCGTGCCGGTGCGCCGTCCGGGTCGGGGTGTGGACAACCGACGCGGGCTGCGTCGTCGGCCCCGGCCCGGCGCATGGCCGAAAGTGTCAGACACCGGGCTTCTGCAGAACCGCGTGACGCCGGCGCCAGAGCGGCGAGCGCTGCGTGGCCGCGCCGACGGCACGCCAGGCCGAGGTCTTCGCGCCGTAGACGGCGAGCTTCGCGCGGTCGTGCCCACGGCTGGAGACCTCGTAACCGAGCTCGTGGAGCAGGTCGCCCGCGACGTGCTCGAACGCCGCGCGATCCGTCGGGGTCATCTCGGTGCGCCAGTCGCGCACGCCCGTCCTCGGAGGCTCGCCCAGCCGCCGCTGGTGCTCCTTGCGCGCCGAATCGGTCCGCCCGACGTAGGCGAGCATGTCCTCGTCGAACACGAGCCCGGCGAAGTCGCACACGCGGCGCAGCTCGGCGGCAGGGTCGGCGACGAGGGCCTCGTAGCGGATCTCGAGGTACCGGGCAGCGCCGACACGCGCCCCGAGCGCCCGGGCGGCGCGCACCTCGGTCGCCCACTGGCAGGCGAAGCCCGCCGCGTCACGCGGGTGTCCCCACCCCTCGGTCATGATCCCGGTGGGCACCGAGAGGAACGACAGCGCGGCGTCCCGCCCGTCTCGGACCAGGTGGACGAAGAGCGCGTCCGGGAAGAGCCGCTCGAGCAGCGGCAGGTGCTGCATGTAGAGCGGCGTCTTGTCACCCCAGCGCGGCTTGCCGCGCTCGGCGGCGTAGGCCTCGAACACCGCCGCGATCGCGGCACCCGTGGCCATCCCGGGCCGAAGGCGTGGTGCGACCACCTCCGGTGAGAGGCCCCACTCGACGAGCGTCGGGAGCCGCCGCAGGTCGTCCAGGAACGCCGCCGGCTCGACGGCCCCGCGGTGGCGGCGTGCGAGCTGCGGGACGAAGTACGACTCGTCCGGTATGGCGAGCGCCGGGTTCCGATCGAGCATCACGCGGAGGAGCGTCGTGCCCGACCGGCGGACGCCGAGGACGATCAGCGGCGGGCCTGGTTCGGTCACGCGGGCACTGTACGGACTGGTATTACTTCCCGAAGTGAAGCGAGAGCGCCGCGCAGACCCCTACCGCGACACGCAGCTGATCGACCAGCGAGCCCCGCGCTTCAACCAGGTCGTCGTGGGCCTCGTCTCGCTGCTCGGCGTCGCGACGGGCTGGTGGTGGCTCCTCGCGCTCCTCGCCCTGCAGCTCGCGCTCGGTTTGACGCTCGGCCGCCGCTGGTGCCTCGCGTGCGTCGCGTACTTCGAGCTCGTGCAGCCGCGCCTCGGCGAGGGTCGACTCGAGGACGCCCGCCCGCCGCGCTTCGCGAACATGGTCGGGCTCGGGGTTCTCGCCGCGGCATCGATCGCCTACGCGGCCGGCCTCGCCGGCCTGGGCGCAGCGCTGGGCCTCCTCGTGGCCGCTCTGGCCCTCCTCGCCGCGACCACCGGCTTCTGCGCCGGCTGCACGGCCTACAGGCTCGGCTACCGGCTGACGGGCCGACGGTTCGTCTCGTGCCCGCTTCCCCCGCCGCTCGCCGGCGACCGCTCCGCGTAGACCGCGGCGCCCGTGCCGCCCTACACTCGGCCCGTGCCCGGGGAGATCGTCGTCCGGCGAGCGACGCGGGAGGACGCACCCGCCCTGGCCGCGCTGAGCAACGAGAGCAGCGCGTACTACGCGAGGCTCGCACCCGAGCTGTTCGCGGAGGGCGACCTGGACGGCTTCGCCGAGTGGATCGCCGCGGAGTGGGACGACGGGCCGGGCACGCTCGCGCTCGTCGCCGAGGTCGACGGCGACGTCGCCGGCTACCTCGAGGCTGTGATCCAGCAGCCGGAGGACTGGCGACGGTTCTTCGGCGCGCGCGATTTCCGCGAGCGGCGGCTGTTCGTCAACGCGGTGCTGACCGCGGAGGTCTACCGCCGCCGCGGTATCGCGACGCTGCTCGTCGAGAAGGCCGAGGCCTGGGGACGTGACCAGGGCGCGAGCGTCGTTCTTCTCGATACCTGGGCGGAGAGCCCCGTGTCGGTGCCGTTCTGGGAGCGGCGCATGGGCTACAGACGGCGGTCGATCGTGTTCCGGAAGCCGCTCTAGCGGGCCGGGTCCTCGCCGGGGGCGGGGGTCGGGGCGACGCTGCGGGTCGCCAGCCAGCGCAGTCCCACGGCGAGCGCTGCGATCGCGGCCGCGATCGCGCCCGTGAGCACGATGACGTCCGCTCCGGGCGGGTCCACGAGCCTCACGCCGGCGAGCGTCAGCGTCGCGGCCAGCGCGATCCGGAGCGCCCGGTCGGGGAGCCTGACCGTGAAGTGCCCGCCGATCAGGACGCCGGGCACGGAGCCGATCAGCAGCCAGCCCGTCGCCGCGAGGTCGACGTGACCCGCGACGAGATGTCCGGCGCCCGCGACGGCGAGGAGGATCGCCGCATGGAAGATGTCCGTGCCGACGATCTTCGCGGCGGTCAGCGGGAACGCGATCAGCATCACGAGGCCGAAGAGCGTGCCGCTGCCGACCGACGTGAGACCGACGACGAAGCCGCCGACGACGCCGGTCGAGAATGCGATCGCGCGGTCGCGGTTCGTCAGCAGGAACGGCTTGTCCTCGGGGCTCGAGTGGAGGTACGCCTTGACGAGGAAGGCGATTCCGCAGACGACGAGCGCAACGCCGAGGATCGCCTTGGCCGTGTCCTCGTAGCCGTCCCCGTACTCGCGCCTGAGCCACCACGCCAGCGTCACGCCGAGGATCGAGAACGGCGCGGAGCCGAGCAGCATCCAGGCGGTCAGGCGCGCGTGGACGTGCCCCAGGCGACGATGCTGCACCGCCCCGAACGACTTGAAGATCGCCCCATGGACGATGTCCGTGCCGATCGCGATCGACGGCTTGAAGCCGAAGAACAGCACGAGCAGCGGGGTCATCAGCGAGCCGCCGCCCATCCCGGTGACGCCGACGAGCAACCCGATCAGGAGCCCGGCGAGGGAGAGCTTCCAATCCACGTCAGCGCCCCATGGCGGGCCGGCGATCAGGCGAGCGGGCGCCGGATCATCCTCGGGCAAGGGTGCCGTGGCCAGGAGCACTTCCTTGAGCGTGTCGCCGCGGAGCCCGAGCCTCAGCGTCTCCAGCGGGATCACCTCGTCCGGCGGGATGTTGCCGAGGTTGACGTTCGGCCCGAAGTGCTTCACGAACCAGGCCTGCGAGGACTTCGTCGGCGCCTCGAAGAGCACGTTCTCGATCGGCACCCCGTGCGCGATCTCGTCGAGCAGCCCCGTCCGCATGTCCCCGTCGGCGCGGAAGATCCCGGCCGTCCCGCCCTCGCGTCCTTCGGTGATCACCTTCCAGGCACCGGCGGCGAGCTCCTCGTTGATCCACTCGACCCACTGGTAGGGCGCGAAGACGACGTCCGAGTCCTTCGAGCCGACCTCCGAGAGCACGGTGAAGTCCCGGGCGAAGTCGGTGATCAGCTCGAGCTTCCGCTCGCGCGGGATCTCGATGGTGCCGTCCGAGATCTCGACGTGCGAGAAACGGTGCTCGACGAGCCAGGCCTTGAACTCGTCGATCCGGCCACGGCCGTAGACGGCCTCGAACAGCGTTCCGCCACAGACGACGGGTGTCTCGAACGACCGGTAGAGCGCGATCTTCTTCTCGAGGTTGTTGGTGACGTAGCTCGTCCCCCAGCCGAACTTGACGATGTCGACGAACTGCCCCGCGGTGTCGAACAGCCCTTCGATGTCACGGAGGTTGAGACCCTTGTCGATCACGTGGGTGACGCCGACGTCGCGGGGCTTCCCGGGGCGCGACGGGACGCCGAGGAAGCCGTCATTGAAGTCGGGCATAGAGCTCCTCCAGCTTCGTCTTCGCGCGCTCCTGGACCTCGCGGTAGAGGGAGCCGCCGTGGGCGTCGATGCCCACGATCAGCGGCCCGAAGTCCTTGACGCGGAACTTCCAGAGGCACTCGGGCATCAGCTCTTCCCAGGCGACCTCCTCGATCTCCTCGATCTGCGTCGTCTCGAGCGCAGCCGCGCCGCCGACGATCGCGAAGTAGACCATCCCGAGCCGCTCCATCGGCTCGATCGCCTCGTCCGGGAAGCCGCCTTTGCCGCAGATCGCGCGCACGCCGTACTGCGCGCCGAGCCCCTCGGTGAAGCGCACCATCCGCGCGCTCGTGGTCGTGCCGATGCAGATCTTCTCGTAGCGGCCGGGGCCGACCTTGCGCACGTTCGGCGCCGTGTGCAGGAGAAATGCGCCCGGCCAGGTCCATCGGGGGCTCGATCCCCTGGTCGAAGATCCGGATCTGCGTCCGGTCGCGGATGCCGATGATGTGCCCCTGGACGACCACCTCGTCGCCCGCGCGCAGCTTCAGGATCTCCGCCGGGTCGGTGACCGGGAACGTGACCTCGTGCTGGGCCATCAGCGCCACCCCGCCCGTGACGACCGCGGGAGCGGGCGACGCGGCGGCCCGCGAGGCCGGCCCGGCGCAGAGCGCGAGCGTACGAGCGCAAACCCCCACCCAGGGTGGGGAAGCCTCCCGCCACCCTCACTGCCGATTCTACGTCGCGGGCGCCCGCGGAATCGTTCCGGCTTCGCGAGAGCTTCTCCACAGCGCGCTGGATTCGACCCGTTGCAGCCACCTCACGCCTCCCGGTCGAAGTCGACGGTGCCGTCCGCGGCGATGTGGGCCGACGCGCGCCGCGCCGCCCAGCACTGGTAGTTGACCGCGACCGGGTTGAGCGTCATGTGCGTGTCCGCGTGCTCGATGTGGCACTGGAGCACCGTCACGTCGCCGCCGAGCCCCATCGGGCCGATCCCCGTCTCGTTCAGGAGCCCGTACAGCTCGTCCTCGAGCTGTGCGACGAGAGGATCCTCGTTCCGCGTGCCCACCGGACGGGCGATCGCCTCCTTCGCGAGGTGCATCGCGTAGTCCGCGGAGCCGCCGATCCCGATCCCGACGATCCCGGGTGGGCACGGCTTGCCGCCGGCACCGACGATCGACTCGAGCACGAACTTCTTGATCCCGTTCACGCCGTCGGCGGGCACGAGCATCTTGAGGAACGTCATGTTCTCCGAGCCGGAGCCCTTGGGCACGCACTTCACGTCGAGCCCGTCCCAGTCCGGTAGGAAGTCCCAGTGGACGATCGGGACGCGGTAGCCGACGTTGGGGCCGGTGTTCTCGCGGGTCAGCGTGTGCACCGTGTTCGAGCGCAGCGGATGCTCGACCGTCGCCCGTGCCGTCCCTGCCTTCAGGGACGCGTAGATCCGCGCGGGGTGCAGCGGGAAGTGCTCGCCGACGCGGCAGTAGTAGACGGCGATGCCCGTGTCCTGGCAGACGAGGTTCTTCTGCTCGTCCGCGATCTCCACGTTCCGGTGGATCGTCTCCAGCACCCGGATCCCCGTCACCGAGGTCTCGCGCCCCAGTGCCGCCTTCAGGGCGTCGCGGAGGTCCTGCGGGATGTCCTTCAGCGCCCACACGTAGAGGTGCGCCGCGGCGTCCTCCACGGCCTGGGCCAGATCGGTCGACGTGATCGTTGTCATGCCTTCGCTTTCGTCGCGGCGTTCGCCCCGGCCCGGCGGCCGAACACGACGCACTCGAGGAGGGAGTTGCCCATCATGCGGTTTCGCCCGTGCGTGCCGCCGGCGATCTCGCCGCACGCGAAGACGCCCTCGAGGGTCGTCTCGGCCCGAGTGTCGATGACGAGGCCGCCGTTCTGGTAGTGGAGCACGGGGTAGGTGAGGATCGGCTCGGAGAGCGGGTCGATGCCGCCGCCCCGGTAGCGGCGCAGCATGTAGGGAAGCGAGACCTCGGCGTCCTCCGGGGCGATCCTCGTCGTATCGAGCCACACCGCCGGCCGGCCGTCCTCGGTGAGGACGCCCCGCCCGGCCTCGACCTCGTCGAAGATCGCCTGCGACACCACGTCGCGCGGCCCCAGCGAGTCCGTGAACTCCTCGCCGTCGGCGTTCAGGAGCACCGCCCCGTACGCGCGGGTGGTCTCCGGGATCGAGTACCCCTGCATGGTCGCCGGCCAGGCGCCGCCGTTCGGGTGGTACTGGAGCGCGTCGAGGTCACGCGCCTCGGCACCGGCGTCGAGTGCGATCCTGGTCGTCTCGCCGGTGGCGTTCGGATGGTTGGTCGAGAGCTCATGGCGCGTCGCGGCCTCGGCGAAGCAGCGCCCTCCGGACGCGAGGACGACGGTCGCCGCCTCGACCTCGTCGGGGCCGTCGGGCGTGGTGAACGACGCGCGCCAGCCGCTCGCGGTCGGCTCGAGCGCGTCCAGCCTGTGGTGGGCGAGCGTGGCGCCGTCCCCCGCTTCGAACGCCTCGCGCAGCGCCTTGGTGATCGCGTGCCCGGTTCGGTCTCCCACCTGGAGCAGGCGCCGCCGCGAGGCGCCGCCGCAGCGGGCCAGGCGGTAACCGCCGTTCTCCCGCGTGAACGCACAGCCGAGCTCCTCGAGCCAGGCGATCGCGGCGGGGGCCTCCGAGGTGAGCACTTCCACGAGCTCGGGGTCGGCCGTGTCGTGCGACGACCGCACCACGTCCTCCGCATGGATCTCCGGCGAGTCGTCCTCCCCGAGCGGCGCCTGGATCCCGCCCTGCGCCTTCGAGGAGTTGTTCGCCTGGAGCGTCGTCTTCGTGGCCACCGCGACGCGCGCGCCCGCTCGCGCGGCGGAGACGGCGGCGGCAAGCCCCGCCGCCCCGCTGCCGACCACGAGCACGTCTGTAGGGGCGACCCGCGCCACGGCCGCATCCTACCGCAATCGTGGCAATGCTAATGCGCTCTATTAGTACTGCTTATCCGCCGACGGCGGCGGTAGACTCCGCTCATGCTCCACCTCTCCGAGATCATGCGCCGGGAACCGATCGAGGTCGCCCCCGAGGACACGCTGGGCGAGGTCGCCGAGCGCATGAGCGAGGCGAACGTCGGCGCGGTCGTCGTCAAGGACTACGGCCGCCTGATCGGCATCCTCACCGAGCGGGACATGCTCAAGGCGATGGCCGCCCGCGTCCACACGAGCGAGGCCCGCGTGCGCCAGTGGATGACGGAGGATCCGATCACGGCCAGCGTCGACACCGGCCTCGAGGAGGCGGCCAGGATCATGCTGGACAACGGGTTCCGCCACCTGTCCGATCGTGGACGAGAACGGCCGCGTGGCCGGGATCGCCAGCCTGCGCCGTGTCGTCGCGGCCACGCAGGCGGCTGCCGACCGCGCCTGAGGGCCCCGACTCGTTAGCAGGCGGAGGCGGTCCCGCGCGTGAGCGCGTCCGCGGCCTGCGCGACCGTCACCTTCATCCGCCGCAGCCGGGCTCGCAGGCGCGTGTCCTTCGCGAATCGCCTCCTGCATGCGGCGCTTCGTCGACTCCGGCGTGACCTTGCGAAGACGCAGTCGGCCGGGTTGCTCCGCCCTCCGATCCAGCCCTCGGCGTACAGGTAGCGGAGCGCGACGCGGTCGAACGGCGCGCGGGCCATCGTCGACCGGCGCCTGCGCGGCCGAGACGTCGTTCGCGCGTGCCGTCTTCGAGAGGAGCGCCTGGGCCCGTGGCACGGTCACCGGCAGCTGTCTCGCGAGCTGCGGCTCCGGGATCGCCAGAGCGCCAGCGCGAGGCTCGCCACGACGGCGGTCACGAGCGCGTACTCGGCCACTCTCGGATGATCGGCCGCTCCCGGCGTGGCGCCAACGGCGGTCATGCCCTGTGGAGAGATCGGCGCTGTCTTGCGACAAAGGACATCTCGCGGCGCGGGTCTTCCATTTGCCAAGCTGGCAACAGAAGCCGATACGTCAGAAAGGAGCGCTCATGTTCGAGGTACTGACGGAGGAGATGCTCGACCTCTCAGCCACCGTTCGCGGGTACGGCGCCGCCGTCTACGCGGTCGCCGATGACGGCACCTGCGGGAGCTGCGGTCTCTGCTGCTCGGTCGTGCTCTGTTGTTCCTGCTCCGTGCTCTGCTTTTGAGCGAGCTGCGGACAGCCGGGCCTGCCATCCCGGAGCGTCCGGCGCTGCCGCCGTGGTGCCGGCTGGTCTCCGATCGCGGACGCGTGCTCGTCGAGCACGGCGAGACGGTCGTCACGTTCGAGGGCGGGGGAGCCGCGACGCTCCTCCCCGAGCTGCTGCCACTGCTGGACGGCAGCCGCACGGTCGACGAGCTCGAGGAGGCGATGGGGCGGCCCGTCGCGCCCGCCGTGCGGCGGGCGCTCGGGCTCCTCGCACAGAACCAGCTGCTTCTGGACGGCCCGCAGGATGCGGACAGCGGAGATCCCCTGGCCGCGGCGGCGACGTTCGCCGCCGCGGTCACCCGCAGGGTCACGCCGCAGTCCGCCCGGGAGAGGCTCCTCGCCGCGCGCGCGGCCGTGCTCGGCTCGGGCCCCGCCGCCGCGGAGGTCGCCCGCCAGCTCGAGGAGATGGGGTGAGCGAGGTGGACGCGTTGCCGCTGGACGCCGAGCCCGGGGCCGGAGCCCTTCCGATAGCCGTCCCCGATCGGCAGGAGATCGGCCGTCTCGACATCCTCAACCGGCTGCAGCTCGAGCGCCGGCAGGCGTGGCTCCAGGTGCTGCCCTACGACGGCAGGCACCTCGTCGTGGGGCCGCTCTTCCTCCCGCACTCGTCCGCCTGTCGTGCCTGCTATCGCCTCCGACGAGCGGCCTGCTCGGGGTACGAGGAGGACTTCGACCTGATCGAGGGCGAGCCGACTCGCGCGCCGGTGCCGTCGTCCCTGGCCGTCGTCGCGGCAGGGCTCGCGGCCCTCCTCGCCCTGAGGTGGCTGACCGTGCGTGACCCGTCGCTTCCGGGGCGCTTCTACGCGCTCGAGCCGGGACCCGTCGTGCGTCTCACCCACCATCTCGTCCTCCGCGTCCCGCGCTGCGCGGCATGCGGGCCGGCTGCCGGCCGTGCGGTGCCGTTGCCCTGGTTTCCGGAGAGGAGATGACCGTCGCCGTGGCCGGGCCACCGTTCACGCCGTTGAGCGTGGCCCTCGAACGCCTCGAGGACGCCGTCTCCCCGCTCGTGGGAATCGTCCGGCAGACCATGCGCACCATGCACGCCCCCGACGAGACCTGCCTGCCGAACAGCGCCTGCGACCTCGCGTCCGCGAGCCGGACGCTCGGGGTGACGGCGGTCGAGTACGGGAGCGGCGCCGATCGCGACGAGTCGGGCGCACGGGCCGCCGCGATCGGCGAGGCGCTCGAACGCTATTGCGGCATGTTCGTCCCGCCGGAGCGCGTCCGCGTCGCGACCGCCCGCGCGCTCGGTGACGCCGCCGTCGATCCTGCGCGGTTCGGCCTGTTCCGCGACGACCAGCTCGCACGGCCCGGCTTCCCGTTCGCCCCGTTCACGCGCGACACCCGAACGACGTTCGTGGAGGGCGAGTCGCTCGAGGACGGGTCGTCGGTGCAGCTCCCCGCCGAGGTCGTCTACCTCGGGCGCGTCTCACCGGGGCCTCGGCCGATCGCGTACTCGACCACGAGTGGGCTGGCGTGCGGCCCGACCCGCGACGAGGCTCGCCTGGCCGCGCTGCTCGAGCTCGTCGAGCGCGACGCCGTCATGCTGGCCTGGAACAACCGGCTCTCGCTCCCGTTGCTCGAGTGGTCCGACGACCCGGGGACCGTCGACCTGGAGCGCGACTACTTCGCGCCCGACGGGCCTGCGGTACAGCGTCCTCGACGGTTGCGCGTTCCTCGACGTCCCGGTGGCGATCTCGGTCCTCCACGGGCCGCCCGGGTCGCGCGCCGCGCTCGCGATGGGCGCCGGCTGCGCGCCGACGTATCCAGCGTGCGTGGCTGAAGGCCCTCTCCGAGAGCTTCGGGGTCTATCGCTGGCTCGGGATGGAGCTCGCGAGCGCCCCCGAGGCGCCGCTCCCGTCGGCAGCCGAGGTGAAGACCTTCGACCAGCACATGCTGTATCTACGCGGACGAGGAGCGAGCGCGCCTCGCAGCGTTCCTCGATGCCTCCTCGGCCCGGACGCGCGCTCCGGGACGTCCGGCCGCTCGAGGGCTCGACTCCTCGCGAGCAGATCGAGGCGGTCCTCCGGCGCCTCGCCCGCCACGGCGTCTCGGCGTACGCCGTGGACGTCACGACCCCGGACGTCGCGTCGCTCGGGCTCCACGTCGCCCGCGTGATCGCGCCGGAGCTCTGCCAGCTCGACGTCTGGCACGAGGCGCGCTTCCTGGGCTGCACGCGGTTGTACACCGCCGCGTGCGACGTCGGCCTCGCGCGGGCGCCGCTGGAGCGTCGAGACATCAACCCGTATCCGCACCCGTTCCCGTGACGACGGACACGCGTTCGCCGACCGACGACAGCGGGGACGGCCACGGCCGAGCTCGTGGCCACCGTCAGGCTCACCCAGGTGCTCGGTGTGGACGACCTCCCGCTCGCCGGATCCGACCGAGGACTACCACGAGGCGTCGCGCATGTATCCCGGGCATCACCGACCCGTACGTGCTGGGGGCAGCCAGGCTCGAGCGGAGTGTCGAGATGCGCGTCACCGCCAGTCGGTCGGTCAAGCGATACGCCCATCTGCCTGCCGTCAGGCTTCCATCGCCCAGCCTGGGCGACGCGACGCTCGCGACGGCTATCGCCGGTCGCCGCTCGCGGCGCGACTACGGAGTCCGGCTCGCTCGACGTCCTGGAGCTCGCGACGCTGCTGCACGCCGCCTACGGGGTGACCGGACCGGCCGGCCCGCACCAGGCCCTGCGAACCGCCCCGTCGGGCGGCGCGCTCTACCCCCTCGAGCTCTACGTCGTGTGCCAGCGCATCGAGAAGATCGGGCAGGGCTCTACCACTACGACCCGATACGGCATGTGCTGGAACAGCTACGGCAGCCCGGTCTCGGCGGAGGCGTTGGCGGAGCTGACGCCCTACGAGGAGCTCGTCGCTGCCGAGCGCAGCGGTGATCGTGCTCACCGCCGTCTTCTGGCGCTCGCGGTTCAAGTACGGCCAGCGCGCGTACCGATTCACCTTGCTGGAAGCGGGCCACGCAGCGCAGAACCTCCTCCTCGCCGCTGCCGCGCTCGGACTGAGCGGCGCAGCCCGTAGGCGGGTTCTACGACCGCCGCGTCGACGAGCTCGTCGGCGCCGACGGCCTGCACGAGGCCTCGCTGTATCTCCTTCCCGTCGCGTCCGGGGACGGGTAGATGCGCGGATGCGCGCAGCTCGCCGCCTGGGTCGCGATCGCCGTCGGAGCGATGCTCGTCGCCCCGCCGCTCGCCCCCGCCGACCCCACGCTCCACGCGCCGGGCGAGGCATTCGTCCTGGGGTCGATCGCCGCCCTCGGGCTGTTCCTCGTCCTCGCGCGACGCGGCATTCCCGCCGCGGCGCTGGCCGGCGCGCCGCGCCGGCGACTCCTCGCGCGGAGCGTCGTCCTGACGGCCAAGTCGGCCGAGGAGGAGGCGATCTGGCGTGGGCTCGTGCTCGGCCTGCTCGTCGCGCCCCTCGGGCGCCCACTTGCGCTCGCGGTCAGCACCGCTCTCTTCGCGGCAAGTCACGCGCGGCGTCAGGGACGCACGGCCGCCGTGCACCTGGCCACCGGCTCCGTGTTCGGCGTCACGTACCTCGCGACCGGCCGGCTGCACACGGCGATCGTTGCCCATGGAGGCTACAACGTCCTCGTGGGGGCCGCTTCCCTGGCCCGAAAGGGACCTGTCCCTTTTGGACACTGGCGGGGGCGCCGCGCCGGTCGTAGCATCACCGCGACCGCCCGCCGACCCGCCGCCGAAGCACGTAGACCACTCGATCGCGCCAGCATCCGCAGAGCCAGCGGCGCGCCTCGAGGGCGTCGTCAAGTCCTTCGGCGACGTGCGGGCTCTGGACGGGGTCGACCTCGAGCTGCGGGCCGGCGAGGTGTTGGCCCTGCTCGGGCCGAACGGAGCGGGGAAGTCGACGGCCGTCGCGATCATGCTCGGCCTGCGCCGACCCGATGCCGGTCGTGCCTGGCTCGACGGCCGCGATCCGCGCGACCCGGCTGCGCGCCGCGGCGTCGGCGCCGTGCTGCAGGAGGTCGGCTTCCCCCCGACCCTGCGCGTGCGCGAGACCGTCGACCTCGTTCGGGCGCACTTCCCCACTCCGTGCTCGACGAGCGAGGCCCTCGACCGTCTCGGCCTCGGGTCCCTGGCGGACCGCCAGGCGGATGGGCCTCTCGGGGGGACAACGACGGCGGCTCGCTGTCGCGTTGGCGCTCGCCGGGAGGCCCGAAGTGCTCTTTCTCGACGAGCCGACCGCGGGAATGGACGCGACGGCGCGACGCGGGCTCCTCCGGACCTGGCCCGGTTCGCAGCGGACGGGGGCTCGGTCCTGCTGACGACGCAGCAGCTCAGCGAGGCCGAGGAGATCGCCACGCGCGTCGTCGTCCTCGCGCGCGGCCGCGTGATCCTGGAAGGGAGCGTCGCCGAGGTGCGGGCGCGCGCGGGCACGACCAGGGTCACGCTGCGGGCGAAGCGCGTTCCCCAGCTCGACGGGATCGCGAGCATCGACTCGCACCTCGACCGCCACGTGGTCTACGTCGAGGACGCGGACGTCTTCGTGGCCGAGCTCGTTCGCTCCGGCGTCCCGTTCCGGGAGCTCGAGGTGACTCCGGTGAGCCTCGAGGACGCGTTCGTGACGCTGACCCGGGAGCACCCGGCGTGAAGCTCGCCCTCGCTCACGCACGTGCGGAGACGTTGCAGTTCGCCCGCTATCCGGCGTACTCGCTGCCCACGCTCGCGTTCCCGGCGATCCTGATGCTGATCGTCGGGTCGCCCGCTCTCGCGGGGCGAGCCCGAGCGCCTGCTTGCAGGGTTCGCCGCCACGGCGCTCCTGACGGTGACGTTCTTCCAGTTCGGCGTCGGGATCGCAACGGCCCGCACGACACCCTGGGAGACCTACCTTCGCACCCTTCCGGCCGGCGCCGGCGACCCGCCTCGCGGGGCGCGTCCTGTCCGCCCTGGTGTTCGCCGCCGCCACCGTCGCGGTCGTGGTCGTCGTCGGCACGACCGTGTACGGACGCCGGGATGGCGCCCTGGCGGTTCGCGGCGCTCGTGTTCGCGCTGCTGCTCGGCAGCGCGTCCCTTCGCCCTGCTCGGGATCGCGTTCGGCTACTGGCTGCCACCCCGTGCGGCCCTTCCGATCGCGAACCTCATCTTCCTGCCCCTGGCGATCGGCGGCGCCCTCTGGGCGCGCCCGGGCGACATCCCACACGGGGCCGACGTCGCCTCGCAGGTCCTGCCGACGCGCAGCTGGATCGAGGTGCTGGACTCGATCGCGACGGGCGACAGCCCACTGCCGCTCCACCACGCCGCCGCGCTCGTGGGCTGGACGCTCGCGTTCGGCGCCCTCGCGTGGTGGGGCTATCGCCGAGACGAGGGGGAGCGCTTCCGGTAGCTACCAGATCGACCGCAGCAGCCCTGCGACGTCCTCGGCGCGTCGCCGGCCGTGGGTTCGCCCTGGCGCCAGGGCGAGCCACGACGGCCTCTGCGACCCTTTCGAGATCCGCCTCCGGGACGCCGAAGTCCCGCAGCCGCTCGAACCCTCCGAGCCGGGCGAGCTCCTCGGCCCGCGACGGCGCATCCTCCGTCCCGAGAGCCGTCCCGAAGCCGCTCGACCGCTTCCGGCACGGCCGCCGCGTTGAAGCGAAGTGCCGCGGGCAGGCAGAGCGCGTTCATCGTGCCCTGGGGCAGCCCGTAGCGCCCCCCGAGCGCCTGCGCCATCGCGTGTCCGAGGCAGAGGCCGGAGTCGGCGAGCGCGAGCGCGGCCGCGAACGCCCCTTCGAGGAGCCGCGTGCGGCCGTAGATCGCGTCGGGGCGTTCCACGACGAGCGGCAGTGCGTAACCGATCGCGGTCGCGCCGGTGTCGGCGTTGCTTCTCGCGCGCGGAGTTCGCGACGGGTGGTAGTACGCCTCGGCGCAGTGTGCGAGCGCGTTCATCGACGTCCCGACCGTCGCCTCGAGCGGCAGGTCGAGCGTCAGTTCCGGGTCGTAGATCGCCGCGACCGGCGTCGCGCGCTCGTCCATGCCGCCGCCTTTCCGTCCCGGCGCGAGGAGCATCCCGAAGTACGGCGTCCACTCGGCGCCCGCGTACGTCGTCGGGATCGCGACGATGCGGGGAAGCGGCTCATGACCGTCGCCCGCCAGCTCGGCGACGACCGCCTTGCAGGTGTCGATCGCGGCGCCGCCGCCGAGGCCCACGAGGCCGTCCGCGCCGGTCTGGCGAACGAGGCCGCCGCCTCCACCGTCTCGGCCGGGACGTGCGGGCGGACGCCGCCGTACGTCTCGACCACGGGAAGCTCGCCGACCGGTCCACACCGCGGCGCGACGCGACGAGGAGCGGCCGTGAGATCCCCGCCTCCGCGCATACGTCCCCCAGCTCCGCGAGCGATCCCGCCCCGAAGCGCACGATCCGCGTCGGCCGCGACTCGCTCAAGCGGGCGGTCCGGTGTCGCCGGCGCGAGCCCGAGCCCACGGCCGAGCGTGGCCGTGCGTTCCCGCGCGAACTCCGCGAACGCCTCGGCGACGCGGCTCTGAACGCGACCGGTGCCCCGCGCGATGAGATCTCCCGGCGTCCGTCCATCCCCTCGATCCGTGCCTCGACCAGGGCGCCCGAGGCGAGCTCCGCCTCGACGGCCGCGCGCGAGATGAACGTCACGCCGTAACCGGCGAGCACCGCGCTCCGGACGGACTCCTGCAACCCCAGCTCGAGCCGCACGTCGAGGTCGCGCAGGCGCAGCCCCAGGCGACGCAGCTCGTCGTCGACGATCCGGCGCACCCCGGCGCCCTCCTGCATCACGACGAGGTTCTCGGAGGCCAGCTCGTGGACGTCGAGCACGCGCCCCGCGAAGCGATGACCGGGGGACAGACCAGGACGACCTCGTCGTACGCGAACGGCTCGAAGCGAACGCCGCGGTGCCGGGGGGCGGCCCCGACGATGCCCAGCTCCAGCCGGCGCTCGGCCACGAGCTCGACGACCGTCTTCGTGTCGTGCACCTCCAGGCCGACGCGCACCTCGCCGTGAGCCTGCTGGAACTCGCAGAGGAGCTGCGGCACGACGACCGCCGCGGGGCCTGTCGAGGCGCCGATCGAGAGCGTCCCCGCAAGCTCGCCGACGCCCTCCGAGACGACCTCGTCCAGCACCTGCTCCTCCAGCGCGAGCAGCCGCTGCGCCCCCCGGTAGAGGCGCAGCCCCGCCTCGGTCGGCTCGACACGACGGCCGGAGCGGTCGAGGAGCTGCGTCCCGAGGCGCTTCTCGAGCGCACGTACCTGGAGCGAGACCGCGGGCTGCGTGACGCCGAGCTGGTCGGCCGCCTGGGAGAAGGAGCGTCGCTCGACCACCGCGCAGAACGCCGCGAGCTGGCGCGTGTCCATAAGTAGAACTTATAGCAGCGACCTCTCCCCGGTCCTGCGTGATGCGGAAATGCATAATGCCGGGCCGATCGCGACGTGGACGACCGCCGAGGCGCCGCCGAGGAGACGTGATGCGCATCTGGATCGACGTCACCAACTCGCCTCACGTCGTGCTCTTCCGGCCGCTCGTCGGCCTGCTCACCGCCCGCGGCCACGACGTGACGATCAGCGCCCGGGACTTCGCCCAGACCGTCGAGCTGCTCGAGGCCTCGGGGCTCGCGCACACGGTCGTCGGCCCCCCGCACGGCGGTGCCTCACGCGCCGGCAAGGTGCGCGCGATGGCCTCGCGCTCTGCGCGCGCTGCGTGGCTTCGCGCGCGACCAAGCGTTCGACGTGGCGCTCTCGCACGCCTCGCACGAGCTGCCGCTGGTCGCGCGATCGCTGGGATCCCGTCGTCGTACGCGTTCGACTACGAGTTCGCGCTCGCCCAGCACGGGCTCGGCTGCCGCGCGGCGACCCGCGTCGTCGTGCCGGAGGTGATCCCGCAGGAGCGGCTCGACCCGATCGGCGCGCGCGCGCGCAAGGTGCGCCGCTACCCGGGCCTGAAGGAGGAGTACTACCTCCACGGCTTCACCCCCGACGCGACCGTGCCCGCGCGTCTCGGGGTCGACCCGCTCCCGCATTCTCGTCGGTCGTGCGGACGCCGCCGAGGTCTCGCTCTACCACCGCCACGCAAACCCGCTGTTCGTCGACGTGCTCGAGCGGCTGGGGCGCGACCCGGCGGTCCAGGCGGTCGTCCTGCCGCGGACGGCGGAACAGCGCGCGGCGATCGCGAGCTCGAGGCTGCCCTCGCTCGTCGTCCCGGACCATGCGGTCGACGCTCTCAGCCTGGTCGCCCTGGCCGATCTCGTCGTCTCGGCCGGGGGGACGATGAACCGCGAGGCGGTCGCGCTCGGCACCCCGGTCTACACGACGTTCGCGGGCAGGCTCGGCGCGGTCGACGAGCAGCTGCTGCGCGGAGGGCCGGCTGCGGTCGCTGACCGCTGCCGACGCACTCGTCGTCTCGCCGGAAGGAGCGGGGAACGCCGCGACCGACACGTGCGCCGGACGGGCTCCTCGACTGTTTGCTCACCGCCCTCGAGGGATAGCCGAGTATCGCGGAAGGGCGTATTGTCCTGCCGTCGACAGGGAGGGGAAGCGAATGAAGCGAGTCATCGAGCTTGCGGCGCCGCCGTCAGTGTCGCCGCCGCCGCTGACCGCTGTCGCCTTCGCCGGCGACAACACGAGCGGTTTCGAGACGTCGCAGCCGTCGATGCTCGCACCACCGACGACACTGCTCGAGGGCAGGCGCCCCAGCCGAACGCCCGACCGGCGTGACCGTGCAGCCGATCATCACCGTCGGGGACACGCTGCCCGGCGGCTATCGGTTCGAGGCGATCCCCGACGGGATCGCGCTCCGGACGCGCGGCCAGGGCCGCGTCGACCTCTTCGTCAACCACGAGACGTCGCTCGTCCCGTTCCCGTACAACTTCACGGCGCCGCCACGACCCCGGAGCGCGGAGAACAACCAGAACGACTTCGACAACTCGCAGGTCAGCCTGCTCGCGCTCAACCAGCACTCCGCGGGCGTGCTGAGCGGGAAGTTCGTGATCACGAGCGAGCGAGAACTTCCAGCGGTTCTGCTCGAACTACCTCGCCGACCGAGAAGGAGGGCTTCGACCGGGCGATCCTGTTCACGAACGAGGAGGCGCAGGACTGGGTGCGTCGCTCCGGCGTCGCGTGGGACGGCCGGGCTCGTTGCCCGGCGGGTTCTTCGCACCGGCGCCGCCGGGACCGAGCAGGCGGGCGTGGTCGTCGCGCACGACGTCAAGAACGGCAAGACGCAGGCCGATCTACGGCATGGGGCGCCACAACCACGAGAACAGCGTCGCGATCCCGGGCTTCGACAAGATCGTGATGCTCTCGGGCGACGACACGTTCAACACGACGCCGTTCACGTTCACCGGGGCGCACCCCGCGGAAGACCGACTCCTGGTCGCAGCTCTACATGTACATCGCCGACGACTCGGACGCCGTGTGGAACGACGAGGGCGACCTGTACGCCTTCCGTCTCGACGAACCGCGGACCAGCTACTACGACCTCGCCCCCGGCAGGCGACCCGGTCTCGGGCCGCTTCGTCAAGGTGCCGAGGATGATCGCCACCGGCAAGCAACGCGTCCGGGCCGCGAGCTGCTGGCGGCCGACTTCGGCATGGACGCCCCGCCGACGACGGCACCTGGCACGCGACCCGCAGTGGGTCGCTCGACCAGTGGGCAGTGGGTCGTTCAACAACGAGCCACGGCAAGAACGTCTTCCGCTTCGTGCGCGCTCGAGGACATCGCGTACGACAAGCGCCCGGACATGGGGAACGTCGTCTACATCGCCGACTCCGGGCGCGGCCGCAGTCGCAGCAGTCCCTCGACACGCCGTTCCGGTCGACCAACGGCCGCATCTGGAAGATGGTGCTCGATCCAGAACGACCCGACGATCGTCGACTCGCTCGAGATCCTCGTCGAGGGTGACGACAACCCGGTCTCGACGAGCACGACGCCGGCGAACGCCGCGGAGCTCGCCTACGGCGAGATCCGCCAGCCGGACAACGTCGAGACGACAGCGAACGGCAGCCTGCTCGTCAGGAGGACCCGGGCTCGAGCCAGCAGTTCTCGCAGCCACGACGCCGGCCCGAACCGCACGACGGCCCGGCATCTGGCGTGTCACCCTCGACGGGCAGCCGGACACGGCCGAAGTCCGTCGTCGCAGTCGTCGACCAGTCCGCCGACGAGGGGCCGACCGACGTCGACGGCGCGCGGCGAACGCTCCGCCGGCGAACGTGCGGGGCCTCGGCGCCTGGGAGTCGAGCGGGATCGTCGACGCGTCCGACGCGTTTCGGCGCCGGGCGCGTTCCTCGTCAACGATCCAGGCGCACACGCTGTGGGTCGAGAAGGCGCCGGGCGACGACAACGCCGCGCGCCGGCCAGCCCCGACTTCACGTACAAGCGCTCGGGCGGGCAGCTCGTGCTGCTCCGCATCCCGGGCGCCTGATCGATGACGCAGAGCGGGTCAGGCCTCCGGGCCTGACCCGCTCTCCAGGCGCGTGACGAAGCCCGGGCCGCCGGCGAACAGGCAGTGGTCGACGTTCATGACCCGCCCTCGCCGTAGACGAGCGGGGCGGTGACCGTGCGTGGGTCGACGCCCTGCGACCGAGGCGATCGGCGTGTGCCCGTGGACGAGCCTCGTCCCGCCGAACGCCTCGAGCAGGGCGTCGACGGCCGCAGGGTCGGTGAGTCGCATCCGATCCGAGACGATGGCCAGCAGGTCGTCCACCGCGTCGACACCGCCCTCGGACAGGATCGACCCCGCGGCGCCGGCGCACCGCGTCCGGCGAGTCTCACCCAGCGCGAGGTAGGCAGGGCGTGTCCGCGTGCACGAGGAGCCAGTCTCCGTCGCGCGCGAGCGGCGGCAGCGCCGCGATCCACTCCACGTGGTCGGGCGTCAGCGCGCCGAGGTCGGAGTCGACGCCGCCGTTGAGCTTCCAGAGGTCGTGGAACGACTCGCCGGGGACGCTCGTGCTCTCGGCCGCCGAAGCGGTGCGCGGCGAGCAGGAGCGCCTCGTGGTTACCGAGCAGGCAGCGGACCGCGCCGCCGCTCTCGGCCTCGAGGCCGCCGGACGAGGTCGATCGCGCCGATCCCGTCCGGGCCCCGGTCGACGAGGTCGCCGACGAGCCAGAACTGCGCGTCGGCGCCGCTCCAGCGCTCGCCGCCGTCGACGAGGCCCGCCGACCGGAGCAGCTCCACGAGCACGTCGCGATGGCCGTGGACGTCGCCCACGACGAACACGGGCGTGGTGGGCTCTACGGGACCGGCCTCGTCTCGACCGTGACGGCGCCCTCGCGCCTCGGCTCGTTCACGAGCCGGCGGAGCGCGCCGACGAGCTCGAGCGTCTCCCCTTCCTCGACGAGACGCTCGAGCAGGCGCGAGCTCGGCCTCGAGCCACTCGGAGTCGACGGGCGGACGGGTGATCAGGTCGATCTTCGGGTGCGGGCTCGGCGACACCGTCTCGCCGTCGCCGACGAGCTCCTCGTGGAGCTTCTCGCCCGGCGCGGGGCCGATGAACTCGATCGCGATCTCGCGTCCGGGCTCCTTGCCCGAGAGCCGGATCATCTTGTCGGCGAGGTCGACGATCCGGACGGGCTCGCCCATGTCGAGGACGTAGACCTGCCCGCGGCCGCCGATCGCGCCGGCCTGGACGACGAGCTGCACCGCCTCGGGGATCGTCATGAAGAACCGGGTCATCTCCGGGTGCGTGACCGTGACCGGCCCGCCGCGGGCGATCTGGCGCCGGAAGATCGGCACCACCGAGCCCGAGGAGCCGAGCACGTTCCCGAAACGGACCGCCACGAAGCGCGTCGTGACGTTGGCACGGTGGCCCCAGGTCTCGACGATCCACTCTGCGAGCGCCTTCGACTGCCCCATCACCGTCTTCGGGTTCGCGGCCTTGTCGGTGGAGACGAGCACGAACCGCTTCGTCCCGTACTCGACCGCGACGTCCGCGACGACGCGCGTGCCCGAGCGTGTTGTTGCGCACCGCCTCGAGGGGGTTCGCCTCCATCATCGCCACGTGCTTGTACGCGGCGGCGTGGAACACGACGCCCGGCCGGTACTTGTCGAACACCTGCCGCAGCTTGACCTGGTCGCGGACGTCGCCCACGACCGCCGCGGCGGCGAGGAAGCCGCGCTCGCGGACGAGCTCCCGCTCGATCTCGAACAGCGCCGGCTCGGCGTTGTCGAGCAGCACGAGCTTCGCGGGGCCGACGCGCGAGATCTGGCGGCAGAGCTCGGAGCCGATCGAGCCGCCCGCCCCCGTGACGAGCACGACCTCGCCCGTGAGGTAGTCCGAGATCGAGCCGAAGTCGACCTCGACCGGCTCCCGGCCGAGGACGTCCTCGACCTCGACGGGCCGCAGCTGCCGGGCGAGGTCGGCGTCGCCCGAGACGAGGTCGGAGAGGCTCGGCAGCGTCTTGACGGGCACCTCGAGCGCGCGAGCGGTGTCGACGATGCGCGCCCGAAGCTCTCCGGAGGCGGACGGGATCGCGATCAGCACCTCGTCCGGACGCCGGTCGCGGATGACGTGCGCGAGGTCGTTCGTCGTGCCGAGCACGCGAACCCCGTGGAGACGCAGGTTGCGCTTCCGGGGATCGTCGTCCAGCAGGCCGATCGGCGTGTAGCCGAGCCCCGGCGTCCGCTGCATCTCCTTGACCACGAGCTGACCCGCGTCTCCGGCGCCGACGATGACCGCCTCCTTGCCGCGCGCCACGATCCGGCCCGGCATCGGGCGCTCGATGATCGTCCGCGCCAGCAAGCGGGCACCGGCGACGAACGCCAGGCAGAGAAGGAGGTCGATGAACCAGACACCGCGCGGCACGGCTGCCCGATGGACGTCGAAGAGCGTGAAGACGAGGAACAGGGCGATGGACGCGAGCACGACACCGCGGAAGGCGCCCCACATGTCCCGCGTCGACACGTAGCGCCACCAGCGGTTGTAGAAGCCGCAGAGCGCGAACACCGGCAGCTTGATGCCGACGACGAGCAGGACGATCGGCCACTCGAGGTAGCGGTCGTAGTAGACGGGACGGATCTGGTCGAAGCGCAGGTTCCAGGCGAGCCACCAGGCACCCGCGACGAGCAGCGCGTCGACGCCGACCTGCCAGACGGAATGACGGCTGACGGGGCTGCGCAGGACCCTCGCCCCCTAGACGGCGACGCCGACGGCCGACCTGACCGTGGCGACCACCCGCTCCTGCTGGTCGGCGCCGATCCCGCCCCACATCGGCAGCGCGAGGTTCTCCGCCGCGGCCCGCTCCGTCTCGGGCAGCGAGCCCGGGCGGTAGCCGAGGTAGGCCATGGCCGGCTGGAGATGGAGAGGCGTCACGTAGTACGAGGCGGATGCGATTCCGACCTCGTCCAGAGCCTCGGCGATCCGCTCCCGCTCCGGGGTCCGGACGACGTACATGTGGTAGACGTGCGCGCCGTCGTCCGTGGGCAGCTCGACGGCTTCGCCCAGCCCGAGCTCCGCATAGCGCCCGGCCGCCTCCCGCCGCGACCGGTTCCAGCCCGCGAGGTGCGGCAGCAGGACGCGCAGCGCAGCGGCCTGGATCGCGTCGAGCCGCGAGTTCGTCCCGATGAGCTCGAACGTCTGCTTGTCCCGGGAGCCGTGGAAGCGGAGCTTGCGGACGATGTCGGCGACCCCGTCGTCGGTGCACGCGACGAGCCCGCCGTCGCCGAGCGCGAAGAGGTTCTTCGTCGGGAAGAAGCTGAACGTCGAGCAGGCGCCCGTGGTCGCGATCCCGCGAGCGCCGAACGCCTGGGCAGCGTCCTCGAGCAGCGGCACTCCGAGCGCGGCGAGCTCCGCTAGCGGCGCCGGCCGGCCGAAGAGGTGGACGGGGACGACCGCCTTCGTGCGCTCGGTGATCGACGCCGCGACGGCCGCCGGGTCGAGGTTGAGCGTGACGGGATCGATGTCGGCGAAGACCGGAGTCGCACCCACCCGTGCGATCGCCTCGGCGGTCGCGTAGAACGTGAACGCGGGGCAGATCACCTCGTCGCCCGCGCCTCACTCCCATTGCCTCGAGGGCGAGCACGAGCGCGTCGGTCCCGTTCGCCACGCCGATCGCGTGCGGCACGCCGAGATAGGCGGCGGCCTCGCGCTCGAACGCCTCTACCTCCGGCCCGAAGATGAAGCGACCGGACTCGAGCACCTCCGCGAACCGCTCCTTGAGCTCAGGGATGAACGGCTCGTACTGGGCCTTGACGTCGACGAGGGGGATCACGACCGCACGAGTGTACCCGCGTCCGTCCCGGGCCATCCCCGGTCGGAGCGGCTCCTGAGCAGGGAATTCGAGGCCGGGCCGCAGTGTCCTACGCGGGCTCGTCGGCCGGCTGCCTGCGACGCTTCACGTAGCGCCAGGCGAGCCAGCCGGCGGCTGCGACCACGGCGGCGACGATCAGGTAGTCCACGTAACGGAAGGCGTCGTGGAAGTGCTCCCAGTTCGCCCCGGCCGCCCACCCCGCCCCCGCGAAGGCGAAGCACCAGATCGCCGACCCGAGCAACGTCAGCCACACGTAGGGACCGAGACGGGCCCGGAAGACACCGGCCGGGATGGAGATGAACGACCTCGCGACGGGGGTGATCCGTCCGATGAACACGGCCCACTCCTCCCAGCGGTCGAACCAGCGCTCGGCACGATCGAGCTTCTCCGTGCTCAGGTGCAGCCAGCGGCCGTGACGTTCGAGCCACGGGCGGCCGAGGTAGTCGCCCAGCGCCCAGCCTCCGATCGAGCCGACGAGGTACCCGATCGTGCCGGCGGTGGCCATCGCGACGTAGGCCGGGAAACCGCTCTCGAACTCGTAGCCGAAGAGCGTGACCGACTGGTCGGCGAAAGCGCCTGCGGCGACTGCCCCGGCATAGACCATCACGACCTCGCTGGCGGCGGGGAACACGGCATCGATCAGCATCAGCCCGAACACCGCATAGAGGCCGTAGTTCCCGATCGCGTCGGTGACGACATCGGTGATCTCGTGGAGGAAGTCGCTGAGGACGTTGGCGACGAGCATCGCGGAAGGCTAGCCGCGCCATGAGCGGGTCTCGCCGGACGCCCACAGCGCCGAGGGGCAGTGTCCGCCTGAAGTCGGACACCGGGGGAGCCGGTGCCGGACTCAAGATCGACACTGCGCTAGCGCGCAGCGGCCTCGCGCAGCACGATCGGTGCGGTCAGCTCCGAGCGACCGACCTCGCTCGCCACGACGACCCGGACCGTGTACCGGCCCGCGAGACGGCGGCGGTTCGCGCCGAGCCCGTCCCAGACGACTCGCTGCTCGCCGGCGAGGAGCCGCGCACCGCCGAGCAGGCGACGCGCCAGCTTGCCGGTCTCGTCGAGCACGGTCACGGAGCTGCGCGCAGGGCGGGACAGACGCCACGTGAGCGGGATCTCGCGTCCTTGCGGCGGCACCGCACGGAGGCGCGGCACGCGGAGGAAGCCCAGCGTGTCGTCGACGACGAACGTCCTCGTGATCGCAGACGCCTGGCCGACGTCGTCGACTGCGCTCACCTCGAGGCTCCACTTCCCGGGCGCCGGGGCGCCTCCCGTGGGAGGGAAGGGCACCGGATAGGTCCCCGGCAGCTGCGATGCCGTCGACGTCAGCGGCGCAGCGCCGCCCGGTGCGCGCACCGTGACCGTGACCGAGGAGGGGCGCACGATCCGGTAGCCGAGCTCCGGCGACTCCGCGACGCCGTCGCCGTTCGGTGAGACGAGCGGCGGTGGCTCTGGCGCGAACACACCGCGGTACAGGAGCATCACACCGGTCGAGATCGACCGCTCGCGACCGTCGGAAGGACGGTTCAGAAGCGTCCCGTCGAAGGCCATCGTCGTCGAACCGCCGCTGTCGAGCCCGATGCCCGTGACGGCGCCGAGGCGCACGAGCGCCTGCGCCAGCTCGAAGCTCGTCAGCCCGACGCTGTAGCCGGGCTGGCGGCCGTCGACGGCGACGAGCACGATCCGACCGTCGGCGAGCTGCCCGACGGCGCTGCGGGGCGCGCGCGGCCCGAGCTGGCGAGTCGTGAACTTCTCTCCCGAGCGGTAGAGGGGGACGCCGTCCCGCACGAGCTGGGGGCCACCGCCGAACGCGGACAGCACCCCGGGCCAGGTCGGACGCAGCGAGAGCCGCACGGTCATCGTCGCCCCGACCGCGGTCTCCGCCGTCAGGGCAGCCGCCGACTGGCCGCGCGCGAGCAGAACGGCCCCGCCCGCGGGTATCGGCACGGCGCCGCCGCCGGCGCGCAGCTCGACGACGGGGGCGACGAGGTCGACCTCCGGGGTCGGGGCCGGGAACGGGAAGAGCACGAGGGCGACGCTCCCGGGAAGCGGCGGTGTGGCAGGCCCGTACCGATCGGTGTAGAGGGCCGAGCCGTCAGCTGTCGGCGGCGCGTTCAGGCTCCTCACGACGCGGTTCCCGCCGAGGCCGCGCCAGCTGCCCACGAACGACGCGCGCCGGACTTCCAGTCGGCCGTCGGTCGTGATCCCGGCACTCGCTCGTGCCGCGTTCGGCGGCGTGACGAGCCCGCCCTCGCGCATCAGGACGCCCGAGGGACGGCCGGTCGCGAACGTGAAGTAGTCGCCGTTGACCCCCGCCGCGGTCGCCTGGCTCGCGAGGCGGCGTTGCATCGACGTCAGCGTCTCGCGGTCGACGACCGTCTCGTTCGACAGCACGGGCTCGAGCGTGGTGAGGCCGCCCGGGCGCGGGCCACGGAGAACGTGGATCGCAACGGGCCCGCGTGGAGTGAACTGCACCCCGAGCTCGTACGTGACGCCGGGCCACAAGACGCGGGGAGCCGCCTCGGCGGGCGCGCCGAGGACGACGGCGAGCGAGAGCACGGCGGCGGTGGCGAGCAGGCGGCGCATCGACCCGGGCCGAGGGTAGTGCAGCCCCCAGCCGCCCCGCGAGATCCTCACGGATTCCGTACGAACGGCCGGCCGGGGCTCGTCGACCACCGCTCTGACACACTCGCGCGGTGCCGTGGCGCGTCTCCGCGATCTGTGGCCTCGCCGCGTCGGTGACGTTCGTGGGCGGCGTCGTCCTCGGCGACCTTGCCCAACCCGACGCATTCAGCCCGGCGGACGACGACATCAGCGACCTCGGTGCGTTGACCGCCTCGAGCCCCTGGCTCTACAACCAGGTCGCGGCGAACCTCACCGGCCTGCTCGTCGTCGTCCTCGCCCTGGGGCTCTGGAGCGCTCTCGGGAACGGGCTCCTGTCCCGGCTGGGCGTCCTCGGGCTCCTCGTGGTCGGCGTGGGGCTCTTCCTCGACGGGCTCTTCCGACTCGACTGCCAGGGCATCGACATCGCGTGCGACAACACGTCGTGGCACTCCACGGCGCACAAGATCGAGGGCGGGTTCACCTCCACGGCGATCTTCCTCACGCCCGCGGTGCTCGCGTTTGCGTTTCGACGGCTTCCCGAGTGGCGGCGGATCTGGCTTCCGACGCTCCTCACGATGCCGGCCGTGATCGCCGCGAGCGCCGTGTTCAGCACCATCGGGAACGGCGCGTCTGCCCGGGCCGCGAGCGTCGTCTGGTTCCTCTGGCTCGCCCTCGTCGCCTTCCACCTGCTGCGCGTCTCGAGCGACCCACGCAGCGCTGCTGCGCCCGGCTAGAAGACCCTGACCTCGCGGTACAGGGTGTCGCGCTGCACCGGGGTCTTCCCGAGCGCCCGGATGAGGTGGACGAGCTCGTCGATCGACGTGCGGTGCGTCGTGCCCGCGGCGGAGACCACGTTCTCCTCCATCATCACGGAGCCCATGTCGTCGGCGCCGAACCCGAGGGCGACCTGGCCGATCTTCATTCCCTGGGTCACCCAGGACGACTGGATGTGCGGCATGTTGTCGAGGTAGATCCGCGAGACGGCCTGGGTGAGCAGGTAGTCGAAGCTCGTCGGCATCGTCTCGCGCGGGACGAGGGGGCCGAGGCGGTTGCCGTCGTCCTGGAACGTCCACGAGATGAACGCGCGGAAGCCGCCGGTCTCGTCCTGCAGCTCGCGGACCCGTCGCATGTGCTCGACGCGCTCCTCGAGCGTCTCGACGTGGCCGTACATCATCGTCGCGGTCGTCGACATCCCGAGCCGGTGCGCGTCGCGCATCACGCCCAGCCACTCGTCCGAGGTCGTCTTCTTGGGCGCGATGATGGTCCGCACCCGGTCGACGAGGATCTCGCCCCCGCCGCCCGGCAGCGAGTCCAGCCCCGCATCCCGCAGCCGCGAGAGCGTCTCCGGGATCGTCAGCTTCGAGCGACGCGCGATGTGCTGCACCTCCGGCGGCGAGAGGGCGTGCAGGTGGATCGGGTAGCGCGCCTTGATCGAGCGGAACAGATCCTCGTAGTAGTCGATCGCGAGATCCGGGTGGTGGCCTCCCTGCATGAGGAGCCCGGTCCCGCCGATCGCGAGCGTCTCCTCGATCTTCCTGAAGATGACGGGCTTCGGCAGGACGTAGGCCTCGCGCGTGTCGCCCGGAGACCGGTAGAACGCGCAGAAGTCGCAGTCGGTCACGCAGACGTTCGTGTAGTTCAGGTTCCGGTCGACGATGAACGTGATCCGCGACGGGTCGTTCTTGCGATTCCGGACCTCGTTCGCGACACGTCCGACCGAGACGAGGTCGCGCGAGCGGAGGAGCGCGATCGCGTCGTCGTCCGAGATGCGCTCGCCGTCGAGCGCCCTCGCGAGCGCCTCCGCGACGGTCGGTGGGCCGGCGACCGTGGTCAGTTGTCTCGCGCTCCCGGGGCGCGGCTGACGGGTCGAGGGTGGAGGGGACAGTGCTTCGCACGGCCCCGGAAGCCATCGGCTCGTCAGCGGCGTCGGGCGGCGGCGAGCCGGGCTCCGCCCGGCGGAAGCCGACGCCGGTGGGACCGGGACACTTCCTCGTCCTGGAGGAATCGCAGCTCGGGACCTGGGCGAGCTCGCCGACGTCGCGGGCCATCTCGAGGAAGGTGTAGAAGCCCGCGCGCTCCCGTGGGCCGAAGCTGTAGCGCAGCTTCTCGAAGTAGCGGGCGAGGAAGCCGGGGGGATAGCCGTAGCGGTCGCTCGCCTCGTATGCGAGGCGCTCGGGCTCGGAGCGCGCGAGGCGCACGGATGCGACGAGGGCCTCCTGGAGCTGGAGCAGGCCGTCGACGACCGGCTCGGGGGCGGCCCACACCGCGAACACCATCGGCAGCCCGGTCCGCTCGAGCCAGAGCCGGCCGAGGTCGTAGTGAGGAGTCGGGTCCTCGAACGCGCTCTTCAGCGCCGCGTCGCCGATCAGCAGCTTGGCGTCGGCGTCCGCCGCGGCCTCGAGCGGAAGGAGCTCGGCCCGGGGGATCAGCACTCTCGTGAGGACGACCGAGGTGGCGCTCTCGGGCGTCACCGCGACCGAGCGCACCCGCCCGAGCGGCATCCGCGTCACGAGCTGGATCGAGTCGACCGCGCCCTCCGACGAGACGCAGAGCCTGGGGAGGAGCCGCAGCCGGGTCGCGTTCCGCGCGTACTCGATCGACGAGATCGGCGCGATGTCGATCTCCCCGGCCAGGAGCATCCTGTTCAGCTCCGTCGGGACACCGGTGATCTCCTCCACCTCGTGCATGAGCCGGTGGAAGACCGGCGCCATGTTGACGTACGAGATCCGCCCGAGCCTGATCACGTGACCCACCGGAAGAACGTCACGAGGTTGCCGTCGAGGTCGAGGGTCGCGAACTCGCGCGTCCCGAAGTCCGTGTCCTCGACCCCGTCGCGCGACACCGGGTGGAGCACGTCCTGGGCGCGAAGCTCGTCGTAGAGCTCGTCGACGCCCGCGGCCATGATCCGGCAGCTTGCGGTCCCGGCGATGAACGACTCGGCGCCGGTGTCGACGGGCTGCTCGCGGAAATCCTCGCGTCGCGCCAGGTCTCGTCGCCCGACTCCCAGAGATGCAGCACGGCCTCGTCGCGGCACAGCACCGCGAAGCCGCCGTCGTGGTGGAGCACCTCGAAGCCGAGCCTGTCGCGGTAGAAGGCGACGGCCGGCGGCGGCATCCCGGACGGGAAGCGCCGGGATGGCCTGCGTGAGGCTCACCATCGGCGGAGCTCGTTGTAGAGCGTGTCCCGCTGGACCGGGATCCGGCCCGCCTCGCGGACGAAGCGGACGAGCTCGCCGATCTGCTGCTCGGTGCCCGTGCGCGCACCGGCGGCGTGGAAGATCGTCTCCCGCATGACCGTGCCCTGCACGTCGTTCGCGCCGAAGTGCAGCGCGACCTGCGCCATCGGCATCCCCATCATGATCCAGTACGCCTTGATGTTCGGCACGTTGTCGAGCATCAGGCGCGAGAACGCGAGCATCTTCAGGTCGTCGGCGCCGGTCGTGTGACGCCAGCCGCGCCGCTCGAACACGGTGTTCTCCGGGATGGAAGGCCAGCGGGATGAAGGCGAGGAAGCCCCCCGTCCGGTCCTGCTGCTCGCGGAGCCGGAGGATGTGGTCGACCCGCTCCTCGTACGTCTCGACGTGCCCGTAGAGCATCGTGCAGTGCGTCGGGATCCCCATGCGGTGGGCCGTGTCGTGGACGTGGAACCAGATGTCCGGATGTTCCTTGCCCGGCGCGATCAGCGCCCTGACGCGGTCGGCGAAGATCTCCGCGCCGCCACCCGGGAGGGAGCCGAGCCCGGCGTCCTTGAGCTCGCGCAGCACCTCTTCGTGCGTGAGGCCGGACAGCGTCGTCATGTGGTGGATCTCGGAGGCCGTGTAGCACTTGAGGTGCACGTCGGGGAGCGCCTGCGCGAGCGAGCGGATCGTGTCGACGTAGAAGTCGAACCCGATGTGCGGGTTCTCGCCGTTGACCATGTGGATCTCGGTGAAGCCGGTTGCGGCGCACTGCTCGACCGCGTCGCGGACGAGCTCCTCCGGCGTGATCGTGTAGGCGTGCTCCTGCTTGCGCGTCGCCGCGAACGCGCAGAACTTGCACTTCACCCGGCAGACGTTCGTCTGGTTCAAGTAGAGGTTCTGGACGAAGTAGACCTCGTCGTTCCCGCCGCGCACGCGGCGCGCGAGGTCGGCGAGCTCGCCCAGCGAGAGCAGGTCGTCGGACTCGAGGATCGCGAGCCCGTCCTCGAGGTCGAGGCGCTCCCCCGCCTCGATCTTCTCCCGCAGCGGGCCGAGCGTGGATGCCTGTTCGAGAAGTGCCATGGTCAGCGATTACGGTCGACGACTGCGTCGGCGAGCGCTTCGAGCTCCTCCCGGCGAACGGTCCCGTTCAGGCTCTCCCGCGCCCGCCTAGCGTAGTCGAGGGCCATCTGGCGGGAGCGCTCGAGAGCGCCCGTGGCGGCCACCCTGACGAGCGCGCCCTCGAGCGACCCTCCCGCGAGAGCGCGCCGCACCGTGTCGTCCTCGCGCGCCGCGAGGAGGAGCGGGAGCGTCGGCGTCCCGTCGCGCAGGTCCGTGCCCGGGATCTTCCCCGTCTCGACCGTCTCGCCCGAGCAGTCGAGGACGTCGTCGACGATCTGGAAGGCGACCCCGAGAAGACGGCCGAACTCCGCGCTGCCGCCGCCGAGGACGCATGCGGCCGCGAAGAGCGAGCCCGTCTTGAGCGTGCACCGCTCGAGGTAGGCCTCGACGCTGGTGTCGGGGTCGTGTCGCTGGAGACGCTGGAGCGCCTCGCCGCGCGCGAGCTCGAGCGAGGCGTCGGCCAGGACCGAGACACGCTCGTGCGACCCCGCCGCGGCGAGCGTCGCGAACGCCGCGGCGAAGAGGTGGTCCCCCGCCGCCTTGGCCGCCTCTGCGCCGTGCGCAGTCCACGCGGCTGCGCGGCCACGTCGCAGATGCGGCGCCGTCGACGATGTCGTCGTGGACGAGCGTCGCCATGTGCACGAGCTCGACCGCCGCTCCCTCGACGACGGGAGGCTCTCCTCCCGCCGACGAGAGGAAGGTCAGGGTGGGCCGGAGCCGCTTGCCGCCGGCTGCGAGCGCGTCCGAGCTCACCGAGGCCACGATGCCCGGGTGGGCGCGAACGACCGCCCCGAGCCGCTCCTCGACCGCCTCCAGGTAGTCGGAGAGGCCCTCGGCGGCCCGCACCGTGGCGAGCGCGCTCACGTGCGCGTCCCGACGTGCAGCGCGACGATCGACCCACCGAGCAGGCGGAACCGCACCTGCTCGAAGCCCTCCTCTCGGAGGAGCGTCACGAGATCCTCCGCACCGGGGAATCGCCGCACGCTCGCGGGCAGGTACGTGTAAGCCTTCCCCCCGGGGAGCACCTTGCCGAGCAGCGGGACGACGCGATCGAACCAGAGGGAGAAGAAGGGCCGGAGGAACCCTCGCGGACGCGTGATCTCGAGGATCGCGAGCCGGCCGCCCGGACGGAGCACGCGCCGGAGCTCGCGCAGCCCGGCCTCGAGGCTCGCGACGTTGCGAACGCCGAAGCCGACGGTGGCTGCGTCGAACGAGCCGTCCTCGAACGGGAGCGCGAGCAGGTCGCCCTCGACCCAGTCGACGGTGTCCGACTTCCGCCGCGCCCGCTCGAGCATGGCCGTAGAGAAGTCGAGCCCCGTGACGATGCCGCCCTCGCGCTCGGCGGCCAGCGCGAGGTCGCCGGTGCCGCAGCATGCGTCGAGCACGCGGTCTCCGGGCTGGACCGACCGCCTCGACCGTCAGTCGCCGCCAGGAACGGTCGAGCCCCGCGGTCATGACCCGGTTCATCAGGTCGTAGACGGGCGCGATCCGGTCGAACATGCCGCGAACGGCGTCCGGCTGCAGCGTCCCCGACTCGTGCGTCACTCCGCGCCTCCCAACCCGTGGACCGGTCCTTGTGACACTCTGTCACAAACCTTCATTCGCCCCACCGGCGGACGAGCGACGTGTCGATCCCGAGCTGGTCGAGGCAGCGCGCGACCACGAAGTCGACGAGGTCCTGGAGGGACGTCGCGCCGTGGTAGAAGCCGGGGGCGGCGAAGAGGATCACGGCACCGGCCTCGTTCAGCGTCGCGAGGCCGCGGAGGTGGATCGAGGAGAGCGGTGTCTCGCGGGGGACGAGGACGAGCTTGCGGCGCTCCTTCAGCGCCACCGAGGCTGCCCGGTGGATCAGGTTCGTCATGGCGCCCGAGGCAAGCGTTCCGACCGTCGACATCGAGCAAGGGCAGACGACGTACGCGTCGACCCTCGCCGAGCCGCTCGCGTAGGGGCTCTTCCAGTCCTGCGCGTCGTACACCGTCACGGCCTCGCCCGCGGAGCCGACGAACCGGGAGAGCACCTCCTCGCGCGCCAGCGAGGCGTCTCCGTAGAGCTCGGTCGCCACCACCTCGATCCCCGCGGAGGACGCGCAGATCCCCACCTCGGCGCCGGAGCCGACGAGCCCGTCGAGGATGCCCTTCGCGTAGGGCGCCCCGGACGCACCGGTGATCCCGAGGAAGACCCTCACGCGGTGAGCGTACGTGCTTTCCGCCGCGCGGAAAGCACGAGCTGGCGGCTACTCGCCGCCCCTGGACGCGTCGAGGAACGTCGCGAGGTTCGTCAGGTTCTCGTCGCCGAGGTAGGCGTACGAGATCATCACGTTGTTCCCGTACTGCGCAGGGTTCGAGACGTACGACTTGAAGAACTCGATCCCGCGGTCGGAGGCTCCCGTCTCGCTCAGGTCCGGCGCACCGAGGTTCCCGTTGCCCTCTCCCAGGTAGGTGTGGCAGTTGAGGCAGCCGGACTGGGCGAACAGCGTGGCTCCCGCCATCGCGGCCTCGTTGCCCGTGAAGCCCTGCCTCTCGGCCCACTCGTCGATCGTGCCGGACGCGATGAGCTCCGAGCCGAGCGCCTCCTTCGCGGTCGCGCCCTTCCAGGTCAGCACGCCCATCGAGATCACGACGAGGATCGCGGCGACGAGCGCCACGGGGCGGCGGCTGAGACGCCGCTCGGGGCGGCGGTCGTAGAACGGCAGCGCGATCAGCAGGATCAGCAGGATCGTCGGGATGCCCACGGTGCCGAGCACCACCGACTCCGGCCACTTGAAGATCCGCAGGAGATAGAAGAGGAAGTAGAAGAACCAGTCCGGGCGCGGGACGAACTGGATCGTGCCCGGGTCCGCCTCGTCCGTGTACCACGGCCCGAGGATCCCGGCGTCCGTGCCGTCCGCCGTGTAGTACCAGACGCAGGCCAGCGCGATGATCACGGCCACGACGAGGAGCGAGATGACCGAGTCGTGGAGGACCGCGTACGGGAAGAAGCTCTTCCCCTCGCGCTCGACGTCCTCCTTGTAGCGCTTGTGCTCGGCGCGGTTGCGGTCCTTGAGCGGGGTTCCCATCGCTACGACTCACCCCCCTCCGAAGCAGGCTCCGGGTCACGGATGAGCCCCGAGCGCGGGCCCGTCGCCTCGGGCCGCTCCCGACCGGCGGCCGTCTCGGACCACGGCGGCGAGGTCACGCCCAGCCGCACGACGAGGTACAGGTGGAGACCGATCAGCGCCAGGAGCGCGCCGGGGACGAGCAGCATGTGGAGCGCGTAGAACTTCGCGAGCGTGTCCGGCCCGATGCTGAGGCCGCCCTGGAGGAACTGCGCCAGGAACGGCCCGGCGAACGGGGCCGTCGCGTTCAGGTTGATCCCGACGACCGTCGCCCAGTACGCCGTGTTGTCCCACGGGAGGAGGTAGCCGGTGAAGCCCTCGAGCATGCCCGAGCACGAGGATCAGCACGCCGATCACCCAGTTCAGCTCGCGCGGGTACTTGTAGGCGCCGAACAGGAAGGTGCGGGCCATGTGGAAGAACAGCAGGATGATGAAGACGCTCGCGCCCCACTTGTGCATCCCGCGCACGAGCCAGCCGAGCGTGACCTCCTCGGTGATGTTCTGCACCGAGGCGTAGGCGCGAGTTCGGATCGGGCTTGTAGTACATCGCCAGGAACACGCCCGTCAGCAACTGGACGATGAACGCCGTCAGCGAGGCGGCGCCGAGCGTCTGCGCCCAGCTGATGTCGTGCGGCACCTTCCGGAACAGGAACCACTTCGTGTACCCGACGAGGCCCGAGCGCTCCTCGACCCAGTCGAGCGGGTAGAGGGCGACGGCCTCGAGCTGGCGGCGGCGCTCGGTCTTGGCCACTACCCCATCACCCCGTCGATCCCGGGGTCGGGATCGGGTAGAGCCACTTCTCGATCCCGTCGACGTGGACGCCCGGGTAGGCCCGGTAGTACTTCGTGATCCGCGCGTTCGCGCCGGTGCCCTCGACGTTGCCGACGCTGAAGACGCGTCCGAGGATCAGATTGCCGTTCCTGATCGAGAACTCGAACCGGTCGAGCGAGCGGACCGGTGGGCCGGCGCTGCGATTTCCTTCGGAGTCGTACAGCCCGCCGTGGCACGGGCAGCCGAAGCTCGCGGCGAGAACGGGGCGCAGCTCGACCCCGTTCACCTCCTTCGTCGCCTCCTCGTCGATCGGGCCGTTCGGCTGCACCGGGCAGCCGAGGTGGACGCAGCGGCTGAAGATCGCCGTGAAGCTCGGCGTCCCGTCCTCGGTGCGCCCGTTGTTCCGGATGAACGCGGTCCGGCGCGAGACCTCTCCCTGGTCGGGGTTCTCGAGGTACGTCGCGATCACGAAGTCGCCCTCCGGGAAGTTCGAGATCGGCCCCAGGTCGACGTCGTTCGTCTCGACCCCCTCGCCCATGAAGGACGGCAGCACGGCGAAGCCGAGCACCGGCAGCGTCACGCCGGCGCCGATCAGCGCGCCGATGCCGATGGTCGAGAGGGAGAGGAAGGTCGCGCGGTCGACGTTCGTCCCGAGGTCCGCCTCGGTCGCTGCCGGCGCCACGTCGGGCGATGCCGGCGGCCGCGGACGTCACCGGGTGCTCGGTGAACAGGTCGCGCACCCAGAGGAAGCCGAAGACGAGCGCGATCACGGCACCGACGATCAGCGCGGGCACGCTGACGACGAGACCGACGAGGATGCACGCGACGCCGATCGCGAAACCGATCGGCCAGAGGCTGGGGGCCGGGAGGTGCTGTGTGTCGCGCTCTTCTTCGCTCACTCGGTGGCTCCGTGCGTCCCGTGCTCCGGTTCTGATTCAACCGCCCTGCCCTGCTGCGTGTCAACGCTCGACCGACGGCGTCGACCTGCGCCTTCCCCATCCGGTCCGGCGCCCATTCTGCACGGTTCCGCGGTCGGGGTGCTCGGGCAACCCGAGCTCGGCCCAGCGGGCGTCGACGCGCGCGCGGACCTCCGCCGCTCATCTCGATCTCGGGCGGCCACTCGCGCGCGCCCTCGTCCGGGCCCTTCGCCGTGGCGTCGAAGCCGATCTTCCCGCCGAAGGACGGCAGCACCGCGGCGTGGTCGAGCTGGTCGATCGGGCCGTCGGCGAGGACGACGTCGCGCTTCGGGTCGACGTTGGCGCAGACGCGGAAGAAGACCTCCTCGTAGTCGTGGACGTCGACGTGCTCGTCGACGACCACGACCGCCTTCGAGAGCGAGAGCAGCCCGAGCCCCCAGACCGCGTGCATCACCTTGCGCGCGTGCCCGGGAAGCGCTTGCGGATCGAGACGATCACGCAGTTGTGGAACGCGCCGGCGGTCGGCAGGTCGTAGTCGACGATCTCGGGGACGCTCATCCGGATCGCGGGCAGGAAGATCCGCTCGGTCGCCTTCGCCAGCCATTCGTCCTCGGCCGGCGGCTTGCCGACGACGATCGACGGGTAGATCGCGTCGCGGCGCATCGTGATCGCCGAGATCCGGAAGAGCGGGAACTCCTCCGGCGGCGTGTAGAAGCCGGTGTGGTCGCCGAACGGGCCCTCGAGCCCGCTGTCGGCCGCGTCGACCCAGCCCTCGAGGACGATCTCGGCGTTCGCCGGCACCTCGAGGTCGACGGTCTTGCACTTGACGAGCTGCGACGGCGGAGCCCTTGAGGAAGCCGGCGACCATCAGCTCGCCGACGTGCTTCGGCAGCGGCGCGCTCGCCGAGTAGGCCGTGACCGGGTCGAGGCCGAGCGCGACGGCGACCGGGATCCTGCCGTCGGGTGCCGCGAGCAGGTCGGCCCGGCCGTCCTTGTGGATCTGCCAGTGCATGAAGGTCGAGCGCGCGGTCGACCTTCTGCATGCGGTACATGCCGACGTTGCGCACGCCGGTCTCGCGGTCCTGGGTGATCACGGCCGGGCAGGGTGATGAACGGCGCGGGGTCGAGCGGCCAGCAGCGCATGATCGGCAGCAGCGTCGAGGTCGACGTCGTCGCCGTGAGCGACGATCTCCTGGCAGGCGCCCTTCGACACCGACTTCGGCGCGGAGTCGGCGATCGACTTGAGCGTCCCGAGCTTGCGGACCTTGTCGACAGCCCTGCGGGCGGCTGCAGCTCGAGCACCTCCTCGAGCTTCGCGGCGACGTCGTCGAGCCGCTCGACGCCGAACGCGAGGCACATGCGCCGCTCGGTGCCGAACTGGTTGATCAGCAGCGGGTGCCTGCGAGCCCTTGACGTTCTCGAACAGGAGCGCCGGCCCGCCCGACTTGACGATGCGGTCGGTGATCTCGGTGATCTCGAGGTCGGGGTCGACCTCGGCCTCCACGCGGACGAGCTCGCCCTCGCGCTCGAGGAGCGCGATCCACTCGCGCAGGTCGGGCCGGAGCGGCCACGGCGCGCGTCAGTCTCGGCGGCCGTGCCGCGACGCCCGCCGGCGACGAGCCGGCGACGACGTGCACGCCTAGAGCGGCCGCTGGAGCTTCGCCCGCCGGCGCTTCGCGCCGAGGTAGTGCGTCAGCTCGCCGAGCGCGATCACCGCGAGGAACACGAGCCCGACGACGAGCATCGAGAGGACGACGTTCCGTCCCTCCTCGGCGGCGTCCGCCACGAACCAGAGCGCGGCCAGCATCGAGGCGATGCTATACGAGCCGCGCGACGTGCGCGGCGAGCGCCTCGTCGACCCGCCCGTCCCCCGCCGCGCGGCGTGCGAGCCGCTCGAGCGGGCCCGCATCGCGGCGGTCGCGCAGGCTCGCGCGCGCCTCGTCGAGGCCGCCCCGAGCCGAGCAGAGCCGACGTCGCGGCCCAGGCGGCGCCGTCGCCGTCGAGCCCGTCGGCCCGGGCCTGGGCGCAGAGCGAGAGCAGCTCGGCGAGGTCGCCGACGGCTGCGACCGACCCGGTCGCGGCGATCCGGACGAGCCCGTGCGCGAGCAGGGCGTCGCCGAGCAGCAGCGCTGACGTCGTCGTCCGGCGGCGCGAAGAGCCGGGGGCGGCCGTAGTGCAGGAGGTACCCCTCGTAGATCGTCTCGACCCCGAGCGCGAACCTGGCGTCTGCGACGAGCGTCGAGAACACGGGCTCGGCGCTCGCGCCGCGCCGGTGGGAGCAGCGCGGCTGCCCACAGCGGGCTCTCGCGGGTCGCGCCCTCCGCGATCGCGTGGAACAGGTCGTCGGCGACGGCGGAGCGCATGGAGGGCAAGCGTACGAGCTGAGACGTCATGGAGGGCGGGCGAGAGCGCGCGGAACGCATGAGCTCGGTCGGGCGGCCCGTCACGAATGGGAGCTGAAGTCCCGGACCGCCGCGACCGTCCGGTCGACGTCCTCGTCCGAGTGCGCGAGGGACGGGAACAGGCACTCGAACTGCGACGGGGGCGAGGTAGACGCCCCGATGCGAGGAGATGGCGGAAGAGCGCGCCGAAGCGCTCGGTGTCGCAGGCCGCCGCATCGGCGTAGCTCGCGCACGGGCCCGTCGGCGGCAGAAGAGCGTCAGCATCGCGCCGACGCGCTGGACGCGTGCCGAACGGCGCGAGGCCTTCCTCGAGCCGGGCGCCGATGCGCTCGAGCTCCTCGTAGACGCGGCCGTCGCGTAGCCGGCGCAGCACCGAGAGGCCGGCGGCCGTGGCGAGCGGGTTGCCGCGACAGCGTGCCCGCCTGGTAGACGTCGCCGACGGGCGCGAGCCGCTCCATCAGCTCGGCGCGACCGCCGAACGCCGCGAGCGGAAGCCCGCCGCCGACGATCTTCCCGAGGATCGTGAGGTCGGGCAGTGACGCCGTAGCGCTCCTGCGCGCCGCCGCGCGCGACCCGGAAGCCGGTGATCACCTCGTCGAAGACGAGCAGGGCGCCGGTCGCGTCGCACAGCGCGCGCAGCGCCTCCAGGAACCCGGGTGCCGGCGGGACGACGCCCATGTTGCCGGCGACCGGCTCGACCAGGATCGCCGCGAGCCCCTCGCCGTAGCGCGCGACGGCGGCGGCGACGCCGTCCACGTCGTTGAACTCGCACACGATCGTGTCGGCGGCGACCCCGGCCGGGACGCCCGGCGTGGACGGGATGCCGAGCGTCATCATCCCCGACCCGGCGCTCGCGAGCAGCGCGTCTACGTGGCCGTGGTAGCAGCCGGCGAACTTGATCACCCGGTCGCGGCGCGTCGCCGCGCGGGCGAGCCGGAGCGCGCTCATCGAGGCCTCCGTGCCGGAGCGAGACGAGCCGCACCATCTCGACGGACGGGACGGCGTCGACGATCTCCGCCGCGAGCTCGACCTCCGCCTCGGTCGGCGCGCCGAACGTCGTGCCGCGGCCGGCCGCCTCGTGCGACCGCCGCGAGCGTCTCGGGGTCGGCGTGCCCGAACAGCAGCGGCCCCCACGACTGCACCCAGTCCACGTAGCGGTTGCCCTCGACGTCCTCGATGTCGGCGCCCTCGCCGCGGCGCACGAAGAGCGGCTCCGTCGAGCCCGACGGCCCGCATCGCGCGGACCGGCGAGTTGACGCCGCCCGGGATCAGGCCGGTCGCGCGCCGCCAGAGAGTCGGTGCGCTGGGTCAGAGCCACGCGGCGAGGTCCTTCGCCCAGTAGGTGACGATCGTCCCGGCGCCCGCGCGCTTGATCGCGGTCAGCGCCTCGAGCGCGGCTCGGCGCTCGTCGAGGTGGCCGGCCGCGGCGGCGGCGCGCACCATCGCGTACTCGCCGGACACGTGGTACGCCCACACCGGGCAGTCGAAGCGCTCGCGCACCGCGCGGATCACGTCGAGGTACGGCAGCGCCGGCTTGACCATCAGCACGTCGGCGCCCTCGTCGAGGTCGAGCGCGCACTCGCGGAGCGCCTCGCGGCCGTTCGCCGGGTCCATCTGGTAGCCGCGCCGGTCGCCGAACGCCGGGCGCCGACTCGGCGACCTCGCGGAACGGGCCGTAGAACGCCGAGGCGTACTTGGCGGCGTAGGAGACGATCGGCGTCTCGGGCAGCGCCGCGCGGATCGCGCCGACGCGGCCGTCCATCATGTCGCTCGGGGCAGACGGCGTCCGCGCCGGCCTCGACGTGGCTGACCGCCGTCCGCGCGAGCAGCTCCAGCGTCTCGTCGTTCGCGACCGTCGCCGCCTCGGAGCACGCCGCAGTGGCCGTGGCTCCGTGTACTCGCAGAGGCACACGTCGGTGAGCAGCGTCAGCCCCGGCGCCTCCGCGCGGAGGGCGCGCAGGGCGCGCTGGACGATCCCGTCGTCGTCCCAGGCGCCCGAGCCTTCGTCGTCCTTCTCCTCGGGGATGCCGAAGAGCAGCACGGCGCGCACGCCGGCGCCGGCCAGCTCGGCGGCCTCGCGCGCGATCTCGTCGACCGACCGCTGCGCGATCCCCGGCAGCCCCTCGACGGGACGCACGACGCCCTCGCCCGGGCACGCGAAGAGCGGCATCACGACGTCGTCGAGCGAGAGCGAGGTCTCGCGCACGAGCGCGCGCAGCGCGTCGGTGCGCCGCAGCCGGCGCAGGCGCGTGGCGGGGAAGCTCACGCGGCGAAGCGTACGTCAGCGGTCGTGCCAGGCACGAAGACGCGTCCCGGTCGGCCATGGCTTCGTGCCTGGCACCGCCGGCCTCACGGCGAGCCCGAGGCCTGTCTCGGCGGCTCGAGCTCGACGTCGACGGCAATCGGGCCCTCGGCCGCTTCCTCCCACGACTCGAGGTCGATGCGCTCGCCGAAGAACTCCCAGATCGCGCGACCCGCCGCCATCGTCGGCAGCGCCACGAGCACGCCGGGGATGCCGTAGAGCGCGCCGCCGGCGAGCAGCCCGAAGATCACCAGCAGCGGGTGGAGCCGGAGCGCGCTGGCCATCACGTTCGGCACCACGACGTGGCCCTCGACCTGGTAGATGAAGACGAACAGGGCCGCGACCCAGAGGAAGCCGACCGGGTCGACGACGAGCGCGTAGATCGCCGGCGGCACCGCGGAGAGCCACGGGCCGATGTACGGGATCACCTCGATGAACGCGGTCCAGAGCCCGAACAGGAGGGCGTACCGCTCGGCTCCCTCGACGAGCCCGGTCGTGCCGAGGATCCACATTCCGACCCCCGCGCTCGTGCCGATCACGATCGAGAGGATCGCCTGGCCCTTCACGTAGCCCCAGAGCGCCCGCTCGATCCGTTGCGTGAGCGGCAGGCCCGCCGTGCGGCGGGAAGCGGCGGTCGATCGACGCCTCGAGCCGCGGCATGTCGAGGAGCATGTAGATCGAGATCACGACGACGAGCACGACCGAGAAGAGCAGGAGGATGACCGAGAGCGCGGCGCCCTGGGCGAACGAGATCGCGTCCTGGGCGTACCCGGAGATCTCGCCGGCGCCGATCGAGTCGGTCAGGTCGTTCGAGCTGCTCCTCGATCTTGATGCCTTCCAGGCCGTGGTCGTCGAGCCAGCGCTGGAGCCGGTCGACGTCGACCTCCGCGCCGGTCTGACCGGTGACCGGGCTGTCCTCGGTGAGATAGACGTCGATCCGGTCGGCGGCGGAGCGCGTCTCGGAGAAGACGACGGTGCCGAGCGCGACGAGGAGGGCGACGAACGCCGTGGCGAAGACGACCGAGACGACCGCGACCGCGAGCCCGCGCGGGAGCCGCAGGCGCTGTGAGGTCGCGGACGAGCGGGTTGAGCGTGAAGGCGATCACGGCCGCGGTCAGGAACAGGAAGAGGACGTGTCCCAGCGTCCGCGCGAGGAGGAACGCGAGGAGGAGCAGCACGGGCAGGCCGACGAGCTGGATCCAGCGTGGGATCCGGATCGTCGCAGGCTCGGTCACGTAGCGATCGTAGCCCTGCCGCTGTCCGCGCTCGACACCGGACGTGAAGCCCGGCTTCCCCGTGCGCTACCGTGGCGGCGATGGCCTCGCCGCGCTCCCGGCAAGCGGCTCGTCTCCGTGAACGCAGGCGGCGCGCACAACGGCGCGCCCGCCGCGTCGTGCTGCTCTCGGTCCTCGGCGTCGCTCGGGGTCGTGACGCTCCTCGTCACGGCGTTCGGCTCGAGCGGCTCGTCGGGCACGCCGGCGCCGCTCGTGATCGAGCCGGTTGCCTCGGCGGACGCCGCGGCGGTCCGGCCGAGGCCGCAGGTGCTCGCGGTGATCGGCAACCTCCGCCTCCAGCTCCCGGTCGCCGCCGCGTCGCTCACCGCGATCGGCTTCCACGGCGCGAACGACGGCTCGCTCTCGCTGCAGCCCGTCGGGCGCCAGGCCAACGCCGGCCTGCTGGAGCGCCTCTGGCGGCGGATCGCCGGCTCGAGCCGCGAGTCCCCGCGCTGGTACCAGCTCGAGGGCGGCCCCGCCGGCACGAACGTGCTCGACGTGGGGACGCCGCCCGGGACGGACGTCTACGCCCCCGTGAAGGGCTCGGTGATCGCGGTCAGCGACCTCGTCGTCGGCGGCAAGCGCGTCGGCAGTCGGGTCGACCTGCGACCGTCGGAGTCTCCTTCGGTGATGGTCTCGGTGATGAACGTCCGCCCCGACCCGTCCATCGCCGTCGGCACGCCCGTGCTCGCCGCGTCGTCGAAGCTCGGCACCGCCGTCGACGTCGCGGCGGTGGAGGAGCAGGCGCTCGCGGCGCACGCCTCCGACGGCGGCAACAACGTCTCGGTCTCCGTCTACCCGTCACCCGGCTCCCTCCCGTAGGCCCGTCGCGTTGCGGATCCTCTTCGTCGGCGACGTCGTCGGGCGCCCCGGCCGCGACGCGGTGGAGGGACTGCTCCCCGGCCTGAGGGACCGCTGGACGTCGACGCCTGCGTCGTCAACGGCGAAAACGTGGCGAACGGCGTCGGGATCACTCCCCGCCTCGCCGAGCGCCTGATGGCGGCGGGCGCCGACGCGATCACGCTCGGTAACCACGCGTGGCGGCGCGAGGAGATCGGCCCCTACCTGGCTTCGTCGGCGACCGTCGTCCGCCCGGCCAACTTCCAGTCTGCGGCTCCCGGTAGAGGGCCTGACGTTCGTCGAGGCGCGGGACGGCACGCCTGTCGCGGTGCTCAACCTGCTCGGGTCGCTGTTCCTCGATCCCGCCCACAGCATGTGGGAGGTCGTCGACGACCTCGTCGACGAGGCCCGCGCCGTGACCCCGGTGATCGTCGTCGACGTCCACGCCGAGGCGACGAGCGAGAAGGTCGCCCTGGCGTCCTGGCTCGACGGGCGCGTGACGGCCGTGCTGGGCACGCACACCCACGTCCAGACTGCCGACGCGCGCGTCCTCCCGGGCGGTACCGCGGCCGCTGACCGACGTCGGGATGACCGGCCCGCACGACTCGGTGATCGGGGTCGAGACGAAGCTCGCGATCCGCAGGATGCGGACCGGCATGCCCGTGCGGTTCGAGACCGCATCCGGCGGCGTGCGCCTCGAGGGCGCGCTCGTCACGTGCGACCCGGCGACGGGGCGGGCGAGCGCGATCGAGCTCGTGCGCGTTCCGTGGCCGGCCACGTGAGGACGGCGAGGAGCGCCAGGAGCGTCGTCCCGCGCGCGAGGACGAGCCAGGAGGCGAGCGGGTCGAACTCGCGGACGAGCTCCCAGTAGCGCACCGGGAACCAGGCGGCGGTCAGCGCGCACGCGAGGACCGCGAGCCAGAGCGCGGCACGGCTCCGTGGGCCGCCCACGAGCGGGACCAGGAGCACGAGCCACACGAGGAACTGCGGCGACAGCACCTTGCTGAGCGCGACGAACGCGACCACGGCGGCCGCCGCGTGGCGGACGAGGCGCTCCGGGGTCGCCGGCCCGCGCGCGAACGAGGCCCAGACGAGCGCCACGGCGACGACCTGGCCGATCGCCTGGAGGACGGCGACGACGTCGGGCCCGGTGCCCGTGAGGTTCTGCGAGCCGCTCCCGGATGCCCACCCGAGCGAGAGCCCGAACGCATGATGGAGCGCCAGGAGCACGCCGGAACCGAGGCTCTCGATCTGGAGCGGACGTCCGAGCTGCCGGCCGATGGAGTCGAGCACCCCGTCCGGCGCGAGGACGGCGAAGGGCAGGTAGGCCAGAAGCGCGGGTAGGGCGGCGAGCCCGACCACGATCCCCAGCTCTCGGCGTCCCCCCTTGCGCCAGGCGGCGATCGCGAGCAGCGGGACGAGAAGCACCGGGTAGAGCTTGACGGCGATCCCCAGCCCGACGACCAGGGCGCCCGCTCGCAGCCGGCCCGTGAGGAGCAGCGCCAGCGCCAGGGCCACGAGCGCGGCGGGGAGGAGGTCGAACCGGCTGAGGATCACGCCGCCGAGCAGCAACGGAACGAGCGCGACCGTGGCGAGTACGACCCGGCGGTCGGCTCCGCTCCGTCCCAGCCCGCGCAGGCCCTCTGCGAGGAGGAGGACGCCCAGCGCCCCCACCACCGCCATCTCCGCGGCGAACACGACGCGGTACGCCGTGAGGGAGTCGGTCACGAGCGCCGGGAGGACGAGGGCCGGCAGGGCTCCCGGGGGGTATTCGAACGCGAAGTCGCGGTAGGGGAGGAGCCCGCTCGAGATCCGCTCGCCGTAGTTTCGATACAGCGGGACATCGGTGATCGCGTGCCCGAGCAGCTGCCAGGCGACGGTGACGGCCACCGCCGCCGCGACGAAGACGGCGCTCGCGAGGAGGGCGTCCCGCGGGGGTCGGAGCGACACTACGTCGCCGGGGCCTCGGCCGGCCGGGCTCGGGGCAGCGTCAGGGCGAGGAGCACGAACGGGAGCACCCACGGAAGGTAGAGGTACGACCAGTGCGTGAGCGTGAGCTCGAAGGCGAGCAGGAGCGCGGCCGTGAGGGCGGCGAGCTCGAGCGGCCCTTTCTCCCGCGGGAGCACGGCCGCCACCCCCGCGAGCGCGATCACGCAGACCTGGACGACCGTCTGGAGCGAGGCCAGGTCCGGGATCCCGCGCGCGTGGTACTGGCCCCAGCCCCAGATCGAGAAGGGCGAGTCGCGCCCGAGCTGGAACCCGAGCGTCCGGTCCCAGAAGGTGCGCACGGCGTCGACGAGTGACGGCTCGAGCAGGAGCACCGAGAACGCCGCGAGCGTCGCCACGCCGAAGCCGGCCGCGTAGCGCGCCAGCTGCCCGGGGCGGAGGCCGCTGCGGTAGGTCAGCCACAGCGGCGCGAGGATCAGTGACGCGAACTTCGTCGAAGGAGGCCAGCGCGGTGGCGGCTCCGCGGGCGATCGGGGAGGAGGCCAGCCAGAAGCCCAGGAGGAGCAGCGCCGGCATGATCGCGTCGTTGGTGTTCGACATCAGGGCATAGGCGGTGAACGGATAGGCCGCCCAGCCGAAGGCCAGGGTCGCCGCGAGCCGCGAGCCGCCGAGGCGCCGGCCGATCAGCGCGAGCGCCGCTGAGCGCCAGCAGGTCGAACGCGATCGAGGTCGCGTGGGCGGCCGGAAGCTCGTCCCAGCGGCCGCTCCAGCCGAGCGCGAGCACGGCCGGCACGTAGGCGAGGTAGGCGACGGGCCCGTACGTGTCGCCGCGCGGGTTCGCCGACTCGCAGCGACCGTTCGACTGGATCCGCTCCCGGATCTCCCCGTCCGCTCCCGCAGGCCCGCAGGCGGTGAGGCCGTCAGTGACGGGCATCGCTCCGTAGGGCGCACGGCCGTCGAGGATCCGGTCGGCGCCGATCACGCCGGCATAGCCGACGTCGATCACGGTCCTGCCCTGGTCGATGTTCAACCCCACACGGAAGCCGACGAGAAACAGGGTCGCGGCGGCGAGGGCCCAGACGGGCCAGCGGGAGCGCAGCGGCGCGGGCCTGGCGTCGGGCCGGAAGCCGATCCACGCCGTCCGCGCGAGCAGGTACACGAGCGGGGGGACTGCGAGCGCGGCGCTCTGGAACACCTCGCCGCGGTTGAAGAAGACGAGCGAGACGCCGAACGAGAGCAGCGCCAGCAGGTCGAGCGTGCGCACGGTCAGCGGCCGACGCAGGTCGACCAGCCCGACCAGGAACACCGCGGAGAGCGCGAGCCAGACCTCCCACGACGTGAGGAGCTTCCCGCCGAATGCGCCGGGACGGCCGCGCGCCATCCTCCAGGCGACCTGTGGCCCCGTCCAGGCCTCGGTGACCCTGCCGTCGGCGTCTGCGACGACGCCCCTCGCCACCTCGCCCGCCTCGCCCGACCAGACGTGGACCGTCCACGTCCGCGTCTTGCGGTCGAACGATCCGTCGGTCACCGGATCGGGCGGGTAGCGCTCGAGCCAGCGCGCGACCTTCGGATACGCGAGGACGGCATCCACCGCGTCCTTCTCGGTCAGCCTGGGCCTCGTGTCGTCCGGTGCGAGCGGCGTCTCGAACGGCCGAGCCGCGTCGGGCGTGCTCGTGGTCAGAGCCGTCGCCGTTCCGCCGGCGACGAGAGCGACCAGGGTCGCGGCGAGCGCCGCGGCGCGAGTCGGGGCTCGTGTCAGGCCTGCCACCGGCGGCTCAGCCGCGGTGGCGGAACGACCACAGCTTGTTGCCGATGAAGTTGACCGGCGTGACGAGCATGATCGCGAGCGCCTGCGCGACGACCTCGCCGAGCCCGGCCTGGACGAGCAGGTAGAGCACGAGGAGGTTCGCGCCGAGCGCGCTCGTCGAGACGACGAGGAACCGGAGCCCCTGGAAGATCACGTGCCCGCGCTGGCCTCGGAACGTCCAGACGCGGTTCCACGTGTAGTTGTTCGTGACGGCGACGAGGAACGAGCCGACGGCGGCGGGCACGTAGTGGAGGCCCGACGACCTCCAGGAGGAGGGTGTAGACCGCGAGGTTGACGACGTAGCCGGTCGCCCCGACGACGCAGAACTTGACGAGCTGCTCCCAGTTCGCCCTGCGTCGGAGGGCGGCATCGACCCTCCCGCGAGGCACCTCGCGCCCCGTCGTGACCGTTCCGTCGTCCATCACGCCGGGCGAGCGTAGCGGTCGCTCCGGCGCGGAACGCCCGAGCGGCCCTCAGCCCTCGACGAGCGGGACGAAGCGGCAGGCGAGCGACGCGGTCACGTCCGGCCCGTCCGGCGTCCGCACGACCCGCACGAGGCGCTGGCCGCCGCGCCCGCCGCGGGGCAGCACCATCCGCCCGCCCACCGTGAGCTGCTCGTAGAGCGCCGGCGGGACGTGATCGGTCGCGGCCGCCACCGAGATCGCGTCGAACGGGGCCCGGTCGGGTGCGCCGAGGCTTCCGTCGGCGACGCGCACCTCGACACCCTCGTGGCCCGTGCGGTCGAGGGCGAGCCGGGCGCGAGCGGCGAGCACCGGGATGCGCTCCAGCGAGAGGACGCTCCGGGCGAGCTCGTCGAGCACGGCGGCCGCGTACCCCGACCCGGTGCCCACGTCGAGGACGTGCTCGGTGCCGTCGAGCTCGAGCAGCTCGCACATCGCTGCCACGATGAACGGCTGCGAGATCGTCTGGCTCTCGCCGATGGGCAGCGCCGCGTCCTCGTACGCGACGTCGGCGAGCTCCGGGGGGACGAACTCCTCGCGTGGGACGCGGCCCATCGCCGCGAGCACGCGCTCGTCCGAGATCCCGCGCCGGCGGAGCTGGTGCTCGACCATCCGGGCTCGGCGCCGCTCGAGCTCGCCGACCGGGATCCCGCTCATGCCGCGGTCCGTACCGCGTACGCGGGAGCCTGGACCCCGAAGTGCGCGAGCACGGCGGGGGCGACGTCGACGATGCTGCCGAGCACGGCGCCCTCGAGGCCGACGGTCATCACGGGGACGAGCGAGTCGCCCGCGACGAGCGAGCCGTGCGAGCCCCCGCCGAGGTGGTGCCGCCCACCGAGATCCTCGAACTCCCAGCCCTCGGAGGCGGAGACGACGACCTCTCCGGCGTTCGGGCAGCGAAGCGCCGCCGTGGCGCGCGCGATCGCGTCCGGCTGGTCGAGGATCGAGGCGTCGCCGCTCGAGCGCGTGCCCGCAGGCGCGTCCTCGAGGCGGAGCTCGGCGCCTTCGCGGCGAGCCACGGTCGCACCCTCCTCGCGGAAGAGCACCACGCCGGCCGACGGCTCGCCGTCGAGGCGCTCGGCCAGCGCCCGCGCGGCTCGGCGCGCTCGGGCCGAGCCGGTAGACGTGCGCGGCGCGGTTCGACGCCGCGACGAGGGTCTCCGGCTCGTGCCGGAACCGGTCGCCGAGCCGTGCGATCTCCGTGACCAGGGTCTGGCCGTGGTCCGAGAGCACGATCACCGCGTAGCGCTCGAGGAACGCGTCGAGCCCTCCCGCCGCCCGCACGAGGTCACCGACGGCGTCGTCGCAGCGCGCCAGCACCGCCGAGGACGGCGTCGGGGCCTTCGGCGTGCGAGGCGTAGTCGTAGTCGGAGAGGTAGAAGAGGAGGAAGTCGAATCCGTCGCGCGTCACGAGCCAGCGCCCGACCGCGGCCGCGTATGCGTCGATCGATGCCCGCCGCGCGGTTGCGGAACGAGAGCGGCGCGCCCGTGCGCTCGCTCTGGAAGAGGTTGTAGAAGAAGAATCGCTCCGGCCCGAGCACGGGGACGAGGAACGGGACCGTCGGCCGGTGCCGCGTCCTCCCCCGGTACGCGGTGAAGTTGACCGCCGCCGTGCGCACGCCCGCGTCGGCGAGCGCCTCGAAGACGGTCACGGCTCCCTTCCCGAGGTGCTCGGCGTTCATGCCGACGAGCGTGTCACGGAGGGTCTGTCCCAGCCCGGCGGCGCGCGCCGCCCCGAAGGACGAGCCGTACTCGACGAGCCGGCGCTCGCCGCGGTGCCACCACACGAGGTGGGGGATCTCGTGGACGTCGGGGTGGGCTCCGGTGGCGATCGAGGAGAGGCAGACCGGCGTGAGCGACGGGAACGTCGTGGTCGCGCGGCCGAGCGTCCCGCGGTCGGCGAGGGCGGTCAGCGTCGGGGTCGACGAGTCGCCGAGCGAGCCCTCGAGCATGGTCGGCGTGAGGCCGTCGATGACGACGAGGACGAGCTTGCGCGGCGTCACTTGGCGAGCGTGCGGAGCCCGGCGTGTCGGTCGGGCTCTTGCCGCGCTCGGCGGGCCGCGAGGGCGGGCACGGCCACGGCGAGCACGTAGCCGACCAGGGGGATCAGCGCGAGCAGCGCCACCGCGATCGAGGCGCTCCCCACGAGGAAGGCCGTGCCGCCGGGCGTCGCGCCGCGCCGAAGCGCGCCCGCGGGCGATCACCGACGCGGAGACGGCGCCCACGAGCGCGCCGACGAGCGCGCCCGGGAGCCCGATCCAGCCCTTGACGAGGAGCCCCGCCAGCACGCCCACGGCGAGCGCCCCTACGACCGAGGTGAGGAGCCCGTACCGCCAGCCGGCGAGCAGGCCGGCGAGGAGCAGGCCGGCGGCGACGCCCAGCCCGACCGTGATCCCGATCTCGTACCAGTCGCCCACGGCCGGATTGTACGGGGCGGCCGTAGCCGCCCCGTACTCCGCCGAGGGGCCCCTTCAGCTCGTGCTACCTGATGTCCGCGCGGATCTCGCCGCCCGGGAAGTCGCCCGCGCCCGTGTTGTCGGGCGTCGACTCCGTCGTTGGTGTGGAGGTTGACGTAGGCGTTGCCGGTGCTCATCGCCTCGACGAGGTCGGATAGCGGATGCCCCGCCAGCGGCCCGACGAGGTTGGCCGCCGTGATCGTGCCGGTGGCGAGGACGCCGTCTGTGCGGCCCGCGCCGAACGGCCCGGGCGCAACGGCGGTCGACGGGTACAGCCAGACGACGATCGGGCCGTTCACGCCCGGAGCGTTCTGGTGGATGTGCGCCATGAACACGTTCTCGATGTTCGACGCGATCAACTGGTAGTCGAGCGAGCTTCCGTCCTTCGAGAGGTGGAAGATCGCCTGGCCCTGGCCTTGCGTGTCGCGTGCAGGAACCTCCTGTGATCCGTTCGCGTGCACGCTCCAGTTCCGGTTGATGCCCGCGGCGGCGACGGTCACGCCGACGAGGCCGAGCACGAACAGACCGAGGAGCAGCCTCCCTCTCATCGTTCTCCCCTTCGTTCTCGTGGGACGACGGATTCGTTCGGTACTACGCGCCGTCCGCGGCCTGCGGATTGCAGCCTGTCGATCACGTCGAGGCAGAACGCGGCCGCGCGGACGCCGTCCACGACCCGGTGATCGAAGCTCACCGAGACATTGCCGACCGGCCGGACGACGACCTGGCCGTCGCGGACGACCGGGCGCTCGGAGACGCGGTGCAGCCCGAGGATCGCGACCTCGGGATGGTTGACGAGGGGGGTCACGAAGAGCCCGCCCAGCTTCCCGGCGCTGGTGACGGTGAAGGTCGAGTCGCGAAGCTCCTGGGCGGCGAGCGTCCCTGCCCGCGCAGCCGTCGGCGAGGCGCGCCGCCTCCGAGGCGATCTCGTCCACGGTGAGGCGCTCGCAGGAGCGGACGACCGGGACGACGAGGCCGTCCTCCGTCTGGACCGCGATGCCCACGTCGACGCGCTCCAGGAGCACGATCTCGTCACCTTCGAGGCGCGCGTTGAGCTCGGGGAACCGGGCGAGAGCGCCCGCGGCCGCGTGGATCGCGAGCGGAACGAGGCGCGCGAGGTCGACGCCCGAGAAGTCGCACTCCTCGACGAACGTGACGGCCGGGACTTCCCGGTGCGTGCGCGTGACCTGCTCCACGATCGCGCGACGGATGCCGCGCACCGGGACGCGCCGGCCGGCCGCACCGCCGGCCGCGGCGCGAACGTCCGACTCCACGATCCGTCCCCCGGGGCCGCTGCCCGGCAGCCCGACAAGCTCCACGCCGAGCTGCTTGGCGAGCTGACGTACCGCCGGGGTAGCCCTCACCGCCGCCGTCGGGTCGGTGGGCACCACCGCGACGAGCGGCTCGGTGCCGCCTTCGCTCCCCGCCCTCCGCTCGCCCGGCTCGACGGCACGCAGCAGCTGCTCGCCCGCGTCGCCGATCACGACCAGCACCGCCCCGACGGGCGCGATCTCGCCCTCCTCGACGAGGATCTTCAGCACCGTCCCGGCCCGGGGCGACGGAATCTCGACCGTCGTCTTGTCCGTCTGCACCTCGACGAACGGCTGATCCTCGTCGATGTGGTCACCCTCGGTGACGAGCCAGCGCGCGATCTCCGCCTCGGTGAGACCCTCGCCCAGGTCGGGCAGCTTGAACTCGTAGGCCACGGCGGCGCAGGATACTCAGCCTGGCTGCCGCGGCGGCCGCCGGCCGGGCTGACCGGGGTCAGAACGCGAGCACGCGGCGCACCGCGTCCACGACCCGCTCGACCGACGGCATGTACCAGTCCTCGAGCTGCCAGTACGGGTACGGCACGTCGTAGCCGGTGACCCGCAGCACGGGGCCGTGGAGGTCGAGGATCGCCTGCTCCGCCAGCAGCGCGGCGACCTCGGAGGCGAACCCGCACGTACGAGGAGCCTCCTGCACCACGACGCAGCGCCCCGTTCGGCGCACCGACGCGAGCAACGACTCCTCGTCGAGCGGCTTGAGGGTGCGGAGGTCCAGCACCTCGGCCGCGACCTCGCCGGCAAGCGCCTCGGCGGCCCGCTCGCACACCGCGACCATCGCGCCCCAGGCGACGAGCGTCACGTCGGTGCCTGCGCGCGCCACGCGCGCCCGACCGAGCTCGACGAGATGCTCCCCCTCCGGCACCGCGCCGCGCGCGGTCCGGTAGACGAGCTTGGGCTCGAGGACGACGACCGGGTCCTGGTCGCGGATCGCAGCCGCGAGGAGGCCTTTCGCGTCGGCCGGGGTGGACGGCACGGCCACCTTCACGCCGGGTGTGTGCACGTAGTACGTCTCGGGCGAGTCGTCGTGCAGCTCGGGCGCCCGCACGCCGCCGCCGTAGGGCATGCGAACCACGATCGGGAACGCCATCTTCCCCCCGGTCCGCCAGCGGTAGCGCCCGACGTGGGTGATCAGCTGGTCGAGGCACGGGTACGAGAACGCGTCGTACTGCATCTCCACGACCGGTCGCCAGCCCGCCATGCAGAGACCCACCGCGGCGCCGAGGATGCCCGCCTCGGAGAGCGGCGTGTCGATGCAGCGGTCCGGGCCGAACCGGTCGCGCAGGCCGGCGGTCGCCCGGAAGACGCCGCCGAGGCGGCCCACGTCCTCGCCCAGCACGAGCACCGAGTCGTCGCGGGCGAGCTCGACGTGGAGCGCGTCGTTGACCGCCTCGACCAGGAGAAGCTCGCGCGTGGCCACGGCCGTGGCGTTCACCCGTGCACCCGCCGGAGCTCGTCGAGGTCCCGCGCGAGGGAGGCCGGCGGATCGGCGTAGGCGTGGGAGAAGATGAGCTCCGGGTCGCCCGCCGGCTCGTCCTCGGCCTGCTGGATCCCGGCGCGCATCGTGGCGAGCGCATCTGCCCGGACCGCCTCCGCCCGTTCCTCGTCGAGCAGACCCAGGCGTTTCAGGTAGGCCTCGAAGAGCGTGATGCAGTCGCGCTCCTGCTCGGCGGCGACGCGATCGGGATCGATGTACATGCTCGGGTCGTCCGCCGTCGCGTGCGGCGCCGACCGGTACGTCACCGCCTCGACGAAGGTCGGGCCGTCACCCGCACGGGCCCTCGCGACCCCTTCTCGCACGGCCTCGAAAACGGCGAGGACGTCGTGCCCGTCCACGCGGATCCCAGGCATCCCGTACCCGATCGCCTTGTCCGCGAGGCGCGCGGCTGCGGTCTGCGCGCTGAGCGGCGTCGAGATCGCCCACTGGTTGTTGTTGCAGACGAGGACGAGCGGCGCGCGTACGACTCCTGCCAGGTTGGCCCCTTCGTGAAACGCGCCCTCGGACGTCGCCCCGTCGCCGAACAGGACGGCGGCAACCGCGTCCGACCCCTTGAGCGCGAGACCCCACGCGAGCCCCGCGGCGTGCGGGACCTGCGTGGCGATCGGGACGCAGATGGAGGCGACGTTGACGTCCGCCGGGTTCCACCACCCCGAGGGGTGGCCGCGCCACCACTGCAGGATGGTCGCGGCCGACAGGCCGCGGAGGAGGCCGATCGCCGAGTCGCGGTAGCTGGGGAAGATCCAGTCGCGCTCCTCGAGCGCGTGGACGAGACCCGCCTGGATCGCCTCGTGCCCACGGAAGATCGCGTACGTCCCGATCCTGCCCTGGCTGTGGTAGACGACCGAGCGCTCGTCGTAGCTGCGCAGCAGGACGAGCGAGCGGTGGAGCGCGAGCAGCGCGTCGTCGTCGAGCGCGTCGAGCCTTCGATCGGGCTCGCCGTCCACTCCGATCACACGCCGCAGGCCCTGCTCGACGACACTCATCACCGGAAGTGAAACAACGTTTCTCTTTTGGCGCAAATCCACCGCGGCACGCTCGGGGCGTCGAGCGGTGTCAGACACCGAAAGCTGTCAAGCGGGGCCCGCCATCTGTGGACACCCGGCGCCGCGATCCGCCGACGTCACCGGCCCCCTTGCCTCCCGGCTGTGGAGCGATCGGCACGAAGTCGGCGCATGCCCCCCTTGACGGAAAATGGTGTCTGACACCGGTGGCGCCCGCCATCCCGCATCCCCGCGAACCCTGCGAGACTGCCGCCCATGCCGCCTCCGATGGCCTTCGACGTGGAGCCGGTCCGCGCGACGCGGACGTTCGAGGCCGCGATCGAGCACCTCACCGAGGCGATCGAGCGGGCCGGGTTGCGCACGGGCGACCGCCTTCCCAACGAGGGCACGCTCGCCGAGCAGCTCGGCATCTCGAAGCCGACTTTGCGGCAGGCGTTGCGGGTGCTCGAGCTGTCAGGGCTCGTCCAGGTGCGCCGGGGGAAGTCCGGAGGCATCTTCGTCGCGACCGACCTCGTCCCGTCCGTCGCGATCTTCACCGCGGTGAAGCTCGAGGAGGCCGCGGCGGTCGACGTCCTGCGGGCGCGCCGCGTGCTCGAGCGGGCGGTCGTCCACGAGGCGATGCGCACGGCGACGGCCGCCGACCTCGTCGAGCTCGAGCGGACGGTCGACCTGCTCGAGCGCCATCTCGGCGAGCGGCCGAGCGTGATGCGGGCCGACGCGATGTTCCACCGCGCGCTCGTGAGGAGCTGCCGCAACGAGACGATCCGGGCCGCGATGCGCGGGGTCGGCCGCGGGCTGGCCCCGATCAGGGACGCGTACTCCGGAGGCGTGGCCTACGACCGCCAGACGCTCGACGTGCACCGCCGCCAGATCGCCGCCATGCGGCGGCGTGACGAGGATGCGCTGGAGAAGGTGCTCGACGAGCACTTCCGCATGCTCGAGACGCAGTTCGCGAAGGGCATCGGCAGGCGCTGGTCGGACCTCTTCGGCCCTCGCGCACGCCGCACCACGTGACGACGCAGTCGCTGCGTGTCGCGCCGCGCGAGTGTCGGTGCGCCTACCGACCGGGAACCAGAGCCGTGACCGCGTGGGGCTCGGTCTCGAACACCGCGTGCTCGACGTCGCCCAGGTCCTCGCCGTCGACCTGGAGCGGCATCGGCGCGTCGCAGCGGATGACGATCCGGTCGACGTCGTGGAGAACGGTGAGACCGGGCCGAGGCCGGGCGCCGCGGGACATCTCGAGCAGAAGCCGGGGCAGGTCGCGGGCCCGCAGCGAGGCGGGAGCGACGAGGTCGAGCCCGAGGTCGAACGACGCGCCCCTGGCGACCCGCACCGGGACCCGGCCCGCGTACGTGTAGGGGTCGCAGTTCGCGACGAGCGCGAACGCGGCCCGGCCGGCACCTTCGATCTCGAGCGCGTCCGGGAAGATCCCCGCGGCGCGACGTGACGAGGCCGATCGCCGTCCGCACGAAGGCGAGGTCGCCCGGGCGGCGCCCGTCGGCGCGTCGGCCCTTCGCGTCGATGCGGCGGACGAGCTCGGCGTCGAATCCGACGCCGGCGTTGAACGAGAAGCGGCGACCGTTCACGCGCCCGAGGCCGATCGGACGGGTGGCACCGCGCGCCGCCACACGCGCCGCGACGACCGGATCGCGGCCGAGCCCGAGCGCGCGCGGCAGCACGCTCGTCCCTCCTCCGGGCAGGAACCCGAGCGGGATCGTGCCCGCCACGCCGTTCAGCACCTCGTTGTACGTCCCGTCGCCGGAGAGCACGTAGATCGCCTCGACCGACGGCTCGTGCTCGGCGCGCGATCGTGGTCGCCTCGCCCGGCCCGCCCGTGCGAACGACCTCGAGCCGGTCGGGCAGCTCCTCGACGACGCGCGCGACGAGCTCCTCCGAGACGCCGCTCGCCTGTGGGTTGACGATGAGCAGCGCGCCCACGAGCCGACAGCCTACGCAGGGCGCGTCGCGTACCCCCGGACGCCGTCGAGCAGGATCGCGAAGAAGCGGTCGGCGAGCGCCTCCGTGTCGGCCCCGGGCCGGATCCAGGTGTACGCCCAGTTCGCCGCCGAGAGCACGAGCAGCACGGCCGCCGGGACATCGAGGTCGGAGCGGAGCGCGCCGCGCTCGGCCGCTTCCCGCAGGAGGTCGCCCCAGCGCTCCTCGTAGCGACGGCGCTCGGCGCGGAACGCCGTCCGCTCGGGCTCCTCGAGGAACCGCCACTCGCGGGTGAACACCGTCGCCGCGTCGACCTGGGCCGCCACGACCGCGAGGTGCCCGCGCAGCGCCCAGCGGATCCGGTCGAGGGGCGCCTCGTCGGCCTCGGGTACCGCGTCGAGCGCCGCGTGAAAGGCCGCCGCACCTTCCCGCGTGACGAGGACGAGCAGCTCCTGCTTGGAGCCGGTGAGCGAGTAGAGCGAGCCCTTCTGGACGCCCATCGCCTCGGCCAGGTCGGCCATGGACGTGCCGTGATAGCCCCGCTCTGCGAACAGCCGGGCGGCGACGGAGACCAGCTCCTCGCGCCTGGTGGCCATTCGGACGATGCTACCGTTCGGTAGCATCGTGGGTGTGGACGCCCGCACCGAGGAGTTCCTGGCGCACGTCCAGTCCGGCGGCCTCGTGGAGACCGGCGACTGGATGCCGGACGAGTACCGCAAGCGACTGACGAAGTTCGTCGAGATGCACGCGAACTCGGAGCTGATGGGCGTCCTTCCGGAGCGCGACTGGATCCTCCGCGCGCCCACGCTCCAGCGCAAGCTGGCGCTCACCGCGAAGATCCAGGACGAGGTCGGGCACGCGCAGCTCCTCTATCGCGTCGTCGAGGACCTCGGAAAGCCGCGCGACGCCTGCCTCGACGACCTGATCGCCGGGCGCTCGAAGTTCCACAACGTGTTCCACTACCCGACGCGGACCTGGGGCGACGTCGGCGTGATCGCGTGGCTCGTCGACGCGGCCGCGATCATCTCCCAGAAGGCGCTCCTCAAGTGCTCCTACGCGCCGTACGCGCGGATCATGCGGAAGATCTGCTGGGAGGAGTCGTTCCACATCCTCCACGGCCGCGACGTGATCCTGACGCTCGTGACCGGCACGGACGGCCAGCGCGAGCTCGTCCAGGAGGCGCTCGACCGCTGGTGGGAGCCGCTGATGATGTTCCACGGCAACCCGATCCCCGCCGACGAGGACCCGATGGTGCACTGGCGGATCAAGAGCCAGGCGAACGAGGAGGCGCGACAGCAGTTCCTCGAGGGCTACGTGCCGCAGGTGTGGGAGCTCGGGCTGACCCTGCCCGACCCGAAGCTCCGCCGTACCGACGACGGCGTCTGGGAGTACACGGAGCCCGACTGGGAGAAGCTGATGGCGGTCGTCTCGGGGAACGGGCCCGCGTCGGCCGAGCGGCTCGCGTTCCGGCGGCTCTCCCGCGCGGAGGTCGACTGGGTCTCGCGCGCGGTGCTCGCCGAGGCGGCGTGACCACACAGGTCTTCGAGGTGTTCCGGCGCGAGCGCGCGGGAGCCGCGATGCAGCACGCCGGCTCGGTCGTCGCCCCGGACGAGCGCTTCGCCGAGATCTACGCCCGCGAGCAGTACGGCCGCCGCGGCGAGTCCGAGGCGCTCTGGCTCGTGCCGCGCGACGGCCGTCGACGAGATCGAGGAGTTCGTCGACGAGTTCGACCTCAAGTACCGGCGGGTCGACGGGTACTCGATCAAGGAGCGGCTGAAGGAGGCGCGTGCGGCCGCCGAGGGCGGACGACCATGAGCGAGCGTCGACCTCCTGCTCACGCTGGCCGACGACGAGCTGATCCTCGGCTGGCGGAACTCGGAGTGGACCGGGATCGCGCCGTTCCTCGAGGAGGACGTCGCGTTCTCGTCGATCGCGCAGAACGAGATCGGCCACGCGCGGGCGCTGTACGAGCTCGCCGCGCGCGAGCTCGGCACGGACGCCGACGCGCTCGCGTTCGACCGGCCGCTCGACGAGTACCGCTCCGCGCCGCTCGTCGAGCTGCGCCGGCTCGAGTGGGCGCGGACGATCGCGCGCCACTGGCTCTACGAGACCGCCGACGCGATCCGGCTCGAGGCGCTCAAGGGCTCCGACGACCCCGAGATCGCCGGCATCGCGGCGAAGATCGACCGCGAGGAGGTCTACCACCGCATCCACGCCGAGATGTGGATCGACCGGCTGCTCGGCTCGGAGGAGGGCCGTGCGCGGCTCGACGAGGCGCTCGACGAGCTCTGGCCCTACGCGCTCGGCGTGCTCGACGACGAGCTGCGCGCCCGAGCTCGTGCGGCGCGTCGAGGCGAAGCTCGGCGGCCGCTGCCGGACGCCGAGCCGGTGACCGCGCGGCCGCCACGAGGCGGAGCTCGCCGAGCTGCTCGAGGAGATGACGATGGTGCGCCGCTCGGCTCCCGCCGGAGCGCGGTGGTGAGCCGTCCTGGCGAGCAAGCTCGTGTTGATCGACACGAGCGCCTCCGACGACCGCCGTCTGGCGGGCGCGCTGCGCGGCGATCCCCGACCCGGAGATCCCGGTGATCTCGATCGTCGACCTCGGCGTCGTCAAGGACGTCCGGGTCGACGGGCGAGCGGGTGCAGGTCGACTTCACGCCGACGTTCATGGGCTGCCCGGCGCTCGAGACGATGCGCCGCAGATGGAGGACGCGATCCGCGGCGCTCGGCGCCGAGCCGGACGTCCACGTCGTCCTCGACGACTCGTGGTCGACCGACCGGATCACGCCCGGAGGGCCGCGAGAAGCTCCGCGCCGCCGGCTTCGCGCCGCCCGCCCCGCGCAGCGCCGGCGCGCCGACGCTCGTCCAGCTCGAGCGCGGCCCGTTCCGCTGCCCGTGGTGCGGCTCGACGGACACGAAGCTCGAGAACGTCTTCGGCCCGACGCCGTGCCGCTCGCTCCGCTACTGCAACGCCTGCCGCCAGCCGTTCGAGCAGTTCAAGACGATCTAGAGGCTGATGCCACGAGCCCGTGCGTGTCGGGCTGATCGCCGACACCCACGGCCTGCTCCGCCCCGAGGTCGCCGCCGCATTCGACGCCGTCGAGCACATCGTCCACGCCGGCGACGTGGGCTCGCTCGAGGTCCTCGAGGGCTTGAGCGCGATCGCGCCGGTCACCGCGGTCTGGGGCAACGTGGACGGTCCCGAGCTGCGCGCGGTGCTGCCCGGAGGTGGCCAGGGTGGCTCTCGGCGGCGCGCGCGTGGTCGTCGTGCACGGCGACCAGCTCGGCTCTCCGACGCCCGAGCGGGTCGCCGCCGCTCATGCCGGGTGCCGATCTCGTCGTCTTCGGCCACTCCCACCGGCCGCTGATCGATCGCGTCGGCGACGTCCTGGCCGTCAACCCGGGGAGCGCCGGGCGCCGCCGATTCTCCAGCCCCGTCAGCGTCGCCCTTGCCGATCTCGAGGCCGGCTCGGTCAGCGCCCGACTCGTCACGCTCGGCGGCGAGCGCGGGACCGCGCCATACTCGCGCTGATGGCGACGAGCGCTGCACCTCCGAGCCAGCCAACCAGCCGCCGCCGCTCGAGGGCTACGACCTCTTCTCGGAGAACCGCCCGCTCGTCGAGGCGCTGCGCCGCGAGGGAGCGCGCGCGATGCCGAGGAGCGTTGCGCCGCGTTCGGGCGGCTCTGCGGCGGCGAGCCGCTCGAGCTCGGACGGCTCGCGAACGAGCATCCGCCGGTCCTCCGCACCCACGACCGCTTCGGCGAGCGGATCGACGAGGTCGAGTTCCACCCCGCGTGGCACGAGCTGCTCGGGCTCGGCGTCGAGCACGCGCTGCACGCGCTTCCCTGGCGCGAGCCGGCCGAGGGCGCACGTCGTCCGTGCGGCGCTGTTCATGACGCTCGCCTACGCCGAGGCGGGCGTCGGCTGCCCGCTCTCGATGACCTCACGCCGTCCGTGCCCGCGCTCCGCGCCGCGGCACCGGAGCTCGCGGCCGAGTGGGAGCCGCTCCTCGCCTCGACGACCTACGACCCGGGCCTGCGACCGCTCGTCGGCCAAGCAGGGGCGCGCTCTGCGGGATGGCGATGACCGAGCGCCAGGGCGGCTCGGACGTCCGCGCGAACGAGACGCGCGCCGAGCCCGTCGGACGACGCGCTACCGGCTCGACCGGGCACAAGTGGTTCTGCTCGGCGCCGATGTGCGACGCCTTCCTCGTCCTCGCGCAGGCCCCGGATGGGCTCACCTGCTTCCTGCTGCCGCGTGTGCTCGACGACGGCACGCGCAACGGCTTCCGGATCGAGCGCCTCAAGGACAAGCTCGGCAACCGCTCGAACGCCTCGGCGGAGATCCGGCTGGAGGAGCGCGTTCGCGTACCGCGTCGGCGACGAGGGCCGCGGCGTGGCGACGATCATCGAGATGGTCGTCCACACGCGGCTCGACTGCGTGCTCGGCTCGGCCGCGATCGTGCGCCGCGCCGTCGCCGAGGCGACCCACCACGCCGCGCACCGTGACGCCTTCGGCCGGCTGCTCGCCGAGCAGCCGCTGATGCAGAACGTGCTCGCCGACCTCTGCCTCGACTCGGAGGCGGCGACCGCCACCGCGCTGCGGCTCGCCCGCGCCTTCGACGAGGGCGACCACGCCTTCCGGCGGCTCGCGACCGCCGTGGCCAAGTACTGGGTGTGCAAGGCGACGCCGCCGCTCGTCGCCGAGGCGCTCGAATGCCTCGGCGGCAACGGCTACGTCGAGGAGTCGGGCCTGCCGCGCCTCTTCCGCGAGAGCCCGCTCAACTCGATCTGGGAGGGGTCGGGGAACGTCAACTGCCTCGACGTGCTGCGCGCGCTCGAGCGCGAGCCCGAGAGCCTGGAGGCGTTCCGCGCCGAGCTCGCGCTCGCCCGTGGGGCCAACCCGCACCTCGACGCCGCCCTCGCGCGGCTCGACCGGGAGCTCTCGGGCTCGGAGGACGCCGAGCCCGTGGCGCGACGGCTCGTCGAGGGGATGGCGCTCTGCCTGCAGGGCTCGCTGCTCGTGCGCCATGCGCCCTCGGAGGTCGCCGACGCCTTCTGCGCCGCCCGGCTCGGGGACGAGGGCGGGCGCGCCTACGGCACGCTCCCCCGCGGCGTCGACGCGGCCGCGATCGTGGAGCGCCACCGCCCGCGGGTCGGGTAGCGTCCCGGGCGTGCGCGTCGAGATCTTCTACTGCCCGGTCTGAAACGGCTACGACCGCCGGGCCGCGAGTCTCGCGGCCGTGTTGAACGCCGCGGGGCACGAGGCGTCCGCGATCGAGGGCGAGAAGAGCCAGTACGACGTCGTCGCCGACGGGAAGCTCGTGTTCTCGAAGCAGCGCGAGGGCCGCTTCCCCGAGGACGACGAGGTCGTCGGCCTGCTCGGTGTAGCCGCGCCGGTAGCTCGAGCCGCGCCGTCCTGACCCGACTACGCTGCACCTCGCATGGCGCTCCTCCGGGCACGCGAGCTGACGAAGACGTTCGGCGCCGTCCGGGCGCTCGACGCGGTCAGCTTCGAGATCGACGAGGGCGTCACGGGGCTGCTCGGGTCGAACGGCGCGGGCAAGAGCACGTCGCTCAAGCTGTTCCTCGGGCTGCTCGACCCGGACAGCGGCTCGGCCGAGGTGCTCGGCCACGATCCGCGCGCCTCTCCCGAGTACCGCGCGCGCGTCGGCTACGCGCCCGAGCACGACTGCCTCCCGCGGGGCGTCTCGGCCGCCGAGTTCCTCGCCTACATGGCCCAGATCAGCGGCCTGCCGTCCGACGGCGGCGAGGCTGCGGGCGTCGGACGTGCTGCGCCACGTCGGCCTGTTCGAGGAGCGGTACCGGCAGATGGGGACGTACTCGACCGGGATGAAGCAGCGCGTGAAGCTCGCGCAGGCGCTCGTCCACGATCCGGTGATCGCGTTCCTCGACGAGCCGACCGCCGGCCTCGACCCGCTCGGCCGCCGCGAGATGCTCGACCTCGTCCGGCGCGTCGGCGGCGAGTTCGGGATCAGCATCGTGATCTCGACGCACCTGATGGGCGACGTCGAGCGCGTCTGCGACTCGGTCGTCGTGCTCGACGCGGGCCGGCTCCTGCGGACGGGCGCCGTGTCCGGGCTTCACGGAGGAGACCGAGACGCTGGAGGTCGAGTTCGTCGAGGGCGCCGCGGCGGTGGCCGACGGGCTTCGGCGGACGAGGGCTCGAGCCACGGCTCGACGGGAGCCGTCTGACGCTCGAGCGGGTGTCCGGCGAGGAGTACGACATGCTCCGCGACGCCATCGTCGACTCGGGCGCGCTGCTCTACCGGCTCGCGCCGGCACGACACTCCCTCGCGGACGTCTTCGCGAGCGATCCGGGCGAGGCCGCGGCGAGAGCGAGGAGCCGCCGTGACGTCCGGGCCTGCGGAGGTCTTCGATCTCGGCTACCAGGGCTACGAGGGCGAGCGGACCGACCGCTGGGCGCGCCGCCGCGCGATCTGGCGGGACGGGATCCGGATCTCGCTCGGGCTCGGGCGCGGCACCGGCGCGAAGGTCGCGCCCTGGCTGCTCCTCGGCCTCGCCCTCGTGCCGATGGTCGTCCTCGTCGTCGTCTCCGCGTTCGTCGGCCCCGCGACCGACCCGGACGACTTCGAGCTGCCGTCGTACGCCGACTACTACGAGTGGGCGATGGTGCCGCTCGGCCTCTTCGCCGCGGTCGTCGCGCCGCTCCTGATCTGCCCCGACCGGCGCGACGGCGTGCTCGCGCTCTACGCGGCGCGGCCGATCACGCCGCTCGACTACGTCGGCGCGCGATGGGCGGCGTTCCTGACGGTCGCGCTGGCGGCCGCGTGGCTCCCCGAGGCGGTCCTCTTCGCCTGGAACGCGCTCGACGCGCGAGAGCCCGGCACGTTCCTGGCCGACAACTGGGACGTCGTCCCGCGGTTCCTCGCTCGCCGGCGCGGTCGTCGCGGTGGTGCTGACGACACTCGCGCTGCTCGTCGCCTCGTTCGCCACGCGGCGCGCCTACGCCTCGGTCGGCGATGCTCGCCGTGCTCTTCATCGGCTCCGCGATCGGCGGGATCGCGGAGGAGGACTTCTCGGGCAGGCGTCGCCGACGCCTTCTCGCTCGCGAGCATCCCGCAGGCGCTCGTCGACGCCGTCACTGGATCTTCGGCGACGAGGTCGACCGCCCGGTCTCGGGCGGGGTCACGCTGCTCTGGCTCGTCGGGCTCACGGCCGTGCTCGCCGCCTGGCTCGCTGCGGCGCACGAACCGGCTGGTGCGCGGGTGAGCGCGGCGGCGGCGCCGACGATCGTCGTCGACGGCGGTCTCGAAGTGGTTCGCGGGCGTCGTGGCGGTCAGCGACGTCTCGCTGGTCGTCGAGCCCGGCGTGACGGCGCTCCTCGGGCCGAACGGCGCCGGCAAGACGACGCTCCTGCGCGCGATCGGCGGCCTGACGCCGCCGTCGCAGGGCACGGTGACGCGTGTTCGGCGAGCCGGTGCGGCAGAACCCCGGCGCTGTACCGCCGGATCGGCTACATGCCCGAGCACGAGGCGGTCTACGACTTCCTCGACCGGCCGCCAGTTCGTCGAGCTCGGCGCGCGGCTCCAGGGCGTCGACGACCTCGACGCGCGCAGTGCGCCGCGCGATCGAGACGGTCGACCTCGTCGAGCGATCAGGACCGCCGGCTGCGCGGGTACTCGCGCGGCATGCGCCAGCGGATGCGCCTCGCGGCGACGCTCGTGCACGACCCTCCGCTGCTCGTGCTCGACGAGCCGCTCTCCGGCACCGACCCGGCGCAGCGGCTCCACCTCCGCGACGTGATCCGCCGGCTCGCCGGACGAGGGCCGGACGATCCTCGTCTCGTCGCACATCCTCGAGGAGGTCGACGAGCTCGCCGACCGGATCCACCTGATGGTGAGCGGCAAGCTCGCGGCGAGCGGCGACTACCGCGCGATCCGGCATGCAGCTGAACGACCGGCCGTTCGTCGTGCGCATCGACTGCGCGCGACGCCGCGCGCGCTCGCCGCCGGCCTCCTGCGAGTGGACGCGGTCGAGTCGGTCGAGGTCGCCGACGACGGCGCCCTGCGCGTGCGCAGCCGGCGACGTCGCGTCGCTCCAGCGCTCGCTTCCCGCGATCGCGCGCGAGCTCGACGTCCGGCTGTCGCGCGTCGAGCCGCTCGACGACTCGCTCGAGAGCGTCTTCGAGTACCTGGCGACGGGGACCGGCAGATGACGGCGATCTTCGCCCTCACCGTGCGGCAGCTCGCCGGGAGCCGCCGCGTCTGGCTCGTGCTCGCGCTCGTCGCGCTTCCCGTCCTCGCCGCGGTTCTCTTCCACGTCGGGGAGACGACGACGACGAGCGCGCGGTTCGCCGACAACGTCACGACGACGCTCATCGCCTCGGGGATCCTCCCGCTCGTCATGCTGCTCTTCGCCACGTCCGCGTTCGGGAACGAGCTCGTCGACCGGACGCTCGGCTACCTGGCCCTGAAGCCGCTCGCGCGCTGGCGGATCGTCCTCCCCAAGCTGGCCGCCGCGTTCGTCGTGGGCGGGCGTCCCGGTGGCCGCGAGCGGGTTCGTCGCGGTCGCGCTCGTCGACGGCGGCGGGCTCCGCGGGGCGCTCGCGACCGGGCTCGGGCTGCTGGTGGGCGCGGCCGCGTACGCGGCGATCTTCACCTGGGCCGGGCTCGCGTCGAGGCACGCGCTCCTGCTCGGCCTGGTGTACGTGTTCGTGTGGGAGGCGACGCTCGCCGCCTACCTCGACGGCGTCCGCTTCCTGAGCATCCGCCGCTACACGCTCGGGCTGATCCACGGGCTCGACGAGGCGCGGCTGGCGCGCATCGACGACCCGCTCTCGTCGGGCGCGGCGATCCTGGCGGCCGCGCTCGTCATCGGTGCCTTCACCGCGCTCACCGTGCGAAAGCTCGTCCGCATGGACGTGCCCTGATCAGCGGAGCAGGAAGCCCTCGCCGAGCGGGTCGTCGGGATCGAGCTCGAACTCCGCGCGGCCGGTCCGGTAGGCGGAGCCCTCGACCTCGGTGATCACCGCCGGCCTGCCGGCGACCTCCGTCTCGCCGACGACGCGGCCCGTGAACTCGGAGCCGACGATCGAGAGGTGGCGGAGCTCCGCCCCGCGGGGCAGCAGGCCCTGCGCGTCGAGGAGCGCGAGCCGAGCGGACGTGCCGGAGCCGCAGGGCGAGCGGTCGACCTCGCCGTCGGCGAACACCGTCACGTTCCGCTGGGTGAGCGGGCTCGAGGCCTCGGCCTGCCAGAAGATCACGCCGTAGACGTCGCGCAGCTCGGCCTCGACCGGGTGGACGACCTCGTGCGATGCCTCGAGCGCCGCCTTGAGCTCCCGCCCGAGCGCGATCAGGCGCGGAAGCTCGGCGGGCTCGACCCGCTCCTCCAGCGACGCGTAGAACGCGCCGCCGAACGCGACGTCCACGACACGACCGGCCGCCTCGACGCCCTCTGCCCACACGAACGCCGGGACGTTCCGGAACCGCACGGCGCGCACCCGGCCGCCCGCCACGGTCGCCCAGGTCTCGAGCCGCCCCGACGGCACGTCCACGACCAGCCGGTTCTCGCCCTCGCGCGGCTCGACGACGCCCTCCTCGAGCGCCCAGGTGACGAGCGCGATCGTCCCGTGGCCGCACGCCGTCGAGTACCCCTCGTTGTGGAAGAAGACGACGCCGAGATCGGCTCCGTCGTCGTTCGGCGGGACGACGTGGCAGCCGTACATGTCTGCGTGGCCGCGCGGCTCGAAGACGAGGAGGCGGCGGAAGCGGTCGAGGTGCTCGCGCGCGAAGCGGCGGCGGTCGAGGACGGTCTCGCCCTCGAGCGGCGGCACGCCGCCGGTCACGATCCGGAACGGCTCGCCGCCCGTGTGGTAGTCGACGACCGAGACCCTCGTCGGGGTCACTCGTCCGAGAAGCTCGGGTAGCGCTGCGTGAGGAGCAGCAGGTAGCCGAACGTCTGCGCCTGGTAGCGCAGGCAGTACACCTGGAGGTCGCGCATCCCCTTGCTCATCCGGCCGGTGACGAGCGCGTAGAACCAGGCGAGGATCGCGACGATCCAGGCGACGTTCTGGAGCACGCTCATCACGATCGCGGCCGGGATCGCGAGCAGGAGGCGGAAGAAGATCGTCAGGCGGTTCTGCGGCGTCGCGGGGGCGATCTCGACGTCGACCGGGTATCCGGGCTCTCCGGTGAAGCCGGGGTACGGGTCGGCCGCGATCCAGAGGTACGCGTCGAGATGGGTGTAGTAGCGCGTGTAGGCGGCCATGAACGAGTGGAGCCCGTCGGGCACGCGTCCGGTGACCAGGCCGATGACCCAGGCGACGATGGCGGCCAGGACGACCGCGAAGCTCCACAGCGTGACCCAGATGAAGCTGGGGGATCGCGAGGAGGAGCCGGAAGAAGACCGTCAGCCGGCTCCGTGCCAGGTCGTCGGTGACGACCATCCGGATCGGATGAGGGTCGGGGGCGTCGATGGCCTGGAGCGTCTCGGACACGGTGGCCTCCGTCTCGGTCAGGTGCCGGTGAACCTCGGTGCCCGCTTCTCCAGGAACGCAGTGACCCCTTCCGAGAAGTCCTGCGTCCCCACGGACTCCTGCTGCAGCCGCGCCTCGAGCGCCAGCTGCTCGTCGAGCGAGGCCGCGTACGCGTGCTCGAAGAGCTGCTTCGTCCGGCCGATCGCGAGCGTCGGCCGGTCGGCCCACTCGGCGGCGAGCTCGGAGACCCTGGCCCCGAAGGTGTCGTCCGGGACGACCTCGGAGACGAGCCCCCACTCGAGCGCCTCGGCCGCGGACAGCCGGCGGTTCGAGCTCATCCACTCGAGCGCCCTCGCGAACCCGAGCAGGCGGTGCACGAACCACGTGCCGCCCGCGTCGGGGACGAGCCCGATCCCGATGAACCCCGGCACGAACGTGGCGGACTCCGCCGCGACCCGCAGGTCGCAGGCGCAGGCGAACGAGAGCCCCGCGCCGGCCGCAGGCCCGTTCACGGCCGCGAGCACGGGCTTGGCCAGCGAGCGGACGAGGCGAACGTTCGGGTGGTAGGTCGTCTCGAGCGCCTCGCTGATCGACGCTGAGACGGCGCCGAACTCCTTCAGGTCCTGCCCGGCGCAGAAGCCCTTGCCCGCCCCGGTGACCACGACGCAGCGCACGGAAGGGTCCTCCGCCTCGCCGAGCGCCTCGTGGAGCGCGTCGTGCAGCGCGCGGTTGAAGGCGTTGTAGACCTCGGGCCGGTTGAACGTGATCGTCAGCACCGCCCCGTCGCGGCTCGTGAGCACCTCGTCGGCCATCGCGAGACCCTATCGCGCACAGGGGCGTGGCTTCAGCCTCGCCCCGCTTCCGTCCCACGGCCACGCGAGTCGAGGAACGCCTGGATCGCTCCCTGGGCCTCCTCGCCGAGCATCGACATCGAGAGCCAGTCGCGCGCGTGGCCGATCGTCTGGTGCCACGCCAGGTCACGCCAGACATTGAGCTGCTGCTTCGCGTAGCGGGTCGTCTGGGGCAGCTTGCGGACGAGGCTCTCGACCCACTCGTCCACGACCGGGTCGAGCTCGTCCGCGGGGACGGCGCGGTTGACGAGCCCCCACTCGGCCGCCTGCCGAGCCGGGATCTCGTCGCAGAGGAGGACGATCTCGCGGGCGCGGCGGTCGCCGACCATCAGCTGCAGCCACTGCGTCGCGCCCCCGGCGGGCACCGAGCCGTGCTCGAGGCCGACGTGACGGATGAAGGCGTCCTCGACGATCACCGCCAGGTCGCACGCCATCTGCAGCTCGTTGCCGCCGCCCACCGCGATCCCGTTGATCCGCGCGATCGTCGGCTTGCCCAGCTCGCGCAGCCGGTCGTGCATGTCCTTGAACGCGCCGAACCACTTCCAGTACTCCTGGGGCCGCCCGACGAGCGTGTCCTCCCACGAGCGGAGGTCGGCCCCGACGCAGAAGGCGCGCCCCTCGCCGGTGACCACGACGACCCGGATCTCGTCGTCCCAGGACGCGTCCTCGCAGGCGCGCGCGATCTCGCGCAGCATCCGGAAGTCGAATGCGTTGAGCACGTCCGGTCGGTTCAGCCGGATCGTCGCGCGCGGGGGCTCCTTGTCGTAGACGATCGCCTCGAAGCCGAGCTGCGCCGGGTCGACGGGGCTCGGGTGTGCCGGCTCTGCCATCTAGGAGACGTCGGCGAAGTGAACCTCGAAGGGCACGCCCATCGCCATCGCGTCCTTCCCGGACTCCATGAACTCGGGCGTGCGGGCAGCCGCCTTGAAGGCGTCCCTGTCGGCGAACTCCCACTCCGCGTAGTAGTGGAAGCTCGGCTCGCCCATCGGGACGCCGAACACCTTCCCGTGGCGGAACGTCCCGCCCGGAACCTGCCGGCAGAGGGCCGCGTGCTGCTCGTACCGCTCGGGGTCGGGCTCCGCCTCGTACACGACGAACACTCGGATCACGATGGCTCCTTCGACTCGGGAGCAGAGCGTATAGCGTCAAACGATGGATTCGACCGGCCTCGCCGCCACGCTCGCGATCACGGCCGGCCTCTTCGGGGCGGTGCAGGTGGCGGTGATGGGGAAGCTCGGCGAGCGGATCGGGTCGCTCGAGGCGGTGATGGTCGCGGCGCTCGTCACCGGCCTGCTCGTCCTGCCGGCCCTGATCGTGGCGAGGCAGGGCTTGGGGGGCCTCGGCGGGACGCTCTCCCAGCCGTGGTGGATGCTGACCGGCGGAGCGCTGGGCGCGTTCATCGTGCTCTCGATCACGATCGCCGGCCCGAAGATCGGGACGACCGCCGTCGTCGGCCTGCTGATCGCCGGGCAGCTCGTCGCCGCGACCCTGATCGACCGCTACGGCTGGTTCGGCTTCGACCGCGTCGCGCTCGACTGGCCGCGCGTTCTCGGCATCGCGCTCCTCGCCGCGGGTGCCGCCCTCACTCTCCGGCGGTGACCGGCACGAGGCGCGTCCCTGCTACGACGCGACCCAGTCGACCGCGACCGGCGCCGGGAACGCCCCGATCGCCTCGCCGCGGCGCAGGAGCTCGGAGACCGCCGAGCGGCCCTCGTCGCCGTAGTCCTGCGTGAGCTCGTTCACGTACATCGACACGAACCGGTCGGCGACCGCGGCATCGATCCCCCGCCCGAACTGGAGGGCGTACTCGAGCGCCTCCGCCCGGTGGTCGAGCCCGCAGGAGATCGCCTCCCGCAGCACCGCCGACAGGTCGCCGAGCCGCTCGATGTCGCGCCGTGCGACGTTGACGCCGAGCGGGAGCGGGAGGCCCGTCTCGAGCAGCCACCATTCGCCCAGGTCGAGCACCTTCACGAGGCCCTGCTCGGAGAACGTCAGCTGCCCCTCGTGGATCAGGAGCCCGGCTTCCGCCCGGCCGCTCGCCACCTCGTCCGGGATCTGCTCGAAGGGGAGCTCCCGGTACGCGAAGTCGCCGAGGACGAGCCGCAGCGTGAGGAACGCCGTCGTCATCGCCCCCGGCACGACGATCTCGAGGCCGCGGAGGGCGTCGACCTCGGTCTGGCCCCGCGCGACGACGACAGGCCCGTAGCCCGACCCGATCGAGGCGCCGTGCGGCAGCAGCGCGTAGTCCTCCTGGACGAACGGGTACGCGGCGAGCGAGATGGCGGTCACCTCGAGGCGCGCCGCCCGGGCCCAGTGGTTCAGCGTCTGGATGTCGGCGAGCACCTGCTCGAACCGGAATCCCCGCGTGGCGACGAGATCCGTCGTGAGGGCCCAGTACATGAACGCGTCGTCTGGGTCCGGGCTGTGGCCGACTCGGACGTCCACCGGGCGCCGACGCTAGCAGCGGCGGCTCGAGGCACGGCGGGGAACCGCCCGCGCGCCGGCCCGAGGGAGCGCGAGGATCGGGCCGCGCGACGACCTTCTACACTCGCCCCCGATGGCCCGGGCGACGCCGCTCAGCGACGCGATCCAGCACTACCTCCGCGAGATCTACAAGCTCGGAGCCTCGGGCGAGCGGGTCTCGACCAACGCGCTGGCCCGCGAGATGGGTGTCTCGCCGGCCTCCGCGAGCGCGATGGTGAAGAAGCTCGCCGCCCTCCAGCTCGTCGAGCACGCCCCCTACCGCGGGGTCTCGCTGACGCCCGAGGGCGAGCAGGTCGCGCGTCGAGGTGATCCGGCATCACCGGCTGCTCGAGCTGTACCTCGCGGAGACGCTCGGGATCGCGGTCGACGAGGTGCACCACGAGGCCGACAGGCTCGAGCACGCGCTCTCCGAGGAGCTCGAGGCGCGGATCGACGAGGCGCTCGGCTTCCCGACGCACGACCCTCACGGCGACCCGATCCCGGACGCGAACCTCGAGTGGCCCGAGGGGCAGCGAGACTGACGCCGCAAGCCTCGCGGCGGCCGTGACGGCGATCGGCGGACGGGATGTGGGACCAGGCGCCCGCCGTGGGATGCGAGGTGAGCGACGGATAGGATCCCGCCGATGGCCCTCAAGGACCTCTTCTCGTTCCTGTTCCAGCGCTCGACCGGCGAGGAGCGGGTCGCGCAGTACGTGATCCGCGAGCACGACCGGGGCCGGCCGCTCGCCGAGATCCTCGAGGACCGCTACGTCGTCAACCGCCTGCAGAGCCCGCAGCAGCGCGCCCGCCTGCTCGACCGCCCGGAGATCATCCAGGCCGTCGGCGGGGACATGGCCGAAGCGGCGAAGGCCGCCGTCACGGGCTCCACCCCGGCCTCCTGACCGCCCGCTGACCGCCGCCGGTGCGCTCGAGCACGTCGAGCGCGACCCCGACGTCGTCCTCCGCGACCGACTCGCGGGGAAGTGGCTGATGCCTCCCTCGCAACGCACGAACAGCATCGCCGCGGGGCAGGTGCGAGGAGCTCGGCTGCCGCCCCGGTCACAGCCGGACGTTGGAGCACCGCGATAACGTCACCCGTCATGGCGACGCTCTACGCGAACGGCTGGATCGTCACGATGGACGACGCCGGGACAGAGCTTCCGCAGGGATGGCTGCTCGTCGACGGGGACGTGATCATCGCGGTCGGCGAAGGGGCCGAGCCGGACGAGGACGAGGCCGGCGGGCACCGCGACGCCCAGCCGGTCGACCTCGGCGGCGCGGTCGTCACCCCGGGGCTGATCAACACGCACCACCACCTCTTCCAGACCCTGACGCGCGCCCGCGCGCAGCAGGCCGACCTCTTCACGTGGCTTCGCGAGCTCTATCCCGCTCTGGGCGGGGATCGACGCCGAGGCCGAGTACGCCGCCGCGCGCACCGGGCTGGCCGAGCTGGCCCTCTCGGGGTGCTCGACGGTCTTCGACCACCACTACGTCTTCCCACGCGGCCGGGAGGGGATCATCGAGGCCGAGATCCAGGCCGCCCGGGAGCTCGGCCTGCGCCTCGTCGCCTCGCGGGGGTCGATGGACCTCGGCGTCTCGGACGGCGGGCTCCCGCCCGACGAGCTCGTCGAGGAGATCGACGCCGTCCTCGCCGAGACCGAGCGGCTCCACGCGGCGTTCCACGAGGCGGGCTCCGGCGCGCGCGTCCAGATCGTGGTCGCGCCGTGCTCGCCCTTCTCCGTCACCGGGCGACTGATGGAGGAGTCCGCCGCGCTCGCGCGCCGTCTCGGGCTCGCTCTCCACACGCACCTGGCCGAGACCGTCGAGGAGGAGGCGTACTGCCGCGAGCTCTACGGCTGCACGCCCGTCGAGTACCTGGACAGCCTCGGATGGCTGGACGGCGACGTGTGGTGCGCTCACTGTGTCCACCTCTCCGAGGGCGAGGTGGCCCGGTTCGCCGAGACGGGAACCGGTGTCGCGCACTGCCCGACCTCGAATCTCAGGCTCGGTGCAGGCGTGGCGCCCGTTCGGCAGCTCGTGGACGCGGGCGTGCGCGTCGGGCTCGGGGTCGACGGCTCGGCCTCGAACGAGCGCAGCGACCTCTTCGCCGAGGTGAAGCAGGCGCTCCTCGTCGCGCGCGGACGCGGAGGCGGAGAGGCGATGACCGCGCGGGAGGCGCTGCGGCTCGCGACGCGCGGCGGCGCGGCGGTGCTGGGACGGGACGACATCGGCTCGCTCGAGCCGGGCAAGCAGGCCGACCTCGCGGTCTGGCGGACGGACGGCCTGGAGCTCGGAGGCGCGGAGGACCTCGTCGCCGGGCTCGTCCTCTCCGGCCCGCACCGGGTCGACCGGCTCGTGGTCGGCGGCGAGGACGTGGTGCGCGGCGGCGCGCTCATCCGCGCCGACGAGGGCGAGATCGCCGCGCGCCCACCGGGTCAGGCGCGAAGATTCCGGTCGTGAGCTGCTCGCTCTCCACCCACGTGCTCGACACGGCCGCCGGCCGGCCCGCCGCTGGCGTCACCGTCGAGCTCTTCGTCATCGGGCGACGGTTCCAGCGGTGTGGCCTCCGGCGTCACCGACGGCGACGGCCGCATCGCCGCCCTCGCCGACGATCTGGCCGCGGGGCACGTACAGCTCGTCTTCCATCCGCCCTCGCCGTTCTTCACCCGGGTCGAGCTGCAGCTCGCGCTCGACGGAGGGCCACTATCACGTCCCGCTTCTCGTCTCCCCCTACGGATGCGCGACCTACCGAGGCAGTTGATCTCGCTAGTCGTGCCTTTTCGAAGTCGGTGCGCGACGCAGCGCGGCCGGAGGCCGCCTTCGGCGGCCGGGAGGCCAAGCCCCGCGTGACGAGCCGCAACCCAGAGGAGGGGGCTCGTGGGGGAACCAGGGGTTCCCCCACGCGGGAGCTACCGCGGGAGCTGACGGTCGAGGAGCTCGAGGAGCTCTTCGAGGGCCGCACGCGGTTCGTGGAGAGGCTCGCGGCCGAGCCGGATCCTCTCCGCCGCGCGCGCGCCCTCGTCCACGAGCTCCCGGAGGACGAGAAGCGGGAGGTCCTCGACGCCCACCCTGCCATCGGCCAGCGCGACCGGGCTCTCCGCCCGCTCCGCGTCGGAGCAGGGGCCGGACGACACCCCGGCCGTCCTCGAGCAGCTCGCCCGCCTCAACGCGGCCTACGAGGAGCGGCACGGCTTCCGCTTCGTCGTGTTCGTGAACCGCCGGCCGAAGACCGAGATCCTCGAGGTGCTGCGGTCACGCATCGACAACCCGACCGAGCAGGAGCTCGAGACCGCGCTCGGAGAGCTCGTGACATCGCGATGGACCGCTGGGAGCGCGGGTGAGGTCGAGCGAGTCGAGGAGCGACCCGCCTCACCCGTGGTCGACCGTGGATCGCTGGGGGCGCGGATGACCTCCACGCTGCCTCTGGCGCTCTCCGACGCGCTGTCGGACTGGCTCGATCTCGGCCTGCGCTGGCTGCACGTCATCGCGGCGATGGCCTGGATCGGGACGTCGTTCTACTTCGTGCTGCTCGACCAGTCGCTCCGACCGCCGAGGGATGCGGCAGATGCCGAGGCCGGTGTCGGCGGCGAGCTCTGGGAGGTGCACGGCGGCGGCTTCTACCAGGTGCAGAAGTACGTCGTCGCCCCGCGCGTGCTCCCCGAGCACGTCGCCTGGTTCAAGTGGGAGGCGTACACGACGTGGCTCTCCGGCTTCGGGCTGATGCTCGTCCTCTACTACCTCGAGGCGTCGAGCGCGCTCGTGAAGCCGGGGACGACCTGCGAGCCGTGGCTCGCGGTCACGATCTCGATCGCTCTGCTCGCCGCCGCGTGGGTCGTCTACGACCTCCTCAACCGTTTCGTCACCGACGGCCGTGTCCTCTGGACCGGCGCTGTTCGTGCTCGTCGCGCTGTCGGCCTGGGGCTCGGCGGAGCTCTTCAGTCCCCGGGCGGCGTGGCTTCAGGTGGGGGCGATGATCGGAACCGTGATGGCGGCGAACGTCCTCTTCGACATCATCCCCGCCCACTGGGAGCTGATTCGCGCGAAGGAGGCGGGCCGCGAGCCCGACCCGCGGCCCGGGATCCAGGCGAAGCAGCGCTCGGTGCACAACAACTACCTCACGCTGCCCGTGATCCTCACGATGCTCGCCGGGCACTTCCCGTTCGCCTACGGCGCCGACCACGCCTGGCTCGTGCTCGTCGTCCTGATGGCCATCGGCGCCTGGGCCCGGCTGTTCTACAACCTTCGCCACGCGGGCCGCACGCATTGGTGGATGCCGGTCGGCGGGCGCTGCCGCGTTCGTGGCTCTCGCCGTGCTGGTCGAACAGGGGGACGAGACGGTCGCCGCGCCGTCCGGGCCCGCCGCGGTCGCTCAGGGGGAGCGGGTATTCGCGTCCGCGGGCTGCGGTGCCTGTCACACGCTCGCCGACGCGGGAGCGACCGGGACGGTCGGGCCCTCGCTCGATTCCGCGAAGCCGTCGGCATCGCTCGTCGCCGACCGCGTGCGGAACGGACAGGGCGCGATGCCGTCCTTCGCCGGGAAGCTGAACGACGTCGAGATCGACGCCGTGGCCGCGTACGTCTCCGGCGCCGCGGCCGGATAGGATCCGCTCCCGCATGCTCCGGATCACCGCAGGGGGGTTCGAGCTCGCGGCTCGCCTCGAGGAGGCGGACGCGCCCGACACCGTCGCCGCCTTCCGGCGCCTGCTCCCGCTCGAGTCGAAGATCATCCACGTCCGCTGGTCGGGGGAGGCGGGCTGGATCCCGTTCGGCGACCTGGATCTCGGGCTCGGCCCGGAGAACGCGACGTGCTATCCCCACCCGGGCGAGATCGTCCTCTACCCGGGGGGTGTCTCCGAGACCGAGCTCTTGCTCGCCTACGGGTACGTCAACTTCGCATCGAAGGCGGGCCAGCTGGCCGGGAACCATTTCGCCACGGTCGTCGAGGGCAACGAGCACCTCCGCTCGCTCGGAGTGAAGTTCCTCTGGGAGGGCGCACAGGAGATCGTCTTCCGCGAGACGTGACCCGAGGGCGCCCGCGGGTCAGCGCGACGCGAGCCGGCCCAGCGCGTCGGTCAGGACGTCGATCGCGACCGAGACATCCTCCGGCGAGGACAGCTCGTCGGGCGAGTGGCTCGCGCCGCCGTTCAGCGCGCGCACGAACAGCATCGCCGACGGCACGCCGGCGCGCGCGAGGACGCCGGCGTCGTGCCCGGCCCCCGAGGCGAGCTCGATCACGGGCAGCCCCCGCTCGGCGATCGCGGCCCGCAGCGCGTCCGCGGGCGCCCCTCCGAGCGGCGTCGGCGGCGTTGCCCCGGCCGGGTCGATCCCGAGCGCGTCGAGCAGTAGCGCGAGCCGCTCGTCGTCCGGCGCGCGCGCGTCGATCGTGAGCAGCACGCGGCCCGGGATCACGTTGACGCCGCCGGGCTCGACCTCGAGGCGGCCCACCGTGGCGACGGCGCCGTCGATCTCGCGGGCCACGTCCCGGATCCGCAGCACCTCCTCGGCCGCGGCGACGAGGGCGTCGTCGCGCGCGTCCATGGGCGTCGTCCCGGCGTGCCCCGCGCGTCCCTCGATCACGCGCTCGGCGCGCTCGTAGCCGACGATCGCCGTGACGACTGCGAGCGGCGCGCCTTCGAGCGCGAGGCGCGGTCCCTGCTCGTGGTGGAGCTCGACCCAGGCGCCGGGTAGTTCCCCGCGGGCGACGCGCGCGTGCGAGCCGACGCAGCCCCGCTCCTCCTCGCGGAACGCGACGACCGCCAGCGTCCGTCGCCGTCGCCCGAGCCGCTCGACCGCCTCGAGCGCCCCGAGCACGCCGAGCGGACCGTCGAAGCGGCCCCCCTGCGGCACGGAGTCGAGGTGCGAGCCCGACCACACCTCGGGCAGCCCGGGCTCCAGGCCGGGCAGGCGTCCCACGAGGTTTCCGTCGGGGTCGACCTCGACCTCGAGGCCAGCCTCGCGCATCCAGCCGCCGGCGAGCCGATGTGCCTCGTCCTCGCCGGGGGAGTAACCGGGACGGTTCGCGCCCGGCCCTCCTCCGATCGCGTAGATCGCGTCGAGCCGCAGCTCGAGCCCAGAGGCCATCAGCCGGCCACGGTGGTGCCGACCCCGCGCTCGCGCGCTCGCCGGACGATCTCGTGCCCGATCGCGAGGTCCCAGGGCGCGATGCCGTTCGACTTGAAGACCACGACGTCGGAGTCCGATTGACGCCCTGGCAGCTCGCCCGAGACGATCTGATGCAGTTCCTGCACCTCGAGCCAGTCGAGCTGCCCCGCCGCCACGGGCTCGATGAGGTCACCGGACTCGAGCTTCGCGTCCTCGAGCGAGTCGCAGCAGACGAGCGTCGCCCTCGCGATCACCTGCGCGTCGAGCTCGCGCCTGCGCGGGTCGTTGGCGCCGATCGCGCAGACGAGCGCCCCCTCCTGCAGCCAGTCGCCTCTGAGGACGGGGTCCTTCGATGTCGTGGCCGTGACGACGACGTCGCACGCTCCCGCGTCGGCGGGGGTCTCGGCGACTTCGGCGCCGTGCCGCTCGGCGAACGCCGCCGCATGCTCCGCCCTGCGGCTCGAGACGACGACACGCCCGATCGACGGCACCGCCGCCCGGATCGCTGCGAGCTGGGACTCCGCCTGCCAGCCGGCACCGATCAGGCCGAGGCTGGCCGCACCGGGTCTGGCGAGGTGCTTCGCCGCGACGCCGCTCGCCGCCCCCGTTCGCGCCTGGCCGAGGCGGTCGGCGGCGATCATCGCCGTCAACGAGCCGTCGGCGAGGTCGAACAGGCAGACCACGAACTGCACTTCGTCCCTCTACCGCGAGGTAGCTCTTGAGCCCGGCCGTCCCGAGCCCCCGGTCGGCGGCCGCCATCACTGCGAAGGCCCCGCCGTCGACGGCGAACCGCCTCCGGGGCATGAGCTCCACCTGACCTGCGGCCATCCGTCGGAAGGACTCCTCGATCACCGGCACCGCCTCGCCCGGCGTGATCAGCGAGCCGACGTCCTCCTCGGAGAGCCAGAGCGGCACGGGACCGATGCTAGAGCCCGCCGCGAGGCAGGGTGAAGCGGAACGCGCTCCCGCCGCCTTCGGCGGGCTCGACCCAGATGTGCCCGCCGTGGGCCTCGACGACCCGTCGGCAGACGGCGAGACCGATCCCGCTGCCTTCGACGTCTCTCCTCACGCGGGAGAACATCCCGAAGATGCTGCTCGAGTGCTCGCGGTCGACACCGATCCCGTTGTCGCGCACGGTGATCGCCCATTCGCGGCCTCGTTCGGCTGCCGTGACCTCGATCCGCGGCGGCTCCGTCCCCCGGAACTTCAGCGCGTTGCCGACGAGGTTCTGGAAGACGCGCCGCAACTGGCGCGGGTCGCCGTCCACCTCCGGTAGCTCGCCGACCACGAGAGTCGCATCCGCCTCTTCGAACGCCCGCCGCAGGTCGGCCTCGACCTCGGCCATCACGTCCTGCAGCGCGACGTGCTCTCGCGCCAGCTCGCCCGAGCGCGCGTACGCGAGCACGCCCTCGATCAGCTCCCGCCCTCGAGCCGTGCTGGCCCGGAGCTCGTGCAGAACCTCGGCCGCCGGCGGCTCCTCGGGGCGCTGCTCCAGCACCGTCACGAGCACCGAGATCCCGGCGAGGGGCTCGCTGAGGTCGTGCGCGACGACGTTCGCGTACGCCTTCAGCTCGGCCTCCATCCGCCGCTCCTCGCTCACGTCGTGGAGGAAGACGACCACGCCGTCGCCGAGCTTCGCGGTGCGGTGGAGGAACGTGCCGAGCATGTAGCCGTCGCCGAACGGCGTGTCGTACGTCACCTCGTTGACGAACGGGCGACCCGTGTCGCACACCTCGGACGTAGGCGCCGAACGCCTTGCTGCCCCGCATCGCGGGCAGCGCCTCGAGGAGCGTGTAGCGATACGGGGTCTCCGCGGGGATCCGGAAGCCGCGCAGCATCGCGGGGTTGCCGTACCCGAACGTGAAGTCGACGATCCTGCCCGCGGGGTCGCGTACGGCCCACAGGACGCCGACGGCCTCGGGGAACCCGTCGAGCAGCCCGCGAAAGCCCGCGGCGCCGCGCTCGCCGAGCACCTCGACGAGCTTCGCGTCCTCGCCCCAGGGCTCCGGCTCGAAGTCGTGGGGCGGCGCGTCCACGCGCGCAGGATACGACCGCCCCCGCAGCGACGTGCCCTTGAGCCCATGCTCGGCTCCGGCGCCGGACGAGTGCTCGGCCGAGCGATGCGCGGCCCGTGGCGGCCGGAGGCCGGCTCAGCCGGCCGGGGGGCCAGGGCACGAGAGACCCGTGCACGACGCAGGAAGGAGGGGGTCGGCGGGGGAACCATGGGTTCCCCCGCCCTCAACCATGGGTTCCCCCGTATGCGCCCGGCACGATTCGAACGTGCGACCTCTGCCTCCGCAGGGCAGCGCTCTATCCCCTGAGCTACGGGCGCGGGGAACCGGTGAGTGTAGCGGGATCGCCTGAATCGCCCAGCTGGCGGGCGACGCGGCCGTCCACCATGAGGTCGGCCTCGGGGGGCACCTCGCGGCGGACGTAGGCGAGCGCGACGACCCCGTGCTCCGGGTCCGGCGCCGCGCTCGTCACCCGGCCGACGACCTTGCCGTCGAGCGTCAGCTCCGCGTCGTAGGCGGGGAGCCCGTCACCGGAGAGCGCCAGCACGCGAAGGCCGCGGTTCGGGTGGCCGCGATGGTGCAGGCGCGCGACCGGCTCCTGGCCGGGGTAGCAGCCCTTCGTGAAGCTGATCGCGCGCTCCTCGAGCCCCGCCTCCGCCGGCATCACGCGGTCGTCGAGCTCGCGGCCGAGGCGCGGCGTGCGGGCGAGGATCCGGAGCCGCTCGAGCTCGTCGTCGGAGATCGGCTCGGCGCCCTCCGGCGGATCGGCGTCGAGCAGCTCGACCGCCTGTACGCCGTAGTCGCGGTTCGGAAATGCGAGCTTGTGTTGATTCACCACGTGCTCGTCTGCGCCGAGGACGACGCAACGAGCGGTGCTCCTCGGCCTCGATCGAGCACTTCGCCGCGAAGCGCGCGCGGAGGAGCTCCCGCGCGAGGCGCTCGCCCGCCCCCGGCTCGGTGAGCAGCAGGAAGTCGTCCTCGCCGCGGCGCCAGACGACGAGCGGGGCGATGATCCGCGCCTTCGGCGTCAGGAGGAGCGCCTCGCACGAGCCGCCCACGGGGAGGCTCTCGACCTCGTTCGACACCATCCGGTTCAGGTACGCGGCGGCGTCCGGGCCGTTCACGGAGACGTAGGCGCGAGGCCGGGAGGCAGCGTGTAACGTCGCGACGGCCATCGAGACGAGGGTAGCCGAGGTGTTCAGGAGCAAGGCGGAGCGGAAGGTGCAGGAGGCGGGCTACGACCCCGCCCGGCTCCCACCCGGCCAGTACCTGACCGAGAAATGGCCGGTGCTGCACGCCGGCGACGTCCCGTCCTACCCGGCCGACCTGGCGGGGTGGGACTTCCGCGTGCACGGCGAGGTCGAGACGCCGATCACGCTCACCTGGGCCGAGCTCGACGCGCTGCCGAGGACGACGGTCACGCAGGACATCCACTGCGTCACCCGCTGGAGCCGCTTCGACGCCACGTTCTCCGGCGTCCCGTGGTCGGCGATCCGCGAGCTCGTCGGCCCGCTCCCGAGCGCCCACTACGCGATCGCGCACGCCGAGGCCGGCTTCACGGCGAACGTGCCCGCCGTCGTTCCTCGAGGCGGAGGGCGCGCTGCTCGCGACCCATGCCGACGGCGAGCCACTCGACCCCCGAGCACGGCTGGCCGCTCCGGCTCGTGATCCCGGGGAAGTACTTCTGGAAGAGCGCCAAGTGGCTCCGCGCGATCGAGCTCCGCGCGACCGACGCCCCGGGCTTCTGGGAGCGCTACGGCTACCACAACGACGCCGATCCCTGGAAGGAACAGCGCTACGCGTTCTGAGCCGGGACATCGCCCTGCGAGCTTCCGGCTAATCCCTCGAACGAGGGAGCAGGGCGTCCGCGTGTAGGCGCCGATGCACATAGCACCCACCCTCCCCAGCATCACCGAGGCGGCCGCTCCCCCAAGCGGCCGTCTCGCTTTTCTCGTTCGCGAGCGGGAATCCACCGAGTGGATTCCCGCCGCTCGGATCCCCGCCTGCGGCGGGGCACATCCCTGAAGGCGTCGGCTTCGCCGCCGCAACTGCCGCGAAGCTCGATCTGCACATCGGTCCAGTTCGCGAGCTCTGTTCGCGAGCGGGAATCCACCGAGCGGATTCCCGCCGCTCGGATCCCCGCCTACGGCGGGCAGACCCCTGAAGGCGTCGGCTTCGCCGCCGCAACTGCCGCGAAGCCTCGATCTGCAACCAGCGTCGCGATGTTCGCCGACCGCTGGCGGATCCCCGCCTGCGGCGGGGCACAGCCCTAGGCGCGGGTGAGGTGCTCGCCGAGCTCGGTGCTCAGGGCCTGGGCGCTCGTCCCGTCGCGGGGGGCGAGGAAGACGGTGTTGTCGCCGGCGATCGTGCCCGCGATGCCGGGATGTCGCCCCTCGTCGATCGCCTGCGCGAGCGCGCTCGCGTAGCCGGAGGGGGTCGTCACGACGACGAGCGGCCCTGCCCGCTCCACGCGGGTGGCGTAGCGGCGCATCGCGACACCGATCGCACGGAGCGCGGTCGGCGTCGTCCGAGCCCGGGGGCGGCGTACACGAGGCGCCCGGACGGTGCCCTGACCTTGGTGAGGCCCAGGTCGTGGACGTCGCGCGAGATCGTCGTCTGCACGACGTCGTGGCCCTCCTCCCGGAGCGCCTCGACGAGCTCCGCCTGCGTCGAGATCGCGCGGTCGCGGACGAGACGGAGGATCGCCTGCCGGCGGACGGCGTTGCTCACGAGAGCACCTCGCGCAGGACTGCCGAGCGCCTCCTCCACCTCGGCCTCGGTGACGACGAGGGGCGGCAGGAGCCGGAGCACGTCCGGCCCGGCCGTGACGACGAGCAGGCCACGCTCGCGGCACGCGTCCACGACGGCTCCCGCGTCGCCGTCGAGCACGCCGGCCAGGAGCAGCCCGCGGCCGCGAACCTCCCGGACGGCGCCCAGCTCCGACAACCCGGCCGCGAGCTGCCTCCCGCGCGCGGCCACGTTCGCGAGCAGCGCGTCGTCGATCGCCTCCACCACCGCGCACGCCGCGGCCGACGCCACCGGGTTGCCGCCGAAGGTCGAGCCGTGGTCTCCCGGGCCGATCGCCTCGGCGACCCCCTCGCGCGCGAGCAGCGCGCCGATCGGCAGGCCGTTGCCCAGCCCTTTCGCCAGCGTGACGAGGTCGGGCTCGATCCCGAGCTGCTCGTAGGCGAAGAAGGTCCCCGTGCGGCCGAGCCCGGCCTGCACCTCGTCGACGGCGAGCAGCGCCCCGACCTCGCGGGCGATCTCGGCCGCCGACTGGACGAACTCCGCCTCGAGCGGGAGCACGCCGCCTTCCCCGAGCACCGGCTCGAGGAGGATCGTGGCCAACTCCGAAGCGGGCGCGACGGCCGCCTCGAGCGACTCGACGTCGTTCGGCCGGGCGAACGAGACGCCCGGGACGAGCGGCCCGAAGCCTTCCCACTTGCCGGGCTGGCCGGTCGCGGACAGCGCGCCGAGCGTCCTCCCGTGGAAGCCGCCCTCGAGCGCGACGATCCGGCGTGCGCCCGGTCGCCTTGCGGGCGACCTTGAGCGCGGCCTCGTTCGCCTCCGCCCCGGAGTTGCAGAAGAAGGCCTGCGCCCCGCCCATGCGCTCCGAGAGCAGTCCGGCGAGCCGGAGCATCGGCTCGGTCCAGTAGAGGTTCGAGGCGTGCCACAGCCGGTCGAGCTGCGCGTGCGCGGCGGCCGTCACCGCCGGATGCAGGTGGCCGAGCCCGACGACGGCGATCCCGCCGACGAAATCGAGGTACGAGCTCCCCTCGTCGTCCCAGACCCGGCATCCCTCGCCGCGGACGATCGTGACGTCGGCGCGCGCATACGTCGGCAGGACGGTCGCGCGGGATGCCTCCAGCAGGCTGTGGCTCCTGTCGCTCACGCGGGAACCCGGGTCGCGCCGATCGAAGCCTGGACGCCGCCACGTGCGGCACGGACGGCGGCCATCAGCTTGGGGACGATCCCGCCCTCGAACCGGCCGTCGTCGAGGCCCGCCTCGGCCTCGTCCGCGTGCAGGACGGACGCGAGCTCCCCGTCGAGCAGCACGCCGGGGACGTCGGTCAGGAAGAGGATCCTCTCGGCGGCGATCCCGACGGCGAGCGCGGCAGCGGCCTCGTCCGCGTTGACGTTGAGCGGCCCCTCGGCGAGCGGGGCGACGACCGGCACACGCCCCTGCGCGAGCGCGTCGAGCACGGCCGCGGGGGCCGATGGCTCCGGGTCGCCTACGAGGCCGAGCGCCTCGACCCGCCGCGCCCGCAGGCCGATCTCGTCGCCGTGCAAGCCGACCGCGCTCGGCCCGATCGCCTCGCAGACCTCCGCGTTGACGGCCGCAAGCGACTCGCGGACGACGTCGAGCACGTCCGGGGTCGTCACGCGACGGCCGTCCACGAACTCGGGGACGATCCCGCGGCGCTCCATCTCGGCCGTGATCTGAGGGCCCGCGCCGTGGACGACGACGACGTCACCGTCGACCTCTGCGAGCGCGGCTCGGACGATTCCCGCTGCGACGCGGCCGCCCAGCTTCACGACGACGGTCACGTCGTGTACTCCGCGTTGAGCTTGACGTAGTCGTACGAGAGGTCGGATGCCAGGTAGGCGGCCTCGCCGTCACCGAGCCCGAGGTCGAGCTCGATCCGGCAGGATGCGCCCGCCAGCTCCGGGACCTGCCCGGTCGGCGCACCCGCGGCGAACACCGGCGTCCCGTCGAACGCGACCCGCAGCCGGTCGGGGTCGAGCCGGGCAAACCCGCCGTTCGAGGGCGCCGATCCCGCCGCGGCCAGCACCCGCCCCCAGTTGGGGTCGCGCCCGAAGGCGGCGGTCTTGACGAGCGGCGAGGTCGCGACGCGGAGCGCGATCGCCTCCGCCTCCTCTTGCGACGAGGCGCTGGAGACCACGATCTCGAGCACCACGGTCGCCCCTTCTCCGTCGGCGACGATCTGCCGCGCGAGATCCGCACAGACCTCCTCGAGGCAGCGGCGAGAACTGCTCGTCCAGCCCGGGATCGCGATCGGCGATACCGGACATTCCGTTCGCCAGCAGCACCACGGCGTCGTTCGTCGAGCAGTCGCCGTCGACGGAGATGCGGTTGAAGGAGCGCTCGACCGCGGGGCGCAGGAACGCATCCGCCTCGCCCGCCGCCAGCGGGTAGTCGGTCGTCACGACCGCGAGCATCGTCGCCAGGCAGGGATGGATCATCCCCGCGCCCTTCGCCATGCCTGCCGACGGTGAACCCGTCCGCGGCGGCGACCGCCGTCTTCGGCCCCTTGTCGGTGGTGAGGATCGCCTGCGCCGCGATCGCGCCGCCGTCCGGGGAGAGGGCTGCAGCCGCCGCGTCGACGCCGGCGAGGAGCTTCTCCATCGGCAGCCGCGGCCCGATCACGCCGGTCGAGAGCACGACGACCTCCTCCGGCCGAAGGCCGAGCAGCGAGGCTGTGCGCGCGGCGGTCGCGAGGGCGTCCTCCTCTCCCGGCCGCCCCGTCGCGGCGTTCGCGACACCGGCGTTCACGACGACGGCCTGCGGCTGGGCCGTCTCGAGGTTCCTCCGGGAGACGACGACGGGCGCCGCCTGGACACGGTTCTGGGTCCACATCGCGCAGCCCACCGCCGGGGCGACCGAGCGGACGAGCGCGACGTCCGGCTTCCCCGACGGCCTGATCCCGGCGGCGACACCGGAGGCGAGGAAGCCCCGTGGGGCGGTGACCGACATGGGTCTACACGAGCACTCCGGCAAGCCGGAGCCCCGTGGTCGCGCCGAGCCCGAACAGCGCGTTCACGTTCTGTACGGCCTGGCCCGCGGCGCCCTTGCCGAGGTTGTCGAGCGCGCAGATCACGATCGTGCGGTCGGTGTGTCGGTCCTCGAAGACCCCGATCTCGGCGCCGTCGGTGTGCTGGACGCGCGCGAGCTCGGGGGCGACGCCCTCCGGCAACACCGTGACGACCGGGCTCGCCGCGTAGTGCTCCTCGAGCAGCGCGCGCAGGTCGGAGCCGGTCGAGCGGACGTTGCAGGTCGCGAGCAGGCCACGCCGCACGGGCAGGAGGTGCGGCGTGAACGAGACCGGGAAGCCCAGCACCTGCGCGATCTCGGCGACGTGCTGGTGGGCGCCGACCTTGTAGGGGGAGACGTTCTCGAGGACGGAGCCCGCGTGCGTGGAGGGCCTCGGCGAGCGGCCGGCGCCGGTCATGCCCGACATCGCGTCCACGACGACGCTGCCCGGATCGACCGCAGCCGCGATCGGGCCGAGGGCGAGCAGCACGGCTGTCGCGTAGCAGCCGGGATTGGCGACGAGCCTCCCCTCCGGGGGCGAAAGCTCGGGCAGCCCGTAGGACCAGTCCGCGAGGCCCTCGGGCCGAGGGTGCGTGAAGCCGTACCAGGCCTCGTACTGGGCGGGATCGGCGAGCCGGTGGGCACCTGAGAGGTCGATCACGACGCCGCGCGCGGGCGGCTCGAGCTCGGCCGCTTCCTCGTGCGGGAGGCAGAGGAAGGTCACGTCGGCCTCGCAGGCGAGCGCGGCGGCGTTCGTGATCAGCCGGGGGACGCGCTTGCCGCCGTTCCGGTTGAGGCGCGGGTCGAGGGCGGTGGCGTCCTGGCCGGCGAGCGAGTCCGAGCCGACGGCGTAGAGCTCGAGCTCGGGGTGGCCGAGCACGCGGTCGAGCGTCTCCTGGCCCGTGTAGCCGGCGGAGCCGACGATGCTGACGTACGGCATTCGCATATTATGCAGAAACCTTCGTTCTTATGCTCATGCGGTGAGCCGCCCCTGCTCGGCCGACTCGCGCTCGGCGAGCTCGGAGCGCGGGGCAAGCCGACGGAATCGCCCGAGGGCGTCGTCGCGATCCGCAAGCAGGCTCGCGGCGCGCTGCGAGCCCGTCATCCGCACGTGGCGGTCGAGCAGGTCGCAGAGCCGCTCGGCGTCGTGACGCTCGAGCGGGACGAGCGCGACGAGCTCCTCGTTCACCAGGCGCTCGTCGGGGTCGAGCAGGAACGCCTCACCGCCGGTCATCCCCGCGCCCAGGTTGCGGCCGTGAGCCCCGAGGACGACGACTGTGCCACGGGTCATGTACTCGCAGGCGTGGTCCCCGACTCCCTCCACCACGGCGACCGCGCCGGAGTTGCGCACGGCGAACCGCTCGCCCGCGGTGCCCGCGCAGAAGAGCTCACCGCCGGTCGCGCCGTAGAGCACCGTGTTGCCCATCAGGCAGGGGTCACCGGCATCGTTCCGAGGCGGCGCGACCACGATGCGCCCGCCCGACATCGACTTCCCGACGTAGTCGTTCGCCTCCCCGACCAGGCGGAGGTCGACGCCCTGCGTGACGAACGCGCCGAAGCTCTGGCCGGCTGCGCCCTCGAAGCGCGCGCGCACGCGGCCGGCGGGAGCGGCGGAGCCGACGGCCTTCGCGATCGCCCCGCCGAGACGGGCGCCGATGGCGCGGTCTGCGTTCGTCACCTGGTACGCGGCCTCGACGAGGCGGGCACCCGTGATCGCGGCCTTGCCCTGGGCGAGGAGGAGAGAGCCCAGGCGGTCGCCCTCGTGGGGGACCGGCTGCCCGACGTACCGGGCGTGGCCCTGACCCCTGCGGACGAGCAGCGCTCCGAGATCGAGCGCGTCGGCCGAGGGGTCGCCCGTCCGTCGCTGGCGCAGGAGGTCGACGCGGCCCACCGCCTCGTCGAGCGTGGCGAGGCCGAGGCGGGAGAGGTGCTCGCGCACCTCGAGCGCGACGAAGCGCAGGTAGGCCTCGACCATCTCGGGCGTCCCGGCGAACTTCGCCCGGAGCTCCGGCCGCTGGCTCGCGATCCCCACGGGACAGGTGTCGAGGTGGCACGAGCGCACCATCAGGCAGCCCTCGGCGAGGAGGAGCGCGGTCCCGAACGAGAACTCGTCCGCGCCGAGCAGCGCTGCCACGACGACGTCCCGCCCGGTCTTGAACCCGCCGTCGACGCGAACGCGCACGCGGCCGCGGAGGCCGTTCGCGACGAGCGCCTGCTGGGTCTCGGCGAGGCCGAGCTCCCACGGAGCCCCGGCGTGCTTGATCGAGGGCAGCGGGCTCGCCCCGGTGCCGCCGTCGGCGCCTGCCACGTGGACGACGTCGGCGTGTGCCTTCGCCACGCCCGCGGCGATCACGCCCGACGCCGCTCGACGACACGAGCTTGACCGAGATGTCCGCGTCGGGGTTCACCTCGCGCAGGTCGAAGACGAGCTGGGCGAGGTCCTCGATCGAGTAGATGTCGTGATGCGGCGGCGGCGAGATGAGCGACACGCCCGGGCTCGTCCCGCGAAGCCGCGCGATCTCCTCCGTCACCTTGTGGGCGGGGATCTGCCCTCCCTCGCCGGGCTTCGACCCCTGCGCGATCTTGATCTGGAGCTCCTCGGCAAACGCCGCGTACTCGGCCGTGACGCCGAAGCGGCCGGAAGCCACCTGCTTGATCTTCGAGTTGCGCTCGTCGCGATACCGCGATGGATCCTCTCCGCCCTCGCCCGAGTTCGAGCGTCCGCCGAGCCGGTTGAGCGCCACGGCGATCGTCTCGTGCGCCTCCGCGGAGAGCGCGCCGTGCGACATCGCGCCGCCCGAGAAGCGGCGGACGATCGAGTCGACCCCCTCGACCTGATCGAGCGGAAGCGGCTCGGCGACCGGGACGAGCTCGAGGAGGTCGCGCGGCTCGAGCGGGGATCTCCCGTTGACGAGCTCGGCGAACCGGTCGTAGAGGTCCTGGCGCTCGCCCTTCACCGCCTTCACCAGCGCGTGCGCGGCGGTGACGCTCGCCTGCAGCGAGTCGACGACGTCGGGGTCGGTCGCATGAGGCTCTCCGCCCTTGCGGAACTTGTAGAAGCCCGGGTTCTCGATCTGCGGCTTCTCGGCCACCGAGGCGGCCAGCCGCCCCAGCGCGTCGCGCTCGAGCCCGTCGAGCCCGATCCCGCCGATCGCCGAGGCGGTGCCGCCGAAGAACCGCCTGCAGAGGCGCCGGTCGAGGCCCACGGCCTCGAACAGGCGCGCGCCTCTGTAGCTCGCGACGTCCGAGATCCCCATCTTCGACATCACCTTCAGGACGCCGTCCTCGAGCGAGCGCAGGAGCCGCGCCTGCGCCTCGGCAGGCGTGGGCCGGTCGCCGCCGACCTTGTCGGTCTCGGCCAGCCGGGCGACCGTCTCGAGCGCGAGCCGCGGGCAGACGACGTCTGCGCCGTAGCCGACGAGCGTCGCGACCATGTGGGTGTCCCTGGCCTCGTCCGTCGACACGAGGAGCGAGCAGGCGGTGCGCAGGCCGCGCTCGACGAGGCGGCCGTGGGCGGCGGCGACGGCGAGCAGCGCCGGGACGGGAGCTCGTTCGCCTCCCGCTGCCGCGTCGGTGAGGCAGAAGGCGGTCGCGCCGCCTTCTGCGAGCTCCACGCACGCGTCGGCGACGCGCTCGACCGCGGCACCGAGGCCCTCGCCGGCGGAGAAGGTCGCGTCGATCTCGGGCGCCTCGAGCGCCGCGAGCCCGGCCGGCGTGACGAGGAACGACGGCAGCACCACGAGCTGCGGCAGCACCCCCTCGGCGTCGAGCGGTGCCCGCGCGCCGATCAGCGTCGAGATCGACATGACTGCCCGCTCGCGGTAGTGGTCGATCGCCGGGTTCGTCACCTGGGCGAACCGCTGCCTGAAGTACGAGGCCAGCGGGCGGCCCGCCCGGCGAGCGGCGCGATCGGCGCGTCGTCCCCCATCGAGTAGACGGGGTCCTGGCCCGTCTGCGCGATCGGCCGCAGCATGAGGCTCAGCTCCTCGCGCGTGTAGCCGTGGAGCGCGTGCCGGGCCGCGAGGTCCGCCTCGGGCGGCGGCAGCGGCTCCCCCTGCTCGCCGAAGCGAACGCTCGCCTCGACCCAGGCCGCGTAGGGCTTCCGCGAGGCCAGCTCCCGCTTCAGCTCTCCGTCGAACAGGAGCCCGCGCGTCGGGGTCGATCGAGAGGAGCTGACCGGGGCCCAGGCGCCCGCGCCGAACGGTGCCACCCTCGGGCAGAGGGACCGCGCCCGCCTCCGACGACACGGCGACGAGGCCGTCGTCGCAGACCGCGACCCGCAGCGGCCGCAGCCCGTTCCGGTCGAGCGCCGCGCCGCAGGTGATCCCGTCGCTGTAGACGAGCCCCGCAGGCCCGTCCCAAGGCTCGGCGAGCATCGCGTGGTAGCGGTGCATCGCTCGCTCGGCCTCGTCGACCCGCGGGTCGTTCTGCCACGCGGGCGGCACGAGCAGCGTGACGGCCTCGCGCACGTCGAGACCCGCCCTGACGAGCAGCTCGAGCGCGTTGTCCAGGAGCGCCGAGTCCGAGCCCGACCGGTCGAGCGCCGGCGCGAGCTCGGGATCCAGCCCGCGCGCCCGCTCGCGCGCCTCCATCCACTCGACGTTCCCGTCGATGGTGTTGATCTCGCCGTTGTGGCAGAGGAGGCGGAAGGGCTGCGCGCGCTCCCAGCTCGGCTCCGTGTTGGTCGAGAAGCGCTGGTGGAAGATCGCCCACGGCGCCGCCCAGGCCGGGTCGGCGAGGTCCGGGTAGAAGCTCGCGAGCTGTGTGGCCGCGCAGAGCGCCTTGTACGTGACGGTGCGGAAGGAGAGCGACGCGACGTAGATGCCGTCGACCCGCTCGGCGCGGCGCCGTGCCCGGTGCGCGCGCAGCTCGGCGTCGGGCTCCCCGCAGGGCGCCAGCACCAGCTGGGCGATGCGCGGCATGCTGGCCGTCGCGGTCGACCCGAGCGCCGCGACGTCGTTCGGGACGTCCCGCCAGCCGAACGGCTCGAGGCCCTCCGCGCGGCACGCCTCCTCCACGATCCCCCGGAGCCACGGCTCGCGCAGGAAGCACATCGCGATGCCCGCGCCCTCTTCCCCGGTCAGGGACGGGTGGAGCGGCAGGAGGAGCCCTGCGCCGTCGCCCGTGACCCCGTCCGCCGCCCACGCCCCGCGGTGCGAGACGGCCGCCAGCCCGGCGAGCGCCCGGTCGACGAGCTCGCGCGACGCACGCCCGCGTGCGTCGGCGACGAGGCCGATGCCGCAGGCGTCTCGCTCGACTGTCGGATCGTGGAGTGGGTGGTTCACGCGGGGCTGACCGCCTTTTCGTGGCTGAACGGAGAAGAGCCCTCCCGCCGGTGTGTCGGCTGCTAGCTGGCGGGGGCGGGAGGGGGTCGCCGGCTAGCGCCGTTCGGAGGCGATGAACGCAATCGGCGAGAGCGGGGCTACGAGCGCCCCGGTCGGCCGATCGTCACGAGTCATCGCTCCGCGAGCCATCGATCATCGATCGTAAAGGGTGGAGAGGCTAGCCGCAAGGACGAGCGGACTGGACGAAGGTCTCAATTGACACGGGTCCAGTCCTCCGGCACTCTGAGTCGGCGATGACGCTCTGCCACGCCGTATCCGTACGTCCTCTCGTACCGCGCCCCGCGGTAGCGATCGGCGGCGGCATCGAGCTCATCCTGATTCTCCCCGTCTAGGGGAGATCGACGCTCACGCGCCCGAGACGGCGCACACGCCGACCGAGACCACACCAGAGGTGCGTCCGGAGGACGTACCGAGCGAGAGGAGCACCACCATGACCCCCGACCCCCCGACTCCCACACCGCGATGACGACACGACGGACCTACGTCGTCGCGTGCCTCGCCGGCCACGGGATCGGCCCCGAGATCACCGCCGCAGCGAGCCGCGCGCTCGCACGGCTCTCACGCGAGCATGGCTTCGACGTCGAGGAGCTCCATCCGCCGTTCGACACCGAGGCGCTGACGAGATCGGGCCACATGCTTCCGGCCGCCACGCGGCGGGCGACCGTCGACCGCCGATGCAGTGCTCGTCGCAGGCGACGCGGCGCCGGCCCTCGACGGGCTCCGCGCGGAGCTCGACCTGGCGGCCCGTGTCACCCGTGTCCTCGACGAGACGGGTGAGGCCACCGCGTTCGCTCCGTTGCACGACATGGCCGCGGACTGGACGGTCGAACGTGCCTTCGCGACCGCACGCAAGCGCTCGGGGCACCTCACGTCGGTCGGGGTCTCCGACGGGTGGACTGCTCTCGTGGAGCGGCATGCCGACCGGCATCCGGGGGTCGAGGTCGAGCACGTGTCTCTCCCCGACGCGCTCAGGCGGCTCGCCGCCGGCTCGGTGGGCGTGCTCGCCGCCGAGGGCGTGCTCGGTGACGCCGTCGCGGAGGCCCCGCGACTCGGCGGCAGGCGCCGGCTGGTGGCGTCCGCCCAGCTCTCGCCGAGCGGCCCGAGCCTGTTCGGCCCCGCGGAGGGGACGACCAGCGACCTCGGCGGGCCACGGCGTCGCCGATCCGAGCGCGATGCTGCTCGCCACCGCGCTGCTCCTCTCGGAGGGCCTCGGCCGCACGGCCGCCGGCGAGGCGCTCGAGGAGAGCCTGACCGCGGCGCTGCGCGCGTCGCGCCGCCCGTCGGAGGTGTCGGGCCCCGGTGTCTCCGCGACGACGCGCGAGTTCGTGGATGCCGTGCTCGGCCTGCTTCGCAGCGCTCGTCGCGACACGGAGTTCGCGCTCGGAGTCGGGCCATGAGGATGACGGGCGGCGACGCGATCCTCCGCTCCCTCGAGGCCGAGGGCGTCGAGGTGATGTTCGGGATCCCGGGCGGGGCGATCATGCCGACCTACGACGCGATGGCCCGCGGCACCACCGTGCGCCACGTCCTCGCCCGCCACGAGCAGGGCGCGGGCCACATGGCGCAGGGCTACGCCCGCGCCTCCGGCCGCGTCGGCGTGGCGATCGCCACGTCGGGACCGGGCGCGACGAACCTCGTCACGCCGATCGCCGACGCGTGGATGGACTCGACGCCGCTCGTCTGCATCACCGGACAGGTGCGCTCGACCCTGATCGGCACCGACGCCTTCCAGGAGTGCGACATCACCGGCATCACGATGCCGATCGTCAAGCACTCGTGGCTCGTGCAGGACGCGCGGGAGATCCCCGCCGTGCTCAAGGCGGCGTTCCACGTCGCCCGCACCGGCCGTTGCGGCCCGGTCCTCGTCGACATCCCGCGCGACGTCCAGGAGGCGGCGATCGACTTCGCCTATCCCGACTCGGTCGACCTCCCGGGCTGGCGGCCGCCGACGAAGGTGCACCCGCTCCAGATCCGCGAGGCCGCCCGGGCGATCGCCCACGCGCGCAAGCCCGTGCTGTACGTGGGCGGGGGAACCCTGAACGGCGACGCCTGCGCCGAGCTGCTGCAGCTCGCCGAGGCGGGGACGCTGCCCGTCATCACGACGCTGATGGGCAAGAGCGCCTTCCCCGAGACCCACGAGCTCCACTTCGGCTGGCCGGGGATGCACGGGCCCAAGTGGTCGAACCTCGCGATGAACACCTGCGACGTCCTCGTCGCGATCGGCGCGCGCTTCGACGACCGCGTCACCGGCAAGCTCTCGGCCTTCGCGCCCGGCGCCACCGTCGTCCACCTCGACATCGACCCGGCGGAGATCTCCAAGCTCCGGGACGCCGACATCCCGGTCGTCGGGCCGCTGGCGCAGGCGGTCTCGGCGCTGGCCGACGAGGTCGCCAGGCAGCGCGCCGAGGGAGCGCCCGCGCCGGAGGCGTGGCTCGGCCAGATTCGCGACTGGCGCGAGGAGTTCCCGCTCCGGTACGGCGAGAGCGACGAGTGGCTCAAGCCCCAGCAGGTCGTCGAGGCGCTCCAGCGGCTGACCGCCGGCACCGACGTGATCGTCACGACCGGCGTCGGCCAGCACCAGATGTGGGCGATGCAGTACGTCGTCTCCGAGCGGCCGCGGAGCTTCATCACCTCCGGCGGCCTCGGGACGATGGGCTACGGCATCCCCGCGGCGATCGGCGCCAAGGCGGCCCGACCCGAGGCGACGGTCGTCTGCGTCGACGGCGACGGCTGCTTCCAGATGACGCGCCCAGGAGCTCGCCACAGCGGCCCTCGAGGACCTGCCCATCGTCGTCGTGCTCGTCAACAACGGCTACCTCGGGATGGTCACGCAGTGGCAGGACATGTTCTTCGACGGGCGCCGCTCGCACGTCCACCTGACCGCGCAGGTGCCCGACTACGCCCGGCTCGCAGAGGCCTACGGCGGCGTCGGGATGGTCGTCTCGAGCGAGGCGGAGCTCGAGCCGGCGCTCGAGGAGGCCCTCGGCCTCGGCAGGACGGTCGTGGTCGACTGCCGGGTCGACCCCGCCGAGCAGATCTTCCCGATGATCCCCGCGGGCGCTGCCGCGCTCGACATGCTGGAGTACTCGGACAGCCGACGACACCGTGGAGGCGAGGGCGTCGTGAAGCACACACTCTCCGTCGTCGTGGAGGACCGCCCGGGCGCGCTGACGCGGATCACGACGATGTTCGCCCGGCGCGGCTTCAACATCGAGTCGCTCGCGGTCGGCCCGACCGAGCGCCCCGGCGTCTCGTGCATCACGCTGCGGGTCGACTGCACCCAGCACTCGCTCGAGCAGATCGAGAAGCAGATCCACAAGCTCGTCAACGTCCTCCGGGTGACCGAGCTCGTCGCCGGAGAGGCCGTCGAGCGCGAGCTGCTCGTCGCCCGCGTCTCGGCGCAGCCCGAGCGGCGCGCCGAGCTCGTCACGACGGCCGAGGCGCTCGGCGGCCGGCTCCTCGACGTCGGCCCCGACGGGGTCGTGCTCGAGCTGACCGGGACGCCGGAGGAGCTCGACGCGTTCCACGAGCTCTGCCACCCCTACGGGGTCGTCGACCTCGTCCGGACCGGCAGGATCGGCGTCCCACGCGCCTCCGGCAAGCGCCGCTCGCCGAGGCGGCTGGCCGCGATCAACTAGTTCGTCCGACCGAGCAAGCCCGCCCCCACCAGAAAGGACACAGCTCATGGCGACGATCCTCCGTGACGGCGACCTCTCACTCCTCGACGGGACAGTGGCCGTCGTGGGCTACGGCAGCCAGGGCCACGCCCACGCGCTCAACCTCCACGACTCGGGCGTCCGGGTCGTCGTCGGGCTGCGGGAGGGCTCGAGCGTCGTGGAGCGACGCCGAGGAGGCCGGGCTCGAGGTGCGGTCGATCGCCGGATGCGGTCGGCGGCGCCCAGCTCGTGTCGCTGCTCCTGCCCGACCAGGTGCAGCCGCAGGTGTTCACGGAGTCGGTCGAGCCCGCACCTCGAGCCCGACGCGGCGGTCCTCTTCGCGCACGGGTTCAACGTCCTCTACGGCCGCGTCGCCCCGGCGACGGGCCACGACGTCGTCATGGTCGCGCCCAAGGGCCCCGGCCACGTCGTCCGGCGGCTCTTCACCGAGGGCTACGGGACGCCTGCGCTGATCGCGGTCGAGCAGGACGCGTCCGGCCGCGCGCGCGACCTCGCCCTCGCCTACGCGGTGGGCATCGGCGCGGGCCGCGCGGGGATCCTCGAGACGACGTTCCGCGAGGAGACCGAGACCGACCTGTTCGGCGAGCAGGCCGTTCTCTGCGGCGGCACGACCGAGCTCGATCCGCGCGGGCTTCGAGACCCTCGTCGCCGCCGGGTACCAGCCCGAGGTCGCCTACTACGAGTGCCTCCACGAGCTGAAGCTGATCGTCGACCTGATCTGGGAGGGCGGCCTGCAGCACATGCGCTGGTCGATCTCCGACACCGCCGAGTTCGGCGACTACACGAGCGGGCCGCGCGTGATCGACTCAGCACGTGCGCGGAGCGGATGCAGGGTGTCCTCGACGACATCCGCTCGGGCGAGTTCGCGAAGCTGTGGATCGCGGAGATGGAGAGCGGCGAGGCGGGGCTCCGCGGCCACCGGGCCGAAGCCGCGAACCAGCTGATCGAGCAGGTCGGCGAGGAGCTTCGCGCGCTGATGCGCCGCGAGGACACGAGTGCAGTCCGTTGACGTTCCCGTAGCCCTCCTCGGCTACGGGACCGTCGGCGCGGCAGTCCACCGCCTGCTCAGCGAGCAGGGAGACGAGATCGAGCGTGCGACCGGCCACCGCCTCCGGGTGGTGCGCGCGCTCGTCCGCGACCCCGCCCGCGAACGGGGCTTCGACGCCGGCCCCGGCGTGCTGACGACCGACTTCGACGCCGTGCTCGGCGACCCGTCGATCAGGCTCGTGGCCGAGGTGATGGGCGGCGTCGAGCCGGCGGGCGAGCACGTGCTGGCGCTGCTCCGGTCCGGCCGCTCGGTCGTGACCGCGAACAAGCAGCTCGTCGCGCGGCACGGCGCGGAGCTCTTCGCCGCCGCGTCCGCGGCGGGGGCTCAGCTGCGGTTCGAAGCGTCGGTGTGCGCCGCGATCCCGGTGATCAAGGTGCTGCGCGAGTCGCTCGTCGTGACGAACGTCCACCGCGTCGTCGGGATCGTCAACGGGACGACCAACTTCATCCTCTCGGCGATGAGCGAGGGACACTCGTACGCGGACGCGCTCGCGGAGGCGCAGCGGTTCGGGTACGCGGAGGCGGACCCGACCGACGACGTGGCCGGGCTGGACGCCGCCGCGAAGACGGCGATCCTGGCGACGGTCGCCTTCGGCTCGCGCGTCCCGCTCGAGCTGGGTCGCGGTGGACGGGATCGAGGCGGTGCGGGAGGAGCACATCGAGGCCGCGCGCGCGCTCGACATGCGCGTCAAGCTGCTCGGCCGGGCGACGCTCGCGCACGGCCGGGTGGACGTCCGCGTCGGCCCCGCCTTCGTCGACGTGCATCACCCGCTCGCCGCGGTCGACGGGCCCGTTCAACGCGGTGATGCTCCAGGGCGACGCGATCCGCGAGATCACCCTCGAGGGCCCCGGCGCGGGTGGAATCGAGACGGCGAGCGCCGTCGTGGCCGACCTCGTCTCGATCGTCGGCACGACCGGCACCGGCTTCCTCCAGGGCGACCCGGTCTGGCGGCAGGTCGAGCGGATGCCGCCCGGCGACCTCGCCTCGCCGTGGTACCTGCGCCTCGAGGTCGAGGACCGCGCGGGCGTCCTCGCCCGCCTCGCCCAGGAGCTCGCGGTCGAGGGCGTGTCCGTCGCGCGGCTCGTCCAGCAGCCCTCGAACGGTCACGCGGTGCTCCACGTCGTCACGCACGAGGCGCCCGCGGGACGGGTCGAGGCAGCCCTCGCCGCGATCCGTGCGCTGCCCGAGTCGCGCGGGGAGGCGAGCGCGCTCCCGGTCGTCTCCGAGCGCGGGGTCGAGGAGCTCGGCTGGGCGTGAGCGGCGCCCGACCCACATGAGCCTCTAGATTGCGGCGACGGTGACGGTGCCCCTGATCGAGCGGTTCCGCCGACGTGCTCCCCGTCACCGAGGCGACGCCGGTCGTCTCCCTCGGCGAGGGTCGACCCCGCTGCTCGCAGCGCCGCGCCTGGCGGAGGCCGCAGGCATCCGCGAGCTGTGGCTCAAGTGGGAGGCGTCGAACCCGACCGGCTCGTACAAGGACCGCGGGATGACGCTCGCCGTCTCGAAGGCGGTGGAGGAGGGAGCGGAGGCCGTGATCTGCGCGTCGACCGGCAACACGGCGGCCAGCGCCGCCGCGTACGCGGCGCGTGCGGGCCTCCCTGCGCTCGTGCTCACGCCGCAGGGCGCGGTCGCCGGGGCGAAGCTCGCGCAGACCCGGATGCTCGGGGCGACGGTGCTCGAGGTCCAGGGCGACTTCGACTCGGCGCTGGCGGCGGCGCAGGAGCTCGGCGGCCGCGGCAGCCACGTGCTGGTCAACTCGCTGAACCCGTACCGCCGCGAGGGTCAGAAGACGGCCGTGCTCGAGGTCGTGGAGGAGCTCGGCGGCGCCGCCCGACGCGTTCGTGCTGCCCTACGGCGGAGGCGGCAACACGTCCGCCTACGCTCAGGCGCTGAGCGAGCTCGGCCTCGAAACGCCGATCGTGTCGGTCGAGGCGACGAACCGGAGGGAGACGCTCGCGACGGCGATCCGGATCGGCGACCCGGTGCATGCCGGGGCCGTCCGGGCGTCGGGCGCGCGGGTCGTCCACGTCGACGACGACGAGCTGGTCGCGGCCTGGCTGCGGCTCGCCTCGGAGGAAGGCCTGTTCTGCGAGCCCTCGTCGGCGGCGGGCCTCGCCGCGGTGCTGCGCGGCGACGTCGAGGGCGACCGCCTCGTCGTCACGATCACCGGCCACGGCCTCAAGGACCCGGCCACCGCGGACCGCCTTGCGCCGGCGCCGGTCGAGGTGGAGCCGGACCCCGACGCGATCGCGGCCGCTGCCGGGCGATGATCGTCCGCGCGCCCGCCGACGTCCGCGAACCTCGGGCCCGCGTTCGACGCCGCCGCGGTCGCGCTCGACCTCTGGAACGAGCTCGAGCTGACCGACGGCGACGGCGTCGAGATCGAGGGAGAGGGTGCCGGCGAGCTCCCGGCCGACGCGACGAACCTCGCCGTCCGCGCCTACGCGCTGCTGGCCGATCCCTCCGGGAGGAGGTTCCGGTTCTCGAACCGGATCCCGCTCGAACGAGGGCTGGGCTCGTCCGCGGCGGCGATCGCCCTCGGCCTCGCGGCCGCGCGCCCGGACGGCGACCCGGAGGAGCTGCTCGCAGCGGGGCTCGGCCTCGAGAGTCACGCGGACAACCTCGCGGCGGCCCTCTCCGGGGGCGTCACGGTCACGTGGGAGGGGCGGATCGCGCGGATCGCGGCGACGCTCCCTCTCGCCCCCGTCGCGCTCGTCCCTCGAGAGCGCACCTCGACGGAGGCCTCACGCCGCTCGCTTCCGGCCAGCGTCCCGCACGCCGACGCTGCCGCGAACGCGGGTCGCGCGGCCCTGCTCGCCGCAGGGGCCGCGGTCGGCGACGCCGTCCTCTTCGCCGCCGGGCTCGACGACCGCCTGCACGAGCCGTATCGGGGATCGCGGGCACTCGAGGCCGTCAGGGCCGATCCTCCTGCCGGCGCCCGCGGCGCGACGCTCTCCGGCTCGGGGCCGACGGTGATCGTGTGGGCGGACGACGCACCGACCTGTGCGAGCTCCCTCGCGGAGCGCTTCCCGGAGCACGACGTGCTCGTGCTCGGCGTCACGCCGCGAGGCGCGCTGTGAGCATCCGCCTCGTCGACTGTCGCCCGCGAGCGGACTACGAGACCGGGCACGTCCCCGGCGCGGTCCTCCTCGATCCCGAGACGACGCTCTCGACGCCGACCGCGAACCCGTCCGTCGGCGGCCGTCATCCGCTTCCCGACCCGTACGCGCTCGGTGCCGCCTTCGCCGACGCCGGGATCGGGCCCGACACGTTGGTGCTCGCCTTCGACGAGGGCACCGGCTGGGCCGCGCGCTGCTGGTGGCTCCTCCGGCACCTCGGCCACGAGGCCTGCGGCACCGTCGACATGCGCGCCTACACCGGCCCGCTCGTGACCGAGGCGCCGCGGGTCGACCGGGCGCCGCTTCGTGCCACGCGTGCGCGACGACGACATGATCGATGCCGAGGAGATCCGCGCGCGCGCTCGACGACCCGTCGCTCGTTCTCGTCGACGCGCGCTCGCCGGAGCGCTGGCGCGGCGACACGGAGCCGCTCGACCCGGTCGCCGGGCGCATCCCCGGGGCACGGAACGCGTTCTTCGAGCTTCCCCTGCCCGGACGACGCGACGGAGCCGCCCGAGGTCGTCGCGTACTGCGGCTCGGGCGTGACGGCGTGCGTCGTCGTCGCAGCGGCTCGTCCTCGCCGGGCGCGAGGACGTCAGGCTCTACCCCGGCTCGTTCAGCGAGTGGTGCAGGAACCCGTCCAACCCGATCGAGAGAGGCGACCCGTGACGACTCCGTACGACAACCCGTCCGACCCCGCGAAGCGGCAGAGCGCCGCGCTGACCGACGGCCCCGACCGCGCGGGAGCGCGCGCGATGCTGAAGGGCACCGGCTTCAGCGACGAAGACCTCGCGAAGCCACTCGTCGGCGTCGGCACGACGTGGATCGAGACGATGCCGTGCAACCTCAACCAGCGCGACCTGGCGGTGCACGTCAAGCGCGGCGTCCGGGACGCGGGCGGCACGCCGATGGAGTTCAACACGATCGCGGTCTCGGACGGCGTCTCGATGGGGACGTCCGGGATGCGCGCCTCGCTCGTCTCGAGGGAGGTGATCGCCGACTCGATCGAGCTCGTTGCGCGCGGCCACCTGTTCGACGGGCTCGTCCAGCTGGTCGCCTGCGACAAGACGAATCCCGGGCGCCGCGATGGCCGTCGGCCGGCTCGACATCCCCGCCGTCGTCTCGTACACGGGCTCGATCGCGCCGGGCGTCTACCGGCAGCGCGAGGTCTCGATCGGGGACGTCTACGAGGGGATCGGCGCCCACGCCGCCGGGAAGCTGAGCGACGCGGAGCTCCACGAGCTCGAGTCGGTGCGCGTGCCCGGGGGCCGGCGCGTGCGGAGGGCAGTTCACGGCCAACACGATGTCGACGATCCTCGACTTCCTCGGCCTCTCGCCGTTCGGCACGAACGGCATCCCGGCCATGCACCGCGCCAAGGAGGAGGCCGCGTACGAGATCGGCCGGCTCGCGGTGCAGCTCGTCCGCGAGAACGTCACGCCCAGCTCGTTCGTCACGAAGGAGTCGTTCGAGAACGCGGTCGCGTCGGTCGCTGCGACCGGCGGCTCGACCAACGCCGTCCTGCACCTCGTCGCGATCGCCCGCGACTTCGGGATCGACTTCACGATCGACGACTTCGAGCGGATCTCGGCCCGCACGCCGATCGTCGCGGACATGAAGCCGTGGGGCCGCTGGCATGCGAACGACATGTACGCGGCGGGCGGCGTCGCCGTCGTCGCCCGGGAGCTGAAGAAGGCCGGGCTCCTCGCACGAGGACGCGCGGAGCGTCGACGGGATGACGCTCGGCGAGCACGCGGACGCCGCGGTGGAGGCCGACGGGCAGAAGGTGGTCTTCCCGATCGAGACGCCGCTCAAGGCCCGCGGAGGCGTCGCGGTGCTCTACGGCAACCTCGCCCCCGAGGGCTGCGCCGTCAAGCTGGCCGGCCACGACCGCACCGTGCACCGCGGCCCGGCGCGCGTGTTCGACTCCGAGGAGGCGTGCTTCGCGGCGGTCAAGGCATGGCGCGATCGCCCCGGGCGACGTCGTCGTGATCCGCTACGAGGGCCCGCACGGCGGGCCGGGGATGCGGGAGATGCTCCACGTCACGGGGGCGATCGTGGGCGAGGGGCTCTCCGAGTCGGTCGCGCTGATCACCGACGGCCGGTTCTCGGGCGCGACGCACGGCTTCATGGTCGGCCACGTCGCGCCGGAGGCCTCGAAGGGCGGCCCCATCGCGGCGCTGCGCGAGGGCGACACGATCGTGATCGACGTCGACCGGCACGTCCTCGACGTCGAGCTGACCGACGAGGAGCTGGCTGCCCGGCTCGCGGACTGGGTGGAGCCCGAGCCGCGCTACCGCCGCGGCGCGCTGGCGAACTACGCAACCCTCGTCGCCTCGGCGTCCCACGGGGCCGTGACGTTGTCGCGCTACGAGGCGGCTGCCTAGCGCCGCGGCGGAGCTCAGGGCCGGTTGTCGCGCGGATCCCAGAGCGGGATCGGCGCGGAGGCCTCGTAGGCCATGCCCTTCGGGTAGCTGATCAGCTCGACGTACGTCGCCGAACGGCGCGCGGAAGTAGTTGATCGACTGCCCGGCCGCGGGCCCGTCGGTGACGGCCAGCGGGCCGAGGAGCTTCTGCGCTCCGAGCGCCTGCATGCGCGCGACCGCCTTGTCGATGTGACGGACGTAGAAGGCGACGTGCTTCCCGCCGTAGTCGGAGTTCCTGCGGAACGTCCGGTCCTGGTCGGGCGCGCTGTACTGGAAGAGCTCCACGCTGGGGCCGTCGCCGCAGCGGACGTGCTGGATGCGCTCGACGACCGCCCGCGGATGGACGTCCAGCAGGTCCTGGATGAACGTGCCCGTCGGGTCGCTGAACGGCCCGAAGGCGAGCGGCGAGGAGCAGCCGAGCACGCGCTCGAACCATTCGACCGCGGACGGCACGCTCGGCACGGTGATGCCGACGTGGTCGACCCCGAGCAGGCCGGGCACGCTGGTCACCGACGGTGTCGTCCCGTTGCGCTTCGGTGACCAGAGCGGGCGGCTCGGGTCGCGCTCGTATCGCCATCCCGTTCGGGTAGCTGATCAGCTCGACGTACGTCCCGAACGGCGTGCGGAAGTAGTTGATCGACTGGCCCGCGGCCGGGCCGTCGGTGACGGGCAGCGGCCCGAGGAACTTCTGCGCGCCCTTCGAGACCATGTAGGCCACCGCGGCATCGATGTCCGTCACGTAGAAGGCGATGTGGTGCCCGCTCCAGTCGGAGTTCCGCGGGAACGTCGTCCGCTGGTCCGGGGCGCTGTACTGGAACAGCTCGATGTTCGCGCTGCGGCCGCAGCGCACCATCGTGATCTGGTGGATCACCGCCCGCGGGTCGACGTCGAGCAGGTCCTGCATGAACGTCCCCGTCGGGTCGCTGAACGGCCCGAACGTGAGGGGCGCGACGCAGCCCATCACGTCCTCGAACCAGGCGATCGCCTCGTCGATGTCGGGCACGGTGATCCCGACGTGATCCATCCCGACCAGGCCGAGCTGCCCGTTCGCCTGGCCCGGTGCGCCGGCCCCGGGGCCGGCGGCGGGGGCCGAGGCCACCCCGAGCGCCGCCAGCGTGGCGAGCGCAGAGGAGCACGAGACCGGCGAGCGGCGGCGCGCGTCAGGCGCGGCGTCGCTCTCGCCTCTCTGCCCGACACGGCCGGCTGACATGTCACCGCGAGCCTAGGACGCCCCGCAGGCGAGTGGCGACCGACGCGTCCGAACGAGGGCTCCGCAGACACGGCACGCGAGCCGATAGAGTGGAAGCGGCGCGGGATTCGTCCCGCTCCACATCGAGAGAGGCTGAGGGACCGGCCCTGTGACGCCTCGGCAACCCCCCTCGAGAGAGGGCCCGGTGCCAAACCCGGATGGATGTGTCGAGCGAGACGAAGGAGGTTCCACCCGTGTCAGCCCTCTCCCTCTCCTGCCGGGTCTGCGGCACCGAGCATCCCCTCGAGGCCGTGGGAACGTGCTCGCCGCTGCTTCGGTCCCCTCGACCCGGTGTACGACTGGGACCGGCTCCGCGCCACCGTGACCCGCGAGCGGCTCGCCGAAGGGCCGCCGTCGATCTGGCGCTACGCCGACCTGCTGCCCGTCGAGGCGCCCGAGGAGCCGCGCCTCGCCCCGGGCCTGACGCCGCTCGTCCCGGCACCGCGCCTCGCGGAGGAGCTGGGTGTCCGGGAGCTCTGGCTCAAGCTCGACACGGCCAACCCGACCCACTCCTTCAAGGACCGGGTCGTGGCCGTCGCGGCCCGGAAGGCCCAGGAGCTCGGCCTGACGACGCTGTCCTGCTCCTCGACCGGGAACCTCGCCGGCGCCGTCGCCGCACGCGCGGCCGCCGAGGGCATGAACGCCGCGGTCTTCGTCCCCGGCCGACCTGGAGCCGGAGAAGCTCGCGTCCGCCGCGGCGTACGGACCGACGATCTACGCGGTCGACGGGCACTACGACCACTGCTCGCGCCTCTCCGTCGAGCTCTCGTTCGAGCTTCCCTGGGGCTTCGTCAACGTCAACCTGCGCTCGTACTACGCGGAGGGCTCGAAGACGCTCGCCTACGAGCTCGCCGAGCAGCTCGGGTGGCGCGCTCCGGACGTCGTCGCGATCCCGATCGCCTCGGGCGCCCTCTTCCACAAGGTCGGCCAGGGCTTCGCGGAGCTCCGCGCGCTCGGCCTGCTCGACGGGCCGGCGCCGCGCCAGGTCGGCGGCCAGGCCGAGGGCTGCGAGCCGGTCGCGACGGCGTTCCGCGACGGGACGCCGGTCACGCCGGTGCGGCCCGACTCGATCGCGCGCTCGCTCGCGATCGGCAACCCGGCCGACGGCGACTTCGCCGTCGCCACCGCGCGCGAGACGGGCGGCTCGATCCACTCCGTGGCGGAGGACGCGGTCGGCGAGAACATGGCGCTCCTCGCGCGGACGACGGGGGTGTTCGGCGAGACCGCGACCGGCGTGACGCTCGGAGCGCTGCGGGCGGCCGTCGAGGCGGGCGAGGTCGGCCGCGACGACCGCGTCGTGCTGCTCGTGACGGGGGACGGGCTGAAGACGCTCGGGCCCGTCGTCGTTCACCTTCGCGCCGGTGCACATCGCGGCCGACGCGGACGCGTTCCTCGACGACGTGCTCGAGGCCGCCTGAGCCGGGACTGCGCCTCGATCGGTTGCCGCGGTAGCCTGACGGGATGGGCAGGACGCTGTTCGAGAAGGTCTGGGAGCGCCACGTCGTCCTCGAGGAGGACGGCGAGCCGACGCTGCTCTACGTCGACCTGCACCTCGTCCACGAGGTGACGTCGGCCCAGGCATTCGAGGGGCTGCGGCTCGCCGGCCGCACCGTGAGGCGGCCCGAGCGGACGGTCGCGACGATGGACCACAACGTGCCGACGCTCCCCGGGCCGGTGACCGACCCGATGGCGAAGGCGCAGCTCGACGCGCTGCGCGCGAACACGGAGGAGTTCGGCGTCCGCCTCTACGGCACCGGCTCCGGGCACGAGGGGATCGTCCACGTGATCGGGCCGGAGCTCGGGCTCACCCAGCCCGGCAAGACGATCGTCTGCGGCGACAGCCACACCTCGACGCACGGTGCCTTCGGCGCGCTCGCGTTCGGGGTCGGCACCTCCGAGGTCGAGCACGTCCTCGCGACGCAGACGCATCGCGCTCCGGCGCCCGAAGACGATGCTGCTCGAGCTCGTCGGGGCGCTGCCGCCGGGGCTGACGGCGAAGGACCTGATCCTCGGCGCGATCGGCCAGGTCGGCGTCGACGGCGGCGTGGGCTACGTCGTCGAGTACGCGGGCGAGCGCGATCCGGGCGCTCTCGATGGAGCAGCGCATGACCGTCTGCAACATGTCGATCGAGTGGGGCGCGCGCGCCGGGATGATCGCTCCCGACGAGACGACCTTCGCGTACCTCGAGGGCCGCGAGTTCGCGCCGCAGGGCGGCGACTGGGAGCGGGCCGTCGAGGACTGGCGCTCGCTCGCGAGCGACCCGGACGCGACCTACGACAAGCACGTGATCGTCGACGTCGGCCGAGCTCGTCCCGCAGGTCACCTGGGGGACGAACCCGGGGATGGTGGTCCCGGTGACCGGGTCGGTCCCCGATCCCGCGTCGTTCGACGACCCCGACGACCGCGCCGCGGCCGAGCGCGCGCTCGCCTACATGGATCTCCGGCCCGGCGAGCGGATCGAGGAGATCCGCATCGACCGCGTGTTCATCGGCTCGTGCACGAACTCCCGGATCGAGGACCTGCGCGCCGCCGCGGCGGTCGTCGAGGGCCGCAGGATCGACCCGCGCGTGACGGCGCTCGTGGTGCCCGGCTCGGCGCAGGTGCGCCGCCAGGCCGAGGAGGAGGGGCTCGACCGCGTCTTCCTGGACGCCGGCTTCGAGTGGCGGCTGGCCGGCTGCTCGATGTGCCTCGGGATGAACCCCGACATCCTCGCGCCGGGCGAGCGGTGCGCCTCGACCTCGAACCGGAACTTCGAGGGCCGCCAGGGACGCGGCGGGCGGACGCACCTCGTCAGCCCGCAGATGGCGGCGGCGGCGGCGCTCCACGGCCACTTCGTCGACGTCCGCACGCTCGAGCGCGAGCCCGTCTCCGCATGAAGCCGCTGCGAAAGGTCACCGGCCGTGTGGCGATCCTCGACCGGCCCGACGTCGACACCGACCAGATCATCCCGAAGCAGTTCCTGAAGCGGATCGAGCGGACGGGCTACGGCGAGTTCCTCTTCAAGGACTGGCGCTTCGACGAGGACGGCGACGAGCGGCCCGGGTTCGAGCTCAACCGGCCCGAGTTCCGCGACGCCTCGATCCTGCTCGCCGGGCGCAACTTCGGCTGCGGCTCCTCGCGCGAGCACGCCGCGTGGGCGCTGCAGGACTACGGCATCGACGCGGTCGTCGCGCCCTCGTTCGGCGACATCTTCCGGACGAACGCGGGGAAGAACGGGATGCTCGCGATCGTGCTGCCGGAAGCCGAGGTCGAGCGGCTGATGGAGAGCGTCGACCTCGACACCGGCTCCGAGATGACCGTCGACCTCGAGCGCCGCGTGATCGTCGCGCCCGACGGGCGCGAGGTGCCGTTCGAGTTCGACGAGTCCACGCGCCACCGGATCCTCAACGGCCTCGACGAGATCGCGCTGACGCTGCAGCACGAGGACGAGATCGCCGCCTACGAGACGGCCCACGGCATCGCGTGACCCGCGTCGCGGTGCTGCCGGGCGACGGGATCGGGCCGGAGGTGGCCGCCGAGGCGATCCGCGTGCTCGACGCGCTCGGGATCGAGCACGACGGAGCACGCGTTCGGCGGCAACGCGATCCTCGCGCAGGGCACGCCGCTGCCCGACGAGACGCTGGAGGCGTGCCGCGCGGCCGACGCCGTGCTGCTCGCCGCCGTCGGGCTGCCCGAGCTCGAGGGCCAGACCGGTGCGCCCCGAGCAGGGGCTCCTCGGCCTCCGCCGAGGAGCTCGGCGTCTACGCGAACCTCCGGCCGGCGAGCGCGGACGGGATCGACCTCGTGATCGTGCGCGAGCTCGTCGGCGGCCTCTACTTCGGCGCGAAGGGCACGCGCGACGACGGCACGTGGTTCGACACGTGCGAGTACTCGCGGCCGGAGGTCGAGCGGATCGCGCGTCGCGCGTTCGAGATCGCCCGCGAGCGCGGCGGGCGGCTGACGTCGGTCGACAAGGTGAACGTGCTCCACACGTCACGGCTCTGGCGGGACGTCGTCACGGAGCTCGGCGCGTCCGAGTATCCGGACGTGCCGCTCGACCACGCGCTCGTCGACTCGTTCGCGATGACCGTCGTCAACGCGCCGGAGACGATCGACGTCGTCGTCACCGAGAACACCTTCGGCGACATCCTCTCGGACGTCGCCGCGGCGGTCACCGGCGGGCTCGGTGTCGCGGCATCGGCCTCGCTCGGCGACGAAGGGCCGGGCCTCTTCGAGCCCGTGCACGGCTCGGCGCCGCAGATCGCCGGCCAGGGGATCGCGAACCCCGCCGGCCATGCTCCGCTCGACCGCGCTGATGCTCCGCCACGGGCTCGGGCGCCCGGACGAGGCGGAGGCGCTCGAGCGGGCGGTCGACACGGGCTTGCGAGACGCGCCGACGCCCGACCTCGGAGGCACGGCCACGACCCGTGGCGATGGGCGACGCCGTCCTGCGGCCCTCGCGGGCTAGCATCGCCCTCATGGAGACGCGCCCGTCAGCACGGATCGCCTTTGCGTTCTCCTTCGCCTTTCGGCGCTAGTCGGCGCATCCGTTCCCGCCCGCGCCGGCTAGGAGATCAGGCGGACACCTCTTCGAAAGGCAGCGCACGTGACACAGAACGACAACACCGTCGCCTACCCGGGCCGCGAGGGCGCCCACAGCGCGGCCGCCTGCGACCGGTTGTTCCCCGCCGCCCGGCTCGTCGCGCAGGCGTCCTTCCACGACGTCGTGGACGCCGGTCACCTCGCGCGCATGCACCTACGGCGTGCTCCCGATCGAGAGCTCGCTCGTCGGGCCGGTGAACGAGACGCACGACCTGCTCTACGACTCCGCGCTCTCGATCGTCGCGGAGGCGATCCTGCCGATCCGACACTGCCTGGTCGGGCCCGCAGGCGATCCCGATCGAGGACGTCCGCGAGATCCGCTCGCATGCGGTCGCGCTCGACCAGTGCCGCGCGCCTCCTCTCGTCGATGCCGTGGGCGACCGCCGTGGTCGCGCCCACGACCGGCGATGCGGCCGCGGCCGTTGCGGAGCTCGGCGACCCCTCCGTCGTCGCGATCGCCAGCGGCCGCGCCGCGCGGATGCACTCGCCTCGCCGTGATCGGCGACGACGTCGGCGACCACGAGGCGTACACGCGCTTCGCCGCGCTCGCGCCGTACACGCGCCTCGACCGGCGCCACGGCGAGTGGCGAACGGCGCTCACCTTCGAGACGCACCACCGCCCGGGCGCGCTCCACCGGGCGATCGAGCCGCTCGCCCGCCGCAAGATCGACATGGTGCAGCTCGTCTCGCGCCCCATCCCCTCCCGGCCGTTCGACTACCGCTTCGACTGCGTGCTCGGCGGGCACCCGCTCGACGACGAGGTCGCCGCCGCGCTCGTCGAGATGCAGGCCGAGACGGCACGCCTGCGCGTGTTCGGCTCCTACCGGGCCGATCGCGACGAGGGGTGGGAGACGGTCGCGGCCTGATCGGGCCTGACTGGCACCGCCTAGGCGGCCTCGGCCGCGATCCCGCTGCGCGCGTGCTCGAGCGCGGGGAGGTACTGGAGCCACGCGTCGGGCACGCGGTGGAGCGCCAGGCTGATGAAGAGCACCGGCGAGGGCGCGCGCGGAGGCCGGGGGAGGTGCATGTGCGTCTCCTCGAGCAGCCGGTCGCCCTTGCGGAGGTTGCACGGGCTGCACGCCGTGACGACGTTCTCCCAGACCGAGTCGCCGCCGCGCGAGCGGGGCACGACGTGGTCGAGCGTCAGCCGCGACGAGTTGTCCCCGCAGTAGACGCAGCGCCAGCCGTCACGGGCGAACAGCGCGCGCCTGGAGATGCGTCGCTTGACCGACCTCGGCACGCGGACATACGTGACGAGGCGGATCACGTGCGGGCGCGTGTACGTGTTCGTGGCGGTGCGGATCGGCTCGTCGAGCCGCTCGACGACCTCGGCCTTCCCCTTCCAGACGAGCACGTGCGCACGACGAGTCGAGCACACGTTCAGAGGCTCGAAGCTGGCGTTCAGGACGAGCACGTGCTGCACGGCGCGAGCGTAGCATCGGCACCTCCGCGAGCACCCGGCGGAAAGCTGCTCTGTGGAGGCGTTTTCGCCGCTCGAGCGTTCGCGCGCCGCGAGGCGGTTGCCAGCCGGCCGGCCGCGCTCTCCGCCGTCGAGCAAGCGCGTCCGGTCGCGGCCGAAGGCCGGCTTCAGCCGGCCGGGGGGCGCACGCTGCGGTGACCTGCGAGCGGCGCGAGAGGAGGCGGCTCGCCGGCCGGGAGCCAGGGGCTCGCCCGACGGCGTCAGCGGGCCATCGCCCGCTCGACGGCCTCGGCTTCCTCGGGCGAGAGGGCGAGCGAGGGCCTTCCGCGCTCCAGCTCCTTCACGTAGACGCGCGCGTAGTCGCGGCCCTGGATCGCCGTCACCACCGTGCCGGTGCGCGTCGAGTCGAGGAACGCGAACGAGGCGGACTGCTGGCCTCCCGCGTCCTCGTAGGCGTCGTAGCGCACGACGGAGGTGTTCGTCACCGAGCCGTCGACCCGCCGGTCGACCCGCGTGAGGCCGGCGGCGACCTCGTCGACGGCGCGGTGGAGGTCGTCGATCCTGCCCTGCAGCGAGACCGCGAAGTCGACGACGTCCGAGGTCGACCCGCCGAGGATCGCCTGCTGCCCCCGGCGCAGGACGCGGACCTGCCGCCAGGCCGCGAGCGTCGCGAGCAGCGCGAGGACCGAGACCGCGACCGCGGCGATGGCGACCCCGAGCTCGAGGCTCACGAGCCGGCCCGTCGGCTCGTGAGTGGGGAGGGGCGTGGGGGAACCGGGAGGTTCCCCACACGAGATGAGGAGAAGGGGGCACGTGGGGGAAACAGGGTTTCCCCCACGGGAGCGAGCCGCAGGCGAGCGACTCACGACGGCTCGAGCGTGAACACGACCGGATACTCGGCCGTGTTGTTGCCGGTGTTCGTCTCCCCTGCGACGGGCTCGACGCTCACCTGCACGGTCGTGTTCTCGCCGAACGGGAAGTCCGGGAAGTCGGAGAACGTCACGGTCTTCGTCTCGCCGGGGTCGATCACGTCGATCGTCCCGGTCTTCGCGATCGCCGTCGGCTGCGCCGGGATCGTGAGCTTGACCTTGACGCCGACCTCCTGGTTCTCGCCCGAGTTGGTCACGCCGACCTCGAAGGCGAGGTCGGTCGAGATCGTGATCTTCGTCTCGGTCGTGGTCGAGAGCTGGACGCCGGCGGGCTGGACCTCGGTGTACGCGAGGGCGCTGCCGTGCAGGCCGCCGGGGGTGCCTCCGGTCGACGCGCCGTGGACGCGCTGCCAGATCGAGCTCATCGAGCGGGCCGTGTAGAGGTCGGCGTTCTCGACGAACACCGACGCGGGAGCGTTGAGGCCCTCGACGCCCTCGGTCGTCATCGTCGCGGTCGCCGTGCCCTGGAAGAGGTCCTTCCAGACGACGTCGCTGGCCTCGAGCCGGGTGCCGTGCGCGGCGAGCTGCTGGCCCGCCGCGGTCTGGTCGTCCGTGTCCTTCGTCGCGCGGAACGTGTCGAGCATCCCCTGCAGGCCGGTGACCCGGAGCTCGAGCGCCTGCACCGCATACGCGTGGGCCGGCGTCAGCGGGCCGGGCGGATCGAGATCGCGTGCGCGCTCGACGTCCAGCTGCTGCCGCTGGACGAAGCCGCCGAGCTTCGTCTCGAGCTCGGTCTGCGCGAGCCCCGGCGTCGTGAGGAGCGTCGCGAGGTCGGCGCCGACCTTCGCCGAGTCCCTGCCGACCTCGCCGACGTCGCCGAGGTAGGCAGAGTAGGTGGTCTGGTCGTCCTCGGCGGCGCACCCCTGGACCCAGATGGCGAGCAGCACCACGACGAGGATCGCGAGCGCGACGAGACCTGCGAGGCGGAGAAGCGGCGTGATCCCGTGCGGCGCGCGGAACTGGGGCCGACGAGGCCCTCCCCCGCCGCCGCGCGGGCCGTCGCCGCCGGGCGGGCGCGTTCCCCCCGGCCGGGTCGTCGGCGCAAGCTCGCGCGTCTCGTCGTCGACGAAGTCGAAGTCGAGGATGTCGTCGTCGTGCACGGTCACGTTGGTCCCCGCCGGGCCCGGTGACGCTCGACGAGTCCTGTCCCGCCGAACGGCCTGACGCGGACGAGTGTACGGGAGATTCGGCGGCGGAGGACGTTCCCCTTGAGCGGCGAAGGACGAGAACCGGTGTCGTCCGCTGCCTTCGCCCTACCCGACCGAGCGCTCGTCCTCGACCGCTATCGACCCCTGAAGCCGCTCGGTCGCGGGGGCTCGGGCTCGGTGTGGCTCGCGCGCGACGAGCGGACCGGCCTCGACGTCGCGCTGAAGATCGTCCCCCGCGAGGGCAAGCGCGCGGCGCGCGCCGCACGCGAGATGGAGGCCGCGTCTCGCCTGCGCCACGAGCGCTGCGTGCGGGCCTACGACTTCGGCGGGGACGCCGGGCACGTCTACATCGCGTACGAGTACGTTCGCGGCCGCACGCTGCGCGAGACGCTCCGGACGGACGGGCTGGACGACGCGGCGGCCGTCGAGATCGCCGCCCAGGTGCTCGACGGGCTGGCCCACGCCCATCGCAGCGGGATCGTCCATCGCGACGTCAAGCCGTCGAACGTGCTCGTGGAGGAGGGCGGCGAGATCTCGGTCCGCGTGCTCGACTTCGGCCTCGCGCAGTTCGACGAGGCGGACACGCTCACTGCCGTCGGGGACGTTCCCGGGCACGCTCGCCTACATCTCGCCGGAGCGCCTCGGCGGCGAGGAGGCCTCCGAGCGGAGCGACGTCTGGGCGGTCGGCGTGATCCTGTGGGAGTCCCTCGCCGGCAGCCATCCGTTCTGGGGCGTGCCGCTCCCGGACGTCGCGTCGACGATCGCATCGGGCGCGCCGCCGCTCTCCGCGCGCCGTGGCGACCTGCCGCGGCGACTCCTCGCGGCGGTCGACAGCGCCCTCTCGGTCGACCCGGCCAAGCGTCCCACCGCCGCCTGGCTCGCCGCCGAGCTCCGCGAGGCGTTCGTCGTACCGCGCCGGCCGCGCCCCGACCGGCGACGTGAGGCCCCGCAAGCGCAGGTCGGCGCCCGGTGCACGGCCCGCGGCCGCCGCGCTTCCGGCCCGCGAGCGCCTCGTCCCCGCAGGGCTGGCTGCGTTCGGCACCGCGGTCGGCGGCTCCCTGCTGCCGTTCTGGCCGACCCCCGTGCTCGCCGCGCTCGCGGTCGTCGCCGCGCTGACAACGCTCCGGGCTCCGCGCCTCGGGCTCGCGCTGGCGCTCGCGACTCCCGTCTTCGCCGCTCGGGAACGTGGCGCTCGCGGCCGCCGTCGTCTACGGCGCGCTCGCGCTCGGCTGGCTCGCGGTGACGTGGCGCGACGCGCGTGCGGGGCTCGCCTTCTGGGCCGGGCCGCTGCTGGCGTCGATCGGCCTGCTGGCGCTCCTCCCGCTCGCCGTGCAGCCCGCGCGCGGCGCCTGGCGCCGGGGGCTCCACGCGGGCGCCGGAGTGCTCGCCGCGGCCGCCGTGGCGGGCCTCTCCGGGAGCGCCCTCCCGCTCGGAGGCGGCGTCGTCGGCGACCTCGGGATCGCGCAGACCGAGCGGCCCACCGACGTGCTCCACGCGCTCGGCACGGTACTGACGCGCGAGCCCGGAGCTCGCGACCACCGCGCTCGCCCTGGCGCTCGTCGCGATCCTGCTTCCGCGCGCGACGGCACGCGGCCCGTGGGGCATCGCCTGCCTGGGCGCGCTCCAGGTGACGCTGGTGCTCGCATGGGCGCCGTCGATCCCGTGGCCCGGCTTCGTCTTCGGTACCTGGCTCCTCTGCGGCCTCCTCGCGGCACGGCCGTTTCTCGCGGTGAGGCCGCTCCTCGCGACGATCGCCCGTCGCGGTGCTCGCTAGACTCGTTCGGGGGAGGCGCCCCGTTTCATGAGCGTCCTGCGCGCAATCGAGAGCAAGATCGAGGGCCTCTTCGAAGGTATCTTCGGGCGCGCCTTCCGGACCCACGTCCAGCCGGTCGAGCTCGCGCGGAAGCTCGCGAAGGAGATGGACGAGCACCGTTCCGTCTCGGTCTCGCGGGTCTACGTGCCGAACGAGTTCACGCTCTACCTGTCCGCGCCCGACCGCGCCCAGTTCGCCGCGTACGAGGGCTCGCTCGTCGGCGAGCTCCAGGAGTACCTGGTCGAGCACGCCCGCCGGGAGGGGTACGCGCTGCTCACGCCGCCCCGCGTGCTCCTCCAGACCGACGACGACCTCGCGATGGGCGAGTTCGGGATCGCGACCCGCGTCGCGCAGCCCGAGGAGCGCGTCGCGGTGCCCGATCCGTCCCCGGCCGCGCCCCCGGCCCCGGCCCGGCGCCCCTCCCGTCGCCCGTGGTGGTGCCGGAGCCGCCCGCAGCGACGATGGTCTACCGGCCGGAGACGCCTCTCGGGGAGGACGACGGGCCACCGCCCGCGGTGGCGCGCGAGGAGGTCACGCTGACGGTCGGCGGCCGCGCCGTCCCCATCACGTCCAGCCGCGATCGTCGTCGGCCGCTCGCGCGAGTGCGACATCCGGGTCGACGACGGCAACGTCTCCCGACGCCATGTCGAGCTCGTCCAGGAGAGCCCGACGGTGTGGGTCGTCGCCGACCTCGGCTCGACGAACGGCACCGAGCTCAACGGCCGCGCGGTCACGGGCCGTGCGCGACTCGACGACGGCGACCGGATCACGATCGGCGGCACCGAGCTCGTCTTCGGCCGCACGCTCCGGTGACGCGTCGCCGTGACGGTCGACGAGGCGCTGCTCGGCCTCAAGGTGGCGTTCCTCGTGCTCCTGTACCTGTTCGTCTGGCTCGTCGTGCGCTCGGCGACGCGGGGCCTGAGCGCGGGCGCCCCTCAGGAGAGCATCATCCTCCCCGCGTCCGAGGCCTCGGCCCTGCGAGCCGCGGCGGGCATCCAGACGGGCCGGGTCGTGGTCCTCGCCAGCCCGGCGCTGCAGGCCGGGACGGCGATCGAGCTGACCGACAGCGCGCGCGTCGGTCGCGGCGCAGAGAACATGATTCGGCTCGATGCGGACACGACGGTCTCCAGCCGCCACGCGACCCTCTCGAGGCGTGCCGACGGCCTCTGGGTCGAGGACGCCGGCTCGACCAACGGGACGTTCGTGAACGGCGCCCGCGTCACGAGCGCGAGGCTGCTCCAGCCGGGGGACGTGATCCGGATCGGCCACACCGACCTCCTGGTAGAGGCATAGTGGTGCTCCGATGATCGTCGGGCGCGCCGCTGGGCAGACCGACACCGGGCGCAAGCGACGCCGGAACGAGGACGCGTTCGTCTGCGATCCGCCGCTCTTCGCGATCGCGGACGGGATGGGCGGCGCCCAGGCCGGCGAGCTGGCCTCACGGCTCGCCGCCGCGGCGATCGAGGAAGCCGCCGCAGCGGTCAGCGACAAGGAGGGCGTGGTCGGGGTGGTCCGCACGGCAAACGCGCGGATCTTCCAGCGGTCGCTCCAGGACCCCGGTGTGGCGGGCATGGGGACCACCGCGACCGTCGCCCTCGTCGACGAGCGCGCCGGCACGCTCTCTGTCGCCCACGTCGGCGACTCGCGCGCCTACCGGTTTCGCGACGGCACCCTCGAGCAGCTGACGACCGACCACTCGCTCGTCGGCGAGCTCGTCCGCAGCGGGCGGCTGACCGAGGACGAGGCGGCGGTGCACCCCCATCGCTCGGTGATCACGCGGGCGCTCGGCACCGAGGCGGAGGTGGACGTGGACACGCTGACCGTCGAGCTACGGCCGCACGACCTCGTGCTCCTCTGCTCGGACGGGCTCTCCGCGATGGTGCGGGACGACGAGATAGCGCGCGTGCTCGGCGCTGCGGACGGCGGACCCGCACCGCGCCGCGGAGGCGCTGATCCAAGCGGCGAATGCCGCCGGCGGGGAGGACAACGTGACGGTCGTCCTCTTCGAGGTCGTCGAGGGTGAGCCCGTCGAGCGCACCCGTACGTCCGACGGATCGCCGCCGCGGCCCGCTCCGGCCGACCCGGACGAGGAGACGAGCGAGACGGTCGACGCCGACGTCCGCCGTCACGGCGCCGGCAAGGGGAGCCGCTGGCCCGCGCTGCTGCTCGTCCTCACGCTCCTCGCGATCGCAGCGTTCGCGGTCTGGTGGAGCCTGCTCCGGTGAGCGCCCGGAACCGCGAGCTGCTCACGCTCTTCCTCGCCGGGCTCGTCGCGTCGACCGCGTTCGCGAGCGCCTGGCTCTCCGACGTCGCCGAGATCGACTACGGCTGGCTGCCGTGGGCGGGGATCCTCGGCGGGATCTTCGTCGTCGCCCATCTCGTCGCGCGCTGGACGGTGCCGGACGCCGACCCGACGCTGCTCCCGCTCACCGCGCTCATCTGCGCGATCGGCCTCACGTTCGTCTACCGCCTCGATCCGCAGGACGGCCGCAGGCAGCTCGTCTGGGTCGCGGTCGGCGTCCTGGCGTTCGCCCTCGTGCTCTTCTGGCTCCGCTTCGACTACCGGATCCTCGAGCGGTACAAGTACGTGTTCGGGGTCTCGGCGATCGTGCTCCTGATGCTCCCGTCCGTCCCGGGCCTGGGGAGCAGGTCAACGGCGTCCGGCTCTGGGTGGAGATCGGGCCGCTTCGGTTCCAGCCCGGCGAGATCGCGAAGATCTTCCTGGTCATCTTCCTCGCCGGGTACCTACGCGACAAGCGTGAGGCGCTCGCCCGGGGACGCCTCAAGGACTTCGGCCCGCTCCTCGCGATCTGGGGCGGCGCGATGCTCGTGCTCGTCCAGACGAGCGACCTCGGCTCGGCGCTCCTCAACTTCGGGATCTTCCTCGCGATGCTCTACGCGGCCACCGGGCGGCTCTCGTACGTCGCCGCGGGCCTCGTGCTGTTCGCCGGCGGCGCGACCGTGCTCTACGACTCGCTGAGCCGCGTCCAGCAGCGCGTCACGGTGTGGCTCGAGCCGTGGACCGACGAGAAGGTGTACTGCTCGCTCAACGGCGCGCTCGAGTACCGCCAGAACTGCGACTCGTACCAGCTGGTCAAGAGCCTGTACTCGATCGCGAACGGCGGCTACGGCGGCACGGGGATCGGCAACGGCACGTTCCAGACCGTCGACGGCACGCAGCTGATCCCGTACCTGCAGACGGACTTCATCTACTCGGCGATCGCCCAGGAGCTCGGCCTGATCGGGGCGGCTGCCGTGCTCCTCCTGTTCCTCGCGCTGGTCGCGAGGGGGATGCGGGTCGCGCTCGTCGCGCACGACGGCTTCTCGAAGCTGCTCGCCGCGGGCCTCGCGTTCGGCTTCGCGCTGCAGACGTTCATCATCGTCGGCGGCGTCCTCCGCATCGTGCCGCTCACGGGGATCACGCTCCCGTTCGTCTCGTACGGGGGGTCGAGCATCGTCTCGAACTTCGTGATGCTCGCGCTCCTGATGCTCGTCTCCCACCGCGCCGTGCGGACGGCGCCGACGTGAACCGGCAGCTGACCCGGGTCGGGTGGGTGGCGATGGCGCTGATCGTCGCCCTGGTCGTCGGGACGACGTACTGGCAGACCTGGGCCCGGCCGGGGCTCGGCGGCGCGTCAGGACAACGAGATCCAGCGGGTCGCGGAGTTCCAGATCCGGCGCGGGCTGATCCTCGCGCCGACGCGCGTGCTGGCGCGCAACCGCCCGGAGAAGCGCCGGGGCAAGACGCTCTACTTCCGCAAGTACCCGCAGGGGAAGCTCGCGGCGCACGTCGTCGGCTACTCGACCGTCTCACGGAGCCGCGCGGGGCTGGAGAAGTCCCTGAACGGGACCCTGACCGGCACCGAGCGCGGGCTCGCCGACCTCGTCGAGCGCCAGCTGAACGATCTCCGCGGCAAGCCCATCGTCGGCGACACCGTGGTCACGACGCTCGACCTCCGCGCCCAGCGCGTCGCGCTGGAGCAGCTCGGACGGACGTGCGGCGCGGTCGCCGCGATCGACCCGAGGAGCGGCAAGCTCCTCGTGATGGCGTCCTCGCCGAGCTACGACCCGAACCTGGTCGAGAACCGGTTCTCCGAGATCGGCCGGATCACCGCCGACTGCCGTCCGGCCGCGCCGCTCGTGAACCGCGCGTCGCAGGGGCTCTACCCGCCGGGCTCGATCTTCAAGGTCGTGACCGCCTCGGCGGCGCTCGAGACGAACCGCTTCGCGCCCGACTCGATCTTCACCGATCCCGGCTACTGCATCGCGTACGGCAAGCGGGTCAACAACTTCGACACGTCGCGCCCGTTCGGACGGCTCTCGCTGGCGACGGCGCTCCAGTACTCGGTCAACTCGGTGTTCTGCAACATCGGCAAGGCGCTCGGCGCGAAGCGGATCCTCGAGCAGTCGCGCAAGTTCGGCTTCTACGAGCGGCCGCCGCTCGAGACGCCGGACGGGGAGCGGTATCCGAGCGGGCTGTACCGAAGAGGCGAGCTCTGGTTCCCGACGCGCGACCCGGACGTGGACGCGGGACGCATGGCGTTCGGCCAGGAGAGAATGCTCGTGACGCCGCTGCAGATGGCCATGGTGGCGGGTGGGATCGGCAACGCCGGGATCGTGATGCGCCCGTACGTCGTCGAGAAGGTCGTGTCGCCCCAGGGGAAGACCGTCTCCCGCACCGGGCGCGAGCGTCTCGACCGCGCGGTCGGCCCTGTCAACGCGCGCGACATCGGCGACATGATGGTGCGCGCGGTCGAGGCGGGCACCGGGACGGCCGCGCGGATCCCCGGCTTCCGGGTGGGCGGCAAGACAGGGACGGCGGAGACCGGCGTCGCCGGGCGGAACACGACCTGGTTCATCGCCTTCGCCGGCCGCCCCGGCGAGCGGCCGTCCGTCGCGATCGCGGTCGCGCTCGAGCGCCAGAGCCTCACGGGCGGCGCCACCGCCGCGCCGATCGCGCGCGCGGTGATGGAGGCGATCCTGATTCCCGCGGGAAATCCGTAGCTGGTTCTAACCTTGGAGACCTGATGGCGACCATCGACGAGAGACGCGGGACGATCTTCGCGGGCCGGTACCGCCTCGAGCGGAAGCTCGGGAGCGGCGGCATGGCCGACGTCTGGCTCGCCGAGGACCAGGAGCTCGGGCGCAAGGTCGCGATCAAGATGCTCCACGAGCGGTACGCGAACGACACGCAGTTCGTGGAGCGCTTCCGCCGCGAGGCGACTCACGCCGCCGGCCTCTCGCACCCGAACGTCGTCTCGATCCACGACCGGGGCGAGGCCGAGGGGTCGTACTTCATCGTCATGGAGTACGTCGAGGGACGCACCCTCAAGGAGCTGATCGTCACGCGCGGCCCGTGCCCCGTGCCCGTCGCGATCTCCTACGTCCGGCAGGTGCTGGCGGCGCTGCGCTACGCGCACCGGAACGGGATCGTCCACCGCGACATCAAGCCGCACAACGTGCTCGTCGACCACGAGGGCAGGGTGAAGGTCGCGGACTTCGGGATCGCCCGCGCCGGCTCGAGCCAGATGACCGAGGCCGGCTCGATCATCGGCACCGCGCAGTACCTCTCCCCGGAGCAGGCGCGCGGCGCACCGGTCGACGAGTCGTCCGATCTCTACTCGACCGGGATCGTGCTCTACGAGCTCCTCACCGGGAAGGTGCCCTTCAACGGCGAGACACCGGTCGAGATCGCGATGAAGCACCTCTCGCAGGTTCCCTCCGCCCCCTCCGAGATCCGAGCGGAGATCCCGCGCGACCTCGACCTCGTCGTGCTGCGCGCGCTCGCGAAGGAGCCGGCCGATCGCTACCGCTCGGCGAAGGAGATGGACCGCGACCTCGAGCTCGTCGGGCGCGGCGACGCCGTCGGCCCCGAGACCGAGGAGGCGGCGACGATGGTGCTGCGCGGCGAGTCGACCGCGGCGACCCAGCTGCAGCCTGCCCGCCCGGTCGGGTACGGGGGCGACGAGCGCTACCGGTCGTACGAGGGGGCCGTCCGGACGGGCCGCTCCTGGTGGCCGTGGCTCCTCGCGCTGGGCGCCGCGATCGCGCTCGGCATCGGCGGCTGGCTGTTCTACGACTCGATCCAGGACGAGATCGACGCGAACGAGCCCGTCGCGGTGGACAACTACACGGGCATCGTCGAGCGAAACGCCGTCGCGCTGATCGACGGTGACGGGTTCGAGGCCAACGTTCGGCGGCTGCCGAACTCCGACGTCCAGCCCGGCTACGTCTACGAGCAGGATCCCGACCCGGGCACGCGCCAGCCGAAGGGGTCGATCGTCACGATCCTCGTCTCGAGCGGCAAGCCGAAGGTGACGGTGCCCTCGCTCGTCGGCGAGAGGCGGGACGCAGCGGTCGCCGAGCTCACCACGCGCGGGCTCGAGGCGCGGGTGGTCGAGGTCAACTCCGAGCGCCCGTCGGGCATCGTCACGGCGCAGGAGCCTCGCGCCGGCGTCGTCCTCGTCTCGGGGTCCTCCGTGAGGATCAACGTCTCCAAGGGGCCGAGGCCCGTGGCCGTGCCGAACGTCGTCGGCTCGAGCTACGAGGTTGCGGCGGCGCAGCTCCAGTCGGCCGGGTTCACGGTCGGCCGCGTCACGGTGGAGAGCAGCCGCCCCGCCGGGGAAGTCGTAGCGCAGGACCCGCCGGGCAACTCGACGGCCTCGCAGGGCTCGTCGGTCACCCTCTCGGTCTCGCAGGGCCCGACGACCGTGTCCGTGCCCGACGTCTCGCTGCAGACCGTGGCCGACGCGCGCGCGACTCTCCGCGCGGCCGGGTTCCGCGTCACGGTGACGCGCCAGGAGACCGACGACGAGTCGCTCGACGGGCTCGTCATGTCGCAGGACCCCGCCGGCCTGACGGAAGCCGACCCCCACTCGACGGTCACCCTCACCGTCGGCACGTACGTGCCGCCGCCCGAGGTCACGACGCCGCCGCCGCCGCCGCCTCCGCCTCCCCCGCCGCCCCGACCGACACGACCACGACCACCGTCCCGACCACGACCGTTCCGTGAGCGAGCGCATACGGCTCGCCGTGCTGGCGGGAGGCCGGTCGAGCGAGCACGACATCTCGCTCGCGTCGGCCGCGTCCGTCGCCGCGGCGCTCGACCCGGACGCGGTACGAGGTCACGACGATCGCGATCGCGCGCGACGGCCGGTGGGCGCTCCCGGCCGGCGACCGCCGGGCGGAGCTGCCGTCGACGACCGCCGCGGAGACACTTCCCGTCCCGGCCGACTCGGCGCCCGCCACCCTCGGCGCGGTCGACGTGGTCCTGCCGATCCTGCACGGCCCCTTCGGCGAGGACGGCACCGTCCAGGGACTCTGCGAGCTGGCGGGGGTCGCGTACGTCGGCCCGGGAGTGCTCGCGTCGTCCGTCTGCATGGACAAGGACGTCTTCAAGACGCTGATGCGCGGCGCGGGGATTCCCGTCGCGCGCCACGTCGCCCTGCGTCTCGGCGACCCGGTGACGAACCCGTTCGGCTACCCGGTGTTCGTCAAGCCGGCGAACATGGGCTCGTCCGTCGGCATCTCGAAGGTGCGGGACGAGGACGAGCTGGAGGAGGCGGTCGCGGTCGCGCGCCGGCACGACGAGAAGGTGATGGTGGAGGAGTTCGTGCCCGGGATGGAGATCGAGGTCGGCGTGCTCGGGAACCTGCCGCGCCCCGAGGCATCGCTCCCGGGCCAGGTGGTCGCGCACAACGCCGACTGGTACGACTACTCGTCGAAGTACGACGAGGGCGGCTCGGAGCTCGTTGTCCCGCCTCCGGGCCTCGACCCCGCGCAGATCGAGCGGGCCCGGGAGCTCGCGCTGGCCGCATTCGTGGCCTCCTCGTGCGAGGGGATGGCCCGGGCGGACTTCTTCGTGCGCGAGCCCGACGGCGAGATCGTCATGAACGAGCTCAACACGATCCCCGGCTTCACGTCGACGAGCTTCTACTCGCGCCTGTTCGCCGCCTCCGGGATCGGGTACGAGGAGCTGCTCGACCGGCTCATCGCTCTCGCCCTCGAGCGGCACGAGCGTCGCAGAGGCCTCGAGTACTAGCGGCTTGCCGTGAGATTCGTGCCTGGGGCGCGGCTTCAGCCTCGCCCCCCTTGATGCTCGGACGGCAGTCAGCGGCGCTCCGCGAGGAAGAAGGGGCGCGGCTGAAGCCACGCCCCTCAGCCGAGGACGGCGGAGAGCGCGTCCTCCCACACGTCGAGCGCCTCGTCGAGGACGGCCTCCTCGATCGTCAGCGGGCAGAGGACGCGGATGCAGTTGCGCGTGGACCCCGGCCTTGAGCAGGATCAGCCCGCGCTCGAGGGCGGCCTGGATCACCGCGAGCGCCAGCTCCGGCGCCGGCTCCTTCGTCTGCGGGTCGTGGACGAGCTCGATCGCGAGCATCGCGCCCAGCCCGCGCACGTCGCCGATCGCGGGCCAGCGCTCCTGCCAGGCGTGCATCCGCTCGCGGATGCGGTCGCCGACCGTGGACGCCCCGCTCGAGCAGGCTCTCCTCCTCGAACACGTCGAGGACGGCGAGGGCCGCCGCCTGGGCGACGGGGTTCCCGATGTAGGTGCCGCCGATCGCACCCGCGTGTGCGCCGTCCATGATCTCCCTCCGGCCGATCACCCCGGAGAGCGGCAACCCGGCTGCGATCGACTTCGCGACCGTCATCAGGTCGGGCTCGACGCCGAAGTGCTCCATCGCGAACATCCGACCGGTGCGCCCGAAGCCGGTCTGCACCTCGTCGGCGACGAGCACGATCGCGTGTCGGTCGCACAGCCCTCGGAGCCCCTCCATGTACCCGCGCGTCGCCGGGACGAAGCCGCCCTCCCCGAGCTGCGGCTCGATCACGATCGCCGCCACGTGCTCGCCGGGGACGTGGGTCTCGAGCATGTGCGCGAGCTGCTCGAGCGCCTCGTCGGCGCCCGGCCCGCGGTAGGCGTTCGGGTAGGGCGCGCGGTACACCTCGGGCGCGAACGGGCCCATCCCGGTCTTGTACGGGTGGAACTTCGACGTCATCGTCATCGAGAGCAGTGTCCGCCCGTGGAACCCGCCCTCGTAGGCGATCACTCCGGGCCGTCCCGTGTGCAGGCGCGCCAGCTTGACGGCGTTCTCGACTGCCTCCGTGCCCGCGTTGAAGAACGCGGCGCGCTTCTCCCCGGAGATCGGCGCCAGCGCGCAAAGGCGTTCTGCGAGCGCCACAGCGGGCTCGTACGGGACGACGGTGAAGTCGGTGTGCAGGAAGCGCGTCGCCTGCTCGACCACAGCCTCGACGATCCGGGGGTGCGCGTGGCCGGCGTTGATCACGCCGACGCCGCCGCCGAAGTCGACGAACACGTTCCCGTCGACGTCGGTGATCGTCGCATTCTCGGCCCGCTCGGCAAAGATCGGCAGGTGGACGATGAGCGGGCGCGCGATCGCGCGGCGCTCGCGCTCGAGCAGCGCCCGAGAGCGCGGCCCCGGGATCTCGGTCCGGATCTCGATCGTCTTCGTGGCCGCCATCTGAATCCAGCGTATCCGAGGCCTCCGACAGTAGATTCGCCGCGTGGATCCCTGGCTCGTGAGCCTCGACGACGACCCCCTGGTGACGGTCGCAGGCTGGCTCGCGGAGGCCCGGGACGCGGGCCTCTTCGAGCCCGAGGCAGCCGCGCTCGCAACCTCGACGCCGGACGGGTGGCCCTCTGCACGCATCGTCCTCGTGCGCGGCATCGAGGAGCACGACCTCCGCTTCTACACGAACTACGGGAGCCGGAAGGCCGACGAGCTCGCGGCGAACGGGAGAGCGGCGCTCGTTCTCCACTGGGGCCCGCCGCTGCGCCGTCAGGTGCGCGTGGAGGGCTCCGTCGAGCGGCTCACGGAGGCGGAGTCGCTCGAGTACTTCCGCACGCGGGCCCGGGAGAGCCGCCTGGGCGCATGGGCCTCGCCCCAGTCACGTCCGCTCGACGACCGCGCCGAGCTCGACCGCAGCCTCGCCGAGGTGGAGGCGCGCTTCGCCTCGGAGCGAGAGATCCCCCTGCCGCCCTCCTGGGGCGGCTACCGCGTCGTGCCCGACGCGATCGAGCTGTGGCAGAACCGCCCCGACCGCCTCCACGACCGGGCGCGCTACGAGCGTCGCGGTGCGGGATGGTCGAGGATCAGGCTCGCGCCGTGAAGTCTACGAGGGTGGCGCGAGGGCGCTCTTCGTGTAGAGCCCGGACGCGTTCCAGAGCAGGTAGCCCTTCGCACCCTGCAGCCGCGCGGCGCGGACCTGCTGCATCACCTGCTCGGGCGCATAGTTCCAGTCCTGGATCCAGGGGACGAGCTGGGCGCGGCTCCCCTTCAGCTCGCGCTTGAAGTCGATGAGCGTCCTGAAGACGGTCTCGCCGGGCTCCGCGCTCGGCGAGACGATGCCGAGCTCACCGCCGCCGTACAGGGCCGGGTAGGCCATCGGGTGGATCTGGTCCATGTGGGCGGAGATCCAGCGCGGCACCTGGCCGAGCCGCATGTCGCGGGTCGCGGAGAGCCCGAACAGCGCGGTCGAGACGCGCACGCCGAGCGGCGCGAGCCGCTGCTTCGCATACTCGGTGAAGCCGGCGATCAGCCTGCCCCTCGACACGCTCGTCTTGCCCGGATAGACGGCGGCGGCGACATCACCGTCGGACGGGAAGCGGACGTAGTCGAGCATGATCTCGTCGAAGCCGGCGCGCGCCGCCGCGGCCGCCACGGAGACCGAGTACTCCCACACCCGCCGGTCGTAGGGGTTGACCCAGCCCAGCCCGGCGCTCGTCGTCCACAGCGACCCGTCCGAGCGCCGCACGGCGAGGTCGGGCCGGGCGCGCGCCAGGTAGGGATCCTGGAAGACGACGACGCGGCCGATCAGGTAGATGCCCTTGCGGTGCATCCTCTGGGCGACCTTGCGCGGGTCGTAGTAGCTGCGGACGGCCCCGGTCTTCTTCGCGAGCGGCACGCCGCTCGGCGCGAACGCGATCTCGCCGCCCTCGTCCTTGATGTCCAGCTCGATGGTGTTCAGGCCGTGACGGGTGAGCGCCATGTACTCGGCGAGCTTCCCGGGCAGCGAGGCGAGTGCGCCCGTGACGTGCACGCCACGGACCTCGATCGGCAACGGCCGCGGCCTGGTTGCGATCTGGAGCGCCTCGACCGATCCCGAGCCGGCCTTCGCCGCGGCCGACGAGGAGGTGGCCTTGTCGGACTTGCCGGCCAGGGTCATGCCTGCCGCGAGCGCCAGCACCGCAAGCAGCAGCACTCCCGCGACCGCCGCGCGGCGGCGGCGCTTTCGGCGGCGGACCGAGTCCCGGCGAGCGCGGAAGCGCTCGTTCGGGTCCAGCGATGGATACAACATGGACACCGGCAGAGCAGTGTAGGCGATGACCGGCTGCGCAGTGCCGTGGGCGGTCTACGATCCGCCTCGATGGTGCTCTCAGACCGCGCGATCCGGCGGCTCATCGAGGCGGGCCGGATCGGCATCGACCCCTACGACGTCGAGCTGATGCAGCCGTCGAGCCTCGACGTGCGGGTCGACCGGCTGTTCCGCGTGTTCCGCAACTCCCGCTACCCGTACATCGACGTGAAGGCCGAGCAGGAGGAGCTCACGGAGCTCGTCGACGTGGCCGACGAGGAGCCGTTCATCCTCCATCCTGGGGAGTTCGTGCTCGGCTCGACCCTGGAGCGCGTGACCCTGCCCGACGACCTCGTCGCAAGGCTCGAGGGAAAGTCGTCGCTCGGCAGGCTCGGCCTGCTGATCCACTCGACCGCCGGCTTCATCGACCCCGGGTTCGACGGGCACGTGACGCTCGAGCTGTCCAACGTCGCGAACCTCCCGATCACGATCTACCCGGGGATGAAGATCGGGCAGCTGTCGTTCGTGCAGATGTCGGAGCCCGCGGAGACGCCGTACGGGGCCAGCGCTCTCGGGTCGAAGTACCAGGGGCAGCGCGGCCCGACGCCGAGCCGCTACTGGCAGAACTTCGCGGACGAGCGATGATCCTGGTCACGGGCGCGAGCGGGTTCGTCGGCCGCCACGTCGTCCGCGAGCTGGCGACGAGCGGGACACGCGTCCGGGCGATGGTGCGGACCGCGCGCGGGGCGTCGGCGCTCGAGGGGATCGACTGCGAGCTCGTCCGCGGCGACGTGACCGATCCCGCGTCACTGCGCGCGGCCTCGCGCGGGATGCGCACGATCGTCCACCTCGTGTCGATCGTCGAGGGGTCTCCGGCCACGTTCGAGCGCGTGATGGCGACCGGCACCGGGAATCTCGTCGAGGCGGCTCGCGAGACCGCGGTCACGGCGCATCGTCCTGATGAGCGCCCTCGGCACGGGGCCCGGCGCGACCGTTCCCTACTTCCGCGCCAAGTGGGCGGCCGAGCAGGCGGTCTCGTCCTCCGGCGTCGAGCACGTCGTCCTCCGCCCGAGCTTCGTCTTCGGGACGGACGGAGGTGCGCTGCCACGGTTCCTGCGGATCGCCCGCCTCGCCCCCGTCACGCCCGTGATCGGCCCCGGGAACCCAACGGGTGCAGCCGATCTGGATCAGCGACCTCGTGCGCGCGGTCGCTCTCGCGGTGGAGGCCGAGGAAACCGCGCGCGCCCGTCGAGCTCGGCGGCCCGGAGGCGGTCACGTGGAGCGAGTTCTGGCGGCGCCTGAAGGTCGCGCTGGGCACCCGCCGCCCTGCCGTTCACGTGCCGTTCTGGCTCGCGCGGGGCCCGGCGGCGCTCTTCGAGCGGATGCCTCCCGCCCTCGTGACCCGCGACCAGCTGCGGATGCTGGAGGGTCCCGACAACGTCGTCACCGACGGCGGCGCGTCGATGCGGCGGCTCGGGCTCGGCGACCTCGTGCCACTGGACGAGCAGCTCCGCCGCGCGGTCGCGAGCCAGTGATTCGAGCCGGGGGCGATCGGGTAGCCCCCAGCGTGCACGCGCCTGTCCCAGCCGCGACGTTGCCGGAGATGCCCTCCCGCGCGCCGTACGGCGCGTACGCGGCCATCCTCGGCTCCTTCGCAGGGTCGCTGGCGGTGGTGGCAGCCGTCGAGCGCACATTGGGCCGGCCACCCCGCTCCGGCGGCCCGCTGGACCTCGCCGTCCTCTGCGCCGCGACGTTCAAGGCCGCGCGCGCGATCTCACGCGAGCGGGTGGGGAGCGTGGTCAGGGAGCCCTTCGTGGAGGTCGAGGTCGACCCGCTCGTCGGCGAGCCGGCCGAGGAGCGCCCCGCCGGGCAGGGACTCCGTCGCGCGGTCGGGTGAGCTCGTCACCTGCACGCGCTGCGCGGGGACCTGGGCCGCAGGCGGCCTGATCACGACGCAGGTGATCGCCCCGCGCTTCGGGAGGCTGCTCACGTGGTCGCTCGCGGCCGGGGCCGGGAACGACTTCCTGCAGGCGGGGTTCGCCGCGCTCTGCGCGCGCGCCGACGACGAGCGCTGAGAGCGGAGCGCGGCGAGAAAGCATGCGGGGCCGCCTTTCGGCGGCCCCGCATGTTGCGGTACCAACGTCGTATTGGTAGAGGCGCTTCCTGCCAGACCAGAGGTGGTCGGCGGCGCGAAGCGCGAGTCCCCTACGCGTGGCTATGGCGATTCCCCGTAGGTCCCGGGGACACGCCTCTACCCGCTGGCACCTCCACTGCCGGTACTACACGAATCTGACACCCGACCACCTCCTTTCCGCGGTACCCCGAGTCTACGCAGAGGTGTCGGACGACGGCAAGTGCGGACAACCGTACTTCCGCGCGGCAGGCGTCTCGCCGTCAGGTGATCACCTGGAACACCGCGCCCCAGGGATCGGCAACCACCCCGAAGCCGGCCGACCCCGTCGATCTCCGCAGGGCCGTGGAGCAGCTGCCCGCCGTGCTCTCGCACCGTGGCCACGGCCGCATCGCAGTCGGCGACCTGGAAGACGACCGACCAGTTGCTCGGGACCTCGCCCCAGTCCGGGCCGATCTCGAGGAGGCCTGCGACGGGCGTGCCGTCGATCTCGAACACGACGTACTCTCCGCCCCGCGCCATGTCGTGGGCCGTCGCTCCGTAGCCGAAGACACGCTCGTAGAACGGCTGGGCGGCCGCACGGTCGCGTGTCTGCACTTCCGCCCAGTTCAGGGTCCCCGGCTCGCCGCGCAGCTGCGAGCCGACGTGAGTGCCCGCCTGCCACACACCGAAAACGGCGCCCGAGGGATCGGCTGCGATCGTCATCCGACCGGAGTCGAAGACGTCGAACGGCTCCGCCAGCACCGTCCCGGCCGCCTCGCCTGATGCGTCCGGTGGTGGCGTCCACGTCGTCCGAGGCGAGGTAGACCGTCCAGTGTGGCGGGGTGCCGTCCTGCTGGGGCGGCGACGCGGCGGCGACGTGCTTGCCGTTCCGCGAGAGCATCGTGTAGCCGCCTGCCTCCGGGCGCGGGTCCTTCTCGGCTTCCCAGCCGAAGAGCTCGCCATAGAAGGCCGCTGCGGCGGCGACGTCCGCGACCGTCACGTCGGCCCAGCACGGCTGTCCGATTCGGTAGGAGGTGACGTCTGCCACGACTGGCGCTCCCTTCGCCCGGGTTCCCGCGGAACGTACCCGAGCTCAGCGAAGGATGGTCGTGACCTCGAGCCAGTTGCCGAGCGGCACGGTCACCGAGACGAGCGCCGGATCGGCCTGGCGGGCGGCCGAATACGCCTGGACGACCGGGTTCGAGCTCGCGTTGTCCGCGATGACCACGCCGCCGGGCTCCAGCCTCGCTCGTGCCTCCTGGAAGTACGTCTCGTAATCGTCCTTCCAGGCGTCGATGAAGACGATGTCGAAGCCGTCCTCGATCGCGGGGAGCGTCTCCCTCGCGTCGCCCTCGATCAGCTCGGCCCACTCCTCCAGCCCGGCCTCGGCGACGTTGCGCCGCCAGGCCTCGGTCTTGCGCGGATCTTGCTCGAGCGAGACGACGCGCCCGCCGAGGATGCGCGCCGCGGCGGCCAGCCAGATCGTCGAGTAGCCCCGCGACCCGCCGATCTCGAGCACCTCGCAGCCTGCGTTCGGCGCGACGAGCGCGAAGAGGAGCCGGCCCGACTCGGCGCCGACGGCCAGCGAGCGCTCGGCGTACGGAACATCGGCCTCGCGCTCGGCTGCGTCCTCGGCTTCGAGGCGGGCCAGCACCGAGCGAACGCGTTCGTCGAGCACGGGCCGAGACTAACTGGCCGCTTGCCCCTCGCGGCTTCGGCGCGAGCGGCCTAGCCGGTTCGGGCTGCCGACGTCGATCACGATCATCCCGTCCTCGCGCACCCGCACCGGGTACGTGGCGACCGGGAGGTACGCAGGCAGCGTCAGCGCCGAGCCGGTACGGAGGTCGAAGCGCGACCCGTGGCGCGGGCACTCGACCTGACACGCCTCACTGTCCCACTCGCCCTCGCAGAGGGGGCCGTCGTCGTGGCTGCAGCGGTCCTCGATCGCATGGAGCTCACCGCCGCAGTGGTACAGGCCGACCGTGAGGCCGTCGGCGGCGACGAGGCGCATCGAGCCGTCGGGAAGCTCCTCGAGCGGGAGCGCCTCGATCTCGAGCTCGGCTCCTGTGCCCACTACGAGAGGCTGATCTCGCCCGCCGAGGTGCCCCACTCCTCGGGGAGGGGCGTCCCCTTCGCGCGGTGGAGCGCCACCTTGAGCACCCCCAGGCCGAGGAGGGCGCACTTGAGCCGGACGGGCGTGAGCGGGATGCCGATCTCCTCGAGCAGCTCGTCCTTCGGCATCGCGGAGATCTCCTCGGCCGTCCTGCCCTTCACGAGGTCGGTGAGCATGGACGTCGCCGCCTGGCTGATCGCGCAGCCCCTGCCCTCGAAGCCGACGTCCTCGATCACGTCGCCCTCGCCGAAACGGACGGAGACCGTGACCTCGTCCCCGCAGAGCGGGTTCTGGCCCTCGGCGATCGCGTCGTGCGGCTCGAGCAGCCCATGGTTCCGGGGCGCCTTGTAGTGATCGAGGATCACCTCGCGGTAGAGCTGCTCGAACTCGCTCACCTCGCGCCCCCGGTCGCCTCCGGCTCCCGCCCGGCGGAGCCGGGCTCCGCCGAAGGCGCCCCGGGAACGCGAGGGGCGGAGTGATTCACGAGAGCGAGGCCTTGACCTTGTGGAGCCCTGTGATGAGCCTCTCGATCTCCTCGGGGATCGAGTAGAGGTAGAAGCTCGCGCGGGTGGTGGCGGAGACGCCCAGGCGCCGCATCAGCGGCTGCGTGCAATGGTGGCCCGCGCGAACCGCGACGCCCTCCCAGTCGAGGATCTGCGCGACGTCGTGGGGGTGGATCCCCTCGACGTCGAACGAGACGATCCCGGCGCGACGGTCGGGCGGCGGCCCGAACACCCTGATCCAGGGAAGCTCCTCGAGCGCGGCCATCGTCTGCGCGACGAGCGCGTGCTCGTGCCGCTCGATCGCCTCGATCCCGACCTCGGAGACGTAGTCGATCGCGGCGCCGAAGCCGACTGCCTCGGCGATCGCAGGCGTCCCGGCCTCGAACTTGTGCGGCAGCTCGTTGAAGGTCGTCTTGTCGAGCGAGACGGAGCGGATCATCTCCCCGCCGAGGTTGAAGGGGCTCATCGCCTCGAGCAGCTCCCGCTTCCCCCAGAGCGCGCCGATGCCGCTCGGGCCGCAGAGCTTGTGGGACGAGATCGCGACGAAGTCGGCGCCCAGCGCCTGGACGTCGACGCGACGGTGGGGCGCCGCCTGGGCGGCGTCGACGACCATGATCGCCCCCTGCTCGTGCGCCCACTCGGCGAGCGTCTCGACGGGGTTGATCGTGCCGAGCGTGTTCGAGACGAGGTTGTTCGCGACGACCTTGACGTTGCCCTCGTTTGCGAGGCCGTCGAGCGCGTCGAGCTGGAGCTCGCCGAGATCGTCGATCGGGATGTTGCGGAAGCTCGCCCCGGTGCGGTGCGCGATGTACTGCCACGGCACGAAGTTGGCGTGGTGCTCGAGCTCGGTGATGACCACGACATCGCCCGGGCCGAGGTTGTCCAGGCCCCACGCGTAGGCGACGAGGTTGATCGCCTCGGTCGCGCTCCGCGTGAAGATGACCTCCTTCTCCGACGGCGCGTTGACGAAGCCCGCGACGGTGCGCCGCGCGCCCTCGAACCCCTCGGTCGCCCGCTCCGCGAGCCGGTAGACGCCCCGGTGCACGTTCGCGTACTCGTGCTCGTAGAAGGTGCGCATCCGGTCGAGCACCTGGCGCGGCTTCTGGGTCGAGGCGGCGGAGTCCAGGAACGCGACGGGCCGCCCGTCGAACAGCTCCTCGAACACGGCGAAGTCGGAGCGCAGACGGTGCGCGTCGAGTGCCGGAAGCGCTGTCGCGGTCACACTGCCATCGTAGCCGTGCCCCTACGGGCGCCCGTTCAGCCGCCGAGCCGCCGGAGCCGCCGGACGGCGTCACGCGGCCGTTCCTCTGCGCGCGCTCGGCGATCTCCCGCTGGCGCTCGACGGCGGCGGCGACGGTCTCGAGGATCTCGCAGAGCCGCGTGAGGCGGATCCGCTCGCTCGTCTCCTCGAGCAGCTCGAGCTTCAGCTCCGGGGCCAGCTCGAAGCGGGACGCGAGCGCGAACGAGGGCTGCTCGAGCGACTCGCCGGGGACCTCGACGTCGGCGCCGGTCAGCTCCACGAGCTTCGTGAAGAGCCCGAGGCCACGCTCGACGTCCGCCGTGGGCGGCGGGTCGTCCAGGTCCTCGATGGGCTCGATCGTCCCGGTGTGGAAGCTCCGCCCGTCCGTCAGCTCCACCAGCCGGAAGCGGTCGCCGCCCTCGACGACGATGTTCAGCCGCCCGTCCTCGAAGCGCTCCGTGACCTCGACGACGCTGGCGAGCGTGCCCGTGCGGCGGAGCCCGTCGTCGTCCGCGTAGACGAGCCCGAACGGCTCGCCGGCGTCCAGGCACTCCGTGATCAGCTCGCGGTAGCGCGGCTCGAAGATGTGGAGCGGCACCTGCTCCGTCGGGAGCAGGACGAGGCCGAGCGGAAAGAGCCCGATCTCCTCCATGTCGCAAGCCTAGAGCGAGAGGCTCGATGTGGGTCAGGGGTGCGTGGCGGGGAGGGCATGCGCCAGAGCGAGCGTGGTCGTATCCGTGCTCGCCGATACCCGAGGTTTCGGTGAGCAGCAAGATGGCCGCGATGCGCCGCGCGCAGGCCTCCGACCGCGCGGCCCATGCCCCACGTCAAGCCGTCAGGAGACGGCTGCGTCGAACTGCACCGTCTCCCAGACGAGGCCGCGCGACCGGCGAACCCGCTCGAGACCGTGTTGGGCGGCGACGCGCTCGAGCTCGCCGGGGGGGTGCACGAAGACACGAAACCGCTTGCGGATCAGCGCGAGCCCCGCGTTCTGCAGGCGTGCGACCGCGCGGACGGCGGCTCGGTCGCGCGGGTAGCTGGCGAGGAGCGTGCGTCGCGTTCGGCCCGCGGCGGCGCCGAGCAGCGCCGGGCCTTCCGGAGAGCAGCACACGACGCGCCGTAGCACCACGATGTCCGCCGGGTCGACCGCCTCGGGAGCCTCGACGAGGTCTGCCAGCACGAAGGAGCTGCGGCCGGAGATGCCGACGGCGTTCGCGAGCTCACGGGCAGCGCCTTCGTAGTCGCCGATCACCTCCACCACCGTGCCCCTGTCCGCGCCGCGTCGCACGAGCTCGGCCTGGATCTGGCCGATCCCGCCTCCGATCTCGGCCACGGTCGCGCCGTCCAGGCCGGTCTCCGCGGCCCACGCGGCGATCATGCTTCGCGTCCGTCCCTCCGAGGCCGCTGCGCAGATATCGGCGCAGCTCCCGTCGGGCGCCCCTTTTCCCGAAGATGTCGAGCGACTCGCCGGCAGGGCAGCAGGGGCAGGTCACGCGGGCATCGTGACACAGCGCCCCGGAGGACTCGTGTACCTCTATTGGCAAAGAGGCAGTCGCGACCGCGACAGCGGGCGCCTTCAGGGATGTGCCCCCGCCGAAGGCGGGGGATCGAGCGGCGGGCTAGCTCTTCGGGATTCGCGCCTCGAGGGCGGCTGCCGAGCGCCTCCCGCACCGGCTGCAGCTCGATCCGGTCGAGCACGTCCTGGAAGAAGCCGCGGACGATCAGCCGCTCCGCCTCCGAGCGTGGGAGGCCGCGCGTCATGAGGTAGAAGAGCTGCTCGCGGTCGACCTGCGACAACGTCGCGCCGTGCGTGCAGCGGACGTCGTTCGCGAGGATCTCGAGCCCGGGGATCGAGTTGGCGGTCGCCGTCTTCGAGAGCAGGAGGTTGCGGTTCTCCTGGTAGGCGTTCGTCTTCTGCGCGCCCTCCTCGACGCGGATCATCCCGCGCCACACCGTGGCGGCCGCGTCGCGCAGGGCGCCCTTGAACGCGAAGTCCGATGTCGTGTCGGGCGCCTGGTGGAGCTGGTACGTGTCGTAGTCCATGTGCTGCGAGCCGTCGGCGAAGTACGCGCCGGTGACCCGGGAGGTCGCACCGCGGTCGGCGAGGTCGTTCTGGATCCAGACCTTGCCCCTGCCGGAGCCGAAGCCGCCCTCGACCCAGTCGAGCTCGGCGTCGCGCTCCACGCGTGCGTGACACGAGGCGAACAGCCACGCCTTCTGGGAGAGCCGCTGGACGTTCACGACCTCGGCCTTCGCGCCGTCGCGGACGACCACCTCGACGACGCCGTTCACGTAGGCGTCCAGGTCGTCCGAGGCGGAGGTCAGCTCCTGGACGAAGGTGAAGCGGGACCCCGGCTCGGCGACCACCAGGACGCGCCAGAAGAGCGAGCCTCCGGGCACGCCGCTCGCGACCCGCAGGTAGAGGGGCTTCTCGAGCTCCACCCCTGCCGGGACGTGGACGAGCAGCCCGTGCTCCCAGACGGCCGCGTTGTGGGCGCGGAGCTTGTCGTCGGCCTGGACGAGCGAGCCGACGAGCGGGTTGTCGTCGGAGAGGGGCTCGAAGCGGATCCCCTCGGGGGCACCGTCAGCGCGGTCGATCCGGAGCCCGGACTCGTCGATCGTCGCCGCTGCGGCGACGTCGAGGTCGAGCATCGACGGAACGGCCGCGGCCGCCGTTGCCGCCGCGTCCCAGCCTTCGGGGTCGAAGCCGGCGAGGTCGGTGAAGCGCCAGTGCTCGTCGCGCGTCGTCGGCAGCGGGAGCGCCTGGTAGCGCTCGAGGAGGTCGGCTCTCACGATGCCCGGGCGGTCCTGCTCGCGCGGCTTGTAGCGGTGGTGGAGCATCAAGGCGTTGCCGTCGGGATCCGCGAAGAACGCCATGTGGCAGACGCCGGTGTCGAACGTCTCGCCCTGGAACTCGACCCCCTTCGCCTCGAGCTCGGCCCGCGCGGCCGGGACGTCGTCGACGTGCAGCGCCAGGTGCGCCGTCGTCTGCGGCGCGAACTCCAGCCCGAACGTGGTGGGCTCGTAGATCCCGAAGCACTGCTCGCCGATCCAGAACTCCGCATCGCCGGTCTCGTCGCGGCGGAGGCCGAGCGTGTCGACGTAGAACGCCCGCGAGCGCTTCCAGTCGGTCGAGGGCACGGCGATGAAGTCTGCCTTCGCGATCTCCATTCTCTTCCAGGTTCTGGCGGCCTCAGCCGACAGAACCCTCCATCTGCAGCTGGATCAGCCGGTTCATCTCGACCGCGTACTCGAGCGGCAGCTCCTTCGTGATCGGCTCGACGAAGCCCGCGACGATCATCGCGCTGGCCTCGGCCTCGGAGAGGCCGCGGCTCATCAGGTAGAAGAGCTGCTCCTCGCCGATCTTGGAGACGGTCGCCTCGTGACCGAGGTCGACGTCGTTCTCCCTGACGTCGATGTACGGGTACGTGTCCGAGCGCGAGTCCTCGTCGAGGATCAGCGCGTCGCAGACGACCTTCGACTTCGAGCCGCTGGCGCCCTTCGCGACCTCGAGCAGCCCGCGGTAGCCGCCTCGGCCGCCGTCCTTCGAGATCGACTTGGAGGTGATCACGGAGGTCGTGTTCTTCGCGACGTGGACGACCTTGCCGCCCGCGTCCTGGTGCTGGCCCTTGCCGGCGAAGGCGATCGAGAGCACCTCGCCGTGCGCGCGCTCCCCCATCAGCCAGATCGCGGGGTACTTCATCGTCAGCTTCGAGCCGAGGTTCCCGTCGACCCATTCCATCGTCGCGTCCTCGTAGGCGACCGCTCGCTTGGTGACGAGGTTGTAGACGTTGTTCGACCAGTTCTGGATCGTCGTGTAGCGGCACCGGCCGCGCGGCTTGACGACGATCTCGACGACCGCGGAGTGGAGCGAGTCGGACGAGTAGATCGGTGCGGTGCAGCCCTCGACGTAGTGCACGTACGCGTCCTCGTCGACGATGATCAGCGTCCGCTCGAACTGGCCCATGTTCTCCGCGTTGATCCGGAAGTACGCCTGCAGCGGCATCTCGATCGAGACGCCCGGCGGGACGTAGATGAACGAGCCGCCCGACCAGACGGCCGAGTTGAGCGCGGCGAACTTGTTGTCGTTCTGCGGGATGATCGTGCCCATGTACTGCTTGACGATGTCCTCGTGCTCGCGCAGAGCCGAGTCCATGTCGAGGAAGATCACGCCCTTGGCCTCCAGGTCCGCCTGGAGCTTGTGGTAGACGACCTCCGACTCGTACTGGGCCCCGACCCCGGCGAGGTACTTCTTCTCGGCCTGGGGGATCCCGAGCTTGTCCCACGTGTCGAGGATCTCGGCCGGGAGGTCCTCCCACTTGTCGACCTGCTTCTCGGTCGGGCGGATGTAGTAGTAGATGTTCTCGAAGTCGATCTCGGCGAGATTGCCGCCCCACGTCGGGAGCGGGCGGGCGTAGAAGTAGTCGAGCGACTTGTGGCGGAACGCCCGCATCCACTCCGGCTCGTCCTTGTGCTGCGAGATCGCCTCGACGACCTCGTGCGAGAGACCGCGACCCGACTTGAAGAAGTAGTCCTCGGCCTCGTCGGGGTTCGCGAAGCCGTACTGGTACTCGGTTCGAATTCCCTTGACGAGCTCGTTCTCGGCGGTGCTCATGCGGCCTCGCCTCCTCCCACGACTGCAGGGATGAATGCTTCGTAGCCTTCTGCCTCGAGCCTGTGCGCGAGCTCCGCGCCGCCCGAGGCGACGATCCGGCCGTCCACGAACACGTGGACGTGGTCCGGCGTCACGTAGTTCAGGATCCGCTGGTAGTGCGTGATCACGAGCGCGCCCATGTCGGGCCCGACCAGCGTGTTGACGCCCTCGGCCACGATGCGGAGCGCGTCGATGTCGAGGCCCGAGTCGGTCTCGTCGAGGATCGCGATCCGCGGTGAGAGCATCGCCATCTGGAGGATCTCGACGCGCTTCTTCTCGCCGCCCGAGAAGCCGTCGTTCAGGTACCGCTGCGCGAGCTCGCGCGGCACCTTCAGCCGCTCCATCGCGGCGAGCAGGTCGGTGCGGAACTCCTTGACGGCGACCGGGTTGTCCTCGCCGCCGTTCGCCGCCTTCCGCTTCGCGTTGATCGCGCTGCGGAGGAAGCTCGTGACCGTCACGCCGGGGATCGCGTGCGGGTACTGGAACGCGAGGAAGAGCCCGCGCTGCGCGCGCTCGTCCGCCCCCATCTCGAGGATCGACTCCCCGTCGAACCGGATGTCGCCCTCCGTGATCTCGTAGGCCGGGTGGCCCATGAGCGCGTACGCGAAGGTCGACTTCCCGGAGCCGTTCGGCCCCATGATCGCGTGCTTCGCGTTCGTGTCCACGGCGAGGTCGACACCCTTGACGATCTCGGTGCCGTCCTCCAGCGCGACGTGCAGGTTCGTGATCTCGAGTAGTGCCAACGGATGCCCTTCGGTTGCAGGTCGTCCAAAACGTCTCGGCGCAGCCCAGCGACCCTGCGCACTCACCTCCGATGGTAGCCGGACCGGGCCGCGGCAAACCCCCGCCCACACGAGACTCTCGGCGCGCGCGGGAAAAACGGCTACGCTGCCGCCCATGCCCTTCGGAATCGGCATCTGGGAGCTCCTGATCCTCCTGCTCGTGCTGCTGCTCGTGTTCGGACCGAAGCGGTTGCCCGAGATGGGCCGCCAGCTCGGCAAGGGGATGCGCGAGTTCAAGGAGTCGGTGTCAGGCAGCAGGGACGACGACGACGTCGACGACATCGCGGAGCTGCCGCCCGCCGAGCCTTCTGCGACCGCGACGACGTCGCGCGAGCGCGACACCGTCTCCTAGCTCCCCAGACGCGCAATGGCCCGCCGGATCGTGCCGCGGCGCCTGAGCCACGACGAGGAAGCGACCCTCGTCGAGCACCTCACGCGAGCTGCGCCACCGGCTCATCGTCTGCATGCTCGCGATCGTCCCCGCGTTCGCTCTCGCGTACGCCTTCCACGAGCGGCTGATCGAGCGGCTGATGGACCTGCTGCCCGCGGGGACGCCGCTCGTCACCCTCGGCGTCACGGAGCCGTTCACCACCTCGCTCAAGGTGAGCTTCTACGCCTCGCTCGCGATCGTGCTGCCGATCCTCCTCTGGCAGGTGTGGGCGTTCCTCGCCCCGGCGGTGGCCGAGGACACGCAGCGCGTGATCAGCGTGTTCGTCGTCATCTCGACCGCCCTGTTCGTCGCGGGAGTCGTGTTCTGCTACGCGATCGTCCTCCCCAAGGCGCTCGACTTCCTCGTCGACTACGACTCCGAGCTCTACACCGAGCAGATCCGGGCGAGCTACTTCCTCTCGTTCGTCACGCTGACGCTGTTCGCCTTCGGGATCGCGTTCCAGATGCCGATCTTCATCCTCGGGCTCGTCCGCCTCGGCGTCCTCACGTCCGACCGCCTGCGCCGGAACCGCCGCATCGGTTACGTCCTGATGCTGACGTTCGCGATCCTCCTGCCGACGGTCGATCCCGTCTCGCTCGTGCTCGAGGTCGCGCCGCTGCTGATCCTGTTCGAGGCCTCGATCTGGCTCTCGGTGCTGATGGAGCGCCGCTGGGAGCGCGCCGCCGCGGAAGCCCTGTGAGGCTGCTCTCCGCCGACTGGCTCCTGCGTGGGGGAACCCATGGTTCCCCCACGAGCCCCCTCCTTAGGCCCACATGAGGGTCGTCTCCGCCGACTGGCTCCTGCGTGGGGGAACCCATGGTTCCCCCACGAGCCCCCTCCTTAGGCCCACATGAGGGTCGTCTCCGCCGACTGGGTCGTCCCCGTCGAGGGCGACCCGATCGCCGACGGCGCGGTCGCCGTCTCGGACGACGGGAGGATCCAGGCGGTCGGGCCGGCGGCCGAGCTCGGCGAAGGCGAGCGCTTCGCCGGCTGCGTGATCGTGCCGGGCTTCGTGAACTGCCACTCGCACCTGGAGTACGCCGTGTACGCCGGGTTCGGCGACGGCCTCCCCTTCTCGTCCTGGATCGGCCTCCACGTGGCCCGCAAGCAGCTGCTCGAGCTCGACGACATGCGCGCGATCGCGACGGAGGGGGCGCACGAATGCCTGCGCTCGGGGATCACGACGGTGGGCGACTGCAGCTTCTCCGGCGCGGCCACGGAGGCCGCCGCCGAGACCGGCCTGCGGGCGATCGTCTACCTCGAGGTGTTCGGCCGCGACGAGACGGCGCTGGAGCGCTTCGCGACGCTCCGCGACCGCGTCGAGCCCGTCCTCTCCGACCGTGTCCGTCTCGGCGTGTCGCCGCACGCGCCCTACACGTGCACCCTCGAGGTGTACGAGGCGTGCGCTCGGCTCGGGCTCCCCCTGGCGACGCACCTCGCCGAGAGCGTGGCCGAGCGGGAGTTCCTCGCGGACGGCTCGGGTGACTGGTCGTCGTTCGCGGAGATGCTCGTGCCGCCGCCGGGCACGACCGGGATCCGCCTGCTCGCCGAGGCCGGCCTGCTCGGGCCGCAGCTGATGGCCGCGCACTGCGTCCACGTCGACGACGAGGAGATCGCGCTGCTCGCCTCCTCCGGGGTCGGTGTCGCGCACTGCCCACGCTCGAACGGGATCCTCGGCTGCGGGATCGCGCCCGTCGGGCGGCTCCTCGAGGCGGGGATCCCCGTGGGGATCGCGACCGACAGCCCCGCCTCGACGCCGTCGTTCGACCTCTTCGAGGAGCTGCGGACGGCGATCGTCGCCGCAAGGGCACGCGAGCAGCGTCCCGACGCCCTCACCGCGCACCGCGCGCTCGAGCTCGCCACGCTCGGCGGCGCCCGTGTGCTCGGCCTCGAGGCGGAGGTGGGCTCGCTCGTCCCGGGCAAGTGGGCCGACCTGGCCGTGATCTCGGTGGACGAGAGCCCGCTCTGGCCCGTCGAGGATCCCGTCGTCACAGCCGTGCTGGGAGGCTCCCCCGACCGGGTTGCCGCTACTCTCGTAGGCGGCGAGACCCGCTACGAACGAGAGACGAGCGCATGGCCCGATTCGAGAAGAGCCGCCCGAAGAGCGCGAAGCCGCATGCTGCGGTAGCGCCCGCGCGCCCGCGCGGCTCGTCCGCGCCCACGATCGAGGACACCATGTTCTTCCCGCGGCTGCGGCGGCACGCCAAGTGGATGTTCGTGCTCCTCGCGCTCGTGTTCGGGCTCGGGTTCGTCCTCTTCGGTGTCGGCGCCGGCGGCGTGGGCGTCGGCGACGTCTTCCGTGGCTCGGGCGGCGCCGGGGTGCAGTCCGTCTCCGACGCTCGCGGCGAGACCGAGGACCAGCCCAACGACGCCGGAGGCCTGGCGCAACCTCGCGACCGCGTACGAGACCGAGGGGGAGACCGCCGAGGCGATCACCGCCCTCAACAAGGCGATCGAGCTCGACCCGAAGGACCCGAGCGCCCTTCGCGAGCTGGCAGGGCTCCACCTGACGCGCGCCACCGAGCGGCAGCGCGACGCCCAGGTCGCGCAGGTGCGGGCCGCCTTCCTCGCCCCGGCCCAGGGGTTCCCGTCGCTCCTCGCCCCGTCGGGGCAGTCGGTGCTCTCGGACCCGGTCACGACCGCCGTCAACGCGTCGGTGAGCGGGCGTGTGTCCGAGGCGCTCGGGGGCGCGCAGACGCGAGGCGACGCTCGCGGTCGACGCGTACCAGCGGCTCGTGGCCCTGCAGCCCCAGGACCCGAACGTCCAGCTCGAGCTCGCGCAGGCCGCCCAGCAGGTCGGTGACGCGACGACCGCGATCGCCGCGTACGAGCGCTTCCTGGAGCTGGCGCCGGACGATCCGAGCGCGAGCGTCGTCAGGGATCAGCTCAAGCAGCTGCGGCAGACCGCCGCGGCAGCGGGTGGTTAGACTCGCTCCCGCGTGGAGCGAGGCAGCCTCACTGCACCGAGTCGGCGCCGGCGGCACGCAGTCGCCCTGATCGCGCTCGCCCTCCTCGCCGGGCTGGGCCTTGGCGGCGTGCGGTGACACGGTCGGGTACTCGGAGGGCACGGGCGACCGGATCCGCGGCAAGGAGCTCTTCACGTCACAGGCTGCGGCAGCTGCCACACGCTCCGCGACGCGGGCACGACCGGCAGGATCGGCCCCGACCTCGACTTCGCCTTCGTCCAGTCGCGGATCGACGGGCTCGGGGAGGACACGATCCAGCAGGTCGTCCGCGGGCAGATCGCCTACCCCGTCACCGACCCGTCCACCGACGCTCCGGGCATGCCGGCGAACATCTTCGAGGGCCAGGACGCCCAGGACGTCGCGACGTACGTCGCGTCGGTCGCGGGCCTCGACGCGAACGGCCGACCGATCGACCCGGCGAGCCCGCCGGAGCCCACGCCGCCCTCGGGAGGCGACACCGACGGCGAGTCGATCTTCGCCTCTGCCGGCTGCGGCGGCTGCCACACGCTCGCCGCCGCGGGCTCGAACGGCACGGTCGGGCCGAACCTCGACGACGCGAAGCCGTCGAAGGAGCTCGCGCTCGACCGGATCACCAACGGCCGCGGCGGGATGCCGTCCTTCAAGGGTCAGCTGAGCGAGGAGCAGATCGACGCGGTCGCGACCTTCGTGACCGAGAACGCGGGCGGCTGACCGAAGCTCCCTAGGCGGGCTCCGCCAGCGAGCCCGCGAGATCGACGACGACGTGCGTGACCGGCACGTCGAACCGAAGGCGGGCCTGCTCGACGACGCCCTGCTCGAGCCAGTGCGAGCGCCCGGGCGGGTGGGTCGAGACGACGATCTCGTCGGCCGGGAACTCACGGAGCGTGTCCTCGAGAGCCTGGAGTGGGTCGCCGTCGCCGATCTCGCCCCTGGCGCTGACCCCGGCCTCGCGCAGCCGCGCCAGGCTCTCGTCCAGGCGCTCCTGCGCCGCCGCGCGCGCGCCGTCCTCGTCCGACGTCCACGTGCGCACACGGGAGTTGAGCGCAGGGCAGACGATCAGCATCTCCTCGCGCACGCCCTCCGCCTTGCGCCCGAGGAGCTCGAGCAGCTCGCCGCCGCCGACCGTCTCGTTCGCGACCACGAGGATACGGCGCGTGGGGCCGCCGTCGCGGACGACGTGGGCCTGCGGCGGACGCTGGCGCATGCCGCCCCTGATCGCCCAGAGCGCCGACGCCCACCAGCGCGAGGAACACCGCGAGGCCGAGCCACTCGTTGATCCACGCCGCCAGCACGACGAGCACGGCCCCGCCCAGCGTGACGAGGACGACCTGGAACGCGGATGACTCGTCTCGGAGCGGGTTCTTCATGCGCCTCCGGCTCCGTGGGAGCCGCTGGATGATCGCGCCATACGTGTCATAACGCACCTGTCTATCTAGCGGATTCGCGCCTTAGGCGCGAATCCGCGGCGACGCGCTACAGCAAGTAGACCGCCGCCCACACGATGATCCACATCACGTCGACGAAGTGCCAGTAGATCCCGGGGATCTCGACGCCGTGGTAGTGGTCGGGGGAGAAGTGCCCGCGGAAGGCGCGCACGGCCGCGATCGTCAGCAGCGACAGCCCGACGAAGACGTGCGCGCCGTGAAGCCCCGTCAGGCCGAAGAAGACCGAGGCGAACGCGCCGTCGCCCGTGTTGAAGCCGACGTGGGCGTACTCGATCGCCTGCGTGAGCAGGAAGGCCGATCCGAGCAGGATCGTGACCACGAGGCCCGCCCTGAGGCCGTTCCGGTCGCCGCGCTTGATCGACTGCGTCGCCCAGTGGATCGTGAAGCTGGACGTGACCAGGATCGCCGTGTTCACGGACGCGACGAAGACCGGGAACTCGTACGGCGGCGGTGGCCACGTCGCGGGCGCGTCCGGGTTGACGACGCGGACGAAGAAGTACGCCGTGAAGAACGCCCCGAAGAGCATCGCCTCCGACGCGATGAAGAGCAGCATCCCGAGCGTCGCGGAGTCGATCCGCGCGCTCTTGTTCGCCGGCGGGGGGCCGTGGTGCGCGTGCCCGGCGTGCTGCGGCGTCGGCGTGGGCGCTCAAGCCCCGCCCCCGCGGGTGCCGGGACGTCGGCGACGACGTGCTCGACGGGGACGCCCGCGTCCTTGCGCAGCCGCTCGACGACGTCGCGCCTGAGCCATCCGGAGCGCTCGCCCGGGAAGGTGGAGATGATCACCTCGTCGACCCGCTCGTCCTCGATCACCTGCATCGTGGCGGTGTACGGGTCGGGGTGGGCGATCTGCCCGTGCGCCTCGATGCCCTCGTCGCGCAGCACGGTGAGCGCGGCGCGCAGGCGCCGCTCGGCCTCGGGGTGCTCGCCCTGGTCGGGGTCGCTCTGCGGGCAGACGATCAGGAAGCCGGCGGGCCCTTCCGCCGCCCGCTGCCGGATCCGGGCGAGCAGCCGGTCGCCGAGGACGGTCTCGTTGGCGACGACGAGCACGTTCGCCTGGCCGGTGCGGGCGGCGACGTCGGAGACGACGTGCTGGAACGGTCGGTCGCCGGCCAGCCGGCGGAGCTCGGCGAGGACGTTCTTCTTCCGCAGCCAGCCGGAGGTCTGCTCGGGATGGGTCGAGACGATCAGCTCGTCGACGTCCTCGAGCGCGAGCACGTCCTGGACGGCGGCGATCGGGCCGCCCTCGAAGACGTCGCCGTGCGCGGGGATCCCCGCGGCGCGCAGCGCGGCCACCATCCTGTCCACGCGCCTGCCCGCGGACGCGCGCCGCGAGTTGCGGTAGACGACGTACCCGCGCGCTGGGCTCGTTGACCGGCGCGATCACGACGGTGCGGATGGGGCCCTGCTCCGCCCGCGTCCGGACGGCGTCGACGAGCTCGTCGCCGGCGAGCGTCTCGTTCGCGACGACGAGGACGTGCTTGGTGGGCTCCGTCTCGCTCACAGTCGCGCCTCCTGCAACGCGCCGCCCTTCAGGACGGCGTGCTTCGCACCCGGCACCCCGAACTCGTACGGGCCGCCGACGACCTGCGGGATCTCGTCGAAGTTGAACACCGGCGGCGGCGACGAGACCTGCCACTCGATCGTCATCGCCCTCCACGGGTTCGACCCGGCGATCGGCCCGCGCGCCCAGCTCGTGATCACGTTGTAGGCGAAGATCGCGACCGACGCGCCCAGCGCGAAGGATGCGATCGAGATCGACCATGTTGAGCGCGCCGAACGTCCCCGCGTAGTCGGCCACGCGTCGCGGCATCCCGACCAGGCCCACCCAGTGCATCGGGAAGAACGTCACGTTGAACGCGACGAACGTGATCCAGAAGTGCAGCTTCCCGAGCCGCTCGTTGTACATCCGGCCGGTCATCTTGGGGAACCAGTAGTAGATCCCGGCGAAGATCGTGAACACCGACCCGCCGAACAGCACGTAGTGGATGTGGGCGACGATGAAGTACGTGTCGGAGGCGTGGATGTCGATCGGCACCGACGCGAGGTAGATGCCCGAGAGCCCACCGATCACGAACATCGAGATGAACCCGAGCGCGAACAGCATCGGCGTGTTGAGGTGGATCTTCCCCTCCCACAGCGTTGCCAGCCATGAGAACACCTTGACGCCGGTCGGGACCGCGATCAGGAGGGTCGAGATCATCATCGGCACGCGCAGCCAGTCGGCCATGCCGGCGACGAACATGTGGTGCGCCCACACCGAGAAGCCGAGCACGAGGATCCCGAGCAGCGAGATCGCCATCAGCCGGTAGCCGAAGATCGGCTTGCGGCTCATCACGGAGACGATCTCGGAGATGATCCCGAACCCCGGCAGGATCATGATGTAGACGGCCGGGTGCGAGTAGAACCAGAAGATGTGCTGGTACCCGAGCACGTAGCCGCCGTTGTCCGGGATGAAGAAGCTCGTGTGCATCACCCGGTCGAACATCACGAAGAACTGGGAGCCGGCGATGAACGGCGTCGCGATCACGACCAGCAGCGAGGTCGTGAAGTTGGCCCAGACGAGGAGCGGCATGCGCCAGAAGGTCATTCCCGGCGCGCGCATGGTGATGATCGTGACGAGGAAGTTGAGCGCGGTCGCGATCGACGACGCCCCCGCCCACTGGACGCCCATGTTGAAGAACACCTGGCCGAAGGGCTGCTCCGAGGCGAGCGGCGCGTAGCTCGTCCAGCCCGTCGCGAAGGCGCCGCCCGGTGCCAGGAAGCTCGCCAGGAACAGCACGCCCGCGATCGGCAGCATCCAGAAGCTGAGCGCGTTCAGGCGCGGGAACGCCATGTCCGGCGCGCCGAGCATCAGCGGCACGGCGAAGTTCGCGAGGCCGGCGAAGGCCGGGATGATGAACACGAAGATCATCAGCGTCGCGTGCGCCGACACGAGCCCGTTGAAGGTCTGCGTGTCGAAGAACTGCATCCCCGGCTGCGCGAGCTCGGCGCGGAAGAGCATCGCCAGGAAGCCGCCGACGATGAAGAAGAAGAACGTCGTGACGAGGTACTGGACCCCGATCACCTTGTGGTCGGTGTTGACCTTGAAGTAGTCGGTCCACTTGTAGGCGCCGTGGTTCGCATGGTCGTCCGCCACCGTGGGGCGTCCGGAGATCCAGTAGAGCCAGTAGTCGAATGCGCCGATCCCGAGGAGGAAGCCGAGCGGGGCCGCGACCATCCCGGCGATCAGGACGATGTACTCCCAGTCGTAGACCGGATCCCAGCCGGCGAGCCAGCGCAGCGTGACGACGATGTACATCCCGATCAGGAAGAACGCCGCCGTGCACCAGGCCGCGCGGACGTACCCGGGCCGCATCAGGATGCCCCGACGGCGGGGCGGCCCGGCGTGGCCATGAGGCGTCTCGTGCTGGGCGTGCTCGTCGACCGTCGTCGTCACTCCGTGCCCTCCTCTCCGCTCAGGAACGCGACGAGCGCGTCGAGCTCCTCCGGTGACAGGCTCTCGGCGAAGTCCTTCGGCATCACGCCGGGCTGGTAGTCGGGCGTGATCACCGCATCGGGATCCACGATCGACTGACGCACGAACTGGGGCAGCGGCACGCCCGCCTCCTCGGCTGCGGCTGCGAGGTCGTCCAGCGACGGCCCGATCCGAGCGTCGCTCCCGGCGGGCTCGAAGGCGTGGCAACCGCCGCAGCCTGCGCTCGCGAACGTCTCGCGGCCGAGCGCCGCCGAGGTGCCGCCGCCCGAGCCTCCACCGCCGCTCCCCGCGCCTGCTCCTTCGCCTTCGGCGCCCCGCTGCTCGAGCCACTGGGCGAACGCGGCCTGCTCGAGCACGCGGACGGGAGCACGCATGGTGGAGTGGCCGAGCCCGCACAGCTCGGTGCAGATCAACGTGAAGCGGCCGGTCCGCGTCGGCGTGATCACGATCTCCTGCGTCACCCCGGGCACCACGTCCTGCTTCTGCCCCATCTCCGGAATCCACAGGGAGTGGATCACGTCGGCCGACTCGAGCTCGAACTCCACCCCACGGTCGACGGGCAGCACGAGCTCGTCCGAGCGCACGTCCCCGGGGTAGACGAAGCGCCAGGCGAACTGCTGCGCGAAGACCCTCACCCGCAGCGGGTCGTTGCCGGCATCCGCGTTCTTGGAGAGGACGACCGCGCTGACGACCCCGATCGCGATCACGAGCACCGCCGGAACGATGGTCCAGGCGATCTCGAGCCCGGTGTGCCCGTGGATCGGCGGGCCGTCGGTGTCGTCGTCCGGCTTGACCCGGAACGCCCACACCGCTTCGACGATCACGGCGGCGACGAGCGAGAAGATCCCGATGCAGATGATCGTCGCGAACCAGTAGACGAACGTGATCCGGTCCATCTCCTCGGAGGCGGACTCGGGCAGCCAGTCGATGAGCACGGCGACGAGCGTCGCGATCAGCGCCGCCAGCGCGGCGATCACGACCATCTTGACCATGGCGCCCCGGCGGATCACCGTCCGCGACGATACATCAGCAAGCGTGGGGGAACCCATGGTTCCCCCACGGACCCCTCCTTCTTCCGGAGTGCATGGATTCACGCAGCCTGGCCTCCCGGCCGGCGAAGCCGGCCTCCGGCCGCAAAGCGCCGTTCACCGGTTCAGCCGCGCGAATTTCGTACCGCTCCCACGCCACGACGTCCCTCGTTGTCGGGGCTACGAGCGACGCGGATGACCCGGAAGGCCGCGCTATCCTTCCCCGTCCTCGGGCCGTTAGCTCAGCTGGTAGAGCAGGGGACGAGCGCGGAGGAACCCATGGTTCCCCCGCGAGCCCCCTCCTTCGCCGTCGCGCACACACCGCCGCACCGGGCCTCCCGGGCGGCAAAGCCGCCCTCCGGCCGCGGACGCGTAGCCCACAGAACACGCCCCACCCCCGGCGCTATCCTTCCCCGTCCTCGGGCCGTTAGCTCAGCTGGTAGAGCAGGGGACTCTTAATCCCAAGGTCGAAGGTTCGAATCCTTCACGGCCCATAGCCAGCCGGTTTCTGCCACGTCATGCCAGACGCTGACAGGAACCACCACGATGCCGCATGTGTGCAGGGGTCGCACTACCGGCCGTCGTCACCTCGGTAACGTCGCCGCATGCTCTCGGACGCGGAGAGAAACCATGTGTCGTGGTTTTGGCGCGGCCGCGAGCGCATCGAGCTCGACGGTGTGACCGTCTTCCTCGGCGGCGGCGACGCGGTGCTTGCATTCCCACGGCACGACGGCGATCTTCGCGGCGCCGTTCGGGTCGCTCGCGAGGCGGGGGCGGAAGAGGTCGCATGCTGGGCGATCGCACCCGAGGAGGCGCTTGCAACGAATCTGCACGACCTCGGTTTTCAGGATGGCTGGCAACCACACTGGATGGGCGCCGACCCACGCTCCCTACGCGAATCGCCCACCCGCACGGTGGAGCACACGACCGAGTGCGAGCGCGAACTTCCCTATTCCTCGACACATCACGCGGTGGTTCTCGGCGGCGACGTTCATCACTTCGTCGTTCGCGAGGGCGAGCGGATGGTCGGCCACGCCGTTCTGAACGTCGCGGACGACTGCGCCGGGATCTATGACATGGGAGTAGCGCCGGCGGCCCGACGCCAGGGGTACGGTCGAGCGCTGACACTTGCGGCGTTGGACTGCGCTCGTGCGGAAAGGTGCACGAGCGTCACGCTGAATGCGACCTACGAGGGTGAGCCGTTGTACCGGCAGCTCGGTTTCGAGTCGCTTGGTTTCGGCATGACGTGGTGGCTCTTCCCCAGCCCCCGATGAGCGGCCGACCGTCACGCACGCCGAGGCCGACGCCGACAGCCCGCCGGCGCCTCGGGCGGCACGCATGACCCTCACGGCAGCTGCAGCAGCGGTGCGGGCTTCGTCTTGGAGACGTCCGCCGGAAGCAGCTGGCCGACGACGGGGGCTCTGACCCCGACGGTCTCGACCGGCGGTACGGGCTCCGTCGACCACCGGCTGCACCACACCGCTCACCCACGGGCTGCACCGTGCCCTCCACGACCGGCGGCACCCAACCGGAGGAGCACCGCCCCTCGGTTGAGGGACGGCGAGCGTCAGGACGGCGGTGTGGAGAGTCCGTCGGGGAGCGGGCGCGCGTGGACGACGACGAGCGTCCGCGTCGGCCGCGTGAGCGCGACGTACAGCTCGCGCAGGCCGGTCTCGCCCTCGGCGATCAGCGCCGGCTCGACGACGACCACGTGGTCGAACTCGAGGCCCTTGGCCCGTCGCGGGCGAGAGCAGCGGCACCCCGTCGTCGAAGGCCGAGTGCGGCCTCGACCTCCGGCAGCAGCGCGTCGGGGAGGATCACGGCGAGCAGCCCGTCCTCGCTCCGCCAGCGCGAGCGCCGCGCGAAGGCCGCCAGCGACGAGCTCGTCCGGTCGACCTGCTCGACGCTGGGCGGCGCTGCGCCGCGCGCGGTAGGCGAGCGGGCGGCGCGACGTCCGGCGCGATTCGCTCGAGGAGCGGCAGCGCCAGCTCCATGATCTCGCGCGGCACGCGGTAGGCGTGCCGGAGCTCCTCGACCTCGGCCTCGTCGCCGCGCGGCAGGTGGGCGAGCACCTCGTCCCAGCGTCGGTACGCGACCGGGCCGGTCGCCTGCGCGACGTCGCCGAGGATCGTCAGCGAGCCGCCGCTCGCGCGGCGCGCGACCATCCGGAGCTGCATCGGCGTCAGGTCCTGCGCCTCGTCGACGATCACGTGGCCGAACGTCGCGGCGGCGCCTCCGCGAGCAGCGCGCGCGCCTCGTCGAGGAGCGGCACGTCGCCGTCGCTCCAGCCGAAGCCGGCGCGCGACCGGAAGAGCAGCCGCTGCTCGTCGGCGTCGAGGATGCCGTCGGCGGCCTCCGCGAGCGCGCCCGCGAGGTGAGCAGCGAGCGCACGAGGCCGTCGGGCGAGGCGACCGGCCAGACGCGGTCGAGCCAGCGCGTCGAGGAAGCCCTTCGCCCGGAGCGCCCGCTCGACCTCGCCGAAGTCGCGCCACGCCAGGCCGCCGAGGCGCGCGCCGTAGTCCTCGTAGAAGCGGCGCAGCACGTCCATGCGGAAGCGCTCGCGGGCGTGCGCCGTGAGGCCGAGCTCCGTCGCGCGCGCGGTCGAGCAGCTCGCGCACCTCGCGCTCCCGCACTCGCACGAACTCGCCCTCGATCCGCGCGACGAGCTCCTCCGGGTGCGGCGTCGACCGCTCGGCGGCCGCGCCGCGCGATCACGTCCGCCAGCCGCAGGTCGCCCTTCAGCCGCTGCGACCGCCGGCGGGTCGCGACGGTCGGCGGCGACCCCGTCGACGAGCTCGCCGACCGCCCGCTGCTCGACGCTCTCCTCGCCGAGCGTCGGGCAGCACGTGCGAGACGTACTCCATGAACGTCGGGTTCGGGCCGACGACGAGGACGCCGCCGCAGCGCGCTCGCGGTGCGTGTAGAGGAGGTACGACGCGCGATGCAGCCGACGGCGGTCTTGCCGGTGCCCGGCCCGCCCTGGATCACGAGCGGCGGCTCGGGCTCGGCGCGTGATCAGCCGGTACTGGTCGGCCTGGATCGTCGCGACGATGTCGCGCATGTGCGGCTCGCGGCTGCGCTCGAGCTCCTCGAGCAGGAAGTCCCCGCCCGCGCCACCGACGCCCGAGCCGTCGAGCGTCTCGTCGCTCGAGGTCGAGCAGGCGCCGGCCGTCGGTGCGGAAGCGGCGGCGCAGCGTGACGCTGTGGGGGTCGGCGGGGGTCGCGATGTAGAACGGCCGGGCCGCGGGCGCCTGCCAGTTGACGACGAGCACGCTCGCTCTCGTCGTCGTGCACCCAGCGCCGGCCGACGTAGAGCGGCCGCGGCGTCGCCTCGAGGTCGAGCCGTCCGAAGCAGAGGCCCCGCTCGGCGTCCTCGAACGTCCGGAGCCGTCGCACGGCCCAGGCCTCGAGCGCGAGCGCCGCGACCTCGCTGTCGGCCGCGTCGGCCGCGCGCTCGACGAGGCCGCGCATGCGGTCGAGGCAGTCGTAGGCGTGGTCGACGTACGCCTGCTCGGCCGGGAGCTCGGGATGGGTCACGGCACAAGGATGGGCGAGAACCATGCCGCCTCAGGTCGATCGGCCTCGCGCCGCGCGTGTAAGGCGTCCTCACCGTCGTCGGCAACCGGCCGCAGTTCGTCAAGTCCGCGCCGCTCGGCGTGGCCCTGCGCGAGGCCGGGATCGAGGAGGTCGTCGTCCACACGGGCCAGCACTGGGACGACGAGCTCTCCCAGGTCTTCTTCGACGAGCTCGGGCTCGCGGAGCCCGCGCACCGGCTCGACCTGCGCACCGCCGACGTCGACGGCGATGACCGCGCCGATCCGCGCCGTCATCGACGCGGAGCGGCCCGGACTCGTCCTCGTCCTCGGCGACACGAACTCGACCCTCGCCGGCGCGCGGGCCGCAGCGGCCGCAGGCGTCCCGATCGCGCACGTCGAGGCGGGGCTGCGCAGCGGAGACCTGTCGATGCCGGAGGAGCGGCCCGGATCGAGGTCGACCGGCTGGCGGCGCTCCTCCTCTGCCCGGACGAGCGCTCGGGCGCGACGCTGCGGGCCGAGGGCGTGCCCGGCCGGGTCGAGGTCGTCGGCGACGTGATGGCCGACGCGACGCTCCGCTTCGCGCCGATCGCGCGCGAGCGCGTGCCGGCGCCGCGACGCGCCGGGACCGTACGTCGTCGCGACCGTCCACCGCGAGGCGAACGTCCGGCCGGAGCGGCTCCGGCGCATCGTCGAGGGCCTCGCGGCTCGACGAGCCGGTCGTCTTCCCCGCCCACCCGCGCACGGCCGCGTGCTCGCGACGGAGCGGATCCCCCTCGGCGCGAACGTCGAGCTCCGCGAGCCGCTCGGCTACCTCGCTTTCGCGTCGCGCGGCATCGCAGGCCCGCGTGATCGCGACCGACTCGGGCGGCCTCCAGAAGGAGGCGTACTGGTACCGCGTTCCGTGCGTGACGATGCGGCCTTCGACGGAGTGGGTCGACACCGTCGTGGCGGGCGCGAACGTGCTCGTCGACGACGATCCAGACGCGCTCGTGGCCGCGGTCGGGTCGGCGCGCTTCCCGGCGGAGCGCACCGCCGCTCTACGGCGACGGACATGCGGCCGGGCGCATCGTGAGCGCGCTCGGCTCCCTCTGACTCCGAATCAGGACTGCGTGTCGAGAACCTCGCGGACCGCGGGCGCCGCGAGCAGCGTTCTCGCGCGCCCGGGCGCCAGCGTCGCAGCGAAGTCCATGACGATCGTCCGCGCCTGCAGCATCCCCGAGACGGCCTCTTCCTCGGCGCCGGACGACCGGAGGGCTTCGGCGGCAGCCGCCCGCGGGCGCCACCGCCCGGCCGGGTTCACGAGAGAGTCGGCGATCGCGACGGCGGAGCGCAGCTCGGCCAGCCCCTCGTTTCGCCGTCCCGCCGCTACGAGCGCGCTCCCCAGGTACGTGCGCGCCATCGCCTCGTACTTCCGGCGTCGGGTCCCGGCGGTGATCTCCACCGCTTTCGCCGCCCACTCGGCCGCGACCTCCGGAGCCTCGCGCGTAGCGCGATCTCCGCGCGCGCGACGGCAAGGCGGCCGAAGATCAGCCAGCGCGTCCAGCCCGTCGCCTTCGACGCGTCCTCCCAGAGGGCGGGCCAGTCCGCCTGGGCACGGCCGACGTCGCCTGCGAGGAGGTCGGCCTGGAGGAGATCGGAGAGCGCGAACCGGCGCGGCATGCCAAAGGTGAGGTCGCGCGAGGCCTCGAGCGCGGTCAGGCTCGCGTCACGCGCGGATTCGAGGTCGAGCACCTCGCGGTAGACGACCGACCGGTAGTTCGGCAGGTAGGCGCCGCTCTCGCCGAGCTCGCGGGCGAGCGCCATGATCGCGTCGAGCTTCTCGAGCGCTTCCTCATGACGTCCCAGGCCGACGCTCGCCATGGCGTCGATGCCTCCACCGCGGAGGAGTGCATGCGCGCTCTGGACGTCTCCCGCGACCTCCCGGGCGCGCACTGCGCAGGCTGCCGAGCCGCGGTAGTCGCCCGTCCAGTACTTCACGTCCGCCTGGAGGTGGAGGTGATCCGCATGCTCGTATCCGCGGACGCCCGGCGGCCACGCCTCGAGCGCCTCGTCCCCGAGCGAGAGTGCCCGGTCCAGGTCACCTTCCTCACCGCGCTGGGCGAGGGCGTCGCTGACGAGCGCGAGCGCGGCGACGCGGCCGTCGGCGTCGTCGAGCTCCTCGGCAAACGCCAGAGCCTGCTCCCCGTACCGAAGCGCCTCCTCGTGGCGCTCCGACCAGATCTCGGCCCTCCCCGCATAGAGCAGCCCGTCGAGCCGCTCGGCGCCACGGAGCTCCGGCAGGACCGCCGCCAGCTCCGCGGCCGCCTCGTGGTCGGCATCGAGCGCCTTGAGCGCCATGCCGCGCCGCAACCGGATCCGCGCCCGCGTCTCGTCGTCGTCGGCGAGCTCCGCAGCGAGCGAGTACAGCTCGACGACCTCGCGCGTCGCCCAGCCTCGCTCGGCGACCTCGGCCGCCGCGAGGAGATGCGGAACGGCCCGGGCGGGGTCACCCGCGGAGCGCCAGTGGTGGGCGAGGATCCAGGCGACGGGCCCTGCCTCCGTGCCCACTCGCTGCTCGATGTAGCGCGCGACGTCTGCGTGGCGGGCAGCTCGCTCGACGCGGGTCAGGGTGGCGTAGGCGACGTCCTGGATCAGGGCGTGCCGGAACCGGTACTCGACGTCGCCCTCGAGCCGGCTGTCGTGCTCGCGGCGAACGAGATCTCGTCGCTCCAGCTCGTCGAGCGCGTCGTCGACCGTCCGCTCGTCGGCGATCGCCGCGACGACGTCACGCCAGAAGGTCCGCCCGACGACCGCCGCCGAGAAGAGCACCGTCCGCAAGGAGGGCGGAAGCACGTCCAGTCGCGCCGCGATCGCCGCGGTCACGGTCACGGGGAGGCCCGAACCGGAGGCACCGTCGGCGATGGCTGCCGTGAGCTCCTCCACGAACAGCGGATTCCCGTCCGACAGGCTGACAAGGCGTTCGACGTCCACGCCCGCGTCGCCGGTGTCGACCACGAGCCCGGTCGCGAGCTCTCTCGTCTCCTCGGAGGTCAGCGGATCGAGCGCGATGCTCGTGTGCGCAGGCAGCCGCGCGCCCCAGGGACGGGCGTCCAGCAGCTCCGGACGCGTCAGCGCCATCACGAGGGCCGACGTCGCACGGAGTTGCGAGCCGAGGTACTCGAGCAGGTCGAGCTCGCTCGCGGCCGCCCAGTGGATGTCCTCGAACACGAAGCGTCGGGCGATCCTCCCCGAGACGTTCGATCACCCGCCGGAGCGCCAGGAAGAGCAGCCGCTGATTCAGCACGGGGGCATCCATCCCGAGACCGAGCAGCAGCGCGAGATACCGCGCCGTGTCGGCGGCCTCCGCGCCGGGAGGAGCGCCGTCACGCCCTCGTCGAGCTTCGCCCGTGCGATGTGCTGGGCGTCCGAGTCGAAGATCCCGAACGCCTGGCGCACCAGCTGGGCCGAGGCGTGGTACCCCGTCTGCTCCTCGTACGGCAGGCACCGGCCACGGATCACGCGCCCTGCGGATGCCTCGACCTCGCGGCGATCTCCCGCGCGAGGCGGGACTTCCCCATGCCCGGCGGCCCGACGACCGTCACGACCTGCGGTCGTCGATCGAGAGTCGCCTGACGCCAGACCGACCGGATCACGTCGAGCTCGCGTCGGCGGCCCACGAACGGCCCGGTCGTGCCGGGACGCTCCGCGGGCTCCGAGATCGGCCCGACCGCACGCCAGGTCTCGACGGGCGCCGCCTTGCCCTTGGCGACCACGGCGGGAAGCGGCTCGTACGCGATCGCGTGCCTCGTCGCGCGGCGCGTCTCCGCCCCCACGACGAGCCGCCCGACCGGGGCGGCCGACTGCAGCCGGGCGGCCGTGTTCACCACGTCGCCGATGGCGAGCGCCTCGCCGCTCCCTCCGCACGACGCTGACGATCGCGTCGCCGGTGTTCACGCGCCGCGCGTGCCGCGAGGGCCAGCCCCGCGTCGCGCAGCTCCTCCACCGCCTCGAGGACGCGGAGCCCCGCACGAACGGCCCGCTCGGCGTCGTCGCCGTGTGTCACCGGCGCCCCGAAGACGGCCATCACCGCGTCGCCGATGAACTTCTCGAGCGTGCCGCCGTAGGCCTCGATCCGCTCGCGGGCGACGGTGTGGTAGCGCGCGAGCGCATCGCGGACGTCCTCGGGGTCGGCCGCCTCGGAGCGAGGCGGTGAACCCCTCGAGGTCGACGAACAGGATCGAGACGAGCTTTCGCTCCTCGTGCGGTGCGGCCTCGCGGCCGAGGCGGGCGCCGCAGCTCGCGCAGAAGCTGGCGTCCGCCGACGAGCTCCGTCCGCACCGTGCGCAGACGGTCTCCCCGACGACAGAAGGGCCTTCCACGGCACCGAGTATCCCGGCGCCCGGCCGCGTTGTCCAAGCGATTCCCGCCCTGCGCCGGCCGCCTGTCACGGCCAACCGCGCGGGTAGCATTCCGCGCCGTGACCACGCCCGAGACGACCGCGCCGGAGACCCCGCCGGAGACGGCCACGTACGAGGTGGCGATCGTCGGCGCAGGCTACGTCGGCGTCCCGCTCGCGCAGGTGTTCGCCGAGGCGGGGCGGCGCGTCGTCCTCGTCGACATCGACGAGCAGCGGGTGGAGCGGCTCCGACGGGGTGAGAGCTACATCGAGGACGTCTCCTCGGAGACGCTGGCGGAGCTCCTGGCAGACCGCGGGCTCGGCGCCACGACCGACTACGACGTCCTCCGTGATGTCGACGCGATCCTGATCGCGCTCCCGACGCCGCTCTCGAAGCAGCGCGAGCCGGACCTCTCGATCGTCCTCGACGCCGGAGCCGAGATCGGCAAGCGGCTGCGTCGCGGCCATCTCGTGGTGCTCGAGTCGACGACCTATCCCGGGCACCACCCGCGAGCAGCTGCTGCCCGTGCTCGAGCGGGAGTCGGGGCTGGTGGCCGGCAGCGACTTCCACCTCGCTTTCTCGCCCGAGCGCGTCGACCCCGGCCGGGTCGACTGGACGACGAAGACCGTGCCGAAGGTCGTCGGCGGGATCGACGAGGCCTCGACCGAGGCCGCCGCCGCGCTGTACGGCTCGGCCGTGGACACGATCCACCGGGTCTCCTCGCCGGAGGCGGCGGAGCTGACGAAGCTGCTCGAGAACATCTACCGCTCGGTCAACATCGCGCTCGTCAACGAGCTGGCGCAGCTCTGCGACCGGATGGAGATCGACATCTGGGAGGTCGTGGACGCGGCGGCGACGAAGCCGTTCGGGTTCGCCGCGTTCCAGCCGGGGCCGGGCCTCGGCGGCCACTGCATCCCGATCGACCCCTTCTACCTCACGTGGAAGGCGCGTGAGTACGACTTCTCCACGCGGTTCATCGAGCTCGCGGGCGAGGTCAACCAGAACATGCCCTACTACTGCCGCTCGCGCGTGTCGCAGGCGCTCAACCACGGCGCGCACAAGTCGCTCGCGGGCTCGCGCGTCCTCGTCCTCGGGGTCGCGTACAAGGCGGACATCTCGGACTGGCGCGAGTCGCCGGCGGTGAAGCTGATCGAGCTGCTCCAGAACGCCGGGCGCGACGGTCGAGTACCACGATCCGCACGTCCCGGCTTTCGTGTCCGACGGGATCGACCTCGCCTCCGTCCCGTTCGAGCCCGCAGCGTACGACGCCGTCGTGATCGCGACCGCCCACTCGGGGATCGACTACGCGCAGCTGGTGGACGGACGCGCAGCTCGTCGTCGACCTACGGAACGCGACCGGCCGCGCCGGGATCACGAGCGAGAAGGTCTGGAAGCTTTGACCCGCGTCGCCCACGCGGGCGTCGGCGGGTGGGGGAAGCAACGTCGTCCGCGTCGTGGGCGAGCTGGCCGACCTCGCCTGGGTCTGCGACACGGACGAGGGACGCCTCGCCGAGTACGGCGCCGCGGTATCCCCAGGCGCGGCTGACGGCGTCCTTCGCCGAGCTGCTGGCGGACGAGGACGTCGAGGCCGTCGTGATCGCGACCCCCGTCCCGACCCACTACGAGCTCGCGAGGCAGGCGCTCGAGGCCGGGAAGCACGTCTTCGTCGAGAAGCCGCCGGCCATGCGCGGCGAGGAGATGGAGGAGCTCGTCCAGCTCGCGGAGTCTCGCGGGCTCGTGCTGATGCCGGGCCACCTGCTCCTCTACCACCCGGGCCTGGCGAAGGTGAAGGAGCTCGTCGACACCGGCGCGCTCGGCGAGGTCGCGTGCGTCTACGGCAACCGGCAGAACCTCGGCGTGATCCGCTCGAACGAGAACGCGCTCTGGTCGCTCGGGGTGCACGATCTCTCCGTGATCCTCTGGCTCCTCGGGGAGGAGCCGAGCCGAGGCGGTCGCGCACGGGATGGACTACCTGCAGAAGGGGATCGAGGACGTCGTGTTCTGCTTCCTCCGCTTCCCCTCCGGCAAGGTCGCGCACATGCACCTCTCCTGGCTCGACCCGCACAAGATGCGGAGGATGACCGTCGTTGGGCGCGAGAAGATGGTCGTGTTCGACGACATGGAGCTCGAGCGCAAGGTGACGGTCTACGAGAAGGCGCCGTGGGAGCCGGCCTCGACCTACGGCGAGTGGCGCACCCGCACGGGCGACATCTTCAGCCCCAAGATCGCCAACGACGAGCCGCTGAAGCTCGAGCTGCAGCACTTCCTGCGGCTCGTGGAGGAGGGGCCGGGGGACCATCGCGAGGCGCACGACGGGCTGGCCGTCGTCCGCGCGCTCGACCGGCTGACGAGTCGTGCGCAGCGGCGCGCCGCGTGAGCCGCTGAGATCCACCCGACGGCCGTCGTCCACCCGGGCACGGTCCTGGGCGAGGGCGTGAAGGTGCTCGAGCACGCGGTCGTCGGCAAGCAGCCGACGCTCTCTCCGCGCTCGACCGCGAGGCGCGAGCCGCTCCCCCCGACGGTCGTCGGCGACGGGACAGCGTGATCTCGACCGGCGCGATCGTGTTCGCGGGCTCGACGATCGGCGCCCGTGTGATCCTCGGAGACCAGTCCTGCGTCCGCGAGCGGGTGGAGATCGCCGACGACGTCGTGGTCGGCCGCGGCTCGCTCGTCGAGAACGACACCACGATCGGCGCGCGCACGAAGATCCAGGCCGACGCGTACGTGACCGCCTACTCCACGCTCGAGGAGGACGTCTTCATCGCGCCGTGCGTGGTGACGACCAACGACAACTTCATGGGCCGCACGGAGAAGCGCCTCGAGCTGATGAAGGGCCCGACGATCCGACGCGGCGCACGGGTCGGAGGCGGCGCGGTCCTCTGCCCGGGGATCGAGGTCGGGGCAGAGGCGTTCGTCGGGGCGGGCGCCGTCGTGACGAAGGACGTGCCGCCCCGCGCGGTCGTCGTCGGGAGCCCCGCGCGGGTCATCCGCGAGGTCCCCGAAGACGAACTGCTCGGCGACTAGCTCGCCCGCGGGGCCGGCGGCGGCAACGCGGCCGCTAGCTCGTGCGGACGATCGACAGGCGATAGCGCCACGGGCGGCGTGCTCGGCGCGGTCAGCCGCGCGTGGAGGAAGTGCCATCCCTCCTCGGTCGCCGTCCACGAGAGCCGCTCGCGGCGGCCCGGGCGGTTCGAGAGCCGCACGCGGAGCTCCTGCCGCGCGAGATCCGAGACCGAGACCGTCTCCGGCCGCCAGAACGCCAGCACGACGTCGGCCAGGGCCGACGGGACGAGCGAGGCGTAGAGCTTCTCGCCCCGGCGGAGGTAGACGCTGTAGACGTCGTCCTGGTCGTCCCAGAAGTCGACGGACGCCTTCACGAAGCGCGCCTTCTCGCCTGCCGGGAAGTAGAGCCTGTACGCGTCGTCGCCCGCGTCGTCGTTCGGCTCGTGCCCGTCTCGTGCAGGGAGCTGGCCGCCGAGTGCCTCCACCGCCGTCGTGGCGTCCAGCGCGCCCCACCCCGTGTAGGCGTCGCGGCCGGGTGCGCATGCACGGCAGCCGGTCTGCGCGGTCGCGTCGGCCGCTGTGCGCTCGATGATCGCCGTCACCTGGTCCGGGCGCAGGAGCGGACGTGCTGCCGAGCAGGTTCGCCGCCGCGGCCGTCACCTGCGGCGCGGAGAACGACGTTCCCTCCGGAGGGCGGAACTCGCTCGTCGCGCACGGGGTGTACCCCTGGTCGAGGCAGCCCGCCCGCTCGGCGGTGAGCGACCGTGGGAAGGTCGAGATGACGTCCTCTCCCGGCGCGGCGACGTCGTTGTAGACCGCGTCACGGTTGGAGAAGCCCGGCGACGCTCCGTTGCGCGTCGAGCGCGCTCACGCCGAGGACGTGGGGCAGCGCGGCCGGGTAGCTCGCGAAGCGCCACGGCGTGCGCGGCGCCTGGTCGGAGTTCCCGACCGCCGCCACGATCACGGCGCCCTTCTTGACCGCGTACGCGACCGCCTCCTCCTCGAGGCGCGAGAAGGTGTCGCGGCTCGGGTTCCGCGGGTCGCGCAGCCCGCCGAGGCTGATGTTCAGCACGCGGGCGCCGTTGTCGACCGCCCAGCGGATCGCCCGGGCCTCGGCCTGCACCGAGATCGTGCCGCTCGGCGCGACGACCTTCGCGATCAGGAGCTCGGCCGAGGGCGCGAGACCCGCGATCCCCGTGGCGTTGTCGAGCTCGGCGGCGATGATCCCCGCGACGATCGTGCCGTGCCCGCGCGTGTCCTGCGCAGAGCCCCCGACGAAGCTCCTCGCGCCGACGATACGGCCCGCGAGGTCGGGATGGCCGAGGTCGGCGCCCGAGTCGATCACCGCGACACGCACCGGGGCGAGCGGCGGAGGCGTCTCCCAGGCGTCGTACGCGCGGTTCGCGACGGCGTACCACTGCCTCGAGCGCGAGCGGGTCGGTGGGGACGAACGAGAGCCGGCGCACCCGCTCCGGCTCGACCCAGGCGACCCCGGGAAGCCGGTCGCAGGCCGGCCGGGCCGTTCTCGACGGCGAGAGCCCGCAGGGGCGCCAGGCTGCGTGGCCGCTCGCCCGTGGCACGCTCGACCGCCGCGGCGACGGAGGCAGGGTCTGCATCCGCGGTGAGGCCGAGGGTGTACCCCGCGCCGAGGCTCGCGCCCGGCCAGGCGAGCGCCGCGACGGCGGCCGATGCCCGCACGACGTGGGCGATCCACGATCGGCGCGGGCCGCACGGCGCCCCGGACGCCTCGTCTGGGACACCGCGAAGTGTCACGCGCACCATCGGTCGCCCGCCCGGGCGCTCGGGCTCACGCCGCGACCCGGACCGTCAGCGGCGGCCCTCCCAGGCCGTCGGCGGAGAGCCGGTAGACGGTCGTGGCGACGGGGCGCAGCTTGACGACGAACGTCCCGCCCGCGGACGGCACGAGCCGCTTGACGGTCACCCAGGTCCCCGACGGGCCTCGCTGCTCGAGCACGACGTCGCCCAGGGCGCGCGCGACGCCCGTGAGCCGGAGCACGCCGCCCGGCGGCGCTCGGCGGCGCCGGTCGATCGAGCCGCAGGACCCCGAGCCGGAAGCCCGTCGACTTGAGGCCGAGCCTCGCCCGCACGTCGCTGAGTCGCACGTCGGTGGCCGTGCCCTTCACGGTGGTCAGTCGCAGCGCCGCAGGCTTGCCCGGCTCGCCGGGCACGTAAGTGGCGTCGGCGACGGGTGCTCGCGAGGCCGAAGCGATTCGCGAGCTGACGAGCGGTGACGAGCTGTGCGGGCCACGCGTGGTTCGGGGACACCTCGTCCCACGGGTCGTCGACCGCCACGAGGTACGGGACGTCCGAGCCGAAGGCGTCGAGCGCGCTGATCGTGCGTCCGCCGCTCGAGGAGAAGTAGAACGTCTGCGCCGGCGCGCCGTCGAACGTGAGGATCCGGCCACGGGTCTCCTGCGACCGCCCGGGACGGCCCGGGAGCCTCGGAGCCGACGCCGTAGTACACCTGGCTGCGCCAGTCCGAGTAGAGGTCGAAGCCCTTGCCCTTGACGAGGTGCCCGACGGCATAGGTCCGTGCGGCGACCGCCTGCGCCTTGAGCGCCTCCAGCGGCCAGTCCTTCGGCATCTCGCCCGGCACGACGCCGAGCAGGTAATCCTCGAGACCGACGACGTTGACGAGCTGGAGACGCGCGCCGGCCTTCGCCACGCGAAGGTCGCCGCGGAACGACTTGCCGCCGACGGCGAGGTAGGAGTCACGCGCGGCGCGGAAGGTCAGCGGGCCGGCCAGCGCGAGGGGCTTGTCGTTCTTCCCGACCGGGAGCTCGAGCTTCCCGTCGACGGTCACCGGTCGCGCGGGCAGCGGCGTGGCGCTTGCCCTCCCCGTCGAACACCGCGATCGCGTTCGTGAACGCGACCGAGGCGAGCCCGTTGCCGACGAGAACCCTGACGCGGTCGAGCACCGCCGCCGGAGCCGACCCGAGCTCCGTGCCCCGGTAGTAGTGCTGCAGGATCTGCTCGAAGCCGCGTCCCGCCTTCGCCTGGCCGAAGGCGCCCCACTGGCTCATCCCGACGCCGTGACCCCAGCCGCCGCCGGCGAGCACGAACGTCGTGGGCGTGCCCGTGGCCGCGGGCGAGGCCGTCGCCGTCGCGGCCGCGAGCGCGGCGAGCAGCGTGACGATGGCGACGAGGCGGCGCATGGAGCTCGTGTCGGCGGCCGGCCGCTAGGCCTGAAGCCGCTCCGCGTACTGCTCCTCGTAGTAGCGCCGGTAGTCGCCCGACTTGATCGGCTCCCACCACGCGCGGTTCGAGCGGTACCAGTCGACGGTCTCGCGGAGGCCGCTCTCGCCGAAGGAGCGCTGCGGCGACCAGCCGAGGCGTCGGAGCTTCGCGTCGTCGACCGCGTAGCGGCGGTCGTGGCCGGCGCGATCCTCGACATGGCGGATGAGGTCGGGCTTCGCGCCGGTGAGCTCCAGGATGCGGTGCGTGACCTCGAGGTTCTCGTGGTCCTCGCCGCCGATGTTGTAGATCTCGCCCGGCGCGCCCTCGCGCAGGACGAGGTCGACGCCGGCGCAGTGATCCTCGGCGTGGAGCCACTCGCGCACCTGCTTGCCGTCGCCGTAGACCGGGAGCGGCTCGCCGTCGAGCGCGTTCGTGACGAACAACGGGACGAGCTTCTCCGGGTACTGGTTCGGCCCGAACGTGTTCGCGCCTCGCGTGATCGAGGCGTTGACGCCGTACGTGCGCACGTAGGCCAGCACCTGCAGGTCGCCGCCCGCCTTCGCGGCGCTGTACGGGCTCGACGGCCTCAGAGGGTCGTCCTCGAGCGCCCTACCGCCGGCCTCGAGGTCGCCGTAGACCTCGTCGGTCGAGACCTGGACGTAGCGCGCACCGGTCGACGCGCGCCCATTCGAGGAGCGTCATCGTCCCGAGGACGTCCGTCGCGACGAACTCCTTCGGCCCGAGGATCGAGCGATCGACGTGGGTCTCGGCGGCGAAGTTCACGATCGCGTCGCAGCCGGCCCCGGCCTTCGCGACGATCTCGGGGTCGGCGATGTCCCCGACGACGAGCTCGACGCCTGTCCCGTCGAGGTTGGCGGGGTTCCCGGCGTAGGTCAGCTTGTCGAGGACGATGACGTCGTCCCCGGCCGCTACCAACCGCTTGACGTAGTGCGAGCCGATGAATCCGGCGCCGCCGGTCACGAGAACGCGCATCCGCAGAAGGGTAGTCGACATGCCTCCGTCGGGCATGGAGCCAGGCCCACAGAGGACCGCTGTCGTCCTCGACTGGACGAGGAGATCCGCAAGCCGGTCGTCAGGCATCTGACACCGTTGCTGCGCCCGGCGTTCGCGGGACCACCGCTGGGCGATGCAGCGCGGTCAGGAGAGGATCGTCGGCCTCCTCGCGCAGAAGGCGTCGCCGGTTAGCGCTGCTCGTGGATCACGATCGCCCGGACCGGGACTCCGGCGACGCTCGGCCTGAGGTCCTCCTGGGCGATCCGCTCTGCGAACTGGGTCTCGTCGTCGGGACGGAGCGCGACGACGATCTCGTCGGCGTCGAACGTCGCGAGCGCGTCCTGGATCGCGAGCAGCACGTCCGCCTCGCCCTTCCGTGCATCGGACACCGCCGGGAGCTCTTCCTCCAGGCGCGCGGCCTCCTCCTCGGCGTGCGTGGCGGCGCGCTCGTCGTTCGCGAGCCAGTCCATGAAGCCCTGCTGGACGACCGGCACGACGACACGTACCTCGTCGACGTCGTCACCGATCCGGGCGCGCAGCGTGTCGTCCGCATGATCGACCGTGCTCACGACGAGGACGTTGCGGCCCATGCAGTGATCCTTCCCCGTTCCGGGATGCCGCTAACCCGGAGGGGCGCGATCAGGCCCGCAGGCCGGCCAGGCAGGCGCGGAGCCCGTCCCGCCAGTGCGGAAGCTCGGGAGCCCCCTTCTCGCTCCGCAGGATCGACAGCGCGGGACGCGGCGCCTTCGCGCCGAACTCCGCCGAGCTGATCCGCCGCACGCGGCATGCGAGCCCGGCTTCCTCGAAGATCGCCGCGGCGAAGTCGGCCCAGGTGCAGTCGCCTCCGGCGGCGAGGTGCCAGATCCCGAACCCTGCGCCGCCGTCCACCAGCTCGCGCGTCGCAGCGGCGAGGTGACCGACGTAGGTCGGGCAGCCGCGCTGGTCGTCGACGACGGCGACCTCGTCGCGCTCGGCCCCGAGGCGGAGCATCGTCCGCACGAAGTTGTGCCCCGTCTCGCCGAAGAGCCAGCTGGAGCGGACGATCCAGGCACGCTCGCCCGCCGCCGCCTCGCCGTGCAGCTTGGTGCGCCCGTACGCCGACAGCGGCCGCGGCGCGTCCGACTCGAGATACGGGCCGCCCTTGCGTCCCGTCGAACACGTAGTCGCTCGAGAACGCCACGAGCGGCGCGCCCAGCGCGGCTGCGTGGGCCGTGCCGCCGACGTTCGCCGCCGCGGCGCCCTGCGGATCGTCCTCGGCGCCGTCGACGTTCGTCCACGCGGCCGCGTGCAGCACGAGCTCCGGAGCCCACGGCAGCGGCGGCGCGTCGAAGCGGACGTCCCACCCGTCGTGCCCGAGGGCCAGAACGTCGTCGTCGGCGAACGCGTGCGCGAGCGCGCGGCCGAGCTGGCCGCCGGCGCCCGTGATCAGGGTGCGGCGTCGCGCTCGGAGAGGATCGGCGTCGTGGTGCTCCACAGGTGTGCGACCCGGGGATCGTCCCACGAGACCCCGTGCTCGTCCGGGTCGGCGGGGTCGTACTCCTCGGTCACGTGGTAGCAGAACAGGAGATCGGTGAGCGCCTCGAAGCCGTGGGCGTGGTGGCCGGGCACGTAGATCGCGACGGGGTTCTCGTCGCCGATGTCCTCGGTGAACGTCGCCCCCGTCTCCCGGTCGAGGACGACGACGCGCGCCGTGCCCTGGAGGCACACGAAGAGGTCGTCCTGGCCTCGCTCGTGGTAGTGGAGCCCCCGGATCACGCCGGCGCGCGAGAAGGAGAGGTTCGTCTGCACGGTCGGCCGGGGCAGGGCGCTGTCGCGGCGGAGCTCGCAGAACCAGCCGCGCTCGTCCTCGAAGCGGCGCAGCGGGATCCGCAGCACGCCGTCGACGCGAAGGGGAGCGTCGGTCATCCGTTGGCGCCGGTCTCGTCGACGCGCCGGCCGATCTCCGCGAGGTGCTGCCAGTGCTTGCCCGCGTCCTCCCACCAGCCCTCGACGCGCACGACGTCGAGCCGGCCCTCCTCGGCGTAGTGGCGGTTGACGTCCGTGATCTCGAGCTCGCCGCGGGAGGAGGGCCGGAGCCGGTCGATCACGTCGAAGACGTCGGGCGGGAAGCAGTACAGGCCCACGACCGCCTCGTTCGTGGGGGGCGCGTCGAAGCGCTTGTCGACGACGCCCGCCTTCTCCACGATGTCCGCGACCCGGCCGTCCTCGTACACGACGACGCCGAAGTTCTCCGGGTCGGGAACGTCCTTGACGAAGATCAGCGCCCGGTCCTCGCCCGACGCCCAGGCCTCGGATCGCGGCCGCCTGGGAGCGCTCGAAGACGTTGTCGCCCAGCACGACGACGAGCCGTTCGCCCTGCGCGAAGTCGCGCGCCATGCCGACGACCTGGGCGATCCCCCCGGGCTGGGTCTGCACCTTGTAGGTGAGGTCGAGCGAGAGCAGCGGCTCCTCCGTCCCGCGCTCGGTGAGCCGGCCGTCGCCGAGCAGGTCGATCATCTGGCCCGCGTGCCCCTTGCCGGTGACGACGAGGACGCTCTGGACGCCCGGCGCGCTCGAGCAGCTGGAGCGGGTAGTAGATCATCGGCCAGCGGCCGACGGGAAGCAGGTGCTTGTTCGCGACCCGGGTCAGCTCCCCGAGACGGGTCGCCTCACCACCGGCGCAGACGAGGCCCTTCATGACGCGCGATCGTACTCGTGAGCCGTCCTGCGGCGGGGCGGCGACCCCGGCGCGGACGAGCGCTCCGAACGCGAGCTCGACCGCGGGGCCGATGCCGAACGCGAAGGCGAGGGTGCCGATGCCGACCGTCCCGCCGAGCGCGAAGCCCGACCGCGGCGACGGCCACCTCCAGCGCAGCTCGTACCGCGCCGATCCTGACTCCCGTGCGACGAGCGCCCACGAGCATCAGCGAGTCGCGCGGCCCGGCGCCCATGGCCGCGCCGATGTAGAGCCCCGAGCCGAGCCCGATGAGGAGGATCGCCGCGACGAGCAGCGCGACGCGGACGCCGAGCGACTGCTCGGAGAGCGACTCGAGCGGGCCTGACCTCGAGCAGGAGGTCGACGAAGACGCCGATCAGGATCGCGTTCGCGACCGTGCCGGGGCCGATCCGTGCGCCCAGCGCCCACGCGGCGACGAGGACGGCGAGCCCGACCGCGACGTTCGCGGCTCCGAAGGAGAGCGGCGTCCGCTCGCTGATGCCCTGGTTGAGCACGTCCCACGGCCCGAGGCCGAGGCCCGACTCGAGCTGCAGGACGATCCCGAGCGCGAAGAGGAAGAGGCCGGCGACGAGCGAGGCGGTCCTGACGGCCAGGCCGCCGCGGATGTGCGGAGGGTGGATCACCGTGCTCGATGCGCGAGAGGTATCCGCCCGTGCCGTGCGGGTCAGGCGCGCCGGCGCGCGCGAGCGGCTGCCTTCCGGCTCCTGACACCGGGAACCGCGCGCACGGCGGCGACCCAGACGTAGGTGAGCAGGGCCACCAGGCCGGCAAGGGCGAGCGCGATTCGCTTGAGCCTCTTCACGGATGCATCGTAAAGCGGCCTGGCGGGTAATACTTCAGCGACGCATCTCCCGAAACGAAAGGAAGGCCGCGATGGCGAAGAAGGCGGCGAAGATGGCGGACACGCTCGAGCTGGTCAAGCCGTACCTCGAGCGGGCGCTGCGCGACGAGGAGTTCCGCAAGGACCTGAAGGACGCGCTCGGCGCTGCGCGCGAGCTGTACGGGCCGCTGACGAAGCAGAACGGCGTCAGCGGCTCGGCCAAGGCGCTCGCGACGGACAAGAAGGCGCAGGAGCAGATGCGACGCGCCCTCGACGACCTCATGAGCGCGAAGGACACGCTCAAGGGCAAGAAGAAGAAGAGCCACAAGGGTCGCAACATGGTGCTCCTCGCCGGCGTCGTCGCCGGGGCGCTCTACAACCCGTGGACGGGCCCGCAGACCCGCGAGAAGCTGCTCGACATGATCGCGGGCAGCGACGACCTCCAGCCGCTCGAGACGTTCGATGCTCCTGCGGCCGACGTCGTGGACGCGACCGAGGACGCGGCATCCTCCGCGGCCGACACCGCCGAGGACGTCGGCTCCGACGTCAAGGCGAAGGCCTCGAAGGCTTCCAGCTAGGGCCCTGTGCCGGAGCGGGCCTCGCCACCGGCGAGCGCCCGCTTCAGGGCGCCGGGCACGAGCCCGCTCGCGGCCGAGATGTCGTCGGCGTCGAGCAGCACCGCACCCGCCTGGGCCGAGGCGACCGGGGCGCCGGGCGGCCCGGCGAGCCCGTCCTCGCCGAGGAGGTAGGTGCGGCCGGACGAGAACGACACGTCCTCGGCGCGGCGCCACGCGACAGGAACGGGTACGGGCGCGACGGCGCCGTCGTATCCGTACGCGCAGGTACTCGACGGGGTGGATCTCGAAGTGGAGGTGCGGAGGCCCGCCCTCGGCATCGCCCGTGTCCCCGACGAACCCGAGCACGTCGCCTGCCTTCACGCGCTTGCCCGCGATCGCGAGCGGCGAGTAGGCGCTCAGGTGGGCGTAGTAGAACTCGTTCCCGGTCGCGTCCCGCAGCCAGAGGCGCCAGCCTCCGACGTCGTTCCAGCCGACGGAGAACAGCGTTCCGTCGGCGACCGCGAGCAGGGGAGTCCCGAAGGGCGCGACGAGATCCTCGCCGTGGTGCCACTTGCCGGCCACGTCGGCACGGAAGGCGCCGAACGTGTTGCCGAAGGCCGCCGGGCCGAAGACCGGGAACACGTAGCCGCTCGCGCGAGAGGCGCGCGGTCACCTCGGGCGCGGCGCGCACGACCTCCGGCGGCGCGCCGGGGATCGACCGCCCGGGCTCGCGCGGCGCGTTCGGCGCGGGCCGCGGGCGCGGGGTCGGCGCCGGCCGCGCGGGCGTGCCGGGGGTCGCACCGCGAGGGGCTCCGTCCACGCCGGGCGGCGGCGGCGTGCGTCGGCGCCGGCTGGGCGACGGCGCGAGCCGTCGCGAGCCCCACCACGATCTCCGTGCCGACGGGGAGGCCGAGGTGCTCCGCGATGAGCCGGATGCGCAGACCCGTCACGGCGCTCTCGGCCGAGCGCGGGTCGTCCGACGTCGAGCGCGTCGATCCCAGCACGTCCAGCGTCCCCCAGTCGGCGAGCGGAAGCTGGACGTTGCCGGTCGGAGTGACGGCCTGGCCGAGGACGACGAGACCGGTGATCGTCGACGTCCCGACGTCGCCCGTCGCGCCGGCCGGGCCGGCGGCCGCACCCGCCCGCACCGTGACCGACTCCGCGACGACCTCCCCTGCGAGCGCCGTGACGGCGAGCGCGCGGATCGTTCCCTCCGCAGACGACGAGATGCCGGGCTGCGCGGTCGTCGTCGCGCGTCGAGGCGCCGATGCGGAGCACGGACCCGTCGGCCGGGAACGAGAACGCGCCGCCGCCGCTCGCCGTCGGCGGGGCGGACAGCTGGGCGCCGGCGCCTCCGGCCTGACCGGGGATGCTCACCTGCGCGACGAGCGCGGTGGCGTTCGTGTCGGTCGCGTCGGGTGCCCCCGGTGCAGCCGCGGCGAGGCCCGCGACGGCAGCGCCGAGGAGGAGCACGACTGCTGCGCGGGCGCCCCTCACGATCGACCCAGGTTAGCGCCCGCGGTCCCGGACGACCTGGAGCGCGAGCTGCGCCGCGACGGCGAGGAGCAGCACCCCGAAGAGGCGCCGCAGCAGGGCCTCGTCGATCCGGGTTGCGATCTGGATGCCCGAGCTCCGCCCCTGCGATGGACACGACCCCGACCACGAGCGCCGGTCGCACCCTCAGGTTGCCGTACGACCGCTGGCGCATCGCGCCGACCGCCGCGGTCGGCACGATCGCGAGCAGCGACGTCGCGGACGCCTCCACCTGGCCCAGGCCCGAGCAGCACGAGCGTCGGGACGAACAGGATCCCGCCGCCGACGCCGAAGATCCCCGAGAGCAGGCCCGCGCCGAGCCCGAGCCCGAGCGCGGCCGCGATCGTCCACGCGCTCATCCGGCGATCAGCCAGGCTCCGATGACGGCGAGCAGCCCCGCGAAGCGCGAGCGTCAGCTCGCGGCCCGAGATCCGCTGCTGCAGATGCGCGCCCGCGACGGCGCCGAAGACCGCCGGGACGCCCGACGAGAAGGGCGTACCACGGCCGCACCTCGCCGCGAACGGCGTACAGGACGACGCCCGCGGCCGCGGTGACGAGGATCGCCCCGAGCGAGGTCGCGGCGGCCGCGTGAGCGGGAAACGCGGCGAGCGACGACGAGGAGGGGGACCACGATGATCCCGCCGCCGACGCCGAACAGCGCCGAGAAGACCCCGGCGACGAGACCGATGAGAGCGAGCCGCGCGGTCATGGGGAGCCGTTCGGATCGCACCGCTCGTATCCTAGGTCGCCCATGCCCGACGACCTCGCTGCGCGCTGCTCGCCGCCGAGCCCGGGCGCGCTGCGATCCTGCTCGACGTCGACGGCACGCTGGCTCCGATCGTCGATCGGCCCGAGGACGCCCGCGTCCCGGACGAGGCGCGCGCGCGAGCTCCGCGCGGCTGGCGGAGCGGTACGCGCTCGTCGCGTGCGTGAGCGGACGGCCGGGAGACGCAGGTCGAGCGGATGATCGACGTCCCTGGGGTGTCGATCGTCGGGGAGCACGGTCTCGAGCTCGACCCGGCCGCAGCGGAGTGGGCCGAGAGGATCGCCGAGTTCGCGCGCGGCGTCGACTGGCCGGCCGAGCGGAAGCCGCTGACGCGTCTCGTTCCACTTCCGCCGCGCCGACGACGAGGCCGCGGCGCGCGCCTACCTCACACGCGTGGCCGCGGCCGCCGAGGCCGAGGGCCTGGTCCCGCGCTGGGGGCGGATGGTGCTCGAGGTCAGGCCGCCGGTCGAGGCGCACAAGGGCACCGCGGTCCGGGCGCTGGTCGCGCGGGCGGGGGTCGAGCGCGCGCTCTACGCCGGCGACGACCGGACGGACGTGGACGCGTTCGCCGGGCTCGACGGGCTCGAGCTCGGCATGCGCGTCGCGGTCGACTCGCCGCGAGGCGCCGGCCGAGCTGCTCGAGGCCGCCGACCTCGTCGTCGACGGGCCGACGGCGTGCTCGAGCTGCGCGCTCTGAGCTGCCCGCGCCGTCTCGGGGCAGGGCACCGGCGGCCTCGCCCCTAGGCGCCGCGCCTCGCGCCGCAGCACGTCCCAGGCGAGCGCGGACGTCGTCCTCGGCCGTGCGCGCGTTGCCGATCGCGAGCCGCAGCACGAAGCGACCGCCGAGCCGGGTGTGCGAGAGGAAGACCTCGCCGGTCGCGTTGACCCGCTCGAGCAGCGCCTCGTTCTCCTCGTCCGACCCGTCGCGCCGGAAGCAGACCAGCGAGAAGTGACGCGGCGCGCAGACCTCCCAGCCGGGCTCCTCGCGCACCCATCCCTCGAAGAGCGCGGCGAGCCGCACGTGCTCGCGGATCGACGGCCTGCAGGCCCTCGCGCCCGTAGCAGCGCAGCACCGCCCACAGCTTGAGCGCCCGGAACCGGCGCCCGAGCGGGACGCTGTACTCGCTCAGGCTGACGACGTCCTCGCTCGCGCGGAGGTACTCCGGGACGAGGCTGAAGGCGTTGCGCAGGTCGTCGGGCCGGCCGCTCCAGAAGGCCGAGCAGTCCATCGGGGTGAAGAGCCACTTGTGCGGGTTGACGCCGATCGAGTCGGCGCGCTCCCAGCCGGCGAAGAGCGGCCGCAGCTCGGGGCAGACGGCGGCGCTGCCGGCGTAGGCGGCGTCGACGTGGAGCCAGGCGCCGGCCTCGGCGCAGCGATCGGCGAGCTCCGGACGGGGTCGATCGCGGCGGTCGACGTCGTCCCGATCGTCGCGACGACGGCACAGGCGTCGGTCAGGTCGAGGCCGTCGAGGCGCATCGCGAACCGCTCGTCGCCGGGCACCGGCCGGAGCTCGAGCTCGAGCAGGCGCGCCGCCTTCGCCGTCGAGGAGTGCGTGTGCTCCGAGCAGACGACGACGCGCCTGCCCGGCGCCGCCGCGCGCGCGGCGGCGAGCGCGGTGACGAGCCCGGTCGACGCGGTGTCCTCGATGTGCCCGTGCAGCCCCTCCGGCAGCCCGAGCAGGTCGGCGAGCCAGCGCGAGGGTCACCTCCTCGAGCTCCTGCAGCGCGGGCGAGGTGCGCCACAGGATCCCGACCTGGTTGAGGGTCGGCCGCGAGGAGCTCGGCGAGGATCCCCGGCTCGGAGCCGGTCGTCGCGAAGTACGCGAAGTAGCGGGGGCTCTGCCAGTGGGTGAGCCCCGGGAGCAGCACCTCGTCGAGGTCGCGCAGGACGGCCGCGAACGGCTCCGGCGGCGTCGGGCGCGCGCTCCGGGAAGCGCGGCGCGGATCGCCCCGGGCTCGACGCGCGAGAGCACCGGGAGCTCGCCGCACGCGCTCGAGGTACGCCGCGGCCCATTCGAGCGCCGCGGCGCCGTCGTCGCGGAACGCGCTCACCTGAGCAGCTTCGAGATCTCGCGCCAGGGCCGCGTGTTGAGCACCTGCTCCTTCGTCAGCCAGGCGCGCCGCGCCTGCGCGACGCCGAGCTCGCGATAGCCGAGCGCGCCCGTCGAGTGGGCGTCGGTCGTGATCGGCACGAGCACGCCGGCCTCGCCGGCGAGCCGTGCGTGGACGTCGCGCATGTCGAGGCGGTCGGGCTGGCTGTTGATCTCCAGCGCGGTGCCGGTCTCGACAGCCCGGGCGACCACCTTCTCCACGTCCACGTCTGCGCCCGCGCGGCGGTTCAGCTTGCGCCCGGTGAGGTGCCCGATGCAGTCGACGTGGGGGTGGTCGAGCGCGGAGAGCACGCGCTCCGTCGGGATTGCGGTCGAACGCGGCGTGGAGCGACGCCACGACCCAGTCGAGCTCGGCGAGCACCTCGTCGGCGACGTCGACCGAGCCGTCGGCGCGGATGTTCGCCTCGACGCCTCTGAGCACCCGGAACGGCTTCACGCGCTCGTTGACCGTCCTCGATCTCGCGCCACTGCGCCTCCATGCGCGCGTCGCGCAGGTAGTGCGAGTGGTCCGTGAGCACGAGGAACCGGTTTCCGAGCGCGCGGGCGGCGCGAGCCATCTCCTCGATCGAGCCCTTCCCGTCCGACGACCAGGTGGAGTGGCAGTGCAGCTCGCCCACGAGGTCGCCGACCTCCACGAGCTGCCGGGAGGCTTCCGTTCCGGGCCGCCTCGAGCTCGCCACCGTTCTCGCGCAGCTCCGGCGGGATCAGCTCGTAGCCCAGGAAGCGGTAGAGCTCTTCCTCGGCCCGGAAGCGGTGCACCTCACCCGTCTCGGCGACCGTGACGCCGTACTCCGAGACCGAGAGCCCTCGCCGCTGGGCCTCCTCGCGGAGCGCGATGTTGTGGTCTCTCGACCCCGTGAAGTGCTGCAGCAGGCTGCCGAAGTCCTCCGGCGGGACGACTCGCAGGTCGAGCCGGAGCCCCTGCTTCGTGACGACGGTGGCCTTCGTGTCGCCGTGCGCGGCCACCTCGAGCACCCAGGGCAGCGTGACGAAGTGCGCCGTCAGCGCCGCGGGGTCGGTGGCGGTCGCGATCACGTCGAGATCCCGGAAGGTCTCCTTCCCGCGCCGCACGCTTCCCGCGCCCGAGACGTCGACCGCCGACGGGGTGCGCGCGGAGCGCCTCGACGACGTCGCGGACGACCGGGAGGCCGACGCCGAGCAGGCCGCGGCGCTCCGGCTCCGGCCCCAGTCCCTTCGCGAGCGCGTCGAGGATGCGCTCCTCGCTCTTCGCACCGAGGCCCTGCAGGGCCCGGACGCGCTGCTGCTCGGCCGCCTCCCGCAGCCCGTCGAGGGTCGTCACGCCGAGCTCCCGCCAGATCCGCGCGGCGGTCTTCGGCCCGAGGCCGGGCAGGCGGACGAACTGGGTGACCTCGTCGGGAACCTCGGCGCGGCGCTTCTCGAGCGCCTCCATCGAGCCGGTCTCGGTCATCTCGACGATCTTCGCCTCGATCGTGCCGCCGATCCCGGGGAGCTCCTTGGCCGTCCCCTGGAGCGCGAGCTCCGCGATCGACGCTCCCGTCTCGCGGATCCGCGTCGCCGCCCGTCGGTAGGCGAGGACTCGAAAGCCCTGCTCACCGAGGATCTCGGAGACGTCCGCGAGCTCGTCGAGCGCGTCCGCGACGTCCGCGTTCCTCGGCAGCGAGGGCATCCGCCGATCATATGGACGGGCCCGCGGGGAGGGAGTCGGGCAGACTCCGTCAATGCCCACGCGCGCCGTCGTCTGCGTCCCGACGTACAACGAGCGCGAGAACGTCGAGTCGCTCGTGCGCGCGCTCGGCGAGGTGCTGGACCCGAGCCGCGACCGCGTGCTCGTGATCGACGACGGCTCGCCGGACGGGACCGGCGAGATCGCCGACCGGCTGGCGACCGAGCTTCCCTGGCTCGACGTGCTGCACCGGACGAGCAAGGAGGGGATCGGGCGCGCCTACCTGGCCGGCTTCGACCGGGCGCTCGCGACGGGCGCGGAGCTCGTCCTCGAGATGGACTGCGACTTCTCGCACGACCCGGACGACGTGCCGCGGCTGATCGCCGCCTGCGAGGACGGCGCCGACCTCGCCCTCGGCTCGCGGTGGGTCGAAGGCGGCGGGACCGAGAACTGGGGGCTGCTGCGGCGCTTCGTCTCCCGCGGCGGCTCGCTCTACGCGCGGCTCGTGCTCGGGGTCGGGATCCGCGACCTGACCGGCGGCTTCAAGTGCTTCCGGCGTGCGGTGCTCGAGACGATCGACCGGGACGCGATCTCGGCGCGCGGGTACGGGTTCCAGATCGAGGGCACCTACCGTGCGATCCGGGCCGGGTTCCGCGTGGTCGAGATCCCGATCACGTTCGTCGACCGCCGGGTGGGCGAGTCGAAGATGAGCGGCGCGATCGTGCTCGAGGCGATGCACCAGGTACCGGTGCTGCGCTGGAAGGCCCTGCGGGGGAGGCTGTAGTGATCGACGCGACCGACGCGACGTTCGAGGCGGAGGTGCTCGCCTCGCGAGCTCCCCGTGGTCGTCGAGTTCACGGCGCCCTGGTGTCGCCCGTGCCACGCGATCGAGCCGTTCCTCGCGGAGCTCGGCCGCGAGCACGAAGGACGGCTGCGGCTCGTGCGGCTCGACATCGACGCGAACCTCCGGATGCCGGCCCGCTACGGCGTCCTGTCCCTGCCGACGGTGATGCTCTTCTCCGGCGGCGAGCCCGTCGAGATGATCCACGGCGCGCAGGCCCGCCGGCGCTACGCGGATGCGGTCGCGCGCGCTGCTGGCGGCGTAGGTCAGCCACGCTCGACTACCCTCGCCGCGTGGAGGACACGGCCGTCGTCGAGGAGCTGCTCGGCGCGATCGAGGCACGTGACCGCGACCGGATCGCGGCCTGCTTCGCCCCGGACGCGATGCTCCGCGCGCTGACGCCGCACCGGCTGCGGGAGGAGCCGGGCCGGGACGCGATCGCGGCGCCGCTACTCCTCGTGGCTCGACGCACTCGAGTCGTTCGCGGTCACGTCGTCCGACGTCGAGCAGGTCGCCGACCGCGTCAGGCTCCGGTACCGCTTTCGCGGCCGCGACCCGGCGAAGGGCTGGCAGGAGAACGAGCACACCGCCTACGCGGCGGTCGTGGACGGGCGGATCGCCGCGCTCAACCTCTCGTGCGCCGGCTTCCGGCCGGCGGAGCCGCCGAACTGACCACGGGTGCCGCCTGGGAGCGCGCTCCTCGACGGCGTCGAGGTGGCCTACCGTGGCGTCGTGCCCGGCCGGGAAGGCCGCAGCGAGCCGCTCCCCGGGGAGCTCGCATCCCGCCGTCGCGGACGCGCTGGCCGCACGCGGAGTGACGCGGCTCTACGCGCACCAGGCGGAGACGTGGGAGGCCGTCGCCCGGGGGGAGAGCGTCGTCGTCACGACGGGGACGGCGTCGGGCAAGTCGCTCGCCTTCTCGCTCCCCGTGCTCGACGCGATCGCACGGGAGCCAGCCGCGAGGGCGCTCTTCCTCTACCCGACGAAGGCGCTCGCACAGGATCAGGCGCGGTGGCTCGCGAGCCTCGGCCTGAAGGGGCTCCGGCCCGCGATCTACGACGGGGACACGCCGATCGAGCGGCGTGCGCACATCCGGCGAAGCGCGAACGCGATCCTCACGAACCCCGACATGCTCCACATCGGCGTGCTCCCGCACCACGACCGCTGGGGCGACGTGCTGCACAACCTTCGGGTGGTCGTGGTCGACGAGGCGCACGTCTACCGGGGCGTGTTCGGCTCCCATGTCGCGAACGTGCTCCGGCGCCTGCGCCGGCTCGCTCTGGCATACGGCGCGGAGCCGGTGTTCGTGCTCGCGTCGGCGACGATCGCGAACGCGGGGGAGCTCGCGGCCCGGCTGACGGGGCTCGACGTGCGCGTCGTCGACGTCGACACCTCGCCGCGCGCCGAGCGCGAGATCGTCCTCTGGAACCCGGAGCTCGTCGACGCGGAGCTCGGGATCCGGGCGAGCCCGCTCGGCGACGCTTCCCGGCTGCTCGCCGGGCTCGTCGGTCGGGGGCTGCGGACGATCTGCTTCACGAAGAGCCGCAAGGCGGCCGAGCTCGTGCACCGCTTCGCCGCCGACCGCCTCGACGCGGAGACGGCCCGACGGCTGGCGCCGTACCGCGCGGGCTACACGCCCGAGCAGCGCCGCGAGATCGAGCGGCGACTGGTCGAGGGCGAGCTGCTCGGCGTCACCGCGACGGAGGCGCTCGAGCTCGGGATCGACGTCGGCTCGCTCGACTGCGCGATCTCCGTCGGGTTCCCGGGAACGGTCGCCTCGCTGCGCCAGCAGTGGGGTCGTGCCGGTCGTCGCGCGCGCGGGCTCGCCGTCCTGATCGCGAGCGAGGACGCGCTCGACCAGTTCTTCGTCAACGAGCCGGAGGCGCTGCTCGGGCAGGACGGTCGAGGCGGCCCTGATCGACCACGCGACGCCGCGGATCCTCGACGGGCACGTGCTCTCGGCCGCCTACGAGGGGCCGCTGACCGCCGCCGACGCGGACGTGCTCGGGGCCAGAGGCCCTCGAGCGGGCGGCCGTGCTGCCCGAGCTCGAGTCGACACCGGCCGGCTACGTGTGGCGCGGCCGCGACACGCCGGCCGCGCGGCTCTCGCTGCGATCGGGGGACGCCGAGGCGTTCGTGATCGTCGACGAGAGCACCGGCGCCGTGCTGGGGACGGCCGAGCGCGAGCGCGCGTTCTCGACCGTCCACGAGGGAGCGGTGTACCTGCATCTCGGCGACCAGTACGGCGTCACGACGCTCGACCTCGAGACCCGCGACGGCGCTCGTGACGCCGGTCACGGTGGACTGGTACACGCAGGCGCGGAAGGAGACGGAGACGTCGATCGTGGAGTCCCTGCAGAGCGGCGCGTAGCGGGGGTCGAGCTCCACCTCGGGCGGGTCGCCGTCTCGGAGCAGGTGGTCGGGTTCCAGCGAAAGGCGATCGCGGACGGCAGCGTGATCGACACGACGCCGCTCGAGCTGCCCCAGACGACGTTCGAGACCGAGGGGGTCTGGTTCTCGCCGGACGACTCGCTGCTCGAGGGAATCGACGTGATGCCGACGCTCGTCTCCGCCCTCCACGCCTCCGAGCACGCGCTCATCTCGCTCCTGCCGCTCTTCGCGATGTGCGACCGCTGGGACATCGGCGGCCTCTCGACGAACGTCCACGAGCAGACGGGCGGGCCGACGGTGTTCGTCTACGAGGGGCACGCGGGCGGTGTCGGGATCGCCGAGCGGGGCTTCGAGTGCTTCGCCGAGTGGGTGGCCGACACGGCGCGCCTGCTCGCCCGCTGCCCCTGCCGCTCCGGGTGCCCCTCGTGCGTGCAGAGCCCGAAATGCGGCAACCTGAACGAGCTCCTCGACAAGGCCGCCGCCCGGACGCTGCTCGAGCGGATGGTCGCGGGCAGGCCTGAACAGGGGGCGGAGACCGCCGGCGCCGAAGGCGGCGCGCCGGACGACCATGGACGACGGCGAGCGTGCAGGAGCGACAAAGCCGACACGAAGTCGGCACGAAGCCGGCACGGATCGGCACGGACACGACACGGGTTGCGTGCGATCGTTCCGGTAGGGGGGCGCGTCCCCCATGGGGGGCGCTGGACCCGACGCGGTGGACCGCGCGACGAGCGGCCGGACCCCCGGGCGGCAGACCGGGAGCCTGCGCCCGGGGCGACCCGGCCGCGACGCGACGGGGGATGTCGATTGCGGCCGCCGTCGTTCGTCGTGATGGTGCAGGCACGAAACGGACAGGCACGAGCAGGAGGAGTCGATGGAGTACCTGGCACTGATCCACGCGGACGAGGCAGCCTGGGAGCGGTTCTCGGACGAGGAGCGCGACGCGCGCGTACGAGCAGTACGCCGAGTTCGCGCGCGCGGCGGAGGCGGCGGGGGTGCTCGTCGGAGGCGACGAGCTCGGGCCGACCTCGTCCGCGACCACGGTCCGCATCCGCGACGGCCGTCAGCTCGTGACGGACGGCCCGTACGCCGAGGTGAAGGAGGCGCTCGGCGGCTTCTTCATCCTCGACTGCCCCTCGTACGACGACGCGCTCGACTGGGCCGCGCGGATCCCGGCGGCAGAGCACGGCGCAGTCGAGGTGCGACCCGTCCACGTCGACCCGGAGGAGTGAGATGAAGTACGCGTTGCTCGTCTACAGCGACCAGTCGTCATGGGAGGGGATCGACGAGGAGGAGGCCGCGCGCCGCCGGGCCGAGTCGATGCCGCGCTGGATGGCGCTCTTCGAGGCGATGGGAGCGGCCGACCCGGACGTCGAGGGCCGCGAGCTCGAAGGCGCGTCCGAGGCGAAGGTCGTCCGCGTCGTCGACGGCGAGCGCATCGTCACCGACGGGCCCTTCGCCGAGACGAAGGAGCAGATCGGAGGCCTCTTCGTGACGACGCTGCCGGACCTCGACGAGGCGATCCGCATCGCGGCGCTCGTTCCGGCGGCCGAGTACGGCTCACTGGAGATCCGGCCTATCGTTGAGAGGTGACGTCGTCGCTCGAGGCCACGTTTCGGGAGGAATGGCCTCGTGCGGTCGCGATCCTCACCCGCGTCCTCGGCGACCTCTCGCTCGCCGAGGACGCGGTGCAGGACGCGTTCACCAAGGCCCTCGAGCGCTGGCCGCGCGACGGCACTGCCCGGCTCCCCCGGCGCATGGATCGTCGCGACCGCCCGGAACGGGGCGATCGACCGGATCCGGCGCGAGCGCACGTTCGCCCGCAAGGCCGAGCTGCTCGCGCGGCTCGAGACGTCCCCGCCGAGGAGGACGCCGACGTGAGCTCCATCCCCGACGAGCGGCTCGCCCTGCTCTTCACGTGCTGCCATCCCGCGCTCGCCGTCGAAGCACGTGTCGCGCTGACGCTACGGGAGGTCGGCGGGCTCGCCACCCCGGAGATCGCACGCGCCTTCCTCGTCCCGGAGCCGACGCTGGCGCAACGCCTCGTGCGCGCGAAGCGCCGCGTCCGGGATACCGGGATCCCGTTCCGCGTGCCGCCCGACCACCTGCTCCCCGAGCGCCTGCCCGACGTTCTCCGGGTGCTCTATCTCGTCTTCAACGAGGGGTACGCCGCGACCGCCGGCGACACGCTCGTGCGGCGCGAGCTCTGCGCCGAGGCGATCCGCCTCGCGAAGCTCCTCTGCGTGCTGATGCCGGACGAGCCCGAGGCCTTCGGCCTGCTCGCGCTCCTCCTCCTCCAGGACTCCCGGCGCGACGCCCGGGTCGGGCCCGACGGCGAGCTGGTCCTCCTCGCCGACCAGGATCGCTGCCTCTGGGACCGGGCGGAGATCGAGGAGGGACTGCGCATCCTGCGACGCGCCGAAGGCCTGCGCCGGCCCGGTCCCTACCAGCTGCAGGCGGCGATCGCGGCGGGGCATGCGGAGGGGAGCGATCCGGCGACGATCGCCGCGGTCTACGAGGCCCTGGAGCGCCTCGACCCCTCGCCGGTCGTGCGCCTGAACCGCGCCGTCGCCGTCGCGCTGACGGGCGACGTCGAGGCCGGCCTCGCGATGATCGACGGGATCGAGGGCCTCGACGGCTACGGCTACCTCCCCGCAGCGCGGGCCGACCTCCTCCGTCGGCTGGGCCGGCCCGGACGACGCCGCGGCGAGCTACCGGGAGGCGCTCGCGCTCACTGACAACGTGCCCGAGCGCCGCTTCCTCGAGCGTCGCCTGCGCGAGGTGGAGGCGGCCGAGGGACCGGAGGCGCTAGAGCGAGCGCGAACGCGCGTCTCGACGGCCTCGGCCGGGGTCGGACGCGCGGCACTCCCTCGACCGCGGGGCCGTCCCCGAGCACGACCACCGGGCGCCCGAGACGCAGGGCGAAGGCGATCTCGGCGAGCGTGCCGAAGCTGCCGCCGACCGCGATGACCGCATGGCCCGACGCGGCTACCGCGAGGTTCCGTGCGTGGCCGATCCCCGTGACGACGACGTGGTCGGCCCAGGGGTTCGCGTCGGCGTGCGACCTCGCCCGGCAGGATCGCGAGCGTCGTCCCGCCGGCCGACTTCGCGCCGCGGTGCGCAGCGGCCATCACCTCTCCGAGGCCGCCGGTGACGACGGTGCAGCGGCGCTCGGCCAGGAGACGCCCGACCTCCTCGGCGGCCGCCTCGTGCTCGCGCCCGCTCCCGATCACCGACACCTGACGTTCCACCGTGCGATCGTACGACGTGATGCCGGAACGTCGGGAGGCAGTCGGAGGGACGCTCGTCGTCGGCGGCGGCTTCGCCGGCGCGTACGTCGCGCGTCTGCTCGGCAAGCAGCGGCGCGACGATCGTCAACCCCGACAACTTCATGCTCTACACCCCGCTGCTGCCCGAGGCCGCGGCCGGCACCCTCGAGCCGCGCCACGTCGTCGTCCCGCTCCGCCAGATGTGCCCGCATGCCGAGCTGCTCCTCGGGCGAGTCCTCGGTCGCGACCCGGACGCGCGCACGGTCGTCGCCGACACCCTCGGGGGGACGTTCGAGATCGGCTACGAGCGGCTCGTCGTCGCGCTCGGCGCCGTGACGCGCACGTTCCCCGTGCCCGGGCCTCGCCGAGCACGGGCGCGGCTTCAAGGACGTCGCCGACGCGATCGCGCTCCGCAATCACCTGCTCCGCTCGCTCGAGTCCGCCGCCGCCCGGCTCGACGCGGAGGAAGCGGCGCGCGACCTCGGGTTCGTCTTCGTCGGGGCCGGATATGCAGGGGTCGAGGCGCTCGCCGAGCTGCACGACCTCGCCCACGAGGCCGTCCGCCGCTCGTATCCGACGCTGCGCGGAGTCCCTCAGCGGTGGGTGCTGGTCGACGCCGCCCCGAGGATCCTCTCCGAGATCCCGCGCAAGCTGGGCGAGTACACCCATCGGTACCTGGAGAAGCGAGGGGTCGAGATCCGGGTGAGCACGACGCTCGAGTCGTTCGACAGCCGGCGAGGCGGTCCTCTCCGACGGGACGAGGGTTCCTGCGAGGACGCTCGTCTGGGCCGCGGGCGTGCGCCCGAGCCCCGACCTCTCCGACTTCGGCCTCCCGCTCGACGAGCACGGCCGGGTCACGGTCGACCCAACGCTGCAGGTGACGGGCACGAGCGACGTGTGGGCGCTCGGGGACTGCGCGGCCGTGCCGAACACCCGGACGCCGGACCGGTTCGATCCCCCGACCTGCCAGCACGCTCTCCGGCAGGCGCGCCGGCTCGCGAAGAACCTGAAGGGGCCGCCGCGGCCGTACGGCTATCGGATGCTCGGCCAGGTCGCCACGCTGGGACGCTACCGCGGGATCGCCGAGCTGCCCGGGCTACGTCTCCGGGGGTTCCTCGGCTGGTTCGTCGCGCGGACGTACCACCTGTACGCGCTGCCGACCTTCCGCCGCAAGATGCGGGTCGTCGACCGACTGGACCGTGGCGCTGTTCTTCCGGCGCGACATCGTGGAGCTGTCGGCGCTCGGACGCCCGCACGAGCTCGGGCCGTAGTCGGGGCTCAGCGAAGCGACCGCATCGCGGTGCCGAGCGACTGACCGCCCTCGAGCACGCGTGCAAAGAGATCCCCCTCGCGCGCCACGCGCTCGAGCACCGCGTCCATCGTGAACGCCGCCGGGTCGAGGCCCGAGCGGACCTCCTCCCAGCGAAGGGGCGTCGACACCGGCGCACCGGCTCGCGGTCGCACGGAGTACACCGATGCGGTCGTCTTCCCCGGTCCGTTCTGGTTCGCGTCGACGAGGACGCCCTTCCGCTTGGCCTTCGTCCACTCGGTGGTCACGAGCCCCGGGTGCGCGCGGGCGAGAGCGCCGGCGACGATCCCGGCGAACTCGCGCACGGCGTCGAACCCGTGCCGCCGGGTGATGGGGACGAGCACGTGGATCCCGCGCGAGCCGCTGGTCTTGGGGACGCGACTCGAGCTCGAGCACGTCGAGCGTGTCGCGCACGAGCAGCGCCACCTCGATCACGTCCTCGAAGGTCGCCCCCTCGGACGGGTCGAGATCGAACATGACCCAGTCCGGACGGTCCGGCTTGTCGACGCGCGACGCCCACGCGTGCATGTCGATGCAGCCCATGTTCACCATCCACAGGAGGGCGAGGTCGTCGTCGACGAGCGCGTAGTCGATCAGGCGCTGCTCGCCCTCGCGGGTGGATGCCGGGAACGGCGCAGTCTCGATCCAGTCGGGCATGTGCGTACGGCGCCTGCTTCTGGAAGAAGCTCTTCCCCTGCCAGCCGTCGGGGTAGCGCTTCATCGTGAACGGCCTTCGGCGCAGGTGGGGAACGAGCACCTCGGCGACGTCGCGGTAGTACGCGAGCAGCTCGCCCTTGGTGATCCCCTCCTCCGGCCAGAACGGCTTGTCGAGGTTCGTCAGCCCGAGCGTCCGGCGACCGCGCTCGATCTTCGTGGCCATGGCAGGGCGTTCCACCGGGACGTCGTCGCGTAACCCCAGGAACACCGGAGCTCGCAGCCGTCCCTCGCGGGTCCGCTCGGCGAAGGCCACCTCGGCCGCCAGCACCGGCTCGACCCAGGTCACGTCCGAGGCGCGGACGCGCGGCATCCGCGGGGTGTCCACGAGCGGGCTCGTCGGGCGCTCGAGCGGCCGGAGCGCCTCGAGCAGCCTGTCGACGTCGCCGTCCCCGATCCCCGAGCCGACGTTCCCCGCCCAGTGGAGGCCGTCGGGCTCGCGACGCGCGAGCACGAGCGCGCCGAGCTTGCCCCGCTTCCCCGTCCCGCGCGTGTAGCCCGACGATCGGCAGGTCGTCCTGCAGCCGAAGCTTGACCTTCTGCCATTCCGGCGTCCGCCGGCCCGGGCCGGTACGGGCGCGTCCGCGCGCTTCGCGACGACGCCCTCGAGCCCCTGCTCCCGCGCGACCTCGAGGAGCGCATCGCCGTCCTCGAAGGCGGGTGAGAGCCGCACCGCCTCGACCGATGGGTCGAGCAGCTCCTCGAGCAGCCTCCGTCGCTCCTCGAGCGGCCGATCGTAGACCGGCTCCTCGTCGAGCTCGAGCAGGTCGAAGGCGATCAGGACGAGCCGCCCGGATCCCGACTGGAGCGCCTCGAACCGCGTCGCGCCCGACTCGTCCAGGGCGCACACCTCGCCGTCGATCACCGCGGAGGGCGACCGCACCGCGTGCACGACCGCGCGCGCGACGTCCCGGAAGCGCTCCGTGAGGTCGGTGCCGTTCCGGCTGGTCAGGGTCGCCTCGCCACCGCGCACGGTGACGAGCGCGCGGTACCCGTCCCACTTCGGCTCGTAGAGCCAGCCGCTCCCCTTCGGGAGCGTCTCCGCCAACGTCGCCAGCTGCGGGCGGAGCTCGGCGTGCGCACCGCGCTCGCCGTCCTTTCGGAGGAGCAGCCAGTTGCGCTCGTCGCCGTCGAGCCGCGCCGGGACGAGCGTCCAGACCCCGTCGGCGCGCTCGCCGTTGAGGCGGAACGTGAGGCCGCCGTTCCGCTTCTGCTCGAGGAGCTCGTACGTCCCGCCGGTCCCAGATCTCGACCGTCCCCGCGCCGTACTCGCCCGGCGGGGATGACGCCCTCGAACGACGCGTAGTCGAGCGGGTGGTCCTCGACGTGCACCGCCAGATGACGCTCCCCGGGCTCGAACGGCAGCCCCTTCGGCACGGCCCAGCTCGCGAGCGCCCCGTCCCGCTCGAGCCGGAGGTCGTAGTGGAGGCGCCTCGCGTCGTGCCGCTGGATCACGAAGATCGGCGCATCGCCCGCCGCCGCGCCGCCGAACGGCTCCGGCGTCCGCGCGGCGGTCGCGCTTGCGACGGTAGTCGTCGAGGCTCGTCACGCCCCGATGATCCCAGGACCGCGGTAATCCACAACCCGGCCCCGGTCACCAGGTCTTAACCTCGTCCCTACAGCTTCGGAGAAAGCCCTGGAAACTCGCGATTTCCCAGCCGGGGATAAGCCTGTGGATAGTGTGGAGAGCCGTTCCGGGGCGGTCAGACGTGCGCGAGCACGCCCATCGAGCGGAACTTGGCCCGGCGCGCCCGCCGGAGCTCGTCTGCGGGGATGTCGGCCAGCTCGTCGAGATGGGCGATCACGGCCTCGCGGAGCAGCGCCGCGGCCGCGTCGTGATCGACCTGGGCGCCGCCCTCGGGCTCGGGGACGATCCCGTCGATCACGCCCAGCTCGAGGCAGTGCGCCGCGTCCGGCTTGAACGCCGAGGCGGCCTTCTTCGCCTGGGCGGCGTCACGCCAGAGGATCGACGCGCACCCCTCGGGGGAGATCACCGAGTAGATCGCGTTCTCCTGCATCAGCACGCGGTCGGCGACGGCGATCGCGATCGCGCCGCCCGAGCCGCCCTCGCCGATCACGACGGACGACCGTCGGCACGGAGAGCCGCAGCATCGCCGCCTGCGACCGCGCGATCGCGCCGCCCTGCCCGTGCTGCTCGGCGGCGATGCCCGGATACGCGCCGGGGGTGTCGACGAGCGTGACGAGCGGGAACCCGTGACGGTCGGCGAGCTCCATCGTGCGCATCGCCTTGCGGTAGCCCTCGGGGTACGCCATGCCGAAGTTCCGGAAGCCCCGCTCCTTGATGTCGCGGCCCTTCTGGTGGCCGATGACGGCGATCGTGCGGCCGCCGAGCGAGCCGAGGCCGGCGACGATCGCCCGATCGTCCATCCGCCCCCGGTCGCCGTGCAGCTCGAACCAGTCGTCGAGCATCCGCTCGACGTAGTCGAGGGTGTAGGGGCGCTTCTCGTGACGGGCGAGCTCGACCGACCGCCAGATCTCCTCGTCCGAGGTGTCCTCGCGCAGCCGCTCGAGCTGCCGCTGCAGGCGCTCGAGCTCCGCCGAGAGCCTCGTGCCGCGCAGGAGCTTCACGCCGGACAGCTGCGCGAGGCGGTCCCGCAGGCCGAGCTCGGCTTCCTGGGTCACGGCTTCGCTCCGAAGAGGCGCAGCAGCCGCGCGAGCGTGGGGCGAAGCTCTGCGCGCGGCACGACCGCGTCGACGTGCCCGAAGCGGAGGTTCGACTCGGCGAGGCCGAAGTCGTCGGGAAGCTTCTCCCGGGTGGTCTGGGCGACCACGCGCGGGCCGGCGAACGACGTCAGCGCGCCCGGCTCCGCGAGGATCACGTCGCCGAGGCTCGCGAAGCTGGCGGTGACGCCGCCCGTCGTCGGGTGGGCGAGCACCGAGATCAGGGCACCGCCCGAGTCGTGGAGCTCGCCGACCGCAGCCACGGTCTTGGGGAGCTGCATGAGCGCGAGGATGCCCTCCTGCATGCGCGCGCCGCCCGAGGCGGAGACCGAGACGAGGACGCCGCGATCCTCCGCCGCTCGCTCGCACGCGCGGGCGAACCGCTCGCCCACGACGCTTCCCATCGAGCCGCCCATGAACGAGAAGTCCATCGCGGCGATCCGGCACGCGTGGCCGTCGATCGCGGCGCGGCCGGTGAGGATCGCGTCGCCGAGCCCGGTCCCCGACTCCGCCTCGGCGAGACGCTCGACGTACGGCCTGAGGTCGAAGAAGTCGAGCGGGTCCGCCGAGCGCAGCTCGCCGTCCTCCTCCTCGAACGAGCCCGGGTCGGAGAGCTGCGCGACCCGCGCGGGAGCCCGCACCGGGAAGTGATGGCCGCACTGCGGGCAGACCCGCAGATGCTCGACTGAGCTCGTCGTCGCGATAGTGCGAGCCGCAGCCCGGGCAGGTGTTCGGATGAGTGCCGCTCGTCGCGCCCGCCGGGGTCCGCGCGCTTGTGCTCGATGGAGACGTCGATATGACCCGGCGCGGACATGCCGGGCATCTTAGAGCGCGCGGCTCAGAGCCCCGCCGCGACCGCGAACCGCGTGAGCGTCTCCGGCTCGGCGCCCGGCACGAGCCCGGTGATGCCGAGCCCCGCCACGTGCGCCCGTCCTGCGACCTCCCGGATCAGCGCGCACGACCTCCCGGGCGTCGGGGCCGCCCGCCACGGGCATGAAGCTCGGCACCTCGCCCGGCTCGAGGACGTCGACGTCGAGCGCGACGTAGACGGCAGTCGCGCCGCCGAGCGCGCGGGCGAGATCGTCGTCGATGCCTTGCCCGGGCGACGTACTCCTCCTCGGGCGTGTCGAGGTCTCGGGCGCCGACCAGAGCGACGTCCGAGGGAGCGACGCTTCCCTCGTCGATCGCCATCCGCAGCGGCATGCCCCAGAGGTTCCCCGACGGCGACGTCGCGGGCGTGTTCAGGTCGCCGTGCGCGTCGAGCCACACGACGGCGAGCCGGTCGTGACGCGCCGCGAGCCCGCGGATCGCCCCGATGTGCGCGCAGCAGCACCCTCCGAGGACGAACGGGCGCTTCGGCAGGCCCGCCGCGATCGCCGCGGACTGCTCCTCCAACGTGTCCCGCTCGACGACGAGCGCCTCGGGGTAGGGCAGCCAGGCGTGCGCGGCTTCCTCCATCGCCGCGCCGCCGACCCCCCAGGCGCGCGGCACCCGCACGAGACCCGCGGCGAAAGCGGCCCCGCAGGTATGACACTCGTAGGCGTCCTCGAAGGCGACCGCCGTCAGCGTCCGGCAGTGCGGGCAGCGGGCGCGGAGCGTGCTCACAGCATCCGCTCCCAGGTATCCGAGCGGCTCGTGACCCGCATGCCGACGCCTTCGTAGAGCGCGAGCGCCCCGGTGGTGTTCTCGGCATCGACCCCCAGACCGACGCGTCGGCGCCCGATCGAGCGGAAGAGCCCGAAGCTCTCGAGCAGGAGCGCGCGGGCAAGACCCCGCCGCCGCCAGGGCCGGCGCACCGCCAGGATGCTCACCCATCCGAGCGCCTCGTCCTCGCCGCGCGACGGCCTGCTCACGCAGAGCGCCGCGATCTCCCCGTCGTCCTCGACGAGCCGCCACAGGGACGTGTCGTCGCTCGCACCGAGGTTCCAGGTGCGCCAGTCGGCGAAGCTCTCCGGCACGAAGCCCCAGTGATCGGCGAATGCCTCGACGTACGCGTCGTAGACGGCCCGCTCCTCGCCCGGCTCGAACCGCCCGTGACGCGAGCCCGGCCGGCCAGACGGGCTCCTGGCCGGGCTCCGCGAGGTCGATCTCCATCGTGAACGAGCTCCGGACGACGCGGAAGCCGCGCCGCGAGAGCACCGCCCGGTACTCCTCGTCACGCCTCGCTGGCCGGCGCCCGAAGGCGAGCGCCGCGCCTCGCCGAGCTCGCGCGCACGGCGCTCGACCTCCCCCAGGAGCCGCTCGATCACGCGCGGACGGCCGGGGAGGGCGCGGAGGTCGACGTAGACGACCCCGGCGTCGTCGCCGGGCGCGCTCACGTCGGCGTACCCGACGATCCTCCCGTCCTCGACGGCGAGGAACATGTCGTTGGCCGGATCGAGGTCCTCGAGCGCGAACCACCGCGCGACTCCCTCGGCCGTCTCGTCGGCGGGGCGGCCGGTCGAGGCGGCATGCACGTTCAGGACGTCGGCGATCTCGGCGGCGTCCGCCGGCACCGGCGCGCGCAGCGTGAGCTCAGTCACGCGCACGAAGCTCCTTCTGCCAGACGTCCGCCTGCCAGAGGACGCGCATCCCGGCGCGCTCGTAGAGCCGCGTCGCTCCCGTCGGGTTCTCGACGTCGACGCCGAGCGCGACCGTCGTCTCCCCTGTCTCGCGGAACCGACGGAAGGACTCGTGGAGGAGCGCGAGCCCGAGCCCCCGCCTGCGCCAGGCGGGCCGGACGCCGAGGGTGCCGATGAAGCCCCAGTCGCCGTTTCGCTTGGGGTAGTTCCGCGAGAACGCGACGACCTCGTCCCCCGCCCAGACGACCGGTACGAGCGACGGATCGAAGCCGCGACCGGCCGAAGACCCGCTCGCGCCACTCGTCGTACGACGAGCGGAACGTAGTCCCACTCGTCCGCGAAGGCCTCGAGCTCGGCGTCGTAGAGCAGCGGCCCGTCGCCGATCGGGATCGAGCGGGCGGAGCTCGATGCCCGTCCGGCCACTCCGGCTGCGGCTGCTCGGCCGTGACGTCGACCACCATGCGGAAGAAGCTTCGCACGCGCTCGAAGCCCCGCCCCGCGAACAGCATGGGCGCCCGCTCGTCGCCGACGAGGTGCGCCGCCTCGAGCACGATCCGCTCGTCCGTCGGGCCAGCTCGGGCCTGGAGCTCGAGCACGCGCTCCTCGAGGAGGCCGAGCACGCGGTCCGCCCACGCCTCGGCCGGTGAGCTCGGGGTGGACGTAGCCGTCGCCGATGAACCGGCCCGCCCTTGCGGTCGAGCAGATGCGCGACGCCCGCGATCCGCCCGTCGAGCTCGACGAGCCACGCGTCGCGGTCGAGGTCGAGCCCGTCCCACTCCTCGCGGAGCTCGTCCGCGGTCCAGTCGGAGTCGCCGTAGACGGCGACGTCCGCGGCGCGGAGAAGCGCGAGCGTCTCGTCGAACCGCGTCGGGTGTGGGGCGCACGACGCGCATGCCGCGCAGCCTACGAACGCGCCGCGGCGGGGGTGGTGCGGGCAATCCGTACGACGCCTCGTCGCGTCTGTCGTACCGTGCGGAGGTGCCGCGGCTCGACGATCCGCCCTCTCACCCGCGACGACTGGCCCGACGTCGCCCGGATCTACGCCGAGGGGCTCGCCACCGGAGTCGCCTCGTTCGAGGTCGACGTGCCTTCCTGGTCGGTGTGGGACGCGGGCCACCTCCGGGCGCCGCGGCTCGTCGCCGAGGCGGAAGGCGCGGTCGTCGGGTGGCTCGCGGCCTCGCCCGTGTCGTCGCGCGACTGCTACCGCGGCGTCGTCGAGCACTCCGTGTACGTCGACGCGGCGTGCGCGCGGCCTGGGCGTCGGCAGGGCACTGCTCGAGCGGCTCGTCGCGGAGGCTCCGGACCACGGGATCTGGACGATCCAGACGTCGATCATCGCCGGGAACGCGCCGAGCCTCGCGCTGCACGAGTCGGTCGGCTTCCGCGTCGTCGGGCGGCGGGAGCGGATCGCGCAGCGCGACGGCGTATGGCACGACACCGTGCTCCTCGAGCTCCGGCTGCCGTAGGGGCGACTGTCCGTGTCAGACACCGGTCGCTGTCAAGACGGCCGCGCGGGCCGTGTTCGATCAGGCCGAACCCTCGGGCTCTCGGCGCCCCGTTCGGCGTGGCTACGAGGATCGCGCCCTGTGGACGAACTGGTGCTGAATCGACACGGTTTGGTCTTGACGGAAAACGGTGTCTGACACCGATCTCCTCGCGACGCGTGCCGTCGCCCCTCCGGGGTGCGCTCGGCGTGGGCCGGTCAGCCCGTCCAGCGCCGGAAGACGACGCAGGCGTTGTGCCCGCCGAACCCGAACGAGTTGGAGACGCCGATCTCGACCTGCTCCTGCCGCGCCTCGTTCGGGACGTAGTCGAGGTCGCACTCCGGGTCCGGCGACCTCCTGGTTGATGGTCGGCGGCAGGACGCCCCGCTCCAGCGCCAGGATCGTGAACGACGCCTCGACCGCGCCCGCCGCTCCCAGGCAGTGCCCGGTCGCGCCCTTCGTCGAGGAGACGGGTGTCGCGGATGGCCTTCTCCTCGCCGAGCGCGAGCTTGATCACGCGGGTCTCCGCGCTGTCCCCGATCGGGCGTCGACGTCCCGTGCGCGTTCACGTAGCCGACGTCGTCCGGCGTGATCCCGGCGTCCGTGAACGCCATCTCCAGCGCGCGCGCGGGGCTGTCGCCCGTCGGGTCCGGGTCGGAGACGTGCGTCGCGTCGGAGGAGACCCCGTAGCCGAGCAGCTCCGCGTAGATCTTCGCGCCGCGCGCCTGCGCGCGCTCGAGCTCCTCGAGGACGATCATCGCCGCCGCCTCGCCCATCACGAACCCGTCCCGCTCGAGGTCGAACGGCCGCGAGGCGCGCTTCGGGTCGCCGTTCCGGCGCGAGATCGCCCGCATCGCGCCGAATCCCGCGATCCCGACGCGCGAGACGGGAGCCTCGGTGCCGCCGCAGAGCATGACGTCGGCTCGGCCCAGCCGGATCGCGTCGAGACCGTCGCCGATCGCCATGTTCGACGCAGCGCACGCGGTGCACTCCGAGAGCAGCGGGCCCTTCGTGCCGAGCTCCATCGAGACCCAGCCCGCGGCGAGGTTCGGGATGATCTGGACGATCGAGAACGGGTTGACCCGGTCGGGCCCACGCTCGTCGAGCACCTGGATGCACGCCTCGAACGACTTCAGCCCGCCGATGCCCGTCGCGACCGCGGCGCCGATCCGCTCGGCGTCCGCGGCGATGTCGAGACCCGCGTCCGTCTCCGCCTGGCGCGCCGCGGCCAGCGCGAGGTGCGTGAAGCGGTCCATCCGCCGCGATGCCTTGTAGTCGACGTAGTCCGTGACGTCGAGGTCCTTCACCTCGCAGGCGAAGTCGACCGGGAACCCGGTCGTGTCGAACTGCGTGATCTTCGCGGCGCCCGACTCGCCCGCGATCAGCGCCGACCAGCTGTCCTCGACGGTGTTCCCGAGCGGGCTCACCATCCCGAGGCCCGTCACGACGACGCGGCGCCTGCCGTTGCTGCTCGCCGGCCGCCACGCTACATCCCGAGCCCGCCGTCGACGTGGAGCACGACCCCCGTCACGAACGGGCCTCGTCGGAGCAGAGGAACCGCACCGAGCCGGCGACGTCCTCGGGGTCGCCGAGCCGGCCGAGCGGCGTCGCCGTCAGCATCGTCTCCTTCGCCTCGTCGGGCAGGACGTCGGTCAGCTGCGTGTTGACGTAGCCGGGCGCGACGACGTTCGCGCGGACGTTGCGGCTGCCGAGCTCCCGTGCGAGGGACTTCGTGAACCCGATGATCCCCGCCTTCGACGCCGCGTAGTTCGTCTGGCCCCAGTTCCCGTGCACGCCGACGATCGAGGAGATGTTCACGATCGCTCCCGCGCGCTTGCGCATCATCCCCCGGGCGGCCGCGCGGCAGGTGTAGAAGACCGACGAGAGGTTCGTGTCGATCACCGACCGCCAGTCCTCGTCGCTCATCCGCACGAGAAGGCCGTCGCGGGTCAGGCCGGCGTTGTTCACGAGGACGTCGAGCTCGCCGGCGGACTCGACGAGCGCCTGGGCCGATCCGGGGTCGGACACGTCGGCCTCGACGGCCCTGCCGCCGACCTCCGCGGCGACGGCCTCCGCCTCCTCGCGGCCCGTGCGGTACCCGACGACCACGTCGGCGCCCGCGCGGCCGAGCTCGAGCGCGATCGCGCGCCCGATACCCCGTGAGCCCCCGGTGACGAGGGCGACCTTCCCCTCGAGCGAGGCGAACGTCGTCACGACGCGGTCAGCGTCTCCCTGGCCTTCTCGAGGCTCGCGAGGTCGTTGACCGAGATCGTCCGCACGCTGCGGTCGATGCGCTTGACGAGGCCGGAGAGGACGTTGCCGGGGCCGATCTCGACGAAGGTCGTGACGCCTCCGCGGACGAGCTCGCCGGCCGCCTGCGTGAAGCGGACGGGCGCGGTGAGCTGGTCGACGAGCAGCGAGCCGAGCCGCTGGGCCGGCTCGATCTTCGCGGTCACCGTCGACATGAACGGCGTGACGGGGTCGGTGAACGCGGACCCGGTCGATCGCGGGCTTGAGCCGGTCGGCTGCGCGCGCGACGAGCGGGCTGTGGAACGCACCCGACACCTTCAGCCGGATCGCTCGTCGCGCGCCGAGGCTCTCGGCCTCGGCGCAGCACTCCTCGACCGCGTCGTTCTCCCCCGAGACGACGATCTGCCCGGGGCAGTTGTAGTTGGCCGGCCAGACCCCGAGGATCTTCCGGCAGAGAGTCTCGACGAGCTGATCCTCCAGCCCGAGGATCGCGGCCATCGCGCCGGGGCGCTGGCGGGCGGCCTCGGCCATCGCGAGCCCACGCTCGCGCACGAGGGCGATCGCGTCACCGTCCGACATCGCGCCGACGGACGCGAGCGCGGCGAACTCGCCCACGGAATGGCCGACGACGACGTCGGGCCGGATCCCCGCCCCGCGCACCGCGGCCAGGATCGCCAGGCTCGTCGTGACCAGCGTCGGCTGCTGCACCTCCGTCTCGACGAGCTCCTCGAGCGGGCCCTCGAAGCAGAGGTGCGCGAGGTCCATGCCCGTCACCTCCGACCCGAGCCGGTAGACCTCCATCGCCTCGGGCACTGCTTCGGCGATCTCCCGTCCCATCCCGACCTCGAGCGAGCCCTGGCCCGGGAAGCAGAACGCGACCTTCGTCATGCCCGGCTCCCTTCGGGATCCGGGCTGGAAGACCTGGGTTGTGTCGACACGCTGCACGTCATGTTGATCCCTTCTGTCAGCAGCAACCAGCTCTTCTAGCCTCGACCGCCGGAGGCGGCGGAGGCAGTCCACTCGAGGAGCGCGGAGCCCCACGTCAACCCAGCCCCCATGCCGGTCATCAGGACCAGTGCACCGTCGCGCAGCCGTCCGTCGGCCCGCGCGTCCGCGAGGGCGAGAGGGATCGATCCGGACGACGTGTTGCCGAACCTGTCCACGTTCACCACCGTTCGCTCATGGGGGACGCCGAGCTTACCGACGGCATGGTCGATGATCCGCTTGTTCGCCTGGTGCGGGACGTACACGTCGACCTCGTCGATCGTCCTTCCGCCTTCGGCGAGAACCGCCTCTGCCGACGAGACCAATACCCGCGTCGCGAACTTGTACACCTCGCGGCCGTTCATCTTCAGCATCGACTCGGGATGCTCGAACTTCCTCGAGCCGCTGCCCGGGAGCTGGAGGTGGACGCCTCCTCCGCCGTCGGCGCCCAGCTCGAAGGCGAGGAAGCCGCCCCGCTCGACCGGCTCCATGACGACCGCGCCCGCGCCGTCGCCGAAGAGGACGAGCGTCGAGCGGTCCTCCCAGTCGAGGATGCTGGAGAGCACGTCGCCCCCGACGACGAGCGCGCGCCGGGAGAGCCCGGACGCAAGCATCCCGTACGCCTGCACGATCGCGTAGACGAAGCCGGTGCACCCGGCGAGGAGGTCGTAGGCGGCCGCGTTCGGCGCGCCGAGCGTGTCGGCCATCAGCGCCGAGCTCGTGGGGAACATCATGTCGGGCGTGACGGTGGCGCTGATCAGGAGGTCGATCTCGCCGGCCTCCACGCCGGCGTCGGCGAGGGCGGCGCGGGCAGCGGGCAGCGCGATGTCGGTGAGCGCCTCGTCGTCGGCCGCCATGCGGCGCTCCCTGATCCCCGTCCGCTCCATGATCCACTCGTCGGTCGTGTCGACGTGACGCGCGAGCTCGTCGTTCGTGACGACCCTCTCGGGCACGTGGACGCCGAGGCCCGTGATCCCGATCCGCGCGCCGTTGGCGGAGCCGATCATTCGACGTGAGGGAGCCCAGGGTTCCCCCACGAGCTCCCTCCTTCCTCCGTCGAGCACAGAACATCGGATCCGGCCCCCCGGCCGGCAAAGCCGGCCTCCGGCCTCGGAGATCACGGCACGGGATACCGCTCGAGATCCCCTTCATCGCTCCACCGCGAAGGTCAGGGTGCCGCGGGCGGCGAGCTCGTCGCCGACGTGCGCCGTCGCCTTGCCGCGACCGACCGGGCCGCGCACCTGGTCGATCTCGCACGTGAGCTCGAGCGTGTCGCCGGGCGAGACGATCCGCTTGAACCGGCAGTCGTCGATCCCGGCGAAGAACGCGATCCTGCCGCGGTTCTCCTCCTCGGCGAGCACGGCGACCGCGCCCGTCTGGGCCATCGCCTCGACGATCAGGACGCCCGGCATCACCGGTCGCTCCGGGAAGTGCCCGGCGAACCACCAGCCATCCTCGGGGACGCGATAGGAGGCGCGTCACGCGCTCGCCCGGGCACGAGCTCGAGCACCTCGTCGATGAGGAGGAACGGCGGGCCGATGCGGGAGGATCGACTCGATCTCGTCACGCCCGAAGGGCGGGGTGGGGGCTCACGGGGCGAGTGTACTGCCGACGGCTGCCGCTCCCGGCCGTCAGCGCCGGAGCACGGACTCGTTCCCCGCGGCGTCCCTGGCCGTGACGACGAGCGTCCGCAGGCGCTCGATACGCGGGATCCGGTGCGTTCCCGGAGCCGGCAGCGCGAATCGTGCGGCGCACGCCGTTGACGCGGACTCTCAGCGTGGCCGCCTCCGACACCCACACCCGCGGAGGCTCTGCGGACGACCACGCGCACGGTCGGCGCCGTCGCGTCGAGCAGGAACGGCACCTCCGCCTTCGCCGTCGCCAGCCCGTCCGACGCCTCGACGGAGACGACGTACGACCCGTCCCGTGCCTTGCCGAGCCGCTTCCGGCCGTCCCAGGTCACGATGCGCTCGCCGGGCTCGGCGGCGCCGATGAAGGGGGTCGCGACCCAGCGCCCTTCGCGGAGGATCTTCACGGTCACCGTTGCCGGGACGGTCAGCGGCACCGTGATCGCCGAGCGTGTCGCCGCGGCCGTCGCCGTTCGGCGTCATCGCCTCGGTGTCCAGCTGGACACGGCCCAGCGTCCGCGTGACCGTGACGGGGACGTCGACGGTGGCCTCGCGCCCGCCCGTCGCGTTGGCGGCGACACGGACGACGTACGCGCCGTCCGGGAGCCCCTTCCCGTCGAAGACGACCGTGCGCGGGCCTGCGCGACGCCAGCGCCGGGGCTCGAGCTCGGCCACGGTCGCTCCGGCGGAGTCCAGCACGCGTCACCGTCACGTTCGCGTCGGCGCTGAGCGTGAACGAGACGGTGGTCGTATCCGACTGGCCGTCGCCGTTCGGGGAGATCGTCGCCGGCAAGGCTTTCGCCTCGGCCAGGCGCAGCGCAGTCGCAGTGGCGGAGAGAGCTCCCTCGGCGGGCGTCGCGCCGGGTGACTCGATCCGCCAGCGCGCGCCCGCCGGGATCGGCGTCCCCGGGCGCCCACGTCCAGTCGACCGCGGCGCCGGTTCCCTCTCCGCGGCCGAGCTCGACGCCGGCGCCGTCGGTCACGACCGCCGTCCAGGGAAGCGCGGACGACAGTCGAGCAGTGAGCCGGATGCCGCCCGGCGTGCTCGGGCGTCGCCGACGGGGAGTAGAGCTTCGGCAGCCCCAGCGCCGCCACCCGCCGCGCGATCGCGGGAAGCTGTGCGTAGAGCCGCTCGCCGGGGCACGTCGTGAGCCCGGTGTCGCGGTGGCCGGAGACGACGCGCAGGAAGACGGGGATCCCCGCGCCGAAGCGCTCGTTCCCGGAGGAGATCCCGTTGAACGTCGAGAGCGCGTCGACGTGCGCGGCGTCGAGCCGCCAGGCGAGCGTCCTCACGAGCGCGTCGACGGCCGCGGCCGGCGGGTCGGCCGTACGGAAGTCCCCCATCACGGCGATCCCGAACGAGCCGGTGTTGAACCCCCGCGCGTGGGCGCCGACGACGTTCCGGTCGATGCCCCCGTACCGCCCCTCGTACACCGTCCCGTAGCGGTCGACGAGCGCGTTGTAGCCGATGTCGTTCCAGCCGTTCCCCTCGACGTGGTAGAGCTGGATCGCCCGGACGACCGCCGGTGCCTGCAGGCGCGTGTACGTGTTCGTCCCGGCCGTGTGGTGGACGTGCGCCATGCGCAGCGTGTCCGCGTAGACCGGCTTCGCCCTGCGGATCGCCTCGTCGGCCTGCCAGCCGCTGCGGGGGACGATCTTCGGCATCCCCGCCGCGGCCGTCGTCCGCAGCGGCACCCTCGACACCGGGCTTCGCACCGTCAGCGCGCGTGCGCGCGTGACGCGACCGGCGACGCGCACCTCGAGCCCTACGGCGCGACCGACCCAGACGGGAGCCGACAGGCGCCAGCCGCTCGTGTGCACGAGACTCGCCGCTGGCGGGGTCGGGCGCGTCCCCGTCGTCCTCCCGCACCGGCCGCCAGGGCGACCACCGCCCTCCGGCGTCGAGCACCCTCAGGCTGGAGCCGGCCGGGGCCGCGCCAGTGCACTCCCACGAGCTCGAAAGGCGTCGTCGGGCGCGTCGCGCTGAGCGTCCGCTCGCCGTCGAGCGCGCAGCTCGCGGACCTCGAGCGAGGCGAGGCCCGCCGTCGCCGAAGCGGGAAACAGGGCCGCGAGCGCCGCGGCGATCAGGAGGCGGGGGGCCATGGGGTGTTGACCAGCGTGACGCAGCACGCCTTCTCCGGCAAGCCCGCGCGACCCTCCCTCACGGAATGCTTACGCCGCGTCGCGGCACGAATAGGCGCCGTACGCCCGTTGCTACAGTCGAATCGACGTGGACGCGCGCCCCGTGCGAGCGCTCTGGTGCCTTCTCGCGGCGGGCGCCGCCGCGCTTCTCGTCGCGTTGCCGGCGACGCGGCGCCGACGTCAACCGCGTCCGGGTCGTCGAGTTCGACAACGACGTGAACCCGGTCACGCAGGACTTCCTCCAGGACGAGATGCACCGCGCCGAGGAGGAGGGCTGTCGGCCGTCGTGATCGAGATGGACACGCCCGGCGGTCTCGGCTCCTCGATGCGCGAGATCGTCAAGACGATGCTCGCCCTGGAGATCCCGGTCGTGGTCTACGTCGCCCCGCCCGGGTCGAGCGCCGACTCCGCAGGCGCGGTGATCGGCCAGGCGGCCGACGTGCTCGCGATGGCGCCGCAGACGAACATCGGGTCGTCGACACCTATCTCCGCCACGGGCGAGGACCTCGGCGACGACCTGCGCAAGAAGGTGATCAACGACGCGGCGGCGTACATCGCGCGAGCTCGCGCGCGAGCACGGCCGGAACGCGGACGCGGCCGAGGCGATGGTGCGCAACGCGGCGAACTACGGCGCGCGCGAGGCGCTCGAGCGCGGCGTCGTCGACGTCATCGCGCCGAACGTGCCGGCCCTGCTGGAGCAGATCGACGGCCGCAAGACCGTCCCCAAGGGCCTCGTCCTCCAGACGGCCGGCGCATCGGTCGAGCGCGTCGAGATGGGCGCCTGGAAACGGGCACTCGACCTGCTGATCGACCCGAACGTGATCGCGCTGATGCTCTCGCTCGGGCTCGTCGGGATCCTCGTCGAGCTCTGGAACCCCGGCCTCGTCCTCCCCGGCACGGTGGGCGTGATCTCGCTCCTCGTCGGGCTCTACGGCCTGCAGGTGCTCCCGGTCTCCGCGGCCGGCGTGCTCCTGATGCTGGTCGCGGCCGGCCTGTTCGTCGCCGAGGCCTTCGTCGTGAGCCACGGCGCGCTCGCGCTCGCCGGCGCAGTCACGTTCGTGATCGGCGCGCTGATGCTCTTCGACCCGGCGGGCGAGGCCTACCAGGTATCGCTCTGGACGGCGATCGCGATCGCGGCCACGCTTGCGCTGTTGCTCGGTTTCGCCCTGAGTCGTGCCGTGAGGGCCCGCCGCAACCCCGTGGAGGTGGGAGTCGGAACGCTCGTCGGGGGCGAGGCCGTCGTGCGCCGCGACGGGTGGGTGACGGTCGCGCGGCGAGCTCTGGCGCGCCCGCTCCGCCGACGGCGCGCAGCTGGTGCCCGGCGAGCACGTCACGGTCGAAGCCGTCGAGGACGACCTCGAGCCTCGTCGTAGGATCCCGACACCCGACCGAAAGGGCCTGATGTCCACCGCGTTCATCGTCCTCGTCGTCATCGTCGTCCTGCTGATCGTCCTCCTGTTCGCGATGGTCAAGATCGCGCGCGAGTACGAGCGCGGCGTCATCTTCCGGCTCGGCCGGCTGCTCCCCGAGCCGAAGGGGCCGGGCCTCTTCGTGCTGATTCCCGTGGTCGACCGGATGGAGAAGGTCGACCTGCGCACCGTGACGCTCAACGTCCCGCCGCAGGAGGTGATCACGAAGGACAACGTCCCCGTGCGCGTCAACGCGGTGGCGTACTTCCGGATCGTCGAGCCGAAGGCGGCGATCGTGCAGGTCGAGAACTACATGGTCGCGACGTCGCAGATCGCGCAGACGACGCTCCGCTCGGTGCTCGGCCAGCACGTCCTCGACGAGCTCCTCTCGGAGCGCGACAAGATCAACCAGATCCTCCAGTCGATCATCGACGAGGCGACGTCGCCCTGGGGGATCAAGGTCTCGATCGTCGAGGTCAAGGACGTCGAGATCCCGGGCGACATGCAGCGCGCGATGGCCCGGCAGGCGGAGGCGGAGCGCGAGCGGCGCGCGAAGGTCATCTCGGCGGAGGGCGAGTACCAGGCCTCCGAGCGGCTGAAGGACGCCGCGGCGGTGATGGCGCAGCAGCCGATCACGGTGCAGCTCCGCTATCTGCAGACGCTGCTCGAGATCGGGGCGACGAACAACTCGACCATCGTCTTCCCGATCCCGATCGAGTTCCTCGAGACCCTCGGGATCCACAAGGCGAAAGAGTCGTAGTGCCGCCCCTCGGCCTGGGGGACTAGGTGCGGACGCTCGTCGGCGTCCTCGTCGTCGTGCTCGTCCTCGCACCGCTGGCCGCCGGGGTGCTGCGCGGGCTTCGGCGGGTCGCCTGGACCGGGCAGGTGGAGGAGACCGGCAGGAGCGCGGTGCAGAACCTCGTCGAGGGCCTGATCGTGCTCGCGATCGTCGTGATCGGCGTCGTGATCCTCGTCGCGCTGCTGGACTGACGAGCGCGGCCCGGCCGCGGGGCCGCTACGCCGTCTCGTCCGGCGCGGAGATGTCCTCGCCGACGGGCGCGGAGACCTCGTCCTGGGCGGAGGTGACCAGGGCTCGCTCGATGAGCTCGTCGGTGTCGTCCTCGTCCGCGCCGACCACCGGCGCGAGGCTCGAGACCTGCTCGCCCTCGCGGAGCCGCATCACGATCACGCCCTGCGTGGCACGACCCGAGCGCTTGATGCCGTCGACGGGCGTCCGGATCACGGTGCCCCCGTCGGAGATGAGCATCACCTGGTAGCCGTCCCGGACGATCCGGGCGCCGGCGAGACGGCCCTTCCCCTCGACGAGCTGCGCGGTCTTGACCCCCATCGTGCCGCGGCCCTTGACCGGATAGTCGGAGACGCGTGTCCGCTTCCCCCAGCCGTTCTCGGTCACGACGAGCAGGTCGGCGTCGTCGGAGGCGATGTCGACCTCGATCACCTCGTCCTCACCGCGGAGCTTCATCCCGGCGACGCCCGAGGCCGGGCGACCCATCGGCCGGACGTCCTTCTCCGAGAAGCGGACCGCCTGGCCCATGCGCGAGACCATCAGGATGTCGTCGTCGCCGTCCGAGAGCCGCACGCCGATCAGCTCGTCGTCCTCGCGCATCCTGAGCGCGATGATCCCGTCGGCCTTGAGCGGGGTGTTGTACTCGAGGAACTCCGTCTTCTTGACGACGCCCTTCTTCGTCGCGAAGACGAGGTACTTCGCCTCCTTGAAGTCGCGCGTCGCGATCACCGCCCGGATCAGCTCGCCCTGGCGGACCGGGAGGAGGTTGACGATCGCGCGGCCCTTCGACTGCCGCGACCCGAGCGGCAGCTCGTGGACCTTGAGCCGGTAGACCTTGCCGACGGTGGTGAAGAAGAGGATGTAGTCGTGCGTCGACGCGACGAACAGGTGCTCGATGTAGTCGTCGTCCTTCATGTCCATCCCCATCACGCCGATCCCGCCGCGGCGCTGCTCGCGGTAGGTGGTGACGGGCAGCCGCTTGATGTAGCCCGACCGGGTGATCGCGATGACCATGTCCTCCTCGGCGATCATGTCCTCGAGCTCGAGCGCGTCGTCGCCCGCGACGATCTCCGTCCGGCGGTCGTCCGACTTCCCGTAGATCTGCTTGACCTCGAGCAGCTCCTCGCGGATCAGCGCGTCGATCCGCGCCGGGTCGCCGAGGATCGCGCGGAGCTCGGCGATGCGCTCCTGGAGGTCGGCGAACTCGTCCTCGATCTCCTTGCGCGCGAGCCCGGTGAGGCGGGCCAGGCGGAGATCGAGGATCGCCTGCGCCTGCTCCTCGGAGAGGGAGAACGTCTCGATCAGCCCGCTCCGGGCCTCGTCCGTGTCGGCCGAGCCGCGGATCAGGGCGATCACCGCGTCGAGGTTGTCGAGCGCGATCAGGTAGCCCTGCAGGATGTGCGCGCGCTTCTCCGCCTGGCGGAGCTCGTACTTCGAGCGGCGCGTGACGATCTCGCGCTGGTAGTCGAGGTAGTAGCGGACGAGCTCGAGGAGCGACAGCGTCCGCGGGACACCGTCGACGAGCGCGACGGCGTTGTAGCCGAACGTCGTCTGGAGGGCCGTGTGCTTGAAGAGCTTGTTGAGGACGACCTGCGGGATCGCGTCGCGCTTCAGCTCGATCTGGATCCGCATCCCGGTCTTGTCCGAGTGGTCGGCGAGGTCCGAGACCTCGGTGATGACCTTGTCGTTGACGAGGTCGGCGATCTTCTTGATCACGCCCGAGTCGCCGCCCTTCTTGACCCCGTACGGGAGCTCGGTGACGACGATCGCGCTCTTGCCGCCGCGCAGCTCCTCCACGTGCGCCCGCGCGCGCATCACGATCCGGCCGCGTCCCGTCCGGTAGGCGTCGCGGATGCCGCTGCGGCCGACCACGATCGCGCCCGTGGGGAAGTCCGGCCCCTTGACGTGCTTCATCAGCTCCTCGACGTTCGCGTCGGGCTTGTCGATCAGCTTCACGACCGCGTCGACGGTCTCGCCGAGGTGGTGCGGCGGGATGTTCGTCGCCATGCCGACGGCGATTCCCGTCGAGCCGTTGACGAGCAGGTTCGGGAAGCGCGAGGGGAGCGTGGTGGGCACCTTGCGCGACTCGTCGTAGTTCGGCCCGAAGTCGACCGTGTCCATGTCGATGTCGCGGAGCATCTCGGTGGCGAGCCGCGTGAGCCGGCACTCCGTGTAGCGCATCGCCGCCGGCGGGTCGTCGTCGAGCGAGCCGAAGTTGCCCTGCCCGTCGACGAGCGGGTAGCGCAGCGAGAAGGGCTGCGCCATCCGCACGAGGGTGTCGTAGATCGCGGTGTCGCCGTGCGGGTGGTAGTTGCCCATCACGTAGCCGACGACGTTGGCGGACTTCTTGTACGGCCGGTTCGGCTGCATCCCCGACTCGTGCATCCCCCAGAGGACGCGCCGGTGGACAGGCTTCAGCCCGTCGCGGGCGTCGGGCAGCGCGCGCCCGACGATGACGCTCATCGCGTAGTCGAGGTAGCTCGAGCGCATCTCCTGCTCGAGCTCGCGGGGCTCGATCCGGCCCGCCCCGAGCGGCTCGATCACGTCAGACACCCGGCTCAGGGAACCCGTCGCGTCCGTTGAGGTCGAGGCCGTCGACCCGGGTTGCGCGAGGCCGCGGCCGGAGGCCGGCTTTGCCGGCCGGCGAGGCCCGACAGACGCCAGCTCCCATGCCTGGCGCAGAAGGAGGGGCCACCGCGGAGGAACCATGGGTTCCGACCGCGCCTATACATCGAGGAAGCGGACCTCCCTGGCGTTCTGCTCGATGAACTCGCGGCGTGGCTCGACCGCGTCGCCCATCAGCATCGTGAACACGGCGTCCGCGGCCGCGGCGTCCTCCACGTCGACGCGGAGCAGCATCCGGTTCGCGGGGTCCATGGTCGTCTCCCAGAGCTGCTCCGGGTTCATCTCGCCGAGCCCCTTGAAGCGGCTGATCTGCATGCCCTCCTTGGCGAGCTCGAGCGCGGCTGCGCGGAGCTCGGAGAACGTCTCGGCGGTCGCCTGCTTCTTCCCGTAGGTCAGCGTGTACGGCGGCAGGCCCACGACCTCCGCGGTCTTGCCGTAGGCGCGCCGCAACGCGGCGTAGGCCGGGTCGCCGAAGAGCGCCGCGGGCACGTCGACGAAGCTCGCGGAGCTCGTCTCCGTCTCGGTCACCTTGACGCGCAGGGTCTCCTCGACGGACTCGGCGATGCTCAGCTCGTAGCCGTTCTGCGGCAGCCCCCGACCAGCTTCTCGAGGTCCGCCGTGTCGGCGGTCTCGCCCTCGACGATGCGGTGCTCGACGACGAATGCCGCCGCGTGCCCGTGGTTGGAGGCGAGCTTGGCCTGCCAGGCCTCGACGTCTCCCGAGCTCGCGCGTGAAGCGGTTCCAGCGGGCCTCGGTGAGCGTGAGCTCGTTGCCCGTCCGGTCGACGACGGTCATGTCCTTGATCCGCTCCCGCGCGAGGAGCTCCTCGAGCTGGTGGTCCTTCTCGAAGTAGAGCTCCTGGCTGCCGAGCTTGACCTTGTAGAGCGGCGGCACCGCGATGTACACGTGCCCGCGCTCGAACAGCTCGGGCATCGTGCGGTAGAGGAACGTCAGCACGAGCGTGCGGATGTGCGCGCCGTCGACGTCGGCGTCGGTCATCACGATGATCCGGCCGTAGCGGAGGTTCTCGATCGCGAACTCGTCGCCGAACCCGGTGCCGATCGCGGTGATCATCGCCTGGATCTCGTTGTTCGAGAGCACCTTGTTGATCCGGTTCTTCTCGCTGTTGATGATCTTCCCGCGCAGCGGGAGGATCGCCTGGTACGTCCGGTCGCGAGCCTGCTTCGCGGACCCGCCGGCCGAGTCGCCCTCGACGATGTACAGCTCGCACGAGTCGGCGTCCTTCAGCGAGCAGTCGGCGAGCTTGCCCGGGAGCGACGAGTTCTCGAGCGCGCTCTTGCGGCGCGTGAGCTCGCGCGCCTTGCGGGCGGCGAGCCGTGCCCGCGCGGCCGACACGGCCTTCGTGATGATCTGCTTCGCCTCGGTGGGGTGCTCCTCGAGGAACTCCGCCAGCTTCTGGTTGACGACCGTCTTGACGAGGCTCTCGACCGGCGGGTTGCCGAGCTTCGTCTTCGTCTGGCCCTCGAACTGCGGGTTCCGGAGCTTGACGGAGATGACGGCGGCGAGCCCCTCGCGGACGTCCTCTCCCTCGAGGTTGTCCTCCTTCTCCTTGAGCAGCCCCTTGTCGCGCGCGTAGCGGTTGAGCGTCCCCGTCAGCGCTGCGCGGAAGCCCGAGAGGTGCGTGCCTCCCTCGGTCGTGTTGATGTTGTTGGCGAAGGAGAAGACCGACTCGACGTACGAGGTGTTCCACTGCATCGCGACCTCGACCTGGCCGTCGTCGTTCTCGCCCTCGAAGTACACGACGTGCTTGTGGACCGGGTCCTTGCCGGAGTTCACGTGCGCGACGAAGTCGCTGATCCCGCCCTCGTAGTGGAACTCCTCGGTCTTGCCGTCCGGCCGCTCGTCGCGCAGCACGATCCGCAGGCCCCGCGTCAGGAACGCGGTCTCCCGCAGCCGCTGGGCCAGCGTCGACGCGGAGAACTCCGTCTCCTCGAAGACCTCCCGGTCGGGCAGGAACGAGATCGTCGTGCCGGTCTCCTTCGACTTGCCGACGACCTCGACGTCCCCCTGGGCCACGCCGCGGGCGAACTCCTGGCGGTGCAGCTTCCCGTCGCGGTGGACCTCGGCGACGAGCCACTCGGAGAGCGCGTTGACGACTGAGACGCCGACGCCGTGGAGGCCGCCCGAGACCTTGTAGCCGTCCCCGCCGAACTTGCCGCCGGCGTGGAGCTTCGTGAGGACGACCGTCAGGGCGGAGAGACCCTGCTCCTCCATCACGTCGACGGGAATGCCGCGCTCCGGCATCGCGCACCGTGACCGAGTCGTCCGGGTGGATCGTGACGTCGACGCGGTCGTTACGCCCCGCGAGCGCCTCGTCGACGGCGTTGTCGACGACCTCGTAGACGAGGTGGTGGAGGCCGCGAAGACCGGTCGAGCCGATGTACATGCCGGGGCGGAGGCGGACGGGCTCGAGGCCCTCGAGAACGGTGATGTCCTTACCGGTATAGGCGGTTTCGGTCACGTGCCTCCTGAACGAGAAAATGCCTGCAAAACAGTGGTTTTGCGGCGTCCGCGAAGTATATCAGACACCACGGTCGGCACGGGCCGCGGCGAGGCTCGCGGCGGCCGCTCGACGCACCGCTTCGCGGAGCTCCGGATCCTCGATCGCGGCGCTCAGAGAGGCCGCCTCGGCCTCCTCCGTCGCGGTCGGCGACGGAGGCGCCGGGAGCTGGCCGCTCCTCTGGCCCCGGGGAGGGCACCGGGCCCGGCGCGAAACGAAGGGCGGGCGGGGTGGCGTCGCCGATCGCAGCGCGGAGCTTTGCCCGCACCTCCTCCTCCATGCGCCCGAGCTCGAACGCCCACGTCGCCGACACCGTCGTCACGTGGAGCGTCCCGTCCCGCGCGAGGCGCTGCGGCCAGGCGGCCCGCGCGATGCCTTCGCCGACCGCTTCGGGCCACGCCCGCGTCACCTCGGCGAGCGCGCCTGCGTCCGGAACGCCCGCCCGGCGGAGCGCCCCTCGAACCGAGCCGTCCAGCCGCTCCATCAGGCGGGCCGCACCTCCCCCGGGGTCACCGCGAGGAGCTGGGCCGGCGCGAGCGGGAGCGCCTCGGCGCCCGTCGCCGTGACCAGGGTCTGGCCCGCGAGCCCGAGCCGTGCGCTGAGCAGCCTGCGGCGGTCGGCGTCGAGCTCGGACAGCGCGTCGTCGAGCAGGAGCAGCGGCGCCACCCCGCCCTGGGCCGCGAGCAGCTCGGCCTCCGCCAGGAGCAGCGCCAGGACCGCGATCCGCTGCTCGCCCTGGGAACCGAACGTGCGCAGATCACGATCGCCCGCCGCGATCCGGATCTCGTCGAGATGAGGACCGAGGCTCGTCGTCCCGCGCTCGAGGTCGCGGGAGAGCCGCTCGTCGAGAGCCTTGCGCGACGGAGGCTCGGCGTCGTACCCGAGTGTTGCCTGCTCGAGACCGAGCTCGGCCGCTCGCTCCTCGAACGTCGGGGACAGGAGCGAGAGCACGCGCGCGCGCGCATCCACGAGCTGCCCGGCGAGAGCGGCGACCTGGGCCGTCCACGGCTCGACCGCGGTCGGATCGGAGAGCCCGCCGCGACACGACGGAGCGCCGCGTTTCGCTGTCCGAGCGCGGCTCCGTAGGCGGTCGGAAGATCGGCCCGCGCGGGCAGCGCGCGGACGAGGACGCGGTCGAAGTACGCGCGGCGAGCTGCAGGCCCACCCTTCACCACCGCCAGCCGGTCCGGCGTGAAGACGAGGGTGTGCACACGGGAGCGAAGCTCCTCGGCAGACGAGACCGTGGCGCCGTTCAGCCGGATCCGCTTCGAGTCACGGGCGGAGAGCCGCACCTCGGTCTCGACGCCGACGTCGCCCTTGCGGCCGGCCACACGCGCCAGGCCCTCCTCGGCGCCCCGGCGAACGATCTGGGTGTCCTGGCGCGTGCGGAAGGAGATCCCCTGCGTCGCCACGTGCACCGCCTCGAGCAGGTTCGTCTTGCCGGCCCCGTTCGGCCCCGTCACGAGCACCAGCCCGGGCTCGAGCGCGAGCTCCAGCCGCGAGTACGAGCGGATGTCCCGGAGCGACACCTGGCTCACGATCAAGTCGTGCTTGCTCTTGTCGGGTGCGCTCCCCGCGAGAAGTGCGTCGCGTCAGCGCGTCGCACTCTTCGCGGCCTGCCTAGCCGGCGAGGCGGATCGGCATGATCAGGTACCAGAAGGCGTCACCCTCGGCGCTGATGAGGCCCGGCCGCAGCGGGTTGATCAGCTTCAGCTGCACGCCCTCCGCGGCCACCGACTCGAGCCCTTCGCGCAGGAACTCGGCGTTGAAGCCGATCTCGAGCGGATCACCCGCGTAGCCGACGGCGAGCGACTCCCGGGTCTCGCCGACGTCCTGGCTCTGCGCGGAGATGACGAGCTCTCCCTCCGAGAACCGCAGGCGGAGCGGCGTGTTCCGCTGGGCCATCACGCCGGCGCGACGGACGGCCTCGAGCAGCTCGGCGCGGTTCAGCTCGAGCTCCACGTCGAACGTCTCGGGCTTGAGCTGCGCCACGTTCGGGAACTGGCCGTCGATCCGCCGGCTCGTCAGCCAGGCGTCGCCCGCGCCGAAGATCACGTGGTTCTCGTTCACGCCGAGCTGCACCTTCTCGGCGCCCGCGGCCACCCGCCCCAGCTCGTCGAGCGCACGGGCGGGGATGATCGCCTCGAGCTCGGGGCCGGCGGAGGAGAGCTCGGTCTCCTTGACCGCCATGCGGTACGAGTCGGTCGCCGCCATCGTCAGCCTCGAGCCTTCGAAGCGAACGAGGATCCCGGTCAGCACCGGCCGCGACTCGTCTCGGGAAGCCGCCCGCGAGACGCGCTGCACGGTGTCGAGGAGCGACGAGGCCTCGATCTCGTGGAGCGGCACGTCCACGGATGGAAGCCGCGGGAAGTCCTCGGCGGCGAACACGTTCATGCGGCCCGAGTACGAGCCCGACTCGATCGACGCGACCCCGTCCTCCGCACGGTGCGCGATCGTCACCTCGTTGGCCGGCAGAAGCCGGACGACGTCGCCGAGCAGCTTCGCAGGCACGACGATCGCACCCTCGCCCTCCACCGTGGCCGGCACCGTGGTGCGCAGCGAGATCTCCATGTCGGTGGCCTCGAGCTCCAGGAGGCCGTTGCTCGCCCGGAGCAGGACGCCCCCGAGCACCTGGACGGCGCCTCGCGACGAGGCGGCACGGGAGACGAGCGCGAGCCGCCCCGCAAGATCTTCACGGTCGACGACGACACGGATGTCCGAGCCGACCGCGATGTCGGTTTCCATCATTTCTTCTCTAAACCTTTCGTCGTAGTCCATAGGGAGTGTGGACGACGGGGAAGACGGAGGGAAACCCAGCTCTCATGCGGGATCGAGCGGTGGGTCCAGGGACCGTGGTTGTCCACCGGACCCCCAGGCGCCACGCGGCGCGACGCCGGCGCGAGCAATTCATCCACGATGCTTGATCCTTGCGGTGAGGTCCTGCACCAGGTTGTACACAGCCCTGTCCTCGGAGATCATCCGCGTGATCTTCGCGTTCGCGTGGAGGACGGTGGTGTGGTCGCGGCCGCCGAACTCCTTGCCGATCTTGGGCAGCGAAGAGTCGGTGAGCTCGCGGGAGAGGTACATCGCGACCTGCCTCGGGTAGGCGACCGCCTGCGAGCGGCGCGGGCTCACGAGCTCCTGCACCGTCAGCGAGAACCGGTCGCACACGGCCTCCTGGATGCGCGCGATGGTCACCTCGGGCAGGTCGCCGCTGTTCGGGAAGAGGTCGCGCAGCACCTGCTCGGCCAGGTCGACGTCGAGCTCGAGGCCGGTGAGCGACGAGAACGCCACGACACGCGTGAGCGCCCCTTCCAGCTCGCGGATGTTCGTGGAGACACGGCCGGCGATGAACGTGAGCACCTCGGGGTCGGTGACCGCGATCCTGTCGGTCGTCACCTTCTTGCGCAGGATCGCGATCCGCGTCTCGAGGTCGGGCGGCTGGATGTCGGTGATCAGCCCCCACTCGAAGCGCGAGCGGAGCCGCTCCTCGAGCGTCGCGATCTCCTTCGGCGGGCGGTCCGAGGAGATCACGATCTGGCGGCCCGCCTCGTACAGCGAGTTGAAGGTGTGGAAGAACTCCTCCTGGAAGCGCTCCTTGCCCTCGAGGAACTGGATGTCGTCGACGAGGAGCACGTCGTAGGCGCGGTAGCGGTGCTTGAACCCCTCGATCCGCTTGTCGCGGAGCGAGTTGATGAAGTCGTTCGTGAACGTCTCGCTCGTGACGTACCGCGTGGTCAGGCCCTTCGCGTGGTTGCTCACGTACGCGCCGATCGCCTGCAGGAGGTGCGTCTTCCCGAGCCCCGTGCCGCCGTAGATGAAGAGCGGGTTGTACGCCTGGGCGGGCGCCTCGGCGACGGCGAGCGCCGCCGCGTGCGCGAACCGGTTCGACGACCCGATCACGAAGTTGTCGAAGGTGTACTTCGGGTTCGCGGCGGGCTGTGCCTCGCCCACCGCGCGTGGCGCCTCGACGACCGGCTTGCCGTCCCGGGCCTCGTCGTGCTCGGCGACCTTGAGCGCCACGCGGATGTCCCGCCCGATCGCGTCGCGCAGGGCTGCGCGCAGCAGGCCGAGGAAATGGCTCTCGATCCAGCTCCGCGTGAAGTCGTTCGGCAGGACGACCACGAAGGTGTCGTCGGTGAGCGACTCGCGGTACCGCCGCGGCGAACCACGTCGCGTAGGTCGTTTCGTTGAGCGTGCCCTGGAGTCGCCGGCAGGCGTCGTCCCAGAGTTGTGCGGCAGTAGGCTCGACGGCGTGCGCCACGCGAGGGTCGGTGCTCCTTCCAGGTCGCAGGAAGGGGCGAGCATACCACCCTCGAGAACGGCCGTAGCACGGCCGCGACCGACGGTAGGCGAAGAAAAAAGACCGTGTTTTGCAGGGATTTTTCCGGCGTCCACACGACTCTCCACAGCTGTGGAAAACACCTCCGGCGGCGTCCATCCGGACGACGGCCGACCCCCGTGAGCAGCCGTTTCGGAATCGTCCCGCGCTCGCTCGATTGTGGATAACCGGCTCCTCGGGGCTCGTCTATACTCCGCGCTCCGCCGCGCCCGCCGGCGCGGGCATCGCCACACCGAAGGGCATCTCCCGCCGTGAAGCGCACGTACCAGCCGAACGTCCGCCGCCGCAAGCGAAAGCACGGTTTCCGTGCCCGCATGTCGTCGCGCGGCGGGCAGGCGATCCTCAAGCGCCGCCGCGCCAAGGGGCGGAAGCGCCTCTCCGCCTGAGCCGCGTGTGGAGCGCAGGCAGCGCCTCTCCAGGTCACGGGACTTCGACGCGGTCTACCGACAGGGACGGTCCGTGTCGACCCGCACGCTGACGCTGCACTGGTTCGAGCGCGGCGACGACCCCGAGGGTGTCTCGCGGCTCGGGCTCGCGGTGCCCCGCGCGGTCGGATCCGCCGTCGCCCGGAACCGGCTCAAGCGCCAGCTCCGCGCGGTGTGGTCGGAGCTCGCCGGCGAGGCTCCCGGCGGGCCGGGACTACGTGCTCGCCGCACGGCCGGGGCTCGCGGAGGCCGCGTCCACGCGCGACCACGAGTGGCTCGTCGGGCAGGTGCGCGAGGTGATCGGCAAGGTGCAGGCATGAGGTGGGTCGGCATCGCGCTCGTCCACGGATGGCGCTGGACGCTTCGGCCTGCTCACCCCGCCCGGCACGTGCAAGTACCACCCGACCTGCTCGGCGTACGCGCTCGACGCGTTCCGGGAGCTCGGCTTCGTCCGAGGGCGCGATCGTCGCGGGCTGGCGCCTCCTGCGCTGCAACCCGTGGAGCCACGGCGGTGTCGACCACGTGCGTGACCGGGCCCTCTTCCGGCCACGCGGCGCGGGGAGGATCGGCACGTGATCGGCGCGTTCAACCCGCTCAAGCCGATCGAGGACCTCCTCACCTCGCTCCTCGAGTGGTTCCACGCGACCGTCGGCCTCACCTGGGCGTGGTCGATCGTGGCGCTCGTCGTGCTCGTCCGACTCGTGCTCGTGCCGATCACGGTGCGCCAGATCCACTCGATGCAGAACCTCCAGGCGCACGCGCCGGAGATGAAGGAGATCCAGCAGCGCTACAAGCACGACAAGCAGCGCCAGAACGAGGAGCTGATGAAGTTCTACCGGGAGAACAAGATCAACCCGGCCGCGTCGTGCCTGCCGATCGTCCTGCAGATCCCGATCTTCATCTCGCTCTTCTACGTCCTGCGTGACTTCGAGGAGGAGATCTTCCCGCAGTACCCGGACTCGTCGCTCGAGTTCCTCGGGCTCGTGAACATCACCGAGCCGACGATCGACGGATGGGGCCCGGTGCTTCTCGTCGTCTACGTGATCAGCCAGCTGACCTCGTCGTACTACATGTCGACGTCGATGCAGAAGGCCCAGCGAATCCTGCTCCTCGTCCTCCCGATCGTGTTCATCCCCTTCATCCTCAACTTCCCGGCCGGGTTGATGGTCTACTGGCTGACGACGAACCTCTGGACGACCGGGCAGGGAGTCGTGACGCGGAAGCTCATGCCGAAACCGGACCTGTCGGCCGCTCAGAAGCGCAGCTCCCGCACTCCACCGAAGGAGGAGCCGCCGCCGAAGCAGAAGGCCGGCGCGGGCACCGACGGCGCAGCACCGGTCGTCGCCGGCCCGCCCCGCCGGGTGAAGCGGAAACGCAGCGGCGGGGGCAAGCGCCGGTGACCCACGAGCTCTCCGTCGAGGCGACGGGCGAGACCGTCGGCGAGGCGAAGTGGTCGGCACTCCGCGAGCTCGAGCAGCTCTATCCGGGGATCGACCGAGAGGCGGTCGACTTCCAGGTCGTCAGCGAAGGCGAGCGCGGGCTGCTCGGCGTCGGCTACGCACCGGCCCGCGTCCTGGCGAAGGTCGACGTGCCCGACCCCGTGGACGGAGAGGCCGAGCCGGAGGAGGAGGGCGAGGCCGCCGTCGCCCGCGCACTCCTCGAGCGGTCGCTCGGTGCGCTCGGTGTCAGCGGCTCCGTCAGGATCGAGGAGGACGACGCCGAGGTCACGGCGACGGTCTCCGGCCCCGACCTCGGTGTCCTGATCGGACGCCACGGGCAGATGATCGACGCGCTGCAGTACCTGGCGAACGCCATCGCCCACAGGGCCGTCGGCGAGGAACGGCGGCGGATCGTGATCGACGCCTCGGGCTACCGCGCCCGCCGCGCCGCCACGCTCGAGTCCCTCGCCCGGCGCTGCGCGGAGCAGGCCTCAGCCACGGGCGATCCGCGTGGAGCTCGAGCCGATGAGCTCCGTCGAGCGGCGGATCGTCCACGAGGCGCTCAAGGACGATCCCGAGGTCTCGACGGAGAGCGAGGGGGCGGAGCCGCACCGGTACGTCGTCGTGCTCCCCGCCGCCCCGTGGACTGAGCCCTCCTGCACGGGTGCCGCTCCTGCCCCGGCCGGCACGCCGGGCTCGGCTTTGCCTGACGGGGCGAGGACCGCCTCTCGGCCGGGCGCGCCCGCTGTTCTCGAGCGCTGGCTTCGCGAGGTCGTCGGGACGCCCGGGCTGACCGCGATCCGCGACCCGGACGAGGCACGCCGCGTGCTGCTCGACGACGCGCTCCGCGGCGTCCCTCTCGTCGCCCGGGAAGACGGGCTCGATCGTCGACGTCGGCTCGGGCGGCGGGACGCCGGGGATCCCACTCGCCGCGTCGCTTCCCGAGCGAACGGTGACGCTCCTCGAGGCGGAGCGCCGCAAGTGCGACGTCCTCGAGCGGTGGGCCGTCGAGCTCCCGAACCTGCGCGTCGTCTGGGGACGCGCCGAGGAGCAGCCCCTCGAGCAGTACGGCGTCGCGGTCGCGAAGGCCCTCGCCCACCCGCCGACCGCGGCCGAGTGGTGCCTGCCGCTCGTGCGGGAGGGCGGCGCCGTGCTGCTCTGGGTCGGCCCGTCGGCCGAGCCGGACCGCGTGGCTGCCGTCGCCGACCGCATCGCCGGGCGCCTCGAGCCGGCGCCCGCGGGCTTTCTGCTGCTTCGCAAGGTCGGCCGCCACGCCGCCGGGCTTCCCCCGCCGCCCGGGCATGGCGCGGAAGCGGCCGCTCGCCTGAGCGCACGGCGAGCTCCACTACCGCGGGCGGTCGCGTGCGTCCGGACGAGCGGTGTCAGACACCGCAGTCCGTCAAGGGCGACCGCGTGCCGATTCCGTCAACGATCTCTCCACAGCTTCACGGCCAGAAACGACGGCGAGCTGGGCTCGCTCCCCCCGCTGGGCCGGCTCGCCTAACGGCTCACCTTGCTCGCGGAGATCCCGCATGGCCAAAGGCGTCGGCGCCTGTGGAGCAATTGGCAGGAACCTGGCGCTGAAATGGCTTGACAGCGAGCGGTGTCTGACACCGAACCCGGCCACGCCGACGCGAGGAGCGTCCGGGCGCCCGGGTACCGTGACCGTGTGCCCGCCCGGATCTACGCGATCGCGAACCAGAAGGGCGGCGTCGGCAAGACCACGACGGCCGTCAATCTCGCCGCCTGCCTGGCGGAGGCGGGCGAGCGCTGCCTGATCGTCGACCTCGACCCCCAGGCGAACGCGACGTCCGGGCTCGGCATCCGCGCGAACGGCCACTCGACGGTCGACCTCCTGGACGGCGTCCCGCTGGCGGAGCTCGCGACGCGAAGCTCGCTCGCGAACCTCGACCTCGTCCCCGCGAAGGCCGAGCTGGCCGCGGCGACCGTTCACCTCTCGGCGCTCGAGGGAGGCGAGCGCTACCTCGCCGACGCGCTCGCGGACGAGGCGACCGAGCCGTACCGGTTCGTGTTCCTCGACTGCCCTCCCTCGTTCGGCCCGCTGACGGTGAACGCGCTCGCCGCGGCGGACCGCGTGCTCGTCCCCGTCCAGGCCGAGTACTACGCCCTCGAGGGCCTCTCGCAGCTGCTCGGCTCCATCGACCTCGTGAAGCGCAGGCTCAACCCGCGGCTCGGCGTGGCGGGGATCCTGCTGACGATGGTGGACGGCCGGACGAGGCTCGCCGAGGAGGTCGAGCGCGAGCTCCGGGCCCATTTCCGCGACCTCGTCTTCACGACGACCGTGCCCCGCTCGGTGCGCCTCGCCGAGGCGCCGAGCCACGGGCTTCCCGCGATCGCCTACGACCGCCGCTCCGCCGGCGCGGAGGCGTACTGGAAGGTGGCGATGGAGCTTGTCGAGCGCACCTGACACCTCGTCTCCCCGGCGCGGCCTGGGCCGTGGGCTCGAAGTTCTCGTCGGAGGCGCGGGGGCGGACGGCGACCTGCTCCACCTCCCCGTCGACGCGATCCACCCGAACGCGCGCCAGCCGAGGCGCCGCTTCGAGCCCGAGGCGACCTCCGGGCTCGCGGCGTCGCTGCGCCACCAGGGCGTGCTCCAGCCGATCGTCGTCCGGCCGAGGCCCGAGGGCGGCTACGAGCTCGTCGCCGGGCGAGCGCCGCTGGCGCGCTGCGCGAGAGGCCGGGCTCGAGACGCTGCCGGCCCTCGTCCGCGAGGCCGACGACCGCGACGCCCTGCTGCTCGCGCTCGTCGAGAACGTCGCCCGCGAGAACCTCTCCCCCGTGGAGGAGGCGCGCGCGTACGCGACGCTCGTCGACGAGTTCGAGCTCTCGCTCGGCGAGGTCGCGGAGCACGTCGGTCGCTCCAAACCGGGCGTCTCCAACAGGCTGCGCCTGCTCGAGCTGCCCGAGGAGGTGCTCTGGATGCTCGCGCGCGGCGACCTCACCGAAGGCCACGCGCGCGCGGTGCTCGCGGTCTCGGACGACGAGGCGCGGATCCGCCTGGCCCGGCGTGTCGCGCGGGACGGGCTCACCGTCGGGCGACCGAGCGCGCCGCCCGGGACGGCGGCGCCCGCCGCCGGCCCCGTGCGACACCTGTCGACCCTGCCCTCGCCGAGCGTGCCCGCGCAGCGGCGGAGCGCCTCACGGGGCTCCCCGCCCGCGTCGCGGCCGGAAAGCTCGAGCTCCACTTCGGCGACGAGACGCGCCTGGCCGAGCTCGTCGAGGCGCTCGAGTCGCTGTAGCCCCGAAGCAGTCGTCGGCGTGAGGGCGCGCCTGGCGGTCAGGCCGAACGAAGCGCCTCGTGCGGCGGTCTATCGCATCTACAGGGGACGAGAACGACGCCGAGCCGGACGCAGTATGCGGCGGCAAGCCGACGCCTTCGGGGATCTGCGCGCGACGGAAATCTGCTCGGCAGATTTCCGTCTCGCGCACGAGCATGGGCGATCCTGGATTCGAACCAGGGACCTCCGCCTTATCAGAGCGGCGCTCTAACCGACTGAGCTAATCGCCCCCGCGGGTGCCGAGTGTAGCGAAGCGCCATTGCGATCAACGCGCTGCCGTGGCTCAACAGGCCCTGTCCCCGCGGGACGTGGCTACGTGCCTGGCACCGTTTCGCGCCTCGCAACGACCCCGTGGTTTCGCGAGCCCGCATCGTGCCGTGCATCGGTCGCAACGCCTCTCCCGAGGGGCCGCGTCCCCGCCGGACGTGGCTACGTGCCTGGCACGCCGCCGCCCCAGCCGCCTTCGGGGCCACCTTCGCCGCGCCCTCGGGCGTCCGTCCGGGCTTCCCTCCGTTGGCGGATTCCGCACGTCTACACTGAGAATCGGGTCATGCAGGAGATGACGGTCTACGGCGTGAGCTTCGACCTCGTCGGCAAGCAGCCGATCGTGCTCCTGCGAACCGCCGAGGGCCGCACGTACCTGCCGATCTGGATCGGGCACGCGGAGGCGGCGGCGATCCTCATGCGCCTCCAGGGCCAGGAGCCGCCGCGGCCGCTCACTCACGACCTCGCGTGCGCGATCATCGACTCCCTCGACGCGGAGGTCGAGCGGGTCACGGTCACGGAGCTCCGGGACAGCACGTTCTACGCGCGGATCACACTCGTCCGCAACGGGACGGAGATCGAGATCGACTCCCGCACGTCGGACGCGATCGCGATCGCACTGCGCGCCGAGGCGAAGATCTACGCCGAGGACGAGGTGGTCGAGGAGTCCGGCGTCGAGTTCGAGGGGGAGGAGCCCGACCTCAACTACGCGCACCGCGTGAGCCTGGGCGAGGTCGACATGGACGAGTTCCGCCAGTTCCTCGACACCGTCTCGCCGGACGAGTTCGCGACCGGCGAGGACGAGCCGCCGGGCTAGCCCTCCCCGAGCTCCTGCTTCGTCAGCGCGAGGAGCTCGCCGACGAAGTGGTCGAGCCCCTCGGGGGAGAGCGGTCCCTCGTTCGCGGCCGCGAGCGCCTCGCGCAGCCGCAGCTTCGCGGTCGGGATCGAGCCTCGCGGCCCCCTGCGCCTCCTTCAGCCGCCAGAGCTCCTCGACGAGCCGCAGGCGGAGGTTGAGGCCGGCGACGATCGCCCGGTCGTTCTCCGCGATCCTCGCCCGAAGCTCCTCGAACCGCTCGCTCACACCGTCACCGCCGCGATCAGGGCCGCCCCGTTGAACAGCGCGTGGAGGATGATCGGCGGATAGAGGCTCTCGGTCTTGAGGCGAAGCCACGCGAGGATCGCGCCGAAGATCGTCAGCACGGGAAGCGCGACCACGAGCCCGTGGGCGAGCCCGAAGGCGAGCGCGGTCACGATCACGGCCGCCCCCGCGCCGAGAGCGTCGCGGACCGCCGCGAACCCGAGCCCCCGGTAGGTGAGCTCCTCGACCACCGGCGCGACGAGCGCCACGACGACGAAGTTGGCGGCGAACGGCACCGCCCGGTCGGGGTCCCAGCCGTCGGGGACGAGCCCCTGCTCCTCCCCGGCCTCGAGGAAGAGGTTCAGGATCGCGCCGACTATCCAGACCGCCACGAGTGCCGCGAGGATCCACCCCGCGGCGCGCTTCCAGGATTCCGGGCGGCGCAGCCCGAGCGTCGCGGGAGCGATGCCCCGCGCAAGCGCGAGCACGACCGCGAGGATGATCGCGTACTGCACGAGTCCGCCCACCGCGGTCGACCAGCGGTAGAGGACGTCTTCGGGCGGGTCGCCCTCGGTGGCGAAGTTCGCTGCGTACGAGATCAGCGCGAGGACCGCGACGAGGATCGCCCAGCCGACGAGGCGCGTGCGCGGAACCTCCGTCAGGCGACCCAGTACCACAGCGCCCATCGAACCACGTTGACCGCGAGCGCCGCCCCGAGAACCGCGACGACCGGCACGTGGACACGCCGGTCGCGGCCGAGGACGGCGAGCGCGACGAGGCACGGGAACGCAACGAGCGCGAAGCGGGGGAACGAGTACAGCCCGCCGAGGCGCTCCGACGGCAGTGCCATCGGGAGGGCGAGCGCCGCCATGGCGTACAGGCCGTAGGCAGCGCCGAGCCAACGCCAGGCGAGGCCGGCGAGCACGAGCATCGCCACGGCCAGCGACGGCCCGAGAAGATCGCCCTCCCCGACCGCCTGTACGAGGCCACCGAGCGGCCCGAGCGGGGCCAGCGACCGCTCCCACACGCGTTGGGCGTCGACGAAAGGCGAGCCCGTGCTCGACGGTGGCCTCGAGCGCGAGGGGAAACGCGAGGAACATCGTCGGAGGCACGGCAAGGAGCGCCAGGTCACGGCGCCTCGGGGAGCGCCACGCGAAGACGGCCAGGGCCGGGAGCAGCGCCACCCCCTGGGCGCGCGTCAGGAGCGCGAGCCCCGCGACGATCGCCGACCAGCCCAGGCGCCCGCGCTCAGCCAGGAGGAAGGTCGCGAGCGCCAGTGCGAGGAAGAGCGATTCGCCGTACACGGCGCCGAGGAACAGCGAGGTCGGAAAGAGCGCGAGGTAGAGCACCGCGCGCCGCGCATCCGGCGGGCCGAGCCGATCGAGGGCGAGCCGGTGGAGCAGGACGAACGACGCCGCGCAGGCCGAGAGGGAGACGACGACGCCGGCGAGCAGGTAGTGATCCGCGAGCACGCGGCCGAGCCCGCCGACGAGCAGTGGATAGAGCGGGAAGAAGGCGGGCGTGCTCGACGGCCAGTCGTAACCGCTCTCCGCGATGCGCAGGTACCAGTCGCTGTCCCAGCGCGCCCAGACGTCGAGCGCGGCTCCCAGCTCGTGCAGGCGTGGGCTGTCCCACCGCCATCTCGAAGGGTTGCGCTCGTTCTCGAAGAGGAGCACGGTGCCTGCGGCGAGCACTCCGAGCGCCAGCCTGCTCCAGACGAACAACCGGAGCGCCGGCCACGACGCTGCGAGCGCGCCGCGCATCGAAACGACCATAACGCCGGGGCCCGTGCGAGGGGTGGCGATCCCGGACGCGGAACCCTCTACGAGACATGGCTACCATCGCCCCATGAGCCGCTCGAGGCGCTCTCGCCCGGGGCGCCCGTCCGCGCCGACGATCCGCGTACGCCGTCGCCGTCCCCGGCAGCGTCAGGGGCCGGAAGCTCCTGCTCGTGGCGCTCCTGCTCGGCGGGCTGCTCGCGGCGGCCGGGATCGCCGGTGGAGCGGCCGTGCTCGCCTACGGATCGCGCTGCGACCTGTCCGCGCTCCGGCCTGCGCAGATCGGCCAGAACACCTTCGTCTACGCGGCAGACAACACCTTGCTCGGCGTGATCCCGGCCGAGCGGAATCGCCAGGTGGTACCGCTCGACAGCATCTCGCCGTGGCTCGTGAAGGCGACGGTCGCGATCGAGGACCGCCGATTCTATGAGCACGGCGGCATCGACGCGGAGGGCATCGCACGTGCCGTCTGGCGCGACGTGAAGGCGGGCAGCGTCGTCGAGGGAGGCTCGACGATCACTCAGCAGCTCGTCCGCAACCTCTACATCTCGAACGAGCGGACGGTCGAGCGGAAGCTCACCGAGGCGTGCCTCGCAGTGAAGCTCGACGGTGCGTGGTCGAAGGAGCGGATCCTCGCCAGCTACCTCAACTCCGTCTTCTACGGGAACCTCGCGTACGGGGCCGAAGCGGCGGCGCGCACGTACTTCTCCCGCCCGGCGCGCTGGCTGACGCTGCCCCAGGCGGCCCTCCTCGCGGGCCTCACCCAGGCGCCGACCACGTACGATCCGCTGGCCGACCCGGCCCGGGCGGTCGCGCGGCGCAACCAGGTGCTGGTCGCGATGCTCGGGGAGGGGATGATCACCCGCGCGCAGTACGCCCACGCACGACGCCAGCGCGACCCCGGGCTTCGCCGCGGACGGCTCTACGCGCAGATCCGTGAGCCCTACTTCTTCGGGTACGTGCGCGACGAGCTCGTGAAGGAGTACGGCGCGGAGACGGTGCGCTCGGGCGGGCTCCAGGTCTACACGACGATCGAGCCACGCCTGCAGCGGCTCGCCAAGCAGGCGATCAGCGGGACGCTGACCCGCAAGACCGATCCGGCCGCGGCGATCATCTCGATCAACCCCGCGAACGGGGCGATCCGCGCCATGACGGCGATCGTCCCCGGCCGGTCGAACAACCAGTTCAACCTGCTCTCTCAGGCCCGGCGCCAGCCCGGGTCGACGTTCAAGACGTTCGTGCTCACAGCTGCGGTCGAGCGGGGCATGAACCCGAGCTCCACGTACTACGTCTCGGCGCCGTTCACGTACCGGCCGCGACCCGTCGGGGACTGCGACCACGGCTGGTGGTGCGTCAAGACCTACGACTCGAGCTACAACGGCTGGACCTCGGTGGAGAGCGCGACGCTTCGTTCGGACAACTCCGTCTTCGCGCAGCTCACGCTCGACGTCGGGCCCGAGCGCGTCGCGTCGCTCGCACGGCGCCTCGGCGTCCGAACACCCCTCGAGGTGCGGGGACAGTTCGTCCCCGCGATGGGCCTCGGCTCGGTCGCGGTGTCCCCGCTCGACATGGCCTCCGCCTACGCCACGCTCGCCGCCGGCGGGATCTACACCGAGCCGACCGCGATCCGCAAGGTGATCGTGAAGGGCAAGCCCGACGACCGGTGGGCGACGAGCCATCGGCGGACACGCGTGCTCTCCGACGGAGTCGCGTCCGTCGTGACGCGGATCCTGCAGGACAACGTCCGCTACGGAACGGGCACGCGTGCGGCGCTCGACAGGCCTGTCGCCGGGAAGACGGGGACGACGGACAAGCACGCCGACGCGTGGTTCGTCGGCTACACCCCGGGGGTCGCGACCGCCGTCTGGATGGGCTACACGCGCGGCGAGATCCCGATGGAGAACGTCCACGGGATCTCGGTCTCGGGGGGCTCGTTCCCGGCGGAGATCTGGCGCCGCTTCATGGACCCGGCGCTCCGGGGCCTGCCTGCCCGCGACTTCCCCGAGCCCGACGCGGCCCGTCTCGTTCCGCTCCTGGGAGCGCGGCCCGGCCGCTCTCTCGTACGACCCGTACTACGTCCCGTCCTACGAGCCCTCTGCGCCGGAGCCGGAGGAGACGGCTCCCTCCGAGCCGTCGGGTGACGACGCACCGGCGGCGCCGACCCCGAAGCCGTCGGCTCCGGAGCCCGACGCCACCGAGCTCGCCCGGCAGCCCGCCCGGCCCACCGTCCAGCCCTGGCCGCATCGTCGAGCCGTGAGCTCGAGACGAGCGGCGCTCGGCGCGGGCGCCGCCACGCTCGGCCTGGTCGCCGCGGCGTCCGCGCTCGCGTGGCGCGACGGGTCCCCGCTCGTCCCTCGTGACGGCGGCCTCGCGCGCCAGGGGACCGCGTGGCTGTTCTTCGCCCTGCTCGTCGCGGCCTTCTCGACCTACGTGCTGGGGCTCGTGGCGATGCGGCGCACGAGCGTCCCGGTCCGCCTCGCCGTCGGGCTCGCGGTCGCGGTGCAGCTCGTCCCGCTCTTCGCGCCGCTGCTGCTCTCGACCGACGCGTGGACGTACTGGGGCTACGGGTGGATCGCGGCCGAGGGAGGCGGCAATCCCTACGTCGACCCGCCGTCCGCCTTCCCCGAGAGCCCCGCGGCGCCGTACCTCGGAGCGGCGTGGCGCGACACGACCACCGTGTACGGGCCGGCGTTCACCCTGCTCTCCGAGCCCGTCGCGCGCCTCGCGGGGTCCTCGCCCGACGCTGCGGCGTGGATCTTCAAGGGGCTCGCCGCAGCCGCCGTCCTGGTCGCGACGGTCGCCGTCGCGCGCACCGCCCGCCGACCGGCTCTGGCGGCCGCGTTCGTGGGCTGGAACCCGGTGCTCGCCGTCCACGCCGCGGGAGGCGGGCACAACGACGCGCTCGTCGGCGCGCTCGTCGCGCTGGCCGTGGCGCTCGGGGCGCGGCGCCGGGCCTCGCTCGGAGGCGCGGTGTGGGCGCTCGCCGCCCTCGTCAAGTGGGTACCGCTCGTCTTCTTCGCGCTCGCAGCGCTGGCGGCACGCTCGCGAAGCCGCCCGGCGGGCGTCGCCGGGTTCGCCGTCGCCGCTCGCGGTCGTCGTCGGCGTCGCCACCTGGCGGTACGGGCTCGACTGGCTGGGCGCGCTCGGCCCGCTCGCCGACAACACGGTTCGCCGTACGAGCTACGCGCTTCCCTCGAGGCTCGAGCAGCTCGGAGCGCCCGAGGGCGTGGCGCTCGCCCTCGCCCTCGGGGCGCTGGCCGCCGGCCTCGCTGTGGCTCGCCCGAGACGCCTTACGGGGGCGAGCTCACCTCGGCCGCGCCGCGTGCCTCGTCCTCGCGACGAGCCCGTACCTCGCCGTCTGGTACCTCGCGTGGGCGGTGCCGCTCGCCGCGCCCGAGGAGGACCGCCTCGCCCGGCTCGGCGTGCTCGCCCTCACGGCGTACCTGCTGCCGCAGACGATCCCGCTCTGAGGCGCAGCACGAGGAGGCCGTCCTCGTCGAACACGACCGCGAAGCGGCCGCTCGCGCGCAGCTTCTGCAGGGCCGCGGCGAACTTCTCCGGCGCGTCCGCCTCGTCGCGATGGCTCGGGCGCTCCCGGTCGACCACGACCCACTCCGCCTCGCCGAGCACGGGGAAGCTGAAGATGCGCTCTCGCTCCGACAGGTGGGCGCCGAGCGTGTTCGTCGCGCTGACGGGAGCGTCGGGAGGGACGAGCCGCAGCGCACGCGCGGCGACGGCCGCGTGCGAGCCGACGACGTGCTCGCGCGTCGCGAGGTCGGAGCCCAGCGGGACGTGCCGCCAGAGCGGCAAGGGGCCGAGCAGGACCCCGGCCACGAGCCCGGAGGCGACGACGGCTCGCCCCTCGGGCCGGCGCGCCCACGGGAACCGTCGCCGGAGACGCGCGGCGCCGAGCACCGCTGCGACGAACAGCCCCGGGATGGCGCCGGCCGTGTAGTGGAAGTGGATCGACGTCTGCGTGCGCGTGTCGGAGAGGAGGTTGAGGAGCAGCTCCGGCGCCGCGGTCAGCGCGGCGAGAGGCGCGAGCAGCGGCAGCCCGAGGAGCGGCAGGAGCAGGTCGGCGAGGTAGCCCGAGATCCCGCCCCTCGGTACGCAGCGCCGACGATCGCGCCCGGGGTCGGTCACGGCGGTCTCGGCGATGCCCTGCGGCGACCCGCCGACCGCGCGGTAGCGCCCCTCGAACGGCGACCCGCCGCCGGGGGCGAAATGGGGCACGACGACCGTCACCGCGAGGAGCGAGACGGCCGTTCCCGCCGCCGCGATGGCGAGGCCGGCACGCCGACCGGAGGGGCGGAGGGCATACCAGAGGCCCATCGCCGCGACCACGAGCCCGATCTGCTCCTTCGTCAGGCACGCCGCGGCCGCAACGGCCGCGAAGGGCAGCAGCCGGCCGGTGTCGAGGAACCAGAAGCCCCAGAGGAGAAGCGGCGTCGCGAGCGCGACCGGGTGGAAGTCGTCGAGGACGAGCCACTGCGTCGCCGGGTGGAGCAGGTAGGCGAGCGCGAAGCCGGCCGCCGCCCACTCGGAGCCGAGATGCCGCCGGCCGAGCAGGAACACCGGGATCGGCGCCCGTCGCGACCGCGAGCGGCCTGCGCGACGAGCAGCAGCGAGGGGTCGGGCCAGAGCCACCACAGCGGGGCGAAGACCGCGACGAACGGGTCGAAGTGGGCTCCGAGCCGCGAGATCTGCTTGCCGGTGAGCCCGGTCACGGAGAGCGGGTCCCCGTGCGCCGTCGACCAGACGGCCTGCACGAGGTTGCCGACGTCGAAGCGCCCGGTCCAGAACGCGCGGTGCTGGAGCACGGCGAGCGCCGCCATTCCCGCCCCGAACGCCGCGGTGCCCGCGCCGACGAGGCGGGCGGGCCGCGTCATCTCCCGGCCACCACCCGCTCGAGCAGCGAGCGCCACTGCGCGCCGAGCACCTCCTCCGACGCGCGCGCCTCGAACGTCTCCCGGCCGGCATCGCCGAGCCGCCGTGCGAGCTCTCGTCCGCCGCGAGCCGGCGAACGGCCTCCGCGAGCGCCGCAGGGTCCCGCGGGGGGACGAGGATCGCGTCGGCGCCGTCCGTCAGCAGCTCGCGCGCGCCGCACCGTGTCCCCCGTGACCACCGGCGCCGCGCACGCGAGCGCCTGGAAGACCTTGTTCGGGATCACGCGCGCCGCCTTCTCGCTCGTGCCGAAGATGCCGAGCGCGCACCCCGCCGCCCGGTACGCCTCCGGCAGCTCCTCGTACGGGATCCACGGGACGTGCTCGACGTTCGGCGGGCGGCGCTCGAGCAGGTCGCGCCAGCTGGCCGTCGCCGACGACGCGGAAGGGGATCTCCGGCGCGAGCGCGGCCGCCGCGAGGATCGTCTCGAGGCCGTGGAGCGGGATCAGCTTCCCGACGAAGAGAGCGTGGAACGGCTCGGGCGGGTGGTATCCCGGCCGGAACAGCGGCTCCTCCGCCCCGACGAGGGCGACCGCGACGCGCTCACCCGGGAGGCCGAACGCGCGCCGGAAGAAGTCCGCCTGCGCCTCGGTGTCCGCGACGACGAGGTCGGCCCCCCGGAACGCGCCGCTGTCGATCGCGCGCAGCACGCCCGCCGCCGGAGAGCGCGGACGGAAACGCGCGCGGTCGCCGACGAACGTGTCGTGGAGCGAGACGAGAGGGTTGAAGACGACCGGGCGCTTCCGGGCGATGCGCCGCGCCGCAGGCATGTCGAAGTGGCCGGGGTAGCCGACGACGACGACGTCGGCGTCGTCCGGCTGCCGGCGCGCGAGCGCTCCCTCGGCACGCACGCACCCGGGCGAGCTGTCCGAGCCCGACCGACCAGTTCTGTCGCCCCCAGACCTCGCGGTGGCGCTCCACGACGGTCACGCCCGCGCGCCGCAGGCAGGAGACGACCTGCGTGTTCCGGGGGGACGCACGGTCGTACGTCCCGAAGTAGAGAGCCTTCACCGGGCCGTTTCTAACGGAGGATCTCGTCGACGAGCCTCGAGGAGCGATCGTCGATCGCCCTGAGCCGCTCGCGGTGCTGGCTCGTGAGGAGCTCGGAGAGGAGGCCCGAGCGAGAGGAACTGGATGCCGACGACGACGAGGAGCACGCCGAGCAGGAGGAGCGGGCGGCGGCCGATCGGCTCGCCCGTCAGCTTCACGACCGTCAGGTAGACGAGGATCCCGGTCCCGATCGCTCCCAGCACGAGCCCCAGCCCGCCGAACAGGTGGAGCGGGCGGTGCCGGTAGCGGCTCATGAAGGTGACGGTGAGCAGGTCGAAGAAGCCGCGCAGGTAGCGCTCCATGCCGTAGCGGCTGCGGCCGTGCTCGCGCGGGCGGTGGTTGACCGACAGCTCCGTCACGCGGAACCCGAGGTCGTGGGCGAGGACGGGGATGAACCGGTGGAGCTCGCCGTAGAGGTCGAGCTCGCGGGCGACCTCGACCCGGAACGCCTTGAGCCCGCAGTTCATGTCGTGGAGCCGCACCCCGGAGAGCCGGCCCGTCACGGTGTTGAAGACCCGCGAGAGCATGCGCCTGCGTGAACGGGTCGTTGCGGTGTGCCTTCCAGCCGGTGACGAGGTCGTAGCCCTCGTCGAGCTTGGCGAGCAGGCGGGGGATCTCGGCCGGGTCGTCCTGGAGGTCGCCGTCGATCGTCACGACGACCTCGCCCTCGATCTCGCGGAACCCTGCGTCGAGCGCTGCCGCCTTGCCGACGTTGCGGCGCAGCCGCACGACGCGGACGTTCGGCGTCGCCGCGTGGAGCCGGACGAGAGCGGCCTGCGTCCCGTCGCGCGACCCGTCGTCGACGAACACGACCTCCCACGGCTCGCCGCGACTCTCGAGGGCAGCCGCGAGCTCCTCGTAGAGGGGCTCGACGGTGAGCTCCTCGTCACGAACCGGGACGACGACAGAGATCACGCGGCCGAGCGTACCCCGTGTGTACCGTCAGCGCCGTGGCCGGCCTCCTGACCGTCGAGGACGCGCTCGCCCGCGTGCTGGAGCGCGTCCGGCCGCTCCCGGCGGAGCCGGTGCCGCTCGAGGATGCTGCCGGACGGGTGCTGGCGGAGGACGCGCTCGCGGCGGTCGACCTGCCGCGCTTCCCGAGCTCGGCGATGGACGGCTTCGCGCTGCGGGCGGCCGACACGCCGGGCACGCTCCCGGTCGTCGCCCGCATCGCGGCCGGGCGCCCGGCGCCGCGCGCGCTCGGCGGCCGGGGAGGCAATGGGGATCGCCACGGGCGGGGTCGTCCCCGAGGGCGCCGACGCCGTCGTCCCGATCGAGCACGTGCGCGAGGAGGACGGCACGGTCAGCGTTCCACGTCCGTCTTCCGAAGGAGACAACGTGCGGCCGCTGGGAGGCGACATCCGCGTCGGGCGCTCCGGTACTCCGCGCGGGGACGACCGTGGCGCCCTCGGGGCTCGCGGCCCTCGCTTCCGCCGGTGTGGCGCATCCGCGCTGCGCCGCCCGGCCCCGCGTCGCGATCGTGACGACCGGGACCGAGCTCCGGCGGCCGGGCGAGCCTCTCGCCGACGGGCGAGATCTACGAGTCGAACGGCGTCATGCTCGCCGCGCTGCTCGGCTCGGCCGGAGCGGTCGTCGCTGCCGCGCGAGAGCGTCGCGGACGACGAGGCGTCGCACCGGGCGGCGCTCCTCCGCGGGCTCGAGGCGGACATGCTCGTCACGCTCCGGAGGCGTCTCGGTCGGGCCGCACGACCTCGTTCGGGCAACGCTCGAGGAACTGGGCGCGGAGGAGGTCTTCTGGGGGGTCGCGATGCGGCCGGGGAAGCCCCTGTCGTTCGCCGTGCGCGGCGACACGCTCGTCTTCGGCCTGCCCGGGAACCCCGTCTCCTCGCTCGTCGGAGCGCTGCTCTTCGTCGTGCCCGCGCTGCGGGCGCTCCAGGGCGCCTCCGCGCCGGCGCCGCGTTCGAGACGGGCATCCTCGCGACGCCCGCGCGTCGACAGCCCGGCCGGGACGACTACCAGCGCGCCCGCAGCGGAGCAGTCGGACGCGGGGACGCTGCTCCGGCCGATCGAGGGCCAGGAGTCGCACATGATCGTCCGCGCCGCCGCGGCCGACGCGCTCGTCCACGTGCCGCGGGGCGAGGGGAGCTTCCGGCCGGCTCGGCCGTGCGCTACTTCCCGCTCGGCGCGGCGTAGCGGCCGGCGGCGATCGCGCCGACGAAGCTCGCGACCGCGGCCCACGCCGTGAGGACGAGCGTCGACGCCCAGGGCACGACACCCGTCGTGAGGAGCGACGCCGCGTAGAGCGGCGCTCGGAGCCCGAGGTGGAGCTGCTCGGCGAGCACGACGAGGGCGAGGACCGGGCCGATCAGCCCGAGGCCGAACGCGACGTCGGTGACCCAGCCCGGCGCCCGCCGCAGCTGCGGCAGCAGGAGCCAGGCGTAGAGCGAGGGCAGCACGAAGAGGAGCCCGTACGGGGAGACCAGCGCCGCGACCGCCGACAGCACCAGCAGCGCCAGGAACGCCACCGCGTACGCACCGAGGTCCTCCTCCGGCCTGCGCCCGCACGCGCGGGATCAGCCGCGCCCGCGCGCGGAGCCAGACGAGCGCCGCGAGCGACGACGCCCACCGCGACGGCGCCGACCGGCCATGCGTCGACCGGCGGCTGGTCGGGCGGCGGCGGCAGCCGGGGCTCGCGTCGGCAAGCGCGCCGACGGCGGCCGCGACGCCGAGGAGCACGAGCGAGCACCAGCCAGAGGCCGAGCCTCCGGCGGAGCGCGCGCCAGGCGGGCGCGAGCGGCAGCCGCCGTCGCCGGCAGCGGGAGAGGAGGTCGAGCGCAGCCCCCGCGAACGGGACGACCGCGGCGAGCAGGAGGAGCTGCAGCGCCCAGCCGCGCACGGCGCGCGGTCCGAGGAAGAGCGCGCCGGGGGTCGTGGAGGGCAGCTCGACGGCGACGTCGAGCGAGGTGAGCAGCGACTCCGAGGCACGCCCGAGGCGGGTCAGCCGGCGTGCGTCGAGCCCTGCCACCTCGTCCCCGCCCGGCGGTGTCCCCCCGTCCGGCGCGGTCGTGATCCGCAGCGCCGGGATCCCGTCGCCCAAGAGCGGCGCCTGCTCCCCGAAGCCGAAGGGCAGCGCGAGCGACACGAGCTGGCCGAGCACGCCGGGCTGGGCAGGCTCGCGCCCGAGCTCGGACGGCGATGCGCACTGCCGCCGTGCGGACGAGCGCAGGCGGGGGCGAGTGCCGGTCGAGACCGGCGACCTCGAGCCGCGGTGCGGCCGGTCCCCGCGAGGCCGTCGAGGGACACGACCGCGACCGCCCGGCGCGCGAGCGGAGACCGCGCGGCGAAACGGGCGACGCCGAGGGACCCGTAGGCACCGCCGTCCGAGGAGAGGAACACGAGCGTATGGAGAGGCGTGCGCGCGGACTCGGTCGTCCCGGCGGTCGCGTACGCGCGGGCGAGCTCCACGAGCGCCGCCGTGCCGCTCGCGTTGCGGTTCGCACCCGCGCTCTTGCCGTTGTTGTCTCTATGAGCAACGACGACGATCGTCTCGTCGAGAGTCCCCTCGACGACCGACACGAGGTTGCGAAGCTCGACACGGCCGACCCCGGGCACGTCCTCGCGCCAGACGTCCTCACGGACCGGGAGACCGTAGAGCGCCAGCTTGTCGCGGAACCACTGCGCGGCGCTCGCCGCGCCGAGCGAGCCGGGGACGCGACTGGCGTTGTCACCGGCGAGCTCCAGCGTGAGGGCCGTCGCCGTCGCCCCGTCGAAGGCGGGCGGAAGCACGGGTGCCGGCAGCGGGCCCGGTCGCGCGACGGTGAAGATCGCGAGGAGCAACGGCAGCGCCACGAGCGCGCCGAGGTTGCGGACGAGGCGCAGGTCGACGGGGCGCTCCACGGAGCCGCGCCTCGGCCTCCGCTTGATCGTGCCGAGGCGGGCGGGCTCCATGCAGGGGGCTATAGTAGGGCCGGGCAGGCCATCACGCCCGTGGGGGGCGCCGACGACCACATGCCGGAATCGTCCTCGACCATCCTCCTCGTCGACGACGAGGACGCGATCCAGTCCCTGCTCACGTATCCACTCGAGCGCGACGGCTACCGCGTCGTGCAGGCGCGGGACGGAGACGAGGCGCTGAGGCGATTCGCGGAGGAGAACGTCGACCTCGTCGTGCTCGACATCATGTTGCCGAGAGTCGACGGGCTCGAGGTGTGCCGGCGGCTGCGGTCGGAGAGCACCGTCCCGATCATCATGCTGACCGCGCGCGACGACGAGCTCGACAAGGTGCTCGGGCTGGAGCTCGGCGCCGACGACTACATCACGAAGCCCTTCTCGATCCGCGAGTTCCGCAGCCGCGTGCGCGCGCTCCTCCGCCGGGCGGCGACGCCCCACCACGCGAGCCGCCGGGACGAGGTGATCGACCGCGGCGAGGTCGTGATCGACCTGCCGCGCCGGACGGTCCAGGTGCGCGGCGAGCCGGTGCAGCTGACGTTCGTCGAGTTCGAGCTGCTGACGCAGCTCGCCGCAGAGCCCGGGATCGTCTTCAGCCGCCGGCAGCTGCTCGAGCGGATCCGGGGCAGCGCCGACTACCGCGAGCCGCGGACGATCGACGTCCACGTCCGTCATCTCCGCGAGAAGATCGAGCGCGATGCCCGCGAGCCCGAGCTGATCCTCACGGTCCGCGGCGCGGGCTACCGCTTCAGGGGCACATGAGCCTCCCCGGCGGGATCCGGACGACCCTGGCCGTCGCGCTGCTGCTGATCGTCGGCGGCGCGCTCGGCGGCGCCTACCTCATGGTCGTGCCGTCGCTCGAGCGGCGGCTCGTCGACGACCGGGTCGACGAGCTCCAGCGGGATGCCCTCTCCACGGCCTACTCGTACGCGCGCAGCGACTTCAGCGATCCGCTCTCGCTGGATGCCTTCGTCGACGCGACCTCCCTCCTCTCGAACGCGCGCACGGTCGTGTTCCAGGTCTTCGGGCCGTCGCCGCTCTCGCTGCGCACGCTGGCGGACTCCGCCGGCGGGGCGGGCTCGGTCAGCGACGACCCGGTCGCCCTCGAGGCGGCGCGGACGACCCGGATCACGCGCGGCCGCGTCGAGCGGCGTGGCCGGCCGTTCGGGCAGGTCGCGGTGCAGCTCTTCCCGTCCGGCAACGTGCTCCTCCTCTCGACGCCGATCGAGGACCAGCTCGCCACCGTCCGCGTCGTGAAGCGGCGCCTGCTCTATGCGACCGGCGTCGCGCTGGCGATCGCCGCGATCCTCGGGAGCGCCGCGGCGACGCTCCACGCACGGCGGATCAGGCGGCTGGAGCGTGCCGCCGACCGGATCGCGAAGGGGAGGTTCGACGAGCCGGTCGTCGATCTCGGCGACGACGAGCTCGGCGAGCTCGCCGCGACGTTCGAGCGGATGCGCGTGCAGCTCGCGCAGCTGGACACCGCGCGGAAGGAGTTCGTCGCGAACGCCTCGCACGAGCTTCGCACACCGCTCTTCTCGCTCGCGGGCTTCCTCGAGCTGATGGCCGACGAGGACCTCGACGAGGAGACGCGCGCCGGGTTCCTCGCGACGACGCGGGAGCAGGTCGAGCGCCTCACGAAGCTCGCGGCCGACCTGCTGGACCTCTCGCGGATGGACGCGGGCCGCCTCCGGGTCGAGCAGGAGGAGGTCGTCCTCGCGGACGCGGCGCGGGCGCTCGTCGACGAGCTGACGCCGCTCGCCGAGGCGACCGGGCACGTGCTGGTGCTCGAGGCCGACCCGGACGCCTGGGCGCTCGCCGACGAGGAGCGCGTGCTCCAGATCGGCCGCGCGCTGGCCGGGAACGCGCTCGCGCACACGCCGCCGGGCACCGAGATCCGCATCGCGACGACCCGGCACGACGGGCGAGCGGAGCTCACCGTCAGCGACGACGGGCCGGGGATCCCCCGCGAGCACGCCGAACGGATCTTCGATCGCTTCTACCGCGTCGAGGGCCCGCACGCGTCGGGGAGCGGGCTCGGGCTCGCGATCGCGCGGGAGCTCGCGGAGCGCATGGGCGGAACGGTCGAGCTCGCGAGCGCGCGGGGGCGGACGACGTTCACCCTCTCGCTTCCCGCGACGCCCGTCGTCACGGGCGAGCTGGCCGTTTCCACGTGAAAACGCCCTCGGCCCCGTCGGGGCCGCCCGGCGGGCCGTTGCTACGGTGGCTGTGATGCGTCGCCGCGCCGCAGCGGGCATTGCCGCCGTCGCCGCAGCGATCGGTGCGGGCGTCGCGCTGCTCGTGGGCTCGTTCACCGATCTCGGCGAGGGGACGACCACGACCGTCGTGCGGAGCCTCGACCTGCCGTCGACGGGCACCACGACGGCCCCGCGCCGGCGCGATCGTCGGTCTCCGGCTTCGATCCCCGGTCGCTCTACCTGGCGCGCGCTCCCGGGGTCGTCACCATCTACGCCAACCTCGGCCTCGACGGGCGAGTCGCAGGGATCGGGGTTCGTCGTCAACGAGGACGGGGTGATCCTCACGAACGCCCACGTGATCACGAACGTCGCCGAGTCGCGCGAACGACGTCAGCGGCGCCCAGGCGGTGTACGTCGAGTTCGCCGACCGCGAGCGCGTGACGGCGAAGGTCGTCGGCTGGGACCTGTTCAGCGACGTCGGCGTGATCCGTGTCTCCCCCGACGCCCACGCGCTCGCCCCCGTGCCGCTCGGCGAGTCGTCGACGTCGTCGTCGGCGAGCCGGTGGCCGCGATCGGCAGCCCGTTCGGGAAGCAGAGCTCGCTGACGGTCGGCATCGTCTCCGCGACGGGCCGCTCGATCGACTCCCTCACGTCGGGGTTCAGCGTGGCGAACGGGATCCAGGTGGACGCTCCCATCAACCGCGGGAACTCGGGCGGCCCGCTCTTCGACGGGGACGGCCGCGTGATCGGCATCAACGCACAGATCCAGAGCACGTCGGGCACGGCCGAGGGGGTCGGGTTCGCGATCCCGATCGACATCGCGCGACGCTCCCTCGAACCAGCTCCTGCGCACGGGTCGTGTCCGGTACGCCTACATCGGGATTCGCACGCAGGACGTCACGCCGGGGATCGCGAAGGCGTTCGGGCTCGGCGCGGAGCGGGGCGCGCTCGTCGCGCGAGTCGAGGCCGGCACGCCGGCCGACGACGCGGGCCTCCGCGGCGGACTCGCGGACGGAGGCGTTCAACGGGCTCGAACGTGACGCTGGGGGCGACCTGATCGTCGCGATCGGCGGCGAGAAGGTCGACGGCGCCGACGACGTCTCGGGGCTCGTGACGGAGCTTCTCCCGGGGCAGACCGTCCCGTTCACGGTGCTTCGCGGGAAGCGCCGGATCACGGTCGACGTGACGCTCGGCGACCGCCCGCCGACGGGCTAGCCGCCGATGCCGCGAGCCAAGCCGCTCGTCCTCGTCTCGAACCGCGCGCCCGTCGGCTTCAGCTTCGGCCCGGACGGCGCGCTCGAGGCGGCGCAGGGGAGCCGGCGGCCTCGTCACCGCGCTGCGCCCGCTCGTCGACCGGCACGACGTGACGTGGGTCGCGAGCGCCATGAGCGACGCCGACCGCGAGGTCGCGGCGCGCGGCGCGCGCGACGAGCGTTCGGCGGCCGGCTCGTCGTTCCGGCTCCGCTTCGTCAGCCCACGACCCGGACGTCTACCGCCTCTTCTACGGCGTCGTCGCGAATCCGGTGCTGTGGTTCGTCCAGCACGGGCTCTGGGACCTGAAGCAGGATCCCGGACGCCGATCTCGAGCGGCCGTGGCAGGACGGCTACGTCGAGGCGAACCGCGCGCTCGCCGCCGCGGCGGTCGAAGAGCTCGACCGAGTGCCCGAGGCGCCGGTGTTCGTCCAGGACTACCACCTCTACCTCGTCTCCGCGCTCGTGCGGGCCGCGCGCCCCGCGGCGCGGATCGCGCACTTCGTCCACATCCCGTGGGTCGGGCCCGGACGGCTGGGCCGTGCTCCCGCCCGCGATCGCGCGCGCGATCCACGAAGGGCTGCTCGCGTGCGACAGCGTCGGCTTCCACACCGAGCGCTGGCGCTCGGCGTTCGTCGAGAGCTGCGAGGCGCTCCTCGGCCGGGGCGCGGAGGCGGAGCGCTGCTCGCACGCGAACCCGATCACCGTCGACGCCGCCGAGTTCGACGAGCTCGTCGCGGGCGACGGCGTGCGCGCGCGGCGCGAGGAGCTCGTCGCCCGACGGCCCGGAGATCCTCGTCCTGCGGGTCGACCGCATCGACCCGTCGAAGAACGCCGTGCGGGGGTTCGAGGCGTTCGGCCTCCTCCTGGAGCAGGAGCCCGGCGCTGCACGGCCGGATCGGCCTGCTCGCGCTGCTCGAGCCGTCCCGCGAGGAGATTCCCGAGTACGTGGACTACCGGCTGGCGGTCGAGGCGGCGGCTGCCGACGTCAACCGGCGCTTCGGGCGGCCCGGCTGGGAGCCGGTCGTCCTCGACGTCCGCGACGATTTCCTCGCCTCCGTCGCCGCCTACGCCGAGTACGACGTGCTCCTCGTCAACCCGGTCATGGACGGACTCAACCTCGTGGCCAAGGAGGCGCCGCTCGTCAACACGCGGGACGGCGTGACTCGTCCTGTCCCGCGAGGCCGGGGCGTTCGAGGAGCTCGCGGAGTGGGTGGTCGGCATCGACCCGCTGGACGTCGAGGACCAGGCCGCAGCGCTCAGGCGGGCGATCGAGCTCCCGGTCGAGGACCGGCGCTCGTGGCTCGAGGCGATCCGCTCGCACGTGCGGACGCACGATCTCGAGGCGTGGGCCGCGCGCGAGCTCGAGCTCTTGGACGAGCGGGCCCCCCTCCGGGCCTGATCGGCCATCGGGGCTACGATGCGCCGGTGAGCGCGGGCCCGGACGTCCTCAGGCGCGAGCTCGTCTCCGTCGACCCGGCGACGCTCGAGCCGGTCGGGCGCGTGCCCGTCACGCCGCCCGAGGAGCTGGCCGAGGCGATCGCGGAGGCGCGCATGGCGCAGGAGGCGTTCGCGCGCCGGCCGCTCGAGGTGCGGGCGCGGCTCGCTGGAGCGCGTGGCGCACGTGCTCGTCGAGGACGCCGACGCGATCGCGCGGACGATCGTCTCCGAGTCGGGCAAGCCGCTCGCCGAGGCGTACGCGCACGAGCTGGTCGTGGGCGCCGACGCCTGCAGATGGCTGGCCGAGAACCTCGTCGGCGTCCTGCGCGAGGAGCGCCTCCGCTTCCCGCAGCTCGTCCTCCGGCAGAAGCGGGGCTGGATCCGATACGAGCCGCTCGGAGTTGTCGCGGTCGTCACGCCCTGGAACTTCCCGCTGGCGCTCCCGCTGCGTCACGCCGCGGCGGCCGTCGCGACCGGGCAACGCCGCGGTCGTCAAGCCCTCCGAGCTCACGCCGCTCTCGGGCGCCTGGGTCGAGGAGCTCTTCCGGCGCGCGGGCGCCCCGCCGGGCCTCGTCCGGGTCGTCCAGGGCGACGGCTCGCTGGGCGAGGCCCTCGTCCGCCACCGGGGCGCGCATGCGGTGGTGTTCACGGGCTCCTCGGAGGTCGGCCGGCTCGTCGCGCAGGCAGCCGCCGCGCGGCTCTGCCCGGCCGTGCTCGAGCTCGGCGGGAAGGACGCGATGCTCGTTCTCGACGACGCCGATCTCGACCGCGCCGTCGACGGCGCGCTCTGGGGCGCGTTCACCAACTGCGGACAGGCATGTGCCGGGATCGAGCGGATCGCCGTCCCGCTCGAGCCTCCACGACACGTTCGTCGAGCGCTCTGGCCGCGGCCGCGCGCACGTTGCGCATCGGCCAGGGCTTCGACCCGGAGGTCGAGCTCGGCCCGCTCGTCAGCGAGGCGCAGAGGGCAAGGTTCGAGGATCTTCTCGCGGACGCCGTCGAGAACGGCGCGAAGGTCGCGACGGGAGGCGGCAGGCCGAGCACGGAGCTTGCCGGCTGGTTCCACGAGCCGACCGTCCTCGTCGGCGAGCCGCGCACGTCGCGCGCACGGACCGAGGAGCTCTTCGGCCCGGCGGCCCTCGTTGTCCAAATGGACAATGATGTGGAGATGATGCGCTGGGCCAACGACTCGCCGTTCGGCCTCGGCGCGAGCGTCTGGACGCGGAGCCCGCGGCGCGCTCGCGCGCTCGCCGCACGGCTCGAGACCGGCTCCGTCTGGGTCAACGACCACGCGTACTCCTTCGGCGCGTCCCAGGCGCCGTGGGGCGGACGGCGCGCCTCCGGCCTGGGCCGCACCGGCTCCCGCCACGGCCTCTACGCCCTCTCGCACTCAAGCTGGTCGACTCCGACCGGGGGCGGCTGACGCCCGGCTGGTGGTTCCCCTACGGGGAGCATGCGGTCGACGGGCTGCGGGGCCTCCTCGGCGCGCTCTACGCCGACGGAGCGGGTGCCCGCATCCGCGCGGTCGCGGGGCACCGCCGCGGGCTCGCGCACCTCGCGCGGAAGGTCCTGCGGTGAGCGAGCTCTCGCACGTCGACGAGACGTCGGGCGAGGTGCGGATGGTCGACGTCGGCGCGAAGCCGGAGTCGCGCCGACGCGCCGTTGCCCGCGGTCGCGTCCGGATGGCGGCCTCGACCGCCGAGCGGCTTCGTTCGCTGCCGAAGGGGGACGCGCTCGCGGTCGCGCGGATCGCCGGGATCCAGGCAGCGAAGCGGACGAGCGAGCTGATCCCGCTCTGCCATCCCCTGCCGCTCTCGGTCGTCGAGGTCGACCTGACCGTCGACGCGGACGGAGTCGCGATCGAGGCGGCGGCCGAGACGACGGCACGGACGGGAGTGGAGATGGAGGCGCTCACCGCCGTCGCCGTCGCGGCGCTCACCGTCTACGACATGGCCAAGGCGGTCGACAAGGAGATGCGGATCGACGAGGTCGTGCTCGTCTCGAAGACGAAGGAGCCCGTGTGAGCCGATGGCCGGTGTGCGGGCGGGCCGGATGAGCGCCGTCGCTGCGCCGCTCCCGGTGCGCCTCGCGCGGCTCGTGCGGCTCGAGCACACCGTCTTCGCGCTGCCGTTCGCCTACGTGGGTGCGCTTCTCGCCACCGACGGGTGGCCCGGGCTCGAGGCGATGGCGTGGATCACGGTCGCGATGGTCGGCGCGCGGACGCTCGCGATGGGCCTCAACAGGCTCGTCGACGCCGAGATCGACGCGCGGAACCCCCGCACCGCCGGCCGCGAGCTGCCCGCAGGGGCGCTCAGCCGCGGCTCAGGTCGCCGCCCTGTGCGGGCTCGCGCTCGCCGTCTACCTCGTGGCGGTGTTCCAGCTCGACCCGCTCGTCCACTGGCTGTGGCCGATTCCCGTGCTCCTCTTCGTGGCCTACCCCTACCTCAAGCGCGTCACGTGGCTCTGCCACCTGTGGCTCGGCGCGTCGCTCGGCCTCGCGCCGGTCGGCGCGTGGGCAGCGGTCACGGGTGAGCTGCCGTGGCAGGCGTGGGCGCTCGGCGGTGCGGTGTGCCTCTGGGTCGCGGGCTTCGACCTCTTCTACGCCCTGTTCGACCGCGAGCACGACCTCGCCGAGGGCCTCCACTCCTGGGCGACGCGGTTCGGCGTCCGCGGCGTGTTCGCGGGCGCGCGTGCCATGCATGCCGGCTCCGTCGTGCTGCTCGCCGCTCGCCGGCGCCGGGCTCCCCGTCGGCGCGTGGTACTGGCTCGGGGTCGCGGTGGTCGCGGTGCTCCTCGTCTACGAGCACGTGATCGTCCGGCCCGACGACCTGCGCAGGCTCGACGCGGCGTTCTTCACCGTCAACGGCATCCTCTCGATCGCCTTCGGCGTCTTCGTCGCGCTCGACACGCTGCTCTGAGTCGGGGCGCCGTCTCGAGCTGGACGGCGTCGCGCCGCGTGCAACGGTGGTCCTCTTGCGCCGACGCCCCCCGGCGCGCCTGCCGCCGGATACGGGTGCGGGGCCGTGACTTCGAGCGGGGCGTTCCACCCGACGGACCTCCCTCGGACGCGCCGGTACCCGGCGCGTCCTCGCGCCTGCGGCGCGGCGGCGATCCGCGTCCCCCGACACTCGGCAGTGCGGACCAACGCGGCCGTCACACTTCGGGCACGATCCCGGCACCCATGGGTCACAGTTCTGCCGATAGCGTGACATCAGGGCACCGGGGGTGCCCCTGGGGGTGGTTGTCGTCACGGTGGCGGCGCGGCACGGGACGGGTCGACGGGGCGGCCCGGTGCGGGGAGCCCGAGCGCTGTGGTGATCCGGGCGACGGGGCTCGAGAAGCGCTACGGGGCGCGGAGCCGTGCTCCGCGGCGTCTCGTTCGAGCTTCCGGTCGGCGGCGCGCTCGTCGTGACCGGGCCCGAACGGGGCCGGCAAGACCACGCTCCTGCGGATGCTCGTCGGGCTGGCCGCACCCGACCCGCGGCTCGCTCGAGATCGACGTCGAGCGATCGCGCGTCGGGTTCGTCGGGCACGAGCCGCTCGTCTACCGGGAGCTGACGGCGCTCGAGAACCTCGACCTGTACGGCAGGCTCTACCGCGTTCCCGAGCGGCGCGAGCGGATCGGGATGCTCCTCGGGCGTTTCGGGCTGTGGGAGGCGCGCAATCAGCGCGTGTCCGCCTTCTCCCGCGGGATGACGCAGCGCCTCGCGCTCTGCCGCGCGTTCCTGCACGACCCGGAGCTGCTCGTCCTCGACGAGCCGCATTCCGCGCTCGACGCCGAAGGGGTGGCCCTCCTCGACGACGAGCTCGCGACGCTGACGCGCGAGTCGCACACTCGTCGTCTCGACGCACGAGCCCGACCGGCGTCGCCGCGCTCGCCACGGCACGCCTCGCGCTGGAGCGGCTGTGAGCGCCTACCTCGGCGACGTCGCGGCGCTCGCGCACAAGGATCTTCGGCTGGAGCTCCGGGCGCGCGACACGCTTCCCGCGATGGCCCTCTTCGTGCTCGCGACGCTGGTCGTGTTCCACTTCGCGCTCCCCGGCGGTGCCGGCGACGACGCGGCGTACGGGCTGCTCTGGGTCGCCCTCGTGTTCACGGCCCTGCTCGGCCTGGCGCGCGCCTGGGTGCCCGAGGGGGAGGCGGGCGCGCTCGACGGGCTCGTGCTCGCGACGTCGGACCGGAGCGCGATCTGGCTCGGCAAGACCCTCGCGACGCTCGCTTTCCTCGCGGCCGCCGAGCTCGTCGCGCTGCCCGCGTTCGCGCTCTTCTTCGCGCGCCTCGACGGCGCCGCGCTCGCCGGCGTCGTGCTCGCCTCGATCGGGATCTGTGCGGTCGGCTCGCTCGTCTCGGCGATGGCCGCCGCCGCGCGAGGCCGCGAGGTGCTGCTCCCGCTCCTCTTCCTGCCGCTCGCGATCCCGCTGGTCGTCGGCGGCGTCGGCTCGAGCATCTCCCCGGAGCCCGGCAAGTACCTGGCCTTCCTGGCCCTCTACGACGCGGTCTTCGCGATACTTTCCTGGGCGGCGTTCGAGTACGTCGTCACCGAGTGACCGTCCCCGATGAGCATCGCGAAGCCTTCCCTGACAGCCGTGGCCATCTCTCGCCGCCGTCCTCGCGGGCGTCGTCCGTCGCGATGATCTTCTTCGTCGCTCCCGAGGACGCCGACCAGGGACTCTCCCAGAAGATCTTCTACGTCCACGTGCCGATCGCCCTCACGGCGTATGCCTGCTTCGGGCTCGGCGCCTGGAAGGCGCTTCGCCTCCTGCTCACGCGCGGGGAGCGCTACGACCTCGAGAGCTACACGGGGATCCACCAGGGGACGATCTTCGGCGCGCTGACGCTCGTCACCGGGGCGATCTGGGCGAAGGCCTCCTGGGGCGTGTGGTGGACGTGGAGCTCGAACCAGCTCGTCCTGTTCCTCGTGCTCTTCCTCTTCTACTGCGCGTACTTCATGCTCCGCTTCTCGATCGAGCCCGGACCGCGGCGCGAGCGGATCTCCGCCGTCTACGCCCTGTTCGGCGTCGCCTTGATCCCGGTCAGCTTCTTCGCGATCCGGCTCGCCAACGACTTCATCCACCCGACCGTGTTCACGCGCGAAGGCCCGCAGATGACGGGCGAGATGTTCGCGGCCTTCTGCGTCTCCTGGGCGGCCATCACGCTCGTTGCCTACGTGATGTACCGCACCGAGCTCGCCGGCAAGCGGACCGACCTCAACCTCCGTGAGCTCCGCGAGGCGCTCGCGCGGTGACCGCCGCGGAGAAGTACGTCGCGGCCGCGTACGGCGTGTTCCTCCTCTTCGTGCTCGTCTGGGTCGTGATCATCGCCGCCAAGCTCTCCCGGCTCGAGCGGGAGACCGGGGAGCTCGTCCAGCTGGCGCGGGCACGCGCCGTCGAGCGGGGCGATGGCTGAGCTCCTCGTCTGGCCGGCGCTGATCGCCTACGGGGAGGCGGCGGTCGCGTACGCCGGGGAGCTGCGCGGCCCCGGCCGCTATGGCCGGCTCGGGATCTGGGGCGTGCGGATCGGCTGGCTCGCGCAGACAGCGCTCCTCGTCGCACAGGCGCTCTCGGTCGACGGCTTCCCCTGGGGAACGTGGGCGGGAGCGCTCAACCTCCTCTCGTGGCTCGTCGTCTCCGGGTACCTGGTCTGGGGCTGCAAGCCGCGCTACCGGCTGGTGGGGCTGCGTCGTGATGCCGGTCGCAGTCGGCCTGCTCGTGCTGGCCTGGGTCGGGCGGCGGCACCGGTGTCCATGCGTCCGAGGGAGGCGGGTGGGCGCTCGACGTCCACGTCGGCCTGATGCTGGCCGCGTTCGCGAGCTTCACCGTGGCCGCGGCCATGGCAGTCGCTCTACCTCTACGAGGAGCGGCGGCTCAAGCATCGGGACGCTCGGCTTGCTGCGCCTGCGCCTCCCGTCGCTCGAGGCGCTCGACCGCCTCGCCTCGCGGGTCGCGCTCGTCGGGCTCGGGCTGCTCTCGGCGGGGATCATCGTCGGGGTCACCAGGCTCGACGCCGGCGAGCTCGATGCCGCGATGACCGTCACCGTCGTCATCTGGGCGCTCTACGCGGCGGCGCTCGCGCTGCGCTGGGAAGCAGGGCTCAGAGGCCGCCGGCTCGCGTGGTCGCTCGTCGCGGGCTTCGCCCTGGTCACGGTCGTCCTCCCCCTGACCCACTTCGCGTCGTGAAGCTGGCGCTCGCGGGTATCTCGCACCACACGGCCTCGGTCGAGCTGCGCGAGCGGGTCGCGATCGACCTGGACGCGGCGGGCGCGGCTCGCCGGCTCGCTGGCGAGCACGGACGGCGCAGGTCTCGAGGCGGTCGTCCTCTCGACGTGCAATCGGACCGAGCTGTATCTCGCAGCCGAGGACGACGAACGGCTCGGCGATCTGGCCGACCAGGCGCTTCTGTCGCTGGCCGGAGCCGAGGCGCGGAGCGCTCGCCCCGAGCACGTACCGGCTCGCCGACGAGTCGGCCGCGCTCCATCTGTTCCGCGTGGCGGCGGGCCTCGATTCGCTGGTGCCCGGGCGAGGGCGAGATCCTCGGACAGGTGCGCGACGCCTTCGAGGCGGGGGCGCCCGGCCCGTTGCTCGACCGGACGTTCCGGATGGCGCTCCACGCAGGGCGTCGGGCCCGCATCGAGACGGCGATCGGCGAGAGCCCGGCGTCGGTTCCCTCCGCGGCCGCCGCGCTGGCGCAGCAGGTGTTCGAGGGGCTCGAAGGCCGCCGGGTGGTGCTGGTGGGCGCGGGGCGGACGAGCGAGCTGACAGCGAAGAATCTCCGCTCGCGGGGGGCGACGGTCGTGGCCGTTGTCAACCGGACGGTCGACAGGGCCGAGCGCCTCGCCCAGGGCCTCGGGGCGCGCGCAGTCGCCCTGGACGAGATCGCTACGGCTCTCGCGGACGCGGAGATCGTCGTCTCGTCCACGAGCGCGGCCGGTTTCGTCCTGACGGCCGAGGAGCTGGGGCCGGCGCTGCGCGCGCGCCGCGGTCGCCCCGTGCTGTTCGTCGACCTCGCGGTGCCGAGGGACGTCGATCCGTCGCTCGCCTCGATCGACGGGTGCTTCGTGTACGACGTCGACGACCTCGAGGCGGTCGTCTCCTCCTCCCTCCAGGGCCGCCGGGCGGAGGCCGTGGAGGCCGAGCGAATCGTGGCCGCGGAGGCGGAGCGCTTCCGCGCCTGGCAGGCGTCGCTCGCGGTGGTGCCTGCGATCGCATCGCTGCGGGCGCTGGCCGAGGAGATCCGCGCGTCCGAGCTCGCGCGCGTCGAGGCACAGGCTCGGGCGGCTGCCCGAGAGCGAGCGCGCCGTCGTCGACACGGTCACCGCCCAGATCGTCAACAAGCTGCTGCACCTGCCGACCGTCCGCCTGAAGGAGGCGGCCGTGACTCCCGACGGGCTGGTCTATGCTGACGTCGTGCGCCACCTGTTCGGGCTCGGGGAGGAAGACGAGGCGTGACGCGCCCGCTCGAGGCCTTCCGCGGGCCGGCCGTTGCCGCTCGTCGTGCCGTCCGCGTTCGTTCGCATCCGGCCCAGTGGGCGACCGCGTCTGCGGCACGCCGGCGACACAGGTGTCCCGCCGCTGTCGTGCTGCTTCGCGTCGGCTCGCGCGGAAGTAGGCTCGCGCTCACCCAGGCCGAGCGCGCCGCCGAGGCGCTGCGGCGGCCGGGGGTGGAGATCGCGCTGGTCCCCATCACCACGGCAGGCGATCGCGACCGCACGCGCCCGTTCGGCGAGATCGGCAGCCGCGGCGTGTTCGTCAAGGAGCTGGAGGAAGCGCTCCTCGCCCGCCGCATCGACGTTGCCGTGCACTCCGCCAAGGACATGACCTCGACCGACGCGGACGGGCTCGCGGTCGGGGCGTACCCGGCGCGCGAGGATCCCCGCGATGCGCTCTGCGGAGCCGCCGAGGTGCGCGCCGGCATGCGCATCGGGACGGCGTCCGCGCGTCGGCGTGCGCAGCTCCTCGCACTCGAGCCGGGCATCTCGGTCGAGCCGCTGCGGGGAAACATCGACACGCGGCTCCGTAAGCGGGTCGAGCGAGGGCTCGACGCGGTCGTCCTCGCAGCCTGCGGGCTCGACCGGCTCGGGCTCGGGTCGGAGATCGGCGTGCGTCTCGACCCGGACGTGATGCTGCCCGAGGCGGGGCAGGGGGCGCTCGCGCTGCAGGTGCGGGCGGGCGAGGAGGATCTCGTCGCCATGGCCGACGACGCCGAGACCCGTCGGCGGGTGGAGGCGGAGCGCCGCTGTGTCGCCGCGGTCGGAGGGGGCTGCCTCGCGCCGGTGGCCGCGTATCACGACGGCACGGTGCTCACCGGCCTCATCGCGGCGGAGGACGGGAGCTGGGTGGAACGTCGCGAGGGGTCGGACCCGGAGGCGCTCGGCCGAGAGCTCGCGGCGCTCGAGCGCCGAACCGCCTGAGCCATGGCCCGCTCTGCCGGATGACACGCGCAGCCACCCGCACCGCCGACGCGCGCGGCCATCGCACGATCGGCACACAGCTGGCACAGACCGGTCACGATCTCGGCGTTATCGTCGGCATCCCCGTGGGTGGGTGGGGGCTAGGGATGGGACCAGGACAGCGCGTGGCCCGCATCGTCGTCACTCGTCCGGCAGGCCGCGAGGCAGACCTCCTCGACCGGCTGCGGGCGCTGGGGCACGAGCCCGTCCACGTTCCGCTCGTCGCGATCGAGCCGCTCGGCGACGAGCCCGTCGACGTCGCCGGATACGACTGGGTCGTCCTCACGAGCGTCGTCGGCGCCCGAGAGCTGCGGCGCAGGATGCGTGGTCGCCCCCGGCGCGTCGCGGCGATCGGGAAGGCGACCGCAGACGCGTTCGGGGGCGCGGACCTGATCGCGGCGACCTCGACCCAGGAGGGCCTTCTCGCACGCCATCCCGCGGCCCGCCGGCCGCGTCCTGTTCGCCGGCGCGGCCGGCGCACGGCAGCCTTCTGCCCGAGACGCTGGGCGCGGACGTCGTCGCCCTCTACCGCACGATCGAGCTCGTTCCCGAGGCGTGGCCCGAGAGCGAGCTCGTCGTCCTGATGTCCCCGTCGGCCGCGCGGGCATACGCCCGGCTCGGCGTCTCGACGCCCGTCGTGTCGCTCGGCCCGGAGACGACGAGGGCGGTCCTCGGAGCGGGGGCGACCCTCGCCGAGGAGGCCGCGACGAGCGACCTCGACGGGATCGTGGCCGCCGTCGAGCGCGCCCTGCCGTCGTAGACTCGCGCCGTGGTCATCTGCTTCTTGACGGATTTCGGCCTACAGGACGACTTCGTCGGCACGTGCCACGGAGTGATCGCCAGGATCGCGCCCGACGCGCGCGTGATCGACGTGACCCACGGGATCCCGCCCACCAAGGTGCTGCAGGGCGCGCTCGTCCTCGTCGAGCACGCTGCCCTACATGCCCGTGGGGATCCACCTCGCGGTCGTCGATCCCGGTGTCGGCGGCTCACGGCGACCCCTCGCGATCGCGGACGCGGACGGGCGCGTGTTCGTCGGGCCCGACAACGGGCTCCTCCTGCCCGCGGCCGAGCGGGCAGGTATCACCGAGGTGCGGGAGCTGGCGAATCCCGCGTATGCGCTCGAGACGATCTCGCGGACGTTCCACGGCCGCGACCTGTTCGCCCCCGCGGCCGCGCACCTGGCCAACGGCGTGCGCATCAACGAGCTGGGCCCTCCGCTCGACCCCGACGCCCTCGTCAGGCTCGACCTGCCGCGGCCGGCGTTCTCCGACGATCGGATCGACGCGACGATGCTCTACGTCGACAGTTTCGGCAACATCGCCCTGAACCTCACTCGTGACGACGCGGAGCGGGCGGGGATCGTTCCGGGATCCCGCGTCGAGCTCGAGCTCGCGGGCGAGCGCTACTACGCCGTGATGGCCCGTACCTTCGCCGACGCGCGACCGGGCGACGTGATCCTCTACGAGGACAGCTACCGGAACATGTCCGTCGCGATCAACCGCGGCAACGCCGCCTCGATGCTGCACGCGAGCACCCGGCCGGCCCCTCCGGATCCGCGTGCTTGGCCCCGCGGCCGCATTGCGCTAGGGTCGCTTGCAACGAAGAGCGTTCGCGGCGCGGTCGGCCGGCCCGAACGCTCTTCTCTCGCCCGGGGCTATCGTCCGTGCCATGCGCGTGTTGCGGGTTGCGCCGGTGCTGCTGGTCAGGGACATCGTCGCCTCCGTGGAGTTCTGGCGCGAGCGCGTCGGCTTCGAGACCGACGCGATCCAGGCGAGCCGCCGAACTTCGCCATGCCGACGCGGGACGGCGTGACGATCATGCTCGCCCAGGCCCCGGCGGGGAGCGAGCCGCCCGTGCCGAACTGGCGGGTGCTCGACAAGTGCAACCAGCTGTACGTGTGGGTCGATGACGCGAACGCGCTCTACGACGAGCTGCGCGGGCGTGGCGCTCCGATCGACTTCTCGATCTACGACACGCCGTGGGGAACGCGCGAGTTCGGGATCCAGGACCCGGACGGAGCACGACATCGCCTTCGGTCAGGTGCTGCCCGGCTGAGCTCGCCGAGGCACTCGCAAGACGCGGCTCCACGGGTGGCTCGGGTTTTCGCGTGCGACGTAGGCGCGAAGCGAGAAGGGTGCCGCGGCCGTCAGAGGATCGACTGACCGAGTGCGCTCGCGGCGAGCTCGACGGCGATCGCCGCGCTGCCGTTCTCGCGGTCGAGGATCGGGTTGACCTCCACGAGCTCGAGTGAGCCGACGACGCCCGACTCGGCGAGATCCTCGCACGCGAGGTGCGCCTCGCGGTACGTCAGGCCCCCCTTCACCGGGGTGCCGACGCCGGGCGCGACCTCGGGGTCGAGCGCGTCGAGGTCGAGAGAGACGTGGACGAACCCGGGGCCGGAGGCGCGGTCGATCGCCTCCAGCACCGCCCGCTCGATCCCGATGCGGTCGATCTCGGTCATCGTGATCACGCGAATTCCCTTCTCGCGGATCAGCGCCCTCTCTGCCGGGTCGAGCGAGCGCACGCCGACGAGCACCACCCGCTCGGGCTCGACCGCGGGGAGCGTCAGGCCAGGGTGCTGGAAGGCGTCCCCGGCGAGCCCCAGCGCAGCGGCGAGAGGCATCCCGTGCACGTTGCCGGTCGGGCTCGTCGCCGGGGTGTTCAGGTCGCCGTGCGCGTCGATCCAGATCACCCCTCCGGGCTGACCGGCCGCGGCCCTCAGGCCGCCAGGGTCCCGAGCGCGAGGGAGTGGTCGCCGCCGAGCACGAGCGGGACGGATCCCTCCGCGACGACCTCGGCGACGAGCGAGGCGAGCCGCGCGCATGCCTCGAGGATCTCGGGAAGAAACCGCGTCCGCTCGTCGCCCACCGCCAGCGCCTCGGGCTCGGATGTGGTCACGTTGCCTCGGTCGACGACACGGCAGCCGAACGATGCGAGGCGCTCCTCGAGACCGGCGTAGCGGATGGCCGAGGGGCCCATGTCGACGCCGCGGCGGCCCTGGCCGAGATCGAGCGGCGCACCGATGATGGTCACGGTCCTCGGCGTCGCGGCCACGGCGACGGAGGCTACCCGGGTGACCCGTCGTCCGCACCCGGCGATGCGCTGGCGTCGGGCATGGCCGTCGAGCGCGAGACCATGAGCTGGCCCGACCTCGGCGCCGGGTGCCGGGCTCTCGCTCGAAGCGTCGCCGACGACGGGTACGAGCCGGACATGATCCTCTCGATCGCCCGCGGCGGGCTGCTCGTGGGCGCCGCGCTCGGCTACGCGCTCTCCGTCAAGAACGTCTACACGATGAACGTCGAGTACTACACGGGCGTCGACGAGTGCCTCGACGTCCCGCGGATCCTCCCTCCGGCGCCGGACTTCGCCGACCTCGGTGACGCGCGGATCCTGATCGCGGACGACGTCGCCGACACCGGCCACACGCTCGAGAGCGTGCAGCGGTTCTGCGCAGGCAAGGTCGGCGAGGTGCGTATCGCGGTGCTCTACGAGAAGCCTTACACGGTGGTCCCGGCCGACGACGTCTGGAAGCGAACGGACCGGTGGATCGACTTCCCCTGGAGCGCCCAGGAGCCCGTCGTCGCGCGCGCCCACGCGGTGCGCGACGCTGACGCGGCCGGGGCGAGGCCGGGGCCACCCGGCTACACTGGCTCGTCCGGGCGAGGTAGCTCAGTTGGTAGAGCACACGGCTGAAAACCGTGGTGTCGCCGGTTCAAGTCCGGCCCTCGCCATTCTCCCGACGGTGCGCTGCGGTTCAGCCCTGCGAGCGCGCCAGCGCGACCCGCGCCAGCCCGGGCACGGCCAGCGTGCCGTCCGGCTGCACGTACCGCTCCAGCCGCCCTTCCGCAGCGGCTCGGACAGCCTCGGCCTGGGCCGGGGTGATCCGGTCGAGGAGCAGCACGAGCGACCGTGACGTGTCCCGGACGACGTCCCACCAGTCCCCGAGCGTGGCCGCGCGCCAGGTGAGGGGAACGTCCTCGACGACGTCGACCTCGAGCCCCGCGCGCTTCAGCAACGAGCCCAGGCTCCCCTCCGGGGACAGCCGGAACGGCCCCGGCGCCTCGGGATCGGGTTGCTCCGCGAGGCCGAGCTCGAGCGCGCTCCGGCCGGGGGCCGTCATCCAGTCGTTCTCCGCCGGATCCGCCCAGACGGCGATCGCCGCACGGCCATCGGGACGGAGGACGCGGGCGATCTCGCTCGCCGCCGCGTCCATGTCCGGCACGAGCATCAATCCCCAGCGGCAGAGGACGCCGTCCACCGACGCGTCGCCGAGGGAGAGTGCGGCGGCATCCTCGACGGCGAAGGAGACCTCGTCGTCGCCGAGCGAGAGCTCCGCCGCCCTCCGCTTCGCGGCCTCGAGCATCTCTGGAGCGCCGTCGGTCGCGAGGACCTTCCCGCCCGGGCGGAGCCGCGGGACGCGAGGAAGCCGGTGTCGCCGGGGCCGGCGGCGAGCTCGAGGATCGTGTCGCCCGGCTTCGGGTCGAGCAGCTCGACGAGCCGCTCCGACACGACGCGCGTCGCGTCCCAGAACAGCGGTCGCTGCCGCTCCCACCCGGCCGCGACGGCGCTCCAGGCCGCGATCTGCTCCGACGAGTCGCTCACGCCGCTCGTCTACGCGCGCGCCGCCGCGAACCGCGGGATGACCTTCTCCCCGTAGGTCTCGAGGGTCTCCTCCTGGCCGTGGGTCATGAGGTAGATCGAGAAATGGTCGACGCCGATCGACTCGAGCTCGCGGAGCTTCGTCGTGATCTGCTCGACGTCGCCGAGCACGGAGAAACGGTCGCAGATCTCGTCGGTGACGAACTCGCCGTGCTTCGCGCCGACGCGCGAGTGCTCGTCGTAGTCGTAGAACTTGCGTGCCTCGACGTAGTCCGTGAGGGCCTTCGGCACGACCGAGCCGTCGGTTCCGTACCGCTCGATCAGGTCCTTCACGTGGTTCGAGACCATCGCCGGGAACCAGCGCGTCTGCTCGCGCCCGTCCTCGATCGGGCCGACGTGGCTCGGCGCGCAGACGATGCACTTCGAGCCGCGGGGTCACGTCCAGCCTCCTCGGCCGCCGCCCGCGCCGTGCCCATGATCCACTGGATGATCTCCGGGTCGGCGAGCTGGATGATCACGCCGTCGCCCACCCGCCCTGCGACGGCAAGCGCCTTGGGGCCGTACCCCGCGACCCACATCGGGATCTCCGGCAGCTCCGGCCGCACCCACTTGAGCTGGAGGTCCTTGTCGTTCCAGTGCACCTCACGGCCGTTCATGAAGTCCTTGATCATCTGGAGCCGCCGCTCGAACTCGGCCACGCGCACGGGCTGCTGCCCGATGTAGCGCCGTGCCGAGTCGCCGCGCCCGATCCCCATCACCATGCGGCCGTCGGAGATGTCGTGCATCGTCGCGTAGAGGCTCGCGACCACCGTCGGATCCCGCGTGCCCGGATTGGTGACGAGGTGCCCGAACTTCAGGCGCGAGGTCTCCTGGATCGCCATCGTGAGCTGGACGTACGACTCCTGCCAGAGGACGTGCGAGTCGTAGGTCCAGCCGATCTCGAATCCGTTTCGCTCCCCGAGCTGCATCAGCTCGACGAGCCGGCTCGCCGGGGGGTCGGGCAGGACGGTGACGCCGAAAGAGAGTGCCATGTCGTTCCTCCGTCGTTCGCGAGGGAGTCAGTATCGGCCGTCGTCGGCGCCGGTGCCAGGGAACCCGCCGCGCGGTACGTGCGTCTCGCTCAGGCCCGGGCTTCCAGCGCCGCCTTCAGTCGCTCGAAGTCGGCACGCGCCCGGTGCTCGGCGGCCTTCCGAACGAGCGGCCCCGCCAGGCCGAACAGCTTCCCGGGGTCCGCTTCGCCCTCGAGCTTCACGAGCGTCCCGGTGTCCGTCGGCTCGAGCACGTGCCGGACGACGACGCGGACCGGGCCGGAGAGCGAGCGCAGCGAGAACTCCCGCTCCGGCTCCGAGGCGGTGACCTCGAGCGTGGACTCCACCCGCTTGCCCATGAACGTGCGCACCTCGGTGAACGTCGCCCCGGCGGGGAGCGCGTCGCCCGTCGCGTCGCGAACCTCCTGGACGTCGACCTGCCAGCGCGGCAGGTTCGACGGGTCGGCGAGGAATGCGTAGACCTCCGCCGGCGGCCGCGCGATCTCGACCTCCAGCTCGTACCTCATCCCTTCGCTATCCAGTCGATCGTCTTCGCGGCGAGCCGGTCGAGGGCCGCGACCGAGAGCTCGAGGTGCTCCGGCTTCGTGTCCTCGAGCTTCGTGTGGGAGAGGCCGCGCAGGCTCTGCACGAAGAGCATCACCGTCGGGACACCCGCGCGCGCCACCTCCGCCGCGTCGTGCAGCGGCCCGGACGGGAGGCGGTGGGACGGGCCGGCGACCTCCCGGATCGCCTCGTCCGCGAGGCCGATCAGCGTCTCGTCGAAGAGGATGGGCTCGATCGACCAGATCCGCTCCCAGTCCACGTCGATTCGCTCCTCCTCCGCGTACCCGCGCGAGAGCTCCTGCGCGCGGGCCAGCATGGAGGCGAGCTTCCCCGCGTCGAGATGCCGCTGGTCGAGCAGCTGCTCGGCGGTCTCGACCACCGACGTGACGATCCCCGGCTTGCACACGACCCCGCCCGAGGTGCAGACGGCGCCGTCCCCGGTGTCGCGGGCGATGTCTCGGATCGCGAGCGCGAGCTTGGCGGCGCCGGCGAGCGCGTCCCGGCGCTGGTCCATCGGCGTCGAGCCCGCGTGCGCCGCCTGGCCCTTCCAGGTGATCCGCCACCGCTCGACCCCGAACGTGCCCAGCACCGCGCCGAGCGGGAGGTCGAGCGACTCGAGGACGGGGCCCTGCTCGATGTGCAGCTCGAGGTACGCGGCCGCGCTCTCGAGCTGGGAACGCGCGTCGAGCGGCCCGGTCGAGGTCGATGCCGAACGCGCGCGATCGCGTCGGGCAGCGAGACGCCGTCGCGGTCGACGAGCTTGCGGAGCTCGTCCTGGTCGGCCATCGAGCCGCCGGCCGCCGACGAGCCGAACAGCGAGCGCCCGAAGCGAGCGCCCTCCTCGTCGGCCCAGTCGACGAGCCGGACGGTCACGGGCGGCGTCCCCTCCTCGGCGACGCGACGCAGCACCTCGGCGCCCGCGAGCACGTTGAGGCAGCCGTCGAGCCAGCCGCCGTTCGGCACGGAGTCCATGTGACCGCCGATCAGCACCGCCCGGTCGGAGTCGCCGCGCAGCGTGTACCAGTCGTTCCCGGCCGCGTCCCGCTCGACCTCGAGGGGGAGGTCGGCCAGCGACTCTGCGAGCCAGGCGCGTCCCTTCGCCCACGTCTCCGTCCAGGCCACGCGCTGCTCGCCGTTCTCGTCCCCGGTCAGGGCGCGGAGCTCCTCCAGGCGAGAGACGACGCGGGACGGATCGAGCGGCACGGTCGCGAGCCTATCGTCGCATCGACCGGGCTTGCTAGGGGACGACGACGAGCTTCGTGCCCGCGCCCTCGGCCTGGCGCCGCCAGGCGGCGGCGACGTCCACGAGCGGCACCTGCTCTACCTCGAGCCGGATGTCGCCCGCGATCGCGTGGCCCACGAGCCGACGGTAGTGGTCTCCCAGCTCGTCGGCGGGGACCGCGAAGTTCGTGTGGCCCAGGATGGAGAGGTTCTTGAAGCGCACGGCGGCCGACGCGAGCTCCGACGTTGCGCCCGCGGACTGGCCGAGGTTGACGATCGTGGCGCGCGGCACGGCCGCTTCGACGGCGGCCGCGGCGGGGGCACCCCAGAGCGGATCGAACACGTAGCTCGGCCCGTCGCCTCCGAACGCCTCCTTGAAGGCGGCGACGAGGTCACCCGCCTCGTCGAGGCGGATGGTCGCGTCCGCCCCGAGCGACGTGGCGCGCTCCAGGCCCTCGGGGCTCCGCCCGGCAGCGACGACGCGCGCGGCGCCCAGAAGCTTCGCGGACTGCACCGCGACGAGCCCGACCGAGCCGGTCGCGCCGAGCACGAGGACGTTCTCGCCGCCTTGCAGCGGCGCCCGCCAGGCGAAGGGCAGCCAGCCTGCGAGACCGGCGATGCCGAGCGCGGCGGCGAGCGCCGGGTCGGCGCCGTCGGGCACCTCGATCGCGAAGGACGAGCCGATCGACGCCCGCTCGGCCATCGCCCCGTTGCGGGCCAAGCCGAGCCCGCCGCCGAAGATCCACACGAGCTTCCCGTCGGCCGTCCGCCCGACCGCCTCGCAACCCGGGACGTACGGCAGCTCGGGGTGGCCTGCGGCGAGGATCCCTCGCGAGACGGCCAGGTCGATGGGGTTGACCGGCGCGGCGAGCACGTCGATCGCGTCGCTCGCCCGGGTCGTCGATGACGGCGACCTCGGGCGCGGCTCCGAGCTCACGGATCAGCGCTGCCTTCACCGGACGGAGCCTAACCGGTCGACCGTGGACGGCGTGCGCGCCGGTGACGGGCGCCGGTTCGCCGCGGGGGTCCCATCCCTAGCCCCCACCCACCCACGGGGACACGGACGCTAACCGCAAAGGGGTGACGTGTCCGTGGCAGGTCCGTGCCGATTTCGACACGTGGTACCGACGAGTCTCGGGACGCAGGTCTCGGAGCATCGCCGAGCCTGTCGTCCCGCGCAGCCCACCCGGTCCTCGGCGGGTCGCTCCGTGGGGCATCTCGCCCACTCGGCTGTGGGCGCGATCGGCGGGGCGCCCGCTGTTGTCCTACGTCGCGCCCGACGGCGCCTCGTGGATTCCGATGCCGGTCTCGGGATCGAAGAAGTGGAGCCGCGTGACGTCGACCGCGAGGGCAAGCGGCTGTCGCTCCCGCGCGTCCGTCGTCCGCTCGAGGCGGGCGATGAAGACGACACCACCGCCGCGGGCGCGCTCGGCGGCCATCCTCGCCTCCTCGTCCTCGAACGCCTCGATCACCTCCCTCGTCGACACCGGGTCGGCAGGCACGTTGAAGTGCACGTACACCTCGGAGCCCATGTCCTCGCGGATGTCGCAGACGACCGAGATCACACGGTCGGGATGCGTCTCACGCAGGATCGCGGCGTCCTCCATGTCCTCGGGCCGGATCCCGAGCACGACCTTTCCCCCGTCGTAGGCCGCGAGGCCGTGGTGGCGCTCGAGTGTCTCCGGCTCGAGGCGCAGCCGGTGAGGCCCGAACGAGACCCAGACGTCGCCGTCTGACCGCTCGACGTCGGCCACGGCGAGGTTCATCGCCGGCGAGCCGATGAACTCGGCGACGAACAGGTTACGGGGCCGCTCGTAGAGCGTCTTCGGAACGGCGATCTGCTGGAGGAACCCGTTTCTCATCACGGCCACGCGATCGCCCATCGTCATCGCCTCGGTCTGGTCGTGGGTCACGTAGATCGTCGTCACACCGAGGTCGCGTTGCAGCCGCGCGATCTCCGCGCGCATCTCCACCCGCAGCTTCGCGTCGAGGTTCGAGAGCGGCTCGTCCATGAGAAACGCCTGTGGGTTGCGCACGATCGCTCGACCCATCGCCACGCGCTGCCGTTGGCCGCCGGAGAGCGTGCGGGGCTTCTTGTGCAGCGAGTCGGCGAGGCCGAGGATGCGCGCCGCCTCGCGGACGCGCGAGTCGATCTCCTCCTTCGGGAGACCGCGCATCCGAAGCGCGAAGCCCATGTTCTTCGCTGCGTCCATGTGCGGGTAGAGCGCGTAGTTCTGGAAGACCATCGCGATGTCCCGGTCCTTCGGCGGCAGGTCGTTGATGACCTGGCCGTCGAGCATCACGTTCCCGGACGTGATCGTCTCGAGGCCGGCGATCATCCGCAGCGCGGTCGTCTTCCCGCAGCCCGATGGGCCGACGAACACGACGAACTCCCCGGTGGCGACGTCCAGGTTCAGGTCGGAGACGGCCTCCGTGCCGTCGGGATAGACCTTGGTCAGGCTTTCGAGGGTGATCTCGGCCACGTGTATCTCCCGGTCGGGAATCTAATAGAGTCGGCCGGGTTCCCATGGAGGCGCAGGCGGCGCGGTCGAACCGGCTGGGAGGCGCTGGCGGCATGCTCTCGAGAGCCGCCGTGTCCTCGCGCCGCTTCTCATCGCCCCGGCGGTCATCTTCATGGCGCTCGTGGTCGGTGTCCCGTTCGCGTGGGCGATCTACCTCAGCTTCACGAACGCGATCGGCGGGTCGCTGACCGGTGACTGGGTCGGCTTCGACAACTTCACGAACGCGTGGCAGGACGAGAACTTCCGGCGGGCGGTCCGCAACACGCTCATCTTCACGTTCGCCTCGCAGGCGATCGTCCTCGTGGGGGCCGCGGTTCTCTCGAACTTCCTCGTCCGGGACTTCCGTGGGAAGTGGTTCATCCGCTTCCTCGTCGTCCTGCCCTGGGCGGCTCCGGTCGTGCTCTCGACGATCGGCTGGCTGTTCCTCCTCGACTCGCTCTACAGCGTGGTCAACTGGACGCTGGGCCGGCTCCACCTCGACAACGCGCTCGTCTGGCTGTTGGGCGCCGTGCACCTCGAGGAGGACGCGCAGGTGCCGCTCCAGTGGCTGGGCCGGCCGAACCTCGCGCTCGTCGCCATCACCCTCGTGCACGCCTGGCGGATCCTCCCCTTCGCCGTCGTGATCTTCATCGCGGGCCGCGCGTCGATCCCGAACGAGGTCGAGGACGCCGCGAAGATCGACGGCGCGACCGGGGTGAAGAAGCTCTGGTACGTCGACATTCCGCTGCAGCTCCCGATCGCGCTCGTGGCGGTGCTGTTCGGGATCGTGTTCACGGCGGTCGATTTCGCAGTCGTCTACATCCTCACGCGCGGCGGGCCGTTCAACTCGACGCAGGTGCTGCCGACGTGGGCCTACTTCGTCGGGATCGACGGCGGCTCGCTCGGCGAGGGGGCCGCGATCTCGCTGTTCCTCTTCCCGCTGCTCGTGCTCGTCAGCGTCGGGATGCTGTTCTTCGCGCGCCGGGCCCAGGTGAGCTGATGCCGCGACGCCAGAAGCTGACCACGTACGCCGTCGTCGTGCCGTTCGCGATCCTCCTCGCGTTCCCCTTCTACTTCGCGCTCGTGACGATGTTCAAGACGAACCTCGACCTCGCGAACGTGGAGCACTCCCCGTACGTCTACAACGACCTCCAGGGCGGCTTCCACTGGGACTTCTGGAACTACGCCACGACCGAGCACGTGCGGTTCCTCTTCGAGGACACGAACTACGCGACGTGGCTCCTGAACACGTTCCTCGTCGGGGCTGCGGTCGTCGGGATCACGCTGCTCCTCGCCATGCCCGCCGGCTATGCCCTCGCCCGGCTCGCGGGCGGCTGGGGCCAGAGCGCCGGGGTCGCGATCTTCCTCGTCTACCTCATCCCTCCGACGCTGTTGTTCCTGCCGCTCTCGCGGCTCATCACGCAGCTCGACCTCAAGGACTCGCTCTGGTCGCTGATCCTCGTCTACCCGTCGTTCACCGTGCCGTTCGCGACGTGGCTCCTGATGGGGTTCTTCAAGACGATCCCGGGGGAGCTCGAGGAGGCGGCGCTGATGGACGGTGCCTCGCGCCTGAAGGCGCTGTACCTGATCGTGCTTCCCATCTCCCTGCCCGGGATCCTGACGGTCGTGATCTTCGCCTTCTCGCTGTGCGTGAACGAGTTCATCTACGCGTTCACGTTCATCTCGAGCTCCGAGCAGCGCACCGTCTCTGCGGGGGTGCCGAACGACCTGATCCGCGGCGACGTCTTCTTCTGGCAGTCGCTGATGGCCGCTGCCCTGATCCCGGCGATCCCGCTCGCGCTGCTCTACAACGCGTTCCTCGACCGGTTCATCAAGGGCTTTACAGGAGGGGCGTTCCGCTAGAGAATCGAAACCCCGAAAGGAGGCACAGACGTGGCAGACGTAGCCGATGAGGTGGCGGGTGCCGGGCCTGCACTGACCCGAGGCGACCTGCTCAGGCGAGGCACCGCCGCGACCTTCGCGATCGGCCTGTTCGGCGGCCTCACGGACAAGGCCCTCGGGACGTTCACCGGCCCGCTGAAGTACGCCCACAGGCAGCTCTCGGGCGAGCTCAGGATCATGACGTGGTCCCACTTCGTCCCCGACTACGAGAAGTGGCTCGACAACACGTATGCGAAGCGGTGGGGCGAGGCGAACGACGTCCAGGTCAAGATCGACCACATCAACAACGCCCTGCTCTACGGCAACGGGGCCTCGGAGGTCGCCGCCCAGAGCGGACATGACCTCCACTGGTTCATCTCCCCGCCGTCGTCGTTCCAGAAGCAGGTCGTTCCCGTGACCGACCTCGTCCAGGAGGTGTCGAAGAAGCTCGGCCGGATGACGAGGGTCGCCAGGAAGAGCACCTACAACCCGAGGACGAAGCAGTTCTACGGGTTCCCCGAGACATATGCGCCCGACCCGGTTCAGTATCGGCGCAGCTACCTGCAGGAAGCCGGCGTGAGCCTGAACTCCTGGGAGGACCTGCGCAAGGGGGCCGCCAAGCTCAAGGCGAACGGCCATCCGGTCGGCCTCGGGATGTCGCCCGAGATCGACTCGAACATGCTCCTCACGTCGCTCCTCTACTGCTACGGCGGCTTCATCCAGAACGAGGAGAACCGCATCGTCATCGGACAAGGAGCCAACCGGAGAGGGGCGATCCAGGCGCTCGAGCTGATGCGCGACATCTACCGGAACGGCATGTCCGACGAGGTCTTCGCGTGGAACGCATCGTCGAACAACAACGCGTTCGTCGCCGGCCGCCTCTCCGTGGCGCTGAACGCGATCTCGATCGTGCGTACCGCTGAGGACTCGGGGAATCAGGCGCTCGCGGACGACACGTGGCTCGCCTCCGTCCCGCGCGGTCCCGTGATGCGTCTGGGCAACGAGCACGTGATGGGCGTCTACGTGATCTGGAAGTTCGCGAAGAACAAGGAGGCAGCGAAGAAGTTCCTCGTCGACCAGCAACTCGGCTATCGAGAGCACTTCCTCCAGAGCAAGTTCTACAACTTCCCGCCGTGGACGGGGGCGATCAAGGGCGGCTTCAAGGAGATCCGCAAGCTCGCCGCTCGGGATACGCACAAGCCGAGGGGCAAGTACACGATCCTGACGACGATCGCCGAGAAGTACACGACGAACCCCGGCCATCCGGGCAACACGACCCCGGTGATGGACGAGATCTTCAGCACCTTCCTGATCCCCCAGATGTTCGCCGAGGTCGCGCAGGGGAAGTTGACCCCCGCCGCGGCGGTCTCCGCCTTCGCGCAGAAGGCGCAAGGCATCTATCGCAAGTGGAGCGATCAGAAGCTCGTGTAGAGCCCGCTTGGTCACGTTCGCCGAGGGCCCCGACGTCGGGGCCCTCGGCTCGAGGAGGCAACCCGTGCGCGCCGCCGCCGAGCTCGGCCGCTCGACGACGGCCAGGGATGAGGTCGGCCGACGCGTGCGCGACTAGGGTCGAGTGATGCCGCACCCTCCGCGCTCGACTCTGGAAGCCCGTCCCTGATGCGCATCTTCGTCTGGCACGGGTACCTCCTCGCCGGCACGGGGTCGAACATCTACTCGCGGCAGCTCTCGCGCGAGTGGAGCCGGGACGGGCACGACGTGACGGTCTTCTCCCAGGACCCCGACCCGTCGCGGTTCGACCTCGGCGGCGCCGCCACGGTGCGGCCCGACGTCCACGGCCTCCTCCCGGTCTTCGTCCTCGACGACTACGCCGGATACGAGGTCAAGCGGGTGCAGGACTGCACGCGCGCCGAGCTCGACGCGTGGGTCGAGGCGAACGCGTCGGCCCTGCGCGAGCGAGCGCCGGCCGATCTCGTCTTCGCCAACCACGTTCTCCTCGGCGGCCCGGTCGGCGACGCGAGCGGGGCCCGGTACGTCGTCAAGGCCCACGGCTCCGAGCTCGAGTACTCGATGCGCGGCAACGCGGAGCTCTCGGCCTGGGGTGGCCGCGCGCTCGAGCATGCAGCGGCCACGGTCGTGGGCTCCGAGCACATCCGCGACGTGCTGGCCGAGATCTGCGGGACCGTCGACCGAGTGCACACGATCCCGCCGGGAGTCGACGTGGAGCTGTGGCGCCCCCAACCGGCCGGCCGGGCGCTCGGGTCGCTCGTCGCGGAGGCGCGGAGGGACCTGCCGAACCCGGGCAACGCCGACGAGCGGTACCCCGACGAGGGAAATGCCGAGCGGCTGGCCGCGTTCCTCGCCGGCGAGCGGCCGACCGTCGTCTACTACGGCAAGCTGATCCGCAACAAGGGCGTTCAGGTGCTCCTCGACGCACTGCGCGGGATCGACGCACGCGCCGTCGTCGTGGGGTTCGGCGACTACCGGGCCGAGCTCGAGGCAGCAGGCGCGCGGGCTCGACGTGCTCTTCACCGGGCCGCTCGAGCACCGGCACCTCGTCCACCTGCTCGCCCTCGCCGACGTCTCCGTCGTGCCGTCGATCTTCCCCGAGGCGTTCGGCATGGTGGCGGCCGAGTCCGCCGCCGCCGGCTGCCCGCCGCTCGTCGCCGACCACTCGGGGCTCGCCGAGGTGGCCGCCGGGCTGGAGGCGGACTACCCGGCCGCCCTGCGCGGGCTTGTCCGCTTCCCGAGCGGAGACGCCGATGCGCTGCGCGAGCGCCTCCGGGGGATCCTCGCCCTCGGGCCGGCGGAGCGGGAGGCGATCCGCGCGGCGGCACGACGCGCAGCCGTGGAGCGCTGGAGCTGGGGGAGCGTCGCGCAGCGGATCCTCGCCGTCGCCGGCTGACCGGCGCCGCGACGGGCGGACTCCTCTAGTCGGTGCTCCGTCGCGACCCGTCGTCACGTCGCCCATCGTGAGGTCCCACACGGCTCTGTTCGAGCCCGGGCTACGATCGGGCGGAGCGAAGCGAAGGAGCGTGGAGATGGCCATCGTCGAGGCGAACCCCGACCTCGGTGCGCAGATCGTCGCGGACGCGAAGGAGTACGTCCTCTACTCCTGGTCGGTGCAGGACCAGATCAATCCGATCGCGGTCGCCGGAGCCGAGGGGCGGCACTTCTGGGACTACGACGGAAAGCGGTACCTCGACTTCGCGTCCCAGCTCGTGAACGTCTCGATCGGGCACCAGCACCCGAAGATCATCCAGGCGATCAAGGACCAGGCCGACCAGCTCTGCACGATCGGCCCGCCGATGGCGAACGAGTCGCGCTCCCGGCTGGGGCGGATGCTGGCCGAGGTCACTCCGGGCGACCTGTCGGTCTCCTTCTTCACGAACGGCGGCGCCGAGGCGAACGAGAACGCCGTCAAGCTCGCCCGCATGGTGACGGGGCGGAGCAAGATCATCGCTCGCTACCGCTCGTACCACGGCGCGACGAACGGCGCGGTCACGCTGACCGGCGACCCGCGCCGCTGGGCGGTCGAGCCGGGCATGCCCGGCGTCGTGCGGATGTTCGACCCGTACACCTACCGCTGCCCGGCCGGCCATCCGGACCCGTGCCCCGTCTGCACGGGCGCGCCTCATCTCGAGGAGATCCTCGAGTACGAGGGGGCGCACACCGTGGCCGCGGTGATCCTCGAGACGGTCACCGGGACGAACGGGATCATTCCGCCGCCGGACGGGTACCTGCAGGCGATCCGCGAGGTGTGCGACCGGCACGGGATCCTCCTGATCCTCGACGAGGTGATGGCCGGCTTCGGGCGCACCGGGCGTTGGTTCGCGTGCGAGCACTGGGACGTCGTCCCGGACATCCTCACCGTCGCGAAGGGCATCAACTCGGGCTACGTCCCGATCGGGGCGATGATCGCGCGCGGCGAGATCGTCGACCAGGTGCGCTCGCGCTTCTTCCCCGGCGGCCTCACGTACGCGGGCCACCCGCTCGCGTGCGCGTCCGCGATCGCGTCGATCGAGGCGTTCCAGGAGGAGCGCGTGGTCGAGAACGCGGCCGAGGTCGGCGGCCACCTCGGCGAGTCGCTGCACGGCCTGGCCGAGCGACACCCGTCGATCGGGGACGTGCGCGGGCTCGGCTGCTTCTGGGGCGTCGAGCTGGTCAAGAACCGGGAGACCCGGGAGATGCTCGTGCCGTACAACGCCTCGGGCGAGGCGGCAGCTCCGATCGCGCGCCTCGCAAAGGCGGCGCTCGAGCAGGGCCTCTACCTGATGACCCACTGGAACGTGATCATGGTCGTGCCGCCGCTGACCATCACCCGCGAGGAGGTCGACGCCGGGATCGCGATCCTCGACGAGGCGCTCGCGATCGCCGACGAGTACGTGAGCTAGAGGCCTGATTCGAATTCGTGCGCGGTCGTGGATGCCGTTTCAGGCAGGAGTCGTGCTGGCCCGCGCCCTTGCGAGGGCGTCCGGTCTCCCGACGGACGCGGAGCCGACCCGGCTCGGCCTGAGACCCCTCCACGGAGCGCCCTCACATCAAGCCTCGTCGTACGGCCGCGGGTCAGCCGGCGACGCGTGAGAGGAACTCGCCGACGGCGCTCGCCGTCTCGGGCAGCGCGTCCCAGAGCACGGTGTGCCCGCCGGGGACCGTCACGACCTCGAGCAGGTCGCCGAGCGCCTCGCGATGGGGCTCGAGCAAGTGGTCGTAGGGAAGGTACGACTCGGCACCCAGCACCAGGAGCGTCGGCACGCGGACCTCGGCGAAGTCGGGCGGGCGCGTGGCGAGCTCTCCGTACGCGGCGACGACACACGACTGCTGGTAGCGGTACCTCCACCCGTCGCCGTCCTCGACGAGGTGGCCGCGAAGCTCCGCTTCGACCAGCTCGCGCGGGGCGTCGTGCAGCTGGCTCTCCTCGTAGCGCAGCTCGACCGCGCTCTCGAAGCTGGCGTAGACGCGCTCCCGTCGCGCGTTCTCGGCGGCCCAGAGCGCCACGTGCGGCGGAACGAGGATCGCCGGGTCGAGCAGGACGAGCGCGTCGACCTCCTCGGGTACCCGCGCCGCGTGCTGGAACGCGACGCGCGCGCCGAAGGAGTGCCCGAGCCAGGCCCTCGGAGATCCGCCGACGGCGCTCTCCACGGCGGCGAGGTGGTCTTCGAGCCGCCACGGAGGCTCTCGGGGCGAGGCCCCGTGGCCGAGGAGGTCGGGCGCGAGCACGCGGTAGCGCGGCGAGAGCGACTGCGCGAGGCCGGCGAAGTGCCCGCCCCACGCGGTGACGCCGTGGAGGCAGACGACGGCCGGCGCGCTCTCGTCGCCCCACGCGTGGACGTGGAGCCTCCTCACGCTCGCTCTCGCTCGCCTTTCGCGGAGAGCGGTCCGCGCCCCCACAGGGGGGCGCGCGGCCCCCTGGTGTCACGGTATCGACGGATGTGTGACGCCTGTGCGCCGACTTCGTGCCGGTCGTGCGCCGGCGAAAGCAGGCGTTGCAGGCGCGGCGCCTGCCGCTGATCGGGGCGCCGCCGCGCCCAGCGCTCCGGACACCGGACGTGCGGCCGATCCGCGGCGCGCGACGTCAGCCTGTCGCGGCGCCCCGCCCGCCGCGTCACGCCCTCGTTCGAAGCGTGTCGAGGGACTCCGGCACCATCTCCGTCCGCCGCGTGCTCGTGTCCTTGACGAGCGACCAGATGACGATCCCGTCCTTGTCGATCAGGAACGTCCCGCGGATCGGGGCGCCGTTCTCCGCGTTGAAAACCCCGTACTGCTTGGCCGCCGCCCCGTGCGACCAGAAGTCGGACGCGAACGTGTACTCCGCGCCGAGCTCGCGCTTCCAGGCCTGGCGGGCCGCGGAGGAGTCGCACGAGACGAACACGATCTCGGTGTTCGCGTTGCGGAACGACGCCAGGTTCTCCTGCAGATCGAGCGCCTCCTCGGTGCAGACGGACGTGTAGGCGAAGGGATGGAAGACGAGGAGCACGTTCGATCGGCCGAGGTAGTCGCCAAGGCGCACCCTCGGCCGCCCGTGCTCCTCCTCGAGGTCGAACTCCGGCGCCTTGTCACCGGTCCCGATCGCCACGCGTCTCCTCCGCCTCCTCGCCGTTCCCGGACGGAACATAGTACGTCCGTCCGCGCACGCTCTCGGGGAGATGGTCGACGCCCGCCCGGGACGGATCTTCGTGTGGGGAGACGTACCCGACCCCGTGGCCCCGTGCGGCCGCGGCACGGTATCCCGACCCACGCAGCATCGCCGGCGGCTCGGCGATGCCCTCGCGGCGCACGTCGGCGAGGGCGCCCCAGATCGCCTGGGCGGAGGCGTTCGACTTCGGTGCACGGGCGACGTAGATCGCGGCCTGGGCCAGGTTGAGCTGCGCCTCGGGGAGCCCGACGTGCTCGACCGCGTTCGCGGCGGCGACCGCGACGAGCAGCGCGCGCGGATCGGCGTTGCCGACGTCCTCGCTCGCGGCGATCACGATGCGGCGGGCCAGGAACCGCGGGTCCTCGCCGCCTTCGAGCATCGCGGCGAGGTAGTAGACGGCTGCGTCCGGGTCGCTTCCCCGCATCGACTTGATGAAGGCCGACGCGAGGTCGTAGTGGCGGTCGCCGGCCCGGTCGTAGCGGAGCGGCCGCTTGCGGGCGGCGTCCTCCACGTGGTCGACGCCGAGCAGCTCGCCGGCCGCGGTCGCCGTCTCCCAGGCGAGCTCGAGCGTCTGCAGGGCGGTCCTGGCGTCACCTCCCGCGCGGCGCGCGATCTCCTCCGTGATCTCGTCCGGCACCTCGGCCCCCAGCTCGGCCGCTCCGCGCCGGATCACCTTGCCGAGCTCCTCCACGCTGAGCGGCTCGAGCTCGATCACGGTGCAGCGCGAGAGCAGCGCCTGGTTGACCTCGAAGTACGGGTTCTCGGTGGTCGCTCCGATCAGCGTGACGAGCCCGTCCTCGACGGCGTGCAGGACGGAGTCCTGCTGTCGCTTGTCGAAGCGGTGGATCTCGTCGATGAAGAGGATCGTCCGGATCCCGTTGCCGCCGAGCCGGTCGCGTGCGCGCGCGATCACCCCGCGGACGTCGTCGACCCGGGCCGAGACCGCGGACAGCTCCTCGAACTCCGCCTCGGAGGCCTCTGCGACGATCCGGGCGATCGTCGTCTTCCCGACGCCCGGCGGCCCGTGGAGGATCATCGACGGCGCCCGGCCCTCCTCGATCGCGCGTCGCAGCGCGGTACCGGGCCCGAGCACGCCCTGCTGCCCGACGAGCTCCTCGAGCCGCCGGGGGCGAACACGGTGCGGAAGCGGCGCGACCTCGTCGGCTCGCAGGGACGCCGCGTCGCTGAAGAGGTCGCCCACCGGGTCAGTATGCTCACCACGATGTCCGCGACGAGCGGGGACTACGAGACACCGATCCTCCCCGGCGACGCCCCGTCGGACTACGAGCGGTACCTCAACACCGAGGAGCTGCTCGCGCTGCAGAAGGGGCCCGACGAGTGGGTGCACCGCGACGAGCTCCTGTTCCAGGTCGTCCACCAGTCGTCCGAGCTCTGGCTGAAGCTCGCCGCCAGCGACGTCGAGGAGGCCGCGCGGCTGGTCGAGGAGGGCGACGTCGAGGAGGCGGTCCGTCACCTGCGCCGCCCCCTCCGCTGCATGCGTTACGTGACCGATCAGCTCGACATGCTGGAGGAGCTCTCGCCGTGGGAGTACCAGGAGATCCGCAAGGTGCTCGGCCACGGGAGCGGCTTCGACTCGCCCGGCTGGCGGGCGCTCCGCGCCGCCCTCCCGCGCGTCGGGCAGGCCTTCCACGCCCGCCGCCGCGAAGCAGGGCTCTCGCTGGTGGAGCTCTATGTCGAGCGCCGCGACCACGACGCGCTCTACCGGCTCGCGGAGTCGCTGATCGAGCTCGACGAGTGGTGCCAGGCGTGGCGCGTGCGCCACTACCGCGTCGTCGCGCGCGTGATCGGCGACGCGGTCGTCGGCACGCAGGGCACGCCCGTCGAGGTGCTCGGCCGCCTCGTGCAGACGGTGGTCTTCCCGGAGCTCTGGGAGGCCCGCAACGAGCTGACGGCGCGGTCGAAGGCCGAGACCTGAGCCCGATCCGGGCGTGACCCTCCGCGACGAGGTCACGACGCTCCTGCAGGAGCTCCTGCGGATCGACACCGTCAACCCGCCGGGGAACGAGACACGCGCAGCCGAGCTGCTCCGCCGGTACCTGACGAGGAACGGCGTCGAGAGCCGGCTCGTCGCGAAGTCCCCTGAGCGCGCGAACCTCGTCGCCCGCCTCGAAGGCGGCGACGCGCCCACGCTGCTCCTGCTCGCCCACACGGACACCGTCCTCGCCGACGCTTCGGAGTGGGCCCGCGACCCGTGGTCGGGAGACCTCGTCGACGGGGAGGTCTGGGGCCGGGGCGCGCTGGACATGAAGGGGCACGTGGCCGCGGCCGCGGTCGCCGTCGCGTCCCTCGCCCGCGAGGGCGCTCGGCTGCCGGGTGACGTCCTCCTCGCGCTCACCGCCGACGAGGAGGTCGGCGTCGACTTCGGCGCCTCGTGGCTCGCCTCGGAGCACCCCGAGACACTCCGCGCGGACTTCGGCCTCAACGAGGGAGGGGGCGAGCGGTGTGTGCTCGGAGGCCGCGTCTACTACCTCTGCGCCGTCGGCGAGAAGGCGACGGCCCCGTTCAAGCTCCACCTCCGCGGGCGCAGCGGGCACGCCTCCGATCCCCGCTCCGCGGACAACGCACTGCTCAGGGCGGCCCCGGTGCTCGACGCGCTCGGGCGGCTCGAGCTGCCGCAGTCGCTGATTCCCGAGGTGAGGGCGTTCCTGGAGACCGTCCTCGGGGAGGTGCCCCCGCTGGAGAAGGTGCTCGCTCGCGCCGCGGACGTGCACCCTCTCGCGGCCCAGCTCGTGGCGCCGCTGCTCTCCGCCACGCTCTCGCCGACGATGATCGAGGCGTCCCGCAAGCGGAACGTGATCCCCGGCTCGTGCGTGATCGAGGTGGACTGCCGCCTGCTCCCCGGGCAGCCGCCCGCCGAGATGGAGGCGCTTCTCCGCGCGGGCATCCCCGGCGACTGGGAGCTCGAGTGGATCCTGGCCGAGCAGGTCGGCGGCACGCGCTCGCCGCTCGACACGGCTCTCTGGCGGGCGCTGGAGACCTGGGTGGAGGGCATCGAGCCGGAGGCGCAGCTGGCCCCGATCGTCACGGCCGGGTTCACCGACAGCCACTACGTCCGCAGCACGCTCGGCACGACCGTCTACGGCTTCTTCCCGCTCAAGGCGATGGACACGGAGCTCGCGGCGCGCCTCGTCCACTCCGCCGACGAGCGGATCGTGGTCGACGACCTCGATCTGGGCGTCGACCTGCTCCGGCACGTCGCGACGACGCCCCTGGCGTGAGCTCGGGACCAGCCGGCGAGCGGGGCCGGCGGCTGCGGGCCGCGGCCGGCAGCCTCGTCTTCCTGGTGCTCGCCCCCGGCGTGGTTGCCGGGCTCGTGCCGTGGCTCCTGACGGGATGGGAGACGGGCCACCGGCTGCCGTGGCCGTTGCAGGCCCTCGGAGGCGCAGTCGTCGTCGTCGGCAGCGCAGCGCTCCTCCACGCGTTCGCGCGGTTCGTCGCAGAGGGGCTCGGGACGCCCGCGCCGGTCGCGCCCACGGAACGTCTCGTCGTCGGCGGCCTCTATCGCTTCGTGCGGAACCCGATGTACCTCGCGGTGGGGGCGATCATCCTCGGGCAGGCCCTCCTGCTCGGTCGGGTCGTGCTCCTCGCATACCTCGGTGCCTTCGCCGCGGCAGTCGGGGCATTCGTCCACTGGTACGAGGAGCCGACGCTCGCCCGGCAGTTCGGGGAGCAGTACGAGGCGTACCGTCGTGCTGTTCCCGGTTGGTGGCCGCGTGCAAGGCCGTGGGACGGAGGGTCCTGAAGGAGGCGATCAGGCCCCGAGAGCCTCGATGAAGCGCTCGAGCGCCTGCTGGCGCCGGCGGCACTCCGCGATCTCCGCCTCCAGGCGCGCGATCTCGTCGGCGTCTGCGTCCTCCGCCTCGTCACCGGCCTCGTCGGGCCAGTCGTCACCGTTCTCGTCGGTCATCCAGCCGCCGTTGCCGAGAAGCTCGCGGACGAGAGCGACGTCGTCCGGCTCCATGCGCGCGAACACCTGCTCGTCGACGCGCGAACCGTCTTCCTCGACGACGATCGCGTCGATCTGACCTGCGAGGGCGCGCTCTCGCTGGCGCTCGAACTCGAGGGCCTCGAGCGCATCCTCCCGCCGCCGGCTGCGCACGATCGCGTCGCGATCCACGCGCGAAGGATAATCGCGTCGTGCCGCAGGCTTCCCGCTCGGCTGGCGCTGTCCTGGCCGGAGCCTCGGCCGCACAGGCGTCGGTCGCGTTCGTCAACTTCGGCCTTCCCGCGATCGGGCCCGAGCTCCAGGACGAGTTCGGGCTCAGCCTGTTCGAGCTGGGTGCCGTGCTCGGCGCAGGGCTGCTCGGCTCCGGGCTCGCGCTGCTCGTGGCGGGCGTCGCCGTCGAGCGGCTCGGCGCCCGCCGCACGCTGGTCGCCGGAACTGCGCTCGGGACGGCCGCGCTCGTGGTCGCTGCGCTCTCGACCACGAAGGGGCCGCTCTTCGGGTCGCTCCTCGTCTTCGGGCTCGGGTCCGCGGTCGTCCCTGTCGCCGGGGCCGGCGAGCTGTTCCGCGCCTACCCGGCCGGGCGGCGTGGCTGGGCGCTCGGCGTGCGGCAGACGGCGGTGCCGCTCGGAGGCACGATCGCGGCCCTGACGTTCCCGGGGCTGCACGCGCTCGGCGGCACGCGGCTGACGCTGCTCACCACCGCCGTCGCCGTCGGCGCGACGGGGGCCGCGTTCGCGCTCGTCGCCGGCCCGTCGACCCCCGCGGCGCGGATCCCCGCACCCTTCCGGAGCATCTGGCGCGCCCCCGGGATGCAGAGGCTGCTCGCGGTCGCGGCGTGCTACATCGTCGTGCTGCAGGCGCTCCTCGCGTACGTCGTGCCCGCGGTGCGGGAAGCGGGGTTCTCGGAGCTGGTCGCCGCGACCGCGTACTTCGCGATCAACGTCGTCGCGATGGGGGCGCGCATCGCCTGGGGCCGGGTCGCCGACCGCGGGGGCGGCTCGCGCCGTGTGCGGACGCTGGTGGAGATCGGGGTCGTCTCCGCCGTCGGCTCGCTGCTCTTCGCGGTGGCCCTGCACGGGAGAGCCCTGCTCGTGCTGGCGGCGGCCGTGCTCTTCGGGATCGGCGCGCTCGGATGGAACGCGCTCGTCTACGTCAGCGCGGGCGAGCGCGCCGCGCCGGAGCTGGCGGCCCGCTCCGTCGCGGTGGCCGCGACGGTCGTCTTCCTGCTGTCGGGCGTCGTCACCCCCGTGCTCGGCGCCGTCGTCGACGTCGCCGGCTGGGACGCCCTGTGGCTGAGCACCGCGGCGCTCGCGGCGGCGGGAGCGCTGCTCGCCGCAGGCCTCCGGCGACCGCTCGAGCCCGCGGTGTGAGGCCGTGGAGCACGGCCCGCGACCCCTTTCATCGCCTGGCCTGCATACAGTATGGTCACCGATCGTGGGGAAGATCTTCGACGGGCATCCCCCGCTCGCCCGGACGGCCAGCAGCACAGCCGCGGAGATGATCAGGAAGGCGATCGTCGACGGGCGGCTCGCGCCGGGCCAGCGCCTGACCGAGGAGCGGCTCGCAAAGGAGCTCGGGATCAGCCGCACGCCGGTGCGCGAGGCGCTCAAGGTGCTGCAGTCGGAGGGGCTCGTCGACGCAGCTCCCAACCGCAGCGCGACGGTGCGTGCGTACGAGCCCGGCGACCTCGAGGACATGTACCAGCTGCGGGCGCTGCTCGAGGGCTACGCGGCGCGCCGCGCCGCGTCCAGCCTGAGCGACGAGCAGCTGCTGGCGCTCAGGGCGAGCTGCGAGCGGTTCGAGGCGATGAGCGCGGACGACGATCTCCGCGAGCTCGTGCGCGAGAACTTCGTCTTCCACAACACGATCCTCGAGGCCGCCGGCAGCGGCCGCCTGGCGGGCATGGTCAGGCAGGTGGTCGAGCTGCCGCTGGTCTACAAGTCGTACGTCTGGTACTCGCCCGAGCAGACGCGGATCTCGCAGCACTATCACCGCCAGATCACGCGCGCGCTGGAGCGGCGCGACGCGGAGCGCGCGGAGCTCGTGATGAAGGAGCACGTGCTCGAGGCGCGGGACGTCCTGGTCGCCCACGTGGAGGACGAGCAGGCACGGGCGCGCGACGAGGTGGAGAGCACGTGACCGACACGGCGCGGGAGGGCCGGGAGGCATCCGCGGCCGAAGCCGGCGGCCCGCTCACGGGCGTGCGGGTCGTGGAGCTCGGGCAGCTCCTCGCCGGGCCGTTCACCGGGCGCCTGCTGGGCGATCTGGGGGCGGAGATCATCAAGGTCGAGGCGCCAGGGCGTCCCGACCCGATCCGGGACTGGGGCAAGGCCCGCTACGAGGGCCGCTCGCTCTGGTGGCCCGTGCAGTCGCGCAACAAGAAGTGCATCACGCTGAACCTCCGTCACGAGGAGGGGCAGTCGCTGCTGCTCCGGCTCGCGGAGCACGCGGACGTGCTGGTGGAGAACTTCCGGCCCGGGACGCTCGAGAAGTGGAACCTCGGCTACGAGCGGCTGAGCGAGGTCAACCCGGGGCTCGTCCTCGCGCGCGTCTCCGGTTACGGGCAGACCGGCCCGTACGCGAAGCGCGCGGGCTTCGCGTCCGTGTCGGAGGCGATGGGCGGGATCCGGTACATCAACGGCTTCCCCGGCGAGCCCCCGCCGCGGATGCACATCTCGCTCGGCGACTCCCTCGCGGGGATGTTCGCGGCGCAGGGGATCCTGGCGGCGCTCTACTGGCGAGACGCGCTGGGCGGCGGGCTCGGGCAGGTGGTGGACGTCTCGCTGATGGAGGCCTCGTTCGCGATGCTCGAGAGCGCCGTGCCGGAGTACGACCGGCTCGGCATCGTCCGCGGGCCGCAGGGCACGAACCTGAAGGGCGATCGCGCCCTCGAACATCTTCAAGTCCTCGGACGACACCTGGGTCGTGATCGCCGCGAACGCCGACAACGTCTTCCGGCGGCTGTGCGAGGCGATGGGCCGGCCCGAGCTCGCCGAGGACGAGCGGTTCGCGACGCACCTCGCGCGCGGCGACAACCAGGACGAGATCGAGGGCGTCGTCGCCGAGTGGGCGTCACGCCATACCGCGAAGGAGATCGACGAGATCCTCAACGCGGCGGGCGTGATCTGCGGCCCGATCTACACGATCGCCGACATCTTCGAGGACCCGCAGTACCGCGCCCGCGAGATGCTCGTCACCCACGTCGACCCGGAGTTCGGCGAGTACCTCGGCCCGGGCATCGTCCCGAAGCTGTCGCGCACCCCCGGCGCCGTCCGCTGGTCGGCGACCTGGGACGAGGGCAGCCACAACCGCGAGGTGTACGGCGACCTGCTCGGGATCCCGGACGAGGAGCTCGAGCGGCTGCGCGCGGAGGGCGTCCTGTGAGGGTCACGGTCTGCGACGTGGCGCCCCGCGACGGGCTGCAGAACGACGCCCAGGTGCTCGACCCCGGGGCACGGGCGGAGCTGGTCAACCGGCTGGCCGCGGCGGGCGTGCCGCGGATCGAGGCGGTCAGCTTCGTCAGCCCCGCCCGCGTGCCGCAGATGGCGGGCGCGGAGGAGGTGGTCGCCGCGATCGACCGGCGCGAAGACGTCGTCTACGCCGGCCTGGCTCTGAACGAGCGGGGCTACGACCGCCTGCGCGAGACCACGCTCGACGAGGTGCATTTCGCCTTCGCCGTCAGCGAGGAGTTCAACCGCCGCAACGCCGGCGCCGCGGTCGAGGCCTCGGTGGAGGCGGGCGAGCGGATCGTGGAGCGCGCGCACGAGGACGGGCTGCGCGCCACCGTCACCCTCGGGACGGCGTTCGGGTGTCCCTTCGAGGGGCGGGTCGATCCCGCGCGGGTGTTGGAGCTCGCCCGCCGCTTCGCGGAGGGGGGCGCCGACGAGCTCGTGCTCGCGGACACCGTCGGGGTGGGCGTGCCGCGACAGGTGCGGGAGCTCGTCGGCGAGGCGATCGGGCTCGGCGTCCCGGTGGGCGTGCACCTCCACAACACCCGCAACACGGGAATCGCGAACGCGTTCGCGGCCGTCGAGGCGGGTGCGACGGTGCTCGACGCGTCGGTCGGAGGCGTCGGCGGCTGCCCGTTCGCGCCGCGCGCGACCGGGAACATCTCCACCGAGGACCTCGTCTACCTGCTGCACGGCGAGGGGATCGAGACGGGAATCGACCTCGACGCGCTGGTCGAGGTCGCGCAGTGGCTGGAGGAGACTCTCGGGCGGGAGCTCGAGGGCATGGTCTACAGGGCCGGCGTCTTCGCGCCGGTCTCCGGATGACGGCGTAAAGGGGACAGCATGGCGTACAGGCTCGGAGTCGACGTCGGCGGCACGTTCACCGACCTCTTCCTGGTCGGGGACTCGAACGGGGGCGCACAGTTCCGTGTCAAGACCCCGTCGACGCCCGCCGACCCGTCGCAGGGGGTGCTCAACGGCGTCCGCCGGATCTGCGAGGAGGCACAGATCGAGGTCGGCGACCTCCGCAACATCCTCCACGGCACCACGGTCGCGACGAACGCCGTGCTCGAGTCGAAGGGGGCCAGGGTCGGGCTGATCACGACGTCGGGCTTCAAGCAGATCCTGCACCTGGCGCGCTCGCAGACGCCGGGCCCGCTGGCGGGCTGGATCATCATGATCAAGCCGGATCCGCCCGCGTCGCTGGCCGACACGCGCGAGGCGGTCGAGCGGCTGGACGCGCGCGGAGAGACCGTCGTCCCGGTCGACGAGAAGCAGGTCGAGGAGATCGTCCGCGACCTCGTCGAGTCGGGCGTCGAGTCGCTCACGATCGGGCTGATCAACTCCTACGTCAACCCCGCCCACGAGGAGCGGGTGGCGGAGATCGTCGAGCGGCTGTACCCGGGCTTCCCCGTGACCCTGTCGGCGCACGTCCTGCCCGAGTTCCGGGAGTACGAGCGGACGCTGACGGCGTGCATGAACTCCTACGTCCGCCCGCGGGTCTCGACCTACGTCGAGCAGCTCCAGTCCGAGCTGGGCGGGATCGGCGCCAAGGCCGAGGTCAACATCCTCCGCTCCGACGCCGGGCTGATGACGACGAAGGAGGCGATGCGGAACCCGATCTACGGGATCCTCTCCGGCCCCTCCGGCGGCGTCGCCGGGGCGCTCTACGTGGCCCGCAAGGCCGGCTTCGACGACATCCTCACCTTCGACATGGGGGGCACCTCCACCGACGTCGCGCTCTGCCAGAACGGACAGCCCACGATCGGCCGCGAGACCTCGATCAGCCACTTCCGCATCAAGGTGCCGTCGGTGAACGTGCACACGGTCGGCGCGGGCGGCGGCTCGATCGCGCACGTGCCCGAGCTGACGAAGGCGCTCCGGGTCGGCCCGCAGTCCGCGGGCGCCGAGCCGGGCCCCGCCGCGTACGGGAAGGGCGGCGCGGAGCCGACCGTCACCGACGCGAACGTCGTGCTCGGCCACCTGCCGCCGCGCCTGCTCGGCGGCGAGATGGAGCTCGACGTCGAGGCGGCGCGTGCCTCCGTCGAGAAGGTGCAGGAGGCGATGGGCCTGCCCTCCGTCGAGGCTGCCGCCGAGGGCATCCTGGCGATCGTGAACGAGAACATGGCCGGCGCGTTGCGCCTCGTCTCGGTGCAGCGCGGCCACGACCCGCGGGAGTTCGCGCTCGTCGCCTACGGCGGCGCCGGGCCGCTGCACGCGAACGCGGTCGCGGAGATCATGGGCTCGTTCCCCGTGGTCGTGCCGCCCGCTCCCGGCGTCCTCTGCGCGATCGGCGACCTGGTCGCCGACTTCCGCGACGAGTTCGCGCAGACGTACATCCGCGTCCTCTCCGACGCCGACGCGGGGGACGTCGCCACGATCCTGGAGGCGCTCGGCGAGCGGGCGACGGAGTGGCTGGAGGGCGAGGGGATCGCCCCGGAGGCACGGGGGATCACGTACACGGCGGACATGCGCTACCACCGCCAGGGCTACGAGATCCCCGTCGCGATCGACCCGGACGAGGTGCGAGGCGGCGGGCTCGCCGACCTCGAGGAGCGCTTCAACGGCCTGCACGAGCAGCTGTACGGGTTCCGCATGCCCGGCACCGCCTCGGAGATCGTCAACCTGCGCGCGGTCGGCTTCGGTGCGGTGCCCAAGCCGGAGCTGCCCACCGGCGAGTCCGGCCCGGCCGACGCCTCCGGCGCCGTGGCGGAGGAGCACGAGATCGTGTTCGAGGGCAGCCGGCTCCCGACGAAGATCTACGACCGGGCGCGGCTCGCGCCGGGCATGCGCTTCGACGGCCCGGCGATCGTGACCGAGTTCGACTCCACCACCGTCGTCCTGCCCGGCTACACGGCGCAGGTCGACTCCGGCTTCAACATCCTGATCAACCCGACGGCCTGAGGGGCGGACGATGACGACGACAGCAGACGAGCTCCGGATCGCCGAGATCCCGACCGACGTCGAGGTCGACCCGGTCACGCTCGACATCATCGAGGGCGCGCTCAAGAGCGCCCGCTTCGAGATGGACGCGGTGCTGTTCCGCTCCGCGATGAGCCCGGTGATCCGCGAGCAGCACGACGAGTTCCCGATGCTCACCGACCCGCGCGGCCGCATGGTCGTGGGGCAGTTCGGCGCCTACATCAACGAGATGATGGCCGAGTGGGACCGGGGCGTGTACCCGGGTGACGTGATCCTCACGTCCGACCCGTTCAAGTGCTCGGCCTCGATCTCGCACACGAACGACTGGCTCGTGCTCGTGCCGATCTTCTACGAGGACGAGCTGGTCGGCTGGTCGAGCCAGTTCGGCCACCAGATGGACGCCGGCGGCCCGCTGCCCGGCTCCCTGCCGACCGGGGCGCGGACGATCTTCGAGGAGGGGATCATCATCCCGCCGCTCAAGATCGTCGAGCGGGGCGTGGTACAGGAGGAGATCCTCCGGCTGATCTTCAACAACGTGCGGCTGCCGGAGATGAACCGCGCCGACCTGTTCGCGATCGTCGCCGGCTGCCGCGCGGGCGAGCGGCGCGTGATCGACCTCTGCGACCGCTTCGGCAAGGAGACCTACCTCGCGGCGCTGCAGGCTCTCCTCGACCGCACGTACGAGGCGATGCGGACGCTGATCCAGCTCGCGATCCCGGAGGAGCCCCAGACGTTCGTCGACTGGGTCGACGACGACGGCCTCGGCAACGGGCCGTACAAGATGCAGCTGACCATCTGGCGGGAGGGCGACCACGCCTTCTTCGACTGGTCGGGGACCGACCCGCAGGCGCTCGGCCCGGTGAACTTCTACCTCTCAGAGGGCATGTTCAAGATGTTCATCGGGATCTACCTGATCATGGTCAACGATCCCCAGATCCTCTTCAACGACGGCTTCTATCCCCTGCTCCACGTCGTCATGCCGGAGGGGAGCCTGCTGCGACCGCGCTACCCGGCCGCGCTCGGCTGCCGCACCCACGCGCTCGCCCGGCAGTTCGACGTGCTCGGCGGGGCGCTCTGCAAGCAGGCGCCCGAGCTGAACACGGCGGCCGGCTACGGCACGAGCCCCTACATGCTCTACTCCGGCTGGGACGACCAGGGCGAGTTCTTCTACTCGATGGAGATCCTCTACGGCGGGATCCCGGGACGGCCGATCGGCGACGGGATGGACGGCCACTCGTGGTGGCCGCTGTTCGAGAACATCCCCACCGAGTACCTCGAGGCCTACTACCCGCTGCGGATCGACGGCTACACGACCGTCACCGACTCGGGCGGCCCCGGCCTGCACCGCGGCGGCAACGGCGTCGAGAAGCGCTACGTCTACCTCGAGCCGGGAGAGGTCTCGATCCACGACGACCGCTGGCTGACCCGGCCGTGGGGCGTGCTGGGCGGGCTGCCCGGGGCTCGCTCGACGAAGCTCCTGAAGCGCGCCGACGGCACCGAGCAGGTGCTGCCCTCGAAGTGCGACAACGTCGAGGTGGACGTCGGCGACATGCTCGTCTACCGGACGGCGGGCGGCGGCGGCTGGAAGGACCGGCTCGACCGGCCGGCGGACGCGGTTGCCAGGGACGTCTCCTTCGGGCTCGTCAGCCGCGAGTTCGCCCGGGAGGGGTACGGCGTCGTGCTCGCCGACGACGGCTCGGTGGACGAGGCCGCGACCGAGGCGGAGCGGCAGCGTCAGCGCGAGGAGCGCGGCGAGCCGCTCGCCTTCGACTTCGGCGCCTCGCTGGAGGAGACGATGGCCGCCTGCGAGGCGGAGACGGGCCTCGAGCCGCCCACGCCGGCGAAGCCGCTGCGCTGGTCGCCGCTCGAGCCGGGTGACCAGGCGCTGGCCCGCGTCCGGGCGGGCGACGGCATCCCGGAGCCCACTCGCGGTTGAGGTGACGTGAGGCACCGCGGCTTCCACGGCAGGGCGGGCCTCGGCTCGAGGCCCGCCCTCGTGGTCGTCGACGTCAACGTCGGGTTCACCGACCCCGAGTCGCCGCTCGTCTGCGACCTCGACGACGTCGTGGAGGCGATCCGGCGGCTCCTGGGGGCCTTCCGGGAGAGCGATCTTCCCGTCGCGTACACCACCGTCTCCTACGACGAGGCGGCGAAGCGGGCGGCAGGGGCCTTCATCGACAAGGTGCCGGCCCTCCTGACGCTGGAGGCGGGGTCGCGCTGGGTGGAGATCGACCCTCGCATCGCCCCGCTCGACACCGAGCCGGTGTTCAACAAGCTCTGGGCGTCGGCGTTCTTCGCGACCCCGCTCGCGAGCTTTCTGGCCGCCGGCCGCGCCGACAGCCTCGTCGTCACGGGGGCCTCGACCTCGGGCTGCATCCGGGCGACCGTTGTCGACGCGCTGCAGCACGGCTACCGGCCGACGGTCCCCCGCGAGGCGGTGGGCGACCGGAACCCGGCGGCACACGAGGCGAACCTCTTCGACATCGAGGCCAAGTACGGCGACGTCGTCTCTGTGGACGAGGTGCTCGCGGCCGTGACGGCGGCGCCGAGGGAGGACATGATCGCGGGATGATCGTCCGCGACGCAGGCGACGCCTGGCAGGTCGTCCTCCAGACGGATCACGCGGACCTCTCCGGCGCGTTCGCGCGCTCCTGGGCCGAGCAGGGACCCCGGCACGAGTCGCTCGTGCTCGCGGCCGAGCGCCACGACGACGGCTGGGCCGTCTGGGAGCAGTCACCGCTCGTGGACGCCGACGGCGCGCCGGTGAACTTCCTCGACGTCCAGGTGCCCGCCCACCTCGCCTTCTACCGGGCCGGCATCGCGGCGATCGCAGACGAGGATCCCTACGCCGGCCTGCTCGTCTCGATGCACGGCGCGGGCATCTACCGGCAGCGCTACGGCGAGGACGCCGGGCTCCGGCTCACGCATGCCGCCGACGTCGCCGAGCTCGTGGAGGAGTTCGTCGCCGAGCAGGAGGCGAGCGTCCCGGCGCGGCTGGACGCCGCCGGGGTCGACGACGACCTGCGCTGGGACGACTACCGGCGGCTCCAGTCGTACGACCGGCTCTCGCTCCTCTTCTGCATGCGCGACCTCGAGCGGGAGGAGCCCTTCGAGCTCGGAGCCCTGCGGATCGAGCCGCGCGGCGCCTGGCGGATCGGAGTGGAGCCGTACCCGTTCGCCGACGGAGCACGCACGCTCGAGCTCGTCCGCCGGCTCGTGCCCAAGCGGGCGTGGACACAGAAGGCGTTCCGCGAGCAGTTCCTCGAGCTCGAGCCGGAGCGGTTGGAGATCGTGGTCGAGCCGTGACGGAGGGAGCGATGGAGAACGCGGTGGAGGGTGTCGTCGTCGTGAACGGCGTCAAGCTCTGGCACAGGATCACGGGCGAGGGCGAGCCGGTCGTCCAGATCCACGGAGCCGGGTTCGGGCACTTCAACTTCGACCCGGTGACGCCGGCACTGGCCGAGCGGTTTCGGGTCGTCGACTACGACATGCGCGGGTACGGGCATTCGGATCGCCCGGTGCAGGACTACGACATGGAGGTGTGGGCGGACGACCTCGCGGGGTTGATGGACGCCCTCGGGCTGAAGGCGGCCCACGTTCACGGGACGTCGATGGGCGGCATGATCGCGATCGTCTTCGCGGGCAAGTACCCGGAGCGGACGACCTCCGTCGTGATCAACTGCGCGGCCGCCAAGCTCGGCGCGACCGGCCGCCTGATCTTCAAGAACTGGATCGACATCGCCCGTCTCGACCCCGACGGGCCGGGCAGCCGCGTGCTCGCCGAGCTGATCACCTGGCAGGCGCTCTCGAAGCGCTTCGTGGCGGAGCAGGGGGCCGAAGGGCTCGCAGACGCGATGCAGACGATCCTCCGGGACTCGAACGACCTCGAGGTCTTCACCGCCGCGTGTCAGGCGATGTGCGACATGGACCTCCGGCCCTGGCTCTCGAGGATCACCTCCCCGGCGCTCGTGCTCGGCGGCGACGAGGATCTCATGACGCCCTGGGACCAGGGGCCGGACGGCGCCGGCCAGCAGGCGATCGCGGACGGGATCCCCGGCGCGCAGACGCACGTGATCCGGGGCGCGAACCACTCCACGATCTTCGACTCGACGGCGGAGCACGCCAGCGTCGTGAGCGAGTTCTTCGCGCGCCACGCCGCGGGCTGATGCCCGCCGTCGAGGAGTACGGGATCGAGCCGATCCCGCCGGAGCTCCGCACCGCAGGCTGGCGCGACCTCTTCGCGGTCAACTTCACGTTCTTCCTCAACCCGGTGATGTACGTCCTCGGGGCGCTCGCCGTGCTCGAGGGCGGGCTGCCGCTGCCCTGGGCGATCGTCGCCATGGTGGTCGGCCAGGCGCTGGCCTTCGCTGCTTCCTCGTCGTCGTCGCCCGCCCGGGCGTGGACGACGGTCTGCCCGGCCAGGTCGCGATGCGCGCGACGTTCGGGATCCTCGGCGCGCGCCTGGCCACGTCTCCCTACCGGATGGTCGCGGCGACCTACTGGTTCGCCGCCCAGGCGCTCACCGGCGCGCTCGGCTTCCAGGCGATCGTCGACGCGATGTCCGGGTCACCGCCTCCCGCTGGTGCCGACGGCGGTCGGGCTCGGCGTCTTCTACGCCGCCCTCGCCCTGCTCGGCTTCGACGTGATGCGGTGGCTGCTCAAGCTCGTGCTGCCGCTCTCGCTGGGCGCCGCCGCCGTCCTGGTGGCGCTCTTCATCGCCTCCGACGACCCGCGCTACGCGCCGTCCCGGGTGCTCGACTCGCCCGACCAGAGCCTCACGTGGGTCGGGTTCGCGACCTTCGTGACGGTGATGTGCGGCTCGTCGCTGACGTTCGTCACCAACGTCGCCGACGTCTGCCGCTACACGCCGACGCGCCGCGACATGCGGATCGGCCTCGTCGCGTCGGCGCTCCTCGCCGCGGTCGTGACCACGTTCGTCGGCGGATACGTCGCCGCGGCGAGCGGCGACACGAACCCGTTCGTCGCCGCCGCCGGCCTGACGTCGAGCGACGTGATCCTGGCCGGCCTGCTCGTGGCGATCGTCGTCCAGACGGTCGCCGCCAACCTCACGAACGTGTACACGGCTGGGCTGTCGCTGGTGAACTCCGTGCCGCGCCTCGGCCGGCTGCGGGCGACGGCGATCGCCGGAGCGGCGGCGGTGGTGCTCTCGGGGTTCCCCTCGTTCATCGAGGAGGCGCAGTCGTGGGTCACGCACCTGGGCAACCTCGGCGCGCCGCTGACGGGCGTGGTGCTCGGCGGACTACCTCGTCGTGCAGCGGGGGCGGATCGACGTGCCCGCCCTGTTCGACCCGGCCGGCCGCTACCGCTACCGCGGCGGCGTCAACCTCTCCGCCCTGCTCGGGATCGCGGCCGGGGTGGCCGCGTACTACGCCGTGCCCGACGGCGGGCTGAAGGTCCTGTGGGGCATCGCCGTCGCGGCGCTCGGCTACCTCGCTGCCCGCGAGCTCGAGCTCCGGATCGTCGGCGCGGGCCGGCGCGGCGCCGGTCTCGGAGGGGGCGAAGCCCCGCTGAGCCCGCGCGGCCCGTTCCAGTGGCGGCGGACTGCGATCCGAAAGCGGATTTTCGACGAAGATATGGTGTATGCGGACGCTGAGAGGTCGGCGCACGCTCGTGGGCGCTGCCTGCGCCGTCGTCACGGCGGCGGTCGTCACCACGGTCGTCCTCGTCTTCAGCGCGAGCTCGAGAGCCGAGCCGACGCGGGCGCAGTACTTCGCACGAGTGGCGGCGATCTGCCGGGTCTACGGGCCACGGCTCGACAGGATCCGGCCGCCCGACGTCGCCGAGCCCGCGAACGTGATCGACGCCGTCGTCCGGGCCCTCCCGCTCGCGCGAGCGCAGAAGCGCGAGGTCAGCGCGCTCGAGCCACCTCCGGAGCTGCGTGCCAGGGTGACGCGGTGGCTCGACCTCCAGGAGCGGCGGCTGGGGATGCTCGAGAAAGCGCTGCGCGCGGCTCGAAAGCAGGATTTCCGGGCGCTGAGCGTCGCCTACGTCGACTTCATCCTCGCGGGCCCGAAGGTGGCACGGCTCGGGACCGCGATCGGCGTCCCTCACCCGCCGTGCTAGGCATGCGCTCGAACGGTCCACGAGCCTGGTCGGGCGTTGACTCGCGCCCGCGCCGGTTGTATACAAACAGCATTCCAGGGTCTGGTCCAACCTGTCGTTCCCGCGGCTGCGGTATCGCCAATGCCCTCCGCGACTCGCCTGTCTGTCAGCCCCGAACCGTCGAGACCCTCGAGAGTCGCGAGGGGAAAGGAGCACACGTATGAGTGGGGAGTGGGAGTACGACCCCTACGAATATGCAGAGGAGCTCGCCGCCGGCGAGGATCTCGGCCGAAGCGATCTCTCGACGCCCGAGCGGACGGAGGACGAGCGCGGGGGCCTGACCCGTCGGGAGCTCATCGCCCGGGGTGGCGCGGGCGCGGCGATGGTCGGCGGCCTGGGCGCGCTCGCGGGGCCGGCCGCAGCCGCCAGGCAAGGTTCCAGCGAGGTCGACGCGAACGGGAAGTTCACCGGCACGCTGCGCGTGCTCAGCCTCGGCGTCGAGTTCCCGATCCCGGACATCGCGAAGCAGGCGTCGAAGGACCTCGGCTTCACGGTGAAGCCGATCCTCGCCCCGTCCGAGAAGCAGCCGCAGATCGCGATCACGTCGCCCGACACGTTCGACGTCTTCGGCGGCTACAACTACCAGTCGCTGCAGGTCTGGCCGTCCGGTGGGCTCCAGCCGGTCGACACGCGCCGGCTCAAGAGCTGGGCCGCCCAGTACAAGCTGTTCACGCACGGCAAGCTCAACCCGGCGTCCGGCGCAGCTGCACGTTCGGCCAGGGCAACGCGCCGTTCCGGACGACGTTCGTCGACCCGGACGGCTCCACCGGCCTGCCGCCGTACGCCAACGGCCCGAAGAGCAACAGGCAGATCATCCGCTGGATCGGCGAGAACGGCAAGCCGATCGGCGGGAAGCCGCAGCCGCGCTGGATCGTCGGCCCGGCGGCGCACTTCAACGCCGACTCCATGGGCTACAACGCCGACGTGATCAAGAAGCGGCCGGGCCAGGTGTCGTGGGCGCGAGCTCCTGAACAACCGGTGGAAGGGGCGGGTCTCCCTCCTCCGCGACCCGGGCATCATGAGCCAGGACGGGGCGGCCGCGGTCGGCGCCCTCGGCCTCCTCAAGATCAAGGACTACGGCAACCCGACGAAGGCCGAGATCGACCGGCTCTTCAAGATCCTCACGAGGTACAAGAAGCAGGGCCAGTTCCGCGCCTTCTGGTCGGCGTTCACGGACTCGGTCAACTTCATGGTCTCCGGTGAGGTCGTGATCGAGTCGATGTGGTCTCCTGCGGTCGCGCTGGTCAAGGCGGCCGGCGTGAACATCCTCTACGCGGCGCCGCCCGAGGGCTTCCGCGGCTGGTGCAGCGCCGAGGGCATCTCGTCGAAGGTCACCGACCCGGCGAAGCTGCAGGCCTGTTACGACTACATCAACTGGAACTACAACGGGTACCTCGGCGCCGTGATCATGCGCCAGGGCTACTACATCGCCAACGGCCAGAGGCTGCTCCCGTGGATCAAGTCCGCCGCGGGGAAGAAGGCCGGCTTCACGCCCGCCGAGTACGACTACTGGTGGGGCGGCAAGGCGGCCCCGAGAGACCTGCCGGGCATCACCGGCAAGGTCGGCGACATCAAGAAGGGCGAGCGCCGCGAGGGCGGGTCGTTCCAGCAGCGCATCTGCAAGTACTACTCGTGGAACTCGTTCGGCAAGGAGAGCGTTTACCTCACCAAGAGGGCGAACGACTTCCTGTCCGCGTAGACGCCGAATGACGGATCACGTGGAGGACATCGAGGGGGCGGCACCTGCCGCCCCCTCGCCATCGAGCGGGTCGGGCCTCGACCTCATCGGCCTGACGAAGGTGTTCCCCGGCGGGACGGTCGCCGTCGACGACGTCAACCTGCACGTCGACCACGGGGAGTACGTCGTCCTGCTGGGGCCGTCCGGCTGCGGCAAGACGACGACGCTGCGGATGATCGGCGGCCACGAGTTCCCGTCCGAGGGCGACATCGTCCTCGACGGCCAGTCGCTGGTCGACCTGCCGCCGCACAAGCGGCCGACGACCACGGTCTTCCAGCACTTCGCCCTGTTCCCGCACCGGTCGGTGCTCGCGAACGTCGAGTTCGGCCTCAAGATGCACGGCGTCGGGAAGGAGGAGCGGCGGCAGCGGGCGTTCGAGGCGCTCGACATGGTCGGCCTGACCCCCCTGGCCGACCGCAAGCCGAGGGCGCTCTCCGGCGGTCAGCAGCAGCGCGTCGCGCTGGCGCGCGTGCTCGTCACGAAGCCGAAGGCGCTGCTCCTCGACGAGCCGCTCGGCGACCTCGACCGGCTGCTGCAGCTGCGGATGCGCGTCGAGCTGCGCAACCTCCAGCGCCAGCTCGGCCTGATGTTCATCCACGTCACGCACAACCAGGAAGAGGCGCTCTCGATGGCCGATCGCATCGTGGTCATGAACGAGGCGCGCATCCAGCAGATCGCCGATCCCCTGACGATCGCCACGAAGCCCGCGACCGAGCTCGTCGCACGGTTCATGGGCGACAACAACATCATCCGCGGCACGGTGACCCAGCGCGAGGGCGACCGGCTCGTCGTCGAGGACGAGGAAAAGGTGCGGGCGAGCGTCCGCGCCCCGGAGGCCCGTCAGTCGGTCGGCGACCCCGCCATGATCTCCGTCCGAGCGGCGGCCGTGATCGTGGACCCGAACGGCACGCTCGCGGGCGACCTCAACTCGGCCGAGTGCGAGATCGTCTTCGTCGAGTTCCTCGGTGACCTGGTCAAGCTCCACCTGCTCACGGGCGGCGAGCGCATGCTCGCCAAGGTGGGCGCCGAGGAGTACCCGGCGCTCCGCGGCCGCGAGGGCGAGCGGATCAGGATCTCCTGGAAGGAGGAGGATGTCCAGCTCCTCGACGCCTGAGCCACCTGGACGAGGACGCCGCCAGGCTCGCGCTCGAGGAGGTCGAGGAGGCCGAGGCCGTCCTCGAGCAGCGCCCGCAGAAGGCGGAGGCGGCGCTCGGGGAGGGTGCGGGAGGCGGCCGCTGGAGCGGCTGGGTGACGGCCGCGCTGGCGGCGCCGGGGTTGCTCTGGATCGGCTTCTACCTGATCGCGCCGCTCGTGATCATCGTCCTCGTCAGCTTCTGGACCTTCACGGACTCCGGGTTCGAGCGAACGTGGACGCTCGAGAACTACAGCGAGCTCTTCAACGACTCGACGTACTGGGACAACATGATCTCGACCTTCGTGACGTCGCTGATCGCGGTGGTCGCGTGCCTCGTGCTCGGGTTCCCCGTCGCCTACTTCCTCGCCCTCAAGGTCGAGAGCCTGCGCATCCAGATCGCGCTGTTCATCATCGCGCTGGCGCCGTTCTGGACGAGCTTCCTCACGCGCGCGATCGCATGGACGTTCCCGCTGATGGGCCGTGAGGGCGCGCTGAACCAGGTGCTCATCAAGCTGGGGATCATCGCGGAGCCGATCCCGGAGTTCGGCTTCTCGACGCTCTCGGTGCGTCTCGCGATGATCCAGCTCTACATCCTGTTCATGATCACGCCGCTGTTCTTCTCGCTGGCGCAGGTCGACCGCCATGCGATCGAGGCCGCGCGCGACCTCGGCGGCAACTGGTGGAGGACGTTCCGGGAGGTGATCCTGCCCCAGACGATGCCCGGCATCGTGATCGGCTCGATCTTCATCTTCGTGCTCACGATGGGCGACTACGGGACGGTCGCGACCGTGGGCGGGGGCAACATCACCTCGGTCGGAACGCTCATCTACTCGAAGATCGGAGCCGTGCAGTACCCGCAGGGCGCCGCCTCGGCCGTGCTGCTCGTGATCGTCCTGATGGTCGGCGTCTGGGTGATCACGCGCTTCTCCAACCTGCGGGAGGAGCTGTGATCGAGACCATGGCCCAGGCGGCGGAGGCGGTCGCGCGGCCGCAGGACGTCGTCGTGCGCCGCGAGGTGAAGCAGCGCCGTGACTGGGCGAAGCTCGGCCTCGGCGTCTACTTCGTCGATCTTCCTCTTCTTCCTCTACATCCCGATGATCCTGATGGCGATCCTCTCCTTCCAGGGGGACACGGGCCAGCTGACCTTCCCGTTCCGCGGCCCGGTGAGCCTCGACTGGTGGAAGACGCTCTGGGACTCGAACCTCTTCAACACCATCGCCGACGACGTCAGCGCGTCGGGCCGCCAGTCCCTCTGGCTCAGCCTCGCCGCGGGCGCCCTCGTGGCCGTCTTCGGGTTCATGCTGTCGATGGCGTTCCGCCGCCGGTGGCGCCTCCGGGCCGACATCCTCGCCTTCTACGTCCTGATGCTCGCGCTGATGACGCCGGCCTTCCTCGTCGGGCTCGGCAACCAGCTCCTCTGGCGGTTCATGGGCGAGACGCCCAGCCTGTGGTACACGGCCCTCGGCGCGAACGTGATCTGGGGGATCCCGTTCTCGTTCCTCGTCATGCTCGCGGTCTGGAACCGGTACGACCGCCACATCGAGGAGGCGGCGCGAGACCTCGGCGCGAACTCGGTCACCACGTTCCGCGAGGTGACGCTGCCGCTCGTCTGGACGGGCGTGTTCGGCAGCTTCCTGTTCGGCTTCACCCTGACCTGGAACGACTTCGACCGGACGATCCTGCTGCAGAACGGTTACGAGGCGCAGCCTCTGCCGATCCTGATCGGCACCTGGCCGTCGAGCAGGCCGATCCTCCCCAACCTGTACGCGCTCGGCGCCGGGACGACCGCGGTGACGCTGTTCCTGATCTTCACGGTGCTCGTCGCCGTCACGCTCCGGCTCCGCTTCCGCGGCGCGCCGGTGACCCGTCCGGCGGAGGAGCTCGGCGAGGCGGACAGCCTCGCCGGCCCCGGCGGTCTCCGGCGGCGCGCGGAGTAGCCCGCCAGGGCCGTCGCGTGGGCGCGGCGCACGCTCCGACCGTCGTCGTGGTCTCGACGGGCGGCACGATCGCGATGCGGCCCGATCCCGCGAGCGGGAAGCTCGTCCCCGCCGTCTCGGGCGACGAGCTCGTGGAGATGCTCGAGTGGCCGGAGGCGCCCGCGATCGAGCTCGACGACTTCGCCCAGGTGCCGAGCTTCGACGTCCACGGGGAGCTCGCGCTCGGGCTCGCGCGGCGCGTGGGCGAGCACGCGGCGGGCGGCACCCCGACGGTCGTCACGCACGGCACCGACACGATGGAGGAGTCCGCCTACCTGGCCGACCTGCTGCTTCCCGAGGAGGCGGCACCGGTGGTCTTCACCGGCGCGCAGCGGGGAGCCGAGGAGCGGGACGCCGACGGCCCGCGCAACCTCCGCGACGCGATCACGATCGCCCTGGCGGAGGACGCCGCCGGGCGAGGCGTGCTGGTCTCCTTCGCGGGCGAGGTGCACGCCGCGCGGGAGGCGCGCAAGGTGCACACGAGCGCCCTGCGGGCATTCGCCTCTCCCGGCTACGGGCCGCTCGGGCACGTCGACGCGGGCGCGGTGCGTTTCCGCCGCCGTCCCGTGCGGCGCGCCGCCGCTGCCGGCGCCCGAGCAGCTCGCGCCCGTCGACCTGATCCGCCTGCACGCCGGCAGCGACGCGCGCTTCCTGCGCACGTCGGTCGAGTCCGGCGCTCGCGCCATCGTGCTCGAGGGCACCGGCCGCGGCAACGCGAACGACCAGGTCGTGGAGGGCGTGCGTGAGGCGGTCGCGGCCGGGGTCGCGGTCGTCGTCTGCTCACGCTGCGCGGAAGGGCGTGTCGAGCCCGTGTACGGACGCGGCGGCGGCCGCGACCTCGCCGAGGCCGGCGCGCTGTTCGCGGGCGACCTGGCGGGGCCGAAAGCGCGCGTGCTGCTGCAGGTCGCCCTGGGCGCCGGGCTCGACGCGGCCGGCGCCCTCTCGTCGCAGTCCTAGCGCGGAGCGGCCGTCAGGCCTTGCGCGGCGAGCGCTGCGCGAAGTCGTCCGCGATCTCGTCGAACGTCGCCCAGCGCACCCCGTCGTGCCCGTTGATGTGGTCGATGATCCGCTGGTGCATCGCGAGCACCGCGGGCCGCCCGCTGACGTCGGGATGGATGGTCATCGTGAACACGGCGTAGTCGTGCTCCGCGTAGACCCAGTCGAACTGATCCATCCAGAGCTGCTCGATGTCCCGCGGGTTGACGAAGCCGTGGCTGTTCGGCGCCGTCTTGATGAACATCATCGGGGGGAGGTCGTCGAGGTACCAGCTGGCCGGGATCTCGATCAGGTCGGTCTCCTCGCCGCGGACGAGGGGGAGCATCCACTCCTCGGCCCGCTTCGAGTAGTCGATCTTCGTCCAGGAGTCGCCCACGCGGACGTAGTACGGGAGGAAGTCGTGGTGCATGAGGCTGTGGTCGTACTTGATGCCCCGCTCGAGCAGGAGCTCGTTGGTGACGGTCGAGAACTCCCACCACGGCGCGACGTAGCCGGTCGGCCGCCGCCCCGAGACCTTCTCCACGAGCCCGATGCACTTGTCGAGCACGGCCGTCTCCTGCTCTCTCGTCATCGCGATCGGGTTCTCGTGCGAGTAGCCGTGGATCCCCACCTCGTGCCCCGCCGCGACGACCATGTCGGTCTCGCGCGGGAACGTCTCGATCGAGTGGCCGGGGATGAACCAGGTCGTCTTCAGGCCGTTCCGCTCGAACAGCTGCAGCAGCCGCGGCGTCCCCACCTCGCCGGCGAACAGCCCGCGCGAGATGTCGTCGGGCGAGTTCTCGCCCCCGTACGACCCGAGCCAGCCCGCGACCGCGTCGACGTCCACGCCGTACGCGACGAAGATCTCCTTGGCCATCTCCCTCACCCTCCGTTCCGTCCGCCCCTCGCCGGTGCTGCTACAACGCGACTCTAATGTGCTCGCTCTGCGGCGTCATGTCGAAGGAGCACTGGGCCGAGCTCGGGCGACGGGCGGCGGGCGCGGGTCTTCCGCGCCGCCCTGCTCGACCGGGTGCTCTCGCAGTTCGGGCTCTCCGTCGCGACCTGGGCGGGCAGCTACGTCGTCCGCGACGCGAAGGGCGGCGCGGCGGTCGTCTCCGACCTCGGCGCGCTCTGGGTCGAGGCCGAGCGGCTCGCCGGGCGGCCCCTCGACCCGCTCGACCCCGGCCTCGTGGCGGCGCTCTCCGCGTGAAGACGCCCGTCGTCCTCGTCACGGGCTTCCTCGGCAGCGGCAAGACGACGCTCATCTCCGAGCTCCTCGCGCGGCCCGAGCTGGGCGAGACGGCAGTGATCGTGAACGAGCTCGGCGAGGTCGGCATCGACCACCACCTCCTCCGCCGCGTCGACGAGCGCACCGTCCTGCTCGCGAGCGGGTGCGTCTGCTGCGCCCTGCGCGGCGACCTCGCCGACGAGCTGCGCGACCTGCTCGACCGGCGTGACGCGGGCGAGATCCCGCAGTTCCGGCGCGTGGTCGTCGAGACGACCGGCGTCGCCGACCCGACCCCGATCGTCAACACGCTGCTCTCCGACCCACTCGTCCCGCACCACTACACGCTGGACGCGGTGGTTGCGACGGTCGACGGCGATGCACGGCCTGCGCGGGCCCGAGTCGGTGAAGCAGGCCGCCGCGGCGGACATGCTCGTGCTGACGAAGCCGGACCTCGCCGAGCCGGCGTCGCTCGACGCGCTCGAGCGGGAGCTGGAGGCGCTCAACCCCACGGCGCCGGCCCTGCGAGTTGCCTTCGGCGACGTCGAGCCGGAGCTTCTCCTGCGCGGCGCGGAGCATGACCTCGAGCGGCTGCCGACCTCGCCGTCGGTGGAGCCCGACCACGCCCACGAGATCCACGCCGTGTGCCTCGTGCTCGACGAGCAGGTCGACTGGGTCGCGTTCGGGATCTGGCTGACGATGCTGCTCCAGGCGCGCGGTGGCGACGTGCTCCGGGTCAAGGGCCTGCTCGACACCGGCGGCGAGGGCCCGCTGCTCGTCAACTGCGTCCAGCACGCGGTGCACCCGCCCGTGCACCTCGACGCCTGGCCGGACGAGGACCACCGCTCGCGGCTCGTCGTGATCGGACGGGGCTTCACGGGCGAGGAGCTCGAGGCGTCGCTGCGCGCCTTCGGCCGCGCCGCGCACCCCGGCTGACCCTCACGGCACCGTGCGACTCGGTGTGCCCCGTCTCGGCCTGCCCTAGGTGAGCTCTCGGACAGAAATGCACCCCCCGCGGGTCGTAGCGGGCATCGCACACCGGGCAGCGCACGACCGGCACGTCCGCAGCCGTGAACACCTTCTCGGCCCCAAGCGCCTGCCGCTCCTCCTCGAGGACGCGGCTCCGCTCACCGATCCGGACCACGGCCCGCGTAGCGACGCCTGTCCCGCGCGCCAGCCGGAGAGCGAGCTCCGGCGCGCTCAGCGGCCCCCACGTTCCGATCGCCCCGGTCTCGCCCGGACGGGCGGCGCCGAAGAGATCCGGGTCGATCACCCACACGATGACGAGCTCGGCGTCGTGCTGCTGGCAGTAGGAGATCGCGGTGCGCACGATCTCAGCCGCGCCCGCGGATGCGTTCATCTCGGCGATGACCCGCGGCTTTTTCCTCGACTGGCCGGTCATTGTCCCTCCCTTTCGTCACGGACGGGGGTCGTCCGTGACCCCAGGAGACAGCGAGTCGGTCGACTGCCGGCAGCGCCGCGGTTGCAAACGGGTCAACGATCAGCAGCGACGCGGTCGACGACGCCCCCGGACCAAGTGCCGTTTGGTACGTTCGCAGGCCATGGAGTTTCGCCTCCTCGGTCCTCTCGAAGCGGGCGAGCGGACCGCGCCGGTGGAGCTCGGCCCGGAGAAGCAGCGGGCGCTGTTGGCGCTCCTCCTGCTCGATGCCAATCACGCGGTCTCGCTGAGCCGCCTGATCGAGGGGTTGTGGGGCGAGGCGCCGCCCGAGAAGGCCGTCAAGGCAATCCAGACCTACGTGTCACGCCTGCGGAAGGTGCTGCCGCAGGGCGTCCTGTCCACACGACCGCACGGGTACGCGATCGAGGTCGATCCCGGCGAGCTCGACCTGCACGTCTTCGAGTGTCTCCTCGAGGAGGGTCGCGGAGGCCTGGCGGAAGGTAGGCCCGCGGCCGCCGGCGAGGCCCTCCAGCGAGCGCTCGGCCTCTGGCGCGGGCCTGCCCTCGCGGAGTTCGCCGCCGAGCCGTTCGCCGCCAGCGAGGGTGCACGCCTCGAGGAGCTTCGCCTCCTCGCCCTCGAGGAGCGGCTGGAGGCGGATCTCGCGCTCGGCCGCCACGCCGACCTGATCGGAGAGCTCGAGCTGCTCGTGGAACAGCACCCGCTCAGGGAGCGCTTCTGCCTGCAGCTCATGCTCGCGTTGTACCGCTCGGGTCGGGAGGCCGAGGCGCTCGGCGTCTACCGGGACAGGCGCACCTACCTGGTCGGCGAGCTCGGCATCGAGCCGAGCCGGAAGCTCCACGAGCTGGAAAGCGCCATCCTTCGCCAGGACCCCGGCCTCGACCAGCCGTCCCGGCGCGAGACGGAGGCCGTCCGGGTCTCGCGCCCGAGCGGCCCGTTCGTCGGCCGAGAGGTCGAGCTGGCGCGCCTCGCCACTGCCCTCGACGAGGCGTTCGCCGGACACGGGCGACTCATCATGGTCTCGGGGGAGCAGGGGATCGGCAAGACCAGACTCGTCACGGAGCTCGCCGGGCTCGCTCGGGCACGCGGTGCTCGGGTGCTCTGGGGGCGCTGCTACGAGCGCGAGGGAGCCCCGCCCTACTGGCCGTGGGTGCAGGCTATCCGGGCATACGCCGACCTTGACGATCTCCGGCTGCTCGGGTCCGAGCTACGACGCCACGCCGCGACCGTCGCCGAGATCGTGCCCGAGTTGCGCGAGCGACTACCCGGCCTGGGCTACTCCGCCGGCGCACCGCGACCCGAAGGAGGCCCGCTTCCGTCCTCCTCGATTCCGTCGCGTCGTTCCTGAGGCGAGCAGCCGCGAAGCAGGTCATCACCATCGTCCTCGACAACCTCCACGCGGCCGATGCCGGCTCGCTGCTCATGCTCGAGTTCGTCGCCCGGGAGCTCGAGGGCACGCCTCTGCTCGTCGTCGGCACGTATCGAGACGTCGCGCTGAGGCGGGGAGACCGGCTCGTGGAGACCCTGGCCGAGCTCACGCGCGAGGGCTCCTTCGAGAGGCTCCCGCTGCGCGGGCTGAGCGACGTCGAGGTCGCCAGCCTCGTCGAGGCGATCATGGGCCGGCCCGCTGCACCCGAGCTCGTGCAGGCGATCCACCGCCAGGCGGAGGGGAACCCCCTGTTCGTCACCGAGGTGGTACGCCTGCTCGGCCAGGAGGACACCTTCGCCGACGAGAGGCGGCCCGGCTCGCGACTGGAGCGTGCGCGTGCCCGAGGGAGTGCGGGCGGTCATCGGCAGGCGCCTCGACCAGCTTTCGGCGGCCTGCAACGACGTCCTCCGGCTCGCGTCCGTCATCGGCCGGGAGTTCGACCTGCGTCAGTTGCGGGCGCTCGCCGGTGAGGCGGCCGACGACGAGCTGGTCGGGCTCCTGCACGAGGCGCTCGACATGCGCATCGTCGAGGAGCTCCGAGTTACGATCGATCGCTACCGGTTCACGCACCGGTTGATCCAGGAGACGCTTCTCTTGGAGCTGTCCACGACGCAGCGCGTGCGGCTCCATGGCCGCGTCGCCGAGGCCCTCGAGGAGCATTACGGCGATACCGTGGACGCTCACGCGGCGGAGCTCGTCCATCACTGTGCGGAGGCCGAGACCGTGCTCGGCCCGGCACCTCTCGTCCGCTACGCGCGGCTGGCCGGCGAGCAAGCCCTCGTCACGCACTCCCACGAGGAGGCGTACGCGTACTTCCGCCAGGCTCTGGATGCCAAGGCGGGACAGCCGATGGACGAGGAGACGGCCTCGCTCCTCTTCGGGCTCGCCCGATCCGAGTTCGCGGGGCGAGAGCGTTACGACCTCGGAGAGGCGCTCGGACACATGCGCGAGGCGTTCACGTACTTCGAGACGACTGGAGACCGAGCGGCGCGCGATCGAGGTCGCCGCACATCCCGTCCCGTACGTGTACGGCCCGCCGGACGCGGCCGACCTCGCCTCGCGAGCTCTGGCGCTCGTCCCGCCCGGCTCCGGAGAGGCAGGCCATCTCCTGTCGACGCTCGGCTGGTTCACCGGCATGACCGACTACGGGGCGGCCCGGGAGGCGTTCGGGCGCTCGACCGCCATCGCGCGGCAGCTCGGCGACACGACGCTCGAGCGACGGGTGCTCGTCAGCGAGGCGCACGTGGACTTCTGGCATCTCGAGTACGACCGCTGTCTCGAGAAAGGCGTGCGCGCCATCGCGCTGTCCCGCGACGCCGGCGACGCGCGGACGGAGATGGTCGCGCTCTCGGAGGTGATTCGCATGTGCGCAACGCTGGGCCGGCCGGTCGAAGCCGACGAGCACGCAGTGCGCATGCTCGAGCTGGCCGACAGGTTCCGCGAGCACTACTGGCTGGTGACAGCGCGCGTGAACCGCCTGTGGCTCAGCGTCCTGACCGGAGACTGGGAAGCCGCGCGGGCGCTCAGCGAGGAGGCGCTCGCGCTGCAGCCGCGGGATGCGCGGAGCCTGGCCAGCCGCGCGCTGGTCGAATGCCAGCTCGGCGAGCAGGAGCTGTCCGACGCCCACGCCGATCGTCTCGTGGACGCCCAGTGGCTCTCGGCGACGGGGTTCCCCTTCGAGGACGCCTGTGTCGCCGGGTACCTGCCGCTGCTGGCGCGCATCGGCGGCACCGATGCGCGCCTCGACAAGGCCGTGGAGGCAGCTGCTCGCGTCCACTCCTCCGAGGTCGTGCTTCCCTTGCTCGACATGTACTGCAGGGTCGGCCGGGCCCTGACCGCGGTGCCGCAGCTCGACGCAGCTAGCGCCCGCGTGGAGCACGACGCGCTGCTGCACCTGCGCGGAACCGCGCTGGCGCCGCTCGGGGTGACCGCCGACCGGCTGCTGGGGCTTCTTGCTGCCACGGCCGGTGACGTGGAGACGGCGCTGAGCCACTTCGAGCGCGGACTGGATTTCTGCCGGCGCACCGGCTACCGGCCCGAGTGCGCGTGGACCGCGTCCGACTACGCCGACGTGCTCCTCGCCCTGCCCGATGCGGACGGGACCGCAATGGCGGCGGACCTCCGTGCCGAAGCACTCTCGATCGCGCGGGAGCTCGGCATGCTGCCGCTCGCGAACAGGGTGGCATCCTCCCCCCGCGGCATCTCTCCTCGCCGCCCCGGTCTCGGGATGCGTCCCGGGTGACACCTGCTCAGTAGCTGCGCGGCATGCCGAGCACGTGCTGGCCCAGGAACGCGAGGATCAGGTTGTTCGAGACCGGCGCCACCTTGTACAGGCGCGTCTCGCGGAACTTCCGCTCGACGTCGTACTCCTCGGCGAAGCCGAAGCCACCGTGCGTGTCGAGGCAGGCGTTGGCCGCCTGCCATGACGCCTCGGCGGCGAGCAGCTTGGCCATGTTCGCCTCCGCCCCGCACGGGAGCCCCTGCTCGAACAGCCACGCGGCCTTGTAGCGCATCAGGTCGGCCGCCTCGATCTGGGCGTGTGCCTGGGCGATGGGGAACTGGACGCCCTGGTTGGCGCCGATCGGCCGTCCGAACACGACGCGCTCCGAGGCGTAGGCGGCCGCCTTCCGGACGAACCAGTGCCCGTCGCCGATGCACTCGGCCGCGATCAGCACGCGCTCGGCGTTCATGCCGTCGAGGATGTAGCGGAAGCCGAGGCCCTCCTCGCCGACGAGGTCCTCGTCCGGCACGAAGACGCCGTCGAGCCAGATCTCCGTGGTCGCGTGGTTCATCAGCGTCCTGATCGGCCGGATCGTCATCGTGCCGTCGGCCTGGGCGCGCTTCATGTCCACGAGGAAGGTCGAGAGGCCGTGCGTGCGGCGCTCGACCTGGTCGGCGGGGGTCGTGCGCGCGAGCAGCAGCATCAGGTCGGAGTGGAGCGCGCGCGAGGTCCAGATCTTCTGACCGCGTACGAGCCAGCCTCCGTCCGAGCGCGTCGCGGTCGTCTGGATCGAGGTCGTGTCGGAGCCGGCCGTGGGCTCGGTCACGCCGAAGGCCTGCAGCCGGAGCTCGCCCGAGGCGATGCGCGGCAGATAGCGGCGCTTCTGCTCCTCCGAGCCGTGCCGCAGGATCGTGCCCATCGTGTACATCTGCGCGTGGCAGGCGCCGCTCGAGCCGCCCGGAGGCGTTGATCTCCTCGAGGATCACGCTCGCCGCCGTGAGCGAGAGCCCCGCGCCGCCGTACTCCTCGGGGACGAGAGCCGCGAGCCACCCGTTCTCGGTGAGCGCGCGGACGAACTCCTCGGGGTAGGTGTCCGGCTCGAGCCCGCGCCAGTACTCCCCCGGGAAGCGCGAGCAGAGCTCGCGCACGGCCGTGCGGATCCCCGCGAGCTCCTCGGCGGGCGCGAAGTCCACGCTAGCGGCCGGCGCCGACTTGGTGCTCGCTCACGCCTGGACGACCTGGAGCAGCTGCAGCGGCGCGAGCGCCGCGGCCACGTCCTCCTGCTCCTCCAGCGAGAGCACGGCCTCCTCGAGCGCGGCCACCGCGGCACCGGGGAGGACGAGCGAGGCGTTCTCGCGGAACTTCTCGCACACCTCGTCGGGGGTGAGCGGGTTCTCGGGACCGCCCTTCTGGTACGGGTGGTCGGCCTCGAGCTCGGTGCCGTCGGCCAGCCGGACGGTCACGCCGCCCGGGAAGGCCTGGGGGTAGGTCGGGTAGTCCCGCGTCTCGTAGCGCACCTTGGCGGCAACCTCGAGGACCTCGGGGTCCGTGATCGCCTCCTCGGTGAAGTCGGGAACCGAGACGTGCCCGCGCACGAGCTGCGAGGCGACCGAGTACTGGAGCGAGAACTTGCCCTCGTACTCCGAGCGCGGCACCCGCTTGAGCTCCGCCGGCTCGAGCACGAGCGAGACGCCTGCGGCGGGGACGCTGACGAGCACGTCCTCGATCTCGTCGGGCGCGAACGTGCGCTCGCCCACGGCCTCCGCCGCCGAGCCGAGCGAGCCGTGCATGAAGTGGCACACCGGGTAGGCCTTGAACGCGATGCGCGGCGTCTCCCACCGCGAGCCGAGGTCGGCCAGCTGTCCCTCGATGTCGACCGTCCCCTGCTCCGCGGCGAGGAAGGCGTGGTAGAGCCCGAACTTGCCTTCCAGCACCGACTGCGGCCCGACGGCTCCGTGGTGGGCGAGCCGCGAGGCGACGTGGGCGCCGTGCGCGGCCCAGGCGGGGTGCATCGGCTTCGTGGGCGTGCCGTCCGCCAGGTAGGCGAACAGCCCCGAGGCGAACGAGCCGGCGATCCCGAGGGCCCGCGTCGTCGCCTCGGCGTCCAGCCCCGTCAGCTTCGACACCGCGGCCGTGCCGCCGAAGACGCCGCAGATCGCGGTCGGGTGGAACCCTCGCCGGTGGAACTCCCCCGGCGCCGCCATCCCGATGCGGCAGACGACCTCGTTCCCGGCCAGGATCGCGGCGAGCGCCTCGCGGCCGCTCGAGCCCTGCTGCTCCGCCGCGGCGAGCGCCGCCGGGGCGATCACGGTCGACACGTGGCTGACCGAGTCCGAGTGCGTGTCGTCGAAATCCAGGCCGTGGCAGAGCATCGCGTTGGCGAAGGCCGCGTTCGCGGCGGGTAGGCGGGCCTGGGAGCCGATCACCGTCGCCTCGGGCCGGCCGCCGAGCTCGTCCATCGTGGCCCGCCCTTCGCCGGCGACCCCGGTGGCTTCCGCGGCGAGCCCGCACCCGAGCGTGTCGAGGACGTGGAGCTTCGCCGCGGCCACGACGTCCGAGGGCACGTCGTCGAGCTCGAGCTCCGTCGTCCAGCGGGCGATCGTCTCCGCTGCAGTGGCCATCACTCGCTCCTGTCCTCGTCGTACCGGGAGGGTCGGTGCCTTGCCGGTTGACAGGGTCACCGATGTCAGACATAAACACAAGCCCGGCCTCATCCGCCACCCGAGAGGAGGCATTTGCCGTGCAGGCGGTCGTCTTCAACGAGTTCGGCCATTCCGACGTCCTGCGGCTCGAGGAGCTCCCGGATCCCGAGCCGGGCCCGGGCGAGGTGCTCGTCGACGTGACGGCCACCGCGCTCAACCACCTGGACGTCGACGTCCGGGAGGGCACCTCGCGCTTCCCGGTCGAATGCCCGCACGTGCCCGGTGTCGAGCCCGTCGGCCGGATCGCCGCCCTCGGCGAAGGCGTCGAGGGTTGGCAGGTCGGCGACCGCGTCGCCGTCTATCTCATCGCGACCTGCGGCAGCTGCCGCTACTGCGTCACGGGGCGGGAGTCCCTCTGCACCGCCCCGGACTGGTTCGTCGGGATGGGCTCGCCCGGTGCCTACGCGGAGCGCGTGACCTGCAAGACGTCGCAGCTCATCCGCGTGCCGGACGGGGTCTCCGACGTCGAGGCGGCCGCGACGAACATCGCCTTCGCCACCGCCTGGCACATGCTCGTCACCCGCGCGCGCCTTCGGCCCGGGGAGTCCGTGCTCGTGAACTCCGTGGGCAGCGGGATCGGCTCCGCCGCCGTTCAGGTGGCGAAGCTCGCCGGGGCCTTCGTGATCGGCACCTCGAGCCGCGCGGACAAGCTCGAGAAGGCGAAGGAGCTGGGCCTCGACGTCGGGATCGACTACACGAGCGAGAAGATCTCCGAGGCCGTGATGCGCGTGACGAACGATCAGGGCGTCGACGTCGTCTACGAGCACGTCGGCGGTGAGCTGTTCCAGGAGGGTCTCGAATCCCTCGCGAAGGACGGGCGGCTCGTCACCTGCGGCGCCCACTCGGGCGAGGTCGTCCCGTTCGACATCATCCCGTTCTTCCGCCGGCAGCTCTCCGTGATCGGCTCGTTCGTCTTCACGCGGGAAGAGGTGGAGCTGTGCTTCCGGCTCGTCGCGCAGGGCGCGCTCCGCCCGCAGGTCGCGGCCACGTTCCCGTTGGAGCAAGGTGAAGGAGGCGACCGACCTGATGGAGAGCCGCGATTTCTTCGGGAAGATCGTCCTCCTTCCGGGGGGTGGGTCGTGAAGCGCCTCGGCGTGGACGTCGGCGGCACGTTCACCGACCTGATCTACGTCGACGACGTGGCGGGGACGGTGCTCGTGCACAAGCTGCCGACGACCCCGGCCGACCCGTCCCAGGGGACGATCGCCGGGATCCGGGAGCTGGCCGAGACCGCCGGCACCGACCCGGGCGCCCTCGACCAGGTCTTCCACGGCACCACGATCGCGACGAACATCGTGATCGAGCACAACGGCGCCACGGTCGGGATGATCACGACCGAGGGCTACCGCGACATCCTCCACATCGCGCGGCACAAGAAGCCCTTCAACTTCTCGAACTACCAGGACCTGCCCTGGCAGCGCTATCCGCTCGTCCGGCGGCGTCACCGGCTCACCGTCCCGGAGCGGATGACGAAGGAGGGGACAGCTCTCGTCCCGCTCGACGAGGAGCGCGCGCGGGAGCAGGTGCTGCGGCTCAGGGACGCCGGGGTCGACGCCGTCGCGGTCTGCTTCCTCTTCTCCTTCCTGAACCCCGAGCACGAGCGGCGCGTGGCCGAGATCGTCCGGGAGGAGTTCCCGGAGGCCTTCCTCTCCGTCTCGTCGGAGGTCCTGCCGCAGTACCGCGAGTACGAGCGCTTCTCGACGGTCTGCCTGAACGCCTACGTCGGCCCGAGGGTCGCGAGCTACGTCGGGCGGCTGCAGTCCGAGCTGACCGCGCTCGGCGTGCGCACGGGGCTGCACCTGATGACCTCCGCGAGCGGCGTCGCGACCCCGGAGGCCGCGGTGGCCCGTCCGGTGAACCTGCTCATGTCCGGGCCGGTCGCCGGCGTCGTCGGCGGGATCTGGGCCGGGAAGCAGGCCGGCTACGACAACGTGATCACGCTCGACGTGGGCGGCACGTCCGCCGACATCGGGCTCGCGCAGGAGGGCCGGCTGCGCATGAAGCACCTGCTGGACACGAAGGTCGGCCCCTACCAGGCGATGATCCCGATGGTCGACGTCGACACGATCGGCGCCGGCGGTGGCTCGATCGCCTACGTCGACGAGGGCGGCATCTTCCGCGTGGGGCCGCGCTCGGCAGGTGCGGAGCCCGGGCCCGCCTGCTACGACAAGGGCGGTATCGAGCCGACCGCGACCGACGCGATGGTGAACCTCGGCTGGCTGCCCGCGGGCGACTTCCTCGGGGGCGGGATGGCGCTCCGCGCCGACCTCGCCCGGACGGCGTTCGAGGACGGCCCGGCGAACGCGCTCGGCATGACGGTCGAGGAGGCCTCGATGGGGGCCGTCCAGATCCTCACGCACTCGATGGTGCAGTCGATCGAGGAGAACTCCGTGCGGAAGGGGTTCGACCCGCGCGACTTCGCGCTCGTCGCCGAGGGCGGCGCCGGGCCGCTGTTCGCCGCCGAGATCGCGCTCGAGGTCGGCACGCCCTACGTGCTCGTGCCTCCCTACCCGGGGGTGACGGCCGCGATGGGCCTCCTGGCCACCGACATGGTCTACGAGTACGTGACCACCACGTACCAGCGCCTGTCGGCGCTCGACGCACCCGCGCTGCAGCGGTCGTTCGAGGAGCTCGAGGAGAAGGCGCGCGTCCAGCTCGAGGAGGACGGCGTCCCGGCGGATCGCATCCTGATCCAGCGGATCGCCGAGTGCCGGTACCTCGGCCAGGGCTACGAGCTCCGCGTCGACGCCGAGTCGGGGATGATCGACTCCGACTGGGCGGCGCGGCTGCGCTCCGACTTCGACGACATCCACGAGCGCGAGTACTCGCGGCGCTTCGAGGACGCGGACGTCGAGGTCCCGAACGTGCGGGTCCGGGGGATCGGGCTGATGCCGCCGCTCGAGACGCCCGAGGTCGACCACGGCGGCCGCGCCGCCGACGAGGCGCTGCGCCGCGAGGGCGAGGCCTGGTTCCGGGTCGACGGGCAGCTCCGGCAGGTCGCGACGCGCTACTACGACAGGGCAGCGCTCCGCGCGGGCAACCGGATCGAGGGGCCTGCGATCGTGCTGCAGTACGACTCGACCACGGTCGTCCCGCCGGGGATCTCGGCGCACGTCGACCGCTTCGGGAACATCCTGATCGAGGTCGGCGCCTCATCCGAGGCGCGGGCGCTGGCCGAGACCGCGGAGGTGGGGAGATGAGCGTCGTCGACTACGAGGTCGGTCGTCAGCCCGGGGCCGCCCACCGCGGCGCGGGTCGAGGTCGACCCGATCACGCTGCGCGTGCTCGGCGGCGCGTTCCACGCGATCGCGAAGGAGATGGCCGGGGTGCTCTTCCGGATGTCCTACTCCTCGATCATCCGCGAGTCGGAGGACCTCGGGGCGGGCATCTTCGACGCCGAGGGCCGCGAGCTCTGCGAGTCGGACTCGACCCCCATGCACATCGGCTCGCTGCCCTGGTACATCCGCGGCTTCCTCCACCGGCTCGGCGACGACATCGAGGAAGGGGACGTGATCGTCCACAACCATCCCTACCTCGGCGCCTCGCACTCCCCCGACGTCGCGGTCGCGGTGCCGATCTTCCACGACGGCGAGCTGCTCGCCTGGGCCGCCGTGACCGCCCACGTGCTCGACGTCGGGGGCTCGTTCCCCGGGATCAACGCAGACGCGTTCGACGTCTATGCGGAGGCGAAGCTCTACAACGGGCTGCGCTGGTACCGACGCGGCGAGCTCAACGTCGACGTCGACCGGATGATCTTCGACAACGTCCGCACGGAGACGATGAACCGCGGCGACATGAACGCGATGCTCGCCGCGTGCCAGCTCGGCCGCGAGCGGTTCCTGCGGCTCGTGCAGCGCTACGGCGGCCAGACGGTGATGAGCGCCGCGTACGACTGGATGGACTACTCGGAGCGACGCCTCCGCGCGGAGATCGAGAAGATCCCCGACGGCGAGTACGGCCCGATCGTCGGCTGGCTCGACGACGACGCGCGCAACCGCGGCGTGCGGCTGCGCGTCGAGACGAAGGTGGTCGTCTCCGGCGACGAGATCACGATCGACCTGACCGGCTCCAACCCGGAGGTGCCGACCGGCTTCAACGTCCCCTTCGAGGGCTCGCTGCTCGTCGGGGCCTACTACGCCGTGCGCACGATCCTGCTCGACGAGGTCACGTTCCCCGACCACGTGCCGCAGAACGACGGCGTCTTCCGGCCGGTGAAGGTGGTCGCACCCAAGGGGACGATCTTCAACCCCACCTTCCCGCGCGCGTGCTTCTCCCGGTTCACCCAGGTGCAGCGCGTCGTCGACAACACGATCCTCGCCCTGGCGGACGCCCTGCCGGACAAGGTCACGGCCGGCAACTCCGCCGGCATCCACTTCTGCGCCTACTCCGGCTTCGACGAGTCGGCGGGCGAGTACTGGCTCTACCTCGAGGTGAACGAGGGCTCCTACGGCGGGCGCCACGGGAAGGACGCGATGGACTCCGTCGACAACCTGATGGCGAACACGCGCAACAACCCGATCGAGGAGCTCGACATGCGCTTCCCGGTCCGCTGCGACCAGTACGAGCTGCGCCCCGAGCCCGCCTCCCCCGGCCGCTGGCGCGGGGGCATCGGGATCATCCGACGGAACCGCTTCCTCGTCGACGGCGTCTACTCCTGCGAGGGCGACAGGCAGACGGATCCGCCGCTGGGCATCTTCGGCGGGTGGGACGGGCTCGTCGCCTCCTGCCGCAAGAACCCGGACACCCCGAGCGAGGAGGCGATGCACGCGAAGGTGACGGGCATCCCGTTCGGGCCCGGGGAGTTCGTCGAGTTCCGCGAGCCGAACGCCGCCGGGTACGGCGACCCGCTCCTGCGCGATCCTGCTCTCGTCCGCGAGGACGTGCTCGACGACTTCACGACCCTCGAGCTGGCGCGGGACGCCTACGGCGTCGTCTTCGCCGACGAGCGGACGCTCGAGATCGACGAGGAGGCCACCGCCCGCCTGCGCGAGGAGCTGAAGGAGCGCCCGCGCTTCACGTCGCTGACCGCGTACTACGAGGAGCGTGGGCTGCCCCCGTCCTCCGCGCCCTCCTCCCGGGCGGGCAACGCGCAGTTCGGCATGGCCTGACCCGTGGCCCCTACGGACGTCGACGGCCGGGCCACGCGCGGGCGCGAACCTGCCTCCGACGCCGGTCCGGCGCGTCCGCAAGGCGTACGAGCAGGTCGCCGACCAGCTGCGCGAGCTGATCGTCCGCGGCGAGCTGCAGCCCGGGCGACCGGCTGCCCGTCGAGTCGACGCTGGCGCGGGACTTCGGCGTCAGCCGGGCGACCGTCCGCGAGGCGCTTCGGCTGCTCACCGCGCAGAGCCTCGTCCGCACCGAGAAAGGGGCGGCGGGAGGCAGCTACGTGACGCTCCCGACCGCGGCGACGATCTCGTCGCTCGTGCACGCCAACGTCGGACTGCTCGCCGAGACGCGCACCGTCACGCTCGAGGAGCTGCTCGAGGCGCGGGAGCTGGTCGAGGTACCGGCGGCGCGGCTCGCCGCCCGGCGGCGGAACGCGGAGGACCTCGAGCGGCTGCGCACGACCGTGCCGGGCGACGCGGTCGACCTCTCGACGCTCGAGGAGTTCGCGCACAACGCCGAGTTCCACTCCTGCCTCCTCGGCGCGAGCCACAACACGCTCCTCGTCGTGTCCGCCCAGCCGATCTTCTCGGTGCTCCAGACGCACCTCGCCCGCTCGGCGCTCGGCCGGCGGTTCCACCGCTCGATCCACGAGCACCACCACCGGATCCTGGCGGCGGTGGACGCGGGCGACGCCGACCTCGCCGCCGCCGAGATGCACGACCACCTCGCCTTCCTGCGTCCCTACTACGAGAAGGCGTGGAAGCGAGTGGACGCCGCGCGCCCGCGCGGCTGAGCCCCGCGCCTCACGCGTCAGGCGCGCGGCACGAGCGGCTCGCCGGACTGCAGGCGCTCCACGCCGCCCGTGCCCCAGTGCGTGCGGCCGTCGTCGAGCAGGAGGGTGGGGACGCCGGCGACGCCTGCCCGTTCCGCCTCCTCGCGCACGGCGGCGATCCGCCGGATCCTGTCCGCGTCGTACGCTGCGGCGACGGCCAGGTCGGGGTCGAGCCCGCTGCGCTCGGCCGCCCGTGGCGATCTCGCGGTCGGTCGCGATGTCCTCGCCCTCGCAGAAGAACGCCTCGTAGAGCGCATGCTTGAAGATGCGAAGGGCGCCGACCTCCCCGGCCCAGAGGCAGGCCGCGAGCGGAAGGGTCGAGCGCGGCTGGTAGCGCGGCAGGTGGATCTCGATGCCTCTCTCGAGCGCCCGCCGGTAGACGTGCTGCGTCCAGTCGGTCCGCAGGTGGTCCCCGCGCGGCTGGAGCAGCGGCCGCGGCGCAGGCCGGAGCTCGAAGGGGAGCCACTCGACCTCGATCCCACCCGCGTCCTCGGCCGCCTCGACGGCGTGGGTCTCCAGGTACGAGTAGGGGCACACGACGTCGTAGTAGAAGCGCACGCGCACGCCGGTCAGCCTAACGGGCCGTCGGCGCGCGTTGACACGGGACGGCAGAGACACTAGAACAGCCGACGGCGGTCAATGTCAGACATTCGCGACGATCCCGATGCACGCTCCGCCGGGCGGGCGCTTGCCGCTGGCAGACGTCAGGATCCTCGCCGTCGAGCAGTTCGGGGCGGGCCCGTGGGGGACGCTCCAGCTCGCCGACCTCGGGGCCGAGGTGATCAAGCTCGAGGACCCCGCGGCGGGAGGCGACGTCGGGCGCTACGTCCCGCCCTTCCAGGAAGGCGAGGACTCGCTCTTCTTCGAGACGTTCAACCGCGGCAAGAAGAGCATCTCGCTCGACCTCCGCCACTCCCGTCGCGCGGGACGTGCTCCACGATCTCGTCCGCGCCTGCGACGGCGTCTACTCGAACCTGCGCGGCGACCAGCCGGCCAGGCTGGGCCTGACGTACGACAGCCTTCGGGACGTCAACCCGAGGATCGTCTGCTGCTCGCTCTCGGGCTTCGGGATCGACGGGGCCGCGGGCCGCCGAGGGCGGCTACGACTACATGATGCAGGGGCTCGCCGGCTGGCAGAGCCTGACCGGCGAGCCGGGTGGGCCGCCGACGAAGTCCGGGCTCTCCCTGGTCGACCTCTCGGGCGGCTACGCGTCCGCGATCGCCCTGCTCGCCGGCATCTGGCGGGCGCGGCGCGACGGGGTCGGGTGCGACTGCGACGTCTCGCTCTTCGAGACGGCGCTGCACGAGCTCATGTACATCGGCCCGTGGGCGGCGACCCACGGCTACGTGCCGCCGCGCCGGCCGAGCTCCGCCCATCCGACGATCGTCCCGTTCCAGAACTTCGAGGCCGTCCGACGGCTGGCTCGTGGTCGGGGCCGCGAAGCAGAAGTTCTGGGAGCGGCTCTGCGACGTGATCGGGCGCCCCGAGCTGAACGACGACCCGCGCTTCGCGACGATGGCCGGGTCGCAACGAGCACCGCGACGAGCTGATCCCGGTGCTCGAGGACGTCTTCCGGAGCCGCACCGTGGACGCCTGGGTCGAGGCTCTGGTCGCGGCGGGGGTGCCGGCCTCGCGGGTGAACTCCGTCGAGGAGGCGCTCGCCGACCCGCAGACGGTCGCGCGCGAGGACGTCGTCGAGCACGAGCATCCGTCGCTCGGCCGCGTGCGGTCGATCCGGACTCCGCTCCGCCTCGCCGAGGGTGGGCAGAGCCTGGAGCGGCCGCCCGTGCGCGGGCCGTTCCGCGGCGAGCACACCGAGGAGGTGCTCGTCGGCATCTGCGGGTACACCCCCGAGCGCGTCGACGAGCTGGCGAGCGCCGGGGTCTTCGGTGAGATCCCGGTGCGCCCGTGAGCGCGCGCGCGACCTCGTCGGGTACGGGGCGAGCCCGCCCGACCCTCGCTGGCCCGGCGGCGCGCGTCTCGCCGTCAGCTTCGTGCTCAACTACGAGGAGGGCGGCGAGCAGACGCCGCTCGAGGGCGACCCCGCCTCGGAGGCGTTCCTGCACGAGGTCGTCGGCGCGCCGCCGACGGTCGGCAGGCGGAACCTGAACACGGAGTCGATGTTCGAGTACGGCAGCCGCGCCGGCTTCTGGCGCGTGCACCGCATCTTCACCGCCCACGGGCTGCCGCTGACCGTCTACGCGGTGGGGCAGGCGCTCGAGCGGAACCCCGAGGCGGCGCGGGCGATGGTGGCAGCCGGCTGGGAGGTGGCGAGCCACGGCTGGCGCTGGATCGACTACGGCGACCTCCCCGAGGAGGAGGAGCGGGACCACCTCCGGCTGGCGGTCGAGGCGATCGAGCGCGCGTGCGGCACGAGGCCGGTCGGCTGGTACACGGGCCGCGTGTCCGAGCGCACGCGGCGGCTCGTCGTCGAGGAGGGAGGCTTCCTCTACGACTCCGACTCCTACGCGGACGACCTGCCCTACTGGGTCGAGGTCGAGGGGCAGGACCACCTGGTGATCCCGTACACGCTCGACGCGAACGACTTCAAGTTCCTGCTCCCCGGCGGGTTCGTGACGGCGGACGACTTCCATGCGTACCTCGTCGACTCGTTCGACCGGCTGCTCGCCGAGGGCGGGCGCGATGCTGTCGGTCGGGCTCCACTGCCGGATCGTGGGCCGGCCCGGTCGCGCCCCCGCCCTCGAGCGCTTTCTCGAGCACGTCCGCGCGCACGAGGACGTCTGGGTCGCGACGCGCGCCGACATCGCGCGGCACTGGCGTGCGACGCACCCGCCGGCGGCGCCGGAGCCGTGAGCCCGGCCGCGATAGGATCCTGCCCCCACGACCTGCCAAGGAGGCTCGAGCATGAGCACGACGACCGGAACGTGGACGCGCGAGGCGCTCGCCGCCGCGCCCCAGACCTACTTCGACGCGGTCGACGCGATGGACGTCGACGCCGTCCTCTCGCACTTCGCCGACGACGCGACGCTGACGGTCCAGACGGATCACGTGACGTTCTCCGGCGCGGAGGAGATCCGACGGATGTTCACGGACTTCTTCGAAGCGTCCGTGACGATCCGCCACGAGCTGCGGAACGTGGTCGTCGAGGAGGGCGGCGGGCAAGGTCGCCACCGAGCAGGGGTACATCGGCGAGCTGAAGGACGGCTCGAAGAACGACATGCACAACTGCAACTTCTTCTCCTTCGACGAGTCGGGGAAGTTCACGCGGGTGATCATCTGGATGGCGGGCACGAACCCGCTCAAGTAGGCCTCGCCCACGCCCTCTCCCGGGAGCCCGCGTCGATGAGGATCGCGGTCGTCGGCGCGGGGGCGATGGGGTCGGTGTACGCGGGCCTGCTCGGCGACGCCGGGAACGAGGTCTGGGCGGTCGACCCGTGGCTCGAGCACGTCGACGCGATCCGCGAGCGCGGCGTGCGGGTCGAGACGGCGGGCGGCGACCGGGTCGTGCGCATCCGGGCGACGACCGACCCCGGCGACGTCGGGATCGTCGACCTGGTCGTGATCGCGACGAAGGCGATGGACGTCCGCGCCGCGGCGGAAGGGCGCGCGGGCGCTCGCTCGGCCCGGAGACCGTCGTGCTGTCGATCCAGAACGGCCTCGGCTCGGGCGACGTGGCGGCGGAGGTCCTCGGCGACGAGCGCGTCCTGCTCGGCATCGCGGGCGGCTTCGGCTCCAGCGTGGTGGCGCCCGGGCACGTTCGCCCGCAGCAGCTCGGGGTCATCGGCCTCGGCGAGCGGACGGGCACGGTGACCGAGCGGGTGGAGCGGGTCGCGGAGGTGTGGCGAGGCGCGGGGTTCACCGTGCGCGTGTTCGAGGACGTCGAGCGGCTCGTCTGGGAGAAGCTCGTCTGCAACGTGGGCTTCAGCGGCCCGTGCACCGTGCTCGGCAGGACGATCGGCGAGGTCCTCGACGATCCGCACGCCTGGTCGGTCTCCGCCGCCTGCGCGCAGGAGGCCTACGACGTCGCGATGGCGTCCGGCATCGAAATCGGGTACGACGACCCGGTCGGCCACCTGGCGGCGTTCGGCGCCCGGATCCGCGGCGCGCGCCCGTCGATGCTGCTCGACCGGCTGGCGGGCCGGCCGTGCGAGATCGACGCGATCAACGGCGCGATCCCGCCGCGCGCGCAGGCCGTCGGCCTGCAGGCGCCGGTCAACGCGACCGTGACGGCGCTCGTCAAGGCCGGCGAGCCGGCCGCGGCTGCGCCCTAGCCGGCCTCGAGCGCCTCGCGGAAGAAGTCGCTCACGATCCGTACCGCGTCGGCCGGGCACTCGATCAGGTCCGCGTGGCCGATGTCGGGGAACTCGACGACCCGGACGTGCTCGTTCAGCTCGGCCATCCGGCGGGCGCCGAGCCCCGACGGGGCGAGCACCGGCGGGCAGAGGACGTCGTGCGTCCCGTTCGTCATCAGGAGGGGCCGGGAGATCCGCGGGACGAGCGGCGAGAGGTCCATGCGCTCCATCGCGAGACAGGCCTGGCGCACGGTGTACGGGTCGTTCCAGCCGATCACGGTGCGCACCAGCTCGAAGGTGCCCTTTCCCTCCTCGCTCTCGAGGAAGCCCGCGCCGACCGCCTGCGTGGTCACGTGGTCGGAGAAGTCGTCCCACGGCATCGACTCGGCCATCCGCCGCCAGACCCGGAACAGCGTCTGCCGGTAGACGTCCGGCTTCGCGAACGCGACGTCCGCGCAGGCCGCGATCACGCGCTCGGGATACGTGCCCGTCAGCGCGATCGCGATCATGCCGCCCATCGAGGTGCCGTGGACGAGCACGCGGTCGAGGCCGAGCGCGTCGAGCAGCCGCACGCCGTCGTCGGCCCACAGCTGGATCGTGTACTCCTCGCGGGGGTGGTCGGAGGCTCCGTAGCCGCGGGCGTCGAAGGAGAGCAGGCGGAACCCGTTCTCGCGGAAGCCGTCGTTGACTGCGCCGAAGTTGGCGCGGCCGAAGAGACCGCCTCCGAGCTGGAGCACGATCGGGCCGTCCTCGGGCCCGGTCAGCTCGTGGTAGAGACGGATCCCGTCCTCGATCTGCACGTGCGGCATGCGTCACCTCGCCTCGTGTCGGCGTGTCTGGAAGAGTGTCGAAGTCTTACGTCTGCGAGCCGCGCGCCGGGAGGGAGGCGACAGTGCGAAGGACGGGGCTAGTCCCAGGAGCGCCCGACGCGGTCCCACGCCACGTCGCTCGGCAGCCACTCGGTGTTGATCTTCGAGATGAGGCGGCGGACGTCCGACGAGCCGCAGGCCGGGCAGGGCGGCGCGGGCTTCGTCGACATCGACAGGTACTCCTCGAACTGCTTCTCGCAGGACTCGCAGCGGTACTCGTAGATCGGCATGCCGTCGCAGTCTAGCCCCGTCCCGGAGCCGGAGGTGCTGCGCGCGCTCGCGCGAATGCAGGGGGTCGACCCCTCCGACGCCGACCTCGAGGCGGTCGCGGGCTTCCTCGCCTCGATCCTGCCGGAGCTGCCCGCGATCGAGGCGCGGCTCGAGCGGTCGGACGTGCCCGCGGGCCTCTTCCTGCCGGAGGATCCTTGACGCTGGCGGCGCTGGCGCGGCGCCTGCGGGAGCGCGAGCTCTCGCCGGTGGAGGCGGTGACGGAGGCGCTCGAGCGGATCGAGCGCCTCGACCCCGCGCTGAACGCCTTCCTCTCCGTGCGCGCCGAGGAGGCGCTGGCCGAGGCCGCCGAGCTCGAGGGAGCGGGGTGGCGAGGGCCGCTCCACGGCGTGCCGGTGGCGGTCAAGGACGTGATCGACGTCGCCGGGGCGCGGACGACCGCCGCCTCGCGCATCCTCGCCGACTCGGTCGCCGGCGCCGACGCGACGGTCGTGGCGCGCCTGCGCCGGGCCGGTGCGGTCGTCGTCGGCAAGCTGAACACGCACGAGTTCGCGTTCGGCGCGACGACGACGAGCCCGCACTTCGGCCCCGCGCGCAACCCGTGGGACCGGGAGCGGATCTGCGGCGGCTCGAGCGGCGGCAGCGGTGCCGCGGCGGCGGCCGGACTGGTGCCGGGCACCCTCGGCACCGACACCGCGGGCTCGGTGCGCATCCCGGCCTGCCTGTGCGGCGTCACCGGCCTGCGACCGTCGATCGGCCGCGTCCCGAACCGGGGCGTCGTCCCCGTCTCGTGGACGTTCGACACGGTCGGTCCGATCGCCCGGACCGCGGAGGACTGCGCGCTGCTCCTGGACGCGATCGCAGGGCACGACCATGCCGACCCGAGCGACCGTCGCCGCGCCCGTCCCGGACTACGTGGGCGGACTTTCGAGCGGGGTCGCCGGCCTGCGGATCGGCGTCGTCTCGCACCTGCTCGAGGGCGCCGTCGACCCACGCGTGGTCGCAGCGGTCGAGGCCGCGCTCGGCGAGCTCGCGGCCCTCGGGGCACGCGTGGAACGCGTCGACGCCGGCTTCCTGCGCGAGACGGAGGTCGTGACGCAGCTCGTGATGCTCCCCGAGGCGGCGGACGCGCACCTGCCCTGGCTCCGCACCCGGCTCGCCGACTACGGCGCCGACGTGCGCGCCCGCCTGCTCGCCGGCCTGCTCCTGCCCGCGACCGCCGCCGTCACGGGGCAGCGGGCCCGGCGCCGCATCCTCGGCGAGGCGCGGCGGCTCTTCGAGCAACACGATCTGCTCGCCGCTCCGGCGATGCCCGTCACCGCGCCGCGGATCGGCGAGGAGGTCGTCTCGGCCGGAACCGAGCGGCTCCCGTACAGGCTGGCGTTGATGCCCTTCAACTCGCCCTGGGCGTGCCTCGGCCTCCCCGCCGCGAGCGTGCCCTGCGGCTTCGTGGACGGCCTCCCGGTGGGGCTCGCACTGGCGGGCAGGCGCCTCGCGGAGGAAACCGTGCTACGGGCGGCGCACGCGTTCCAGCAGGTCACCGACTGGCACGAGCGGCGGCCGCCGGTTCCCGTTTGACGCCGCTTCCGCGGGGTCGTATACACCACACAGGGAGATCGAAGGAAAGGGAGTGAGGCACATGTCCGTGCTGATCAAGGGCGGCAGGATCATCACCGCCTCCGACGACTACGTGGGGGACATCTACGTCGAGAACGGGTCGATCTCGCTGATCGGCGAGTCGCTCGACGTGTCGGCCGAGAAGACGATCGACGCGACGGGGAAGATCGTCTTCCCGGGCGCGATCGACCCGCACACGCACATCGAGATGTTCTTCGGCGGCACGACGACGTGCGACGACTTCACGTCCGGCACGACCGCCGCCGCGTTCGGCGGCACGACGACGCTGATCGACTTCTGCATCCAGGCCCCGGGGATGACGTTCGCGCAGGCGCTCGAGGCCTACCACGAGAAGCTCGACCGCTGCCCTCCGGTGATCGACGTCGGCTTCCACATCGCCGTCACCGACCTGAAGGAGGGCGGCACCCTCGAGGATCTGGCCAGGCTGCCGGACGAGGGCGTCACGTCGTACAAGCTCTTCATGGCCTACAAGGGCGCCGTCATGGTCGACGACGAGACGCTCTTCAAGGTCATGCAGACGGCGAGCGAGACCGGGGGCGCTCGTGATGGTGCACGCCGAGAACGGCGACGCGATCGACATCATCGTCAAGGCGGCCGTCGCCGAGGGCAAGACGGACCCGATCTGGCACGCGCGCACGCGGCCGATGGAGACGGAGGCCGAGGCCACGAACCGCGCGATCCAGCTCGCGCGCGTCGCCGACGCGCCCGCTGTACGTCGTCCACGTCTCCTGCCAGCCGTCGGTCGAGCCGATCCAGCTGGCGCGCGACAAGGGCTGGCAGGTCTGGGGCGAGACCTGCACGCAGTACCTGTTCGTGGACGAGACCGCGCTGGAGAAGCCCGACTGGGAGGGCGCGAAGTACATCTACACGCCGCCGCCCCGCCCGAAGGAGCACCAGGAGCATCTCTGGAAGGCGCTCAAGACGGATGCGCTCTCGGCGCTCTCGACCGACCACTGCCCGTTCAACTGGCCCGAGCAGAAGGGCATCAACGGCCGGGAGTTCCAGGTCGTGCCGAACGGCGGCCCGGGGATCGAGAACCGGCTGCACATGCTGTGGACGCACGGCGTGAGCACGGGTCGGATCACGCCGAACCGCTTCGTCGAGCTCGTCTCCACGAACATCGCAAAGCTGTTCGGGCTCTACCCGCGCAAGGGGACGATCGCGCCGGGCTCGGATGCGGACCTCGTCGTCTGGGATCCGGAGAAGAAGCTGACAATCTCCGCGACGACCCACCACACGAACGTCAACTACAACCTCTTCGAGGGCGAGAAGGTGACGGGTGCCCCCGAGGTCGTGCTCGTCCGCGGCCAGGTGATCGTCGAGGGCGACGAGCTCGTCGCGCAGCCCGGGGCGGGTCAGTTCGTGAAGCGGGCCCGCTTCGGCGAAGAGCTCCAGCCCGCGCAGAAGGCGACGGCCTGAACGGCCATGTCCGACGACGACGCAAGGCGGATCTACGAGGAGTCGGGGCTCGGCGCGAGCGTCACGCTCGGCACGCGCCCCGGCGTGCTCGTGGTCGATTTCTCCTGCGGGTTCACCGACCCCGACTGCGCCCTGGGCTCCGACCTGACCTCGCAGGTTGAGGCGACGAGGCGCGTGCTGGAGGCAGCGCGCGCCAAGGGGCTGCCGGTCGTGTTCACGACGATCGGCTTCGACACGAGCCTCAAGGACGGAGGGCTCTGGATGCAGAAGGTGCCGACGCTGGCGGCACTGCAGATGGGCGGGAGGTGGGTGGAGATCGACCCTCGGCTCGAGCCGCGTGAGGACGAGACGGTGATCGTGAAGAAGGGCGCCTCCGGGTTCTTCGGGACAAACCTTGCCACGGTCCTCATCACCCAGGGCGTCGACACGGTCGTGCTCTGCGGCGCGACGACGAGCGGATGTATCCGCGCGACCGCGATCGACCTGCTCCAGTACGGCTGGCCGACCCTCGTTCCGCGCGAGTGCGTCGGCGACCGGGCGCAGGCGCCGCACGACGCGAACCTCTTCGACATCGACGCGAAGTACGCCGACGTCGTGTCGATCGAGGAGGCGCTCGGCTACCTCGAGAGCGTTCCCGCGGCGGTGCCCGCGACGGTGTAACGCACAGGCTGGGAGGCCCGGCGTGGAGCCGGGCCTCGAGGCCCCGTCGCTCAGCGGACGATGCCGACCAGGACGGCGCCGGCGACCACCAGCGCCCCTGCGAGGACGGTGTGCCTGCCGATCGCCTCGGCGCGGCCGACAAGGACTGCCGACAGCGCGACCGCCCAGAGCGACTGTGTCGCGTTCAGGGGCGCGACGATCCCGACCCTCCCTCGGTCGAACGCGACGATGAGGCTCACGTACGCGAGCCCGAGCGCGACGCCGGCCGGCCAGAAGGCGCGGGTCGCGGAGCCGAGGCCCGCGCGCAGCCGCCTCCGGCGAGCCACGACGAGGTACGCGGTCACGACCGCGAGCGCGCCGAGCAGCGAGACGGCGGCGGCCGCCACCGCCGGCGGGTCGAGGTCCTGGGCCGCCCAGCGCACGGCGTTGTCGCGAACGGCGAACAGCACTGCGCACACGATCGCGAGCACTGCTCCGAGCGCGCGGAACGCGGCGGGCCGGCTGCGCTCCCCCGCGAGGGCGACGCCGCCCGCGACCACGAGGACCGTCGCCACGAGCAGGAGTGGGCGGAACGGCTCGTCGAGGAGGAGGAGCGCGAGCCCCACGGAGATGAGCGGTGCGGTCCCGATCAGGATCGAGGCGCGCGCCGGCCCGGCGTCCCTGACGGCGAGGATGAAGAGGATCTGCGACGTCCCCGGGACGAGTGCACCGATCAGGAAGAAGGGCCACAGCTCGCCCGGGTCGCCGAGGGCTGCGGACTGCGGCAGCGCGAGCGCGCAGGCGACGAGCGAGCCCGATGCCGAGGACGACGACGGCTCCCACCTCCGGATCGGCGCCGCGACGAAGCCCGTGGCGGACGGTGATCGCGAGCAGCCCGAAGAGGGCGCCTGCGAGCGCGCCGAGCAGCACGGCGTCCACGAAGGCCCGACCCCCGGCCGGCTACCGCAGCGCGGCGATCGCGTCGAGGATGACAGCCGGCGGCGAGCGCCGCATCGGCCGGGTCGGCGTCTTCGGCGGGATGGTGGCTGATGCCGTCCCGGCAGGGGACGAACACCATCGCGCTCGGAACCCGGTCGGCGACGCACATCGTGTCGTGGGCGGCGCCGGAGTGCATCCGCAGGTAGGGCTCGCCGGTCGACTTCGCGGCCGCCTCGAGCGCGTCCACGATCCGCTCGTCGAGCGGCGTCGCCGGGAGCGCCTGCCGCTGCCGGAGCTCGGCGCGCATGCCCCGCGCCTCTGCAGCGCGCTCGGCGAACGCGCCGATCTCTCGTGCCACGCCGCGGAATGCCTCCTCGACCGGCCCGCGGATGTCGAGCGAGAAGCGGACGCGACTCGCGATCGCGTTGATCAGGCCGGGATCGACCTCGATCTCCCCGACCGTGCCCACCGTGCCGTGTCCAGCCTCCCGCGCGAGCCGCTCCAGCTCGAGGACGGTCTCTGCGAGCACCGTGGTCGGGTCGAGTCGGAGGTCCATCGGCGTCGCGCCGGCGTGGTCGCCGCGCCCGTGGACGATCACGTCGGCGTGGACGTACCCCGCGATCGCGTGAACGAGCCCGATGCGGTTGCCCGTGTCCTGGAGGACCCGTGCCTGCTCGATGTGCATCTCGATCCAGCCGGTCAGGTCGTCGAGCACGTGGATCGACTCTCGCCAGTGCGCGGGGTCGTAGCCTGCGTCCTCGGCGTGCTCCCAGAAGCTGCGACCGTCGTCGAGCGACCGGAACGACTCGCGCAGCTCCTCCTCGGTGACGCGCTGGAGCATGATCCGGCTGCCGAGCAGCATCTGCCCGAAGCCGGAGCCCTCCTCCTCGAGGAAGGAGATCAGCTGCAGCGGCAGGTCGAGGCCGCGCTCGGCGTTCAGCCTGCACACCTCGACCGCCGTGGCGACGCCCATCGTGCCGTCGTACTTTCCGCCGTTGCGGTTGGAGTCGCAGTGCGAGCCGATGCCGAAGACCGGCTCACCCGGCGGCCGGTTCCGGGCCACGAAGGTACCGACCGGGTCCTCGGAGAGCTCGAAGCCGAGCGAGCGCAGCTCGCCGGCGAAATGGTCGAGCGTGCGGCGGTACTCCGGCGTGTAGGCGTAGCGCTGGATCGCCTCGCTCGAGCGCGTGAAATCCGGCCCGGCGAGCGTCTCGATGTCCCGCTCGATCCGCTCCGCGCTGCGCGCCCGATCGACCACGGGACGACCGAGGTGATCGGTAATGGCGTGCAGCCGGGGGCGGCACGATCAGCCGGGTGCGCAGCGTGCGTGCAGGCCTGAAGGCCTGGACGGCACGCGCGGGTGGTGATCCGGCGCCGTGTCGTGGCCGTCATCCGGCCCACCGTGAATTGCCGATCAACCATCTAGCATGGGCCGACCGTGGAGGAGTGGCCGCCGCGCGAGAACCGGGTGCAGGCGGCGCTGTGGGAGGCGGAGGGCTGCTTCGAGCGCCACGAGTACTTCGCCGCCTCGAGTGCGCTTGCGCGCGTCTTCGGCCTCGCCGGTGAACGGGAGGAGCTCGTCCGCGGCCTCCACCACCTCGCTGCGGCGGGGTACAGGGCGCAGACCGGAGACGACCGCCGTGCACGTCGTCAGCTCGACCGTGCGCGCCGCCGCCTCGTGTCGTTCCCGGACGCCGCACGGCTGGTCGACCTCGTCCAGCGGGATCTAGACTCGTCGGGTGGAGAGCTGGCGGAGCCGTAAGACGCTGATCCTCGGACGCTCGGACATGGTCGGCCTGCTCACGCCGTCCGAGTACGTCGACTGCGTCGAGCACGCGTTCCGGATGCACGGTCTCGGCCGCGTCTACATGGAGCCGAAGGGCCACATCGTGCTCGACCGCTACCGCGGCGAGTGGGAGGTGATGCCCTCGTGGATCGAGGAGCCCGAGGCCGCGGCGTGCAAGTGGGTCTCGATCCGCGAGGACAACGGCCGCTTCGACCTGCCGGCGGTGTTCTCGATCCTCGTCTACACGCACCCGGAGACGGGGTTCCCGCTCGCGATCTGCGACGGCTCGCACCACACGCTGATGCGCACGGGCGCCTCGGCCGCCGTCTCGGCGCGCTGGCTCGCCCGCAAGGGCTCGAAGGTGCTGGCGATCCTCGGCACCGGCAGCGTCGGCCAGGGGACGCTCGCGACCTGCGACACCGTCTTCGACTGGGACGACGTCCGCATCTGGAGCCGCTCGCAGGAATCGGTCGACCGCTTCCTCGCGAGCGAGGCGCCGAAGTACCCGCATCTGACGTTGGCCGGGACGACGGACGTGCGAACCGCGGTCGAGGGCGCGGACGTGATCGTGACGGGCACGCACGCGCGCGGCTGGATCGTCGACGAGGCCTGGGTCAAGCCGGGGGCGCACCTCGCCGCGCTCGGCGCCGACCTCGCGGGCGAGCAGGAGCTGCACCCCGGCCTCCTGCAGCGCGGGCGGGTCTTCGTGGACGACATCCGCCAGTGCCGCGAGGACGGCGAGATCAACGTCCCCCTGCGCGACGGCGTGATCACCGAGGACGACGTGGCCGGCGAGATCGGCAAGGTGATCTGCGGCGAGCTGGAGGGCCGGCAGTCGGACGACCAGATCACGGTGTTCGACTCGACCGGCATCGCGCTGCAGGACTCCGCCACGGTGCCGCTCGAGTACGAGCGCGCGGTGGCCGCAGGCGTCGGTGTCGAGAAGAAGATGATCTCGACGTGACCGACGTCGCCCCGATCGTGCTCGACCCGGACCCGTACGAGCCCTTCCGTCTCTCGCAGGGCTTTCGCGTCGGCGACCTGTTGCTCATCTCGGGTCAGGCGGCGATCGACGAGCAGGGCGGCCTCGTCGGCGTCGGCGACTTCGACGCTCAGGCAGAGCAGGTGTTCCGGAACCTGAAACGCGTGCTCGAGGCCGGGGGCTCGAGCCTCGACCGCGTGGTGAAGGTGACCATCTTCCTCACCGACATGGCGAACTTCCCCAGGATCGTCGAGCTCCGCGGGAAGTGGTTCACGCCGCCGTACCCGGCGGACACGATCGTCGAGGTGACCTCGCTCGCCCTCCCCGAGCTCCAGATCGAGATCGAGGCGATCGCCGTCGCCGGCTGATCAGCGCGACCGCGCCCGCCTCGAAGATGTCGAGCGGGCAGAGCGCCGAGACGAGCGGGTACGGCACGTCGACGACCTGGGAGAGGTGGAGGTCGACGCAGGCCGAGCAGAGGCAGTACGCGGCGGGCCTGCGAGAGACCGTGCTCGGCCTCCAGCCAGTCGATCATCGCGAGCAGCGCCGCGCGCGCGGCCTGCGTCAGGTCCATCGCCTCGTTCTCGGGGATGCCCGTGGTCGCGAACACCGCCCGTCCGGGAGACGCGGGCGCCAGGTACGCGGGGAACGCCTGGGCGACGCGCGGCGCCTTGCGGAGGCCGAAGCGGACGGTGACGGCCGCCGCGATCTCGATCCCCGTGCCGCAGACCTCCCCGTCGCCCTGGGCGAAGTGCACGTCGCCGAGCGAGAACAGGGCGCCGGGGACGTGGACGGGGAGCAGCAGCGTCGATCCGGCCGTCAGCCGGCGGATGTCGAGGTTCCCCCCGGTCTCACGCGGTGGGATCGTGCGGAGGCCGTCCGCGGCGCTCGTCGGGTGGGCACTCTCGGGATGCGGATCGGCCACCGGCCCGCCGGCCGCCCGGATCGCCTCCTCCCGCTCGCGCTGGCGCTCCATCAGGGCGTGCGACGGCGCCACGCCCGCCACGCCGGCGTGCGTGACGGCCGGAACGGCGATCCCGGGCAGCTCCGGGGAGCGGGCCACGGCGCCGTCGAGGTCCCAGGGGACGAGGTACGGCTCGTCGAAGACGTCGGCGAGGAAGCCGAAGCCCGGGATCACGCAGTTGACCCCGAAATCGGGCGTCTCGTAGCCGACGAAGTGCACCTCCAGCACGTCGCCCGGCTCGGCCCCCTCGACGTGCACCGGCCCCGTCAGCGGGTGCGCGAGGCCGAGATCCGGCGCCGCGCAATCGGCATGCGTGCTCTCGCGGGTCAGCTGGCCGTCGAGGCCGTCGCGGGTCTCGAGCGTGAGCAGGTCGCCCGGGCGCACGGACACGGCCGGTGCGATGTCGGGGTGCCAGCGGTTGTGCCAGCCGTCGGCGGGGCTCACCCTCACAGGAGCCCTCGAACGCGCTCGGCGGCCGCCGAGGCAGCGGCGACCTCGTCGGGCGTCCAGTGTCGGGGCGAGCCCAGCTGGTGCACCGAGACGATCGCCTCGAGCCTGCCGTCCGCCATGACGGGCGTGACGATCTGCGCCGCGAGCCCGCCGTAGGCGTCCAGCATCCGCCGGAACGCCGGGTCCTCGTCGGCGGCACGGCAGTCGTCCTGCACGACCTGGCGACCGCGGGCGACCTCCCGGACGACGGGCTGGGTCGGCAGGTGCACGGACCGCTCCTCCCGCAGTGACCCGGCGCCCGGCGCGAGCGCCTCCTCGACGACCGGGAAGGGGTAGTCACCCGGCACGTCCCGCCGCAGGGTGACGCGGTCGGCGCCCGTGGCCGCGAGCAGGTCGTCGAGGACGGCTCGGAGGTCGCTCACGGCCCCGATTATCCGCTCCTTCCCGCTGGAACGGCGAGAAGGCATTGGAGTAGGCTCGGCTGACCACGTCCGAAGGAGGTTGCACGGTGGCCACGACCGAGGAGAGCCTCGTCTACGAGGCAGTCACGGAGAAGGACGGGCTCAAGGTCTCGAAGAGCCCGTGGGGCCCGGACGACGAGATCGGGCGGCTCAACTGGATCACGCCCGAGACGAACGCCGCCATCCTCGGCCACCTCGACGGGCGCCACGTGTTCGACCTCAACGTCGAGTACTTCATCGGCATGCCGTCGTGGGTCGCGGCGGGCGACCCGGGCTACGGGATCTGGATGACGCACACGCCGCAGGGGTCGGTCAACGACAACCTGTCCGGCGTCGGCTCCGACGTGCACGAGGCGTACTCGTACTGCGGCGACTCGATCCACATGTACACGCACTGTGGGACGCACATCGACACGCTCAACCACCTCGGCTTCCACGGGAAGTTCTGGAACGGCTGGGAGGCCGACCGCGACCTCGGCAGCCGGATCTGGAACAAGGGTGGGCTCGAGAAGTACCCGCCGGTGATCGCGCGCGGCGTCCTGCTCGACGTCGCCGGCACGCACGGCGTGGACGTGCTCCCGGACAGCTACGCGATCACGCCCGAGGACCTGCAGGACACCGTGCAGAAGCAGGGGGTCGAGCTCAGGAAGGGCGACGTCGTGCTCGTCCGGACCGGCCGGATGAACGTCTGGCCGGACTTCGACGGCTACCTCGTGAACACGCCCGGGATCGGCCTCTCGGCCGCGAAATGGCTCTGCGAGGAGGTCGGCGCGATGTGCATCGCCGGCGACACGATCGGGCTCGAGGTGCTGCCCTCCGAGGAGGAGAAGGTCTTCCTCCCCGTGCACGCGTACATGTTCGCCACCGCGGGCGCGCAGATCATCGAGGTCGTCGACATGAACGAGATCGCGGCGGAGAAGCAGTACGAGTTCGCGTTCCTCGGCTTCCCGCTCAAGCTCCGCGGCGCGACGGGGGCGCCGATGCCCGCCTACGCGGTCCCGCTCCGCGACTGAGGCCTCTGCCGACCGGGCCAGCGCCGGAAGCCGCTCCACGCGGCGACCGGCCGGGCCCGGTCGGACGTCGAGGCAGGTCGTCTCAGCCCGCCGGCTTCTCGGCGTGCCCCCGAACTGCTTCCGCATCGCCGAGAGCACGCGGTTCGCGAAGTCCGCCTCGCCGCGTGACGAGAACCGCTCGAAGAGCGCGGCGGTGAGGACGGGGGCGGGGGTGCCGGTCTCGATCGCGGCGATCGACGTCCACCGCCCCTCCCCCGAGTCGGACACCCGTCCGCCGAACCCATCCAGCCCGGGCGACTCGTGGAGCGCCGCTGCGGTCAGGTCGAGCAGCCACGAGGCGACGACGCTCCCGCGCCGCCAGACCTCGCTGATCGCCGCCACGTCGAGGTCGTAGCGGTAGTGGTCCGGGTTGTCGAGGGGGGCGGTCTCCGCGTCGGACGCGCGGGCGACGTCTCCCGCGCCTGCGTGGTGGAGGAGGTTGAGGCCCTCCGCGTACGCGGCCATCAGCCCGTACTCGATCCCGTTGTGCACCATCTTCACGAAGTGCCCCGCGCCGGCCGGCCCGCAGTGGAGCCAGCCGAGCTCCTCCGGTGCCGGGTCGCCCGTGCGGCCGGGCGTGCGCCCCGCGGCATCGAGGCCCGGCGCGAGCGAGGCGAAGAGCGGCGCGAGGCGCGCGACCGGCTCCGTCCTCCCCGCCGACCATCAGGCAGAAGCCCCGCTCGAGGCCGAAGACGCCTCCGCTGGTGCCCACGTCGACGTAGTGGATCCCGCGCTCCCCGAGCTCGCGAGCGCGCCGGATGTCGTCGTGGTAGCGCGTGTTGCCGCCGTCGATCACGGTGTCCCGGGCTCGAGCAGCGTGCCCAGCTCGGCGACCGCCCGCTCCGTGATCTCCCCCGCCGGCACCATCACCCAGACGGCCCGCGGCGGCGCGAGCATCGCCACCAGCTCCTCCGCGGAGGCCGCGCCCGTCATCCCCTCGCTCGGCGAGCGCGCGCACCGCGTCGGCGTTGACGTCCGTGCCCGCGCAGCGATGGCCGTCGCGCATCGCGCGTCGCACGAGGTTCGCCCCCATGCGTCCGAGGCCCACCATCCCGAGCTCGAGCGGCGTGCTCGCGGCCATCGCTCCCTCCCGCGTCCGTCCGTCTAGAGTCACTCGAGTCTACGGCCCTCGCACCGCGACCCGTCCCGGGAGATGACCGACACCGTCACCACCAGCCCGGCGTGGCAGGCGCTCCACGGGCACCACGCCGCCGTTCGCGAACGGCACCTGCGCGACCTCTTCGCCGACGACCCGGGCCGCGTCGAATCGCCTGTCGCTCGAGGCGGCGGGGATCCACGCCGACCTCTCGAAGCACCGGGTCACGGCCGAGACGATCGCGCTCCTCGTCGAGCTCGCGGCCGCGCGGCGAGTGCCCGAGAGGCGCGACGCGATGTATCGCGGCGAGCACGTGAACCGCACCGAGGACCGGCCCGCCCTCCATGTGGCGCTGCGCATGCCGCGCGACCGCTCGCTGGTCGTGGACGGGCGGGACGTCGTCCGCGACGTCCACGAGGTGCTCGATCGGATGTCCGGCGCTCGCGGAGCGCGTGCGCTCCGGAGACTGGCTCGGCCATACCGGGAAACGCGTTCGGGCGGTCGTCAACATCGGGATCGGCGGCTCGGACCTCGGTCCGGCGATGGCGTACCAGGCGCTCCGCGCCCACTCGCGACCGCGGCCTGACCCTGCGGTTCGTCTCGAACGTCGACGCGACCGACCTGGTGGAGTCCCTCCGCGACCTCGATCCGGCGGAGACGCTCGTGATCGTCTCCTCGAAGACGTTCACGACCATCGAGACGATGACGAACGCGCGCAGCGCGCGGCAGTGGCTGCTCGACGGGCTCGGCGGCGACGAGAGCGCGATCGCGAAGCACGTCGTCGCGGTCTCCACCAACCTCGAGGCCGTCGCCGAGTTCGGCATCGACCCGGCGAACGCCTTCGGCTTCTGGGACTGGGTGGGCGGCCGCTACTCGATGGACTCGGCGATCGGGCTCTCCACGATGATCGCGATCGGCCCCGACGCGTTCCACGACATGCTGGCCGGGTTCCACGCGGTCGACCTGCACTTCGCCGAGGCGCCGCTCGAGCAGAACCTTCCGGCGCTGATGGGCCTCCTCGGCGTCTGGTACCGGGACTTCTTCGGAGCCGAGACGCATGCCGTCCTCCCCTACGAGCAGTACCTGGCGCGGTTCCCGGCCTACCTCCAGCAGCTCGTGATGGAGTCGAACGGCAAGCGCGTGACGCTCGACGGCGATCCCGTGCCCGTCGCCACCTCCCCCGTCGTCTGGGGCGAGCCGGGGACGAACGGCCAGCACAGCTTCCATCAGCTGCTGCACCAGGGCACCGCCCTCGTGCCCGTCGACATCATCGCCTTCGCCTCGTCGCTCAACCCTCTCGGCGACCACCACGACCTGCTGCTCGCCAACGCGCTGGCGCAGGCGCAGGCGCTGGCGTTCGGGCGCACCGCCGACCAGCTGCGAGAGGCGGGCACCCCCGAGGCGCTCGTGCCCCACAAGGAGATGCCCGGGAACCGCCCGTCGACGTTCCTCCTCCTCGAGCGGCTGACGCCCTTCGCGCTCGGCTCCCTCGTCGCCCTCTACGAGCACGTCGTCTTCACGCAGGGGGTGATCTGGGGGATCGACTCGTTCGACCAGTGGGGAGTCGAGCTCGGCAAGGAGCTTGCCGTCGGGCTCGCCCCCGCGGTCGCCGGCGGGCCGACCGACGCGACGCTCGACCCGTCGACGGCCTCGCTCGTCGAGCGTCTGCGGCGCCTTCGCGCCGGAGGCTGACGTGCTCGAGGTGCACGAGCCCGACGGCGCCTTCGAGCGGATCGAGGCCTGGCTGCGGAGCCGCGGGTTCTTCGAGCGCGGCGGCGAGGAGCTCGTCGCGGATCTCTATCTCGGCTACGGGCTCTCGGACACGATCAGGCGGACGCGGGGGCCGTCCCCGCCCGAGCCGTGCAGGTTGCCGCTTGCGGCGTGTGCCGTCCGGCCCGGCGTGCATCCTGGTGTCAGAGATGACAACGGAGACGACGGCTACGAGATCGGAGAGTGGCGGCGGACGTGGCCGGAGGACGACTACGCCCTCGCGGTCGACGCAGTGCGCGCGGCGATCGCCCGGGGCGACGTCTACCAGGTCAACCTCGTGCAGCACCTCTCGGCCCCGTTCGAGGGCTCCCCGGCCGCGCTCGCCTCCCGGCTCGCCCCTCTGACACAACCGAACGACGACCCGTTGGGCGACAGCGCGTGGCGCCTGCTCGAGGGTGACGGCTGGGCGATCGTCTCCGCCTCGCCCGAGCTGTTCGTCACCCGGCGCGGGCGGCGGGTGTGGACGCGGCCGATCAAGGGGACGCGGCCCCGCGGCGGGCGGGCCGAGCTCCTCGCCTCGGCCAAGGACGCGGCCGAGCACGTGATGATCGTCGACCTCGAGCGCAACGACCTGTCGCGCGTCTGCGTCCCGGGCAGCGTGCGCTGGCCCGAGCTGATGGTCGCCGAGCCGCTCGCCGGCGTCGAGCATCTCGTCTCGACGGTCGAGGGCGAGGCGCGGGCCGATGTCGGGCTCGCGGAGCTCCTCGGCGCGCTCTTCCCGGGCGGATCGGTGACGGGTGCGCCGAAGATCGCGGCGGTCGACCTGATCGCGGAGCTCGAGCCCGTCGGGCGTGGCGCCTCGATGGGCGCGCTCGGCCGGGTGCACGGGAACGGGGACGTCGAGCTGGCGCTCACGATCCGGACGTTCGCCGTCGCCGAGGGCCGGATCCACCTGTGGGTGGGCGGCGGCATCGTCTGGGACTCCGACCCTCGCGACGAGGTCGCCGAGTCGCTCGTCAAGGCCGCGCCGCTCCTGGAGGCGATCGGCGCACCGCTCGACGCCGCGGCGCCCGCCGGACGGCGAGCACGCGGCCCGCGAGCAGGCGGTCGGCGGTGAGCGGCCGGATCCTGGCCGCGGCGGTCAGCGGCCGCGGGGTCGTCGACCCGAGCGCGGCGGTCGTCGCGGTGGAGGACGAGGGGTTCTCGCGCGGCCGGGCGGCGTTCGAGACGCTGCGCGTGTACGGCGGACGGCCGTTCAGGCTCGCGGAGCACGTCGCTCGCCTCGTCGGGTCGGCCGAGCGCCTCGGGCTGCCGCGGCCCGACCCCGACGCGCTGCGCGCGCTGGCCGACGCTGCCCTCGGCGCGGCGGGTGCCCCGGACGCGGTCCTGCGCCTCTACTGGACGCCCGGGACGCCGCGCGGGAGAGCCCACCGCGATCGCCCTCGTCTCCGCGATCCCGGAGTGGATCGAGCCCGCGCGGGCCAGGGGCCAGAGCCTCGTCTCGCTCGCGTTCCCCCGCCGCTCGGCGCCGTGGCTGCTGCCCGGCACGAAGTCGGTCAGCTACGCGACCCACGCAGCGGCGGAGGCGGAGGCGAAGCGCCGAGGGGCCGACGACGCCGTGCTCGTCGACCTCGACGGCACGGTGCTCGAGGGAACGGTGACGAACGTCTGGTGGCGCGAGGCGCGGCTGCTGGTGACGCCGTCCCTCGAGCTCGGGATCCTCGCGGGAGAGACGCGGGCCGCTCTGCTCGAGCTCGCGGGGGAGGCGGGCTACGAGGTCGAGACGGGCAGCTACCCGCTCGAGCGCATGCTCGCGGCCGACGAGGCGTTCACGTCGTCGTCCGTCCGCGAGGTGATGCCGATCGCCTCCCTCGACGGGAGGGAGTACGGGAGCCGGGAGGCGGCTGCGGCGCTCCAGCCCGCGCTGCGCCGGCTGGCCGGCGGCTGACCTGCACGACGGCCCCGGCCGCCGGCCCGCCCGCCGGGCCCGGCGTCGTCGCGCAGCCGCGGGAAGCGGCGTGCTCGCTACGCTCCCCGGCATGGAGAAGCTTCGCCTCGGCGGCATGGCCCTCCAGAACGGCGTCCTCGTCCACGGGCCGCGGACGTGGGGCGCTGCCGTTCGCCTGCCGGACGGCACGATCAAGACGGCGTCGGGCCCGAAGCCCCGTCTGGGCGGACGGGTGACGATGCCCTTCGTGCGCGGTCCCCTCAGGCTGGCCGAGGCCTTCGCGGTGCTCCCGGCGATGAAGCGGGGGCTGCCGGAGGCGGCTCTGCCGTTCGAGCGGCCCGCGGTGGCGGTCGCGCTCGTCGCGGCGTCGACCAGCGCAAGCCTCTTCCGCCGCTCGTCGCTGCCCCTCGTCCCGCGCGAGGCCGCGGTGGTGATCGCGTCGATCGTGCCGGCGCTCGTCGCCCTGCGGGGGGAGCAGCTGACCTCGTACCACGGCGCGGAGCACGTCTCGATCGGGTCGTACGAGACCGGCGAGCGCGCGCCGAAGGAGCACGAGCGCTGCGGCTCGCACCTCGTCGGGCCGCTCACGATCGCGACTGCGCTCGCCGGTGCGGCGGCAGAGCTCGCGCCGGCGCGGCACCGCACGGCCGCGCGGCTCGTCGGCGCGGTCGGCGCGATCGGCGCCGCGGTCGAGGTCTTCGGCTGGATGAGCCGGAACCCCGACAAGCGGCTCTCCCGGGCGCTGGCACGTCCGGGCACCGAGCTCCAGCGCCGTCTTTCCACGAGCGAGCCGAGCGACGCGCAGCTCGAGGTCGCGGAGGCGGCGCTCCAGGCGGTGCTCGCGGCCGAAGAGGCCGCGGCGTGACGGTCGCCCCCACCCGACAGCGGGGGGAGCGCCTCGACCCGTCCATCTTCGACCTCCCGGTCGAGAAGATGCGCGACGGCTACTACAGCGACGCCTACTTCAACCACACGCGGGCCGCGCTGCTCCACGACGGGCGGCGCCCACGCGTCCTGATGCAGGTCTTCCAGCGCAAGCACGCGATGCTCGGCGGGATGGACGAGGCGATCGCGATCCTCGAGCTCTGCTCCCACGACTGGCCGGGGTTGACGGTCCACGCGCTCCGCGACGGCGACCGGGTCGAGCCCTGGGAGACGGTCATGACGATCGAGGGCGACTACACGACCTTCTCGCACCTCGAGACGGTCGTGCTCGGCACGCTGGCGCGTCGCACGCTGATCGCGACCAACACGGCGCGCGTCCTGGAGGCCGCGAACGGGAAGCCGATCATCTTCATGCCCGCGCGCCACGACCACCACCGCGTGCAGACGGGCGACGGCTACGCGGCGCACGTGGCGGGCGCCATCCTGGGCGCCGAGATCGGCGTCACGTCCGACGCCCAGGCGTCCTGGTGGGGCGGACGGGGCGTCGGGACGGTCCCGCACTCCCTCATCGCGGCGTACGGCGGCAACACCGTGCTCGCCGCGACGAAGTTCGCCGACTGGGCGCCCGAGGACTTCCACATCACCGTCCTCGTCGACTACGACAACGACTCCGTCCGCACGGCGCTCGACGTCGCGCGCGCGCTCGGCCCACGGCTGTGGGGCGTCCGCCTCGACACGTCCAGCCAGCTCGTGGACCGCGCCCTCTGGGACGAGATGGGCGACTTCGACCCGCGCGGTGTCAACGAGCGGCTCGTCCGCAAGGTGCGCGCGGCGCTCGACCAGGACGGCTTCGAGCACGTCCGCATCGTCGCGTCGGGCGGCTTCACGGTCGAGAAGATCGAGTCGTTCGAGCGCCTCGGCGTCCCGGTCGACGCGTACGGCGTCGGCTCCTCTCTGATCCGCGGCGAGAACGACTTCACCGCGGACATCGTCATGGCGGACGGCCGCGAGACGGCGAAGGTCGGGCGGCGGTTCCGGCCGAACGAGCGGCTGGGGCTGGTCGAGTGACGGGCAGCGTCGAGCTGGTCTTCGAGACCCATTCGCTGACAACCGACAACGAGCGGGGTATCGCGACCGGCTGGCTCGGCGGCACGCTGTCCGGCCGCGGGCGCGAGCTCGCCGGCGAGCTGGGGGAGCGCCGGAGGGAGGACGGCGTCGACGTGGTCTTCACGTCCGACCTGTCACGCGCCGTGGAGACGGCCGAGATCGCGTTCGCGGGGACCGCCATCCCCGTCGTCCTCGACTGGCGCCTGCGCGAGGTGGACTACGGCGACCTGAACGGCGCGCCGGTGGACGCCGTCGAGCGTGAGCGGCCGCTCCGGGTCGACGAGCCGTTCCCGGGCGGCGAGAGCTACCGCGACGCCGTGGCCCGCGTCGAGGAGCTGCTCGACGAGCTGCTCGTCGAACGCGCCGGGCAGCGCATCCTCCTGATCGGGCACACCGCGACCCGCTGGGCGCTCGACCACCTGCTCGGCGGAGAGCCGCTCGAGCGCCTCGTCGTCGAGCCCTTCGCGTGGCGCGAGGGATGGGAGTACGGGCCACGGCGTGAGATCGCCGTCGGCGTCGCGATGAGCGGGCCGCTGCTCTGGGACGTCGACACGCAGGTCGACTTCGTCCGGGCCGACGGGAAGCTCCCCGTCCCCGATGCCGAGGCGGCGGCGCCGGCGATGGCGCGCCTCGTGCGCTGGGCCGAGGAGCACGGCGTCACGCATCTCGCCACCGCCGACGACCACGAGCTCACCGACCCCGAGATCTCGGACGAGCCCGACTTCGAGGCGACCTACCCGCCTCACTGCCTGCGCGGCACGCCCGGCGCGGCGAAGATCCCCGAGACCGCGCAGCGTGACCCGCTGCCCATCTCGCTGACGCCGTATCCGCCGGGGCACCTCCCACGACTCGTCGGTGACCGCCGCGAGCTGCTGCTCCTCAAGAAGACCTACAGCGCCTTCTCGAACCCGAACCTCGAGCCGCTCCTGGAGGCGCTCGCGCCGAGCGAGGTGCTCGTCTTCGGCGTCGCGACGGACGTCTGCAACCACGCGGCGATCATGGGCCTGCGCGACCGCGGGTACGCGGTCGCCTTCGTCGAGGACGCCTCGCGCGGGCTCTCCGACGAGCGGGTCCAGAGGTCGCTCGCCGAATGGCGGCAGCGCGGCGTGCGCTTCACGACCACGGACGAGGTGGTCGCGTCGAAGCCGTGACGCTGCCGCCGCTCGTCAGCCGCGCCCGGGCGGCGGCCGCCGGCGTCGGTCCGGAGGGCTGCCGGGACGAGGTCGGCAGGCTGCTCCACGTGCTCGCGGGCCGCCGGGGGGTGGAGCGCGTAGCGGAGATCGGGACGGGCGCGGGAGTGGGGACGGCCTGGCTCGCATCCGCCCTGCCGGCCAGGTGTGCCGCTCTTCACCGCCGAGATCGACCAGGAGCTCGCGAAGGCAGCCGCGGAGCTCTTCGCCGACGATCCCGACGTGCACGTGCTCGAGGGAGACTGGCGCGCCGCCCTTCCGGAGCACGCGCCGTTCGACCTGATCTTCGTGGACGGCGGTCGGGCGAAGGACGACCCGGACGCCGTCCTCGGCCTCGCGGTCGCCGGCTCGACCGTGGTGATCGCCGGCTTCGGTGACGACGAGAGCGAGTCCGACCTCCGCCGTGAGCGCTGGCTCTCGCATGCCCGGGTGGCGGTTGCAGAGGTCGGCACGGGCGCCGACTCGCGCGCGCTCGTGGCCACCGTGAGGCCCTGAGGCGATCCCGGCTGCGGGAAAGTCGCGCGGCGAGGTCAGCGTGGCCACCGATGACCTGCCGATCCACACGGTGCCAGGCTCGGTCCGGAAAGGAGGTGGCGAGATGACACTCACCCGCAAGGACGGGCTTGCCACCGCTCTCACCGCGCTCGCGGTGCTCGCGTTCGTCGCGACCCACCAGGCGTGGGATGTCTGGCTGATCGGCTCGAGCCACCGCTGGGCGGCCGTCGCGGTCACGCTGCTCGGCATGGCGACGTGCGCTCTCGGCTCTGCGAGCCAGGAGCTGAGCAAGGGAAGCCGGCCCGGGACGGCCGTCATGGCGCTCGCCGGGGTCGGCGCGGTCGCCGGTGTGCTCGCGATCGTGGCGATCGCAACCGGCTCGCTGACGGCTCTGTCGCTCCTCGTCGTCTCGATCGTCGTGCTCTGGGCGGGATCGACGCTGCGGCACGCCTGGCACCCGACCCACCACCCGGTCGCCACGTAGGGACGGGTGACACAGGCGGAGGGCCCGTGCGCGGGCGGCGCGAGCGGGCCCTCCGAGGCCTCAGCTCGACGTGCGAGCCGACGTGACGCGCGAGCGCGGCGAGGCGGTCGTCCCACTGGGCGCCGACCCGGTCGAGCCAGGCGGTCGCGTCGCGCAGCGGTGCCGGGTCGGGGCGGTAGACCGTGTTCCTGCCCTCCCGCGTGCCGTGGACGAGCCCGGCGTGCGCGAGCGTCGCGAGGTGCTTCGCGACCGCCTGGCGGGTCATGGGGAGCTCGCCGGCGAGCTCCGTCGGCGTCGCCGCGCCGAGATCGGCCAGGCGCTCGACGAGGTAGCGGCGGCTCGGGTCGGCGAGGGCCCCGAAGACCGCTCCTACGCCGTCGCCCATGCGGCGCTCGCGTGGAGCTCGAGGGCGACGCCCCACTCCGGGGCCGTCTCGCGGACGTGCACCCGCGTCCCGTCCGGATGGTCGCCGAGCTCGAGCTCGACGACACCGTCGTCCTCCCAGCGCAGCACGAGCCGCTCCTGAGACTCGACGGTCTCGACGACCGCCCGGCGGATCTCGCCGTTGTCCCAGTGGAACACGCCGTCCCCGCCCGGGGTCGGGTCGAGCTCGACGTCGTTCGCGAACCACTCCTCGAGCTGCTCGGGCTCGGTGAGGGCCTCCCACGCCTCTTCTCGCGTCACCGGTAGCACGATCTCCCGCTCGATCTCCACGCGCAACCTCCTAGTTGCGTATAGCATAGGGCAACCACATGGTTGCACGATACGCGAAGAGGAGGTCACGATGCCGTTGATCCCCACCGTCCTGGAGGCCGACGGCCGCGCGGAGCGTGCGTTCGACCTCTACTCGCGGCTCCTCCGCGACCGCATCGTCTTCCTCGGGCGCCCTGTCGACGACGAGCTGGCCAACCTGATCGTCGGCCAGCTGCTCTTCCTCGAGGCCGAGGATCCCGACAAGGACATCGCGTTGTACGTCAACTCACCGGGCGGAGAGGTCTACGCCGGGCTCGCGATCTACGACGCCATGCAGCACGTCCGGCCGGAGGTCTCGACGATCTGCTTCGGGATGGGCATGTCCGCCGCGGCGATGATCGTCGCCGCCGGCGCGCCCGGGAAGCGGTTCGCGCTCCCGAACGCGAAGCTGATGATCCACCAGGGCTCGGCGGGGTTCCGGGGCGCGCCGACCGACATCACGATCGCTGCGCGCGAGGTCGAGTCGACGACCCGCCAGATGGCCGAGATCATCGCCCGCCATTGCGGCCGCACCGAGGAGCAGGTGATGGACGACATCGACCGCGATCGGTTCATGACCCCGGCCGAGGCGGTGGAGTACGGCCTCGTCGACGAGATCCTCGTCCCGCCTCGAAATCGTCCGAGTACGATCGCGGCGTGAGCTTCCGGGGCGTCCACCATCTCGGGTTCGCGGTGAACGACCTCGAGGAGGCCGTCTCCACGTACGGGCGCCTGTTCGGTGCGACGCTCGAGCACCGCGACCGGCTCGAGCAACAGGGCGTCGAGGCGGCAGCGGTGCTCGTCGGCGACGGCCGGATCGAGCTCCTCGCGCCGACCGGCGACGACACTCCCGTGGGCCGCTTCCTTGCGAGGCGCGGGCCGGGCATGCACCACGTCGCCTACGAGGTCGACGATGTCCGCGCCACGCTCGACCGGCTCGAGCGCTCGGGTGCGGAGCTGATCGACCATGCTCCTCGGCAGGGGGCTCTACGGGCTCCAGGTCGCGTTCGTCCATCCAGATTCCGTCCACGGTGTCCTCACGGAGGTGGTCCGCCCTGGCTGACGATTCGATCCGCATCGAGCTCGCCTTCGAGGGCGGGCAGATCATCGCCGCGATGGTCTCGACCGCGACCGCCGAAGCCGTCGAGCGGGCGGTGACGGCAGGGGCCGGCGGGACGATCGAGCTCGAGACGACGGACGGGAGGATCACCGTCGTCGTGCCGCGCATCGTCTACCTGAAGCGGTACACGAAGGGCGCACAGCCGGGGTTCCTCGCAGCGAGCTAGCGGCCCACCTCCACTACTCTGGCCGCCGTGGCGCTCGAGGTCGGCATCGTCGGGCTTCCGAACAGCGGCAAGACGACGCTGTTCAACGCGCTGACGCGCGCGGGCGCGGAGATCACCGCCTACGCGTCCGTGACCGACAAGCCGAACGTCGGCATGGCGACGATCGCCGACGACCGTCTCGGCCGGCTCGCCGAGATCGTCTCCGCGAAGAAGGTCACGCCGGCGGCGATCCGAGTCGTCGACGTGCCGGGCACGGGGCCGCAGCTCCTCGGAAACCTCCGGCAGGTCGACGCGATCCTCGCGGTGCTCGACGGCTTCTCGGACGACGCCACGCCCGACGGACGACCTCGAGACGCTCAGGCTCGAGCTGCTCGTCGCCGACCGCGACCACGTCGAGCGGCGCCACGAGCGGGTCCAGAAGGAGGCGAAGTCGGGCGACGCTGCCAAGCGGGCCGAGCTCGAGACGCTGACGGAGCTCCTGGCGCACCTCGATGCGGGCCGCACCCTCGCCGACTGGCCCGGCGAGCTTCCGCCGGAGCTCGATCCGCTGACGACGAAGCCGCTGCTCGCGGTCGAGAACGGCCCCGGCGGGATCGACTGCAAGCTCGAGGCGGAGCTCGCGGAGCTTCCCGAGGAGGAGGCCGCCGAGTTCCGCGAAGGGCCGTCGGCGCTCGACGAGGTCGTGCGGCGGCTCAAGGACGCGCTCGGCCTGATCACGTTCTTCACCGCGGGGGAGAAGGAGACGCGGGCCTGGACGCTCCGGAGCGGGCAAGACCGCCCTGGACGCCGCCGCCACGATCCACACCGACATCGCCCGCGGCTTCATCCGCTGCGAGGTGATCTCGGCCGAGGACCTGCTCGACGCGGGCTCGCACGCAGAGGCGGCGAAGCGCGGCACGCAGCGCCTCGAGGGGAAGACCTACGTCGTCGCCGACGGTGACGTCCTCAACATCCGCTTCAACGTCTGAACCTCGCTCGAACGACGAGGGCCCCGTCGCCGGGGCCCTCGAGCCAACCTGATCGCCCGGCTTGGCTAGCGGCCGAACATCCGCTTGACGTTCGCCTTGTCGCTCAGGTCCTTCGCGTAGTCGAGCTTCTTCGCCCTCGCCCCCGGGCCGTTGCCCGGCTTGACCGGGCCGATCACGGTCCAGGTGCTCGGCTCGACCACGTCCACGGGCACGCCGGCGAGCGCGGCGCCCGCGGCGACGGCCTCGTAGGCCTGCCGCGCGAACTGGAGCGCTGTCCCGTAGTTGTGCGTCGCGAACGCCGCCTGGGCCGTGTTCAGGGCCGCGTTCGCCTCGGCGAGCTTCCCGGCCGCCGCCGGGTTGCCGACGAGGTCGTCCGCGACGATGTTCGCGATCTTCGCGTACCCGGCCGCATGGTGGCGTGCCGAGTTGTCGCGGTCGAACTGGCTGAAGTCCCAGTTCAGGTCGATGTAGCTCATCATCGAGTTCGACTCGTCACCGAGCCAGGCGAAGTACGTCTCGCCGCCCGGGCCGAAGTCCACGCCCGACGCCGGGTCGAAACCGTCGTGCGGATGGCTCAACGACGAGTGGTGCCCGTACTCGTGGATCATCGTCGTGGTGAGCCCGTACCCCGCCGCCACGGCGTCGGGGTAGACGAAGCTGAAGACGCCGCTCTGCGTGCCGTCCAGCCAGTTGTCGTCCGCGAAGCCGAGGAGCCCGGGAGCCTTGGGCTTCTGGCCGATCGACCAGTTGACGAGCCCGGCCTCGTAGGCGGGCGTGCCGTCGAGGAACTCCTCGTGGTGGCGGGCCGAGACGAGGAAGATGTTCACGAACCCGCCGAACCCCGCGTAGAACGGATGCGAGGTCGTTGTAACAGACCTTGTCCGAGACGAACTGCTGGTAGCAGCGGTTCCAGTCGCCCGCCATCTTGATGTCCTGGTAGTCGGCGGTGAGCGTCGACTCGAAGCCGCTCGGCAGCTCCTTCACCTCGGCGAGGAAGAGCCCCTGCTCGACGAAGTCCTCGGAGGCGTTGACCTGGTTCCAGCCCTCGACCGTGTTGACGTCGAGGTTCACCTGGCCCGGGAGCCGGTTGGCCGTGAAGTACGGCGGGTAGAGCGGCGAGCTCGTGAAGAGCAGGTCGAGCCCGACGTAGCGGATCACCTTGCCGAGGTCGGTCGGCGAGCGTCGACGAGCCCGAAGCCCGGGATGGTTGTACGCGAGCGGCGTGCCCGAGTACTCCCAGATGTTCGGGATCCGGTAGTCGGGCTCGTCGTCCCCGTCGATGTCGGGGCTCGTCACCTCGTAGCTCCCGGCCCAGCTCTCCGGCCCGGCCGAGAGGTCGTAGAACCACAGGCGGCGCGGCGCGCCTGCGTAGGGGTTCTCCTCGTCGTCAGGAGCGGTGCCGCCCCACGCGACGATCTTCCGCGTCTCGCGTACGACGCCGAAGTTGTTGCCCGTGTCGGGGTCCGGCTCGTTGGTCTTCGTGTAGACGTGGAACTTGAAGTCCGGGCGGTCCTTCCAGTTGACGAAGAGGATCGTCGGCTTCGTCAGGTCGACGCCAGGGGGCGGGTTCTCGATGATCCACTTCTCGACCGACGGCGCGTCGATCCAGTGGTTCTGGCCGACGTCGAGCGTGCCGTTCTGGGCGTTGTACTCGTCCTGGAACAGCGTCCGCGGCTTCGGCTGGGCGATGCTGCCCAGGTAGCCGAAGAACGAGCTCTCCCAGGCCGCCGGCGTGTTGAACGGCGTGTAGCTGTACGTGTAGGTGATCCCGAGCTCTGCCTCGTCGTCGAGCCCGTAGTCGAGCTTGAAGCGGGTCTTCGGCGACGCGCTCGTCGGCAGCCCCGACGTGACCGCGGCCGGGTCGAGGTCGGTGCCTCCGAACGTGCCCACGAAGACGACGTTCACGTCGACCGCCTCCGTGAAAGGTGTCAGCCGCCGGGCTCGAGCCCGGCAGAGGCTGCCGTGGTGCCGGCAGCGAGGGCCGTGAGGGCGGCCACGATCGCCGCGAGGACGAATCGTCTCATCTGTTCTCTCCCCTCATCGCGGTCGAACGGCCCGCGGACCGTAGCACGGTCCTCCCGGCTCGGCAGGGCGCTCAGCCCGCCGCGACCGCAGCCGCGCCGCCGAGCGCGAGCGCGCCCCCGGCCCGCCGTGTCCCGTCGAGCCGCTCCCCCAGCAGCAGGCGCGCGAGGACGATCGTCGCCACGGGGTAGAGGGCGCTGAGCACCGCCACGACCCCGGCCGAGCCGCGTGTCGTCGCGAATGCGACGAGGACGTTGGCGGCCGTGTCGAAGACGCCCACGGCGAGGATCGTCGGCAGGAGGCGCGCCGGGGGCCGGATCGCGACGGACGCCGAGACCGCCAGGACGAGCGCGAGCAGCGTGGAGGTCGAGCGCACCGCGAGGATCGTCCAGGGAACGCCTCCGTCGGCCGCGGCGTCGAGACCGACGACGAACAGCCCGAACGCCACGGCCGCGACCACCGCGAGCCCCACGCCGGCGGCGAGCGCGGCGCTCCCGGTGCCGCCGGGCTCGCGCGCGAGCAGGACGATGCCGCCGAGCACGACCACGATCCCGACCCACTGGAGCGCGCTGGGCGAGGTTCCCCGCGCGAGATCGACGGCCAGCGGGATGACCGGGCTGGCGGCCGAGATGGGCGCGACGATGCCCATGGCGCCGACGGCCATCCCGCGGTAGAGCGCCGCGAGCCCGATCGCTCCGCACGCGCCGGCGCCGATCGCGGGAAGCGAGGTCCTCGATCCCGGGCGGCGAGTCCGCGCTCGCGAGCACCCACAGCGCTGCGCCGACGAGACCGGCCGCCTGCGAGCCGACGAGCACGGTGAGGACGTGGATGCGACGCGCGGCGACACCGCCGAGGAAGTCGCCGATGCCCCACGACGCCGCTCCGAGGAGCGCCAGGACGGCGACAGCCATGCGCGCTCAGTCGGCGCCGACGGAACGCGTCGCGGCCTGGGCGTCGAGCTGGTTCGCGTGGTACAGGACGGCCGCCTCCGCCGTCCGGGCTGCGCTCCGGTCGTGGTGCGCTGCGATCGCGTGGAGCAGCTCCGCGCGACCCGCGGAGTCGAGGGCGTTCGCCCGCTCGTCCACCAGGCGCACGCCCAGCTGGACGTGGCCGAGCAGCGCGCCCTCCGCCGTAGGCCGGAAGGCAGGCCCGCGGCCGAGCTCGCGCACGCGGCCGACGTCGTGGAGCAGCGCGGCGGCGAGCAGCAGGTCGGCACGAAGCCGAGGATGGAGCTGCGCGGTCTCGCGGCAGAGCGTGGCGACCCCGACGGTGTGCTCGAGCAGGCCGCCCGCGTACCCGTGGTGGCCGTCCGCTCCGGCCGCCGGGAGCAGCCGCATCCCGTCGACGGATCTCCGGCTCCGCGAGGATCCCGCTCACGATCCCCGCGAGACCCGGATGCGCGACCTCCGCGGCGAGGAACTCGAGGAAGCCCTCGAGCTCGTCGGCGTCACGGCGGAGGGCGGGCGCCAGCGTGGCCGGGTCGGCGTCGGCTGCCTCGACGGTGCGGACCGCGAGCTGCAGGCGGCCGTCGAACCTCTCGACGCGCCCGAGGACGCGGACGGCGTCACCCTCCGAGAAGCGGCGGTCGAGCAGCTCGACGTCGTCCCAGACCCGCGCCCTCGATCCGTCCGCTGGGGTCGACCAGCTCGAGCGCGAGGTACGGCTTGCCGCGGCTCGTGGTGAGCCGGCGCTTGCGGGCGACGGCGAACACGCCGTCGACGGTGCGGTCCTCGACGAGCTCGGCGATCGTCGCCACGGGGTGAGTGTAGGCTCGGGCGGTGGCCGACGTCCGCCCGTTCCGCGCCGTCCGGTATGCGCGGCCCGGAGCGGCGGTGACGGCGCCACCCTACGACGTGATCGACGACGAGGCGCGCGAGGTCCTGCTCTCCCGCGACTCCCACAACGTCGTCCACCTGACGCTGGAGCCCGACGCCGACGTGGCCGGCGAGCGCTTCCGGAGCTGGCTCGCGGAGGGCATCCTCGTCCGCGACGAGACGCCTGCGGTGTGGTGGCTCGAGCAGGACTTCGTCGGCCCGGACGGTGTGGCCCGCACACGTGCGGGGCTCGTCGCCTCGCTCCGCGCCGAGCCGTACTCGACCGGTGCGGTGCTCCCGCACGAGCGCACGCACGCAGGGCCGATCGAGGGCCGGCTGCGGCTGCTGCGGGCGACGCGCGCCCAGCTGGAGCCGATCCTCCTCCTCTACGACAGTCCTGCGCCGCTCCGCCGGCCGACGGGTGCCGCCGACCTGGAGGTGGGCGACGCACGGCTGTGGCGGCTCGAGGGCGACCAGGGTGTCGGCGCGTACTTCGCCGACGTCCAGCTCCTGATCGCCGACGGGCACCATCGCTACGAGACCGCGGTCGCGTTCGCCGCCGAGGACGGCGCCGATCGGTTGCTGGCCGTGCTCGTCTCGACCTCGGATCCCGGGCTCGAGGTGTTCCCGACGCATCGCGTGTTCGCCGGGCGCCCGGACATCGATCCACCCGGCGAGGCTCTCGCGACGGCCGACGAGGCGCTGACCGCGCTCGGTCGGGAGCCGCACGAAGTACCCGCCACGGTGCTCGTGCGCAAGGGCGACGTTCGCCTGGTTCGCGGCATGGAAGGGGAGCTCGACGTCGAGCTCGTCGACCGCTTCGGCCACGACGGCATCGCGTACACGGCCGACCGCGACGAGGCGGTGCGGAGGGTCGAGGACGGTGAGGCGGACTGCGCCTTCCTGCTGCGCCCGCTCCTCGTCACGCGAGGTCTTCGACCGCGCGCGGCGGGGGCAGACGCTGCCGCAGAAGGCGACGTACTTCTTCCCGAAGCTCGACTCGGGCCTGCTGATCCACCCGGTCGACCCGTGACGGCTCCGGAGCACGACTGGCTGGAGCTCTGCCGCGGCTGCGTCCGCGACCTGGAGGGGATCCTCCGCGAGCTCCCGACGCGCGCCGAGCGCGAGCCGGTGCTCCGGGCCGGCGAGGGCGGTGACGACACGACCGCGATCGACGCCGCCGCCGAGGCGGCCGTCGTCCGGCGGCTGGCGGCGCTCGACACCGATCTCACGCTCGTCTCCGAGGAGCTGGGGACGCGCGCCTTCGGGGCAGGTGGGCCGCTCACCGTGGTCGTCGACCCGATCGACGGCTCGGTCAACGCGAAGCGCGGGATTCCGTTCTTCTCCCTCTCGCTGGCCGTGGCGGAGGGCTCGTCCATGGACGACGTCTCGTTCGGCTACGTCTACGACTTCGGCACGCGCGAGGAGTGGGTCGCGGAGCGCGGTCGCGGCGCGTTCCTCGACGGCGCGCCGCTCGAGGAGCCCGGCCCGAAGGACACGATCGAGATCCTCTCGCTCGAGGGCACCACGACCGACGCGATCGCCGAGTACGCGCCGGTCATGCGCGGCGTCGCGCGCCGACTCCGCGTGATGGGCTCGCTGGCGCTCTCGCTCTGCCACCTCGCCGCGGGGCGTGTCGATGCGGTCTGCTGCCTCAAGCCGGCGCGCTCGATCGACATCGCCGCCGCGCAGCTCCTCGTCCGCGAGCGCGGCTACGCGATCGAGCTGTTCGAGGATCCGCCGTTCGGGAAGGCGCCCCTCGATCTCGTGCAGCGCTCGCGGGTCGCCGCCGCCGCGACCGACGAGCTCTGCGCGCAGGTCGCCGCAGCGCTCCGCTGAGGCGCGGCGGCAAGGCCCAGCTCACGGTCGGCGGGCAGAGACGGTGTCAGACACCGTTTTCTGTCAAGGGGAAAGCGTGCCGATTTCGTGCCAGTTTGTCCCCAGGCGCAACCGCTGTCGTCCACCTCGGAAACAACGCGTCCATGGCCGCCCGTGACCCGGCCGCTACGGCCGACTTGACAAGCAGCCGTGTCTGACACCGTTCGCGCCCACCGCCGCGCTCTGTGGCGTCGCAGCGCGAGGACGCGCGCGGAGAGCTCCCCGGCTAGCGTTCGCCGTCGAGCGTTGCGACGAGGCGCTTGGGTGCGACGATGCGGTAGCTCTCCTCCACCCAGTCCCGGACCGCCGTCGAGCGGCACCTCGGCGACGGGCACCGTCACCCAGCCCGACTTGCCGAGGCCGTACCCGGTCGGCCGCGCTCCTTCGACCGAGAGCGCGTGCCCGTGCGACTCGACCAGCTTCACGGTGATCATCGGCTCGTCGGCACCGTCCCGCCGCCCGAGGAAGACGAAGACCTTGCCGCGTACCTTGACGACGCGCTCGTCCCAGGGGAAGTCCTCGTGCGTCTCGGGGAAGCCGAGCGCGAGCTCCCTCAGCTCCGTGCGCGGGTCGGCCATCTCCAAAGGCTACGCTGGCTTCGTGGCCGTCGATCGTGACGCGATCCTGACCGCGCTCGAGCGGGTGATCGACCCGGAGCTCAAGCGCCCGGTCACCGAGCTCGACATGGTGCGCGACGTCGTCGTCTCCGCCGGAGGCGAGGTGGACGTGACGATCGCGCTCACCGTCGCGGGCTGCCCGCTGCGATCGAGCTTCCAGGACCAGGTCGCGCAGCATGTCGGCGCGGTCTCCGGCGTCACGGCCGTCAGCCTCCGATTCGACGTGATGACCCCGGACGAGAAGGCGGCGCTCGCGTCGCGGCTCCGGGGCGGGCGTCCGGAGCGCGAGATCCGGCTCCATCCGGGCACGCGCGTCGTCGCGGTCGCGTCGGGCAAGGGTGGGGTGGGCAAGTCGACCTTGGCCGCGAACCTGGCGGCGGCGCTGGTGGAGCGTGGGGAGAGCGTGGGTGTGCTCGACTCCGACGTCTACGGCTACTCGATCCCACACGTCCTCGGCGTCACCCAGCGGCCGATCGTGGTCGACTCGCTCATCGTCCCGCCCGTGCGGGGTGAGCTCAAGGTGATGTCGATCGGGCTGTTCGCGGAGGACAACGGCCCGATCATGTGGCGCGGCCCGATGCTGCACAAGGCGCTCGAGCAGTTCCTCTCGGACGTCCACTGGGGCGAGCTCGACACGCTGGTCGTCGACATGCCGCCCGGCACCGGCGACGTCGCCATCTCGATCGGACAGCTGCTGCCCCGCGCCGAGGCGATCATCGTGACGACCCCCCAGCCGGCCGCGCAGCAGGTGGCCGTGCGCGCGGCCGTCATGGCGCAGAAGACCGGGATGCGGGTCCTGGGCGTCGTCGAGAACATGTCGTGGCTCGTCGGCACGGGGCAGGAGCTCTTCGGCTCCGGGGGTGGAGAGGCGCTTGCGTCCGAGATCGACGCTCCCGTCCTGGCCCGGATCCCCTTCGACCCGGCGCTGAGGGAGGCATCGGACGCCGGTCGGCCGGTGCTGGAGGCGGCCCCCGAGTCCGAGGCGAGCACGGCCATCCGAGGTCTTGCCGAGGCGGTTCAGGCCCGACGCGCGGGCGCGATCCGTAAGGCGCTCACCGTCCTCTGAACGTGGTCCTGCAGGGAAGGGAGCCCGTAGGCTCCCTTCCGGTGACGGCAAGCCCTGCGGCGGTGGGCCGTGTGCCGTCCTGCACGTCCGCGCCGGGGGGAGGCGCGGCCATCCAGCTCATATCCTCACAGAATTCTGTGAGGAGCATGTAAGACTACCCGACTTCGCGGTCGACGAAACCCGTCCAGTTTCCGGAAATTTCGTCCGCCCTCCGGCGGTAGGGTCGCATGCGTGACGCGTGAGCAAGCCATCGAGCGCCTGCGCGCGCGAGGGCTGTCCGGGGCGGACACCGCGGTGGTCGTCGATCACCTCGCGGCGGCCGACGCGGCGGGGAAAGCCCGGGCACGGCCTCTCCCGTGTCCCGTGGCTCGAGGGCCTCCTCGGGGACACGCTCGACCCGTCGGGCAGGCCCGAGCGCATCGAGCGCTCGGCCGGGTTCGAGCGCTGGCACGGACGGGGCGCGCTCGGCTACCTGACGATGGCCGCGATCTGCGACGCAGTGGCCTCCGACCCGCCCGAGCGGGCGAGACTGGTGGTGGCGGAGTCCTGCTTCCCCACCGGCGTGCTAGGCGCGTGGGCGAGACGCCTCGCGGACGCGGGCTTCGTCGCCGTCGTCACAGCGACGTCTCCTCGGCGTCTGCCGCACCCCGATGGGGGGCTGCCGCTCACCGGCACGAACCCGATCGCGATCGCGGTGCCGTCGTCGGACGGTCGTCCGTTCGTCGCGGACGTTTCGATGGGCGCGGTCACCCACGGTGACGTGCTGGCCGGCCGCGCGCGGCCGGAGGAGCTCGTCCCGTTCGGCGGGCCCGCAGGCGCACAAGGCCTTCGCGCTCGCGGCCGGGGTCGAGCTGCTCGTCGGCGCCCTTGCGGGGCCGGAGCCGGGCGCGGTCGTCCTCGTCGCGGAGCCCGGTCACGACCCCGTTGCCGGCTTCCGCGAGCTCGCCGACGGTCTCCGGCTGCCGGGCGACCGGGGCGACCGGGCCGCCTGACGTCCTCAGCTCACCGCGGCGACGGCCGGGAGCCCCGCGAGCGCCATCGCGAGCTCGCCCTCGTCGTAATCGCGGTCCTCGAGCGCGCCGGAGAAGTAGTCGATGTAGGCCTGCATGTCGAAGTGGCCGTGACCGCAGAGGTTGAAGAGGATGGTCTCGGCGCTCCCTTCCTCCTTGCAGCGCAGCGCCTCGTCGATGACCGCCTTCACCGCGTGGTTTGCCTCGGGGGCGGGAAGGATCCCCTCCGCGCGCGCGAAGCGCACTCCGGCCTCGAAGACGGCCGTCTGGTGGTAGGCGCGCGCCTCGATCAGCCCGAGCGAGTGGAGGTGGCTGACCAGCGGTGCCATCCCGTGGTAGCGGAGCCCACCGGCGTGGAAGCCCGGAGGCACGAACGTCGAGCCCAGCGTGTGCATCTTCACGAGCGGCGTGAGGTGGCCCGTGTCGCCGAAGTCGTACGCGAACTCGCCCCGCGTGAGGCTCGGACAGGCGGCGGGCTCGACCGCGATCACCCTCACGTCGGAGCCTCCCCGGAGCTTCTGGCCGATGAACGGGAACACGAGCCCCGAGAAGTTGGAGCCGCCGCCGGTGCAGCCGATCAGCACATCCGGGTACGCCTCCGCCAGGTCCATCTGGGCGATCGCCTCCTCGCCGATCACCGTCTGGTGCAGGAGGACGTGGTTGAGCACCGATCCGAGCGCGTACTTCGTGTCGTCGCGCTGAGCGGCCTGCTCGACCGCCTCCGAGATCGCGATCCCGAGGCTCCCCGTCGAGTCGGGGTGCTCCGCGAGGACCGCGCGGCCGGAGGCCGTCTCCTCGGACGGGCTCGCCACGCAGCGTGCGCCGAAGGTCTCGATCAACGCTCTCCGGTACGGCTTCTGGTCGTACGAGACCCGCACCATGTAGACGTCGATCTCGATTCCGAAGAGCTCCCCCGCGAATGCGAGCGAGGAGCCCCACTGGCCGGCCCCCGTCTCGGTCGTGATCCGCTTCACGCCCTCGCGCGCGTTGTAGAAGGCCTGTGCCACCGCAGTGTTCGGCTTGTGGCTCCCGGTCGGGGAGACACCCTCGTACTTGTAGAAGATCCGGGCTGGGGTCTCGAGCTCGCGCTCGAGCCGCCGTGCGCGGTAGAGCGGGGTGGGGCGCCACTGGCGGTAGACGTCCCGCACCTCGTCGGGGATCGGGATTCGCTGCTCCGTCGAGACCTCCTGGAGGATCACCTCCATCGGGAAGAGCGGCGCGAGGTCGTCGGGGCCGACCGGCTGCCCGGTGCCCGGATGGAGCACGGGGGCGGGCGGCTCCGGGAGGTCGGCCGCGATGTTGTACCAGGCCTCCGGCAGCCGGCTCTCGTCGAGCGTGTACTTGACGGTCTCGCCCATCGTCGGCCTCCTCGGCTCGTTTCCCGCTCGAGTCTCGCGAATCGCGGCACCGGTGGCAACCGCGGCCGTGCGCCGGGCGGTCGGCGGCGCGCTACCTCGCCGGGCCGAAGTCCTGTTGCTTGACGAGGACCCAGTCCCCTGCTCCGTCCGCCGCCGCGGGGTCGACCCGGAGCAACGAGACGACCTGCTGGGTCGAGTCGCCGTTGGCGTCGAAGCCGACCGTGCCGAGCACCGTCTCGTATCGACGGTCCGGATCGACGGCATGCGCGCGCAGGGCCTCGCGGAGCTCGCTCGCCGCCGGGCCGTCCTCCGCGATCGCGTGCAGGGACGCGAGCACGACCTGCATGCACGCGTACGCGGCGGCCGCGTACTTGTTCGGCTCCTCGCCGAACGCCGCTCGGTACGCGTCGACGAAGTCCGCTCTCGGCGGCGCGATCGACGGTTGGCCGGAGTACGACCCGGCGGCAGCGGCGCCGGACCGCTGCAGGTAGGAGCCTTCGTCGTCGCCCGCACCGTCGAGGATGCCGTCCCAGCTGAGGAAGGGGGTGGAACCGAGCCCTGCAGCGCGCATCGCCCGTCGCACGTCGGCCGCGCCCGAATCGGTCGCCCCTGAGAAGAGGACAAAATCGGGCCGAGCTCCCGCATCTCGCAGCGGTCGGATCGCGCGGCGGGGGTCGAGGCCGGGGCGGTGGAGGGTGCGGGTGACCCGACCGCCGAGCTCCGTGAACTCCTCGTCGAACCGGTCGGCGAAGGTCATGGCGAAGTCGAACCTCGAGTCCGCGATGACGAGCGCGGACTCGGCGTCGAGGTCGTGCGTGGCGAATGCGGCCAGCGCACGCGAGAGGACGTCCGCGGAAGGGGAGAGGCGAACGAAGTTGATGCGCCGTGGATGGGTGGCCCGGACCTCGAGGGCACCGAGCTCCGGCTTCGTCAGTCGCGGGTCGGAGGTCGAGGGACTGCACTCGAGCAGGCCGGCACGGTTCGTCACGGGGATCGTGCTCTCCGCCACGACGGACGTGAACGGGCCGATCGCCGCGATCGTGCGCGGGTCGTCCGCCATCGCCGTCGCGTTGACGGCGCCGCGATCGGGATCGTCCTCGAATTCCCCTCCGCCGCTGTCGTAGGCCTTCACGGAAAGCTCCTCGCCGGCGACGCCGCCGGCCTCGTTCGTCTCGTCGACGGCGAGCTGCACGGCATTGCGGACCTGGACGGAGTCGGGCACGAAGGCGCCTGTCAGCGGGACGTTCACCCCGATCGTCCAGGGCCCGGACGGGAGCCCGGTGGCCGGTCGCAACGCCAGCCAGCCGATGCCGGCGGCGACCGCCACGGCGAGGACCGCACCTCCCACCAGCGCGGCACGGGCGCGTCGTGACAGCCGCCGACGCCCCCTCGAGGGCCACGCCGTCGTGCCGTCCGGGGCCTCCAGGGCCGCGAACAGCGCGATCGGCTCGGCGATGCCCTTGAGCTGGCGCCGGCCCCGCGCCTTGAACTGCACGGGGAGCACGGTCGAGGTGAGCGCGCGGACGGTCTCGCTGACCAGGACCTCTCCGGGGTCGGCCTGTGCGCAGATCCGCGCAGCGATGTTGACCGGCGAGCCGACGTAGCCACCGTCGGTCTCGACCGTCTCGCCGGCGTGCACGCCGACGCCGACGCGGATCGGCTCGATCGGGATGCTCGGCCGAGGCAGCCCGCGCATCCGTGGTGATAGCGAGACCGCACCGGACGGCGCTGCTGACGGACTCGAAGACGACGTAGAAGCTGTCGCCCTCGGTCTTGATCTCGGCGCCGCCGAAGCGGACGATCGCTGCGCGTGCGAGCTCCCGGTACCGGGTCAGGAGTGCTGCCGCCGCCGCAGCGCCCTTCCGCTCGACGAAGTCGGTGTACCCCCGGAGGTCCGCGAAGAGGAATCCGCGGGTGATCGCTCCCCCCTCGTCTGCCGCCATTGCGGCGATGGTAGACCGACGGACGCCGGGATTACCAGTCGGCGGCCGCGCGGCGCTGCTAGCCGGCCGGCGGACGCGGGAAGCCGGATTCCTCGCGGATCGACGCCAGGTCTTCGTCGCGCTGGGCGTACTCGGCAAACCGCGCGTCGAGCTCCACTGCACGGCCCAGGTGCTCGAGCGCCGCCTCGGGCCGCCCCGCCCGCGCGTGAGCGCAGGCGAGGTTGTAGTACGTGCCCGCGTGGTCCGGTGTCTCCCCGAGGTGCCGCTCGAGCACCTCGATCGCCTTGTCCCATTCCTCGGTCGGCCAGAACTGCAGCGCCTCGGCGCTGCGCTCCCACCCGGACGGCGTGAATGCCTCGCCCGGCTTCGCGCCGACGACGAGGATGGTCGTGCCCCGTGTCCCGGCCGCGCCGCGCTTCACGGCCGGATCGGGCACGTGCACGATCGTTCCCTGGGGCGCGTCGACTGCCTCGCCGTCGAGCATGAAGGACGCGTGCCCGTTGACGACCAGGTAGAGCTCCTCGTGCTTCTCGCCGCCCGCCTCGTCGTGCTCGCCGATGATCTGCTGGTCGTCCGCGGTCGCCGTCCAGGCGTTGATCCCGAACGCCGAGACGCCGAGCGTCCGGCGGATGGTGTGCCACCGCGCCTGGTTCGGGATCGCCGGCCCGGCGAGCCCGTCGAGCGACGTGATCCGGTAGCGGTCGCTCATGTCGCCTCCCGCAGTCGTTCGAGGACGACTGGGTCGATCGCCTCCTCGCCGTCCACCCGCTCCTCGAGGTTCTCGACGCCGGCCCACTCGGCCAGCGTCGTGTGCCCGGCACTCCGGAGGAGCGCGTCGATCTCCGCCCGGAGCACCTCGTCGACGGGGATCCACTCCTCGCGCGGCGTTCGACCGAACAGCGCGTGGTGGAGGCCGTAGAGGCGGCGCAGCTCGACCAGCGGATCGGCGTGGTCGTCGACGCGGAGGTCGACCAACGTGTCCGACAGGCCTGCGTACCCTCCGTCGCGCTCGACGACGAGCAGGGCGGCCGACTGACGGCCACGGCTGTCGCCGCCGGCTGCCTCGGCGGCGTCGAGGCAGTCGAGCAGCCGCTCGGCGAGCGGCTTCCCCGGCGTGGACTCGAACGTCTCCGCGAGCGCCCCCACGGTCGCTCCGGAGACGAGGATGTTTCCCTGCGCTGCGTAGCCGTCCCCGCTGCGACCGCCCGCCCACGCATGGCAGTCGTCGCCCGTGAACGTCGCCGCCCGTCCCTCGCCGTCGACGACGCCGAGCTGGCGTAGCGCGCGGTCGTCGTCTGCGGACGTGAGACGCTCGACGACTGCCTCGGCCGAGAGGCCCTCGCGCAGCAGCTCGAGCCCGTCCGGCCCGTAACGGGGGTTCGCGTACGACTGGGTCGCGATGGCGCCCACCTGTGCCGCGGCCCACGGCACGACCGAGCCGACGGCGAGGAACTTCGGACTGGGTGGCGACGCCCCACCGCCCCGCCTCGAGATCGCAGGCGCAGATGGAGTACGTGGCGATGCCGTCAGCCATACGTGAGCTCGGAGAGGTCGAGCTCGAGAAGCGCAGGGTCGGTGACGAGGACGCACGACACCTCGGGCCTCGCGAGCGCTCGGGCAACCGAGGCCGCGTCGTCGGCGCGCGTGACGACAGGAGTACCGGCGGCGTGCGCCTTCCGGAGGGTGTCGAGGTCGTCGATCGAGTCCACCACGAGCGCACCGTCGACGTCGATGGCTCCCTCGAGCGCGATTGCGGGGACGCGCCGTCCCGTCGCTCCGAACCAGCGCTCCCGCATCACCGGGTCACGAGCAGCAGCGCCGCCGCGCCCTGCGCGCCGGACGCCCAGCAGGCGCCGGTGCGCGCGCAGTCGACGGCGTCGAAGCTGCCGGTGTCGAAGCGCGTCCAGGTTCGGCCGCCGTCGGTCGTGACGTCGCTCCCGGTCGGCCCGACCGCGACCGCGGTCTTCGGCAGCCGTGGCACCCATGCCGAGCCAGAGCGGTACTCGCCGGGCCCGTCGGCCAGCGTCCACGTCGCACCACCGTCCTCCGTGTACGCGGCGCCCGCGGGCGCGTTCGTCGGATCGAGGAAATCGCCTCCAACCGCGATCCCGTGGCGCGGGTCGGCGAACGCGAGCGAGAAGATGCCTCCGGCGGGCGAGCTCGCGACCGGAGTGTTCACGACCTCCCAGGTGCGGCCGCGGTCGTCGGAGTGGAAGACGCGTGAGACGACGTCACCGCCCGTCGCCGAACCACGCGTCACGGCCGCCGGCGACCTCGATGCAGGTGCCGCTCGCGGCGAACCCGAACTCGCCCGGCAGGGCGTCGGGCATCCCGCTCGAGGGCACCAGCTGCCAGCTGCGCCCACCGTCGTCGGTCGACAGGATCTGGAACTTGCCGCCGACCGGGTCGCCCATCACGAGGCCGCGGTGGCGGTCGAAGAACGCCATGCAGTCGTAGAACCCGGCCGGATCGGTGTTCTGGAACGTCATCGTCCACGTTGCGCCGCCGTCCTCGGTGACGTACACCCGGGACGCGTCGCCGGGGCCGATCGCGAGCAGGACCGCGTGGTCGGCGGTGAACGCCTCGACGTCCCGGAAGGCCTGAGCGTCCGCGTCGGGCGGGGCGACGTCCTGCCAGGTCGCGCCGCCGTCGAGCGTGCGGAGGACCGTCCCGCCGCTGCCGCTCACCCAGGCGACCTGGTCGTCGACCGCCGAGAGACCGCGGAGGCCCGAGGTCGTGCCGGTCGGCCGGAGCTGCCACGAGAAGCTCGCCTTCGGCCCGGCTGCGGCGCCGGGCGCGGCGAGAGCGCCTGCGAGCGCAGCGCCGAGCACGAGTGCCGTCGCGGCCGCGAGCAGGACGATGCGATATGTCTGCGGCTTGGTAGTCATCCCGGGACCCTAACGCCTCTGGTGGCCCCGCAAACCCCGCGCGCCTACAACGACAGGGACTCACCCGGGGACGGCGCGAGCAGCTCGACGCCGTCCGGCAGCAAGGGCCCGAGCGCTTCCGGCGTGCCGGTCAGGATCGGGAACGTGCCGTAGTGGGACGGCACGACCCGTGGAGCGCCGACGAGCTCCGCGGCGACCGCCGCCTCCTCGGGCCCCATCGTGAAGTGGTCCCCGATCGGGAGCACCGCGACGTCGGGCGCGTACAGGCGCTTCACGAGCGCCATGTCGCCGAAGACGTTGGTGTCCCCGGCGAAGTAGACCGTCGGCCCGTCGTCGAGGCGGAGGACGACGCCGCACGATTCGCCGAGATACACGCGCGCGCCGTTCTCGTCGGTGCTGGACGAGTGGTTCGCGTCGGTCAGCGTCACCCTGACGTCCCCGAAGCGCACCGTGCCGCCCTTGTTCGGAGACTGGCCCATGTCCTCCGGGAGGCCCTGACCGGAGAGCCAGCCGCGCAGCTCGACCTGCGCGACGACGGGACAGTCGAACCGTAGGCCGATCGCGACCGCGTCGCCGACGTGGTCGTCGTGGCCGTGCGTGACGACGACGAGGTCGCAGCGCTCGGGCTCGCGCTCGCCGTCGGGGCAGGACGGGTTGCCGTTGAGGAACGGATCGACGTACACGCGCGTCCCCGCGGCGGTGTCGAGCCGGAACGCCGCATGGCCCAGCCACGTCAGCGTCGTCGCCACGGCTGCCATGGTAGACCCGCAGCTCCGCGCCGGCACGTGCCGCCGAGGCAGTGCTGTACCGGACCGTGCTGCAGGTGAGCAAGAACGATCAAGCGGCGGCCGCGCCGCGGCGGCAGGCTGACCGCATGGCCCTGCAGCTGATGGACACGTTCTCGACCTTCGTGGACACGCTCGCGGAGAGCCTCGACGACCACGAGGCGGACGGGGAGGACCTGGCGGCGCGCGCCTGCCTGTCGCGCTTCCACTTCGACCGGGTGGTGACGGCCGTGTCCGGGGAGACTCCCGCACGGCTGCGCCGCCGGGTGCTCCTCGAGCGTGCGGCCTACCGGCTCGTGACGAGCGAAGCGGGCGTCCTCGAGGTGGCGCTCGAGGCCGGCTACTCGTCGAACGAGGCGTTCACCCGTGCGTTCCGTCGCGCCTACGGGGTCGGGCCGTCGGCCTGGCGCTCGTCGCCCGGCCCGATCCACCTCGACAGCCCGAACGGCGTGCACTTCCACCCACCCGGCGGCCTTCGGCTGCCCGCGAGAGACGAGGTGACCTCCATGGACCTGATGAAGAAGCTGGTCGAGCACCACGTGTGGCTCGTCGGCGAGATCGTCGACCGCGCGTCCACCCTGTCGCGACGAGCAGCTCGACGCGCCGATCGAGCTCTCCGTCGAGGGCGTCGACGACGACCCGACGCTGCGCTCGCTCCTGTCGCGGCTCGTCGGCCAGATGGACATGTGGAACGCCGCGATGGACTCACGCGCCTACGACTTCGGCGTCGAGAAGGGCGAGAGCATCGCCTCGATCCGCGCCCGGCTCGGCGCCGCGGGCCAGGCGTTCCTGGCCCGTGCGCGCGAGGTGATCGACGGGAACCGGCTCGACGAGACGTTCGTCGACGCGGTCTGCGACCCACCCGAGGTGTTCACCTACGGGGGGATGCTGGCCCACGTGCTGACCTTCGCCGCCCACCGGCGCACGCTCGCGATCGGCGCGCTCCACTCGGCCGGGATCACCGACCTCGGCGCCGGGGACCCGATGCGCTGGGTAGCGGACGCCGCCTAGCGAGGCGGTCAGAAGGGCAGCGAGGCGACCGCGTCGCGCGCGAGGTCGACGAGCGGCTGCACGAAGAAGAACGAGCCGATCGTGACGACGAGCGCAGCGGCCACGGCGCCGTCGAGCAGGGGGTCGCGCGGCGGTGAGCCGCCCGCCGCGACGACGGTCCCGCCGACCTCGCCCGAGCGCATGTAGAGCGCCCTCACGACGTTGAGGTAGTACGCGAGGCGAGAGCGCCGTAGCGAGCACGCCGATCACGACGAGCCACCACCAGCCGGCCTCGTAGACGGCCGAGAAGACGAACAGCTTGCCCAGGAAGCCGCCCGTCAGCGGGAAGCCGGCCATCGAGAGCATGAACCACCACATCGCGATGCCGAGGAACGGGCGCTCCCATCCGAGCCCCTCCAGCCTCGAGAGGGTGACCGGCTGCGCGAGCTCGCGCTCCCTGGCCGCGACCACGGCGAACGCGCCGACGGTCGCCGCGCAGTACGGGATCAGGTAGTAGAGGAGCGCCGTGCCGCCGTCGGCGTTGTCGGCGGCGATCGCGATCAGCAGGAAGCCCGCGTGCGAGACGGACGAGTAGGCGAGCAGCCGCTTCAGGTCGCGCTGGGCGATCGCGGCGAGATTGCCGATCACGAGCGAGGCGACGGCCAGGACCGCGACCGCGATCGTCCAGATCTCGTCCTGCTCGGGGAACGCCGTCACGAGGATGCGCAGCGTCAGCACGAGCGCCGCGACCTTCGTCGCCGCGGCCATGAACGCCGTCACCGTCGTCGGCGCGCCCTGGTAGACGTCGGGCGTCCACATGTGGAAGGGCGCCGCCGAGACCTTGAACGCCAGCCCGGCGAGGATCATCGCCATGCCGGTCACGAAGAGTGGGTCGTCCGCGCCCGTCGCCTCGCGGATGGCCGCGAACCCGAGCTCGCCCGTCGCGCCGTAGACGAGCGCGCACCCGAAGAGCAGGATCCCCGAGCCGAAGCTCCCGACGATCAGGTACTTGAGCCCCGCCTCGAGCGACTCTCGCCGGTGGGTGTCCAGGGCGCACAGCACGTACAGCGAGATCGAGAACCACTCGAGCGCCAGGAACATCGTCATCAGGTTCGCGGCGGAGGCGAAGAAGACCATCCCGCGCCGAGGCGGCCGCGAGGAGTGCGTAGTACTCGCCGACGTGCGAGCGCCGGCCGTCGCCCGCCGAGATCAGCACCACCGCGATGCCGACCGCGGCGATCACGATCGCCGCGAGCGCGCCCAGGCGGTCGCGCGTCATCGACTCGACGACGACCGCGGACGCCTCGGGCGACCGGTCGAAGACGATCCCGGCGAGCACGGCCGACGTGGCGAATCCCGCGAGCGAGACGACGACCGAGAACGCGCGCTCGAACGAGCGAGGGACGATGACCGCGCCGAGCAGCGTGATCGCGGCAACCGCGAGCAGCGCGAGCGTGGGCGAGAGCGCGAGCCAGTCGACGCTCGGGGTGTCGATCACGGCACCCCGAGCCCTTCCTGCGAGCCGATGAACGCGGCGGGCTCGTCAGCCGGGAACGACCGCTCCGTGATCCCCGCCGGCCACGCCGAGAGCACGGCGAGGATCGCCACGAGCGGCACGAGGAGCATCAGCTCGCCGCCGACGAGGTCGCCCGCGTCGTCGCGGACAGCAGTGCCACGGCGCTCGTGCAGGATCGCGGAGATCAGCCGCAGCGCGTAGAGGGCCGCGAGGACGATCGCGGCTGCGCCGACCGCCGCGTACCCCCAGCCGCGGTCGAAGACGCCCGCGAGGATCGCGAACTCGCCCGCGAAGTTCGTCGAGCCGGGCACCGCGAGGGTGAACATGCCGAGGGTCAGCACGAGGGTCGCGAGGATCGGCCGGCCCTTCGCCATGCCCCCCAGCCCGGAGAACAGGCCCGTGCCGGTGCGCGTCTCGATCATCCCGGCGAGGAGGAAGAACCCTGCCGACACGAGCCCGTGGTTGACCGAGTGGAGCACGGCGCCGTCGAGGCCGAGGTCGTTGACCGCGAAGATCCCGAGGACGATCAGGCCCATCTGGGCCATCGAGGAGTACGCGACCACGCCGCGGATGTCCGGCTGGCGGAACGCGAGCACCGACCCGTAGACGAGCGTGGCCGCGGCGAGCACGAGCACGAGCGTGCGGAAGTCGTCGACCGGCCCGGGGAAGTGCGGCAGCACGATCCAGACGAGCCCGAAGACGGCGGCCTTGGAGACGACCCCCGAGAGGATCGCGCCGACCTCGGGCGGTGCCTCCACGTACGCCAGGCGCAGCCAGCCGTGGAACGGGAGCAGCGGCGCCTTCACCGCGAACGCCGCGAGGAAGCCCAGGAACACCCAGTCGTTGGAGCTCGTGCCGATGTCGGAGAGGAGGAACGTCCCCTGCGAGATCCCGAAGGCGATGATCGACGCCAGCATCAGGAGCGACCCGGCCATCGTGTAGAGCACGAACGTGATCGTCGCCTTGACGCGCTGCGGGCCGCCCCAGACCCCGACGAGCACGTAGATCGGGATCAGCATCGCCTCGAAGAAGACGTAGAAGACGATCAGGTCCTGCGCGGCGAAGACGCCCACGAGCGCTCCGATCAGGAACAGCAGGAGGCCGAAGTAGGCCCGTGCGCGGTCGCGCCCCACCCAGGCCCCGTACCCGACCGCGCAGGCGCCGACGACGATCGTCGAGCCCGACGAGCCAGTACTGGAAGCCGTACAGGCCGACCGCGTACGAGATCCCGAGCTCCTCGAACCACTCGCGGTTGGCGGAGTACTGCTGCGCGTCGCTCGCGAAGTCGAAGTTCCGGGCGCTGCCGAGCCAGAGCCCGACCTCGGCGAGCGCGACGAGGAGCGCAAGCCCTCCGGTCGACTCGCGCGAGAGCGGCAGGATCCAGACGAGGATCGCGCCGGCGAGCGGGACGAAGATGAGGAGCGTCGTCAGCACCTAGCGCACCACGAGGAAGACGAGGGTGAGGACGGCGACGGCGACGGTGAAGGCGAGCGCGTAGGTTCGGAGCAGCCCGCTCTGGGCGCTCGACGTGATGGTGGCGCCGCGAATCGCCCCCTCGGCGACCTCGTCGAGACCGCCCTGGACGATCGGCGCCTCGAAGCGGTCTCGAACCAGCGACGCGATCGCCTGGGCCGGCCGCGAGAACACGGTGTCGTAGAGCTCGTCGAACCAGAGCTTGTGCTCGAGCGTGGTGCGCACGGGCCCCTCGGCGACGAGCTCGCGGCCGGCCCTGAACGCGCGCCACGCGAGGAAGCTCCCGACGAGGGCGAGCCCGACCGCAACGGCGCTCGTCAGCCACTCCTGGCCGGTGGACGGGTGGACGAGCGGCTCGACGGCGGTCTCGAGCCAGTCCTCGAACGGGTGCCAGACGCCCGGGATCAGCAGCAGCCCCGTGATGCTCGACCCGAGCGCGAGCACGCCCACCGGCACCGTCATCGAGCGTGGGGCCTCGCCGTGGTGTGCGGCTGCGGCCTCCGGGTGCGCGGGCTCGGCGGCCTCCTTCCCGCGGAAGACGAGGAAGTAGAGGCGGAGCGAGTACATCGCGGTGAGCAGCGCGCCGAGCAGTCCGCCGACGTAGAGGATCCACCCGAGCACCCCGCCCTCGGCCAGCGTCGAGGCGAGGATCGCGTCCTTCGACCAGAAGCCCGCGAAGGGCGGGATGCCCACGAGCGCGAGCGTCCCGATCAGGAAGGTCGCGTGCGTGAACGGCATCGAGGCGCGGAGCCCACCCATCTTGCGGATGTCCTGCTCCCCGCCGAGGTGGTGGATCACGATCCCGGCCGCGAGGAACAGGAGCGCCTTGAAGAACGCGTGGGTCACGAGATGGAACATGGCGAAGCCGTACGCCCCGATCCCCGCGCCGACGAACATGTAGCCGATCTGGCTCATCGTGGAATACGCGATCACGCGCTTGATGTCCCACTGCACGAGCGCGACGACGCCCGCGACCAGGAGCGTCGCCAGGCCGAGCAGCGCGGCCAGGTGCTGCACCTCCGGCGCCGCCTCGAACACGGGGTGCGTGCGGCAGATCAGATAGACGCCCGCGGTGACCATCGTCGCGGCGTGGATCAGGGCGGAGACCGGAGTCGGGCCCTCCATCGCGTCCGGCAGCCACGTGTGGAGCGGGATCTGCGCGGACTTGGCGACGGCGCCGCCCAGCAGGCCGAGCGCGAGGAGCGTCACGACCGTGTCGGATAGCTCGCCCGACTCCGCCGCCTCGAACACCACGCCGTAGTCCAGGCTGCCGATGTGCGCGATCGTGAGGGCGAAGGCGAGCACCATCACCGCGTCGCCGATCGCGTTCATCACGAACGCCTTCTTCGCGGCCGCGACCGCGGACGCGCGCTCGTGGTGGAACCCGATCAGGAGGTAGGACGCGAGGCCGACCAGGCCCCAGCCGACGAGCAGCAGGAGCAGGTTCCCGCCCTGGACGAGCAGGAGCATCGAGAAGACGAAGAAGGCCATGTAGGCGAAGTAGCGCCGCTCCTCGTCCTCGCCGGCCATGTAGCCGTTGGAGTAGAGGACGATCAGGCCGCCGACGCCCGTGACCACGAGCATCATCACGAGCGAGAGCGGGTCGACGAGCAGCTCGAGACCGACCTCGAACTCGCCGGCCTTCAACCACGTCCAGGCCGTCGTCAGCTCGACGCGATCCTCGGCGTCGCGGCCCCAGGCGTCCACGAACGCCACGACGGCGCCCGCGAAGCCGACGAACACCGAGAGCGTCGAGATCGCACCTGCCTGACGGCGGGTGATCGTCGTCCCGGCGAGGGTGATCGCGAGGAACCCGGCGAGCGGCGCGAGCAGGCAGACCCACGAGCCGGCGACCATCACGTGGCCCTAGCCCCTGAGCTCCGTCAGCGAGTCGACGTCGAGGGCGAGGTTGCGCCTGGCCATCGCGACGATCAGCCCGAGGCCGACGCACACCTCCGACGGCCGCGACTGCCATCACCGCGAGCGCGAACACCTGGCCGTCCATCTCGCCGAAGAGCCGCGAGAAGCCGACGAACGCGAGGTTCGCGGAGTTGAGCATGATCTCGAGGGAGAGCAGCACGATCAGGGGGCTCCGGCGCAGGAGCACGCCGGCGACGCCGATCGAGAAGAGGATGGCTGCGATCGCGAGGTACCAGGGGACGTCGGGGCCCATCATGTGCGGGCCTCCCCTGCGTCCAGGAGCTCCTCGGCCCGCGAGCGCATCCCGAGCACGACGCCGCCGACGGCCGCGACCAGCAGGACGATCGACGTGATCTCGAACGCGAGCAGGTGATCCGTGAGGAACAGCCGGCCCATCTCCGCGGGGGAGCCGAACGCCCGGGTGACCTCCTGCTCGTCGGAGAGCCGCCCGCCCGCGTTCAGCATCAGCGCCACGAAGGTGACCGCGAGCAGCGCGACCGCCGAGATCACCGAGGCCGTCTGGATCAGGCGCGTGCCGCCCGCCCAGGGCGCGTCGGCGCGCCCGCCGAGGTAGGCGATCACGAAGAGGAACATGACCATCACCGCGCCCGCGTAGACGAGCACCTGCGCGGCCGCGACGAACTCGCCCGAGGCGAGCAGGTAGAGCACCGCCAGCGAGGCGAGGTTCCCGATCAGCGAGAGAGCCGACGAGAACGGGTTCGAGGCCGTCACGACGCGGAGCCCGGTGCCGATGCACGCGCCTGCCGCGAGGAGCCAGACGACCCAGACGAGGAAGTTCGCCATGAGCTCCAGTGCTCCGTCCCGGACCTCAGCCGCGCCCTGGGCGGCTGCGAAGCGGCGCATCGCTGCGTCCTCAGTCGCGCCAATGCCTCCATATGGCGCTCCCTGCGTCCTTGCGCTGCTTGCTTCTCGCGCGCCAGCATCATCGACCGAGGTCCGGGACGCAGCACTACGACTCGCGCTTGTAGGCGGGGATCGGGGTGTCGTAGAGGTCGGCGTCCTGCACGGGGACCCGCTTGATCGGCTCGGCGAGGAGCATGTCCTTCGTGTAGATCAGGTCGTCGCGCGAGTACTCCGACAGCTCGAACTCGTTGCCGAGCGTGATCGCGTCGAACGGGCAGGCGAGCTCGCAGTAGCCGCAGAAGATGCAGCGCGAGAGGTTGATCTCGTAGATGCGGGCGTACCGCTCGCCGGCCGAGACGCGGTTCTCCGGAGTGTTCTCCGCGGCGACGACGCGGATGCAGTCGGACGGGCACGCGGCGGCGCAGAGTGAGCAGCCGACGCACTTCTCGAGCCCGTTCGCGTGGACGTGGAGCCGGTGCCGGCCGCGGAACCGCGGGTACACGGGCCGCTTGTACTCGGGGTACTGCTCCGTGATCGGCTTGCGGAAGATGTGCTTGAACGTGACCCCGAAGCCCTTGAGTGTCCCGAACGGCTGCATGTCAGCGGGTCACCCTAGATCCAGACCACGAGCAGCGCGGTGATCACCGCGTTCAGGGTGGCGACGGGGAGGAGGACCTTCCAGCCGAACCGCATCAGCTGGTCGTAGCGGAGCCGCGGCAGGGTCGTCCGCATCCAGATGAAGAAGAAGAGGAGCACGAAGAGCTTGAGCAGGAACCAGATCGGCCCGGGAAGCCACGGCCCGTGCCAGCCGCCGAGGAACAGCGTCACGGCGAGCGCCGAGAGCGTGATCAGGTTGATGTACTCCGACATCGAGAAGAGGCCGAACCGCATCCCCCCGTACTCGGTGTGGTAGCCGGCGACGAGCTCCTGCTCGGCCTCGGGCAGGTCGAAGGGCGCGCGCGAGGTCTCGGCCGTGCCGGCGAGGATGAAGATGACGAACCCGACGAGCTGCGGGATCACGTACCAGACGTCGGCTTCCTGCGCGGCGACGATGTCGACGAGGGAGAGCGACTTGGCCATCAGCACGACGCCGAGCACGGAGAGCGCGAGCGACACCTCGTAGGAGACGAGCTGCGCGCAAGTCCGCATCGAGCCGAGCAGCGCGAACTTCGAGTCGGAGGCCCAGCCGCCGATGATGAAGCCGTAGATCCCGATCGAGCCGACGGCGAAGATCAGGAGCAGCGCGATCGGCAGGTCGGCGACGTACCCGTTGACCTGGTAGCCGCCGATCTCCCAGCCCGGGCCCCAGGGGATCACGGAGAACGTTGTCAGGGCGGTGAACGCGGCGAGGAACGGCGCGACGATGTAGAGGACGTCGTTCGCGGCGGCCGGGAAGAAGCTCTCCTTGCGGATCAGCTTGACGAGGTCGGCGATCGGCTGGAGGAGCCCGTACGGGCCGACGCGGTTCGGGCCGTAGCGGAGCTGCATCCGTCCCATCACCTTGCGCTCCAGCAGGGTCAGGTAGGCGAACCCGAAGAGGACGAGGTTGATCACGATCACGGACTTGATCAGCGCGATCCACCACGGCTCGCCGTTCGCGCCGGTTGCGGCCAGCCAGCTCACGACCGCACGACCTCGACGTCGAGGTGGAGGTCACCTGCGTGCTCCTCGGCCACCCGCGCGACCCCCTCCACGAGCCGGCGGTCGACCCGCGCACGCAGCTCGACCGACGTCCCGTTCGAGCGCACGGAGACGAGATCGCCGGTCGCGATGCCTCGCCGGTCGGCGTCACCGGACGAGAGTACGACCTCACGCTCGGGCCGCTGGAACTGGAGCTCGGGGACCCGCTCAACCGCGTGCCCGGAGAACAGCGGCCGGTAACGGAGGAGGCGGAGCGTCCCGACGAAGTGGTCGGTGGGCAGGGTCGGCTGCGTCGGGCGTCTCTCTACGAGGGCGTCGCCCGGGCGCTCCGGCGTGACGTACGGGGTGCGGCGCGGGCAGGGCGGCGCGCTCGCCGAGCTGCTCGAGCGTCAGGCCGCCGTAGATGCGGTTCGAGAGCTCCTCGAAGACCACGGCCGCGTGCGGCGAGAGCTCGACGTCGAACCGCGCGGCGAGCTTCGACAGCCACGCCAGCTCGTCGGGCACCGGCGGCGGCACGGCGCGGCGGAGTCGTTGCACGCGCCCCTCGAGGTTCATCGACGTCCCCTCGCGCTCGAGCGCGGCGGTCGCGGGGAGCACGAGGCTCGCCCAGCCGACGGCGGGCGAGTGGAACATCGTGATCGCGATCACGGCGTCGGAGCGCTCCGCGAGGGCGCGCACGCCCGGGTCGGCCGCCGCCTCGTCGCCCGAGACGACGAGCAGCCCGATCCGCTCGTGCTCGACCTCGTCCTCGTCCGCCGCGGCGGCCCACGCCTCGGCGACACCGCGCGCGTTCGGCCGCGCAGGCAGATGGAAGACGCCACACCCGGGCTTGCCCTCGAAGCCGAGCGCGTGCGCCGCCTCCGCGAGCCGCGCGCCGCCGCCTCCGCCGATGCCCGACCAGACGAGCACCGCGCGATCGGAGGCGCGCAGTCGCCTGCCGAGGGCGCTCGACGAGGCGACGAGCTCGTCGAGCGCGTCGGCGCTGCTGCCCAGCGGCGCCGGGACGCTGCCCCTGGCTCCGATCGTGACGATCTCGGCCCCTCCGCGGCGCGCCTTCCTGAGCCAGAGGTCGAGCACCGGCGCGCGGTCGACGACCTCGTCGTCACCCACGACGACCACGATCTCGGCCTCCCCGATCGTGGAGAGGGGCGCTCGGAACGCGTCGAGCGCGGCCGAGGTCGACTCGTCGAGCACCGCGGAGTGGGCGCCGAGGCCCCGACGCATGAGGACTCCGAGCGCCGTAGGCGATCTCGGTCGTCTCCGAGCCGGAGAGCGCCGTCACGACCCCGCCTCCCGCCGCTCGCAGGAGCTCCTCGCGCGCGGTCGAGCGGCGACGTCCCAGCCGACCGGCTCGAGCCCGAGGTCGCCGCGCACGAGGGGCTCGCGCACGCGGTCGGAGGCCCGCAGGTGCGGGAAGCTGAAGCGCCCCTTGTCGCAGATCCAGCCGCCGTCCACCTCGGGGTGGTTCCGCGACTGGACGCGCTTGACCGCGCCCTCCCGGGTCGTGGCGCGAATGTTGCACCCCGCGGGGCAGAGCCCGCAGACCGTCGGGACGTCCTGGATCTCCCACGGCCGCGCCTCGAACCGGTACTGGGTCGACGTCAGCGCCCCGACCGGGCACAGCTCGATCACGTTGCCGGAGAACGGCGCGCGGTAGGGGTCCTCCTCGAACGTCGCGATCTCGGTGTACGCGCTGCGGTTGCGCGCGATCAGCTGGTTGTCCTCGGCGACGTCGCTGGAGAAGCGCGTGCAGCGGTAGCAGAGGATGCAGCGCTCCCGGTCGAGCGCGATCAGCGGCGAGACGGGGACCGGCTTGTCGAAGGTCATCTTCGGGAACCGCATCCGCGTCGACCCGGGCCCGTAACGGAACGTCAGGTCCTGCAGCGGGCACTCGCCGCCCTTGTCGCAGACCGGGCAGTCGAGCGGGTGGTTGACGAGGATGAACTCGAGGGTCCCCTGCTGCCCGGTGGCGGCGCGCTCCGACGTCGCGGCGGTGCGCACGACCATCCCCTCCTGGGCCGCGAGCGTGCAGCCCGCCTGCAGCTTCGGCAGTCCCTCGATCTCGACGAGGCACATACGGCACGCGCCGACGGGGGGGCCGAGCCGCGGCTCGTAGCAGAACACGGGGATCTCGATCCCGGCGGAGGCGGCGGTCTCGACGAGCCCCGTCCCCTTCTCCACCTCGACCTCGCGGTCGTCGATCGTGACCTTGATGAGCTCGCTCATCGCTTCGCCCGCCGAGCAGGATTCGGCAGAAGCCGAATCCTGCGGCTCGATCCCCGCCCTGCGGGCGGGGCACACGCCTGAAGGCGTCGGCTTCGCCGCCGCAACCGCCGCGTTGCGGACGACTCTTGTCCAGGGCTTGTTCACGCCACGACCTCGAGCGGCCGCGGGATCTCGGCAGGGCCGACGTGCGCCTCGTGGACGTCGGTCGGCGCGACGATCCCTTCGAGCGAGGACTCCCCGTGGAACGGGCAGCCGCCCTCCTCGATGTGGGCGAGGAACTCCTCGCGGAACTTCGCGACGTAGCTCGCGACGGCGATCGCGTCCGAGTCCCCGAGCGGGCAGAGGCACGTGCCGTTGATGCGCTCGCCGACGTCGAGCAGGAGGTCGAGGTCGGCGTGCGTCCCCTGCCCGGCCTCGATCTTCTTGAGGATCTGGGTCAGCCAGCGTGTGCCGACGCGGCACGGCGTGCACTTGCCGCACGACTCGTGCTCGTAGAACTGCGAGACGCGCACGCCGAGCTGCACCATGCAGCACCGGTCGTCCATCACGATCACGGCCGCCGACCCGATCATCGTCCCGGCCTGCGAGAGCGCGTCGTAGTCGAGCGTCACCTTCTCCGCCTCGGCCGCCGTGAGGATCGCGGTGGACGACCCGCCCGGGATCACGGCCTTGAGCGTGCGCCCGCCCGGGATCCCGCCGCCGACCTCGTAGATCAGGTCCCGAAGCGGGAAGCCGTGGGGGAGCTCGTAGTTCCCGGGGCGCTCGACGTTGCCCGACAGCGAGAAGACGCGTGTCCCGGTCGAGGTCTCGAGCCCGAGCTTCGCGTACTCCGCGCCGCCCATCTCGATGATCGGCGGCACCGTCGTGATCGACTCGACGTTGTTCACGGCGGTCGGGGAGGCGTAGAGCCCGGCGATCGCCGGGAACGGCGGCTTCGTCCGCGGCTGGCCGCGCTTGCCCTCGAGCGACTCGAGCAGCGCCGTCTCCTCGCCGCAGATGTAGGCCCCCGCGCCGCGGTGGATGACGACCGTCACGTCGCCGAGCAGCTTCGCCTTGCGCATCTGCCCGAGCGCCGAGACGAGCACCTCCCACTCGCGCTGGTACTCGCCGCGGATGTAGACGAAGACGTGCTTCGACTCGATCGCGCGCGCGGCGATCAGGCATCCCTCGAGGAAGCGGAACGGGACGCGCAGCATGATCTCGCGGTCCTTGAACGTGCCCGGCTCCGACTCGTCGGCGTTGACGACGAGGTAGTGCGGCTTGGGCACCTGCTCGGGCTTCGGCACGAAGCTCCACTTTCGGCCGGTCGGGAAGAACGCGCCGCCGCGGCCTCGGAGGTTGGAGGCGTTGAGCTCCTCGACGATCTGGTCGGGCGTCAGCTCGCGCGCACGGCGCAGCGCGGCGAAGCCGCCGATCGCCTCGTAGGCGGGCAGCTCGGTGAGCGCCCCGCCGTCGGTGCCGCCGAAGACGATCTCGGCGGTGCTCATTCCGCGAGCTCCTTCACGATCCCGTGCACGTCGGCCGCCTGCACGTGCAGCCGGTGGCGGTTGTCCACCGCGACGACGGTCGCCCAGCCGCAGCCGCCGAGGCACTCGACCGTGCGCAGCGTGACGTTGCCGTCGTCCGTCGTCTCGCCGACATGGACTCCGAGCGCGCGCTCGAAGGCGTCGACCACGCCCTGAGCGCCCCGGAGCGCGCACGAGACGTTCGTGCAGACCTCGACCAGGTGCCGGCCGACGGGCTCCGTGTGCAGCATGTCGTAGAAGGAGGCGATCGAGAGGCAGTACGCGGGCGTGAGCTCGAGCGCGTCTGCGACCTCGCGCAGGGCCTCCTCCGGCAGCCAGCCGCCGTGCTGCTCCTGGGCGAGTTGGAGCGCGGGGAGCACCGCCGAGAGGGGCTCCGGATAGGCCTTCCGCATCCGCTGGATCTCGTCCTGGAGCGAGACGCCGGGAGTCGGGGACGGGGTGCTCACCGGTCGGCATCTCCCATCACGGGGTCGAGCGAGCCGGCGACCGCGATGAGGTCCGCCACCGCGGTGCCGCGGACGCAGGTCGCGGTCGCCTGGAGCGCGGCAAAGCTCGGCGCCCGGAACTTCACGCGCCAGGGCTTCGGGCCGCCGTCCGAGACGAGATAGCAGCCGCACTCGCCGCGGGCGGACTCGACGGCGACGTAGACCTCGCCCTCGGGGACGAGATAGCCCTCCGTGACGATCTTGAAGTGGTGGATCAGCGACTCCATGGAGGTGTGGAGCTCCTCGCGGGGCGGCAGCACCACCTTGCGGTCGTCCGTGATCCACGGCGCGCCGCGCATCTCCTCGAGCCTCGTCACGCACTGGCCGACGATGCGCGCCGAGGCGCGCATCTCGTCCATGTGCACCTTGTAGCGGTCGTACACGTCGCCGTTCGGGTACACCGGCACGTCGAAGTCGACCTCGTCGTAGGCGAGGTAGGGCATGTTCTTGCGCAGGTCCCAGTCGACGCCGGATGCTCGGAGCATGGGGCCGGACTGACCGAGCGCGAGCGCGTCCTCGGCCGAGAGCGGACCGATGCCCTTCGTCCGCTCCAGCCAGATCTGGTTCCTGTCGAGGATCCCCTCGTAGTCGTCGACCGCCCTCGGCATGTACCTCGCGAACTCGCGCGCCTGGGCGTAGAAGCCCTCGGGAACGTCCTCCGCGAGCCCGCCGACCTGGAAGTAGCGGCCGTGCATGCGGACGCCGGTGACCATCTCGAACAGGTCGAGCACCAGGTCCCGCTCGCGGAACGCGTACCAGAACATCGAGATCGCGCCGAGCTCGAGCGCGGACGTCCCGAGCCAGACGAGGTGCGAGTGGATGCGGTTGAGCTCGGAGAGGCACATCCGCATCCAGGTCGCCTTCTCGGGGGTCTCGAGGCCGAGCAGCTTCTCGATCGCCATCACGAAGACGAGCTCGTTCGCCTGGAACGCGACGTAGTCGATCCGCTCGGGGTACGTGATCCCCTTCCAGTACGTCTTGGACTCCATCGTCTTCTCGAAGCCGGTGTGGAGGTACCCGATCACGGCCCGGATGCCCGCGATGTGCTCCCCGTCGAGGTCGACTATCAGCCGCAGCACCCCGTGGGTCGAGGGGTGGTTCGGCCCGAAGTTGATCCGCAGGATGTCGTCGAGGTTGTGCTCGTCGGGGTCGATCTCGAGGATCGTCGGGCACGGCGACGGGATGCGGGTGCCCTCGTAGATCCGTGTCGCCGGCATCACGGCCATTCGCCGTCACACCTCCCCCGAGAAGCGGACGGGCTCCCCGCCGAGCGGGTAGTCCTTGCGCAGCGGATGCCCTTCCCACTCGTCCGGCATCAGGATGCGGGCGAGGTTCGGATGGCCGCGGAACACGATCCCGAAGAGGTCGTAGGCCTCGCGCTCGTTCCAGTCGGCGGCCGGCCAGACACCGATCACGGAGTCGATCTCCTGGCCGTCGTCCAGCCAGGCCTTCACGCGCACCCGCTCGGGCGAGTCGGAGACGCGAAGCAGGTGGTAGGTGACGGCGAACCGCTTCGGCTTCGGCTCGGGAACCCGCCGGTAGCCCTGCGATCCGGCCGCGTTGAGGTCGCGTCCGTCCGGCGTGCCGATGTATCCCGCCACCTCTTTGTCCCCCCAGCCGAGGTAGTCGACGCCGGCGATGTCGACGAGGACGTTGAAGCCCTCGGTGTCCCGCAGGTGGGTGCACGCCTCGACCATGCGGGCCGGGTCGACGACGAGCGTCGTCTCGCCGTGGGCCTCGAGCGTCTCGACGACGCCCGGGACGCCCGTGGGCGTCATTCCGCGACCCCGCGGATCTCGTAGGCCGGGGGCACGCCGGCGCGGATCTTCTCGTGCAGCCGGACGATTCCCTCCATCAGCGCTTCCGGCCGCGGGGGGCAGCCGGGTACGTGGATGTCGACGGGGAAGATCTTGTCGACGCCCTGGAGGACGGTGTAGTTGTTGAACATCCCGCCGGAGCTGGCGCAGGCGCCCATCGCGATCACCCACTTCGGCTCGAGCATCTGGTCGTAGACCTGGCGGGCCGGCGCGGCCATCTTGTGGGTCATCCGGCCGGAGATGATCAGGAGGTCGGCCTGACGCGGCGACGAGCTGAAGCGCTCCATCCCGAACCGGGCGATGTCGTAGCGCGACGAGACGATCGACATCATCTCGATCGCGCAGCACGCGAGCCCGAAGGTGTCGGGCCACATCGAGCCCGACTGCGCCCAGGCGAGGGCCTTGCTCGACGGTCGTCGTCATCAGCGCGTCCTCGACCGACTCGAGCTCCTGCTCGAACACGCCCGGCCCGCGGTCGGGCCAGAGGATCCGCTCGCTGCGGAGCCCCGCCTTCGCGGCGGGCCGGTCGGAGACGAGCGGGAGCATGCGCCTCAGTGCCACTCGAGCGCTCCCTTGCGCCAGATGTAGACGTATGCGACGGCGAGGATCGCGACGAACACGAGGAACTCGACGAACCCGAACCACCCGAGCAGGTCGAGCTGCACGGCGAGCGGGTACAGGAACACGATCTCGATGTCGAACAGGATGAACAGCATCGCGGTGAGGTAGAAGCTGACGGTGAAGCGCCGCTGCTGCCCGGGCGCCTCCTTGGAGACGCCGGACTCGAACGGGAGCATGCGCTCCTTGGTGCGGGAGCTCGGCCGTGTCGCGAAAACGAACGAGAAGAGGATCATCGACGCCGGGATGACGGCGGCGAAGACGGCGTAGATGACAAACGGGAGCCAGTCGGCGAGCACGCTTTCCTCGATCCCCGCCCGGGGTCGCTCGCGAAACCTACCACTCTGCTTCCGCCCTCACGAAAGCGAAGGCGATCCGGCTCCAAACGGTCGTTTTCGGTGTCACAAAGTCGGGGGGTCGCGCCGACTGGCCACTCGGGTACCATCAGGGCTATGGAGATCGCCGAGCGCCCCACCGAGACCCTGCTCGACCTCACGCCGCTCGCCGCGCAGAAGGTGCGCGAGCTCATGGCCGAGGAGCCCGACGCCGAGTCGCTCGTCCTGCGGGTCGCGATCCAGGGCGGCGGATGCTCCGGCTTCCAGTACGGGCTGGGCTTCGACTCGGGCGCCGCAGAAGGCGACCACGAGCTCGTGCTCGAGGGCGTCAAGGTCGTCGTCGACCCGTTCAGCGCCCCGTACCTCCAGGGCGCGAAGATCGACTACCTGAACGGCCTCCAGGAGTCCGGGTTCAAGATCGAGAACCCGAACGCGGTCTCCTCGTGCGGCTGCGGCCACTCGTTCCAGGTCGAGGAGGGCGAGGAGCTCCCCGAGGGAACGCAGGTCGGCGGCTGCGGCTCCGGCTGTAGCCACTGAGGCTCGCGAGGCACGTCGCGACGTGGCTCGAGCCAGAGCCTGCGACGTCCGTCCGTGCCCCTTTCGTACGATCGGCGCGTGAGCGGCCTGCCCCTGCGCGTCGCCGTCGTCGGCTCCGGGCCGGCGGGGTTCTACGCCGCGGCGGCGCTCCTGGCGAGTGACGACCCGGTCGTCGAGGTCGACCTGATCGACCGGCTGCCGACGCCCTGGGGGCTCGTACGGCTGGGCGTGGCCCCGGATCACCCGAACATCAAGGCGGTCTCCCGCGCGTTCGAGAAGGTCGCGCGCGGCGGGCGTTCCGCTTCCTCGGCAACGTCGAGGTCGGCCGCGACGTCACGCACGACGAGCTCGCGGAGCACTACGGCGCGGTCGTCTACGCCGTCGGGCGCCCAGACCGACCGCCGGCTGGGCATCCCCGGTGAGGATCTGCCCGGCTCCTGGCCGGCGACCGCGTTCGTCGCCTGGTACAACGGCCACCCGGACTTCCAGCACCTGGAGTTCGACCTCTCGCACGAGCGCGCGGTCGTGATCGGCAACGGCAACGTCGCGCTCGACGTCGCGCGCATGCTCGCGCTGACACCGGAGGAGCTGGCGCCGACCGACACGACGGACGCCGCGATCGAGGCGATCAACGCAGCCGGCGTGAAGGAGATCCTCGTCCTGGGGCGCCGCGGGCCGGTCCAGGCGGCCTGGACTCCCGTCGAGGTCGGCGAGCTCGGCGAGCTGGCCGGTGCCGACATCCTCGTCGATCCGGCCGAGCTCGAGCTCGACGCCGCGAGCGCGGCCGAGCTCGAGGCGGCGCCGCCGACCGTGAAGCGGAACGTCGAGCACCTGCGCGCCTACGCTGCGCGCAAGCCCGAAGGGAAGCCCCGGGCGATCCGGCTCCGGTTCTTCACGTCGCCCGTCGCGATCCTCGGTGACGAGAGGGTCGAGGCGATCGAGCTCGTCCGGAACGAGCTCGTCGACGGACGGGCCGTGCGCGACCGACGTCCGCGAGGTGGTCGAGTGCGGGATCGTCTTCCGGAGCGTCGGCTACCGCGGCGTGTCGCTGCCGGGCGTCCCGTTCGACGAGGGCTCCTGCGTGGTGCCCAACGAGCGACGGACGCGTGCTCGGGGAGGGCGGAGCGCCGCGTGCGGGCGTCTACTGCGCGGGCTGGATCAAGCGCGGCCCCACCGGCGTGATCGGGACGAACAAGAAGGACGCCACCGAGACCGTCGAGCGACTGCTCGAGGACGCGCGCGCCGGCAAGCTCCAGCCGGGTCTGGAGCGCGTCGGCGATCGACGAGCTGCTCGCCGGCCGTGGCGTCGCCGTGGTCACCCAGGCGGGGTGGGAGGCGATCGACGCCGCCGAGCGCGCCGCCGGCGAGCCGCAGGGCCGCCCGCGGGTGAAGCTCGGCGAGTGGGACGAGCTGCTCGAGGCCGCCGGCCTCGACCCGATCGCGCGCTGACGTCGCGACGGTGTCAGACGTCGTCAGCGCGCGCTGACGCCGCGGCGCGGAAGACGCGCTGCGAGGCGCGCGTTGCACTCGGCGTGTACGTCGCCGAGATCTGGCGGTACCCCGTCAAGTCGCTCGCCGGAGAGCCTCTGGACGAAGCGGAGCTGTCGAATGGACGGCATCACCGGTGACCGGCTGGTGAGCATCGTGCAGGACGGCCGTGTGGTGACGGCACGGATCCGGCCGCGGCTGCTTGCGTTGCACGGCTCGACCGCGCCCGACGGGACGCCGCTCGTGGACGGCGTTCCCTGGCACGCTCCCGCCGCGCTCGGGGCCGTCCGGAAGGCGACGTCGCTCCCCGGCGTGGAGCTAGTCTCGGACGAGTCGCTCGAGCGCTTCGACGTGCTGCCGTTGATGATCGCCACGGACGACGCTGTCGACGACATCGCGCTCGACGCCCGCCGGTTCCGGCCGAACCTCGTGATCGGGGGCGTCGACGGCCTCGCCGAGGCGCCAGCGGGCCCGGTCGCGGACGCTGAAGGTCGGCGGTGGAAGCGCTTTCACGTAGCCGTCGATCGGGACGGGCGGCCCGGTGCGTGATGACGACCGTCGCCCGGGCAACGAGAACGAGCGCCGGGACCTGTTGCCGCTCCTCGATGCGCTACGCCAAGCGCGGGTTCCGACCGCTCGAGCTGTGCGACCGAACGATTCGCGTCGGCGACACCAGTCGAGCTGGCGTAACCGGAGAGCTGCGGGAACCCCGGTTCCCACAAACCGCGGTCAGCCACTCGCCCGCTTCGGCGGACGGTTCACTTCGCGGCCTCCCTCGGTCGAGGGACGACTCGGCGCAGACGATCCCGAGCTGCCGACACCGTGGCACATGCACCGCCGACCTCGTCGAATGCCTACGCATTGCGGCAGCCGACGCCGGCTCGTGCCGGCCTCGAGCGACCCGACGCGGGCGAGTGCAAGCGCTGCGGGTACGTGGGCTGGGCCCCGGCCGAGCGACCTGAGCGAGCACACAGCACCGATTGCTGTCAAGAGCAAACCGCCCGCTCGTAGACGCGCCGCATCCGCAGGCACGCGCCCGGCATGGAGCTGCCCATCGCGGCCGACGGGAACCTTCCCGACAGGTCCCTCATGACCACTTGACAGGATCCGCTGGCACTGGCCGTTCCGCCACGCGCGCTAGACTCGCCGCCGTGAGCGAGACGGCCGAACGCCAGGAGCTCTGGGGCGGCGAGACGGCAAGGCGGTGGACAACTTCCCGGTCTCCGGCGAGCGGATCCCCGTCGCGGTCGCCCACTGGCTCGGCCGCATCAAGGCCGCCGCCGCGCGCGCGAACGCGGAGCTCGGGCTGCTCGACGCCGGACGTGGCGCAGCGGATCGCCGCCGCCGGCGACCGGATCGCCGCCGGCGAGTTCGACGACCAGTTCCCGATCGACGTCTTCCAGACCGGCTCCGGGACGAGCTCGAACATGAACGCGAACGAGGTGCATCGCCGGCCTCGCCGGCGAGGACGTGCACCCGAACGACCACGTGAACATGGGCCAGTCGTCGAACGACGTGTTCCCGTCGGCCGTGCACCTCGCGGCGCTCGACCGCACGGTCACACGACCTCCTCCCCGCCCTCGAGCAGCTCGCGCACGCCCTCGAGACGAAGGCGGAGGAGTTCGACGACGTCGTCAAGTCAGGGCGGACTCACCTGATGGACGCCGTCCCCGTGACGCTCGGCCAGGAGTTCTCCGGCTACGCCGCTCAGGTGCGCCAGGGAATCGCGCGGATCGCGGACGCCCTCCCGCGCCTCGGCCAGATCCCGCTCGGCGGCACCGCCACGGGCACCGGCCTCAACACGCATCCCGAGTTCGCCGCGAGGGTGCGCGAGCTGCTGAACGAGACGACCGGTCTCCGATCTCCGCGCCTGCCGACCCCTTCGAGGCGCAGGCGGCGCGGGACGGGCTCGTCGAGGCCTCCGGCGCGCTCAAGGTCGTCGCGGTCTCCCTGACGAAGATCGCCAACGACCTCCGTCTGATGGGCTCGGGCCCTCGCGCCGGCCTCTCGGAGATCTTCCTGCCCGAGCTCCAGAAGGGCTCGTCGATCATGCCCGGCAAGGTCAACCCGGTCATCCCCGAGGTCGTGACGCAGGTCTCCGCGCAGGTGATCGGGAACGACACGGCGATCACGGTCGGCGGCATGAACGGGCACTTCGAGCTCAACGTCTACGTGCCGCTGATCGCCAGGAACCTGCTCCAGTCGATCGACCTCCTGGCGAACACGTCCCGCCTCTTCGCCGAGAGGTGCGTCGCAGGCATCGAGGCGAACCGCGAGCGGAACGAGCAGTACGCGGAGAGCACGCTGAGCGCCGCGACCGCGCTCAACCCGTTCATCGGCTACGACAAGGCGTCCGAGATCGTGAAGGGCGCCGCGGCGTCGGGCCGCTCGCTGCGCGAGGTCGCGCGCGAGGCGGGCGTGGAGGAGAGCGTCCTCGACGAGGCGCTCGACTACCACAAGATGGCCAAGCCGCACGGAGCTGCCGCCCCTTCCTCGCGGGGCACGAGCGTGGCAGCCCGGACGAGGGCGTCGCTTTGCCCGGCACAATGCCCCGTCCTCTCGCTCTCGTTGCTCGGGACCAACGATGTTCGCCGTCGTCGTGTGGGACGGACGCAGTCCCGACAAACCGGAACGAGTCCGTTGATGGGATGCAACGCGCGGACGACCAGTCGGATGCGCCAACCTGAGCGTCGGGCATGTCGTACAGCTGTGGCAATCGGTCTGGCGACGAGCCTCGAAGCGACGGTCGTGACTGTAGGGTGCGCGCGGCCTCTTGAATCGGACATCCGTACGAATGGGCAATGAGGTTCTCGCGCTCAGCGCGGGCCAGGTCAGCCGGGCAGCCAACCATCCAAAGGGGAGACACATGAGGAGGCAATTCCTCGCGCTCCTCATCGGAGCGCTCGTCCTCGTCCTGTCGATCGGGGTCGGCGTATCGGTCGCCGGCCGACGGCAGGCGAGCGCAACCGAGCCCACGGTCGGCGGGACGGACAACCTCAGCCACCCGCTCGGCGAGAAGCAGGAGGCGCTCGGCAGGTCGCCCTCGAGAAGGTCGCCAAGGGGGAGATCCCGGCGGGCACCAAGGTCGGCAAGGTCGCGAAGGGCCAGTACGTCGAGCTCGCCCGCGAAGGCGAGGACTCGATCTTCACCGTGCTGGGTCGAGTTCGGGACACGCAGATCAACCCGACGTACGGCGGCTCCGCCGGGCCGGTCCACAACCAGATCCCGCAGCCCGACCGGGCGGTCGACAACACGACGATCTGGGCGCCCGACTTCAGCCAGTCGTACTACACGAAGCTGCTGTTCTACGACTCCGCCGGCGCGAACTCGATGCGCAACTACTACAAGGAGCAGTCGTCGAACCGCTACACGGTCAACGGCGACGTCACCGACTGGGTGGACGTGCCGTTCAACGAGGCGAACTACGGCGCCAACTACTGCGGCGGCATCGTCTGCGCGCGCACGTGGCTGTTCGTCCGCGACTCGCTCAACGCCTGGTACAGCGGCCAGATCGCAGCCGGCAAGACGGCGGCCCAGATCGACGACTACCTGAAGAAGTTCGACGTCTGGGATCGCTACGACTACGACGGCGACGGCAACTTCGACGAGCCGGACGGCTACATCGACCACTTCCAGTCGATCCACGCCGGCGTCGGCGAGGAGACCGGCGGCGGCGCGCAGGGCACCAACGCGATCTGGTCGCCATCGCTGGTACGCCTTCTACACCAACATCGGACGTCACGGGCCCGACGTTCAACAAGTTCGGCGGCGTCCAGATCGGCGACATCGAGCTACTGGGTCGGCGACTACACGATCGAGCCGGAGAACGGCGGCGTCGGCGTGTTCGCGCACGAGTTCGCCCACGACCTCGGGCTGCCGGACGAGTACGACACGTCCGGGCAACACCGGCGGCGCCGAGAACGGCACGGGCTTCTGGACGCTGATGTCGAGCGGCTCGTACGGCAACAACGGCACGCCGCCGAGGGGATCGGCAACCGGCCGTTCCACATGAACGGCTGGGACAAGTTCCAGCTCGGCTGGCTCAACTACGAGGTCGGCCCGCGCCGGCCAGAAGTCCGAGCACAAGCTCGGCCCGTCGAGTCACGAACACGAAGCAGGCGCAGGGCGTGTTCGTCCTCCTGCCGGACAAGAAGGTCACCGTCAAGCTCGGTGCGCCCTTCGCCGGCTCGAACTTCTACTACTCCGGCTCCGGTGACAACCTGGACACGTCGATGACGGGGCGGTGACGCTGCCCGGCCGGGGCGCAGCTCTCAGCGCCAAGGTGCGGTACAACATCGAGCAGGACTGGGACTACGCCTACCTGACGGTCAACGGCAACCCGGTCGCCGACGAACCTGTCGACGAACACGAGCCCGAACGGTCAGAACTTCGGGAACGGGATCACCGGCGTCCGCAGACGCAGCTGGGTCGACCTGACCGCCAACCTGTCGGCGTTCGCCGGCCAGACGGTGACGCTCGGCTTCCGGTACTGGACGGACGGCGCCAGCAGGGCAGCCGGGGAGTCCCGCCCCGGGCTTCCAGGTCGACGAGATCGCGATCACCGGTCAGCCGGTCGACGGTGCCGAGACCGACGCCGGCTGGACCTTCGACCCGGCGTCGCGGCGGCTTCCGCGTCACGACGCGGAACCGAGACGCACGTCGTACTTCAACGCCTACCTCGCGGAGAACCGGCAGTACCTCGGGTACGACGCCGGCCTCCGGACGGGGCCGTACAACTTCGGCGGCACCGTCGGCCCCAACTGGGCCGAGCGGTTCCCGTACCAGGACGGCGTGCTGCTCTGGTACTGGGACTCGTCGCAGACCGACAACAACGTCGGTGACCACCCGGGCGAGGGCCTGATCCTGCCGATCGACGTCCGGCCGACGCCGCTTCACTCGGCGTCTGGCGCCGTCCTCCGGCCTCGGATCCAGTCGTTCGACGCGCCGCTGACGCTGACCCCGACCGACGCGTTCACGCTCCACTTCGGTGGAGTGCCGGTGAACATCGCGTCGCAGCCGGGGGTCTCGGTCTTCGACGACACCAAGTCGTACTGGGTCGCGAGCGACCCGGGCGACGCACCGGCGAACGGCCGCTACCAGGCGAGCTGGAACAGCGTCAAGACCCCGAACACGGGGACGCAGATCCGGCTCAAGAGCCTCACCCCGGGCGGGTTCGCCCAGGTGGAGGTGAGGCCCTCGAAGTAGGGCTGCGAGCAAACGACGAACGATCGGACGGGCGGGGGAGACCCCGCCCGTCCGCGTCTCGGGCATCAGTCGATCGGCGGTGGCACGCAGGGCGGGCCGGGCACGCGCGAGCGTCGCCCGGCTCCGCGCCCGCCGACCGCCCGCACGGCGAACGCCTGCCGCACGGCTGATTCGCGAGACGGAAGGTGGCTCCGAAACGGCCCGTTGCCGTCGCGCGGACGACGACGCGCTTCGGCCCGGTCGCGTGAGCGCCGTGACGACGACCCGCTCGGCGGGCCGGAAGCCCGATCCGCGGACGACGAGCGGCTGCTCGGTGACCAGCCGGAGCTTCGCCGTGGTACGCCGCCGGCGCGGCCGGCGCCGCGACCGCTGTCGCGGTGACGGCGGCGGCGAGCAGAGACGCGAACGGTCCCTCATCGGCACGACACTAGCCCCGAACCGTGAGGAAACCGATGAAGGCCCCAGTACCGCGGCGCGGCTGTCCTGGTCCGACTCGAACTCGCCGGGCTCGCTGCCGAACCGGCTGCTGCGCGACCTCGTCGGCCTTCTGCGCGCGGCGTACTCCGGGTCCGCCTCGTCGATCTCGGCCTCCTCGAGCTCGTCGCTCTTGTCGGGCTTGGATCGGAGCCAGCCGAAGAATCGTGTCCTTGATTCCCATCGGCGCGAGCCTAGCGCGTCGGCGCGAGAGCGGCCGCGAGGGTCAGTACGCGACCGCGCCGCGCCCGGTCTCGGCGGCGTGCCGCTGCTCGTCGGCCCGGTAGCTCGAGCGGACGAGCGGCCCGGCGAACACCGAGCCGAAGCCGAGCGCCTCGCCCTGCTCGCGCATCCAGCGGAACTCGTCCGGGTGCACCCAGCGGTCGATCTTCGCGTGATGCGACGACGGCTGGAGGTACTGGCCGATCGTGACGACGTCGACGCCGTTGCGCACGCAGGTCGCGCATCGTGTCGACGACCTCGTCGTTCGTCTCGCCGAGGCCGACGATGATCCCGGACTTCGTCAGCACCGGGTAGTCGGCGACCTCCTTCGCGCGGCGCAGGAGCGAGAGCGCGCCGTCGTAGCTCGCCTTCGCCCCGCGCATCCGCCGGTGCAGGCGGCGGACGGTCTCGATGTTGTGGTTGAAGACCTCGGGCCGGGCGCCGATCACCGTCGCTGAGCGCCTCCTCCTCGACCCCGAGGAAGTCCGGCGTGAGCACCTCCACGTGGCGAGTCCGGCAGCTTCGCCTTGAGTGCCCGGATGGTGGCGGCGAAGTGCCCCGCGCCCCGGTCGGGCAGGTCGTCTCGGTCGACCGAGGTCACGACGACGTGGGAGAGGCCCATCGTCGCGGCTGCCTGGGCCAGCCGGAGCGGCTCGAGCGCGTCGGGGGCGTGCTCGGGCTTGCCCGACGTGACGTAGCAGTAGCGGCACGCCCGCGTGCAGGTGTCGCCGAGGATCTGGAAGGTCGCCGTGCCCCGTCCCCAGCACTCGCCGATGTTCGGGCACCGCGCCTCCTCGCAGACCGTGACGAGGCTCGCGCCGTGGAGGAGCTTGCGGACGTCCCAGTACTTCCCTTCGCGACTCGGCGCGCGGACCTTCATCCACTCGGGACGGCGAGGGCGCTCGGCGACGGGCAGCGACGTCTGCATCGGGCTCAGTGTACGGGAGAGCTTCTCGTGGACGGGCTGGGGCCAGAGCCCCGCTCCGTCCTCGGCCGGGAGTGCGTCGAGCTCGAGGCCGAAGACCTCGGCGAGTGCCTCGGCCGCGGCCGGACGGACGTCGTCGACCGTGAGCGGTCGGCCGAGCTCGTGCGCCATCGACGTGAAGTGCGCGTCCTCGAGCCCGCAGGCCGTGATCCACTGCGTGAAGGGCGCCGGGTCGAGGTCGACGTTGAGCGCGTAGCCGTGCGTCGTGACCCACCGCGACGCATGGACGCCGATCGACGCGACCTTCCGCGGGCCCGGCGCCGCCGGTCGGAGCCAGACGCCGGTCAGCCCGTCGATCCTCTCGCCTTCAGGTCGAAGCGACCCAGCGTCCCGATGATCGCCTCCTCGAGGTCGCGGACGTACTTCTTGAGGTCGCGCCCGTGACGGTTCAGGTCGAGGATCGGGTAGCAGACGAGCTGTCCCGGGCCGTGATAGGTCGACTTCCCTCCGCGGTCCGTCTCGACCACGTCGACCTCGATCCCCTCCGGGAGATGGAGCTCTGCGGCCTCGTCCGTCCGCCGCCCGAGCGTGACCACCGGCTCGTGCTCCAGCAGGATCACCGTGTCGGGGATCGCGCCCTGCGAGACGGCTCCCGCGAGGGAGCGCTGGAGCGCGAGGGCCTCGCGGTACGGGGTCAGCCCGGGGAGATCGAGGAGGTACGCGCCGCCCATGACCTCGAGCGTAGCTACGCGATGCGCTGGCCGAACATCCAGCGGTGGCCCTCGGGATCCTCCGCCGTGTAGAGCCGCATCCCTGTATGGACAACGTCGTCGAGCGGGCGAATCACCGTCGCACCGGCGGCGGCCGCCTGCGCGTGGTGGGCGTCGACGTCGTCGACCTCGACGAAGAGGCCGTCGATCACCCAGGGATTGTCCTGCCAGCGCCGCGCCGCCTCGCATTCCTCACGATGCGCTTCGGCCCCTGGTAGTCGGGGGTCGGCGTGGCGAGCATGACGATCGCTCCGTCCCGCTCGAGCTCGGCGTGGGTCACCGTCCCGTCCGCGTCGGTGAACCGCTGTCCCTCACGCTCCGCGAAGCCGAACGCCTCGGTCAGCCAGTCGATCGCCGCCGCGGCGTCCTCGTACGCGATCATCGGGATGATCCGCTGCGTCATCGGGCTGTCAGGCCGAGCCCTCGTCCCACTCCTCGAGGCGCTTGCGGAGGTCGCGCAGGAAGCCGCCGGCGTACGCACCGTCGACGAGCCGGTGGTCGTACGTGAGCGTGATGTTCATCAACGGCCTGATCGCGATCACGTCCTGCCCGAGCTCGTCCTGCACGACCCACGGGCGCTTCACGAGGGCGTACGTGCCGAGGATCCCGGCCTGCGGCTGGCTGATGATCGGCGTGCCGTGGAACGTGCCGAACCCGCCGGGGTTCGTGATCGTGAACGTGCCGCCCTGGACGTCGTCGGGCATGAGCTTCTTCGTCCGGGCCCGCTCGGCGAGGTCGGCGATCGCGCGCGCGACGCCGAGCAGGTTGAGGTCCTGCGCGTTCCTGATCACGGGGACGATGAGGCCCTTGCCGTCCTCGAGCGCGACCGCGATGCCGAGGTTCACGTACGCGCGCGTCACGATCTTGTCTCCGCGGATCTCGCCGTTGATCCACGGCCAGTCCTTGAGCGTCTCGATGGCCGCCTTCGTCACGAACGCGAGATAGGTGGGGTTGACGCCGTACGCCGCCTCGTACTCCTTCTTCAGGCGCTCGCGCGCCGCGACGACGCGCGACATGTCGACCTCGATCGCGCTCGTCACGTGCGCGGAGGTGTCGAGCGAGCGGCGCATGTGCTCGGCGACGCCCCGGCGCATCGCGTTCATGGGCTCCTCGTGCTCGCCCCGCACGGGTGCTGCGGCGCCGACGGTGACGGCGGCCGGCGGCGCGGGAGGTGCCGCGGCGGGCGGGGCCGCGGGCGCTGCAGGCTGCGCAGGGGCGGCCGCCTCCGCGGGCGGCGCCGGTGCGGCCTGGGCCTCCGTCGCAACGGGCGCGGGCGGAGCGGACGGCGCGGGCGGGGCCTCGGGAGCCGCCGGTGTCGCGGCGCCGGACTCGATGAACGCGAGGATGTCCTTCTTCGTGACCCGGCCCCCCTGGCCGGTTCCCGGGACGGCGCTCGGGTCGATCCCGTGCTGCGCGGCGATCCGGGCGACGACCGGCGACACGAACGTGCGGCCGTTCCCGTCGGCCTGTGGCACGGCCTGCTCCTGCGGCGCGGTGCGGCTCGCCCGTCGGCGCTGCAGCCGGAGCGGCTCGGCTACGCGGCTCGGTCGCCGGCGGGGCCTCCGCCACCGGCTCGGCGGCGGGCTGGGGCTCGGGCTCGGGCTCGGCCGCGGCTGCCTCGGAAGCAGGCGGCTGGGGCGCCGGCTCGGCGGCCGGCGCCGGCTCGGCAGGGGCCTCCGCGGGCGGCTCTGCGACCGCCGTGCCCGCCGGGGCGATGGTCGCGAGCACGGTGCCGACCTCGACCGTCTCGCCCTCCTGGACGCGGATCTCGGCGACGACGCCTTCACCGGGGCTCGGGACCTCGGTGTCGACCTTGTCGGTCGAGATCTCGAGCAGCGGCTCGTCGAGGGCGACGTCGTCGCCCGGCTGCTTCAGCCAGCGGGTGACGGTGCCCTCCGAGACGGAGACGCCCATCTGGGGCATCACGACCTCGACAGTGGTACCCGTGCTCACGTCGTCTGCCTCCTAGTACGCGGCCAGCTCGCGCAGAGCAGCCGCGACGTCGTCGACCTGCGGGATGTATGCCTTCTCGAGCGTCGGGGCGAACGGCACCGGGCTGTCGGGAGCGGCGATCCGGCGCACCGGCGCATCGAGCTGCTCGAACGCCTCCTCCGCGATCGTGGCCGCGATCTCGGCCCCGAACCCGCCGGTCTTCGTGTCCTCGTGGAGGACGAGCACCTTCGAGCAGCGCTCGACGCTCGCCAGCACGGCCTCGCGGTCCCACGGGATCAGCGTGCGGAGATCGACGACCTCGACCGAGACGTCCTCCTCGGCGAGCTTCGAGGCCGCGTCGTCGGCCGTGTACACCATCGCTCCCCACGTGACGACCGTGATGTCCTCCCCCGCGCGGTGGACACGAGCCTTCCCGAACGGGGTCGTGTAGCGGTCGTCGGGCACCTCGCCCTTGATGCGCCGGTACAGGTGCTTGTGCTCGAAGTAGAGGACCGGGTTGGGATCCTCGATCGCCGTTGCGAGCAGGCCCTTCGCGTCCTCGGGCGTCGCCGGGCAGACGACCTTGAGGCCCGGCGATGTGCGCGAAGCTCGACTCCGGGTTCTGCGAGTGGAACGGCCCACCCGAGAAGCCGCCTCCCGAGGGGAGGCGCAGCACGATCGGGATCGGCGTGCCCGTGCGGTAGTGCTGCTTCGCCGCGACCGTGACGAGGTGGTCCCACGCGCACGAGACGAAGTCCGCGAACTGCATCTCGGCGACCGGCCGCATGCCCATCAGCGCCGCGCCGGTCGCGCCCGCGACGATCGCGGTCTCGGAGAGCGGCATGTCGAGCACGCGGCTCGCGCCGAACTCCTCCTGGAAGCCCTGGGTGACCTTGAACGCGCCGCCGTAGACGCCGACGTCCTCGCCGAGGACGAACACGCGCTGGTCGCGCCGCATCTCCTGCCGGAGGGAGTCGCTGATCGCCTGGAGGTACGTCTTCTCAGCCATCGCGCTCGCTCACCGGTGGTGCGGGGTCTCGAGCTCGTCGGGCGTCGGCGAAGACGCCGTCGGTCACCGTCGACGGGTCGGGCAGCGGGGACTCCTCGGCCCGCTGGATGGCGTCGTTGAGGAGGCGCTTCACGCCGCTCGTGATCTCGTCCTCCTCGTCGTCGGTCAGCTCGGCGTGGTCGCGCAGCCAGCTGCGGAACCGCTCGATGCGGGTCGCGCCTCGCCCATTCCTCGAACAGCTCCTTGGGGACGTAGAACGCGTCGTCGTGGACCGCGTGGCCCTCCATGCGCAGCGTGACCGACTCGATCAGCGTCGGCCCACCTCCCTCGCGCGCCTTCTCGATCGCGCGCTTCGCCTCCCGGTAGACGGCGAGCACGTCGGTCCCGTCGACGACCACGCCGTCGAAGCCGTAGCCGGCTGCGCGATCGGCGAGGTGGTCGACGGCGTACTCGAGGTGGGACGGTGTCGAGTAGGCCCACTGGTTGTTGTCGATCACGAAGACGACCGGCAGCCGCCGGACGCCGGCCAGGTTCATCCCCTCGTGCGCGTCCCCTCGCGCGGCGGCTCCCTCACCGCACCACGCGACCGCGACGCGCCTCTCGTCCCGGATCTTGAAGGCGAGGCCCATGCCGACGGCGACCGGGAGCATCGCCGGCAGGTGGCTGACCATCGTGTGGAGCCCCAACCGCGCGTCGCCCATGTGGATGTTCCCGTCGCGGCCCCTGGTCGGGCCGTCCTCGCGGCCCATGTACTGCGCGAAGACGCGCCAGGCCTCGACGCCCCGCGTCACGTGCACGCCCATGTCGCGCTGGAGCGGGGTGCCCACGTCGTTCGGCCCCATCGCGGTCGCCACGCCCACCGCCGAGCCCTCGTTGCCGCGGCCCGTGTAGAACGAGCCCGGGATCTTCCCCTGCTTGTAGAGGATGTGGCCGCGCTCCTCGATCGCGCGGGTGATGAGCATGTTGCGGTACATGCCGAGGAGGTCCTCACGGTCGAGGCCCGCCTCCTTCACCTGTTGCAGTGTCTCGACCGGCTCGGCCTCGCGTACTGCCATGTGGGCACGCTCCCCTTCCTGGGCGACGATCGCGGTGGACTCTACCCGTTGGGCAGGTCGGCAGAAACCGTCGGCGCGCCCCGAAAGGGGGCTCTTTGGGGCTTGCGCGAGCGCTCGCGAGGGCGCCGGACGACGCCGCGGTACAAGTAGGCATGGCCGACCAGCGGAACTGGATCCAGGAGGAGCGCCGGCGCACGCTCGGCGACTGGGTCTTGCGTGGGGGAACCCATGGTTCCCCCACGGCCCCTCCTTTGGCTGTGCACCGGTCAGTCTGCCTGGCCTCTCGGCCGGCAGAGCCGGCCTCCGGCCTCCGAGGCCCGCCGACGCCCAACCCGCGTGATGCTCACGTGAGCGCGCCGAGGAAACCGTCCCGGCGAACTGGATCCAGGAGGAGCGCCGCCGCACGCTCGGCGACTGGGTGGCGTTCTGCCCCTCCTGCGGCCACGTCGCCCGCTACTTCGAGGATCACGAGGACGAGCGTCCGACCGAATGCCCTCAGTGTGCGACGACGCTCGTGGCGCGGTGCCCGGGCTGCGACGCGCGGCTCCCCTCGGCGTTCCAGGTGGAGTGCGAGGAGTGCGGCGCCGCGCTTCGACCCGACGAGCTCTTCGGCGGCCCGATCCGGCGCCGGGTCGCTAGCGACGCCGCGCGCCGGACGCGCGCCGAGCGTCGCGGCGCCAGCGGGTGTCTCGCTGGAGCCGGCACGCGTGCTCTGTGGGCCCGTGCAGGAAGCGGTCGCGGCCGGAGGCCGGCTTTGCCGGCCGGGAGGCCAATCTCGCTCCAGCCGTGCGCTCGCGCAGAAGGAGGGGGCTCGTGGGGGAACCATGGGTTCCCCCACGTCCCTAAGAACATGGTGCCGACGATCTGGGAGAAGCGGATCACCGTCACGGTGTCCTCGTGGGACACGGGACGGTTGTAGAGCTTCGAGAGCCACTCGGTGAACTCGTCGACGCGGCGGATCTCCGGGTTGTCGTGCTCGATCTCGCGGGGGGACAGGTGCGCGAGCGTCTTCACGTCGACCTTGTCGATCACGGCGTCGAAGACCTTCTCGCGCTGCCCGTAGCGCGCGCCCACGAGCACGGTCACGATCATTCCCTTGCGGTACTTCGACGACTTGTCGCCGAGCCGGATCGTCGCCGTCTTGCGGCCGGTGCGGAGCTGGTCGGCGACGATCGGTGAGTAGAAGTTCAGCGCGAACGTCGGCACCGCGCGAGCCTATCGGGTCGTGCAGCTAGGAGGAACCCTCCTCGAGCAGATCCGCCGCCTTCGCGGCCATCTCCCGCTCTCCCGCTGTACGCGAGCACGCGCGGTGCGTCCGCGAGCGGCACCCAGCGGGCCTCGGCGACCTCGATCTCCATCCCGGCCGGCAGCTCTCCGATGCGCCCCCCGCTCGCGCGGAGCAGGAAGAACGAGACGACCTTGAAGACGCGCTCGCCCTCCCACGTGTAGACGTAGCGGACGTCGCCGAGCTTCCGGTCGGGCACGGCGCGCAGGCCGGTCTCCTCGTAGACCTCGCGCAGGGCGGTCTCGACGCCCCGCTCGCCGGCGTCGATGAGGCCCTTCGGGAGCGCCCAGACCTGGGGACGACGCGTCATCGCGCCGGGGACGGACGACCGCGAGCCACCACCGCCCGCGCATCCGGCGGACGACCACTCCACCGGCGGAGAACTCGCGTCGCACCCCACGATTCTGACCGCTGGCCGCCCGGTCGCGAAATCTGAGCCGAGCAGACTGAGATCATCCGTCGCAGGCACCGCGAGAACCTGCTATAACACGCGTTGTCGGCACTCTCCTACTAGGAGTGCCAGACGGTCGTAAGAACAACTCGATCTCTCAGGGAGGCACATCGAATGAATCTGCAGCCCCTTGGTGACCGCCTGATCGTCGAAGTCCTCGACGAGGAGGACGTCACGGCAAGCGGCATCGTGCTGCCCGACACGGCGAGGGAGAAGCCGCAGCGCGGCAAGATCCTGGCCGTCGGTCCCGGCCCGCGGGACGAGGACGGGGAGTACATCAAGATGGACGTGGAGGAGGGTGACGAGATCATCTTCTCCAAGTACGGCGGCACCGAGATCAAGCTCGGCACCGACGAGGTCCTGATCCTGCGCGAATCGGATGTGCTCGCGAAGGTCGTAACCACAGGCGGCAAGGGCAAGCGCAAGCTCGCCGGCGCCGCCGCCTAGCTCGTTCGCTCAGGAGGAACACGCATGGCTCACAAGGAGCTCAAGTTCAACGAGGACGCGCGCCGCGCGCTCGAGCGGGGGGTCAACACCCTCGCCGACGCGGTCAAGGTGACGCTCGGCCCCAAGGGCCGCTACGTCGTCCTCGACAAGAAGTTCGGCGCGCCGACGATCACGAACGACGGCGTCACCATCGCCCGCGAGATCGAGGTCGAGGACCCGTTCGAGAACCAGGGCGCACAGCTCGTCCGCGAGGTCGCCACGGCGACCAACGACGTCGCCGGTGACGGCACGACGACCGCGACGGTGCTCGCCCAGGCGATCGTCCGCGAGGGCCTCAAGAACGTCGCGGCGGGCGCCAACCCGATGGGCCTCAAGCGCGGCATCGAGCAGGCCGTCGAGAGGGTCGTCGAGGACCTCAAGAAGCAGTCCGTCGAGGTGTCCGGCAAGGAGGACATCGCCCGGGTCGCCACCATCTCGTCGCGCGAGCGCGAGATCGGCGACGTGATCGCGGACGCGATCGAGAAGGTCGGCAAGGACGGCGTCGTGAACGTCGAGGAGGGCCAGACCTTCGGCCTCGACCTCGAGTTCACGGAGGGCATGCAGTTCGACAAGGGCTACCTGTCGCCGTACATGATCACCGACGCCGAGCGCATGGAGGCCGTGCTCGACGAGCCGTACGTCCTGATCGCGAACCAGAAGGTCGGCGCGGTCAAGGATCTGCTGCCGGTGCTCGAGCAGGTCATCCAGGCCGGCAAGCCGCTGCTCGTCGTCGCCGAGGACGTCGAGGGCGAGGCCCTCGCGACCGTCGTCGTCAACAAGCTCCGCGGCGTCTTCACCGCCGTCGCCGTCAAGGCGCCGGGCTTCGGTGACCGCCGCAAGCGGATGCTCGAGGACATCGCGATCCTCACCGGCGGCGAGGTGATCACCGAGGAGATGGGCCTCAAGCTCGAGAACACGAAGCTCTCGCAGCTCGGCCGTGCCCGCAAGATCGTCATCGACAAGGACTCGACCACGATCGTGGACGGGGCCGGCGACTCCGAGGCGATCAAGGGCCGCATCAAGCAGCTCAAGTCGGAGATCGAGACGACCGACTCGGACTTCGACCGCGAGAAGCTCCAGGAGCGCCTCGCGAAGCTGTCCGGCGGCGTCGCGGTGATCAAGGTCGGTGCTGCGACCGAGACCGAGATGAAGGAGAAGAAGCACCGCGTCGAGGACGCGCTGCAGGCGACCCGGGCGGCCCTCGAGGAGGGCATCGTCGCGGGTGGCGGCGTCGCGCTCCTGAACGCTGCGGACACGGTGAAGAAGGGCTTCGAGACGCTCGAGGGCGACGAGAAGACCGGTTCGTCGATCATCCTCCGCTCGCTCGAGGAGCCGCTTCGGCAGCTCGCCGTACAACGCGGGCCTCGAGGGCTCGGTCGTCGTCAACCAGGTCCGCTCGGCCAAGAAGGGCCACGGCCTGAACGTCGACACCGGCGAGGTCGAGGATCTCGTCAAGGCCGGGATCATCGACCCGACGATGGTGACGCGCTCGGCGCTGCAGAACGCCGCGTCGATCGCGAAGAACATCCTCACGACCGAGGCGATCGTCGCCGAGGCCCCCGAGAAGGCAGGCGCCGGCGCGGGCATGCCCGACATGGGCGGCATGGGCGGGATGATGTAGGGAGACCCGCTTCGCGGTTCTCCTGGAGGTACCCCGAGGGGCCGGCGCGAGCCGGCCCCCGGCGTTTGTCGACGACGGCCCTGTGCCGAGAAGGGCCGGCCCAAAGCTCGAAGCGGAGATTCCTCGTGCCCCGACGTGTCGAGCGCGACCTCGGTCGCGAGGAGCCGATGGATGGTGTCGCGGCCCGTCGTGAGTGCGCGTCAACACCCGAGCGCGTCGTTCAGCACACGGCACGCATGCGCCATGCGGGGAGGCGAGAGCGTCGCCACGTGCCGGCGCAGCCTACTCCGCTCGATCGTGTGGAGGTTGTCGAAGTTGACGACGCAGGGTGTCGGGACGCCGTCGTGCTCCGGCGTGAGCTCGAGCTCCGAGACGAGGCCGCGCACGGTACGCGTCAACGTCGCCACGACGACGCTTCCGATCCGCTCCGCGACGGGGTCGCGGGTGAGGACGAGCACGGGGCGGTCGCCGCCCGGTGTCGCCGCGAACCAGATCTCACCCCGGTGCATCGGCCCAGTCCGACCAGTCCTCGGCCGGCCCCCAGTCGGCGATCTCGGCCAGCGCCCGGTCTCCCTCCTCGTGCGGGAATGCGACCCCGGCGGCGACGTCGTCTTCGCTCGCGAGCCGAACCAGATGCAGGCGGAGCGCCTCGCGGAGGAGCTCCGATCGCTCGATCCCCAGCCGTTCGGCCCAGCCCTGCGCCGCAGCGGCGTCGTCGGGGGAGACCCTGAAGCTCAGCATCGTCATACGGCAACTCTATCCCGTATGACGAGCTGCCGGTGACCGGCGGTGGCCGCGCCGCCCGCGAGCGGGGACAGGCGCGATTCGACAGAATCGGGGCCGTGCCCCTCTGGTCAGGCCGCGTCGGCGCTGCCCTCGATCCCGCCGTCTGGGAGCTCCTACGCGCGAACGACGCGGAGCTGCTCCCGTACGACTGCGAGGCGACGGCGGAGCACGCGGCTCGTCTCCACGGCGCAGGGCTGCTCGAGGCCGACGAGCTGGCAGAGATCGAGGAGCGGCTCGCCGAGATCGCGCAGGACCCGTCGGCGATCCTCGCGGACGACGAGGACGTGCACTCGGCGATCGAGCGGCTGCTCGGGCCGGTGGGGCGGAAGATCCACGCAGGACGTTCGCGCAACGATCAGGTCGCGGCGGCGCTGCGCTTGTACGTGCGCGACGCCTGCGCCGAAGCGCGTGAGGAGATCGACGCGCTCGCGCTCGTCACGCTCTCGTTCGCCGAGGCGGAGGCCGACACGCTGATGCCCGGCTACACGCACCTCCAACGCGGTCAGCCGGTGACGCTCGGTCACCACCTGCTCGCCTGGGTCGAGATGCTCGACCGCGACCGCACGCGGTTCGACAGCGGCGAGCGACGCGGCCGCGGCGAGCCCGCTCGGTGCGGGCGCGCTCGCGGGCTCGACCCTCGGGCTCGACCCGCCCGTGGGCCAGATGCGGAACTCGATCGACGCGGTGGCCGACCGCGACTTCGCGCTCGACTATCTCTACGCGGCGGCGATGCTGGCGCAGCACCTCTCCCGGATCGGCGAGGAGGTCGTCATCTGGTCGACCTCCGAGTTCGGCTTCCTCACGCTGCCCGAGAGCGCCTCCACCGGATCGTCGATGATGCCCCAGAAGCTCAACCCCGACGTCGCCGAGCTCGTGCGCGGCAAGGCGGGCACCGCGCTCGGGCGTCTCGCCGGCCTGCTCGCCGTCCTCAAGGGGCTGCCTCTCGCATACGACCGAGATCTCCAGGAGGACAAGGCGCCCGTGTTCGACGCCCGACGCGACGTCAGGACGTCACTGCGGGGGATGACGGTGCTCGTGAGCGGGCTCGCGGCGGATCAGGGAGCGGCTGACAGCCGCCGTCGACGATCCGTTGCTGCTGGCGACGGACGTCGCGGAGGATCTCGTCCGGGGCGGGGTCCCGTTCCGGGACGCGCACGAGCAGGTGGCGGCATCGGTTCGCGACGGCTCCTTCTCGAGCGGAACGACGGCTGCCGACAGCGTCGCCGCCCGGGGGGCACCCGGCCCCGGCGGGGTCCGCGACGCGATCACCGCCGCCCGCAGGCGCTTCGGCGCGGCCCGCTGAGCGGGCCCCGCGCCGGCCTGTGACGCCCGGCGCCTCCGGCGGCGTATCTCGTGCAAACCCGACCGGAGGCCACATCACATGAAACGCATCGCACTCGCCGCGGGGCTGCTGCTCGCCGCGGCCGCGCTGGCAGGGGCCCTACGCCCCGAGGGAGCTTCTGCCGTCGATCCGCCCGCCACGGTGGACACGGTGACGGTGAGCGGAACCGGCAGCGTCACGGCCGTCCCCGACCGTGCCGAGGTCTCCGCCGGCGTCGAGACCAGGGCCGCCACGGCGAGAGCAGCCCTCTCCGCCAACGGCGCCGCGATGCAGAAGGTGCTCGACGCCCTTCGGGCGCGGGGAGGGAAGGACGTGACCACGCAGACGGTCTCGCTCTCGACGGCTTTCGACGACAACGGTCAGCCGAACGGCTTCGTGGCGTCGAACGTCGCTTCGGCCGAGACGACGCTCGCGGGCGCGGGGGCGTTGATCGACGCCGCGGTGGCCGCGGGTGCCAACACGATCTACGGGCCGTCACTCTCGCGCTCGGACGCCGAAGCGCTCTACCGCCAGGCGCTCGAGAAGGCCGTCTCCGACGCGGAGGGCCGGGCCGCGATCCTCGCCAAGGCCGCTGGCCGCGGGCTCGGGCGCGTCACCGCGATGACGGAGGGGGGACCCCCGAGGCGCCCATGTACGCACGGTCAGCTGCGGCCGAGGACTCGACTCCCGTCGTCTCCGGCCCGCAGGAGACGACCGCGACGGTCAGCGTGACCTACGAGCTCCGCTGACTTGTCCGCAAGGCGGGGATCCGCAGAAGCGGATCCCCGCCGCGGGATCCCCGCCCTTGCGGCGGGGCACGTCCCTGAAGGCGTCGGCTCTCGCCGCCGCAAGACCACGTCACCCAAACCCTTCCGTCCGATCGCTCTACTGGACGCGGGGATCCGCAGAAGCGGATCCCCGCGTTCTCGCGGTCAGCCCGTCGCCGGCGCCGGGGGCGCCGCGGGCGGCGGCCTCCCTCGGGGGAGTGACGACGTGGTGGCCGTGGTGCTCCGTCCCGTACCCGCCCGGGACCGGGATGTAGAACTCGGGGTAGCCCCACATGCCGTGCTCGGAGACGTCGAGCCCGGCCGCCTCGACGGACGGCTCCGCGCGGATCCCGACCGTGGCCTTCATCGCCCAGAGGATCAGGAAGGAGGCGCTGAACGTGAATGCGCCGACCGCGAGGAGGCCGAGTACCTGGACGCCGAGCTGGTGGAGCCCGCCGCCGTACAGGAGCCCGGCACCGCCCCACTCGAGAGACTCGGCGAGCTTGGGCACGGTCAGGAACCCGAGCGACAGCGTCCCCCAGACACCGGCCATCCCGTGCGCGGCCAGGGCGCCGACCGGGTCGTCGATCCCGACCCGCTCCACGAGCAGCACGCCGAGGACGACGATCGCGCCTGCCACGAGTCCGATGACGATCGCCGCCCACGGGGCGACGAAGGCGCATGCCGCAGTGATCGCGACGAGTGCGCCGATCGCGCCGTTCAGCATCATCGAGAGGTCGGGCTTCCGGATCACGATCCACGCCGTGACCATGGCGCCGATCACGCCGGCAGCCGCCGCGAGGTTCGTGTTCAGGGCGACATAGGCGAAGAAGCCGACGCCCCCGTAGTCGACGCTCAGCGTGGAGCCCGGGTTGAAGCCGAACCAGCCGAACCAGAGGATGAACACCCCGAGCGTCGTGTAGGCCATGTTGTGGCCGGGGATCGCCTGCGGCCTGCCGCCCACGAACTTGCCGATGCGCGGGCCGAGCAGCAGCGCGCCGGCGAGCCCGGCGAGCGCCCCCTGGTAGTGGACGACGGTCGAGCCGGCGAAGTCCTGCATGCCCTTGGCGAAGAGCCACCCGTCGCCGCTCCAGATCCAGTGGGAGACGACGGAGTAGATCAACGTGTAGGCCACGCCGAAGACGATGTACACCCAGAGCCGTGCGCGTTCCGCCATCGCGCCCCAGACGATCGCCAGCGAGACCGCCGCGAACGCCGTCTGGAACAGGAGCGCGGCCCCGCCCGGGATCGCCCCGAACCACGAGAACGGCTCCGTTCCGACGGCGAGCAGGTCGTCCACGGAGGGCACGAGCCCCGAGCCTCCCACGAGCCCGTTCCCACCGTCGCCGAACGCCATCCCGAAGCCGACGAGGTAGTAGGTGATCGCGGCGATGCCGAGCACGAGGGCGTTCTTCGCTGCGATGTGGCCAACGTTCTTCATCCGTGTCAGGCCGGCCTCGAGGAACGCGAAGCCCGCCTGCATGAAGAGGACGAAGACGGCCGCGATCACGACCCAGAGCGTGCTCGCCGCCAGGCCGAGCTCTTCGTTGCTCATCCAATCACCTCCGTTTCGGTTTCGCGGGTCAGGCCGGTGGTTGCACGCGCGCCGGGCTGCCTCAGTGGCGGTCGCGCAGCGCCGAGTCGGTTGACCCGTGCACGCCCGATCGCCGGCGGAGCCGGGCTTTCAACCCCGGGAAGTGCTGAGCACTTCCCGGGGCCCCGAAAGAGCGCCCGGCGGGAGCCGAGGTGCGGCTCCTTCCATGCGGTAGAGGGAAGGAGGGGGCACGTGGGGGAACCATCGGTTCACGCACGCACCTCCACCTCCTCCAGCCGCTGGCCGGTTCTGTTGTGGGTCACGCTGGTGATCTGGGACATCCAGCAGATCCCGTCGCCGTTGACGTGGCCCGTCTTCGCTGCGTCGACGATCGCCTCGATCACGTCCTCCGCGATCTCGTCGCGGACGACGAAAGTGAGGTGCGCCTTGGGGAGAAAGCGGGACTCGAACACCCTGCCGCGGTACTCGTGCGTGATCCCCTTCTCGCGGCCGTGGCCGACCGCCTCCACCACGGTCACGCCGACGTGCCCGGTGTGCTCCTCCACCGCCTCCATCACGGTCTCCACACGGTCGCGGACGACAACCGCCTCGACCTTCATCACGGCGAGCCCACCTCCCTCCGGGCCCGCGGCCTTGCCGCGAGGGCGACGCGCCGCCGGACTGCCGGAACCCTCGTCCCCGGCCGGAAATGACGCGCGCTCCGGCGCGTCGGCGCCGGCGTCTCGGCGGGCGCTGCAGCTCTCTGTCTCACCGCCAGCTCCTCTCGTCGGTCCAACGAAAAAAGCCCCACCTCTCCGCGGGGAGAGATGAGGCTCCATTGCCTGCGGCGGGATCGACGTCGTCCCCGCCTGCGCCCCACCTTAGAGAATCGTCCGGCGGGTCCCGCAAGTGGCAAGGCCCCCACCGGTGCGGGTCAACCGGGGAGAGGAGGCGGTTGCGGCGGCGCAGCCGACGCCTCCAGGGGTTGGCCCCGCCTTCAGGCGGGGATTCGAGCGGCAGGATTCCGCTCGGCGGCATCCTGCTCGGCGGACACGTGTGGTGCGGTTCTCCGTACTGGCGCCGCGCCGATCACGGTGTTACCCTCGGCGCGAGATGTTGCTCGCTCGTATCTAGGACACCCGTTGCCGTGGCCCGCCTGGCGCGGTGCCTTTTTCTGCACGTCCTGATACCGCCGTTCGAAGGGAGAGCATCATCGTGAAGGAGTTGTCGCCCGTTCCGCCCGACGCGCTCGCCGTCGAGGCCCGCGACCTGCGCAAGGAGTTCGTCCGCAAGGACAGGAAGCGCGGCAAGCGCCGCGTCGCGGCGCTCGACGACGTCTCGCTCGAGATTGCGCGGGGCGAATGCGTCGCGATCCTGGGTCAGAACGGCTCGGGGAAGTCGACGCTCGTCCGGCTGCTCTCGACGCTGCTCCTGCCCGACGGGGGCAGCGCGAGCGTGTTCGGCTACGACGTCGTCCGTGACGGGAAGGCCGTCCGGCGCCTCGTCAACCGCGTCTCGGTCGAGGCGAGCTTCTTCAAGAAGATGTCGCCCTCGGAGAACCTCCACTACGCGGCGCGCTTCTACGGCATGACGCCGTCGGAGACGACGGAGCAGATCCCGCTGATCCTCGAGCGGGTCGGCTTCCCGGCCGAGCGGCGCACCGAGCCGATGGAGAACCTCTCGCGCGGAATGCAGCAGAAGGTCGCGCTGGCGCGGGCGCTCCTCACCTCGCCGGTCCTGCTCCTGCTGGACGAGCCGACGACCGGCCTCGACCCGCGCTCGAAGCTCGAGGTGCAGGACTTCATCCGCGAGATGCGGGCGGTCCACGACTCGACGATCCTGCTCTGCACCCACGACCTCGACGAGGCCGAGTCGCTCGCCGAGCGGGTCGGGATCCTCGATCGCGGCCGGCTGCTCGCGCTCGAGCCCGCCGACGCGCTCCGGGAGCGCTTCGGCGCGGAGACGCTCGAGGACGCGTTCTTCGCGGCCACCGGGCGCGGCTTCGAGGACGAGGAGGACGAGGTGGACGCGGAGGAACGAAAGGTGCTCGCATGAGAGCCGTCGCCCTCAGCCTCAGGCACGAGCTGATCGGCCTCGCCGGCGTCGTCGAGCGCAACGTCTACCTCACGCGCCGCTACATCTACTGGGACGTCGCGTTCTTCGTCTGGACCGTGGCGAACACGCTCACGATCGTCTTCATCGCGGAGGGGATCGAGGCGAGCGGCGGGCAGATCGACGTCGACCGGGCGACGGCGACGCTGCTGATCGGAGCCGTCGTCTGGGCGTATCTCGGGATCATCTTCGAGTTCCTCACCGAGACGGTCGCGTGGGAGCGCTGGGAGGGGACGATCGAGTACACGTTCATGGCGCCGCTCTCGCGGGCAATGCACCTCGGCGGCTCCGGGGTCTTCGCGGTGCTCTACGGCCTGGTGCGGGCGATCCTCCTGTTCGCGGTCGTCGCCGCGTTCTTCGGGCTCCAGTTCGAGGATGCAAACTTCCTGGCCGCGCTCGTGATCCTCGTCGTCGCGTCGATCTCGTTCTTCGGGATCGGGATGATGACGGCCGTGCTCCCGCTCATCTCGCCCGAGAAGGGCGCGCAGCTCGGCTTCGTCGCCCAGGGCATGCTGCTCGTCGTCTCGGGCGTCTACTACCCGGTCGAGGTGCTGCCGGAGTGGATGCAGTGGCTCTCGACGATCTCGCCGGCGACCTATGCGCTCGACGGGATCCGCGCCTCGATCCTGGACGGCGCGTCGCTCGGCTCGCTGTGGCACGACATCTGGCCGCTCCTCGTGATCGGCGCTGCGAGCATCCCGCTCGGCCTCGCGATCTTCAACCGCGGCGAGGTGTACGCCAAGCGGCACGGAAAGCTGAAACGATCCGGGTAGGAGCGACGATGGACGTCGAGCTCGAGATCGCGGAGCTCCCTCCGGGGGACCGGGCGGGGCACGAGGCGTATGCGGCCCTCTGGAACGCCGTCGTCCCGCGCTACCCGATCACCCCGGACGAGCTGGAGCGGAGCCGCGCACGGCGGCCCGACGACCTGCGCCTCGTCGGCCGGATCGACTGGGCGGTCGCCGGCTGCGCCGCCGCCATCCGCTCCGACCTGCCAGGCCGCACGTACATGGGCAACGTCGTCCTGCCCGAGCACCGTCGCCGGGGGCTCGGCCGCGCGTTCCTCGAGCGCATCGTCGTCGCGGCCCGAGAGCACGGGAGCGACGTCCTCGCGGCCGGGGTCGAGGAGGGCGACGAGGCAGGCGAGGCGTTCGCCGCGCGATTCGGCCTCCGGGAGGTGCTGCGAGAGCTCGAGATCTCGCGCCGCGTCGGGCCCGACGAGCCCGACGCCGAGGTCCCCGAGGGAGTGGAGCTCGTCGAGCTCCAGACCCGGACCGACCTGCTGCGCGACACGTACGCGCTCGCGAGGGAGACGCTCCCCGAGATGCCGATGCACGCGCCCCTGGAGATGCCTGTCGTTCGAGCGCTGGGTCGAGGAGGACGCGACCGGCCCCGACGTGCTGCCGGGCGGCACGCTCGTCGCCCTCGCCGAGGGTCGGGTGATCGGGTTCTCGGGCCTCGTGCGCCGTGCGGCAGATCCTCACCTCGCCGAGCACGGGCTCACGTTCGTCGCCGCCGGCCACCGGAACCGCGGCGTCGCCACCGCCCTCAAGCAAGCCCAGATCGCCTGGGCCTCGCGCAACGGCTACCGCGAGCTCCAGACCTCGACCCAGGACGCGAACGCACCCATGCGGGCCGTGAACGACAAGCTCGGATACGAGCCGCTCCCGCATGGATCCGGTTCGAGGCGCCTCTGCGAGGAGGTCGAGGAGACCATCCGCCACGACGCGGAGCGGCGTCCGCGCGCCCGGGGGCGGAGACGCGGGATGATCGTCGTCCGGCCCGCGGACGGCGATCTCGACACGTACGTCGAGACCTGGAACGCAGTCACACCCGACGACCCGATCACCGTCGAGCAGCAACGTGAGCGGCGGGCGCGCGACCCGCGGCGGCTCTACACCCTCGCCGTTGCGGGTGGGGCGGTCGTCGGCTGCGGGTTCGCCGGGCCTTCCGACTCGCCGGGGCGTGGGTTTCTCTCTCCCCGGGTGCTGCCCGAGGCTCGGCGGCAGGGCGTCGGCACGGCCCTCCTGCGGGAGCTCGCCGGACATCTCGCGGCCTGCGGGTTCGAGACCGCGTCGTCGCACGTCGACGGGAACGACGTCGGCTCGCTCGCGTTCGCCTCTCGCTTCGCGTTCGAGGAGGTCGACCGCCAGGTCGAGCAGGTCAAGACCGTGGGCGAGGAGCCCAGGCCGCGTCCGCCCGACGGCATCGAGCTCGTCACGATCGCGGAGCGGCCCGAGCTGCTCGCCGCGACGTACGACCTCGCCGTCGAGGGATATGCGGACATGGCGACCTCGACGCACGTGACGATCTCCCTCGACGAGTGGCTCGCCGAAGAGGCGACACTTCCCGGGGGCTCTTTCGCGGCACTGCGCGACGACGCGGTGGTCGGCTACTCGGGCCTCTGCGGCCTCCCGGATCCGGCGAAGGCGGAGGACGGGCTCACCGTCGTCCGACGCGGCTGGCGTCGCCGTGGTCTCGCCGAGGTGCTCAAGCGGGCCGAGCTCGCGTGGGCGGCCGAGCACGGGATCCGCGAGATCGTCACGTGGACGCAGCGCGGCAACGAGGGGATGCGCGCGCTGAACGAGCGGCTCGGCTACACGTACCGGAGCGTGAGCGTCAGCGTGAGCGCTCCGCTCGGCCGGCTTGGGCTCTGATCTGCACCGGTATCGGCCGCTGCATCCCCGAAGGTGACAGCGGGAGCAGTCCGCGGCGAATCGCGACGGCGACCGCGTGCGGCGCGTTCCGAGCGCCGAGCTTGGCGATCACGCGCTTCCGGTAGCCCTTGACCGTCTCCGACGAGAGGTAGAGCCTCCGGCCGGTCTGCACGGCGGTCTCGCCCTCGGCAACGCCCTCGAGGATCTCGGTCTCACGCTCGGTGAGAGGCTCGCCCTCGAGGATCTCCGCGAGCAGCGAGGTCATGCGGCGCGCCTCCGGAGCCGGGCCGAGCCGTGCTGGACGAGCTGATAGACGCGGTTCGGCGTCACGCCGAGGTCGTCGGCGACGTCCGTCGCGGCGTCCCCGTCGACGATCGTGCGGATGAGGGCGATCCGCTCCCGCTCGGGGAGGGTGGCGAGGACGCGCAGCCTCTCCATGCTCTCGACGGTGTCCTCCGGCCCCGGCCCGGGGTCGGAGGGCTCGTAGGCGCGGTCGTCCCTCTCCTGTCCCGGTGTGAGGTCGGAGAAGCCGACCACGTCCGCGTAGACGCCCTCGCGGAGCCTGTTTCGCCGCGCGCGGGTCCGGACCGTGTCGACGATCGCGCCGCGGACGTAGGGCGTCGCGAACGCGGGGAACGGCACGCCGAACGAGGGGTCGTACTTGCGCGCCGCCTTGGCGAGGGCGAGGTAGCCGTCGGCGACGAGGTCCTCCTGTTCGAGCGGAGTGTGGCGCCAGCGCCTGGCCTCACGCCTCGGCAGATAGAGGGTCTGCTCGACGAGCGCCTGCTCTCTCATGCGCGAACAGGGCCCCCTTGGTCGGGGACGATGGCCGCAGCGGGACGATCACGCACCGCGTGGGGCTTCCGTTGGGGGTTTCGGGCGCTTTGCATGGGGGGGCATGCGTGGCGTCGGCGACGTGCCGGCAGGAACGGAAGGCCAGGACCCTACCACTCCTGTCGGCGGGACGAAACGGGAACCGCCGCCTCGCCGTCGTCGTCCCGTGGCGCGCGACGTGCTTCCGGCCCGGGTGGTACTGTCCCGCCTGTCTTCGAGGCAACGGGGCCTCGGGCGCGGGTCAGCCGTGTCCGGGGCTTTTTGCGTTCACAGGGAGGAGAACCATGGCACGAGCGAGAGCGAGCGCGACGTCGAGTCGCTCCACGATGGTGAAGTCGAAGGACCGCGCGACCTCGAGCGTCGCCTCGCGCCGGGCGGTGCTGAAGCGTCTGCGCGACGAGGAGATCGAGCACATCCTCTTCTGGTTCACGGACCTCGAGGGGCACCTGAAGTCCTTCGCCGTGACGCCGTTCGAGATGGAGGGGGCGCTCGACGACGGGATGGGCTTCGACGGCTCGTCCATCACGGGCTTCAACGCGATCGAGGAGTCGGACATGGTCGCGATTCCCGATCCCGCCACGTTCCAGGTGATGCCCAGGCCGATCGACGAGCACGGTCACGAGATCGGGGCGAAGGTCGCGCGCCTGATCTGCGACGTCGTCAAGCCCGACGGCACGCCGTACGAAGGCGACCCTCGCTTCGTGCTGCGCGCCGCGCTCGACCGGATGCAGGGGCTCGGCTTCGACGCGTTCAACGTCGGCCCGGAGCTCGAGTACTTCCTCTTCGAGGACGACAACGACACGAAGACGCTCGACGAGGGCGGCTACTTCGCGATGACGGCGCAGGACGCGGCGACCGAGGTTCGCAACGACACGATCCACGCGCTCGAGTCGGTCGGGATCCCGATCGAGTATCACCACCACGAGGTCGCGCCGTCGCAGCACGAGATCGACATGCGCTACGCGGACGCGCTCGCGATGGCCGACCACACGATCACGTACCGGATGATCGTGAAGGAGGTCGCGGCCTGGCACGGCTACTACGCGACGTTCATGCCGAAGCCGCTCTTCGGCGAGAACAGCTCGGGGATGCACACGCACATGTCGCTCTTCAAGAACAGGCGCAACCAGTTCTTCGACGCGAAGGACCCGCACCACCTGTCCAGACGGCGAAGTCGTTCATCGCGGGCCTGCTCGTCCACGCCCGCGAGATGTCCGCCGTGCTGGCGCAGTGGGTCAACTCGTACAAGCGGCTCGTCCCCGGGTTCGAGGCGCCGGTCTACGTCGCGTGGTCGCAGCGCAACCGCTCGGCGCTGATCCGGATCCCGCTCTACAAGCCGGGCGCCGAGCAGGCGACGCGGGCCGAGATCCGCTGCCCCGACCCTGCCTGCAACCCGTACCTGGCGTTCGCGGCGCTGCTGCACGCGGGCCTCGAGGGGATCGAGCGCGGCTACGAGCTCCCGGACGAGATGACGACGAACCTCTATCGGCTCTCCGAGGCGGAGCGGGACGAGCGTGGCATCGTCGCGCTCCGGGCTCGCTCGGCGAGGCCGCCGAGGAGCTCGCCGGCTCCGAGCTGATGCAGCGTGCGCTCGGAGAGCACATCTTCCCGCGCTACGTCGAGCTGAAGCGGCGCGAGTGGAACGAGTACCGCATCCAGGTCTCGGAGTGGGAGAAGCAGCGCTACCTGAGTGCGCTCTAGCGATCGCGGATCGCGGGGGAACCCATGGTTCCCCCGCGAGCCCCTCCTTTCGGCTCCGCACGGGTCATCCGTGGCCGGCCTCCCGGCCGGCAAAGCGGCCTCGCGCACCGACCAACCGAACACGGCGGCCGAATCACGAGAAGAGACAGCGGCCGACGTAAACCGAAGCATCCCCCGGATCACTGGACATCGACCGGCCGATGGCGCATGATCTGGGCTGCAGGCCGAGCCGCAAGGCGAGCGGCGACGTCTGTGTCTGACGGCCGATCGCGGGTCCCCGGTGGGGGCCCGTGGTCGTTCTCGGCTTCATGCGTCGCCGGTCAGGGCTTCCAGACCATCAGGGCGACGATCGCGATCGTCGCGACGAGCATCGAGGCGTCGAGGGTCAGCGCCACGGGGTCGCGCAGTCGCCGAGCGAGGTCCTCCGACGGACGGTCGCCCTCGCTTGCGACGCGCTCCGCAAGCTCTCGCGTCCTCCGGTCGAGCCTTCCCGCGAACGCCCCGACCACCGCGAGCCATGCCACGAGCGCATAGGTCCAGAGCAGCCAGCCCGAGTCGTACGGCACCCCGAGCTCGTGCGCGAGCCACGCGCCCGCACCGACCGTCAGCAGCAGCCCGAGCCCGACGAGCGGCACCAGCGGGCGGACGCTGCGGAGGAGGAGCGCGCTCTCCGACGGCCGCTCCTTGCCGATCGCAAGCAGCCGCAAGGCGGTCACCCCGACGCTCCCGCCGACGAAGAGGAGGACACCGAGGAGGTGGAGGAAGAGCGCCCAGTCGCGCGCCATGCCCGACCGTAACCGCCGCCAGGCTCCTGATGCCTCGGTGGAAATCCGTAGCCTGAGCGACCGTGCTCACGGTACTGCGCATCCTCCACGTGCTCTCCGCCTCGGTGTGGGTCGGCGGGACGGTGGCGCTGGTCTTCGTCGGCGTCCCGGCGATCCGGCAGCTCGAGGGCGAGGCCCGCGCGACCGCGATGCGCACGCTCGGGCGGCGCTGGCGCCCCATCGGATGGAGCGCGATGGCGGTCGCGATCCTGTCCGGGCTCTGGCTCACCGAGCGACACGGCGGCCTGAACCGGGCCGCGCTCGACACCGACTTCGACCGGACGTTGATCGTGAAGTCCGTCCTCGTGGCTCTGCTCGTCGTCGGCGGCCTGCTGCACGACTACGTGCTCGGCCCGCGCCTGCAGCGCGAGCTCCGCGAGCGCAACCCGACGGCCCCGGCGACCAGGCGGCGCCTGGTCCTCGTCGGATGGTTCAACTTCGGGCTGACCATCGCCGTGCCCGCCCTCGGCGCGGTCGTGCTGACGACGCTGACTGACTGCGCATGAAGGAGGCGGCCCGCCACCTGGCGCTCCTGACCCGCACCACGGAGGTCGTCAACTCGTCGCTCGACCTCCAGGAGGTGCTGGAGGCGATCGCGCACGAGGTCGCTGCCGCGCTCGCGACGGACGCGTGCTTCGTCTACCTCTACGACGAGCGCTCCGACGAGCTCGTCCTCCGCGCGACCCACGGGACGCGCATCGAGGACGCGACGAGCGCCCCGCGGATGCGAGCGGCGTCGGGATCACCGGCGTCGCGGCCGCCGAGCGCAGGCCGATCATGATCCCGGCGGGTGCGCACCTCGACCCACGCTTCAAGGCCTTCCCGAACCTGCGCGAGGACGAGTACGAGTCGATTCTGGCCGTGCCGATCCTCGCCCGGGAGGTGCTCGAGGGGGCGCTCAACGTCCGCACGCGCGAGCCCCGGGCCTTCACCGACGCGGAGATCGGGCTCCTGACGTCGATCGCGTCGCAGGTCGGCCAGTCGATCGAGCACGCGAAGCTCTACGCCCAGGCACGCAGGCGGGTGGACGAGCTCGAGGCCCTGGCCCGGATCTCGGAGGCCGTCTCCGAGTCGCTGTACCTCGAGGAGTCGCTCGAGGCGATCGTCCGGACGACGGTCGAGTCGCTGCATGCCACGGGCGCCGCCGTCGTGCTGGAAGACGGTCGCATCGCGTGGCCCGAGGGCCGCGCCGGCGCGCACGCCGTTCGGCTTCCTCTCCGCTGGCGCGGCCGGGAGATCGGGGAGCTCGTCGTCGATCGGGACACGCCGTTCTCCGACGACGACCGCCAGCTCCTGGACGCGATCGCGAACCAGGCGGCCGTGGCCCTCGAGCACGGGCGGATGGCGCTGCGGGGGGTCCTCGCCCAGGAGATCCACCACCGCGTCAAGAACAACCTGCAGACGGTCGCCTCGCTGCTGCGCCTCCAGGCGCGCGCAGAGGTCGTAGACCCGCAGAAGGCGCTCGGAGACTCGGTCAACCGCATCCTCGCGATCGCGGCCGTCCACGAGGAGCTGACCGAGCACCGCGAGGACGTGGTCGACCTGGCCGAGCTGGTCGACCGCCTCCGGGCGATGCTCGTCCAGGGCCTCGTCGCCGGGAAGCAGGTCGTGGCCGAGCTGACTCCCGTCGAGCTCGCCGGCCAGCGCGCGACGGCGCTCGCGCTCGTGTTCAGCGAGCTCCTCTCGAACGCGCTCGAGCACGGCGGCGAGCGGGTCGCGATCACGCTGAGGGTCCAGGCTGCCGATGTGGTGCTCGTCGTCGCCGACGACGGGTCGGGGCTCGGCGGCGCCGGGGAGGGGACCGGCATGTCGATCGTGCGGGCGCTCGTGCGCGACGAGCTCCGCGGGACGCTCGAGCTCGTCGGCCGCGACGGGCTGCGGGCCGAGGTGCGCTTCCCTGCCTAGCGCGCAGCGCCACGGGTCGCGCTGTACCCTGAGCCGGCACGGGCGATGCCGCCCAACCGGTCCGCCGACGGTGGCGGGGCCGCGCTCCATGCGCGGCGTGCCAGCCCCGAGACGGAGGAGACACCTGTGTCGAGCACCCCCATGCGAATCCTCATCGCCGAGGACGAGACGATCATCCGGCTCGACCTGCGCGAGCTGCTCGAGCGGTCGGGCTTCGAGGTCGTCGCCGAGGCGCGCGACGGCGAGGAGGCGGTGGAGCTCGCCCGGAGCGAATCCCCGACCTCGCGCTGCTCGACGTGAAGATGCCGAGGCTGGACGGGATCGACGCCGCGCGCCGGATCCTCGACGAGCGGCCGATCCCGATCGTGATGGTGACCGCCTACGGCGAGCAGGAGCTCGTCGCCCGCGCCGTGGAGGCGGGGGTGTTCGGCTACCTCGTGAAGCCGTTCCGCGAATCCGACCTGCTGCCTGCGATCCAGACCGCGCGGGCCCGCCACGACGAGCTGACCGCGCTCCGCGAGGAGGCCGACTCGCTCGCCGAGGCGCTCGCCGCGCGCAAGGCGATCGAGCGCGCAAAGGGGCTCCTGATGGAGCGGGAGGGGCTGACCGAGCAGGACGCCTTCGCCCGCCTCCGCAAGGCGAGCCAGATCTCCGGACGCCCGCTCAAGGTCGTGGCCGAGGCGCTCATCGCGACGCTCGACGCGAAGTAACGCAATCGCAGCGTTCGCCACGAGTCTCGCGGCGCCGGACTCGCGTGGGTGGCGCACGCAGCGGAGCAGAGGTCTTACCGATCAGTCCGGGTAGGAGAGTCCGTGACCGAAGGGGAGGAGTGGGTCGCGCGAGTCGTACGGCATGTCGGGCAGCTGGTTGCGGACGCTCTCCATCGAGGCGGGAAGCTCGAACGGCAGGCGTCCTGTCGGGCGCGGCTCGCCCGAAGACGATGTCCAGCAGCGCCTCGTCAGTCGCGCCGAAGCCGGCGAGGAGGGCGACGGCTCCGTCGGCGATCTCCGGGATCACGGCCGCACGGTCGAGATAGACGTCGACCACAGTCGGCACCTGTTGCATGAGCTCGAGCAGCCACGCGATATCCGCGCTGTCGAAGTCGAGATCACCCGCGTGAAAGAGAGCCTCGATGAAGTTGCCGTTGCGAGGCTCGTACGGCGCCTGGATGCGCACCAGGGCGACATCGGCGTCTTCCGGCGCGTCGGCGACGCTGGCGTTGCCGGGCAACTCGGTGCTGTCCAGCCCTCTGAGGTACACGCGTGGGCTGCCGCGCAGGGGGAGCACGTCGTCGTTCTTCAGCAGGACGAAGGAGCGCGTCTGCGCCTCCCGACCCCGGTCGAGGAACTCCGTCTGGCCGACGACGTCGGCAGCGGCCTGCGGATCGACGTACGGGTCGTCGAACAGGCCGAGCCTGAACTTGTCCCGCAGCAGGCGACGAACGGACGCGTCGATGCGCGCCTCGTCGATCCGGCCCGAGCGCACGAGGTCGACCACGACCTCCGGGCAGGCCTCGCCGCCGAACTGGTCGACACCCGCGGCGAGCGCCTTGAGTGCCCGCTCCTCCGTGCTCAGATGCTCGACGCCCCAGGCGCGGGCCGGCCAGACCACGCCGTCGATCACCGCGTCGGTGAGAAGGCCCCAGTCGGAGCAGACGACGCCGTCGAACCCGTACCGGTTGCGGAGCAGCCCGGTGATCACGCCGTGGTTGAACCCGAAGCCGACCTCCTCGTGGTCGGTCCCGACCGGCATGCCGTAGTAGGGCATCACCTGCGCGGTTCCGGCCTCGATCGCGGCCTCGAACGGGATGAGGTGGTAGTCGAAGTTGCCGCCGGGGTAGACCTGCTCGCGGCCGTACGGGAAGTGAGGATCCTCGCCGTCGAGCTGCGGCCCGCCGCCCGGGAAGTGCTTCGTCATGCAGGCGACGCTCTGCAGCCCGAGCGCCTCGAGCTGCATGCCGCGGATGTACGCGGTCACCAGCTTCGCGACGACCTCGGCGTCCTCGCCGAACGTCCCGGCTGCGCGGCACCAGCGCGGCTCGGTCGCGAGATCGGCGGTCGGGTGCAGCGCCAGTCGGATCCCGACGGCGAGATACTCCTGTCGAACGACGTCGGCGAACTCGCGCACGAGGCCCTCGTCACGTGTCGCTGCCAGCCCGATCGGGTCCGGCCACTTGGAGAACCCTGCGCTCGCCATGCTGGTGGCCGGGTTGTTGCCAAGGCCGTGACGCGGGTCCGACGAGATCGTGACCGGAATCCCGAGCCGCGTGGACTCGGCCGCCGACTGCATCCTGTTGTGCCACTCGGCGAGCGCGACCGGCCCGGGCGCCCAGTAGATGTTGAAGTGGGTGAGCCCGAGCTCCCCGACCAGAGCTCGCGTGGACAACGGCGAGAACCCGTCGGGCTCCTCACCGAGGACGCCGTCGTCCGGCACCAGCAGGCCCTGGTGAAACAGCTGTGCGGCCTTCTCCTCGAGCGTCATGCGGGCGACGAGGTCGTCGACCCGATCTTCGACCGGCAGGCGCGGGTTCTCGTACGGGTCGAGCTCGCCGTTGCCGTTCAGGTCACGGAACGTCATTCCGTCCACCGTGACGCGCCAGCACGCTCCGGCTCGGATCGTCGCGTCTTGTGGGCTCGTCACCGCCGGCCCCCGGCACGCGCACGACGAGCGACGACGACCGGCAGGGCATCCGGCCGCTCGGCCGTCGACTCGATGACGAGCGCCGATCCGCTGTCGCACGAGTCGAGGATCGACCGCGCCACGTCGACGACGTGTGTTGCGAGGCCCGCCGTCGCCCGGTGCGCGCACCCCTTCCCGATCGCCTCGACCATGTCGTGAAGGCCCAGCCCGCGCGCGTCTGCGGCGCCGCGAGACGGGTACGAGACACGCTCCCAGCCGCCTCGCCCACGCCTGATCTGTATCTGCCCGTCGAATCCGTTGGGATCGGGAAGTGCAAGCTCGCCCTTCGATCCGTGCACGAGCATCGTCGACGCGTAGTGCCCGGGAGACTCGAACGTCGCGACGAGCATCGCCGTCGCGCCGCTCCCGAGCTCGAGCATCGACGAGATGTGCGTCGGCGTCTCGGTGGTGAACCGCTCCCCGCGGCGCGGACCGATCTCGATGGTGCGCTCGCGGACGAACGTCGAGGCGAACCCCGCCACACGGCGCACGGGCCCCAGCAACGAGACGATCGCCGTCACGTAGTACGGCCCCATGTCGAGCAGTGGTCCGGCGCCGTCACGGAAGAAGATGTCGGGGTCAGGGTGCCACGTCTCCTGACCTCCGGACAGCATCGCCGCCGAGACGGCGAGCGGCTCGCCGATTGCGCCGTCGTCGAGCAGCGACCGCGCCTTCTGATAGGCGCCGCTCAGGAAGATGTCCGGGGCGCAGCCGAGGCGCAGGCCGTACGACTCGGCGAGCTCGGCGGCCTCATGCGCGTCCTCGACCGTCGTCGCGAGCGGCTTCTCGGAGTAGACGTGCTTGCCCGCCTCGAGCGCCGTGCGTGTTACCGAGGCGTGGGCAGAGGGCGTAGTGAGATTGAGGACGACGTCGATCGAGTCAGAGCGGAGGAGCTCCTCGACCGTTGTCGCACGGAGCGCGAACTCGGCCGCGATCGCCGTGGTTCGTGACTCGTCCAGATCTGCGCAGGCAACGATCTCGAACGAGTCGAACGCCGTGGCGTTCTTGGCATACTCGCGGCTGATCACGCCGCACCCGATGATCCCGACCTGCGCCGGAGACCTCACGCTGCGCTCCCGAGGACGGTGGTGACCGCTGCGAAGGAGCGACGGACCGCGTCGAGCGCGCTCCCATCTGTCTCGTCCTGCTCGACGAGCAGCCACTCGATGTCGAGATCACGGATCGCGGGAAGGATGCGCGCATAGCCGACGTCGCCGTCGCCGACCGGGACGAATCGCGGTTCGGGGCCCGCCACGAGGTCCTTGACGTGCACGAGCGGCGCCCGCGGCGCCACGCGCGCAAGGAGGTCGCCGGGCTCGACGCCGGCGAACCAGGCCCAGCCGAGATCGATCTCGAGGAACAGCAGCTCGGCGTCGAGCTCGAGGAGTCGGTCGAGCAGGGTGCGGCCGTCCTCGAGCATGCGTAGCTCGCCGTCGTGGTTGTGGAAGCCGAACCGCAGGCCGGCGGCCCGCACGCGCTCTGCGGCCGCTGCGATGCGCTCAACGACGCGATCCGCCTCGACGGAGGAAACGGGTGGCGGGATCCAGGCGAGCACGAGCCGGTCGCTGCCGAGCTCGCGGAGCTCCGCGGCGAGCTCGTCGAGGCCGTTCTCGATCGCTTCGAGCCTCGCGTGCCGGCCACACACCTCGAGGCCGAGCCCGTCCAGCAGGGCGCGCAGCGTGCCGGGCTCGCGACCGAGGAGGTCGTACAGCTCCACGCCCTCGTATCCCATCTCTGCGACCGTGCCGAGCGTCCCTTCGGGGTCGCGCGCACAGTCGTCACGCAGCGTGTACAGCGCCAGCCCGACACGAGCAGTCATCCGCTGATCTCCTTCTCCCGCCGTACGAAGTGGCCGCGCCGCTCCTCGACGAGCATGGTGGGGACGTTCGGGTCCCACCCGTGCGCGGCGAGCTCCGCGGTCTCCCCGCTGCGTCCCTGCCAGAACGTGGTGTTGAGCCCGGAGTCGGGTCGCGGCACGGCGGTGAGCAGGAGCTTCGTGTACGCGTGGAGGGGGGACTGGAGCACCGCTTCGGTCGGGCCGTGCTCGACGATCCGGCCCTTGTACATCACGTGGATCTCGTCGGCGACGTACCGCGCGCTCGCGAGGTCGTGCGTGATGTACAGGAACGCGATCTGCTCGCGCTCCTTGAGCTCGCGGACGAGGTTCAGGATCCCGAGCCGGATCGACACGTCGAGCATCGAGATCGGCTCGTCCGCGAGCACGACCTTGGGCTGCACGGCCAAGGCGCGTGCGATGGCCACGCGCTGACGCTGCCCCCCCGAGAGCTCGTGCGGGTACTTCTCGGCGACGGCAGCAGCGGGCACGAGCCCGACCGTTTCGAGCAGCTCGAACACGCGCCGGCGCACCTGGCCGGTGGGGACGACGCGGTGGATCCGCAGCGGCCGGGCCAGGTGGTGGCCGACGCGCTTGACCGGGTTCAGGGACGCGAACGGGTCCTGGAAGATCATCTGTACCTGCGCGCGGTACTCGAGCATGCGGCGACGGCTGCGGATGCGCGTCACGTCCTCGTTCTCGAGCAGGATCGATCCCGCCGTCGGCACGTAGAGCTGACTGAGGAGGCGTGCCACGGTGCTCTTGCCGCTCCCGCTCTCGCCGACGAGCGCAGAGACCTTCCCCCGCCGCAGCGTGAGGCTTACGTCGTCGACCGCACGGAGCGCCTCGCGCCCGCCCCAGAAGCTCGTTCCGACCGAGAACGTCCGGGAGAGCGCCCGCGCTTCGAGTACGGGTGCGGAGAGGGAGACGGCACTCATGACGGCTCCAGGGGAAAGTGGCAGGCGACCTCGTGCTCCGACGAGCCGAACTTGCGGAGCGCCGGGATGTCGACGTGACAAGGCTGGCGCCGGGCCCTCGGGCATCGCGGATGGAACCGGCAGCCCGACGGCGGGTCGTTCAGGTCGGGCGGGTTCCCCGGGATGCCCGTCATGATCGTCTGCTCGCCCGTGAGCGGCGGGAAGGACGCCATCAGCCCTGACGTGTACGGGTGGGCAGGCCGGGCGAACAACTCCGACGCGGCCGCCTCCTCGACGATGTCGCCCGAGTACATGATCGCGATCCGGTTCGAGAACTCGACGAGCAGCGACAAGTCGTGGGTGATGAAGAGCACGGCGAAGCCCATCTCCCGCTGCAGCTCCTGGAGCTGCTGCAGGATCTCGCGCTGCACGATCACGTCGAGCGCCGTCGTCGGCTCGTCGAGCAGGAGCAGCTCGGGGCCGAGCGCCATCGCCATCGCGATCACCACGCGCTGTCGCATTCCGCCGGAGAGCTCGTGGGGATATGCGCGGAGCCGGCCCCTGTCAATGCCCACGACCTCGAGCAGCTCGGCGGCCTTCATGAGCGCGAAGCGCTTGGAGATCTTCTGGTGCGCGAGGAACATGTCGACGAACTGGTCCTCGATGCGGGTGACAGGGTTGAGCGAGCTCATCGCGCTCTGGAAGACGATCGCGATGTTGCGCCAGCGAATCTTCCGGAGCTCGCTTTCGGGCAGGCCGACGAGGTTCCGGTCTCGGAACAGGATCTCTCCTCCCGCGATGCGCCCCGGGGGCCGGAGCACCTGCAGGATCGCGTTCGCGATCGTGCTCTTCCCACAGCCCGACTCGCCTGCGAGCCCGACGATCTCCCCGGGCCTGATGAGGAGGGAGACCCCGTTCACCGCCGTGACGGCGCCGCGTTCCGTGCCGTACTCGACGACGAGGTCTCGGAGCTCGAGGAGCGGCGCTCGGCCGACGGGCCGGGATCGGAGGCTCTGCGGCTCGACGACGATGCTCACAGGGCGCTCCTCGGCCTGAGCACGCGGCGGAGGACACCCCGGCGCTTGTCCTTCAGGCGCAGGCGCGGGTCGGCCAGCTCGTCGATGCCGTAGTTGATGAAGACGATCGAGAGAAGCGTCAGCGAGATCGCGAGGCCCGGGAAGACGAAATGCCACCACTGGCCCTGGAGCAGGGTCGAGTTGACCGTCGCCCAGTACAACGTCGTGCCCCAGCTCACCTTGTTCACGTCCGCGAACCCGAGGAACTCGAGCGCCGCCTCGAAGAAGACCGCGTTGATGAACACGAACGCGAAGCCGGCGGCGATCCGGCTGAGCATGTTCGGCAGGAGCTCGCGGAACACGATGCGCGGCGTGGATTCGCCGGACGCCCGCGCGGCGAGGATGAAGTCGCGATTGCAGAGGGAGAGCGCCTGACCACGGAGGACGCGTGTCTCGATCGCCCAGGTCGTGAACCCGATGATGAGTGCCATCGTCATCGGCCCGGTCTGCTCCAGGAAGGAGGCGATCACGATGAGGAGCGGCAGCCCGGGGATGACGATGAAGATGTTGGCGACGAGGTTGATCACGTCGTCGACGAGCCCGCCCTTGTACGCGGCGAGGAGTCCGAGCACGATCGCGATCGTCATCGCGATCGTCGTCGCGACGAGTGCGACCATCAGCGAGATCCGCCCGCCATGGATCACCTGGACATACACGCTGTAGCCCTGGTCGGTGGTGCCCATCGGGTTCTCCCACGACGGCGACTGTCCAGGCAACGAGCGTGGATTGGCCGGGTCCTGGCTCGTGAGGAGCGGTGCGAAGATCGTGACGAGCACGATCGTCGTCAACAGCACGATCCCGAACGCCGACATCCGGTTGCGAAGGAGAAGCCGCAGCCATTCCGGCAGGCGCAGCCGACCAGCCCGCTCGCGACGCGTTGGCTGGGCCGTCGGCGCCGGCTGTGCGGTGGGCTGGACGAGCTCCGTCATCAGGACGCCCTCACACGCGGGTCGAGGACGACGTAGACGCAGTCCATGAGGAAGTTCGCGAGCAGCACGCAGAACGAGATGACGAGGAGCAGCGCCTGCACGACCGGGTAGTCATGACCGAGCGCCGCTTGCTGGAGCGTCAGCCCGACGCCGGGGTAGCTGAACACCACCTCGACCAGGATCAGCCCGCCGACCGCGCTCGCGAAGAAGGACGCGAACGCCGTGAGCGGAGGGAGGATCGCGTTCCGGGCCGCGTACCCGGTCATGACCCGGTGGTCCTTCAGACCCTTGGCCCGGGCCATGGTCACGTAGTCCTCCTGGACCGTGGTGATCATCACGTTGCGCATCCCGAGCATCCAGCCGCCGACGCTCAGGGCGATGATGATGAGGATCGGCAGCTGGGCGTGCCGGAACGCGTCGCCGACGAACTCCCACGACCAGACGGGAACCGCGTCTATCGAATAGGCGTGCTGCGCCGGGAACCAGGCGAGCCTGAACCCGAGGAAGTAGACCGCCAGCAGGCTGAGGAAGAAGGCCGGGAACGACAGGAGGGCCATCAGCGTCGGCGTCCCGACCGTGTCGACGAAGCCGCCTCGTCGCCATGCCGCGAGCGCGCCGAGGAACGTCCCGATGAGGAACGACAGCATGAAGCCGACGCCGACCAGGAAGATCGACCAGGGCAGCGTGTTCCGGATCACCTCGGTGACGGGCACCTGGTTCGCGGTGGAGACACCGAGGTTCCCCGTGAACGTGTTCCACAAATAGTGCGGGTATGCCGACCAGATCGGTTCCTCCGACGATCCCAGCGAAGCCTGGAGCTGCTTGAGAACCTCCGGGTTGTTCCGGATCGCCTCTCCGTAGCGGAGGATCAGGCCGTCGAGCGGTGAGCCGGGCATGAGCCGCGGCAGCAGGAAGTTGAGCGTGATCGCCGCGAAGAACGCCAGGAGGTAGAACAGGAGTCGGCGGGCGAGGAAGCGCATCGTCTGGCTCTCGGGCTCGGTGGGATCGTATTACGGGTGTCAGAGATCGGGGGCGCACCACGTGCGCCCCCGATCCAGGTCGTTGACGATTGTGTTCTCCTACGTAGCCAACACGTTCGGCAGGGCAGGCACCTTCGGCTTCGCCTTCGAGTCGGCGTAGTAGAGGGACAGAAGCGAGATCTGCACCTGCTGCTGCGTCGAGTAGATCGGGTCGGCGTACTGGTTCTGCCAGGTGATCCAGCCCTTGAAGTACTTCGTGCTGTAGGTCGACCAGCGCGGGCCGACGAACAGCGGGACGAAGGGGAACTCGTCGAGGAAGATCTCCTGCAGCTTGTACGCGGCCTGCAGCTGTGTCCTTCGGTCGAGCGTGCCCTTGAACTGCCGCAGCAGGGGCACCGCCCTGGGGACGGAGTTGCGCTCGAAGTTCCCGAAGGCCTGTGCGTCCTGCCCGGTGGCCACGACCTGCGACGGGTCGAAGTGCGAGTAGAAGAACGCGTACGGCGTCGGGTCGTTGGCGCCGTTCGACCAGATCAGGCTGGGCTTCGTACCGCTGATCGCACTGTTGGAGACCCAGGCGGGAAAGTCCGGCTCGATCTTGACGGACGCGTCGATCCCCACTGCCTGCAGGTTGCGGGAGACGATCTGCAGCGAGGAGACCCAGTCCGACCAGCCGCCGATCACGTGCATCTGGAAGTTGACCGGGTTGCCCTTCGGGTCGATGAGCCTCGAGCCCCGGTACGTGAAGCCGCCGTCCGTGAAGGTCTTCCGCGCGGCGGCCGGGTCATAGGTTGCGAGCTGCTTCGCCTTGGCCTTGAGCGCCGGGTTGACCCACTTCGGATACAGGAACTCGAGCCCGAGCGCGGTCGTCGCGGGGGCGTAGCCGTACTCGCCGATCTTCGAGACCATCTGGCGGTCGATGGCCTGGCTCACGCCCTTGCGGAACGCGACGAGGCTGTACGGGTACTCCGTCGTGTTGAACGTGAGGCTGATGGGGAGTGAGGTCGTCAGGTACGCGTTGTGGTAGTTCTTGGGGTCCTTCGCCGTGTAGGCAGACTCGACGTTCGGGACGAAGTTGTGCGTCCAGTCGGCCTGGCCGCTCACGATCTGGAGCAGGCCCGCGTCGTTCGACGCGGTGAAGATTCGCTGCACGCAGTCGATCCGCGGCAGGCCCTTCGCCCAGTAGTTCGGGTTCTTCGAGAGCTGGTACGACTGCCCGCTGAAGCGCGTGACGCGGTTGAACGGGCCAGACCCCACCGGGTTCGGGTTCGCGAAGTTGACGACGTTCTTCACCTTCGACCAGATGTGCTTCGGGACGATCGGGACGGTCGGCAGCTGCGAGCCGAGGAACGTCGAGTCGACCTGCTTGAACCGGATCGCGACCTTGTTCGACCCTGCGCGCGCGACGCCGGCGATGTTGCTGTTGGCTGCCGTGAGGCTGATCCGGTCGGCTGCCTTTTCCTGCCGGCCGATGGTGAGGCTGTACCGCACGTCCTCGGCGGTCAAGGGCTTTCCGTCCGACCACTTCACGTTCGGCCGCACGGTGATCGTCAGCGTCTTCCCGCCGTTCGACCAGGCGAAGCTCTGGCCGAGGATGTTGTACTGGCGCCCGCCTCCGACCGCGGTCGAGATGAGCAGGTTCTCGTAGATGCCGCCCCAGGTGAAGTCGCGCTGGGTGCCGAGGTTGAAAGGATTGAAGTTGCGCGCGAATGCCTGGTCGCCCGATCCCGCGGCCACCACGCACGGATGCGCTTTCGCGGCGCCCGACTTCGAGGTCGCCGCGACAGCGGTTGCCGTGAGCACCGCCGTCACGAGCACGGCCGCGACGGCAACGAAGAACGAGCCTTTCCGAACGGGGTGCTTCATCCCCTTCACTCCTTTGTGATAGGCCACTCGGCACACGCCGTTGGCTCGGGGTCGTCCGCGCGCGGGTTGTTCGACGCACACCGACGAAGAACTCTGCGAAGCGCTCTGGAGCGCCGCCTGTTCGGTTCCTGCGTCGCGCACACTCCCTTCACCCGATCGCGGAACGGTTACGGAGAGTTTCCGGAGCGTTACCGGTGGAGCGTGCCATAATTTCCGGAAACATTCAAGTCGCCGGACGTATTCCTGCGTCTCGCCCGTGGGAATGAGCGGCTCAGCTGCCGCGTTCTTCTGCAGCACGCGTCCGTTCAGCACCTTTCCGGAAATCCAACCGGAAACGTGATACATCTTGGGTAACCCCATGCCAGGAGCAAGCTTGCGACCGAGCCAGAGCATCACGGAAGAGAAGCCGAACGGGCGAGCGACAATCCGCGACATCGCCAGCCACGCCGGCGTTTCGATCACGACCGTCTCACGCGTCCTCAACGACCGTCCGGACGTCGCGCCCGAGACGCGCGAGGCGGTGCTCGAGGTCATCCGGAAGCTCAACTTCACGTCGAACCGCGCGCTCCGGCCGGCGCCGGCGCCGGCCGGCCGGACCGGGTTGGTCGGCGTGACGATCCCGATGGTGCTCGGCGACTACTTCGCCCAGCTGATCACGGGTTTCACGGAGGCGCTGTACGAGCTCGACATGCAGGCCGTTCTGTGCCCCACCTTCCACCATCAGGCGCGAGAGGTCACCCTCGTCAACCAGCTCCTCGAGCGAAAGATCGACGGGGCGATCCTCGTGCTTCCCGATGAGTCGATCGAAGACCTCCTCTTGCTGAAGCAGAAGGGCTTCCCGTTCGTCGTCGCGGACGAGGGGTATCCCCTCGACGGTCACTTCCCGCTCGTCGCCGCGGCGAACATGGCCGGCGCGATCGAGGCGACCGAGCATCTGCTCGAGCTCGGTCACCGGCGGATTGGACTGATCAAGGGGATTCCGGGATTCGTCGCCACCGAGGATCGGACGAGCGGGTACCGAGCGGCGCTGTCCGCGGCCGGTATCCGGCCCGACCCGGCGCTCGAGACGTACGGCGAGTTCCGCACCATCGAGGGGCGAGACGCCGCGGCGCGGCTGCTCGAGCTCCCGGATCGTCCGACGGCCATCTTCGCCTCCAACGACGAGATGGCGGTCGCGGTGCTCCAGGAGGCGAGGGCGCGAGGGATCCGCGTCCCGGAGGATCTCTCCGTCGTCGGCTTCGACGACACCATGGTGGCGCAGATCTCGGTCCCGGCCCTGACGACCGTCCACCAGCCGCTCGAGGAGGTCGGCCGGATGGCCGTCAACCTCCTCGCACGCGTCATCGACGAGCCCCCAGCCCACCCGATACGGCTGGAGGTCGGCACGCGACTGGTCGTTCGTGAGACGACGGCGCCTGCGGCGGGGTCGTAGGTCGCCCCAAGAGCTTCCGGCGCCTGCCTGCTGCCTCGACCTGCCCGACGGCTTCGGACCGTGCCTTCCGTGGGCAGATCCCTGACGCGGCCTCTCTCTGCCGCCTCGCGACTCCCTGCTTACGAGGCGGCGAGCATGCGCTCGTCCTCGCGTCGGCGGCGGACCTGACGAGATCCCCAGATCGCGAGCCCGATCAGTGCGAGCGGCGCAAGGGCGACCGCGACTGCCAGTGCGGCGACGGCCTCCCAGGCGAGGACCTCGAGCGCCTTGTCGAGCGCCCGGTCGAGGCGCGAGCCCGGGCGCTGCTGTCGCCCGTCTCCTCGGTCCGGAGCTCGAGCTGGATGGTCGCGGTGCGGGCCAACTCGGCCGTGGCCGATCGATTGGCCCGGAGCGCGCGCAGCTGCGGCCTGGGCCCGCGCGCGGCGTTCGAGGAGGCGCGCCCGCTCTGCCGCCGTCTCGGCCCTCTCGAGCGCGACGTTGAGCGCCGCGATCTGCGCCAGCACTCGCTCGACCTGGCGGTCGAGGGCGTCGAGCGATTCCTGGAGATCGTCGATCTGGACGTTCTGGCCCACGATCGTGCCCAGGGCGGAAAGCCGGGCGACGGCGTCGCTCGCTCGCGCCGACGGAACCCTGAGCGTGACGGATGCACGTCCGTCCTCGCCGGTCGCGTACTGGACCGAGACGACGTACCCGCCGAGGTCACGTGCGATCGCGAGGGCCTGCTGCGTCGCAGCGGAGAGCGCGTCCGTGTCCTCGACGGCGAGCGTCAGATTGGCGCTGTAGCGCTGCGCGCGGCCGGTGAGCGGCCCCGGCGCGCGCCTTCTGCGCGTCGGTGGCCGACGCGTCGGCCGACGGGCCCGAGAAGGCCTCGGCGCCCGACGGGATGGTCGATCGCTGCGCCGTTGAGGGCGGGGTCGACGCCTCACGGGCGGTGGAGTCGGGTCGCGAGACGCCGATCGCCACGGCGGAGACGACCGCGAGCCCCGCCGCGGCCGGGACGACGAGGGCCAGCCGTCGCGGGAGGCGAAACCGCTCGCGGACGGACGGCGCCGCGACCCGCGGCGCCGACGCGACCGTCATCACCTGCAGCCGGAGCGCGTCGCTCGCGGTCGGGCGCGCGGCGCGGAGCTGGTCGACGATCTCGTTCACGGTCATCCCTCGTCCACCCTCTCCTCGAGTCGTTTCAGTGCCCGGCTGAGCCGGGTCGAGACTGCGGTCGGGCTGATGCCGAGCACGCGGGCTGCGGCGTCGCCGTCGAGCTCGAGGACGATCCGCAACGCGATCACCTCGCGCTCACCCGCGCTCAGCGTCGCGAGCGCCGTCTCGAGCTCGGGTGAGAGGCCCTCGACGAACGCGCTCCTCGATCCGCTCGGGCAGGGCGGCCGCCTCCTCGCGCTTTCGGCGGCGGGACTCGGCGCGGAACCAGTCGAGCGCCGTCGTGCGGGCGATCCCGAGCAGCCACGTCCGCGCGCTGCCCCGCCGCGGGTCGAACCGCTCCCACAGCCGCACGGCCTTCTCGAAGGTCGAGCTCGTGAGATCCTCGGCCGTCTCGCGGTCGCGCGTCAGGTAGAGCAGGTAGCCGAGCACGTCGTCGAGGTGCGCCTCCGCAGCCTCGGCGAGGCTGCGCGGCGGGCGTGTGGCGAGCGGCTGCTCGAGCGTCACGGCGTGCACGCCCTCTCTACGCCGCCGGAGGCTCTCGGGGTCACAGCCTCATTTCGGCACGGGCGGTGTCGCGACGGGGATCAGCCCGTCGGAGCGGCGACGACGGGGTCGTCGCCCTCGGCGGCCTCTCCGCCGCCGTCGACGCCCGACTCGGCCTGCGCCACGGCGAACAGGGCCTCCCATCGCTCGAGGAGGCCGTCGAGCTCCTCGCGGCCCGCGGTGTAGGAGGCGAGCAGGTCCATGTCCGTCCAGTTCTCCGCGAGGCGCGTCTCGAGCTCGCCCACGTGGCTCTCGAGCTCGCCGATCCGCTTCTCGACCCGTTCGAGCTCCGTCGGCTTCGCGCGCACGGGGCGCGGGGCTTCGCGACCTTCGGCCGGCGCGGCTGTGCGGGGGCCGGCGCGGGCGCCGACTCCCGCTCGCGGACGAGGTCGGCCCAGCCGCCGTCCGTCGAGCGGAGCGTCAGGCCGTCGATCGAGACGATCCGGTCGGGGACCGCGTCGAGGACGGCGCGGTCGTGCGAGACGAGGAGGACCGTCCCGGGGAATGCCTCCAGCGCCGCCTCGAGCGCCTCCCGGCTCTCGAGGTCGAGGTGGTTGGTGGGCTCGTCGAGCACGAGCAGGTTCGCGCCCGAGGCGACGACGAGCGCGAGCGCCAGCCGGCGGCGCTCCCCGCCGGAGAGCACGGTGACGGACTTCTCGTGCGTCTCCCAGCCCGAGAAGAGGAAGCGGCCGAGCAGGTTCTGTGCCTGCGGGCGGGGCAGGCCCGTGGACGAGGCGGTCGACGTCCAGGATCGAGCCACGGTCGGGCAGCTCCGCCTCGTGCTGGGAGAAGTAGGCCGGCACGACGCCGTGGCCGAGCTTCACGCGGCCCTCGTCCGCCTCGCGCCGGCCGAGGAGCGTCTCCAGGAGGGTCGTCTTGCCGGAGCCGTTCGGCCCGACGAGCGCGACGTGCTCGCCGCGCTCGAGCACGAGCGAGGCTCCGTCGAGCAGCAGCTTGTCCCCGGCGGAGACGACGAGCCCCTCCGCCTCGAGCACGATCCGGCCGGAACGGGCGGGGCGGAGGAACTCGAAGCCGAGCGTGCGCCGCTTCCGCGTCATCGCCTCGAGCTCCCGCGCGGCGGTCTTCCGCTCCTGCTCCAGGCGACCGATCTGCGTGAGCTTCGCCTGCGCCTGCTTCGCCTTCGACCGCTTGTAGCGGAACCGGGCGACGAACCGCTCCAGCCGCTCGATGTCGTCGGAGACCCGGTCGAGCTGCGTCGCGGCGGCCGAGGCGCGGGCGGCCTTCTCCCGCCGCCAGGCGTGCCACGGCCCGTCGAAGAAGAACGACTTCGGGCCGCCCAGCTCGAGCACGGCCGTGGTCACCGCCTCGAGGAACCAGCGGTCGTGGGCGACGAGGATCACCGCGGCGTCGAGCGAGGTCAGCTCGCGCTCGAGCCACTCGAGGTTCTCGACGTCGAGGTGGTTCGTCGGCTCGTCGAGGAGGAGCAGGTCGGGGTCGGCCGACAGCGCCCTGGCGAGCGAGGCGCGTGTCAGCTCTCCCCCGGAGAAGGTGTCGAGCGGCCTGTCGAGGTCAGCCTCGGTGAAGCCGAGGCCGCGGACGATCGAGGCAGCCCGGTCGCGCCAGGCCCAGCCGCCCGCGTGCTCGAGCCGCGCCTGGGCCTCGCTGTAGCGGCGCAGCGTCGCGGCCTCGTGGTCGCCGCCGGCCATCGCCTGCTCGAGCCGCCGCAGCTCATCCTCGATCGCGACGAGGTCGCCGGCCCCCGAGAGGGCGTACTCGCGCAGGCTCAGCCCCTGCCCGCGCGGCGGCCGCTGGTCGTGCAGCGCGACCCGCGTGTCCTTTGCGAACGCGAGCTCGCCGGCCTGGAGGGACGTCTCACCGACGAGCGCCCGCAGCAGCGTCGTCTTGCCCGCGCCGTTCGGCCCCGCCAGCGCGAGGCGGTCGCCTCGCCGCAGCCTGAACGAGACCCCGTCGAAGAGGGGGTCTCCGGAGAATTCCTTGCGGAGCCCGGACGCGATCAGCACGGCCATCCCGGAAGGGTGCCGATCGCGTGCCCGCTGCGGGTAAGGACCGGTGTGACTCGGACACGAACGGGGTAGACCATGCGAATGCCCGAGGAACAGATCGTGATCGTGGGAGGGGGCCTTGCGGCCGCGCGGGTGGCCTTCCAGTACCGCGAGGCCGGTGGTGAGGCCGACGTCACGATCCTCTCCTCCGACGCCGATCCCCCCTACCACCGCCCGCCCCTCACCAAGGGGTTCCTCCGCGGCGAGCAGGACCGCGACTCCACGCTCGTCCAGCCGCTCGAGGCCTACGAGGACGCGGTCGTCGAGCTCCGGCTCGAGACCACCGTGGAGGCGATCCATCCCGACGAGCACGAGGTCGAGCTCGAGGGCGGCGAGCGGCTCGGCTACGGGAAGCTGGTCCTCGCGACCGGCGCCCGGCCCCGGCAGCTGCCCGTGCCCGGTGCGGACCTGGTCGGCGTCCACACGTACCGGATGCTCGCGGACGCCGAGGCGGTCAGCGGCGAGGCAGAGGAAGCCCATTCCGCGATCGTGATCGGCGGCAGCTTCATCGGGTCGGAGACCGCCGCGTCACTTCGCGCGCGGGGCCTGGACGTGACGCTGGTCGAGGTCGGAGAGACGCTGATGCCGCAGCTCCGCTGCCCGGAGCTGTCCGCGGAGCTCGTCGAGCTCTACCGGGCCGAGGGCGTGAACGTGCTGCTCGGGACACAGATCGAGGAGCTGACCGGCAACGGCCGGCTGCTGACGGGGGCGCGCACGGCCGACGGCCAGGCCCTCGAGGGCTACCTCGCGATCGCCGGAGTGGGCGTCGTGCCCAACGTCGAGCTCGCGGAGCAGGCCGGCGCGAAGGTCGACGACGGGGTCGTCGTCGACGAGCGGTTCCTCACGTCCTTGCCGGACATCTACGCGATCGGCGACGTGGCGCAGCTACCCGGACCCGACCTCGGGGCGCCTGCGCCGGATCGAGCACTGGTCGAACGCGGACGCGCAGGGGACGCACCTCGGCCGTCAGCTGGCCGGGTCACGTGACGCCTACGACGTCATGCCCGTCTTCTTCACGCAGCTCTTCGGGCGCAAGCTCCAGGTGCTCGGCGACGTCGAGCCGGCGTCCGAGTGCGTGCTGCGCGGCTCGCTCGCCGACGGCCGGCTGATCGGCTTCCACCTCACGGAGGACGGCGTGCTCGTCGGAGCCGTCGTCCACGGCGAGTCCGCAGACGTGGCCGCGGAGCTGGAGGCCCTGCTCCGCAGCAAGCCGGTCGTCGACGATCCGACCCGGCTCCTGGACGAGAACCTGCGGCCGGCCGAAGCCGTCGCGGTCTGAGCGGCGCCTCAGCTGATGCCGGCGCCCTCGCGGACGAGCTGCGCGGGCCGCCTCGGCGATGTGGTCCGCGTCGATCCCCGCCGCGGCGAGGAGCTCGGCGGGCTTGCCGGAGTGCGGCAGCTCGCGCACCGCGAGCCGCGTGACGCCGGGTGTCCGCGCCGCGCTCGGCGAGCGCGGAGAGCACCGCCTCGCCCAGCCCGCCCTCGGCCCAGTGGTCCTCGACGGTCACGATCGGCATGCGGAGTCCCGCGAGCGTCTCCCCGTCGATCGGCTTCACGGAGTAGCAGTCGATCACGCGCGCCGCGATCCCCTCACCGGCGAGCGCATCCGCCGCCTCGCAGCGCCTCGTGGAGCGGTGATCCCGGCCGACACGATGGCCACGTCGTCGCCGTCGCGGACCGTCTTGGAGCCGCCGACCGGGAAGCTCTCGTCGGGGGCGTAGACGACCGGCGTGTCCGCGCGGGTCGTGCGCAGGTACGAGATGCCGTCGATGTCCGCCATCGCCCGCACGAGCGCGGTCGTCTGGTTCCCGTCGCACGGGTAGAGCACGGTCGACGCCGTTGATCGCGCGGAACTCGGCGAGATCCTCGAGGCCCATCTGCGACGGGCCGTCCTCGCCGATCGAGACGCCCGCGTGCGAGCCGCAGAGCTTCAGCGTCGCTCGGCTGACCGCCGCCATGCGCACGAAGTCGTAGGCGCGGCTCATGAACGCGGCGAACGTCGAGCAGAACGGCTTCCAGCCGAGCACCTGCAGCCCGACGGCCGCCGCGACCATCTGCTGCTCGGCGATGTACATCTCGAGGAACCGCTCGGGGTGCGCCTTCGCGAAGATCTCGGCGTAGGTCGAGTTCGACACCTCGCCGTCGAGCGCGACCACGTCCCCGCGCTCGCCGCCGAGCGCGGCCAGGGCCTCGCCGTACGCCTTGCGGGTGCGACACCTCGGTGCCGAGCTCGTACGCCGGCCAGTCGCCGCCCGGGGTCTCGAACCGGTGCGACCGGCCGGGCTCGGGCTTGCGGACGTCGATCGTGAGGTTGCGGACGCCGCCGAGCTCGGCGATCGCCTCCTCGGCGATCGCCTTGCCGTGCCAGCCGTTCTCGTTCTCGATCTTCGAGTAGCCCTTGCCCTTGACCGTCCGCGCGACGATCGCGGTCGGGCGCCCGCTCGTCGCCTCGGCCTCGCGGTAGGCGGCGTCGATCGCCTCGACGTCGTGCCCGTCGATCTCGATCGCGCGCCAGCCGAAGGCCTCGAAGCGCTTCGTGTAGGAGGAGAGATCCCAGCCGTGCATGGTCTCGCCGCGCTGCCCGAGCCGGTTCACGTCGATCACGGCGGTGAGGTTGTCGAGCTCGTAGAACGCAGCGTGCTCGGCCGCCTCCCACATCGACCCCTCGGCCATCTCGCTGTCGCCGCAGATCACCCACACGCGGAACGGCAGGCGGTTGAGGCGCTTGCCGCCGAGCGCCATCCCGACGCCGATCGGGAGGCCCTGCCCGAGCGAGCCCGTCGCGACGTCGACCCACGGCAGCACCGGGACCGGGTGGCCCTCGAGCCTCGAGCCGAACTGGCGGTAGGTGCCGAACTCCTCCTCCGAGAGCGCGCCGGCGGCACGGAAGAGCCCGTAGACGAGCGGGGAGGCGTGGCCCTTGGAGAAGACGAGCCGGTCGTTCGCGGGGTCGTCGGGAGCGTCGAAGTCGTATCGCAGGTGGCCCGGCGAGCAGGACCGCCGCGAGGTCGGCGGCGGACATCGACGACGTGGGATGACCGGAGCCGGCTTTCGCGCTCGCGCGCACCGCGTCGACCCGGAGCTGCTGTCCCAGCTCACGCCAAAGCTCTCGCTCGTCCATGAGGCTCCCTCGTCGTGTTCCCGTGATCTGCCGATTGCGTAACGTAGCGAGCGATGAAGGTGGCGGTCGCGTTCGACCACCGGGGCGTGCGACTCCGAGAGGCAGTGCTCGCCGGGCTCGCGGCCGAGGTGGCAGAGGCCGTCGACCTCGGCGTCTGGAGCGCCGACGTGCGCGTCGACTACCCCGACCTCGCGAGGGAGGTGGGCACGGCGATCCGCTCGGGGCAGGCCGAGCGGGGCGTGCTCGTGTGCGGCTCCGGCGTCGGCGCCTCGATCGCAGCGTCGAAGATCCCCGGGATCCGCGCGGCGATCTGCCACGACACGTACTCCGCCCACCAGGGCGTCGAGCACGACGACATGAACGTCCTCTGCCTGGGCTCCGAGGTGGTCGGGCCGTCGCTCGCCACGGAGCTCGTCGGGGTGTTTCTCGGCGCGGCGTTCGTGGCAGAGGGGCGCTATCTGGCACGGTTGGAGAAGGTCGAGGGGCTCGAGAAGCTCGTCGAGGGCTGAACACGAGCGACAGGAGACGACGATGAGATCGAGACTGCACGAGCTGAGCGCCCAGGGGGTGAGCGTCTGGATGGACACGCTCTCCCGCGAGATGCTGGAGACGGGCGAGCTGGCCCGCCTGATGGAGGAGGACGCGGTCGTGGGCGTGACGTCCAACCCGACGATCTTCCAGAAGGCGCTCGCCGAGGGCACGTGGTACGACGACCAGCTGCGCGAGGCGGCGAAGCACGTCCAGGACCCGACCGAGCTGTTCCTGACGCTCGCCCAGGAGGACATCCGCGACGCGTGCGACCTGATGGCGCCGGTGTGGGAGCGGACGGGCGGGGTCGACGGCTACGTCTCGCTGGAGGTCGATCCCACCCTCGCGTACGACCGTCAGGCCTCGTACGACCAGGCGATGCGGTTCCACGAGGAGGTCGACCGCAAGAACCTCTACGTGAAGATTCCCGGCACGCAGCCCGGCCTCGGCGCGATCGAGGACTGCATCGCCGAGGGGCGCTCGATCAACGTGACGTTGATCTTCTCGCTCGCAGCGCTACGCGGAGGTGGTCGAGGCCTACCTGCGCGGGCTGGAGCGGCTCGTCGCCGCAGGCGGTGACCCGGGCTCGGTCATCTCCGTGGCGAGCTTCTTCGTCTCCCGGGTCGACACCGAGGCCGACCGCCGCCTCGACGAGGTCGGCCGCCCGGACCTGCAGGGCAAGCTCGCGATCGCGAACGCGAAGCTCGCGTACGAGCACTGGGGGAAGGCGTTCTCGGGCGAGCGGTGGGACGTCGCTCGCAGGCGAAGGGTGCGCGCAATCAGCGCTGCCTGTGGGCGTCGACGTCGACGAAGAACCCCGCGTATCGCGACGTGCTCTACGTCGAGGAGCTGATCGGCCCCGAGGTCGTCAACACGATGCCGCTCGAGACGGTGCGCGCATTCCAGGATCACGGCGTGGTGCGGCCGAACACCCTCACGCAGGGGGTCGACGAGGCCCATGCGCTGCTGGACGAGCTCGCAGCGGCCGGGGTCGACTACGACGACGTCGTGAAGACGCTCGAGGAGGAGGGCGTGCAGAAGTTCTCCGACTCGTTCGAGGAGCTGCGCCAGGGGATCACGGCAAAGCTCGACGTCGTCGGCGCCCGCTGAGCCCGCAGCGTGCCGAATCCGCTCGAGAGGGGCCTCGGCCTCAGGCGGACGCCGGATCCCTGCGCGCTCGTCGTGTTCGGTGCGTCGGGCGACCTCACGAAGCGGAAGCTGTTCCCGGCCCTCTACTCGCTCGCCTACCGGGGCCTGCTGCCGGAGCGCTTCGCCGTGGTCGGCGTGGCGCGCACGCGAGCAGTCGACGCGGCAGTTCCTCACCGGGATGCGGAGGGCAGTGAAGGAGTTCGCGCGCGATCCGTTCCGCAGCGACGTGTTCCAGTCGCTCGCCGCGGGGGTCCGCTACGTCGCCACCGACTTCGCGGACGACACCGGCGAGGACCTCGTCGGCCAGACTCTCGACGAGCTCGACTCGACGAGGGGAACCGGCGGCAACCGTCTCCACTACCTCGCGGTGCCGCCGCAGGCCTTCCCGGTCGTCGTGCGCGAGATCGGTGAGCGCCGCGAGCGGGAGGGCTGGGCGAGGATCATCGTCGAGAAGCCCTTCGGCCACGATCTCCGCTCGGCACGCGAGCTGAGCGCGACCGTGAGGCGGTGGTTCCACGAGGACGAGGTCTTCCGCATCGACCACTACCTCGGCAAGGAGACCGTCCAGAACCTGATGGCGCTCCGGTTCGCGAACGGCATCTTCGAGCCGATCTGGAACCGCCAGATGGTCGACCACGTGCAGATCACCGTCGCCGAGTCGATCGGGATCGAGGGGCGGGCCGGGTACTACGAGCGGGCGGGCGCGATCCGCGACATCTTCCAGAACCACCTGCTGCAGCTCCTCGCGCTCACGGCCATGGAGCCGCCGATCGACTTCACCGCGGAGGCGGTGCGCAACGAGAAGGTGAAGGTGCTGCGCGCGATGCACACGCCCGGGCCGAAGTCCGTCGTTCGCGGCCAGTACGGGCGAGGGCTGGATCGAGGGCGAGGAGGTCCCCGCCTACCGCGAGGAGCCGGGGGTCGACCCGCGGTCCATGACCGAGACCTACGTGGCGGCGAAGCTCTACGTCGACAACTGGCGCTGGGCGGACACGCCCTTCTACGTCCGAGCGGGCAAGCGCCTGGCGCGGCGCGAGACGACGATCGCGATCCAGTTCAAGCGCGCCCCCCACCCACCGTTCGAGGCGATCGCCGGTGAGGGGCTGCGGCCGAACGTCCTCCTGATCCACGTGCAGCCGGACGAGGGGGTGTCCCTCGCGATCGGCGCGAAGGTGCCGGGCGCCGGGATGTCGATCCGCACCGTGCACATGGACTTCCTCTACGGCGGCGCCTTCCGCGAGGGGGTGCCCGAGGCGTACGAGCGGCTGATCCTCGACGCCATGCTCGGCGACGCGACCCTCTTCACCCGCGAGGACGAGGTCGAGGAGCAGTGGAAGCTCGTCGACGCGATCGTCGGCGCGTGGGGGCGCGAGCGGGAGACGTTCCCCGACTACGCCGCCGGCAGCTGGGGGCCGGCGCGTGCGGACGAGTTGCTGCATCGCGACGGCCGCTCCTGGCGGAGGCACTGACCGCGATGGGCGTCGTCGCCGACATCGAGAGGAAGCTCGCCCGGCAGCGGTGCCGCCAGGAGGCCGACGACCAGCCGGAGCTGCGGACGAGCACCATGACGCACATCGCCTGGGTGCCGCCCCCGTGGGTGAGCCGGGCGAAGCGCGTCCTCGCCGGGCTCGCCGAGCGGCACCCCGCCCGCACGATCCTGCTCGTCCCCGTGCCCGGCCCGGGAAGAGGCGTCGACGCCCGCGCGGCCATCCACGACTTCCCGATCGGAGACGGCCGCGAGGTGCTCTCGGAGGTGATCGAGCTCCGTCTCAGGGGAGAGGCGGCGCGGCATCCCGCCTCGATCGTCCTGCCGCTCCTGATCGCCGACCTGCCCGCGTTCTGCCGCTGGCGCGGCGAGCCCGACTGGGACGGGCAGGCGCTCGCCGAGCTCGTCGACGTCTGCGACCGTCTCGTCGTCGACTCCTCCGAGTGGCAGCGGCTCCCGGCCGCGTACGCGGAGCTCGCGGGTCTCTTCGACCGGATCGCGGTCTCCGACCTCGCCTGGCGGCCGGACCCTTCCCTGGCGGGCCGCGCTCGCGGCGCGCTGGCCGGGGATCCGCCGGATCGAGCGCCTCTCGGTCGAGGGGCCGCGTGCCGACGCGCTGCTTCTCGCCGCCTGGCTCCGCTCGCGGCTGCGACGCGACGTGGCCCTCACGCGCCGGAATGCACCGTCCGTGGTCGCCGTCCGCGTCGACGGCGAGCCCGTCGAGAGACCCCCGCACGCCGACCACGCTGACGGGAAGCGACCTCCTCTCGGCCGAGCTCGACACGTTGAGCCGCGACCCGATCTTCGAGGCCGCCGTCCGCGCGGCCGCCCCGGCCTCGCAGCACGAGCTCGCGCTAGCGGCCCGCCACCGCGTCCAGCAGGGCCTGGTGCAGGTGCCCGTTCGACGAGATCGCGCTCCCTCCGTCGACGCGGTGCTCCCCGGCGAAGTCGGTGAACGTCCCACCCGCCTCCTCGACGATCACCTGGACGGCGGCGAGGTCCCAGACGGACACCCCGATCGCGTCGATCGCACCGTCGATCGCCCCCTCGGCGACGAGCATGTGGCTCCAGAAGTCGCCGTAGCCGCGCGCGTGCCACGCTCGGGTAGCCAGGCTCGGAAGCGGCTGCTCGAGCGCGAAGCTGAGCACGGCGTCCTCGGCGCGGTGCACGGCGGAGACGTGGACCTGGTCGCCCCCCGCGTGCGCTCCTCCTCCCCGCTCGGCCCACCAGCGCCGGTGGAGCGCGGGCGCCGAGACGACCCCGAGCACGACCCGACCCTGCTCCTCGAGCGCGATCAGCGTCGCCCACACCGGGACGCCGCGCGAGTAGTTCCGCGTCCCGTCGATCGGGTCGAGGATCCAGCGTCGCGGGCCGGTACCGGACTCGCCCTCCTCCTCGCCGAGGATCGCGTCGTCGGGCCGCTCGCGCCCGAGGAGGGAGCGAAGCTCCTTCTCGACGGCCCGGTCGGCCTCGGTCACCGGCGTCCTGTCGGGCTTGGTCTCGACGACCAGGTCGCGCGCGCGGAAGCGCGCCAGGGAGACGGCGTCGGCTGCGTCCGCGAGTCGGAGCGCGAGCTCCAGGTCCGCGCCCAAGGCGCTCGCTAGTCGACCTGCAGGTAGATCAGGGCGATCACGCAGGCGCCCACGAACAGCACGACGAAGATCGCGAAGAGCGCCAGTCCGAGGCGCATGTTCTTCCGCTCGAGCTCGGGCGAGAGCACTAGAGCACCATCGGGTCGACCGCTGCGGCGACGAAGAGCAGGGCGAGATACGCGAGCGAGTAGTGGAACAGGACGACCGCGTTCCGCTTCGAGGCCTCGGCGCGGAGGCGCCGGGCGAGGAAGACGAAGTAGCCGCCGAGGAGGGCGGCCGCGACGGTGTAGAGCGGCCCGAGCCAGAGCCCGACGACGAGCGTGAACGCCACCATCGCGACCGAGTAGAGGAGGATCTGACGTGTCGTCTCGGTGTCGCCGCGCGTCCCCGGCAGCATCGGCACGTTCGCCGCGGCGTAGTGCTCCTTGATCATCAGCGCGAGCGCCCAGAAGTGGGGCGGCGTCCAGAGGAAGACGATCAGGAACAGCCAGAGCGCCGGCAGCGCGAGGGTCCCGGTCGCCGCGGCGTAGCCGACGAGCGGCGGCACGGCCCCTGCGGCGCCCCCGATCACGATGTTCTGGTCGGTGGAGCGCTTGAGGTAGCCGGTGTAGACGACGACGTAGAAGAGGTTCCCGACGAGCGCGAGCACCGCCGTGAGCACGTTCACCGTCGAGGCGAGCAGAGCGAACGAGAGCGCGGACAGGACGAGGCCGAACTCGAGCGCGCGCGGCGCGGGCACCCGGCCCGAGGCGACCGGCCGCGCCGCTGTGCGCGAGCCCATCAGGCGGTCGATGTCGCGGTCGATGACGTGGTTGAGGGCGCTCGCGCCGCCGCACGCGAGCGCGAGGCCGACGAGCATCGTCGTCAGCTCCGCTCCTCCTGGCCACCCGCCGGCCCCGACGAACATGCCTGCCGCGCCCGTGACGAGGAGCAGCGACATGATCCGCGGCTTCGTCAGCGTCAGGTAGTCGCGCGCGGGCCCCAGCGCCAGCGGCGCGCCGCGGAACGAGGCCGCGAGCGTCACGAGCGCCGACGCCATCGCCCCGCCCGCGGCGGCGACGTGCAGCGCGAGCGACCAGTCCGTGTCGAGCCAGGCGACGAGCCCTCCCGTCGCGATCGCGACGAGCATCAGCGCGACCGCGGTCGCGGCCGGGGCGACCAGCCGGCGATACGACACGATCGCGGCGACCAGGACGGCGACCAGGAGCGGGAGCGCGACGAGCGCGGCGCCCCAGTGGCCCCGTCCGAGCTCGAGCGCGGCGCTCACGACCACGAGCGCGGCGGCGGCGGCCGCCACGAGGATCGTCAGCCGCAGGAGCGGCCCGGGTGCGCGGTCGGTCCTCACAGCGACCCGCTCTCCCGCAGGCGACGGCGCAGGTCGTAGAGCGGGCGGGCGCTGGTGACGTACGGGACGTCGTCGAAGTTGTGGGGCGGCGGCGGCGAGGTCGTGTACCACTCGAGCGTGTCGCCCTGCCAGGGGTCGTTCCCGGCGCGGCGGCCGTTCACGCTCTTCACGATCGCGACGAGGAAGCAGAGCATTCCGAGCCCCATGATGTACGAGCCGATCGTCGAGGTCAGGTTGTACGCCTCCCAGAGCCCGTCGTCGCGGTAGCTGTAGATCCGCCGCGGCATCCCGAGCAGCCCGAGGAGGTGCTGCGGGAAGAACGTGACGTTGAACCCGATGAAGAGCAGGACGAACGTCCACTTCCCGAGCCGCTCGGAGAGCATCCGCCCGAAGATCTTCGGCCACCAGTAGAAGAGCCCGCCGATGATCGCGAACACGGAGCCCCCGAACAGCACGTAGTGGAAGTGGGCGACGACGAAGTACGTGTCGTGCACCTGCCAGTCCACGGGGAACGCGGCGAGATAGATCCCGGAGAGCCCGCCGATCGTGAAGATGCTGAGGAAGCCGAGCGCAAACAGCATCGGCGTGTCGAGCGAGATGTTGCCCCGCCAGAGGGTGGCGAGCCAGTTGAAGATCTTCACCCCGGTCGGGACGGCGATCACCATCGAGGCCAGCATGAACCAGATGTTGAGGTACGTCGGCATCCCGACCGTGAACATGTGGTGGGCCCACACCAGCAGCGAGAAGAAGCCGATGGCGACGGTCGAGAGGGCGACCGCCTTGTAGCCGAAGATCGGCTTCCTCGCGAAGACGGGGAGGACCTCGGAGATGATCCCCATCGCCGGCAGGACCATGATGTAGACCTCGGGGTGCCCGAAGAACCAGAAGACGTGCTGGAAGAGCACGGGCGACCCGCCGGCGTTCGCCTTCCTCGGGCCTGAAGAACTGGAACGTCTCCGGGAACTGGCGCTCGAGCAGGAGCAGCGTGAGCCCGGCCGAGAGCACGGGCAGGACGACCAGCAGCAGCCACGAGTAGACCTCGATCGACCACACGAACAGGGGGAGGCGCATCCACGACATCCCTCGCGTGCGCATGTTGTGGATCGTGACGATGAAGTTGATCGCCCCGGCCAGCGAGGAGAGCGTCATGATGTGGATGCGAGAGGATCCACAGGTCCTGGCCGTTGCCGAGCGCGGCCAGCGACAGGGGCGGGTAGGCCGTCCAGCCGGTGTTCGCTGCGCCGCCCGCCGCAAAGAACGAGAAGCAGAAGATGAGCCCGGCGAAGGCGTAGAGCCAGTACGAGAGCGCGTTCAGACGCGGGAACGCCATGTCGGGGGCGCCGATCATCAGGGGCACGAGGAAGTTCCCGAGCCCGGCGAGGATCGGGACGACGACGAAGAAGACCATCCCCGTCCCGTGCATCGTGACGACCTCGTTGTACGAGTCGCCGGTCAGGACGCCCGCCGTCGTGCTGGGCGAGCTGGGTTCGGACCAGGAGCGCGAGGAGCCCGGACAGGGCGAAGAAGAGCCCGGCGGTCGTGATGTAGAGGATCCCGATCCGCTTGTGGTCGACCGTGACCAGCCAGCCGGCGACCTTGCCGCGCTGCCAGGCAGGGACACGGCGGGTGCTCGGCCCTAACTGCCAAAGCTCTCCTCCAGGTAATCGGTCAGCGCCCGCATCTCGGTCTCGCTCCAGTCCCGGCCGACCGGGGGCATCCGGATGCCGCCCCGGCGCAGGAGCCGCTCGACCGCCTGCGGGTCCCGAACCAGCGCGCTGGACGCGATGCTCGGCCCGTAGCCGCCCTCGCCCTCCAGGCCGTGGCACTTCGCGCAGCTGCCGTCCCAGAGCTCCTCGCCGAGCGGCGACGTCTCCGCCGCCTGCTGGTCGGCGCGCTCCGACAGCCAGCGGTCGAACTCGGCTCCCGGCATCACCTCGACGGCGGCGAGCATCTTCGCGTGGTAGAGACCGCACAGCTCGGCGCACTGCCCGAGGAAGACGCCGGTTCGCTCGGCGTTGAACCACGTCTTGTTCACCTTGCCGGGAATGGCGTCGAACTTGCCCCCGAGCTGCGGGATCCACCACGAGTGGATCACGTCCCAGTCCGGTGCCGTGATGTGCAGCTCCACCGTCCTCCCCTGCGGCGCGCGCATGCGGTCGATCGCGACGACCCCGTTCGGGTAGCGGTACTCCCACGAGAACTGCGTCCCCGTGACCTCGACCACGAGGTTCTCCTGGCCCCCCGTGGAAGCGGGCACGTCCTCGACCACCGGGAGCTTGATGAAGATGAAGGTGCCGATCACGCACAGGATCAGCACCGGGCCCAGCGTCCAGGCGAGCTCGAGGCGGTTCGATCCATGGATCTGCGCTCCGTCGGCATCGCGCGGACGGCGGCGGCGCCGGTACTTGACGACGAAGAGGACGAGCAGGACCTCGACCAGGAGGAAGATCCCCAGCGCGAACGCCGAGATGAACCAGAAGCTCTGGCTGATCGCGTCGGCGTTCCGTGACTCGGGCGCCACGGGCGCGAACCCGCCGTTGCCCGCCAGGGCCGTCCCGGCAGGCGAGAAGAGCGCAGCGAGCGCGCAAGCGATCAGGACGCGGTGCACCCTCACGTTGCGGGCATTCTATGAGCGTGGACGAGAGCCCGCGCCGTGCAACGTTCGTTCGCCTCCCCGCGGACGTGCAGCGCCCGTTCCAGGTCTTCCTGAACGGAGTCGAGCAGCACGAGGGCGTGGACTTCCTGGTGCGTGACGGCACGCTCGTGTTCGAGCGCGAGCTCGCGCGCGAGAAGGTGGGTGTCGGACGCTGGACGTCGATGGTGCTCGGGATCGCCGGGTCGTACGGCAAGGACGACGCCGTCGACGTGGTCTACGAGCGTGACGGTCGCCCCGCTGTCGCCGCGAAGCTCCGGTTCCAAGAGCTCCCGGACTGACGTCGGCACCGCCCGACGCGCACTCGCCGATCCCGTCGCAACGCAAGCGCAACATCGGCGGAACACGGGCGTAACGCGGCTTGAGGGTCTCCACACATCTCCGGCGTTCTCTCCTGTGCGATGTCGATTCAAACTCCCGTTGCCCCGTCCCGAGCCGAGCGCGAGCGCGACGGCGTCACCTCCTGGCGGGTGGAGCGCCTCCTGCAGGCGGGGTACGACGCCGAGGCGGCCATCGTGCTCGCCCTCGACCGCGACGTCGACCTCCACCTCGCGGTCTCGCTTCTCGAGCGCGGCTGCCCGCCGGACACGGCGCTCCAGATCCTCTTCTAGGGCTCCCCGCCTGCGCGTCAGGCGGAGCGCACGCGCCGGACGTCCGTGCCGCCGTAGCTCGGGACCCAGAGATCCCCGAACGCCTCGTTCACGACGAACGGGAGATTCCCGACCGCAACACGCTCGGCAACGGTGTTCGTCGCCGGGTCGATGCGGACGAGCTCGTTCGCTCCCCGCACCGGGAACCACACCGCGCCGTCGGCGGTGACCGTGCCGTCCGCCGGCTGTGTGCCCACCGGGATGCGGGCGACCACCGCGCCGGTGGGGGGGTCGAGGCGCACGACGACCCCTCCCTGCACGTCGGCCACCCACACCGCCTCGTCGCTCGCCCCCAGCCATGCCGGTGAGCGCCCGCCGACCCGGATCCTGCGGAATCGGTTCGTCCGGGGGTCGATGCGGAAGACGTACGGCCCGCTCGTGGAGCCGACCCACACGGCGTCGCGGGTGACGGCGAGGCCTGCGGGAGCGCCACCCGTCTTGATGAGGCGCACGACCCGGTTGCGGCGTGGATCGATCCGGCTCACCCGCCTGCTCCCGTTGTCGGTCGACCACACTGCACCGAACGCGTACGCGACGTCGAACGGCCGCTTGCCGACGGCGATCCGGCGCACCTTGCGGGTGCGCGGGTTGATCCGCTCGATCGAGTCCGACCCGTACCCGTCGACCCAGACGCTGCCGGCCCCTATCGCGAGCCCGCAGGGGTTCGCTCCGACCGTGACGCTGGCGGTGACGCGATTCGTCGCGGGGTCGATGCGCGACACCTGCCCGGAGCCGTAGATCGACACCCACACGGCCCCGAACCCCTCGACTGCCGCGCAGGGCTGGATCCCGGTGGGGATCGTGGCGACGGGTGCCGCCGCGGTCGCCGGGACAGAGAGCGTGAGCCCCGCTGCGGCGGTAAGGCCGACGAGCCTCCGTGTGGCCTTTCTCCAAGTCATACGAATTCGTAGTAAACTACTACGAAGTCGTAGTTTCTGCAACGGCGATGCGGAGCGCCTCGACCAGTCGTTCGAGACCGGACAGCACGTCGTCGAGATCCTCCCCCAGCTCGTCGCGGACGCGCTCGAGTGCCCGCCTGAACGCCGGCATCGCCTCCTGCAGCTCTGCACGCCCGCTCTCGGTCACCTCGACGAGATGGGAGCGCCGGTCCTCCGGCTTCGGGCGCCGGCTCGTCGCCCCGTCCCGCTCGAGCCGGGCGAGCCATGTCGAGACCGTCGTGGGCGCCATGCCGAGGCGCCGGGCGAGCTCGCCAGGAGTGATGGGACCGAGTGCGCCGATCACGCTCAGCACCGCGAAGCGGTCACCGGACATCGACGGGCCGAGCTCGCCGCGCAGGAGGTCACCCGTGAGCTGGCCTGCGACGAAGACCTGGAGCAGAAGCCCCTCGCGGAACCCGCGTCGCGCGTCGGTCGTGGGCGTGCGGGTCATCCGCCGAAGCATCCCATCCCGGGCGAAACACCCGTCATCCGACTCCAGCGCGCCCGCTTGCCACCGCCGCCGCGCGTAGCCGGCCGGCATGCGCAGCGGTCAGCTCTCCCGGCTCGAGGCGCCATTCCCAGTTGCCACCGATCGTCCCCGGCCGGTTCATCCGTGCCGCGTTCCCCAGCCCGAGCACGTCCTGGACGGGGACGATCGCGAGCGCGCAGCGGGACGAGAGCGCCCGTCCGATCAGCGGCCAGACGTCGCTCGTGCCCGCGAAGGCGGCGAGCGTGTCGGTGTCGTGGGTCGAGGTGTAGATCACCTGGTTCACGCGATGGTTCTCGAGCCGGTGCGGGCTCTCGGGCGGGCCGTCGAACGACCACAGGAGCACGGCCATCCCCGGGAAGCCGAGCTCGTCGCGCAGCACGTGGACGTCGGGCGTGATCAGGCCCAGGTCCTCGGCGATCACCGGGAGCGGGCCGAGCACGGCCTCCGCTGCGCGGAACGGAGAGGCTCCGGGGCCCGGTGACCACCACCCGTCGAGCGCGCTCTCGGCTCCGGCGCGGACCGTCCAGAAGGCGGCGAAGCCGCGGAAGTGGTCGATCCGGAAGACGTCGACGAGCCCGAGCACCCGGCGCATCCGGTCGATCCACCAGCGGTAGCCCGTCCGCTCCATCGCCGGCCAGTCATAGAGCGGGTTCCCCCAGAGCTGGCCGAGCTCGTTCATGTCGTCCGGCGGCGCGCCCGCGACGACCTCGTCGACGGGGAGGAAGAGCTCGGGGTGGAGTGTGTGGTCGCAGCCGCCGACGGCGACGTAGATCGGGACGTCGCCGACGATGCGCACGCCCCGGGAGGCGGCATGGGAGCGGAGCGCGGCCCACTCGCGCTCGAAGCGCACCTGATCCTCCACGGCGCCCTCCCCGGCGAACGACGCCCAGTCGTCGAGCCAGGCGCGCTCCCGCGCGCGGAATGCCCGCGCCTCGTTCGGCTCGACCGGTGCGTCCGGCTCCGCGAGGAGGCCGCTCCAGGACGCGAACGCCGACGCCGAGGCGTAGGGCGACCCGAGCGCGTCCGGCGGGTTGAGCGGGAGGACCTGCCACCAGCTCGCCCCGGCGGACGCCAGCCAGTCGACGAACTCGAAGGCCTCCGGGCCGATCCTGCCACCCGGGAGGGAGGTCGGATGGAGCTGCACCCCGAGGGACCGTTCCACCCGCACGCCCGGACTGTTTACCTTGTGGCGCGCGTGCCTGCCCAACGCATCACGGTCTCCGACGTCACGCCGCAGGTCGACTGCGGCCGCTGGCCTGCGAAGGCGTGCGTCGGCGACCGGGTCGACGTCGCGGCGACCATCGTCCGCGACGGCCACGAGACGCTCCGGGGCGTCGTGCGCTTCCGCAGGTCACGCGCCCGGTGGCGCGAGGCGCCGCTGGAGTCGCTCGGCAACGACCGCTTCGCAGGGTCGTTCGAGGTCGATGCCGTCGGGCGCTGGTCGTTCGAGATCGAGGCCTGGGTCGATCGCCACGCCGGGTGGCTCGAGGAGCACGACCGGAAGGTCGCGGCGGGGCAGGACGACCTCTCCGGCGAGCTCGCCGAGGGCGCAGCGCTGTTCGGCACGGGGTCGGTCGACGACTGGCGGAAAGGCGCCGACGACCTGGGCCGCCGCGAGCGGCACGGTGCCGGCCGGAGCGAGGCGCTCCAGCTGGACGTCGAGCGGGAGCGCGCCCGGGCCGGCGCCTGGTACGAGCTCTTCCCGCGCTCGTGGGGCGGGCTGCCGGGCGTGACCCGGGTCGTGCCCGAGCTTGCGCAGCTCGGCTTCGACGTCCTCTACCTGCCGCCGATCCACCCCATCGGACGTACGAACCGCAAGGGGAGGAACAACACCGAGCGGGCGCAGCCGGCGGACGTCGGCAGCCCCTGGGCGATCGGCGGCCCCGAGGGTGGGCACGACGCGATCGACCCCGGCCTCGGGGACGAGGCCGACCTCGCGAAGCTGGTCGCGGAACTGCGCGAGCACGGGATGGAGCTCGCGCTCGACCTCGCGCTGCAGTGCTCGCCCGACCACCCCTGGCTCAGGCAGCACCCGGAGTGGTTCCAGCACCGCCCGGACGGCTCGCTGAAGTACGCCGAGAACCCGCCCAAGCGCTACCAGGACATCCACAACTTCGACTGGGACACGCGCGACCGGAAGGGCCTCTGGCATGCGATCCGCGACGTGGTCGACCGCTGGTGCGACGCGGGCGTGACGGTCTTCCGGGTGGACAACCCCCACACGAAGCCCGTCCCGTTCTGGGAGTGGCTGATCGCGGACGTGCGCAAGCGGCATCCCGGGACGGTCTTCCTCTCGGAGGCCTTCACGCGGCCCGCGATGATGACCCTGCTCGCGAAGGCCGGGTTCTCGCAGTCCTACACGTACTTCACGTGGAAGAACACGAAGCCGGAGCTGGTCGAGCTCGTCGAGCAGCTGCGCGAGTGGTCGCCGTTCCTGCGGCCGAACCTGTGGCCCAACACGCCCGACATCCTCCACGCCACCCTCCAGGCCGGCGGCCGGCCGGCATTCGAGTGCCGCCTCGTGCTCGCGGCGACCCTTTCGCCGAGCTACGGGATCTACTCGGGCTACGAGGCCTGCGAGAACGTCCCCGTCCGGGCGGGGAGCGAGGAGTACCTCGACTCCGAGAAGTACCAGCTCAGGGAGCGACGGCTCGACGGGCAGCTGCTCCCGCTCGTCCGGCGGCTCAACGAGATCCGTCGCGAGCACCCGGCGCTGACCGGCGCGGGAGTCGAGCGGCTCACCTGGCTGGAGACCGAGTCCGAGCACCTCGCTCGGCTACGCGCGCACGCTCGAGGACGACCTCGTGCTCGTCGTCGTCAACCTCGACCCGTTCGCGGTGCACGAGGGGGTGTGCGTCGTCCCGTCCGACCTTCGGGCTCGGCGAGGGCTTTCGCGTCGTCGACGCGCTCACCGGGGAGGCCTACGACTGGGGCGACCGCAACTACGTCCGGCTCGGGCCGGGCAAGGCGCACGTCCTGGAGGTGCACCGGTGAGCGAGCCGGTCGGGCTCGAGCGCCCCGTCGTCGGGCGTCGGCAGGGGCAGGGCTTCGCCCGTCGGCGACCGGGGCCGCCGAGCGCGCGACGGGGGCCGAGCACTGGTTCGAGTCCCAGCCGGACTGGTTCAAGACCGCCGTCTTCTACGAGCTCCACACGCGGTCGTTCTTCGATTCCTCCGACGACGGGATGGGGGACTTCCGCGGGCTGCGGCAGAAGCTGGACTACCTCCAGTGGCTCGGGATCGACTGCATCTGGCTCCTGCCGTTCTACCCCTCGCCGCTCCGCGACGGGGGCTACGACGTCTCCGACTTCCTCTCCGTCGCCCCCGAGTTCGGCACGCTCGACGAGTTCGCCGCGTGCGTCGAGGCCGCCCACGAGCGCGGGATGCGGGTGATCACGGATTTCGTGATGAACCACACCTCGAGCGAGCACCCCTGGTTCCAGGAGTCGCGCCAGGGGCCGGACAGCCCGAAGGCCGACTGGTACGTCTGGTCGGACACCGTGCACCGCTACGAGGACGCGCGGATCATCTTCGTCGACAGCGAGCAGTCCAACTGGACGTACGATCCGCAGCGCGAAGCGTACTTCTGGCATCGCTTCTACCACCACCAGCCCGACCTCAACTACGAGAACCCGGAGGTCGGGGAGGCCATCATCGACGCGCTCCGCTTCTGGCTCGACCTCGGGCTCGACGGGTTCCGGCTCGACGCCGTCCCGTACCTGTTCGAGGAGGAGGGGACGAACTGCGAGAACCTGCCCGCGACGCACCAGTTCCTGAAGCGGGTTCGCGCCGAGATCGACGCCGGGTATGCCGATCGGGTGCTGCTCGCAGAGGCGAACCAGTGGCCGGAGGACGTCGTCGACTACTTCGGGGACGGCGACGAGTGCCACATGGCCTTCCACTTCCCCGTGATGCCGCGGATGTTCATGGCGGTGCGGCGCGAGGAGGCGCGCCCGATGGTCGAGATCCTCGACCGGACGCCCCCGATCCCGGACCACTGCCAGTGGGGCCTCTTCCTGCGCAACCACGACGAGCTGACGCTCGAGATGGTCACCGACGAGGAGCGCGACTACATGTACGCCGAGTACGCGATGGACCCGAGGATGAAGCTCAACCTCGGGATCCGGCGGCGGCTCGCGCCGCTCCTCGACGGCGGACGTGACGAGATCGAGCTGATGCACGCGATCCTGTTCTCGCTGCCCGGCTCCCCGGTGCTCTACTACGGGGACGAGATCGGTATGGGCGACAACGTCTACCTCGGCGACCGGGACGGTGTCCGGACGCCGATGCAATGGACGGGCGACCGGAACGGCGGCTTCTCACGCGCCGACTTCGCGCAGCTCTATCTGCCGCCGCTGATGGACCCCGTGTTCGGGTTCCAGGCGGTCAACGTCGAGGCCCAGCTGCGCTCACCCACGTCGCTCCTGCGCTGGCTCCAGCGGTTCGTCGCGCTGCGCAAGGAGCATCCCGTGTTCGGGCTCGGGAGTTACGAGACGCTCCGAGACGACGAACCCACGCGTCTTCGCGCACCTGAGGCAGCACGACGGCGACACCGTGCTCTGCGTCCACAACCTCGCCCGCTCGGCCCAGGCGGTCGAGCTCGACCTGTCGCGCTTCGAAGGGCGCACGCCGATCGAGATGATCGGCAGGACGCAGTTCCCGGCGATCGGGGAGCTGCCCTACCTGCTCACCTTCGGGCCGCGCGGCTTCTACTGGTTCCTCCTGCCGGAGGAGGCGCCCGATGCGTGACCCGCGGACGCTGTCGAGCGACGAGCTGCTCGGGCTCGTCTCCGAGGCGCGCTGGTTCGCCGCGAAGGGTCGTGTGGCCGAGAGCGCCGAGGTGGTCGGCGCTTCCGGTGGAGGACGGCCCGGTCGTGCTGGCGATCGTCGAGATCCGCTTCACCACGGGCACGCACGAGCACTACCTGCTCGCGTTCGGCGAGGGCGACGAGATCGTCGACGCGTTCGAGAGGCCGGAGGTGGCCGGGCGCCTCGCGGCGCTCTCCGGCGTCCGCGCCGAGGGCGCGCGCGTCCGATCGTTCGGCGTCGAGCAGTCGAACAGCTCGGTCGTGCTCGACGAGCTGCACGTGCTCAAGCTGTACCGGAGGCTCGAGGCCGGCCCGAACCCGGAGCTGGAGCTGCTCCGCGCGCTGGCGGCCTCCCGGTTCGAGAACGCGCCCCGGCTGGAGGGCGCGCTCGAGACGCCCGGGCCGCCGCTCGAGACCGCCCTCGTGACGGTCACCGCTCTCGTGCCCGCGATGGGGGGCGGCTGGGAGCTCACGCTCGACTCCTTCGAGGACGACCCGTCCTGGCTCCCCGAGCGCGCGTGGCGCCTCGGCGAGGTGACGGCCGAGCTCCACGCTGCGCTCGCCTCCCACGACGGCGACCCGCACTTCGCCCCGGAGGAGCCGAGTGCCGAGACGATCGGCCTGCTCGGCGCGGCGGTCGAGGAGGAGATCGCCACGACGTTCGCGACCATGCCCGAAGGCGACGCGCTCGGAGCGGTCGCCCACCGTCTCGAGGACCTCCGTGACCTCGTGCAGGAGCTGTCCGGCTCCGGCCCGTCCGGCCTCGCGATCCGGACGCACGGGGACTACCACCTCGGCCAGGTGCTCTGGACGCGCGACGGAGACTGGGTGGTGATCGACTTCGAAGGCGAGCCGGCTCGGTCGCTGCCGGAGCGGCGGCGGAAGCGCTCGCCGCTTCGCGACCTCGCCGGCATGACGCGCTCGTTCGCCTACGCCGCCGACGCCGCGCTCCTGCTCCGGGACGTGGAGCCGCCGGAGGGGTGGGCCGATGCGTGCCGCGAGGCGTTCCTCGACGGCTACCTCGCGGCCTCCGACGAGCGGCTTCTGCCGCCGAGCCGAGCCGGCTTCGACCGGCTGCTCGCCCTCTTCGAGCTCGAGAAGCTGGCCTACGAGCTCCGCTACGAGGCGCGGAACCGTCCCGACTGGGCCTCGATCCCGCTCGTCGGGCTGCTCCGCATGCTCGAGACCACGGCATGAGCGCGCCGGGCGAGCTCGACCTGCACCTGCTGGGAGAGGGGCGACACGAGCGGCTCTGGGAGCAGCTCGGCGCGCATCTGCTCGAGGACGATCGCGGCGCGCGCTTTGCCGTGTGGGCCCCGAACGCCCGCGAGGTCTCCGTCGTCGGGGACTGGAACCTCTGGAGCGCGCGGCGCCGACCCGCTCGAGCCGCAGGGCTCGTCGGGCGTCTGGGCGGGCGTCGCGGCCAACGCTCGCGAGGGCCAGGCGTACAAGCTCTCGGTGCGGGGAGCCGACGACGTGACGCGGCTGAAGGCCGATCCGCTCGCGTTCCGGGCGCAGGTGCCCCCCGAGACCGCCTCCGTCCTCTACCGCTCGCGCTACGTCTGGGGCGACGCCGAGTGGCTCCGGCGCCGTGCCGCGACCGATCCGCTCGTCGCCCCGATGTCGATCTACGAGGTGCACGCCGGCTCCTGGCGCGAGGGGCTGGGCTGGCGCGACCTCGCCGACGAGTTATCGGAGCACGTCGTCGATGTCGGGTTCACCCACGTCGAGCTCATGCCCGTGATGCAGCATCCGTACGGGCCGTCGTGGGGCTACCAGGTGACGGGCTACTTCGCCCCGCAGGCGACGCTCGGCGAGCCGGACGACCTGCGCGCGTTCGTCGACGCGATGCATGCGAACGGCATCGGCGTCCTCCTCGACTGGGTGCCCGCCCACTTCCCCCGCGACGAGTGGGCGCTCGCCCGCTTCGACGGGACGGCGCTCTACGAGCACGCCGACCCGCGGCGCGGCTCGCATCCGGACTGGGGCACGCTCGTCTTCAACTACGGCCGGCACGAGGTGCGGAACTTCCTCCTCGCGAACGCCCTCTACTGGCTCGAGGAGTTCCATGCGGACGGCCTGCGGGTCGACGCCGTCGCCTCGATGCTCTACCTCGACTACTCGCGCGAGCCCGGCGAGTGGCTCCCCAACCGCTACGGCGGTCGCGAGGACCTCGAGGCGGTCTCGTTTCTCCGTGAGCTGAACGAGGTCGTGCACGCGACGCACCCGGGCGTGGCGATGACGGCCGAGGAGTCGACGGCGTGGCCGGGCGTCTCACGGCCGACCGACGCCGGCGGCCTCGGCTTCACCTTCAAGTGGAACATGGGCTGGATGCACGACACGCTCGACTACGCGTCCCACGAGCCTGTCCATCGGCGGTGGCACCACGACGAGCTCACGTTCTCGATGGTGTACGCGTGGGACGAGAACTTCGTCCTTCCGCTCTCCCACGACGAGGTCGTGCACGGCAAGGGCGCCCTCCTCCGGAAGCTCCCGGGCGACGAGTGGCAGCAGTTCGCGACTCTGCGCGCGCTCTACGCGCACATGTGGGGGCATCCGGGAAAGCAGCTCCTGTTCATGGGCGGGGAGCTCGGACAGGGGACGGAGTGGTCGGAGGCCGGGTCGCTCGACTGGTACGTACTCGACTACCCGCTGCACCGCGGCGTCCTGCGCTGCGTCGCCGACCTCAACCGCGCCTACCGGGCGGAGCCGGCGCTCTGGCAGGTCGACTTCGCCCCCGATGGGTTCCAGTGGCTCGTCGGGGACGCGCGGGAGGACAACGTTCTCGCGTACGCGCGCTTCTCGGCCGACGGCTCGCGCGTGCTCGCCTGCCTGGTCAACTTCTCGCCGGTCGTCCGCCACCACTGGCGCGTGCCGCTGCCGGTGGGCGGGCGCTGGCGCGAGGTGGTGAACACCGACGCGGCGGAGTACGGGGGCTCCGGCGTCGGGAACCTCGGGGGCGTCGTGGCCGTCCCCGAGCCGATGCACGGCCGCCCGTTCTCCGCGGGCGTGACCCTGCCGCCGCTGGCGGCGGTGTGGCTCGCGCCGGGCGCGTGACGCGGGCGCGGGCCCGATCGGTGTCAGACACCGATCTCTGTCAAGAGCAAGCGGTGTCGAATGTGTGCCAACTCGTCCACAGGCCGGCACGCGTGGTGGGAACAGCGATTCCGACCGGCGTGCGCCGCAAGAGCGCCCGAGCGCACGTGGCCGAAACCGCCGTCTTGACAGCGAACGGTGTCTGACACCGACCTGCTCGATCCCGCCAGTACCCTCGGAGGGTGAGAGCGGACAACAGCATCGTCGTGGAGGGTCTCGTCCGCGAGTTCAAGAAGGGCCCGCGCGCCGTCGACGGGATCGACCTCCGCGTCGAGCCCGGCGAGATCTACGGCTTCCTCGGCCCGAACGGCGCCGGGAAGTCGACCACCGTGCTGATGCTGACCACTCTGCTGCCGCCGACATCCGGCAGTGCCCGCGTCGCGGGCTTCGACGTCGTGCGCGAGGGGCCGAAGGTGCGCTCGACGATCGGCGCCGCGCTCCAGGAGGCCGCGCTGGACGCGCTGCTCACGGGGCGCGACCACCTGCGCCTGCAGACGATGCTGCAGGGGCTGCCGAAGCCGGAGCGGCAGAGCCGCACCGAGGAGCTGCTCGAGCGCGTGGGGCTCACGGAGGCCGCAGACCGCAAGGTCGGTGGCTACTCGGGCGGCATGAAGCGAAGGCTCGACCTTGCGCTCGCGCTCGTCCACCGGCCTCGCGTGCTGTTCCTCGACGAGCCGACCACGGGGCTCGACCCGCAGAGCCGCACGGCGCTCTGGGACGAGGTCGCGCGGCTCTCGCGCGACGACGGCGTCACGGTGTTCCTCACGACGCAGTACCTCGAGGAGGCGGACGTGCTCGCCGATCGGGTCGGGATCATCGACCACGGCAGGATCGTCGCGGAGGGCACGCCGACCGCCCTCAAGGCCGAGATCGGCCGCCCGAGCGTGCACGCGATCCCGTACGACGAGGGCGACCGGCCCCGGATCGAGGCGCTGCTGCGCCGGTTCGGGGAGCCCCTCGGCGACGGCGAGCTCGCGGTCCGGCTGCGCGAGGGGATCGGACTCGCCGATGTCGTGCGGGGGGTGGACGCGGAGGGAGTCGTGCTCGACGACATCGAGTTGCGTGCCCCGACGCTGGACGACGTGTTCCTCGCGAAGACGGGGCGTACGCTCGAGGGGGCGGCAGAGGCGGACGGCGGATGAGCGTCCTCGCCGTCCAGGTCGGCGCCATCGCGGGTCGCTCGGTCCGCCGCACGCTGAGACAGCCGGCGATGGCGATCCCGCCGCTCCTCTTCCCGGTCATGCTGATGCTCGTCAACGCGGCGGGGCTCGAGCCTTCGACGGCGCTGCCGGGCTTCCCGACGGACTCGTTCCTCGCCTTCGCGCTCGCCGTGCCGTTCATCCAGGGCGCGTTGTTCGCGACGATGAACGCCGGAACCGATCTCGCCCGCGACATCCAGACGGGCTTCCTGAACCGCCTCTCGCTGACGTCGCTCCGCGGCTCGTCCCTGCTCGCCGGCCAGCTCTCGGGGATCGTCGTCCTCGGGCTGATCCAGTCGGCGTTCTACATCGTGGTCGGGCTGGTCACGGGCGTCGACTTCGCTTCCGGCCCCGCCGGCATCGTCGTGTTGCTCGTGTTCTCGTTCGTCGTCTCGCTGGGCTTCGGCGCGCTCGGCTCCTTCCTCGCGTTGCGCACGGGGACGGGGGAGGCCGTGCAGGGGATGTTCCCGCTGCTGTTCGTGTTCCTCTTCATCTCGTCGATGAACACCCCGCGCGACCTGATCGCCGTCGACTGGTTCCGCTGGGCTCGCCTCCGTGAACCCGGTCTCGTACCTGATCGAGTGCGTCCGCAGCCTGATCATCACGGGCTGGGACGCCCAGGCCCTCGCGCTCGGGTTCGGCGTCGCGATCGTGATCGCGGTCGTCTCGCTCGCGCTCGCGTCCTGGGCGCTGACGGAGAGGATGACCCGCACGTGACGGTCTGGCCGGTCGCGAGGGGCGTCGCGTGGCGCACATTGCACAACGTCCTCACCACCCCCTCGCTCCTCCTCCCGGGCCTGCTCTTCCCGCTCTTCTTCTTCACGGCGTTCGCCGGCGGGCTCTCGCAGGTCTCCGAGGTGCCCGGATTCGACTTCGAGGGCGACTACACCGCCTTCCAGTTCGTGTTCGTCCTGCTCCAGTCCGCAGCCTTCGGCGGCGTGTTCACCGGGTTCGGGATCGCGCGGGACTTCGAGGGCGGCTTCGGCAAGCGGCTGCTGCTCGCCTCGCCGAACCGGATCGGCATCCTCGTCGGCTACGCGCTCGCCGCGCTCGTGCGCTGGGGGATCACCGCGACCATGCTCACCGCGATCGCGCTCCTCGTGGGGATGGACGTCGGGGGCGGGCCCGTCGACGTGATCGGCCTCTACACGCTCGCGCTGCTCCTCAACGTCGCGGCGCTGCTCTGGTCGGCGGGGATCGCGTTCCGCTTCCGGACGATTCAGGTCGGCCCGCTGATGCAGATGCCCGTGTTCCTGCTCCTGTTCTTCGCCCCGGTGTACGTGCCCGTCGACCTCCTGTCCGGGTGGATCGAGACGGCCGCTACGGTCAATCCGGTCACGTACATGCTCGAGGCGGGCCGGAGCCTCATCTCCGGCGCTCCGACCGAAGTCGCCCTCGCCTTCGCGCTGGGGCTCGCCCTGATCGCCTGCTTCGCGGTGTGGGGCGTCCGCGGCCTGCGCAGGGCCGAGGCCGCGGGCTAGGCGGGCCAAGCGGGCCAGGGCCTTCCGGGGCGGCCGATACGGTGCCGCGGTGAATCGCGCGGTCTGGCCCGGTGTGCCGTTCCCGCTGGGCCCCACCTGGGACGGGAGCGGGACGAACTTCTCGCTGTTCAGCGAGAACGCCGAGGGCGTGGAGCTCTGCCTCTTCGACGAGTCCGACCGGGAGGAGCGGATCCCGGTGCGGCAGCGGACGGCGCACACCTGGCACGTCTACCTCCCGGGCGTCGGGCCGGGGCAGCGATACGGCTACCGCGTCGAGGGGCCGTGGAAGCCCGCGGAGGGTCACCGGTTCAATCCGGCGAAGCTCCTGATCGACCCCTACGCGAAGGCGATCGAGGGGCCGATCGCGTTCGACCGGGCGCGCGTCCTCGCGTACGCGCCGGGCGAGGAGGACGTCCGGGACACGGAGGACTCGGCCCCGGCGATCCCGCGCTGCGTGGTGACGGACGAGGCATTCGACTGGGAGGGCGACGTCCGGATCGAGCGCCCGTGGGCCGAGACCGTGATCTACGAGCTCCACGTCAAGGGGTTCACCAGGCTGATGCCCGACGTGCGCGAGGACCTGCGCGGTACCTACGCCGGGCTCGCGTCGGAGGCCGCGATCGAGTACCTCCGCGATCTCGGCGTCACCGCCGTCGAGCTCCTCCCGGTCCACCACATCGCCGACGAGGACTTCCTGGTCGCGCGGGGCCTCTCCAACTACTGGGGCTATTCGACCATCGGCTTCCTCGCGCCGCACGCCGGGTACGCCGCGACCGGCACGCGCGGGGAGCAGGTGCGGGAGTTCAAGGGGATGGTGAAGGCCCTGCACCGGGCGGGGATCGAGGTGATCCTCGACGTCGTCTACAACCACACCGCCGAGGGGAGCCATCTCGGCCCGACGCTCTCGTTCAAGGGCATCGACAACGCCGCCTACTACCGGCTGGTGCCCGACGACCCGCGTCACTACATGGACTTCACGGGGACCGGCAACTCGCTCAACCCCGTCAACCCGTCGGTGCTCCGCCTGATCATGGACTCGCTGCGCTATTTCGTGACGGAGTGCCACGTGGACGGCTTCCGGTTCGACCTCGCGTCCGCGCTCGCCCGCGAGCTGTACGACGTGGACAAGCTGTCCGCCTTCTTCGACGTGATCCACCAGGACCCGGTCCTCTCCCAGGTGAAGCTGATCGCCGAGCCCTGGGACGTCGGCCCGGGCGGCTACCAGGTCGGGAACTTCCCGATCCTCTGGTCGGAGTGGAACGGCATGTACCGCGACACCATGCGCGACTTCTGGCGCGGGCACACGGCGGTCGCCGAGTTCGCGCGCCGGTTCACCGGGTCGAGCGACCTCTACCAGTCGGACGGCCGTCACCCGTCCGCCTCGATCAACTTCGTCACCTGCCACGACGGCTTCACGCTGCGCGACCTCGTCTCCTACGAGCGCAAGCACAACGAGGCGAACCTCGAGGACAACCGTGACGGCACCGACGACAACCGCTCGTGGAACTGCGGCGTCGAGGGCGAGACGGACGACCCGGAGGTCAACGCGCTGCGGGATCGCCAGACACGCAACTTCCTGGCGACACTGCTGCTCTCGCAGGGGACGCCGATGGTGCTCGCGGGCGACGAGCTGCGGCGAACCCAGCAGGGGAACAACAACGCCTACTGCCAGGACAACGAGCTCTCGTGGCTCCACTGGGAGCCCGACGAGCGCGCCCGCGGGATCCTCGAGTTCACGAAGCGGCTGCTCCGCCTGCGGGCCGAGCACCCGGTCTTCCGCCGCCCGGAGTTCCTCACGGGCGAGGAGCGGCAGGGGTCGGGCGCGCCGGACGTCTGGTGGTTCCGGCCGGACGGACGGCGGATGACCCAGGCCGACTGGTCGCGCGGCGACGCGTTCACCCTCGGCGCCTTCCTGAACGGTGCGGAGATCCCGACGCTCACCGCGGACGGGGAGCCGGTGGTGGACGAGTCGTTCATCGTGCTCTTCAACGCGTGGCGCGACCCCGTCACGTTCGTCCTGCCGCCGGCGCGCTTCGGCCGCCGCTGGGCGCACGAGCTCTGCACCGGCGAGCCGGAGCTCGAGCCGAACGGGACGACGCACCCCGCCCGCGCCCGGGTCCCGCTCCAGGGGCGTGCGCTCAGGGTGCTCCGGCGCGTCGGCTGAGCGACGTCGAGCGCCCCGGCTGTCGGCGGGCTCAGAGCTCCGCGGGCGGAGGCTTCTTCAGCACGCGCAGGCAGACCTCGACGACACGCGGGTCGAACTGCGTCCCGGCCGCGTCCACGAGCCGGCGGAACGCCTCCTCGACCGGCAGCGCCTCGCGGTACGGCCGGTCGGTGGTCATCGCGTGGAACGCGTCGCAGGCGAAGATGATCCGCGCCTCGAGCGGGATCTCCTCGCCGCGGAGGCCGTCCGGGTAGCCGAGGCCGTCGAAGCGCTCGTGGCAGGCCCGGACGATCGGCCGCACCGCCGCGAGCTGGTCGATCGGGGCCAGGATGCGCTCCCCGAGCTCCGGGTGGCGCTGGATCATCGACCGCTCCTCGCTCGTGAGGGGCCCCGGCTTCATGAGGATCGACGCCGGGATGCCGATCTTGCCGATGTCGTGGAACAGGGCGCCGAGCTCGACGCGCTTGAGGTGCACCGCGTCGAGCCCGAGCGCGCGCCCTACCTCGACCGACATGTCGCAGATCCAGCGGGCATGGGAGGACGTGTAGGAGTCCTTCGCCTCGAGTGCGTTCGCGAGCGCCTCGACCGTCGAGAGGAAGGTCCGCTCGAGCGTCGCGAAGCTGCCTGCGTTCGTGATCGCGAGCCGCGCCTGGCTCGCGATCCCCGCGAGCAGCTCGAGCTCGCGCGAGCGGACGACGGTCTCCGTCGCGACCGCGAGCGCCGCGAGGCCCTGGTCGAGCGGGATGAACGTGACGGCGTGGGGGAGACCGGCCGCGTCGGCGCCGGCGGCCCGCTGGAGCAGCGTCGCCTCCTCGGCCGTCGTCACGAACGGCGCGCCGCGCGTCGAGAAGCGGGCGACGACGTCGGGGGGCAGGAAGCGGCCCTGGAGCGCCGTGTACCCCGCGTCTCCCACCGCGGCGCGGCAGATGAGCCCGCCGTCGTGCGTCGGCAGCCAGATCGAGCAGCGCCGTGACCCCATGATCCGCGCGGCGCCGCGCACGACCTGGTCGAGCACGCCGTCCAGGTTCGTGACGGCCGACAGCTCGCGCGTGAGCTCGAGCAGCGCCTTGGCGCTCTCGGCCTCGCGCCGCTGGGAGTCGTAGAGGCGAGCGTTGACGAGCGCGACGGAGACGTGGCCGGCCAGCACCTCGAGCAGGCGGAGGTCGTCCGAGTCGAACTGGTCGAGACCGAGCTTCGAGACCACGATCACGCCGACGACCGTCGCGCCGTAGCGAAGCGGGACGGCGAGCAGCGACTCCTCGATGCGCGGCGTCCCCGGGATCCGGACGCCGATCCCGCAGTTCGCCGCGTCGCCGGTGAGGAACGGCTCGCCCGTGAGCGCGACGTGGCCGGTGACGCCCTCGCCCACGCGGGTCTGCAGCACCTCCATCGCCGATCCGGACGCCGTCAGGTCGCCCCGGAACGCGATCGGGCGCAGGTCCTCGCCGTCGCGGACGAAGACCCGGCAGTTGTGGTAGTCGATCAGCAGGCGGAGCTCGTCGGCGATCGTCGCGCCGATCTCCGCGACGTCGTTCAGCCGGCTGAGCTTCGTCGAGACGCCGTGGAGCATCTTGAGGTGCGCGATCGAGCGGAACTCGGCGCGGCGCGAGTCGAGGCTTTCCGCGGGCCGCTCGCGGCCGTTCTCGTGGAAGACGACGATCTGGCCCTTCCCGCGCGCCTTCGCCGTCATCATCGCCACCTCGGCGCAGGCGACGAGCTCGCGCGGGTTGGCTGCGTGCTCGGGCCCGGAGGCGATGCCGATCGAGACGCTGATCGGCCCGACCGGGCTGAACTCCGTCAGCGCCACCTGCTCCTGGACTCGCTCGGCGAGCCGGAACGCGTCGCGACAGCCCGCTCGCCGGCGCGATGATGGCGAACTCCTCGCCGCCGATCCGGGAGACGAAGTCGCCGGACCTGACCGACGAGAGCAGGATCTCGGCCACCTCGGAGAGCACGTGGTCGCCGGTCGCGTGGCTGTAGACGTCGTTCACGCGCTTGAAGTCGTCGAGGTCGAGCATCACGAGCGAGACCGAGGACTGGTCGGTCGACGCGTCGACGAGCTCCTGGCGGAGCCGCTCGTGGAAGGCGCGGTGGTTCCAGAGGCCGGTCAGCGGGTCGGTCTGGGCCTGGCGCTCGAGCGACGCCCGGATGTGGGCGTTGTCGACCGCGAGCGCCGCGGCGTCGCCGAAGCGGACGGCGAGGAGGAACTCGTCCTCGGTGAACTCCTGGAAGCCGGAGCGGTAGATGTTGAGCGTCCCCTTGAGGCGTCCGCGCGCGACGAGAGGGACGACGACGAGCGACTCGGGATCGGGCGGCGTGTCGGCCACGAAGCGGACACGCGGGTCGAGCTCGGCGCGGTTCGCGAGCACGGGCTCGCGGTGCTCGACCGCCCAGCCGGTGATCCCCTCGCCGTACGAGAACGGCTCGTCGGCGAGCACCTTCTCGGAGTCGCGGCCCGAGGCGTACACGGCCTTCAGCTCGCGCTTGGCCTCGTCGGCCTCGTAGAACGTGATGTCGTCGTAGGGGATCAGCTCCCCCACGGTGTGCGCGATGCGGTTCAGGAGGTCGTCGAGCGACTGCTCGGAGAGGAGCTCGTGGAAGACGTCCGCGAGCTTGCGGTACGACTCGACCAGCGGGTCGTTCGCGTCGCCCGCGTCGGGACGGGGCGGCCGGTCCGCGGCAGGGATGTTCGAGGGAGGGTTCACGGGCCTCAGACGGAGCATCGGCCGCAACGCGGCCCAGCTTGAGCAACGAGTTCCCGCGGGACGCCTCGAATCGGCATGATCTGGGCGATGCCGGGCAAGATCGTCGTCGGGATCGACGGGAGCGAGCACGCCGCCGCGGCGCTGCGCTGGGCTGTCGAGGAGGCGGCGCTGCGGGACGCGACCGTGGAGGCGGTGCACGCCTGGAGCTACGTCCCCGTGACGACACCTGCCGACTCGGGGCTCGTGCCGATGGCGTGGACCGAGAGCGCGGATGTTCTCGAGGCGACGCAGCATGCCGCGGAGCGGATCGCCTCGGAGCAGGTCCGCGCCGTGCTCGGCGACGACCACGGCGTCACGGTGTCGCTCGTCCAGGGCGATGCCACCGAGGCGCTGATCTCGGCGGCCGAGGGCGCGGACCTGCTCGTGGTCGGCAACCGCGGGCGAGGCGCCTTCGCCGAGGCGCTGCTCGGGTCGACGTCGGGGCGGATCGCAGACCATGCTCCGTGCCCCGTCGTGATCGTCCGCGCACACCCCGCGGGCTCGTAGCTGCGACACCTGTCAAGCGTCACACCCCGCCGACCGATGGACCTGACGTGTCGGCCGGCATGTGCGCAGGATTCGCGACCGTGGGGCGGAACTCACCGCGCGTGAGACGCGCCTCGGTCCTGCTCGTCGCCCTCGCGGCGCTCTTACTCGCGGCGCCCGCGACCGGTGCGGGCGCGATCCGGAGCGAGGTGTGGTTCCTTCAGGGCGCGCAGCCCGCTCCCGTCGCTCGCGCCGCTCCCGGGGTCCCCGGGCTCGTGCGCTCGCTCCTGGCGGGGCCGACGAAGCGCGAGCGCGCGAGCGGCCTGCGGACCGCGATCCCCACCGGGACGGCCATCCGCGACCTGCGGATCTCGCGTCGCGTCGTGACGGTCGACCTCGCCGCCCGCTTCACCGCGGGCCGGAACGAAAGCTCGCTGCGCGCGCGGGTGGGGCAGCTCGTCCGCACGCTGCGGGCCGTGCCGGGCGTGCTCGGCGTACGGGTCCGGATCGAGGGCGGCGTCCCGATCGGCCTGTTCCCGGGCTACGACCTCCGCGGCACCGTCCGCGAGCCCGTGCCCGAGGAGCGGGCGCCCGACCTGCGCGGGACACAGCAGCTCCTGGCCGACCTTGGCTTCATGGCGCCGACGGGGGTCACTGGGCAGCCCGGCGAGGAGACGTCGATCGCGGTGCTCGCCTTCCAGAAGTGGTCCGGGCTCCCGCGCACCGGGGTGCTGGATGCGAGCGTGACCGCCGCGCTGCTCCGCGCGACGCGTCCCACCCCGGCCGTGCGGAGGCCCGGCCGGCGGGTGGAGATCCTGCTCGGCCGGCAGGTCGCCCTCCAGATCGTCGGCAACCGCGTCGAGCGGGTCTTCCACATCTCGACCGGAGCCGGCGGGGCGACTCCGAGCGGCTCGTTCCGGGTCTTCCGCAAGGAGCGCATGTCCTGGTCGGTGCCGTTCTCGACCTGGATGCCCTGGGCGAGCTACTTCGTCGGCGGGATCGCCTTCCATGCCTACCCGTCGGTACCGTCCTATCCGGCCTCGCACGGGTGCATCCGGATGATGGCCCGCGACGCTCCGCTGCTCTACGCCTTCGCCACCCACGGGACTCCGGTCGACGTGGTCTGGGGGATCGCGTGAGCTCCCTCCGCCGCACGGTCGCCGCCGCCGTCGCCCTCGGCGTACTGGCCCTGCCCGGCGTCGCAGCCGCAGCCGACGCGCCGGCGCCGCCGGCCCGGCCTCCCGTGCAGTCGCTGGTCGTTGCGCTCGGGCTCACGAACCCGTCGCTCCAGGCGGGTGTCGTGCGGGGGAAGGACGTGATCCTCGCCCGCGGGTTCGAGGTGGAGCTCGCGCGCACGCTCGCCCGTCGACTCGGCGGCAAGGTCGGAGCCTTCGTCCACGCGTCACCGGGCAGGCTGGCCGTGGCCGGGCGCCGCCGGGTGGCACCTCGCGCTCGCCGGGATCGAGCCGGCGGGCGTCCCCGTGGCCGCCGCGGAACATCACCGTGCCCTACCTGACGACCGACATCGCGGTCGTGACGCGGCGCGGCCTCGGGCGGCCCGGCCGCCTCGCCGATCTCCGCGGCGCGCTGCTCTGCGCCGTACGCGGCTCCGAGGCAGCCCGGGCCGCGGTGTCGCTACGGCCCAGCCGGGCGCCGGTCCTCGTCGTCGGGACGGAGCGGCTCCGGTCGGTCGCTTCGTACCGGCTTCTGCGACGCGGCGCTCGTCCCGGCCGTCGAGGCGGGACGGTTCGTCGGAGTCTCAACGCCGTGTGCTCGGGCCGGTGGTCGGTCGGATCGCGAGGGGCGAGGGCCTGGTCGCGCTGGTTCCGCGCGGAGCAGGCCTGGACGTGAAGGCCGTCGACCGCGAGCTGCGGCGGCTGCGGCGCGACGGCACGCTGGCGCGGCTTGCGCGGGAGTGGCTCGGCCTGGATCCAGCCGCGCTCCGCGTCCTCCGCTGAACCGACTAGGTCGGCGGCGGCTCTCCGTCTCCCGCGCGTGCCCGGCCGAGCCACAGGATCACCGCGAGCGTGGCGAGCGGCAGGACGACCGCGGCCGCGATCCAGCCCGCAGGGCCGAGGAGCGCCAGCCCCACGATCAGGAGTGGGAGCCCGACGATCAGCCCGGTCACGACTGCGAGCGCGGCGAGGAAAGCCACCGAACGAGGGTACGCGCGAAGCGCGGGCCGCCGGTTTCCCCGGGGCCCGATCGCCGTAGACTGGCCGCATATGGGGGTGTCGCCGTACGACCGCGGAACGCGCGCCGAGCGGATGCAGAACGCCGGCGTTCCGTGCTCGCGGACGGCCGGGCCGGGCACGACCTGTCTCCCGGCGGAGCGCTTCGGCCTCGTCGCATGAACGGCCGGTTGACGGTCACCCCGAACGCGACGCGGCTCATGGCCGGCGGCGCCCTCGCGCTGTTCCTGATCGGGCTCGGTTACGCGGTCTCCCTCGGCCTCGACGACGACCCGTCGGTGCAGGCCGCCGAGCCGCCCGTCACCACGGCCGCGACCCCGCGGCCGACGACACCCCGCCCTCAGCCCGTGCGCTTCGTGAAGCTGGCCGCCGCGGGGGCGTTCGACCCGGAGGGCGACGGGCGGGAGCGGGACGAGGAGGCCTCGCTCGCGGTCGACGGACGGCAGGACACGCACTGGCGCACGGAGCGCTACTCGAGGTTCTTCAAGAGCGGTGTCGGCCTCGTGCTCGACGCGGGGCGCCGGGTCCGCATCCAGCAGGTGGTCGTCGACACCCCGACGCCCGGGTTCCGCGCAGAGGTGCGCCTCGGCACGTCGCGGCAGGGGCCGTTCACGACCGTGTCACCGGCCCGGATCGTCTCCTCCCGGACGCGGTTCCCGGTCGCGCGGCGCCCGGGCCGCTACGTCGTGCTCTGGGTCACCGGGCTGGCGCCGGACAGCGCGGCCGAGGTCGCCGAGGTGCGCGTCCGCGCCCGCGGCTGAGCGCTCTCGACGCATGCACTGCATGACCGTCTCGCTCGCCCAGGGCTGCCCGCCCCTGAGCTCAGGCGGCGTCGCAGGGGCGCCCGGTCCGCTCCACGACCACGGGGCCGACGAGGACGCCGACCCGGCGGTGCGGCTCCGGATCCGGGAACAGCGGCGGCCCGGGGACGAGCGCGCTCGTCGACGTCCGGATCGCCACGTCCGCGGGTGATCCCGGGGCGACGCATACGAGGACGGTCTCCTCCGCCGTGCCTGCGGGGGAGATCGCGCCGGGGCGGTCGGCGAGCGCCGTCGAGATCCGGTAGCGGGCCTCGGCCTCTTCGGGCGCCCGGAGCCGGATCCGCATGCGGCTCACCTCGCCCCGGGCGCCGCGCGGCGCGTGGACGCGGATCGACGCGGGCACGCCGGGGCGGGTCCAGCCGTCGGTCGAGAGGCCGCGGCTCGACCAGACCGCTCGGTAGGGTCGCTCGGCCGCGATGACCCGGAGCCCGGAGCTCGCCGCGTGCGCGACGCCGGCGAGGCCGAAGCGCGGGTCGCCCGGCACGACGACGACGTAGGCCGGCGCGTCCGCCGTGCCCTCGATCAGCCCCGTCGTCCGGTCGATCTCGAGGGTGCGGAGGGGGAACGGCGTGTAGGTGAAGTTCCCGTCCGGGGCGCCGTACGCCCGCGTGATCGTGTTGTTCCAGAACTCGACGTCCCACCACTGGATGGCGCTCACCCCCCAGGCCGTCGAGAGCGGAAAGGAGACGACTGCGGCTTTCTCGCCGTCCGGCACGACGGTGTCGACCCAGTCGAGGGCCTCTCCGGGCGGACCCGCGAGCGGCCGGCCGCTCAGGCCGGTGCCGTCCAGGATCCGGTCGACCTCGCTGCGCAACATGAGCGCGGAGAAGGCGAGCACCGCCGCGAACAGGGTCACGGCCAGCGGGAGCCGCGGCGCGACCAGGAGGCGCGAGCACGAGCACCGCCCCGAGCAGGAGGACGAGGAGCGCGACGAAGGTCCCGGTGCCGAGCGACCCCGACTGGTCGATCAACGTCTCGTTGAGGATGCTCACCGGCGAGTCGACCGAGATCCCCGGGAACGTCGGGAACGCGAGCCCGAGGCTCCCTGCCGCGAGGAGCCCGGTGATCGCCCCTGCGCCGACCGCCGTGGGGCCCCGCCGCCGCTCGGTCAGCGCGGCCGCCGATCCGACCACCAGCAAGGGGACGACGTAGAAGAGGTATCGGTCGCGAATGATGTCCTCCCCGCCGAAGCGCAGGTCGAACGAGGCGGTCTCGACGGCGAGCGCCGCGAGCAGGAGCAGCGACAGGGTCGCGAAGGCGCGGCGCTCCGGGCCGGACGGGCGCACGACGGAGGCGAGCATCCACCCGCCGCCCAGCACGAGCGGCACGACTCCGCACCCGATCCCGACGACGGCGACGTGCTCGACGGCCGACCACCAGGTCCCCCACGGCAGCACTGACCCCTCCTCCACCGTCGTCTCGTACGCGCCGAACAGCCGGTACCCGGCGAGGAGGAGGACGACCGCCAGGAGCGCCCCCACCGCGTACAGCGCCCACAGGGTGCGGTGCCGTCCCGCGGCGGCGCGCGCGCCGGCGGCCAGCCTCTGCCGGGCCCCTACGCCTGCGGCGGAGGCGGGCGCGCCGCCGAGCTCGTGGCCGAGGATCGCGAGCGGAAGCACGAGCGCCAGCGCGGAGAACTGCGTCCGCGCCAGGATGGCGATCCCGAGGGCGACCACGGCGACCACGTCGCGGCGCGGTGACGGCTCCGACGATCGTCCGGTGGAAGGCGAGCGCGGCCCAGAGGAAGGCCGGGTACGCGACTGCCTCGCTCATCACGAAGCCCGTGAGCACCATCCAGGGCATCACGACGGTGAGCACCGCGACCGCGTACGACCAGGGTCGCGTGAGGAGCTGCCGCGCGAGGAGATAGGCGGGCACGACGGCGCTCGTCATCACCACGGCGTTGAGCACGTGGGCGCCGCGGAAGGCATCGGGCGAGGAGAGCGACCCGTACAGCGGGGCGAGCAGCAGCGGATAGAGCTGGTTCGCGAGCGAGACCGACGTGTCGTGGAGCGAGGGCAACGGCGACCCCGTCTCGGCGACGGCGAGGGCGAGCTTCGCGTACTGCATCTCGTCGGTCATCACCGACCAGTCGCGGACCCGCCCGGAGAACCAGACGGCCAGGAACGCGGCGGCCCCGCCCCAGAGCAGGAACAGCCCGGCCGCCGCGGCGAACCGAGGCGAGCGCAGCGGGCCCGTCACCGGGGGGAGCCTAGCGAGGTCAGGGGCGAGCGTTCTTAGTCCGAAGTGGACTATTCCGGAGCGGAATGATAGGTTCGGCACGTGGTCGCCACGCGCCCCGCCACCAGAGCGCTGACGACGAGCGAGGCCGCCGTCCTCGCCGAGCTCGCGCTCGGCGGAGAGGGCTCCGGCTACGAGCTGACGAAGCGGGTCGGCCGTGCGATCGGGCACGTCTGGGCGCCGGCCCGCAGCCAGCTCTACGCGCTGCTGCCGCGGCTCGTCCGCGACGGCCACCTGAGCGTGCGCACCGTGCGCCAGCGGACGCGGCCCGACAAGCAGGTCTACCGGCTGACCGACGACGGGCGGGCGGCGCTCGACGCGTGGCTCGCCGACGAGGCCGGCGGCGAGGCCGCAGTTCCATCTCCGGCTCTTCGTGGGCTCGCTGCTGTCGCCGGAGGTGGTCTCTCGCGCACGTCGAGCGCTTCCGCCGCGAGACGCAGGAGCGCCTCGACGTCTACCGCCGGATCGAGCCCACCAACAGCCGCACCGGCGCCGACCGGTTCCACTGGTTCGAGCTGCGCCGCGCGATCGAGCGCGCCGAGCAGGACGTCGCCTGGGCCGGCTGGGTGCTCGAGCAGCTCGAGGAGGGCGAGTGAGGCGAGCGGCGTACGTCGTCGCGTCGCTCGTCGTCCTCCTCGCAGCGTGCGGGCGGCTCGCTCGCGGCGGCCCCCGACGCAGGACGCGAGGTCCTGGAGCTCGCCTCCACGATGGAGCGGCTGCACCCGGATCTCTTCGCCTCGACGCCCCGCGCGCGCTTCCGCGCCGAGGCGACCGCGCTCGCGCGCCGGGCTCCGACCCTCGACCGTCCGGAGCTCGTCGTGGGCCTGATGCGACTCGTCGCGCTCGCAGGGCCGCGGAACGGGCACACGGCGGTCTATCCGTACGACCGGCACGCCCGGCCGCTCCACGTCTACCCGTTGAGGCTCTACGCCTTCCCGACGGGCCTCCACGTCGTCGCCGCCCCGGGACACGCGGACCTCGTCGGCGCGCGCCTGACGGCGATCGAGGACGTCCCGATCGAGCGGGTCGCCGCCGCGGTGCGCCCTCTCGTGCCTCGCGACAACGCGTCGACCGTGCTCGACCTGCTGCCCGAGTACGTCGTCACCGAGGAAGTGCTCGCCGGCCTCGGGCTGACCGACGGCGGCACGGCTCTGCTCGCATTCGCGGACGGCCGCTCGGCCGTGCTGGAGCCGGTCGCCGCGTCCTCGTTCGCCTCGATCGGGTCGATCCTCGCACCGCTGATGCGGCCGGCGGCCACCCAGCCGCTCTGGCTCCGCTTCCCCGAGCGCGACCAGTGGCTCACGCGACTCGATCGAGGCAGGACCGTGTACCTCGGGTACCACGCGACCACCGCGCAGACCTGGACCGTCTCGCAGCGGCTGCTGCGCGTCGCCCGTCGCCCGGAGGTACAGCGGGTCGTCGTCGACGTGAGGCTCAACCACGGCGGCGACAACACCACGTACGGCGCCCTCCTCGACGCGATGGACCGGCTCTCGCGAACACGATCGGTGATGCTCCTGATCGGGCGCGCGACCTTCTCCGCCGCGGGGAACTTCGCCGCCGACGTCGACGCGCTGCCCCGTGTGCGGCTGCTGGGCGAGCCCACCGGCGGCGCACCGAGCCAGTGGGGCGACTCGAGCGCCGTCGAGCTCCCGGGTGCGGGCCTGACGGCGAGGGTGGCGACGAGCTACCAGCGCTTCGGCCGCCCCGGCGCGCTCACGACCCGGCCGGACATCGCCGTCCAGCTCACGATCGAGGACTTCCTCGCGGGACGCGACCCGGTGCTCGCGCGTGCGCTCCAGGCGCCGCGGCCGAACTGACCCGTGGCATAGGCTTGCGGGCGTGGAGGTGACGCGCCTCGGCAGCTCCGATCTCGAGGTCTCGCGCGTCGGGCTCGGCTGCAACAACTTCGGCAGGCGGCTCGACCGGGAGGCGACGCGAGCGCGTGATCGACGCCGCGCTCGAGGTCGGCGATCACCTTCCTCGACACCGCGGACATCTACGGCTCGGGCGACAGCGAGCGCTTCATCGGCGCCGCGCTCGGCGACCGCCGCGATCGGGTCGTGCTCGCGTCGAAGTTCGGCCAGGACGCGTCGGTGCCCGGGCCCGGGCGGCTCTCGCGACCACGTTCGGCGGGCGATCGACGGCTCGCTCGAGCGGCTCGGCACGGACGTGATCGACCTCTACTACTACCACCGTCCCGACGGCGTGACGCCGCTCGCGGAGACGCTCGGCGCGATGCAGGAGCTCGTCGACGAGGGCAGGGTCCGCTGGCTCGGGCTCTCGAACGTCGACGCCGACCTGATCCGCGAAGCGGCGGCGAGCGGCGTCACCGTCGTCGCGGTGCAGAACCACTACAGCCTCGTCGCACCGCGACGACGACGCCGAGGTGCTGCCGCTCTGCCGCGAGCTCGGGATCGGCTACGTGCCCTACTTCCCGCTCGAGAGCGGGCTGCTCACCGGCAAGTACCGCCGCGGCGAGCCGGCGCCCGAAGGCAGCCGCCTGTCCGGCAGGACGCCTCGGCGACGAGCGAGTTCGACGTCGCCGAGGCGCTGCGAGAAGGTCGCGTCCGAGCGGGGTCGCACCCTGCTCGAGCTCGCGATCGGCGGGCTCGCCTCGATCCCGGGGGTCGCCTCGGTGATCGCCGGCGCGACGAGCCCCGAGCAGGTGCGCGCGAACGCCGCCGCGGGCGCGTGGCACGCCTCGGAGGAGGAGCTCGGGGCGCTCGCGCGCGCCGTCGCGTGAGGGCGCTGCTCGTCCGCGTCGGAGCCGACTGCACCGAGGCAGGCGGAGGCTGGAACGGCCCGGTCGACTCCACGACGGGCGACTTCGCCTACGTGCCCATCCCGGAGCCCGAGCCGCTCCGGGAGGGGCTCGAGACGCCGTTCGCGCGCTGGGCGCCCGCGGTCGAGCGGCTCGGCGCCCGGCTGCCGGCCGCCCTGCGCGACCGGGCGGCGCACGCGGATCCCGACTTCGCGAACCTGACGTACGGCGACCGCCGGGAGCGGGCGCGCCAGATCCGGGAGAAGCTCGGCCCGGGCGACCTGCTCGTCTTCTACGCCGGGCTGCGGGACGTGCGCGACCGACGCCTCGTCTACGCGCTGATCGGGCTGCTCACGGTCGAGGCGATCGTCGCGGCGCGAGACGCTCCCGGCCGGGCGATGGAGCGAGAACGCGCACACGCGGCGCAGCGAGATCGGCGAGACGGACGTCGTCGTCCGCGGCCGCGAGGGCGCTCGGGCCGTTTCGAGCGCTGCCTCCCGTTCGCGCGGATACCGCGCCGGCGCCTACCGCGTGCGCCCGGAGCTCCTGGAGACGTGGGGCGGCCTCGGCGTGAGGGACGGCTACGTGCAGCGGAGCGCGCGCCTGCCCGAGCTCTCCGCGCCGCATCGGTTCCTCGGCTGGCTCGACGGGCAGGCGGTCGGCCTGGTCGCCCGCGACAACTGAGCGCGGCGCGTACGCGGTCGGCTCGCCCGGCAGGGCACGTTGCGCGAGGCGGTCCCGGAGCGTGCTCGCCAGGGACTGCGACGAGCGCTGCTCGCCCGCCTGCAGGTGGGCGGCCCGCTCGTTCCAGATGTCGGCCTCGAGCCGGTCGATCTCCTCGATCAGCATCAGGATCGCCCGCCCCGCCGCGCGCAGCTCGTCGCGATCGCTGCCGGAGAGACCCTCTCCCCAGCTTCGGAGCATCTCGATGCGCTCCTCGTCGAGCCGCTCGACCACCGCTGGAGCCTATAACCAGGCGCGCCCGAGGTGGACCGGCCGAAGGGGTCGGGTCACCCCCCCGCTAGGTCAGGACCTGCTGTTCGGCTCCCGTGCTCAGCAGATCCGTGGCAAGCGGGTCGCCGACGAGCATGTCGACGATGCGGCTGCCGCCGAGGGACGTGTCGAGCAGCACCATTCCCTCCGGCTCGGGCTCGATCACGCCGATCTCGACGGCATCGGCGCCGAGGGGGTGCGCGCGCAGGATCGGCGAGCGCCTCGGCGGCGGAGCCCGCCGCGACGACGGCGACGAGCTTGCCCTCGTTGGCCACGTAGAGCGGGTCGATGCCGAGGATCTCGCAGGCGGCGTGGACCGGCGGTCTGCACGGGCAGCGCGCTCTCCTCGAGCCGACGGCGAGCGAGGCCTGCGGGCGAGCTCGTTGAGCGCCGTCGCCAGGCCGCCGCGCGTCGGGTCGCGCATCCAACGGAGCGCCTCCCCCAGGCCGAGCAGGGCGGCAGTCAGCTCGTGGAGCGGCGCCGTGTCGCTCTCGACGTCCCCCTCGAGGTGGAGGTCGCCCCGGGCGATCATCACCGCCATGCCGTGGTCGGCCAGGGTGCCCGAGAGCAGCACCCGGTCGCCCGGTCGGACGCTCGCCGGCACGAGCTGGAGGTCGTGGTCGAGCACCCCCACGCCGGCCGTCGTCACGTAGAGCCCGTCGGCCTTGCCACGCTCGACGACCTTCGTGTCGCCTGCCGCCACCGGAACCCCGGCTCGCCCTGCGGCGGCCGCCATCGAGCGCACCACGTCGCGCAGCAGCTCGATCGGGAAGCCCCTCCTCCAGCACGAACCCGGCCGTCAGCCACAGCGGACGGGCGCCGGCCACCGCGAGGTCGTTGACGGTGCCGTTCACGGCGAGCTCGCCGATGTCGCCGCCGGGGAACACGAGCGGACGCACGACGTAGCTGTCGGTCGTCAGCGCGAGCCGGCCGTCCGCGGGCGCGACGACGGCGCTGTCGCCGAGCGGGGCGAGCGCCTCGTTGCCGAGCTCCTCGAGGAAGAGGGCCTCGACGAGGTCGCGGGTCGCCTTGCCGCCGGCGCCGTGCGCGAGGGTGACGAGCTCGTCGCGGAGCACCGGGCGGCGCCGGCGGCCCCGCTCAGGCACCGACCGGCGCTTCCTCGCGCGGCCGGCGCAGGCGGCCGTAGGAGAAGAACGCGGCGCAGGCGCCCTCGCTCGAGACCATGCACGTGCCGAGCGGCCGCTCGGGCGTGCAGGCGGTGCCGAACACGCCGCACTCCCACGGCTTGATCTGCCCCGTCAGCACCTCGCCGCAGCGGCACGCCTTCGGGTCCTCGATGCGCGCGCCCGGCAGCGCGAAGAGCCGCTCGGCGTCGAACGCGGCGAACGCCGTCGCGCACGCGCAGCGCGCTCCGCGGGAGCACCCCCAGGCCGCGCCACTCGAAGTCCTCTCGCGGCTCCATCGTCTCCGCGATCGCGGCGACCGCCCGCTCGTTCCCCTCGCGGCCGCACGACGCGCGTGTACTGGTTCTCGACCTCGCAGCGCCCCTCCGCCCGCTGGCGCAGGAGCATCGCGATCGACTGCAGCAGGTCGACCGGCTCGAAGGCCGAGACGACGACGGGCCGGCCGTACTCCTCGGGGATGAAGCGGTAGGCGTCGGTGCCGATCACCGACGACACGTGCCCCGGCCCGACGAACGCGTCGACGCGCAGCCCCGGCGTCTCGAGGATGGCGCGCAGCGGAGGCTCGATCAGGACGTGGTTGCAGAAGACCGAGAAGTTCGGGGTCTCCTCCGCGCGGGCGCGAAGCAGCGTGACCGCGGTCGCGGGCGCGGTCGTCTCGAAGCCGATCGCGAAGAAGCACACGTGGCGGTCGGGCTCCTGGGCGGCGAGCGCGAGCGCGTCGAGCGGCGAGTAGACCATGCGCACGTCGGCGCCGCGCGCCTTCGCCTCGAGCAGCGAGCCGCGCCCGCCGGGCACGCGCAGCATGTCGCCGAAGGTGGCGAGCGTGACGCCGTCCGTCTCGGCGATCGCGATCGCGTCGTCGACGCGGCCCATCGGGATCACGCACACGGGGCAGCCGGGGCCGTGCACGAGCTCGACCTCGTCGGGGAGCAGCTCCTCGAGGCCGTGGCGGTAGATGGCGTGCGTGTGGCCCCCGCACACCTCCATCACCCGCACCACCTCGCCCGGCGTGACGAGCGAGCGGATCTCGGCGGAGAGGCTCGCGCGCGAGCGCGGGGTCGCGGTACTCGTCGACGTACCTCACGGCGTCTCCTCGAGCCGCTCGAGCGCGATCCCGGCGTGGCAGAGCAGCAGGTCGCCCGGCGCGCGCGTCGGGGACGAGGTCGATCGCGACGCGCTCCACCTCGGCGTCGATCGCGATCACGGCCTCGAGCCCGTCGACCGACCGACGCGCGCCTCGACCGCCTCGTCCGAGCAGGTGAGGCAGCGCTCCGGCTCGAGGCTCACGCGACCGTCCCGTGGCGGATCTCGTCCAGCTCCTGCTGCAGCTCGGCGCCGCGGCGCAGCAGGTCGAGCGTCTCCTGGGCCTCGCTCCTCGTCGATCCGGGCCAGCGCGAAGCCGACGTGGACGAGCACCCAGTCGCCCGGCTCGACGGGCGCGGCGGGCTCGTCGACGAGCGCGACGCTGACCGAGCGCCGCACGCCCGAGATGTCGACCGTGGCAAGCCCGCCCTGCCGGTCGGGGATCTCGACGATCCGGCCCGGGATGCCTAGGCACATGCGAGCCTCGCGGCGGCCACCGCCGCCTGACCGTAACTGACGCCGCCGTCGTTCGGGGGGACGGCGCGGTGGGAGAGGACGCGGAAGCCCGCCCGCTCGAGCCGCGCGCGGAGCGAGCCGAGCAGGCGCAGGTTCTGGAGGCAGCCGCCGGAGAGGACGACCGTCTCGGCGCCGCCCGCCTCGGCGCACGCGGCCGCGAACGCCGCCGCGACGCCCTCGTGGAAGGCGGCCGCGATCTCGGCACGCGGCCGGCCCGCGGCGAGATCGTCGTGCGCAGCCGCGACCAGGTCGGATCCCCGGATGACGCCGCGCTCGACGCGCACTCGTAGGCCGCTGCCGGCACGTCCCCCGCGAGGTGCTCGAGCTCGATCGCCGCCTGGCCCTCGTAGCTGATCCGCTCGCGCACGCCGAGGAGCGCCGCGCAGGCGTCGAACAGCCGCCCCGCGCCGGAGGAGAGCGGCGCGTTGACGGAGAGGCTCTGGCGGACGAGCCCCATCTCTCCCAGGGAACCGGCCGCCCGGTGAGCTCGAGGTAGGCGCCCGCGGTGCGCCAGGGCTCGCGCACGGCGGCCTCGCCGCCGGGCAGCGGCACGGGCTCGAGGTGCGCGACGCGCTCGAAGCCGGTCAGGTCGCAGCGCAGCACCTCGCCGCCCCAGATCGTCCCGTCGGTGCCGAAGCCGGTGCCGTCCAGCACGACCGCGAGCGCCGGCCCGGACTCGCCGTGCTCGGCGAGGCACGCGGCTGCGTGCGCGTGGTGGTGCTGCACCTCCACGACCGGAAGCCCCTGCTCCCAGGCCCAGCGCGTCGAGAGGTAGTCGGGGTGCAGGTCGCAGGCGAGCGCCGCGGGCTCGACGCCGAGCATGTCCAGCCAGAGCTCGAGGTCGTCGCGGAACGCGGCGTAGGCGTCCTCGCCGGTGAGGTCGCCGAGGTGCGAGGAGAGGAACGCCTCGCCGCCGCGGGCGACGCAGAAGGTGCTCTTCAGCTCGGCACCCGCCGCGACGAGCGGCCGGTCGAGCGGGACGGGCAGCGGCAGCGCCGCCGGGTGCGTAGCCGCGCGAGCGGCGCAGGGGGAAGCCTGCGCGCACGACGGAGTCCTCGCAGCGGCGGTGGATCGGCCGGTCGTGCGCGAGGAACAGGTCGGCGACGTCGCCGAGCCGCCGACGCGCCCGGTCGTCGTCGAAGGCGATCGGCTCGTCGGTGAGGTTGCCGCTCGTCATCACGAGCGGCCGCGCGACGTCGGCGCAGAGCAGGTGGTGGAGGGGCGTGTACGGGAGCATCAGCCCGAGCCAGGGCGATCCCGGCGCGACCGAGGGGGCGACGGGAGCGTCGGCTCGCCGGCGCACGAGCACGATGGGGCGCGCGGGCGTGCCGAGCAGGTCGAGCTCCTCCGGCGTCGGCTCGGCGAGCGCGAGCGGGCTCGGCGCTCATCACCGCCAGGGGCTTCTCCTCGCGTCCCTTGCGCTCGCGCAGCCGCGCGACGGCCGCGTTCGCTCGTCGCGTCGCAGGCGAGGTGATAGCCGCCGAGCCCCTTCACCGCGACGATCGCCCCGTCGCGCAGCGCGGCGACGGCCTCCTCGAGCGGCACCGACAGGCGCGGACCGCAGGCCGGGCACGCGATCGGCTCGGCGTGGAAGCGGCGATCGGACGGGTCCTCGTACTCGCGGCGGCAGTCCTCGCAGAGCGGGAAGCCGGCCATCGTCGTGTTCGGCCGGTCGTACGGCACGCGCGTGACGATCGTCAGCCGCGGCCCGCAGTTCGTGCAGTTGACGAACGGGTAGCGGTAGCGCCGGTCGGCGGGGTCGTGGAGCTCGCGCAGGCAGTCGTCGCAGGTGGCGACGTCGGGCGGGACGAGCGCCGAGCGCCCTTCGGCCCGGCTCGTGACCACGAGGAAGCCGTGCTCGCCGACGGGCGCGACCCGCTCGCCGGTGATCGACGCGACCCGCGCCAGGGGCGGAGCCTCGTCGGCGAGGCCCCGCGTGAACGCATCGAGCAAGGCGGCGGGGCCCTCCACCTCGACGACGACGCCCTCGCCGTCGTTCCAGACGCGCCCTGCCAGGCCGTCCCGCGTCGCGAGCCGGTGCACGAACGGGCGGAAGCCGACGCCCTGGACGACGCCGCGGACGCGAATGCGACGCCGCTCGACCACCTCGGGAAGCGCGCCGGTCACGGATGCAGCGTGCCGCCTCCCCGCGGCGCTGCGCAACGGGGGCACCCCCGTGCACGGCGTGCGGGAATGCCGCATGATCGCGGCGGAGGCTACGGATGCCGCGGCACGGCCCGGAGGTCATCCTGGGCTCGAGACGAATCGTGGCCGAGTTGCGCACCCCCGACGCCGACACCCACGTGATGGGGCCCGACGGGCTCTCGGCGCTCGTCGAGACGCTGCGCCGCGAGGGGTACCGGGTCGTCGGCCCGACCGTGCGCGACGGCGCGATCGTGCTGGACGAGATCGAATCCGCCGACGAGCTGCCGCACGGCTGGACGGCGTACAGCGAGGCGGCCACCTACCGGGTCGAGCGACGCGCCGACGACGCCGTGTTCGGCTGGGCCGTCGGCCCGCACTCCTGGAAGCGAGAGCTGTTCCCGTCGCGCGTGCGCCTGTGGCGCGCCGCGCAGCCGGACGGCGGCCCGCCGGCGATCGACGAGGAGCCGCCGCCCGAGCGGCCGCTTGCGCTGCTCGGCGCCCGCTCGTGCGACCTGCACGCGATCGCGATCCAGGACCGCGTCTTCCTCGAGGGCCGCTACGTCGAGCGCGACTATGCCCTCGCGCCGCGAGGGGGCCTTCGTCGTGGCCGTCAACTGCGGGGAGCCCGGCGGCACGTGCTTCTGCACGTCGATGGGGACCGGCCCGCGCGCCGAGAGCGGGTTCGACCTCGCGCTCACCGAGCTCATGGAGGGCGAGCACCGGTTCCTCGTCGAGGTCGGGTCGGACCGGGGCGCGAAAGATCCTCGCGGCGCTCCCGGTGCGGCGAGGCGACGGCCGACGACGCGCGCCGCGGCCCTGGGCGTCACGGATGCCGCGGCCGAGCGGATGGGGCGGCAGCTCGAGACGGCCGGCCTACCGGAGCTGCTCGGCGGCCAACCTCGACCACCCGCGCTTCGCGGAGGTGGCCGAGCGCTGCCTCACGTGCGGCAACTGCACGCTCGTCTGCCCCACCTGCTTCTGCAGCTCGGTCGACGACGTCAACGACCTCTCCGACGGATCGAGCGAGCGCTGGCGCAGCTGGGACTCGTGCTTCTCGACCGAGCACTCGTACATCCACGGCGGCAGCGTGCGGCGCTCGCCGCGGGCGCGCTACCGCCAGTGGCTCACGCACAAGTTCGGCACGTGGTTCGACCAGTTCGGCACGTCGGGCTGCGTCGGCTGCGGCCGGTGCATCACCTGGTGCCCGGTCGCGATCGACGTCACCGAGGAGCTGGCCGCGATCCGTGCCACGGACGGGGAGGTGGACCGTGCGCACGCTCGATGAGCTGATCGCCCAGGCGCCCGTGTTCGCGGGCCTGGACGCGGACGCGCTGACGCTGATCGCGGGCTGTGCCAGGAACGTCGGCTTCGAGGAGCAGGAGCTCCTCTTCCGGGACGGCGAGCCGGCCGACACGTTCTACGTCGTCCGGCGCGGCCGCGTGGCACTCGAGCTGCACACGCCCGAGCGCGGGGGGCTCGTGATCGAGACGATCGAGCCCGACGACGTCGTCGGCTGGTCGTGGCTCTTCGAGCCGTACCGCTGGCACTTCGACGCCCGGGCGGCGACACCGGTGCGCGCGATCGCCTTCGACGGCGCCTGCCTGCGCGGCAAGTGCGAGGACGACAAGGAGCTCGGCTACGAGCTGATGAAGCGCTTCGGACAGGTGATGATCGACCGCCTGCAGCACGCGAGAGTGCGGCTCCTGGACGTGTATGGCGTCGGCGTCGGCTGAGCCCGCCCTCCGCGGCGCGATGACCCCGGTCCCGCACCGGGTCGTCTCCCGCACGCCCGAGACCGCCGACACCTGGACGCTCGAGCTCGAGCCGCTCGCCGAGAGCATCCGCCCGCGCGCGGGCCAGTTCGACATGCTCCACGCCTTCGGCGTCGGCGAGGTGCCGATCTCGACCAGCGGCGACCACGAGGGCGAGGGGCGGCTGACCCACACGATCCGCGCCGTGGGAGCGGTGACGCGGGCGCTCTGCGCGCTCGAGCCGGGCGGGATCGTGGGGGTGCGCGGCCCGTTCGGTACCGAGTGGCCGCTGGCGGAGGCGGTCGGCGGCGACCTCGTCGTCGTCGCGGGGGGAATCGGCCTCGCGCCGCTCCGCCCCGCGATCCGCCACGCGCTCGGGCGGCGCGACGACTACGGCGCGGTCTCCGTCCTCGTCGGCGCGCGAACGCCGGAGGACCTGCTCTTCGTGGACGAGCTGGAGCGGTGGCGCGCGCGTCTCGACGTCGAGGTCGACGTGACGGTCGACGCGGCGGCAGCGGGGTGGCGCGGGCGTGTCGGGCTCGTGACGACCCTGATCCCGGGCGCGGTCTTCGACCCCGCAAGTGCGGCGGCGCTCGTCTGCGGCCCGGAGGTGATGATGACGTTCGTGGTCAGGGCGCTCGTCGACCGGGGGCTGCCGCTCGAGCGCATCTGGGTGTCGATGGAGCGCAACATGCGCTGCGCGGTCGGCCACTGCGGCCACTGCCAGCTCGGGCCGACGCTGATCTGCCGTGACGGAGCCGTGTTCCCCGCGGCCGCGATGACCCGCCTGATGGAGGTGCGGGAGCTGTGACCGTCGCCGCCCGGCCCAAGCTCGCGGTGTGGAAGTTCTCCTCCTGCGACGGCTGCCAGCTGTCGCTCCTCGACTGCGAGGACGAGCTGCTCGCGATCGCCGAAGGCGTCGAGATCGCGTACTTCCCCGAGGCGACGAGCGGCGAGATCGAGGGCCCCTACGACGTCTCGCTCGTCGAGGGCTCGGTCACGACCGCGCACGACGTGGAGCGGATCCACGAGGTGCGCGAGCAGTCCGCCGTCCTGATCACGATCGGCGCCTGCGCGACCGCAGGAGGCATCCAGGCGCTCCGGAACTTCGCCGACGTGCGCGAGTGGATCCCGCTCGTCTACGCCTCGCCCGAGTTCATCTCCACGCTCGAGACGTCGACGCCGATCGCCGACCACGTCCCGGTCGACCTCGAGCTGCGCGGGTGCCCGATCTCGAAGGCCCAGCTGGTGGAGACGGTCAGCGCGCTGCTCAACGCGCGGCGGCCGCGGCTGCCCTCGACGAGCGTGTGCATGGAGTGCAAGGCACGGGGCACGCCGTGCGTGATGGTCGCGCACGGGACGCCGTGCCTCGGCCCGGTCACCCAGGCCGGCTGCGGCGCGATCTGCCCTGCCTACGGCCGCGGCTGCTACGGCTGCTTCGGCCCGATGGAGTCCCCCAACATCAAGGCGCTGGCGCTGCAGTGGCAGGAGCTCGGCGCGGGCGACCAGGTCATGCTGCGCGCACTGCGCACCTTCAACGCGAACGCACCTGCCTTCAGGGAGGCGAGTTACGACCATGAGTGACGGGACGCGCGAGATCCGTACCGACTACCTCGCGCGCGTCGAGGGCGAGGGCGCGATGCTCGTCCGGGTCCGCGACGGCGCGCTCGAGGAGGTGCAGTTCAAGATCTTCGAGCCGCCGCGCTTCTTCGAGGCGCTCTGCGGGGCCGGCACTTCACGGAGGCGCCCGACATCACCGCGCGCATCTGCGGCATCTGCCCGATCGCGTACATGGCGAGCTCTGCCGCCGCGATGGAGCAGGTCTGCGGGGTCGAGCTGCCCGCGCAGCTGCGGGCTGCTCCGGAGGCTCATCTACTGCGGCGAGTGGATCGAGAGCCACGTCCTGCACGTGGCGATGCTGCACGCGCCCGACTTCCTCGGCTACGACGGCGCGATCGAGCTGGCCCGCGACCGCCGCGACCTCGTCGAGATCGCGCTGCGGCTGAAGAAGCTCGGGAACGAGCTGATGCGCGTCGATCGGCGGCCGCGAGGTGCACCCGGTCAACTTCCGCGTCGGCGGCTTCTACCGCGCGCCGACCGCCGCAGAGCTGCGCGCGCTCGTGCCCGAGCTCGAGTGGGCGCGCGACGCGGCGCGCGAGCTGACGCGCTGGACGGCCGGGTTCGACTTCCCGGACTACGAGCGCGACTACGCGTTCGTCTCGCTGCGCAGCCCCGGGGAGTACCCGATCGAGCGCGGCCGGATCGTCTCCAGCACGGGGCTCGACATCTCGGTCGACGAGTACGAGGAGCACTTCACGCGAGACGCCACGTCGAGCGCTCGAACGCGCTGCACTCGACGCTCGAGGGCGTCGGCGCCTACCTCGTCGGCCCGCTCGCCCGGTACGCCCTCAACTACGAGGAGCTGTCCGACGTCGCGCAAGGAGGCGGCGGCGGAGGCCGGCCTCGGGCCCGTCTGCCGCAACCCGTTCCGCTCGATCGTCGTCCGCGCGGTCGAGACGGTGTACGCGGCCGACGAGGCGCTGCGGATCATCGCCGAGTACGAGCGGCCGGACGTCCCCGCGGTCGACGTGCGTCCCGCGCGCCGGCTCGGGGCACGGATGCACCGAGGCGCCGCGCGGGATCTGCTGGCACCGCTACCGGATCGACGACGAGGGGACGATCCTCGACGCGAAGATCGTGCCCCCCACCTCCCAGAACCAGAAGACGATCGAGGAGGACCTGGTCGGCGTCGTGAGCGGCGCGCTCGAGCTGCCCGACGAGGAGCTGGCGCACCGCTGCGAGCAGACGATCCGCAACTACGACCCGTGCATCTCGTGCGCGACCCACTTCCTCCGCTTCGAGGTCGAGCGCGTCTGAACGTCGCTGCCGTCTGCCTCGGGAGCCCCTTCCGCGGCGACGACGCCGTCGGGCCGGTCGTCGCGGAGCGCCTACGCGCGGCGGGCGCGCCCGTGCTCGACTGCGCGGACGAGCCGACGCGGCTGCTGGGCCTGTGGGACGGGCTCCAGACGCTCGTCGTGGTGGACGCCCTGCGCAGCGGCGCCGCGCCGGGGACGCTGCGGCGCTTCGAGGCGGACGACGCCCCGCTGCCGCGCGAGCTGCGGCTGGCCTCGACGCACGCAATGGGTATCGCGGAGGCGCTCGAGCTCGGCCGCGCGCTCGGCCGCGCGCCGCGCCGTGTCGTCGTGCTCGGCGCTCGAAGGCGCCGCGTTCGGGATGGGCGACGAGATGACACCGGCCGTCGCCGAGGCCGTGGACGGTCTCGTGGATGCGGTGCTGACCGAGCTCGGGCTGGAGGCGCCGTGCACGAGCGGGCGCTGATGGACGACCTCGTGCGCAAGGTGCTCGCCGTGGCGGAGGCGGAGGGCGCGGGGTCGGTCGCACGCATCCGGGTGCGCCTCGGCGCGCTGTCGCACTTCACGCCCGAGCACTTCGTCGAGCACTGGCTCGACGCCTCGCGCGGCACGATCGCGGAGGGATCGGCTGTCGACGCGACGATGGACGAGAGCCTCACCGGCGAGGCCGCGCAGGGCGTCCTGCTCGAGTCGGTCGAGGTCAGCGGCTAACCGCCTCGGATTCGAAAGCCGCGGGCCAGGGTAGGCGGGTGTCCGCAGCCACCGACCCGAAGGAGCCCTGCCGTGAGCGAGCCGAGCCCCACCGAGCCCGACGTCCCGCCCCCCAACATCCCCGAGCCCGCGCCCAGCCCCGATGTCCCCGAGCCGGCGCCGAGCCCCGATCCCGTGCCCAGCCCTCAGACCCCGCCGGGCCAGCCCGATCCAGGCCCCGGCGGCGAAGGCGACCACCCTCTCGAGGCCGACTATCCCGACGCGGACGAGGACCCGGGCGGGCGAGTCTCCGGCGAGGGCGAGTGACCGCGCCGCGAGCACGGAGCCGTAGTGCCGTGAGCTGCGGCAGACGAGATCGAGACCGAAAGAGCCGGGGCCGCAGCCCGAGCGCCGCGAGCCGAAGCTTCGGGATCCCGGGCTCCGCGACCTCTCGCTGGCGGACTGGCGGGCGATCTTCGTCCGCGCGGCGCGCGAGTCGCTCGACGACAACGTCCCGATGATGGCATCGGCGCTGGCGTACGGCGCGTTCTTCGCGATCCCGTCCGTGCTGCTCGTGGTACTCGGCGTGTTCACGCTCGTGGCGGACGCGGACACGGTCGAGAGCATGGTCGACAAGCTCACGGCGGTCGCGCCGCCGGACGCCGCGACGCTCTTCGGCGACAGCCTGCAGCGGCTCGTCGAGCGACCGTCGACGGGGGTCGCGCTGACGGTGACGGGCCTCGTGCTCGCGGTGTGGTCGACGACGAGCGCGATGAGCACCGTGATCACGGCGCTCAACGTGGCGTACGAGCGGGAAGACCGGCGCGGCTTCCTCCGCAGCCGGCTCACGGCCCTGGTGATGGCGGTGTGCGTCGGCGCCGCGGCTCTCCTCGCGGGCGTCCTGCTGATCCTCGGGCCGCACGTGGAGGCCTGGCTGGGGGAGGCGCTCGAGGCGGAGACGGCCGTCGCGCTGCTCTGGTGGATCGGCCAGTGGCCGATCCTCGTGGCGGCGCTGCTGGCCGCGTTCGCGGTCGTCCTCTACCTCGGCCCGGACGTCGACCATCCCCGCTGGCAGTTCCTGACACCCGGCGCGGTGTTTGCCGTCATCGCCTGGCTGCTCGCCTCCGCGGCGTTCTCGCTCTACACGACCTGTTCGGCTCCTACAACAAGACGTGGGGATCGCTCGCCGCCGTGATCGTGACGCTGACCTGGCTCTGGCTCGCCGGCGCTGTCGCTGCTCTTCGGCGGCGAGCTCAACGCGGAGGCCGAGCGCAGCCGCAGGCTGCGGCAGGGCCGCCCGTCGGGGAAGGCCTCGATACCGACGGCCTAGGTGGACCGCGCGTTGCGCTCCTGGTCTCGCGGATCGTCGAGCACGTGCGCGGACTGGAGCCTGATGAAGCCGCAGTTGGCGCACGTGAGCGGGAACGCCTCGCCGTGCCGGTCGACGGACTCGCTCCCGATCGCGTGCTCGAGCGTGATCCGCTCGTCCCAGCCGTGCCAGTCCTCGTGGGCGCAGAACGGGCAGGCGACGCGCGCTCCCCGGCTCCGGAGGAACTGGAAGATCGGCTTCGCGGTCGTTCGCATCGGATCTTCCGCTTCAGGCCCACCCGCCGGGGTGGGCTCGTTCACGCCCCGACCCGAGGCTCGTGACCGACCTCGGAACCTCGCCTGCCGCGGGCCAGCATCCGCTCCCGCGTCGCGTGCAACCGACCGAGCAGCCGCCGCCATGCCTTCCTCATGAGGATCCCTTCGCAAGACTCCCCGAAGCAGCAAGCGGCGCGCTCGTGTGGGAGTGTGGACACGGGACGCTCCACACACCGTAGCGCAGCGGGCGGGCGCGGCCCGGCCGTCAGACCGTGAGACTTAGGCTGTCGGGCGTGGCTTCGCTCGCCAGCTCTCGCGGTGATCTTCGAGTTCGGCGCGCAGCAGGAGCTGCAGCTGCTCGCGCTGCTGGTCTCGGCCGCGGCGCTGCTGATCCTCGCCGGCCCGCTGCGGATCCCGTACCCGATCCTGCTCGTCCTCGGCGGGCTGCTGCTCGGCTTCGGGCCCGGCGTGCCCGACGGTGACGATGCCGCCGGAGGTCGTGCTCGTCGGGATCCTGCCGCCGCTGCTCTACGTCGCGGCGTACTTCACCGGGCTGCGCGAGCTGCGGCAGAACCTGCGGCCGATCTCGCTGCTCGCGGTCGGGCTCGTCGCGATGACGACGGTCGGCGTCGCCGTCGTCGCGCACGCGGTCACCGACCTCGCCTGGGCCGAGGCGTTCGTGCTCGGCGCGGTCGTGTCGCCGACCGACCCGATCGCGGCGACCGCGATCGGGCGGCGGCTCGGCGTGCCGCGGCGGCTGATCGACATCGTCGAGGGCGAGAGCCTCGTCAACGACGGCACCGCGCTCGTGCTGCTGCGCACGGCGATCGTCGCCGCGGTCGCGGGGACGTTCTCGCCGTGGGAGGCCGGCTGGCAGCTCGTGCTCAACATCGTCGGCGGGATCGCCGTCGGCCTCGCCGTCGGCTACGTCGATCCGCCGCGTCCGCCGCGCGCTCGACAACCCGCCGCTCGAGGTGACGATCGCGTTCCTCACCGGCTACTTCGCCTTCCTGCCCGCCGCGGCGCTCGGCGTCTCGGGCGTGCTCGCCGTCGTCACGGCGGGCGTCTACATGGGCTGGTACACGCCCGAGCTGACGACGGTGCAGACGCGCCTCCAGGGCCGGGCGTTCTGGGAGATCCTCACCTTCCTGCTCAACGTGCTGCTGTTCGGGCTCGTCGGGCTGCAGCTGCGCCCGATCCTCGACGCGCTCTCCGGGCACGGGCGGCTGGTCGCTCGTCGGCGACGCGGCCGTGATCGTGCTCGCGGTGATCGTCGTTCCGGATCGTCTGGGTCTTCCCGGCGACCTACGTGCCGCGCTGGCTCGTCCCGCGCATCCGCGAGCGCGACCCGTCGCCGCCGTGGCGCTACCCCGCGTTCATCGCGCTGGAACGGGATGCGCGGCGCGGTGACGATCGCCGCCGCGCTGCTCATCCCGCTCGAGACCGATGCCGGCGCGCCGTTCCCGGGCGCGACCTGATCGTCTTCTTCGCCTTCGCCGTCGTGCTCGGCGACGCTCGTCGTGCAGGGCCTGTCGCTGCCGGCCGTGATCCGCGCGCTCGCGGCTGGAGGCGGACGACGGCGGCGCCGAGGCCGAGGAGGCGCACGCGCGGGTCCGCGCGGCCGAGGCTGCGCTCGAGCGTCTCGACGAGCTGGTCGCGCGAGGCGTGGGTGCTGCGACGACACGGCCGAGCGGCTGCGCGGCCAGTACCGGTTCCGGATCGACCGCTTCTCCGCGCGCGTCGACCCCGACGGCGACGGCAAGATCGAGAAGCGGTCGCTGAAGTACCAGCGGCTCCGCCGCGAGCTGCTCGAGGCCGAGCGGCACGCGGTCGTCGAGCTGCGCAACACGGGCGAGATCAGCGACGAGGTGATGCGCCGCGTCGAGCGCGACCTCGACCTCGAGGTCTCGCGCCTCGACAGCTGAAGCGCGCACACACTTTGCTGACGGATCTGGCGTGAGGCGGCTCGGCCCGGTTGCCGCGCGGGCGGCGTATCCTGACCGGCGGCGTGCCGGTCACGGTCGACGAGGTTCGCGCGCTCGCGGTGACGCTGCCGCGAAGCTACGAGGTGCTCGTGCGCGGCCGGCTGAAGTTCCGGGTCGGAAAGATCGTCTTCCTGTCGTTCTCGCGCGACGGGGAGACGATGGGCTTCGGGTTCCCGAAGGAGTGGCGCGACGCGCTCGTCGAGGCAGAGCCCGAGAAGTTCTCGCTGCCAGACGAGTCCGACCTACGCTTCCACTGGTCCACGTGCGGCTCGCGGCGATCGACTCGGAGGAGATGCGGGGACCTCGTCGAGGGCGCCTGGGCGATGGTCGTTCCCAAGAGCGTCGCTGCGGCATACGCCGCCACGCGGGCCGAGTGACGCCCCCGGTCCGGGACGGCGACGGCCGCGTCGGAGGCGACCACGACGCGTTCAGCTCTGCGTTCGGACGACGTCTCGGCCGAGCCGCTAGGGCAGTCTCGAAGTTGGCGCCGACCATTGGCGTAAGGAATCGGCGTCGCGGGGGTTGTACGGGCATCCGACCTCCCGCAGCCGAAAGGAGCACACAATGAGGTTTCGCACCCCCAGCCCGGCGATGGTCGTCGCCCTCCTCGCGCTCTTCGTCGCCACGACCGGAACCGCGGTCGCCGGCGTGATGATCACAGGCGCGAACGTGAAGAACGAGTCACTGACCGGCCTCGACATTCTGAACGGCTCGATCACGACGAACGAGGTCCGCAACGGCACGCTCCGACCGGTGGATTTCGCCGGCAAGCTGCCGGCGGGCCCGCAGGGCCCGCAAGGCCTGCAGGGGCCGCAAGGTCCGCAGGGCCGCAGGGCTCCGCGGGACCGCAGGGCCCCGCCGGCCCGAAGGGCGCCCAGGGGCCGAAGGGCTCTCCGGGGGCGCCCGGGGCAAAGGGCGCCGAGGACCGCAGGGGCCTCCGGGGCTCAGCGGCCTCGAGGTCGTCACGGGCAACTCGCCGAGCGACTCCAATGCCAGCAAGGCCGCCGCAGCGGTGTGTCCCCAGGGCAAGCGTGTGCTGGGTGGCGGCGCCGTCGCGACGGACTCGATCGGATTGGCCGACAGCGTCACCGTGGTCGGCGGCGGACCGGCGAACGGCGGCAAGGGCTGGCTCGCCTACGAAAAGGAGATCGGCCCCAACCCGCAGTCGTGGGAGCTGGCCGTCTACGCGATCTGCGCGACGGTCGCCGCGTAGCTCGGACATAGCGCCGATGAGGGCCGCCGCAGCCGAGAGCCGGCGGCCCTCGGCGTGCCACCGAGCCCATGTGCGGGGGCCACGTCACGGCCAGTGGTCGACGCCGACGAATGCCCCCGGCAAGAATCGTGCGCACGCGGTGGAAGCGCTGGAGGTACGGGGGGTAAAGTCGCCACTTTGCAGGGATTTCACCTGTATCGCTTCCGATATCTAGTAGGAGACGCAGGCATCGTCCGCGACGCGCAGAGACGGGCGCCGGTGGTCCGCGCCGGCTCGGGTCGTCAGGCGCCGGCCGCGATCTCGTTCGCCGCGGCGACCAGGTCGCCGTCGAGACGCCGCACACCGACGCCGGGCGCAGAGGGGATCCGAGGCACCGGGCCCTGCCAGGACGAGGGGTGTCGTCCTCGCGAGCCGGCGAAGCGCGGCCACGTGCGCCTCGAGCAGGCCGGCGTCGAAGGCCGAGACGACGGCGAGGGTCGGCGCCGTGGTCTTGGCGGCGCGCGCCACCGTCTCGATCGGCGTGTCGGCGCCGAGGTACAGGATGCGCCAGCCGTGCGAGCGCAGGACGAGCCCGAACGCGAGCAGCGTGATGTCGTGCTGCTCGCCGGGAGCGCATGCGAGGAGCGCGAGCGGCCCGCCTCCCCGACCCCAGAGCCGCGCGAGCGCGAGTAGTCGCCCCCGGATGAGGTTGCTGACGAAGTGTTCCTGGCTGATGTCGATCGAGCCCCGCTGCCAGTCGTCGCCGACCTGCTCGAGGGCCGGGAGGATCACGTCCCGAAGCACTGCCTCGACGCCGAACGAGGCGAGCATCTCGTCCAGCACGGCGTGTGCGCCCGCCTCGTCGAAGTCCCGGGTCGCGACGACGAGGCGGGCCGCCGCCTCCTCCAGCAGGCCCGAGGACGGGCGGGTCTCCTCGAGCGCGGTGCGTGCCGCCTCGGCCGCTGAGAGCCCCGCGTCGAGGGCGCGGCGCATCCGGCGTCACGCGCTCGGCGTCGTCTGCGGTGTAGAGCCGGAACCCGCCGCTCGATCGGAACGGCTGCAGCAGGCCGTAGCGGCGCTCCCAGGCGCGCAGCAGCTCCGGGCTGACGCCGACGCGCCGGGCGAACTCCCCGATGCGAAGCGATCCGTGAGCGGCCGCCATCGCAAGAATATACATAACTTGGACAATAATTTGACAAGCAGGGACTCTGAGCGCTACTCTCGTACAAGTTAAGTACAGAGGTCTGTACAAGGAGGCCCGGCATGCAGCAGAGAGCTCGATCGCTCGTCCTGACTCGACCCGAGACCGGGGCCCGGGCGCTGATCCTGCTCGGCGCCTTCGTCTCGTTCGTGCTCTCGGTGACGCTCTGGTTCGGAGGGGACGAGGAGCAGGGCATCTTCGTCGGGCTCTGGGTGCCCTCGATCCTCTCCCTGGGCGCGCTCGTCCTGCAGCGGGGTGAGCGATGAGCCCCGCCGGGATCTTCGCCATGGGCGTGCTCGTCACGCTCATCTTCGGCTCCGGGCTGTCGCTCCTCGTGTACGGGGCAATCCTCGACGGTCGCGATGAGGCTCAGCGCAAGGCCGCGGAGGCAGAGCGAACGAAGGTCGCCACCGAGGCCAACCGTCCCGAGGAGACCCGGCTACAGAACCTCGTCGAGACCGCCCGGGGGGCCGGGTCGCGGCCTCCAACGGGCTCATCCACGTCATCGACCGGGTGCTGCTTCCCGCAGCCGCCTGAATCAACCGAAAGGACATCGCAATGAAGCGCATCACCTCCATGCTCGCGCTGCTCGTCGTGGCCATCGCGGCCTCGGCGTTCGGCGCATCCGCCTCGACCGCGGCGCGCGCAGAAGGCAACGAGAACATCGTCAACACGGCGGTCGCGGCGGGGCAGTTCACGACGCTCGCCTCGCTGCTCGGCAAGGCGGGCCTCGTGGAAACGCTCGCGGGCGCCGGCCCGTTCACGGTGTTCGCACCGACCGACGCGGCGTTCGCCAAGGTCCCGAAGGCGACGCTCGACGCGCTCGCGGCCGACCCCGCGAAGCTCAAGTCCGTGCTCCTGTACCACGTCGTCGCCGGCCGGGCGCTGGCGGCGGACGTCGTCAAGCTCACCTCGGCCAAGACGCTCGAGGGCCGGTCGGTCGCGATCAAGGTCGTGGACGGATCCGTCTTCCTCGACGGCGCAAAGGTCACGACCCCGGACGTGACGACCTCGAACGGCGTCATCCACGTGATCGACTCCGTGCTGCTCCCGAAGGAGGCTGTCGCGGCGAAGCCGAAGACCATCGTGCAGACGGCGACTGCAGCCGGCACCTTCAAGACGCTCACGTCGCTGCTCACGAAGGCCGGCCTCGCGAGCACGCTTCAGGGGAAGGGGCCGTTCACGGTGTTCGCGCCGACCGACGCCGCCTTCGCCAAGGTGCCCAAGGCCACGCCTGACGGCGCTCGGCAAGGACAGGGCCAAGCTCCGCGCGGTGCTGCTCTACCACGTCGTCAAGGGCAACGTGCCGGCGACCAGGGTCGTCAAGCTCAGCACCGCGAAGACGCTGAACGGCCAGTCGGTCGGAATCCGCGTCACCGGCGGCAAGGTCTTCGTCGACGGTGCTCGCGTGACGACGACGGACGTGAAGGCCTCGAACGGCCTCATCCACGTCGTCAACAGAGTGCTGATCCCCTAAGGAGGCACTCCCGCCGCCCGGCGCCGGCTCACGGCGCCGGGCGGCATCAGGAGATCCACGCATGGCGACGATCCTGGAGCGAGGAGCGAGCAGATCCGGTGAGTGGCGCGAGCTGTTCCACGGCTCGGTGCTCGAGGCGATCACCGCGGCTCTCGCTCTCCGGCGCGACGGTCTCGACGACGCGCGCCTGCGTCGACCGGCGGCGGCCATGCGGCACGCCGACCCGACGTCGAAGCTCCTCGTCCTCCACGCTCTGGCGCGCGGCACGGACGGCGGCACGCGCCGCGTGCTTCTCGATGCGCTCCTGGGCTCCGATGCCGGGCGCAGGGCCCATGCCGCCTGGGCGCTCGGTGAGCGCCCGTACGACCCACACGCCGCGGCGAGGCTGACCAGCCTGGCGGCGGGCGGCGGCTTCGCGTCGATGGTGGCCCGGCTCACCCTCGAGCGCTGGCAGCGGCCGGCGCGTCGTTCGCTCTCGACCGTCTGTCCGCGGCGTCGTCTGCCCGGGCTTCGGATCGCACAGGTCAGCCTGCAGGGGCGCCTGGACGCCGAGCTGCGCGGCGCCGGTGCCGGAGACGGCGGCGGCCTGGCGACGCTGCTCCTGAGCCTGACCCAGGCGCTCGACGCCCACGCCGCCGTCTCCGAGGTGGTGACCTTCACTCGCGCGTTCGAGGATCCGTCGCTCCCCGGCGTCTACTCTCGATCTCAGGAGCCAGTCGGGCAGGGCTCGCGCATCGAACGCCTACGGTTCGGTCCCCGCGGCTATCTCGCCACGGCCGAGCAGTGGGCCTACAGGGCAGGACATCGAGGCCGCGCTCACGCGCTCGATCGCCCGCCACGGGCCGTTCGACGTCGCTCACCTCCGCTTCGCCGACGTCGGCACGTTCGCCGCGGCGCGGGTCTTCCGCAGGCTCGGCGTGCCGGTCGTGTTCACCCTCGCACCCGATCCGCACTCGGTTCTGCGTGAGAGCGAGGCGGCCGGGCGGCTCGACCGCGAGACCTTCCCGGCCGCCGATCTCGAGCACCACTACGTGTTCCGGGCGTGGCTCGTCGAACGGATGCTGCGAGAGGCGGACGCGCTGGCGGTGCTGCCCCGACCGGGTGCCGAGCGGGAGTTGCGCGCACTCCTCGGCCCCTCGTTCGACGCCGTCCGTCCCGACCGTGTCTGGACAGTCCCGGAGGGGATCGCCGTGGACACAGCAGCCAGGCAGCCGGTCGCGCACGACGCTCCCGCGATCCGCTCGCTCTGCACGGCGGTCGGGTCGCTCCCCGAGCGCCGGCTCGGGCTTCCGTTGCTCCTCACGGTGGCGCGACTCAACCGTGTCAAGGGCATCCCGCAGCTCGTCGAGGCCTGGGCGGGCGCCCCGGAGCTGCTCGAGGGCTTCAACCTCGTGGTCGTCGGCGGCGACCTCGACAACCCGACGCCCGAGGAGCGGGCGGTGCTCTCGGAGATCGACGCGGTCTGTGCGCGCCTGCCCGGCGCCCGCCAGGGACTCGTCCTCCTGGGCCACCGGCCGCATGCCGACGTTCCGCAGATCCTGAGAGCTGCCGTGCACGGAATCCCCGGCGTCGCCGGCGCCGGTGGTGTCTACGCCTGCCCGAGCCGGAAGGAGGAGTTCGGCCTCGCCCTCCTGGAGGCGCTCGCAGCGGGCCTCTCCGTCGTCGGCCCCGACCGCGGTGGCCCGGCGACCTACGTCGAGGACGGCCACTCGGGCTTCCTGGCCGACACCACCGACCTCGAGTCGCTGCGCAGAGGTCTCGCGAGAGCCGCCGCCGCCAGGCTCGACCCGGCCCGCGCGGCGCGCGCCCGCGCGCTGGTGCGCGAGGGTTTCACCGTCGATGCGATGGCAGACCGGCTCGTGTCGCTCTACGCACACGTGACGGGCGAAGCCGCGGCCTACGCCGCATGACGGCGCTCCTCGTCAGCCCGGACTACGTCTCGCACTACCTGCCGATGTCGGCAGTCGGCGCCGCGCTGCGCGACGATGGACACGAGGTCGTGTTCGCGACGGGCGACGGCCTCCGCGAGCGCGTGCTCGCCGACGGCTTCCTGCACGTGGAGCTCCGGCTCGGAGCAGGGAGCAATCCCACGCCCGAGGCGAGCGGCGACGACCCGGGCCTCGACGAGTTCCTGGCCGCGACACGCGAGGGGATGGTGTCGACGCTCGAGCTTCAGGCGCGAAGACGGCTCCACGACCTGCTGTGGGAGCCTCAGCGCGTCACCGCACGGCTGGCCGAGATCGTCGACGATCTCCGGCCGGCAATCGTCCTCTCCGACCAGCTCGCCTTCGGCGCCGCCCTCGCCTTCCGGGCGCTCGACATCCCCTTCTCGTCGTTCCTGCCCGGCCATCCGTGCCAGCTGCCGCCGCCCGGAGTGCCGTTCGGCTACCCCGCCCACCGGCCGGCCGGATTCGCGGAAGGGAAGGAGCTCACGACGCTGAACGCACTGTGTCGCCGCGCCGCCGCGGCGTTCACCCGGCAGTTCAACGACACGCTGCTCGGCCTGGCTCCCCATGCGCGGCCGGTCGAAGACGCGTTGGCCGAGCCCGCCCCGCTCGGCACGCTCGTCAACTACCCGGCCCGACTCGCCGCCCGCAGGGTCGCGCCCGGGGCGACACTCGTCGGCCCGTGCGTCCGGGACGAGCCGGGCGACCCGGAGCTCGACAGCCTCGACCGCGGGGGCGAGCCGCCGAGGGCGTACGTTGCGCTTGGAAGCTTCCTGTCCGCGCGATCCGATGTCCTCGGCGCGATCGCCGGCGGGCTCCGGGGAGCCGGCTTCGGAGCCGTGATCGCCTCGGGTGTCACCCCGCCGGACGAACTCGGCCCGTTGCCGGAGGAGTGGATCGTCCGCCCGCGCCTGCCCCAGGTCGCGGCGTTGCGTGCCTGTGACGTCGTGGTCTGCCACGGGGGGAACAACACGGTCATGGAGGCCTTGGCGGCGGGGCTTCCGGTCGTGGCGCTGCCGTTCTCGACCGACCAGTTCGCCGTCGCCGCCGACGTCGAAGCCGCGGGTGTCGGTGTCGCCCTCGACCCGAACCGCGCGACCGCGGTCGACCTGGCGGCGACGGTGCGTCTCGCGCTCCGGTCAGGGCCCCGACGGCGAGCAAGCACGCTCGGGCGCGAGCTTCGGCGCGACCCCGGCGCGACCCGCGCCGCGAGGGCGCTCGCCGAGGATCACCTGGCGGCTCGTACCCCGTTCCGCTCGACGTCGACTCCTGTGCGATCGTAGGGCGATGGCGATTCTCGTCTCGTTCGTCGTCGCCCTGGCCGTGAACGCAGCCTTCTTCGCCATCGCTGCGACCCGCAGGACCGACGTCGTCACCGACCTCTCGTACAGCCTCTCCTTCGCGGTGCTCGCGATCGTGCTCCCGTTCCTGGGCGCGCACGAGCCGATCCAGCTCGCCGCCTCGCTCCTCGTCCTCGTCTGGGCTGCACGTCTCGGCGTCTACCTGTTCCGCCGCATCCTGCGGATCAAGGTCGACCACCGCTTCGACGGCATGCGGGACAACCCGCTCCGCTTCGCGCGATTCTGGCTCCTGCAGGCGATCTCCGTCGCCGTGATCATGCTGCCGGTCTCCTACCTCCTCGGGCGAGACACAGCACCCGGCTTCGGGCTCTGGGCGCTCGCCGGGGCGACGATCTGGGCCGTCGGGCTCGTGATCGAGTCGGTAGCCGACGCCCAGAAGTCGGCCTTCAAGGCGCGGGACGAGAACCGCGGCCGGTTCATCTCGAGCGGCCTCTGGAGGTACTCCCGGCACCCCAACTACTTCGGCGAGATGCTCGTCTGGTGGGGGCTGTTCGTCTACTCGGTGCCCTTCCTCGACGGAGCAGCGTTCGCCGTCGTGATCGGGCCCCTGTTCATCACCCTGCTCCTGCTCTTCGTCAGCGGGATACCCCTGCTCGAGCGAAGCGCCGACGAGAAGTACGGCGACGACCCCGCCTACCGCGAGTACAAGCGAGCCACGAGCATTCTCGTACCACTCCCGCCTCGCAGGTAGCGGCGGAAACAGCCCCGTCCTCGGTTACGGGCTCGGTCCGAAGCGCTTGACACGACCGCCGGTCCGCGCAACGCTCGATCTCGGATGACCGAGTCCCTCCGGGCACGGTGACCTTCGTCTTCACCGACGTCGAGGGGTCACACGCCTACTCCGGGAGCTGCGGGAGCGGTACGGCGAGCTCATGGCGGAGCACCGGCGCCTGACCCCGTCGTGCCGCATAGTCCCGCTCGACGGTCTTGTTTCTTGTTTAGGTTCATGCGGATTACAACGAAACGAGATCGTCCAGGCAGAGCTCAGAAAGGCAGGTCAAGCTGCAGCTGGCGCGGTAGCCGAGCGCGTCGGCGTGCCCGTCTTCACGTCCCTGGAGTAGTGCAGCCGCCATAGGATGACACAGGCGAAAGACGGCCGGCTCGTCGACGCCGATGAGTACCCCCGGCGAGAATCGAGCTTGCCGACGCGGTTCAGGAGAGCGTCTTCACCCGCTCGACCACGCGGGTCACACCGAGTACGCGCGACTCCGCGCGAACGAGGAGAGCCCTGGGCAGGTGCGCGACGGAGTCGAAGCGCCTCAGCGCGGCCTTTCAGCCTCGAGCCATCCGATCGATGCAGACGCTCACAGCGAGAATGAGCGCGTCGTCCTGCTCGGGCGCGATCTCGATGCCGTAGGTGTCGCGGATCCGGAACCAGCGCTTGGATACCTCGGCGACCTTCTTGCCGCCCCGCTCGACCTTGTACTCGTGGTCGACGATGTTGCCCTTGGCCTCCATGTCCTCGCCGCCTTCGACCTCGATCGAGAAGCGATCTCGGAGTGGGGTGATCAGCGCCTTCTTGACCGTCGCGACCGTCGTGCCTCCGCGCTCGATCTCCATCCGGTCGCGGATCGTGAGCTTCTTCTCCTGGATCTTGTACAGCTCGGCTCCGGAGGAAGCGTCCTCGAGCACGAGCGTGTCACGAATCCGCAGCGCTTTCCCGTCGACCTTGAATGCCCGCTCCCCCTCCGCGTTTTCGATCCAGAAGTCGTCGCCGATCGCGAACATCTTCTCGCGCATCCGGTACTTCGTCCCGTCATCCCTACCGCGACGGCGCAACAACCCCATGCGACCCTCCTTGTCGGGGAACGCATTCTAGAACTCGGTCGAAACACTCACTCCTGTGCGGGGCGCCGCTTGTGGGTGCCCCCGCACAGGAAGGCCAACTGGTGTGTTCTCAGCGGGTTTGCAGTTCCCGCTGGCTCTCGTGCCATCGGACGATGAGGGCGTAGAGGACGATGATGTTGAGCGTCAGCGTGATCAGCAGCCAGACGGTGTCGTTGGTGTTGCCGAGAAAGCCGAGCTGGCTGAACACGTTGATGCTGACGAGCAGGATCGCGACCCAGCGCGCCCAGCTTGCGCCGCCGAGCAGGGCGAGACCGACGAGCGCCAGGACGATGCCCCAGATCAGCATGATCCAGCCCCAGGCGGTGATGTCGAACAGCAGGTAGCCCGACGGGGTGACGACGTAGTAGTTGTCCTCCAGGAGCGCGATCAGCCCCTCGAAGACGCTGAGCCCGCCGAGCAGCACCATCAAGATCCCGGCGAACCCGATCCAGCCGGCCATGCTCCGTTCATTCATCGCTGCCTCCGATCGGTAGCTGCGGGTTGTCGCATCCGGTTACGAGGTGGAGTTCGGGGAGCGGCCGCCGCATCCTTGTTGTCAAGCGCGAAGATTCCCGGCAGCCCGACGATCGGCTCCGAGGCTGCGACGGCCGCGCCGGAGCATGTCTCGCGGCGCGGCCGTGCGCGAGCAACGGGACTAGCCTTCGAACGGAACCGCGACCAGTCTCCTGGTGGAGACCCCGGCGAGGGGGTCCTCGCCCGGCTTCGTCGCGCGGATGAACAGCGTCAGCTGCTGCTGCTGGTCGCTCGCGGGGAAGTTGGCGTCCCGACGGAAGACCAGGGTCGCGGTGCCATCGTTCCCGGTGAGCTCCTCGTCGGGGATGGTGAACTGGTTGTACGGCACCGCTGTCACGTAGACGCTCGCGCCGATGACGTCGCGGCTGCAGGTGCTCCCGACACGCACCTTCAGCGTGAAGGTCTGCGTCCCCTCGTTGACCGGTCCGGACAGCACGTCGAACGCGACGATCTGGGTCCGCGCGGGCGGTGTGATGTTCGCGATCGGGGCGGGCTTCGTGCTCTTGTCGGTCGGACAGCCGTTCGGCGTGGCCGACGTCGCGGCCATACCGACCGCCGCCACGACCACGAGCGTGAGCGCCGCGACCGCAGCGATCAGCAGGCGTCTCGCGCGCCCGGCGTGTGGCAGCCGTGGATGCCAGGGAAACCGTTCCATGGTGTCCTCCTCCGTTGACGGGGCCACTTGCGCTTCGCCGCTCGGCGAAGGTCACTCTTCCTCACGAACACGCGAGGTTGGCGCAGCCGCAGGCGGCGACCCTACCATCGTTCCAGGCGCGTCGCCGCTACGCGGCCCCCGGAGCGCGGGAGGGTCAGCTGATCGATGCTGACGCTGACGGCGAGAATGAGCGCGTACGACGCCGTGCGAGCCACGCCACGCCGGGTCATCGGAGCGACTCGATCGGCTCCTGAGCCAACCTGCTCTTGACCGGCAGCGGGGCGCTACCCGCCGCGTGGAGCGACGGACGCGTGATCCGATCAGTCGGGCGATCCCGCCCGGGCGGCAGCGACGGCTTCGAGTCGGGAATGGAAGCCGAAAACCCGAAAGAGACGGCGGATGTGGTTTCTGACCGTCTCGGTGTCGATCTCCCGGGGCCTCGTGACGGCCGGGAGCAGGTGTAGGGTCGCCGGTTGTGCGGATCCTCGTCGCGGCTGTGGTGATCCTCTTCCTCGTGCTGTGGGCGCGGGCCGTTGTCGACGTCGTCCGTCGGGGCGATCTGAGCGTCTCGGCGAAGGCGGCCTGGGCGATCATCATGCTGATCATCCCCTTCCTCGGACTGTTCCTCTACACGCTCCTCCGGCCGTCCGACACCCAGATCGCGCAGAGAAGACCGCGCTGATTCGCGCCGACGCCACCCGCGGGGCCGGCCGGGATCGTGGCTTTCAGCATCGTGGCCGCCAGAGCCCGACGTCGGCGTCTCTCGGAGTTGATCAGTTCGCGTCGTGCTCGCGCCGATGCGAACAGGTCAATGTCAGCATCCGCTCGCTGCTGGATGGGTTGCTGGACCCGTCACACCGCCGGGCGCGGCGATTGGCGATGGCGTATGGCAGCGTCCCGCGCCAGGGTTCGACTACACCCGAGTAGGAGCGGTGTCGTCACACCTGCCGCCGATCGATGACGAGACCTCCAGCTCGCCGGATGACGCCCGCTCCTGCCTCGAGTCTCGCGGAGACGCACTGAGCGGCTTCGGCAGGGACTTCGAGGCGACTGCCCCCGGCAAGAATCGAACTTGCGCACGCGGTTTAGGAAGCGCGTGCTCTTCCGCTCAACCATGCGGTGTTCGCGGACTGCGCGCCAGTGTGCGCGCCAGCAGGGCGTGGTCACCACCTTCCCCCCGGATCGCGTTCAACGCGACGGGGCCTCGTCGCGGGCACTCTCACACGAGCCGAGCCTCAGACGGCGTCCTGCGGTTGTCAGACGTGACGAAGGCTTGCGCTGCATGTCCCCCAAAAGGGGACGGCCCTTTACGAAAAGAACTCACGTCGTTCGCGCACCGTGCGTGCGAGTACCTGTACGCGCATAGCAATCGCAGCGCTCGACGGAAGGGGATGACGCGAGATGCGCAGGCTGACGTTCGTAGTAGTCGGACTCGTCGTGCTTGTTACGGCTGGGCTGGCCGTGGCGAAGGGACTGGAGACGAAGAGCATCAAGTCGGTCACGGGCACGTTCACGGCCGCGACCGTGACGCCTATCGGCAAGGCCAAGACGTGCACGACCTCCGACGGTAAGACCCTGGTGACGGCGAGGGTTCGCTATAGCGGTGTCGCGGCGGGTGACGGGAACTTGCCGGGGCGATCACGCTTGACACGCGGATTGTCGCCAACTCGACCGACAACATCGGTGTGGTCGATGGCAAGCTCCGCATCCACGTCGCGTCGGGCGGCGAGACGACGGCGAAGTTCACCGGTGTGTGGGCGAGCGGCAAGCTGGTCGGGTTCGCGACGGGCCATACGGCTAGCCGCACGCGAAGTTGTTCGCCAACTTCTCGTCCGGCTTTGTCCCGGCGACGGGGTTCACCGGGGGCAAGATCGGTGCCGCCGATGGTGGCTCGGCCGTGGAAGTCGGGCCGGGGAAGTGCGCTCCGAAGCACGACGCTGCCGCCCCAGGCGCGAAGAAGGGGCACGACAAGAAGGCGGAGCACGACAAGAAGGGCAAGAGATAAGGGGGTACACGTCACTCTCGGTGACGCCCGGCTCTAGGCGGCGCGCCTAGCGCCACCAAGCAGAAAGCGGTGGAACGGAACGCTCCCGTTCCACCGCCTCACCGAGTTGGGGGATGCGCTTTAGGACGCTCGTGCCCGCTCGATGAACCTGCTGAAGTCGTCAGGACTACGGAATGTTCGGACACTCCGCAGGCTGGGGCTGATCAATGCGGATCGCCGTGTTTGCCGTCCCCGGCGGAAGCGCGTAGAACGCCCACAGGACGAGCGGGGTCGAGCCCTCATTCCTCATGTTGTGGACTTCGGTCGGAGGCTGCATGAAGCCTGCGCCGGTCGCGTACTTGACCGACATGCAGCCCGACATCGCGTGGTAGAGCGTTCCTTCTCCTTGCGCAACGGCGACGAACGTCGGACCCGGGTGGGTATGCCAGCCCGTGTGCCCGCCGGGCGCGATGGTCAGCTGCTGATAGGCCGTGTCGCACGCGGTGGCTTGCCCGCACGTCATCAGGGGTGTCACCGTTGGGTAGGTGAAGCTCACTTTCTTCGTCACGACCTTGCCCTTCACGCGGACGCGAACCGTCTTCGTCGCTGTCACGGTCTTGGGAACGCCTATGACGACCGCTTGCGACACGGGACCGCGAGCCATGTAGGTGCTAACCGCGCCGTTGCCCGCGGTGGCGAGAGCCTGTGCCGCTACGAAGAGCGTCAACGCGCCGAGGCCCGCTGCCAACAACCAGAAAGAACGTCGTCTCATCTCGAGTTAGCCTCCTGGTGGAACATCACGATTGTCAAGGCGGGATCATCCACCTCCCCCCGATCCGTGTCAAGACCACATGCCAATCTGGACTGCATATAACAGCAACTCGACTTGACTAACCTAGAGTTAGAGTTCCCGCATGAGGGTTTGCCCTTGCCCCAGTTCATGCATTACGCAGTAGCCTGAGCCTGTGGCCGAAGGTTCCCGTGATCGAGACCCCGTCTACTCGCTGCACTTCAGCCAGCCAGCGGCCGAAGCCTCGTACCTGCTGAGGATCACGACAGAACCCCTGGTTGCCATCCGAGCATTGGCGACCATTGAAGTCGAGGCGAAGAAGGTGCTGGCCGACATGGTCGACGAGGCCAGGACTGCCAACCACACCTGGGCACAGATCGCGGAGGCGCTGGGCATCAGCCGCCAGGCCGCGCAGGCCCGATTCGGTGGAACCGATAGGGCCGACGCGGCCCGCACCCCCAAACGACCCAAGTCCGGCGGATAGCCGGGACATCCAAGAGCAGTGCATCCCCCCTCGCGAATCTGACGGAGCCTGAGGGCGCATAGTGCGTAGCCAGCCTGGCGACGACCTCGTCAACCAGGAGTCAACCTCGACGCTTGCGCACAGTGGCATGCAGTGACTTCGGCGACGGAATCAGCCGTCTCTGGCGTGCCTCGCCACCCGTTGGCGCTCCCAGCCTCCATGGAGAGTAGGTGCCCATCCTCCCCCTCGCGGGGCGCATTTGCGACGGGGCCGGGCCACGGGCCAGGGCCGTAAAGCGCCGCGTCGTGCTGCGACAGGTGCGCTTCCTGGTAGCTCGCCTCGCCGACCACCTCCAGGGTCTCGCGGCCGCCTAGGTACCGCGGAGAAACGCCCACAGAGGCGACGTTCGGCCCAGCGGCTGTCGGTGCGGGGCGGTTCAGTAACCGGTCGAGGAAACCCATCGGACGCTCAAGACCTGACGAAGTCGGGGGTGACTTGTCAGCGTCCGCCAGTCACTCCCACCCCCGCGCCCACCTTCGTCGCCGTGGGGCCTGATCGCGGGACGCCGCCCGTGAGGTCACGGCTCGGTAGCGTCCTGTCGCGTCGGTGGGAGACGTGGTCGAGATACGCGAGCTCCATGAGGGCGACCTCGCCGCGGTCGTGGAGTTCTCGCTTCGCGCATGGGATCCGGTCTTCGCCTCATTGCGGGACATCCTGGGCGACCCCATCTTCTTTCGCCTGAAGCCCGACTGGAAGGCAGCTCAGGCCGAGGAGGTGCGAGTGGGTTGCACGAGCGACGAGCGGGACGCCTTCGTCGCGGTCGTAGAGGGTCGGCCAGTTGGGTTCGTTTCGGTCGCCCTCAACGCCTTCAATGAGCGCATGGGGGTGATCGACATGATCGGGGTGGATCCCGACTTCCAGCGGCGGGGCATCGCCTCTCAGCTCACGAGGCACGCGCTCGACTACATGCGTCGGTGCGGAATGGACATCGCGGCCGTGGAAACGGGCGGCGATCCGGGCCATGCGCCCGCACGCGCAGCCTACGAAGCGCTCGGGTTCACGCTTCTGCCGAGCGCGAGGTATCTGAAGCTGCTTGACGAGTAGTTGTGGGCCGGTGTTGCGGACGCCGCCTTGCGCGCCAGTTGCGCGCCAGTGAGCACCCAGATCCAGCCGTCTTGAGCCGTCTCAGCCGGTCAACGCGGCGAGGTAGGCGTTGAGGTGCACGAGAAGCCGCGAGCGGCTTGGCCAAGCGGAAACGGCCTAGCCAAGCCGTCATGAGAGGAAGTGCCCCCGGGCCGGATCGAACGGCCGCACGCGGTTTAGGAAACCGCTGCTCTATCCACTGAGCTACGGGGGCGAAAGCGGCGATTTGCAGGCATTTTCGTCGCAACGGCCGCTGATCCATTCTATCCACCGCGGCGCCGTCGCGGCGGAAACGCAGGACAACGCCCGTGGTGAAGCCCGAGCGCCGGCATCTCGTCAGCCGTACGTGTTCAGGAACCGGCGCAGGTGGTCCGTGAAGGCGTGGCGATGGAGTCGCGCTTCGTGGATTCGGTGGCCGCTGCCGGCGATGCGGTGGACCTGGACGCTCGGCTGGCTCTGCAACAGGCGGATTTCGTCCTCGGTCGAGAACGCAGCACCCGCCGCATCGTCTCCGGCGAGGATGGCCACCGGCGGGGTGACCGGCAATGCCGTGTTGGTGGCGGCGAGCGTCGAACCGTCGATGGCGCCGTCGATCACGCCGATGTCCAGCCGGCGGTACCCGTAGGCGAGGGCGACGAGCGCGTCGTCGGTGAGGACCTCGCGGAGCGGCGGCGTCCCGGGCGGGCCCCAGCGCATGGCGCCGATGCGCTCTGCCATGTCCTCGTCCGAGAGGCCATGCTCACGGCCGGCGAGGATGGTGGCCTTCACGACGTGGAAGACGTCCCGGAAACGGCCCGCCTCCGACGTCCGGGGTCTCCCCCGCGAGGAGCGGAGGGTCTTCGAGCAGCGCCGCCGCGACGAGCTCGGGATGGCTCTGCGCGAGCCACCACGCGACGACGCCGCCGAGCGAGTGCCCCACGAGCAGCGCCGGCCGCGAGACAAGGTCGCGCAGGACGGTGACGGCGTCGGCTCCGTAGTGCGCGAGGTCGTACGTGCCGGGCGCGTGGTCGGAGCGAGCGTGGCCGCGCAGGTCGATCCGGACGATCCGCCTGCCCCGCGTCACGGTGTCCGGAAGCCACTCCCAGGTTCTGCCGCTCGAGCCGACCCCGTGCAGGAACACGGCGGGAACGCGATCCTCCGGCCCCTCGACCTCGACGTGCAGGCCGACGCCGTCGCCCTGGATGCGGAGCAGCCCGGCGGCTGGTCGGGCTAGCCCCACACGCGCCGGGCGACGTCGCCGATCAGCCGGAGCTTCGCCTCCTGCTCGGCGGGGGTCATCACGCCGATCACGCCGGAGGCGAAGCCGCACTGCGGGCTGACCGCCAGCCGGTCGAGCGGCACGTACCGTGACGCCTCCTCGATGCGCGCGACGAGATCCTCGGGATCCTCGAGCGCGCCGTCCTTCGTCGTCACGAGCCCGAGCACGACCTCGTGGCTCGGGAGCACGTCGGCCAGCGGCTCGAAGGTGCCTGCGCGGTCCGAGTCGTACTCGAGGAGGAGCCGATCGAGGTTCGTCAGGCGCGGGAAGACGTCCTTCGAGATCGCCTCGTAGCCCCCGGTCGCGGCCCACATGCCGCCCGGAGCGTTGCCGCGGCACATGTGCATCGCGCGCGTGACGCCGGTGAGCCCCTCGAAGACCATGCTGTCGAACTCGGCGTCCGCGACGAGCTCGTGCGCCATGTCGTGCCCGTGCTCCTCGAAGGCCGCGCGGTTGGCCGGGTCGATGTGCCACTGCGCGTAGTTCGGGGCGTCGATCTGGATGTAGTCGCAGCCGAGCTCGACGAGGCGGTCGACGACGTGCTCGCGGAGGATGCGGGCGACGTCGCGGATGAACTCGTCCGAGGTCGGGTACGCGTCGGCCGAGTACTCGGGATGCCAGTAGATGCGGTGCCAGCTCGGCGCCGGGATCGTGTACTTCGTCCGCGCGCGGGCGTTCGCCTTCAGGAACGCGTACTCGTCCGTGACGATGTCCCGCTCGACCTCCAGCCGCCGCGTGACGAACGGCTCCTCCGGCGGAAGACCCGACGTGTCGGCGGGCGTGCCCGAGCCCGTCTTCCAGAGGTCGCGCCAGCCCGACTCCGCGTCGAGGAACTCGAAGCCGCTCACGGGTGGGCGGAACAGCGGGTCGTCGACGATCGGGATGAACGCGATCCACCCGTTTCGGCGGTACTCCCCGTCCGTGATCGCCTCGATCCCGGCGCCCTCCTGGAGCGCGATCGCCTCGAGCACCGCGCGGTCCTCCGCCGCGCGCAGCTCGTCGGCGTCGATCGTGCCGGCGCGCGCCGCCTCCCTCGCCTCCTGCAGGTAGCTCGGGTCGCAGCAGGCTGCCGACGACGTCTGCCCGCACCACCGTCGTCGCCGTCCTGGTCGCCATCGGCGGCCTCCTCGAGATGCTGGGCCGTCGAGAGCCGAGCCTATAAGGTCTCGGGACCCATGCGGGACGTCGAAGGCAGAGTGGCCTTCATCACCGGCGGCGGGAGCGGTGTCGGGCTCGGGATGGCCAAGGCGTTCGTCGGCGCAGGGATGAAGGTCGCGATCGCCGACGTCCGCGCCGACCACCTCGAGGAGGCGACGGCAGCAGCTCGAAGGGCGACGTGCACGCGATCCGGCTGGACGTGACCGACCGCGAGGCGTTCGCGCATGCCGCGGACGAGACGGAGCGCGTCCTCGGGAACGTGCACGTCCTCTGCCTGAACGCGGGGATCAACCTCTTCAACGACATCTCCGAGGCGACGTACCAGGACTGGGACTGGGTGCTCGGCGTCAACCTCGGCGGCGTCGTCAACGGCGTCGTCACGTTCGTGCCGCGGATCAAGGCGCACGGCGAGGGCGGGCACGTCGTCAACACGGCGTCGATGGCCGCGTTCGTCGCCGGTCCGGGCGCGGGGATCTACACGACGGCGAAGTTCGCGGTGCACGGGCTGTCGGATGCGCTGCGCTGGAGCCTGCTGCCGCACGGGATCGGCGTCTCGATGGTCTGCCCGGGCCTCGTCAAGAGCAAGATCTACGAGAGCGACCTGATCCGGCCGGCGGAGCTCTCGACCGACGTGACGCCCGCCGACGAGGAGTTCATGCGCATCCTCCCGGGCCTCCACGAGGCGGGGATGGACCCGGAGGAGATCGGCGAGAAGGTCCTGCGCGCGATCCGGCGGAACGACTTCTACGTCTTCACGCACCCCGACCACCGGGACGAGCTGCGCGGGATCTTCGACGAGATCCTCGCCGCGTTCCCCGACGAGCCGGTGCCCGCCGAACGGCTCGCGGTCGAGGAGGGCCGGCGCGCCGGGAAGGCCCGCGCCCTCGCCTCCTGGCCGGGCGACCGCTAGGGCGGATGGAGGAGGTCGCGGGCAAGACCGCGTTCGTCACCGGCGGCGCGAGCGGGATCGGGCTCGGCATGGCCGAGGCGTTCGTCGCGGCGGGGATGAACGTCGTGATCGCCGACCTCCGGCCCGACCACATCGAGACGGCCCTGGAGCGCTTCGTCGAGGGCGGCACGCGGGAGCGCGTGCACGCGATCGAGCTCGACGTCACCGACCGCGAGGGCTTCGCGCGCGCGGCCGACGAGGCGGAGCGCGTCTTCGGCAACGTGCACGTCCTCTGCAACAACGCGGGCATGGGCATCCTCGGGCCCGTCACCGCTCGCGCGCTACGACGACTGGGACTGGGGCCTCGGCGTGCTGCTCGGCGGCGTCGTCAACGGGATCCAGACGTTCCTCCCGCGACTGCTCGCACACGGCGAGGGCGGGCACATCGTCAACACGTCGTCGATGGCCGGCGTCCTGCCCGTCGCCGGGCGCGGCGATCTACATCACGGCCAAGGCCGCCGTCATCGGGCTCTCGGAGGCGCTCCGGAGCGAGCTCGCCGCGGAGGGGATCGGCGTCTCGGCCTTCTGCCCCGGCCCCGTGCAGACGAACATCCGCGAGGGCGGCAGGATGCGGCCCGAGCGGTACGGCGACTCCGGCTACACCGAGCTCGAGCGGGAGCTCGAGGCGCGGCCGAACTCGCCGCTCTGGATGGACCCGCTCGAGTGCGGCGAGCGCGTGCTCGCAGGCATCCGCCGCGACGACCTGTACATCTTCACGCACCGCGAGTTCCGCGAGGGCGCCGACGAGCGCTTCCGCGCGATGCTCGCCTCGTTCCCGGACGAGCCGCTGAACGACGCGCGGGCGGAGGCGATCGACTTCCTGCTCTCCAACCCCGATCTTCCGCGACGTCCTCGAGCGTCGGTCTCCCTGAGCCGGCGGCGCGCCGGTGCTGGCCCAGGTTCATTCACGATTTTGTTGACATTTCCGTCACGAGCGGGCTACGCTCGCCCGATCGTACGTCTGTCCAGTGAGCGGATGGATGCAGCGACGCCGCGAGCCGCTGAGTCGTGCGCGGCATGGACGCCTGCAGGGCGTACGGGCACCTCGATGGGCTGTCGAGTGCAGGTGTAGAAGGAGGAGCTATGCGTCACGCAAGGATCGTCGAGCTCGTCCGACGGCGACGCGCGATCGTCGCGCTCGCCGTCGCGGCCGCGCTCACCGCGACCGCCACGGCCGTCGCGGCGACGAGCGCCGTCTCGCCGCCACAGGTCCTCAACTACCAGGTCTACGTCGGGGGCAAGGGCAGGGCGAACCCGCGCCTCGCGCCCGTCACGATCGGGTTCATCAACCAGCAGGGCGGGCCGCCGAACGTCAACCGCCCGCAGGCGACGAGCGTGATCCGTGCCGGCGTGAGGATGGTGAACGCCGAGCTCGGCGGCATCCACGGGCATCCGCTCAGGCTGAGCGAGTGCTTCGTCGCCGAGGCGGAGGAGGAAGGGGTGCGCTGCGGCCAGCAGTTCGCGAACGACAGGAACGTGAAGGCCGTCCTCTTCGGTTTCCTCGTCAACGGCAACCAGTCGCTCTACGCGACGCTCACGGGGCACGAAGCCGGTGATCGGCGGCGTCACGGCGACCGCGGGCGATCCGACGGCGCGGAACGCCTACTTCCTGAACGGCAGCCAGACGAGCGTGCTCGGGCCTTTCGGCACGTACACGCAGCGGGTTCCTGCGGAACGTGAAGACCGTGGCCATCGTCTATCCGAACCAGCCCGGCGCAGACACCGCCGCGTTCGCGCTGCGGAGGGCCATGCAGCAGGTCGGGCGCCAGGTGACGATGATCGCGACCCCGCCGCTCGCGACCGACCTGCTCGGCGCGGCGACCCAGGCGAGCTCGGCAGACATGATCATCCCGGCGCTCGGCTTCACCGAGTGCGTGCCGTTCGCACGGGCGCTCGACCAGATCCGCTACACGAAGCCGGTCCTGTCGACGCCGCTCTGCACGGCCATCCCACGGGCGGCGTACGCGGGCGGCGACCTCCCGAAGTGGACGTACGGCATCGCCCAGACCCTCGTGAACCTGCCGGGCCCGCAGTCGAAGCTCTTCCTCAAGAAGGGCCTCCAGTACGGCACGACGGTGAACGACATGCTGTGGGTCTTCTCGGAGATCGCCTGGGAAGAGCTGCTCGCGACCGTGAAGATCATGAACCGAATCCCGTACGCGCAGCTCGACCCCGGCGCGGATCAGCGCCGGGTTCAAGGCCTTCCGCGGCCCGCTCGTGCTGGCGGCTCCGGAGGTGGCGTGCGGCAAGGTGTCCCCGACAGAGCCGGCGGTCTGCGGCAACCAGACCCAGTTCTACAACTACCTCGGCCAAGGGCAAGTGGAAGCTGGCCTCGGGCTGGCTGAAGCCGCCCACGGGCGGGTAGACGAGACCGACGGAGCTGCGGGCCCGGCGTCGGCCGGGCCCGCCGGATCCGCGAGCCGACTGAGAGATGCGGGACATCCTCCTCTTCGCAGCGCTCGGGCTCGGCGCCGGGCGCGCTCATCGCGAGCATCGCGCTCGCGCGTCGTCCTGATCTACCGCGGCTCGGGGATCATCAACATCGCCACCGGCGCGATCGCGATGACGGGCGCCTACATCTTCTGGGCGTTCAGGACCGGAGAGTTCGGCTTCCAGCTCTCGTCGGCGCCGGCGTTCGTGCTCACGCTCGTCGCGATGGCCGTGTTCGGCGTCGTGATCGAGCTGGCGATCTTCCGGCCGCTCCGCAACACGGCGCCGCTCGCGAAGCTCGCGGCCTCGCTCGGCCTCCTGCTCGTGCTCCAGTCCGGCGTGATCGTGATCTTCGGCAAGCAGCCGAAGTCGGCGCCGTCGATCCTGCCGTCCGACACGATCACGTTCTTCGGCCGCGTCGTGCCGATCGACCGCTTCATGCTCGCCGGGATCGTGATCGTCGTCGCCGCGGTGCTGGCGGCGCTGTACCGCTGGACGCCGTTCGGGCTCTCGACGCGCGCGGCTTCGGAGAACGAGGTCTCCGCGATGCTCGCGGGCCTGTCGCCCGACCCGCCTGCTCGCTCGCGAACACCGTGCTCGCGAGCGTCGTCGCCGGCGGGCTCGGCGTGCTCGTCGCGCCGCTCGTCACGCTCGACTCGCGCAACGATGGCGTTCCAGGTCGTGCCCGCCCTCGGCCGCCGCGCTCCTCGCCGGGTTCACGTCGTTCTTCATCGCGTGCTTCGCCGGCCTCGCGATCGGCATGGTCCAGTCGCTCCTCCAGTACTGGTCGACGCAGAGCTGGTTCCCGACCGACGAGGGCGAGCGCGCCGCTGCGGGGGCTGCCCGAGCTGTTCGTCTTCCTCGTCATCGTGGTCGCGCTCTTCCTGCGCGGGGCCAGCCTGCCCGGGCGCGGCGAGATCGTCGAGAAGCGCCTCCCGGCCGTGCCTCGCCCGGAGCGGCTGCTGCAGGTCGAGCGGCGATCGCCGCTGCTCGTCGGCGTCGTCTGCCTGATCGTGTTCCCGTACGACTTCCGCCAGGCGCTGATCAACTCGCTGCTCGGCATCCTCATCTGCCTCTCGCTCGTCGTCATCGTCGGCTTCGTCGGGCAGATCTCCGTCGTGCAGCTCGCGCTCGCCGGCGTCGCGGGCTTCACGATGTCGCATCTGACGACCGACCTCGGCGGCATCTGGGCGGAGTTCCCGATCTCGCTGCTGATCGGCGCCGCCACGGCGACCGTCATCGGGCTGCTGATCGCCGTCTCCGCGCTGCGGGTGCGCGGCGTCAGCCTGGTGGTCGTCACGCTCGCGGCCGCCGTCGCGCTCGAGCAGTTCGGCTTCCTCAACGCGCGCTGGGGCGGCGGGCCGACGGGCTCGCCCGTCACGCAGCCCGAGCTCGGCGGGCTCAACCTCGGCCCGGACGCGTCCTTCCGAGGCATCGACGACAACCTGCCGAGCCCCGTGTTCGGCTTCCTCGTCCTCGCCGCGACGATCCTCCTCGCCCTCCTCGTCGCCAACGTGCGGCGCTCGAGCCTCGGGCAGCGGATGCTGGCCGTCCGCTCGAACGAGCGCGCCGCGGCGGCCGCCGGGATCAACGTCCGCAACACGAAGCTCGCCGGCTTCGGCATCGCCGCGTTCGTCGCGGGCATGGCCGGTGCGCTCTACGCGTACAACTTCGGCTCGGTCAGCTACAGCGCGGTTCGGCGCGCTGGCGGCGCTCGGCCTCATCGCGTTCGCCTACTTCGGGGGCATCACGATGGTCTCCGGGGCGATCATCGCCGGCGTCGGTGCGACGGAGGGCCTCCTTCCCGCACGCCTTCGACGAGTGGCTCGGCCTGTCCGGCAACGTGGGCCCTCCTGGTCGGCGGCATCGCGCTGATCGTGACCCTGCTCGTCCACCCGGAGGGCATCGCCGGGGCCGGCTACAAGAGGAAGCAGCAGAAGGCGAAGCGGCTCGCCGCGGAGGCCGCGGCCTCCGCAGCCGCGGCCTCCGGTCACGCCGAGTGCCGCGCGCCCGAGCGGCGCGCCACGGCGGGAGCCGGGCGCCGATCGTCCTCCCGGCGACCGGCATCTCCGTCTCCTTCGGCGGCCTGCGCGCGCTCGACGAGGTCGACCTCGCGGTCTCGGAGGGCCAGCTCGTCGGGCTGATCGGCCCGAACGGCGCGGGCAAGACGACGTTCATCGACGCGATCACGGGCTTCGTGCCCTATCGGCGGGCGCGTCGAGCTCGACGGCAAGCGCGCTGGACGGGCTGCCGGCCCATGCGCGCGCCGACCGCGGGCTCGCCAGGACGTGGCAGTCGATCGAGCTGTTCGACGACCTGAGCGTGCGCGAGAACCTCGCGGTCGCGTCCTACCACCCGTCGACCTGGGCGACGGTCAGGGAGACGCTCTCGAGGCCGGTGACGAGCACGAAGGCGGCGGACGCGGCGCTCGAGCTCCTCGGGCTCGCGAAGCGGCGGACGCGATGCCCGAGGACCTCTCGCAGGGGCAGCGCAAGCTCGTCGGGATCGCGCGCGCGCTCGCCTCGGAGCCGCGGCTCCTCTGCCTCGACGAGCCGGCGGCGGGCCTCGACGCCCGGGAAGGCGAGGAGCTCGCGTACCACCTACGCGACGTGGTCGACGCGGGGACGGCGATGCTCCTGATCGACCACGACATGGGGCTCGTGCTCGGGATCTCCGACTACGTGGTCGTGCTCGAGTTCGGCAAGGTCATCGCGCACGGCCCGCCCGACGTCGTCCGTCGCGACCCGCAGGTGATCGAGGCCTATCTCGGGCGGCGCCGCGTCCGAGCTGGAGCCGGTGGTGGACGCATCGTGAGCGACGCCGTGCTGAGCATCGAGGGCGCTGACCGCCGGGTACGACCGGGCGGCCGTGATCCGCGACCTCGACATCACCGTCGGCCCGGGCGAGGTCGTCGCGCTGCTCGGCGCGAACGGCGCCGGCAAGACGACCACGCTGCGAGTGATCTCGGGCCTCGTCCGACCGATGAGCGGGCGCATCGTCTTCGCCGGCGAGGACATCGCGCGGGTCTCCCCCACGCAACGCGCGCGGCGCGGGATCGCCCACGTCCCCGAGGGCCGCGGGATCTTCTACGGCCTGACGGTCGCCGAGCACTTCCGGCTCGGCTACCGCGGCGAGCGGCCGGACGAGGACGCGGCGTACGAGTACTTCCCGAAGCTCGGGGACCTGCGCACACGGCGCGTCGGGCTCCTCTCGGGAGGCGAGCAGCAGATGCTCGCGATCGCCCGTGGGCTCGCGCGGCGGCCGCGCCTGCTCCTCCTCGACGAGCTCTCGCTCGGGCTCGCCCCCGTGATCGTCGAGAGCCTGCTGCCGGTCGTGCACCAGTACGCGCTCGACTCGGGCTGCGGCGTGCTGCTCGTCGAGCAGCACATCCAGCTCGCGCTCGAGATCGCCGACCGAGGGTACGTCCTCTCGCACGGGGAGATCGTCCTCTCGGACCGCGCGAAGGTGCTGCAGGCCGACCGGGAGCTCCTGATCTCCAGCTACCTGGGCGAGCAGCAGGTCCCGATCGGGGAGACCGGCACGGGCCAGATAGCATCGCCAACAGACTCCGGGAGGCAATGATGGCCAACGTTCAGGGTCTTGAACCCCGAGGGGTACCCCCCGAAGGTGAACGCGCGCGGGATGGCGCCGAGCCTGGACGGGCTCGACGGCAAGAAGCTCTTCCTCGTCGACGTCGGCTTCGCGAACTCGGACAACTTCATGGCGCAGCTGCACGGCTGGTTCGAGGAGCACCGGCCGACGATCCGCACGGAGATCGTCCGCTGGCGGAACCAGCACATCCCCGACCCCGAGCTCTGCGAGCGGATCCAGGCCGACGGCGACGCGGCCATCATCGGCGTCGGCACCTGACCGGGCTGCGCGCCGGAGGTCTCCGGCCACGTCGTCGATCTCGAGTCGAACTACGGCGTTCCGACCGTGGGCGTCCACCTGAACGTGTTCGCGCACCTCGTGCGCAACACCGTGAAGACGCAGGGGATGCCGAGCGCCCGGCAGGTGTTCGTCCCCACCCCGTTGATGAACTCGTCGCCCGCGGTGCTCCGCGGGTACGTCGAGGGCAACGACCCGGTCCACGAGCGGCCGTTCATGGCGGAGGTCTTCGACCAGCTCACGCGTCCCGTTCCTGCCGACGAGCTACGCGGAGAGAGCTGGGACCGCTCGACGCCGCGCTACGTCGAGGCGGACAGCGAGGAGGCGATGCACGCGCTCTTCCAGGAGCGCCGCTACACGGACTTCCTCCCCATCGTCCTGCCGACCGAGGAGCGCGTGGAGCGCATGCTCGCGGGGACGAGCCACCCGCCGGACGAGATGGTCGGCAAGCTCCGTCCGACGATCGGCATGGAGCACTGGCACTTCGACGTCGAGAAGGTCGCCGTGAACGCCGTGATGGCGGGCGCGGCGCCGGAGTACTTCCCGGTGATCCTCGCGCTCGCCTCGAGCGGTGACACCGGGCGCCAGAGCAGCATGTCCTCGATGGGCAACATGGTCGTCGTCAACGGCCCGATCCGGCACGAGATCGGGATGAACAGCGGCGATGGGCGCGCTGGGGCCGTACAACCACGCGAACTCGACGATCGGACGCGCGTTCGGCCTGCTCTCGCAGAATCTCCAGGGCGGCTCCGTGCCGGGCGAGACGTACGCCGGCTCGCAGGGCTGCAACTTCTCCTACAACTGCATCACCTACGCCGAGAACGAGGAAGCGAGCCCATGGGAGCCGTACCACGTGAAGTACGGCTACTCGAAGGACGAGAGCACGGTCACCGTCTCGTACATCTGGGGCAACGTCTGGGCCGAGTACCTGCGCACGTACTGGGAGGAGAAGCTCCAGGCGATGATCTGCGGGCTCGAGCCCGGGATGGGGTGCACGCTCGTGCTCGACCCGATCGTCGCGCGCGAGTTCGTCGAGAAGGGCTTCGACACCAAGGAGAAGCTCGCGCTCTGGATCCACGAGAACGCGAAGATCCCGCAGCGGCGCTTCTGGGACCACGTGATGCTCAACCTCCTCCACGAGGAGGTCGAAGCGGGCGTCGAGCCGTTCGCCGGCTACTGGAAGGCGCCGCCCGACGAGCTGATCCCCGTCTTCGAGCCGGACCGGATCAACATCGTCGTCGCCGGCGGGGAGACGAACGGGCACTTCAGCATCTTCATGGGCTCCCCGATGCGGGCGAAGTTCCGTACGAACGCGGGACAGAAGGCGGCCGTCTCGATCGACGCCTGGCGCTGACGACGGTCGCGGCTCAGTGCCCCCGCTGCGCGAGGTACCGGTGCGCGGCGATCGCCGCGGTTGCGCCGTCGCCCGCGGCCGTGACGGCCTGACCGGCCGGCGTCCACGCGCACGTCGCCTGCCGCGAAGAGGCCCGGGAGCGCTGGTCCGCATCCACGCGTCCGTCGGCACGCGCCCGAGCTCGTCGAGCGCCAGGACTCCGTCGAGGAACGCGGTGTTCGGGACGCGACCGACATGGACGAACACGGCCGCAACCGACAGGACCGACGACTCGCCGCTCGCGAGCTCGCGCACGCGCAGGCCCTCCACGCGTCCTTCGCCGAGGATCGCCTCGGGCACGGTCCGGTGCCTGACCTCGACCTGCGCGCTCTCGCGAACGCGCCGGCTGTACGTCTCCTGTCCGTCGAGCGTCTCGTCCGGATGGACGAGCACCACCTCGACGTCGTGGCCGGCGAGCTCCAGCGCCTCCAGGAGAGCGGAGTCGCCGCCTCCGACCATCGCGACGACCTGACCCCGGTACAGCGGACCGTCACAGCCGGCGCAGTGGCTCAGGCCTTTGCCCTCGAGCTCGTCCTCGCCCGGCACGCCCAGCTTGCGGGGCCTCGTCCCGGTGGCTACGATGACAGCACCGGCGACGATCTCGCGCGTGTCCGTGAGCACGACCCAGTCGTCGCCGCGCTGCTCGACACTCGTCACCTCGCCCGGCTCGACGGCGCCGCCGGCGTCCGTGGCCTGCTCGGAGATCCGAGGGACGAGCTCGAAGCCGGGCACGCCTTCGCGGGAAGCCCGGGAAGTCCTCGACCCGCTCCGTGTTCAGGACGGCGCCGCCCGCCCCGAGTGGATCCAGCAGGATCGTGGTCCGGCCCTGACGCGCGGCGAACAGAGCCGCGGTCAGCCCGGCGATCCCTCCGCCCGCGACGGCGACCTCGTAGTCCGGGGCCATGCCCCCACGCTACAACCACGACCGGCGCAGCTGGGCACGCAGCGAGCCGGAGACGGGCCCAGCGCGCTGCGCTCGTTCCGCGACTCAGACCTCCGGGTTGCCGTTCGCCGAGGTCGGCGAGATCGCCGCGAGGACGTCCCAGTGCTCGACGATCTTCCCGTGCTCGTCGAGCCGGAAGATGTCCACCACCTTGCTGCCGAGCGCGGTGTAGACGGGCACCGCGCCCGTGGCCAGCGCGTGCGTCACGACGAGGTCGCATTCGGCGACGACGCGCCGGATGTCGATGTGCACGTCGGGGAACGCCGTCGTGAAGCTGTCGCACGAACTCGATGAACGCGGGAGCTCCGCTCCGCGCCAACGGGTTGTGCTGGATGTAGAGGTGCGGCTCGCCCGAGCCGTCGAGGTCCTGGCCAGGCTCGTCGAAGCCGACGTACCTCTCCACCGCGTCCTCGGGCTCCTTGTCGTTGAACGCCCTCGTGTAGTACGCGACGACGTTCCTCTTGTTCCGCTCGAGGAGCGCGGTGCCGTGCACGCACGCCTTCTTGCCGGCCGCGGCCGGAGCGGCGCTCGCGCCGGCGCCCGTGTAGGCGACGGCGAAGCCGAGCGCGGCCAGCGCGACGGCGGCGGCGGCGACGAAGCGGGACGGGGTCAGGAGCTGCATGGCTCCCCTCCTTGGGTCGCTTACCCTGTCGGCAGCGCCATTCTCGACGATTCCGGAAAGGAAAGCCCATGACCGTCGCGGTCACCGGAGCGTCCGGCCACCTCGGCCAGAAGGTGTCCGACCTGCTCCTCGAGCGCCTCGATCCCGCCGAGGTCGTGCTGCTGACGCGGACGCCGGAGACGCTCGCCGCGCTCGCCGAGCGTGGCGCGGTCGTGCGGCACGCGGACTTCACCGAGCCGTCCTCGCTCGTCGACGCGTTCGCCGGGGTCGACCGGGTGCTCTTGATCAGCGCGCTCGACCTGGAGCGCCGCGCGGGCCAGCACCGCGCGGCGATCGAGGCCGCGAGGGCGGCGGGTGTACGGCACATGGCCTACACGTCGATCCCGAATCCGGAGGGGAACCCGGCAGCGGCGGCCCCCTCCCACCTCGAGACCGAGGAGGCCCTGCGCGACAGCGGCCTCGACTGGACGTTCCTGCGCAACAACCTCTACGCCGAGTTCCAGGTCCCGGTCGTCCTGCAGGCGATCGCGTCGGGACGGCTCGTCACGAGCGCCGGCACCGGGCGCACCGCCTACGTCTCCCGGGACGACTGCGCTGCGGCCGCGGCGGCGGTGCTCGTTCAGGACGGGCACGAGAATCGGGCCTACGACATCACCGGCCCCGATGCGATCTCGCCGCAGGACCTCGCATCACTGGCGACCGAGCTGGGTCACCGGCCGGTGGAGGTCGTGCAGGTCGACGACGACGCCCTGATCGCCGGGATGATCGCCGGCGGACTGCCCGAAGCGGCCGCCCGCGTCGTGGCCAGCTTCCCCGCCGCCGCGCGCGAGGGCTTCCTCGGCGGCGTCTCGAGCGCCGTCGAGGAGCTCACCGGAGCCGCCGCCCACGTCGCTGCGCGACGTCCTGGCCGTCGGCCTCCAGGAGGCGGCTCGTGTCCTGACCCGGCCACACGTCAGACGCCGAGGCAGATGCGCTGGACGTCCGGGTCGTTCAGCAGGGACGTCGCCGAGCCCGACCGCACGATCGTGCCGTCGCTCAGCAGGTGCCCGCGTTGCGAGATCGCGAGCGCCCGCGTCACGTTCTGCTCGACGAGCAGGACCGAGACGCCGGACGCGTGGATCTCCTGCAGCGCGTCGAACAGCGTGTCGACGACGACCGGAGCGAGGCCGAGCGACGGCTCGTCGAGGAGCAGGAGGCGCGGCCCTGCCATCAGCGCGCGGCCGAGCGCGAGCATCTGCTGCTCGCCGCCGCTCAGCGTCCCCGCTCGCTGCTCGCCGCGCTGCCGCAGGATCGGAAACAGGTCGTGGACGCGCGCGAGCCGCTCGCCGCGCTCGGCCCGCGCGCCGCGCCGGTAGGCGCCCAGCTCGAGGTTGTCGCGGACCGTCATGCCCGGCGAACACGCGCCGCCCTTCGGGCACGATCGCGATCCCGTGCTCGCAGACCTCGTGGCTGCGTGGTCGCATCAGGTCGACGCCGTCGAACACGATCTCGCCGCGCCGGTCCCTGAGCAGCCCGGCGATCGCGTTCACGAGCGTGCTCTTCCCTGCGCCGTTCGGGCCGACCACGCTCGCGATCTCGCCGTCGGCGATCTCGCAGGTCGACGTCGCGGAGCGCTCGGGCCTCGCCGTAGTACGCGCTCAGCTTGCGGACGTCAAGCAACGGCCTCACGCCCCAGGTACGCCTCCCGGACGGCGGGATCGCTCATCACGGCGCCCGGCTCGCCGTCTGCCAGCTTGACGCCGCGGTCGAGCACGACGATGCGGGTCGCGATGCCGGTGACGACGCGCATCAGGTGCTCCACGAGGATGATCGTGGCGCCGCGCTCGTGGATCCTCCGCAGCACGCCGAGCGCCTCGTCGAGCTCCGCCGGGTTGAGCCCCGCGAGCACCTCGTCGAGCATGAGCAGGGTCGGCTCGCTCGCGAGCGCGCGGGCCAGCTCGAGCATCTGGCGCTCGTGCAGGTTCACCTCGCGCGGGCGCGCGTCGGCCCGCGCCGTGAGCCCGACCACGTCGAGGTACTCCTCGGCGCGGAGGCGGGCCCCGTCCAGCCCTTCGCTTCGGCGCCCGAACATGCAGGCGAGGGCGACGTTGTCGCGTACGGTCATCGACTCGAACGGCTTCGGAATCTGGTGCGTGCGCGCCACGCCGAGGTGGGAGCGGACGTGCGGCGCCTCGCGATCGACCCTGCGCCCTTCGAGCCGCACCTGCCCCGCCGTCGGCGCGTGGACGCCGGCGAGCACGGCGATCAGCGTCGACTTCCCCGATCCGTTCGGCCCGACGAGCCCCACCACCTCGCCCCGCTCGACCGTCGAGCGAGACGCCGGCCAGCGCGTGCACGCCGCCGAAGCGCTTGTGGACGTCCACGACCTCGAGAAGGGGCTCGCTCATCGCGCCGCAGCGTCTCCCATCGTCGAGGCGGCGAGCTCGCGCCGCTCCTCGATGCTGCGTCGCCGCCCGCGTCTGCCGCCCACGAGCAGCACCAGGGTCGCGGCGGCGAGACCGGTGCCGACCCAGTCGGTCGCGATGCCCCAGCCGGCGAAGCCGGCGACGAGCATCGTCACGACGAGCGTCACGCCGGCGAGAACGGCGCGCCGAGGGTCGTCCCGCAGCCGCGCGTAGAGGCCCTCCGGCGCGAACAGGATCACGACGACGAGGATCCCGCCGAGGATCACCTGCCCCCACTCGCCGAACCCCGAGTTCGTGAGTTGCTCCTGAAGGCTGTAGATGACGAGCGCGCCGAGAACCGGCCCGAGCCAGTGCTGCCGCCCGCCCAGCACGCACATGACGACGACGAGCAGCGGCACGTTCAGGGAGAAGACGCCCTCCGGGGTCAGGTAGCCGATCTGCAGGGCCGCGACGGCGCCCGAGAGGCCGCCCAGGAAGCCGGTGATCGTGATCGCGAGCATCTTGTAGCGGAACGTGGGCACGCCGAGCTCCTCGGCGACCCCCTCCTCGTCGCGGATCGAGAACAGCCCCCAGCCGAACCGCGAGCCCTGGATCAGGAACGCCGTCACGACGGCCAGCGCGGCGACGGCCAGGCCGAGGCGGTAGATCAGGTCCTGGAACTCCCCCAGGAACGCCGGGTAGTCCGGGATCGTGAGCGCGATCGCCCTGGCCGCCGTCGACCCAGCGTGCTCAGCGCTGCGACGGACGCGAGCGTGAACGTCACCGCGAGCGTGAGGAGCGCGAAGATCTCGCCGCGGAGCGAGCCGAGCCGGAAGGCGAGCGCGCCGATCGCGGCGCCCAGGGCGGCCGCCAGGACGCCCGCGATCGGGATCGTCAGGAAGTAGTTGACGCCCTCGCGGGTGACGAGGTCGGCCGCGGCGTAGACGCCCAGACCGTAGAACGCGCCCTGCCCGAAGCTGAAGTAGCCGGTGTAGCCCGAGAGGATGTTCCAGCTCGTCGCCTGGGCGATCCAGAAGAAGACGAAGTACGCCGTAGATCGAGGTAGTACGGCGCGAAGCCCGTCGCGTCCTGGAGGTTCGGCACGAAGGCAAGCGCCGCGACGACCGCCAGCAGCGCCACGAGCTGCGCGACCTTCATGACGCGCCAAGCCGGCCGAAGAGCCCGTTCGGGCGGAACAGCAGAGCGAGGATGAGCAGCAGGAAGACGACGAGCGGCGCTCCCTGGGGCGTCCACGCGACGCCGACGAGCCCGGCCACGAGGCCGATCAGGATGCCCGCCCCGACCGCCCCGAGCAGGTTGCCGATCCCGCCGAGGATGACGACGGCGAAGATGAGGCCGACCCACTCGAAGGCGAGCTGCGGGAAGACGGCCTGGTTGACGCCGATCAGCACCCCCGCCACGCCGGCCATCGCCGAGGCGAGGCCGGCGGCGAGCATGCCGATCCGGCGCGGGTTCACGCCGAACGCGGCGGCCATCTCACGGTCGTACGCGAGCGCGCGGAGCGCCTTGCCGAAGTACGTCCGGCGCAGCACGAAGAACGATCGCGACGGCGAAGACGAGGGCGGCCCCGAGCGCCATCAGCTGCGGCACGGGGAACGCGATGTCGCGCGACGAAGAGCGCCCGCGACGCGTAGGGGTTCTCGTCCGCCTGCGATCTGGCGGAAGTCGGCGCTCCAGATGTTGCTGATCAGGCGGATCGCGATGATGAAGAGCCCGAAGCTGAGCAGCAGCGAGTTGAACTCGTCGACCTGGAAGCGCTCGATCACCCACTGGATCGCGACGCCGAGGACGAACATCGAGGGCACGAGGACGAGCGCGGCGAGCAAGCGGGTCGGCGCCGGTCGAGGTCGTCAGCTCGTACGTGACGTAGGCGCCGAGCAGGATCAGCGCGAAGTGCGCGAGGTTGATGACCTTGAGCAGGCCCCAGGTCAGCGACAGGCCGAGCGCCATCACGGCGTAGAGCCCGCCGATCATCACGCCCGAAACCCCGGCCTGCACGTACGTGTTCACCGCACTCCTCCGGCACCGCGGATCCGAACGGTGGGCCTGCTCCGCGCCGTGGTGGCCCGCGGTCTGGACAACGCTCGTGTTGATTCAACACAAGCTCGTGTCGGCCCGCCGGAGACCGTATGAGCACCAGACCGCACGGCCGCGAGACCCTGTGGTCGATTCGGCACGGGCGTCGTCAGGCCCGGCGCGGCACGCACGGCGAGCCGGGGCGCCGCCGCAGCGGCGCCCCCGCTCGATCGCGAAGGTCCCTAGCCCCGGGGGCCCTGGAGCTTCGCAACCCTGAGGTTCGGCGGCCAGACGACGACCCAGCGCCGGTTCTGGATCTGCTTCACGAGGTTCCGCGCGACGGAGAAGTTGTTGAGCGCGGGGTTGAACTTGAGCTTGCCGACGAACGTCGTGTTCGCCCCGTTCGCCCGCAGGTAGCTGCAGATGCGATCCTGGTCGAGGCTGCGCGCCCCGTTGACGCCGGCGGCGAGCACCTCCCACGCCGTCCACGACGCGGTCGCCTGCGAGTCGAACACGCGGTAGTTGAGGCCGTTCGCCGCTGCCCGCTGCGCGAAGCGCGCGACGATGTCCTGGGCCTTCTTGCCCATCCGCTTCAGCAGCCTGCCGTTCGGCTCGAACAGCGTGATCGAGAGCACGCCGTCCGCCCGGTCGCCGAGACCGAGCAGCGGCCCGGGGGCCGGGAAGAGCGTGAAGAACTGCGGCGGCCGGTAGTCGAGCTGGTCCATGGCCTGGATCAGGCCGACGGGATCGGTGGCGAGGCCGCTGTTCCAGACGAGGTCGGGCTGCGCGGCCCGCACCTGCGCCGCGATCGAGCCCCAGTCGGAGACCGTGGGCGGGTACTTGAGGTCGAGCACGACGTTGAAGCCGGCCTTCCTGGCCTCCTCGACGGCACCGCCACCGCTCGAGTTCGGTGCCCCGTACGAGATGAAGTTCGTCGAGCCGCCCGTGTTGGTCACGAACGCGATCCGCTGCGGCGGGCGCCGCTGGGTCTTGAGCGCCGTGAACACGGTGCGCGGCACCGTGAGATTCGGCTTGCCGCCCGTCGACCAGGTCGGGAACTGACACCGGTAGGTGAGCGCGTACGTGAGCACCGCCGTGTGGTTCGGCAGGACGAAGCCGTGCCGCTCGGCCACGGCCTGCGCCGCCACGATGTTCGGGGTCGCGTACGGGCCCATGATCGAGATCGACGCGGTCCTGGCTGATCAGCCGCTCGTAGAGGGCGGTGACCTTGGCCGGGTCCGACTCGTCGTCGTAGAGCTTCCACTCGACCGGCCGGCCGCGCAGGCCGCCGTTCGAGTTGATCCAGCGGACGAACGCCTCGCCGGCGGCCTTGTGGATGACGCCGGTCGCCGCGAACGAGCCCGTCAGCGACAGCGTGCTGCCGACGACGATCGGCTCCTGGGCTGCCTTGCGTGCCGAAGCCTGCTGGACGCCGCCGGCGATGCCGGCGAGGCCGAGCACGAGCAGGAGAACGGCCACGCGGCGACCGTTCCTTCCGATGAGAACGCGACGCTGCATGCAATCACCTCCCGAGCGGCATGGCCGCTCGCAGCCGTGACCTCACCCCGCCGTCGGGGCCTGTGTACCGTATTGCTGAACAGGAGCGTGTGTCAAGCATCGTGCCGGTGCCGAGATGCCGCGCGTTCATGCGGATCCCGGCGCAAGGGCTGTTCATGCAGCTTGCACAGCGAGACTGGGATCAGGCCACACCCGCCTTCGTGCGCCAGCCTTCGGCGTAGGACGTGCGCGCGACCTCGGAGTACGGAGCAGGGCTGACGACTGCGCGGATCTCGGTCTGCACGTGGCGCTCGACGACGGGCTTGGACGAGCCGCCGTCCTCCTCGCCCCAGACGAGCGTCACCTCGGTGCCGAGCTCGACGTCGACGTCGACGATCCCCAGGGAGAGGTACGAGCGCTCGTTGTAGCTGTAGCCGGAGAAGGTCGAGACACCGACCATCTCGCCGTCGCGCAGCAGCTTGTCGTACGGCCAGGTCGCGTAGTTCGAGAGCGGGACGTCGATGTACTTCGCGGGGTCGCCCTTCTCGAAGAGCGTGCCGATCGCGCGCGCGACGTCCTCACCGTTCCAGGCAAGCGTGACCTTCTTCCGGCGCGGCTCGTCGGCGATCGCCTGGAGCGCGTCCCGCCCCACGAAGTCGTGGTCGAACTTCACGAACGGCCAGTACCCGAGGTCGTGCGGCGTCAGGTAGTAGCCGGAGATGTCGTCCGCGTAGAAGCTGCCGCCGAGCGAGCCCGTTCCCTCGTAGCCGTCGGCGGGGAGCCACTCGCGGTACGCCTTCAGGTCGTCGCCCGTGAAGACCGCCGGCAGCGGGCACGGGATCCAGCCGGACTCGAGCGTGTTGGTGGCGTAGACGCGTGAGCCGACCTGCCTGAGGCCGAAGTCCCGGCCGGCCTCGACGATCGCGCCCCTCACGTCCTCCCGCTCGTCCCACGGCCCCCACAGCTCGAGCCCCGGGACGCCCGACATGCCGTGGTGCAGGGCTCGCACCTTGTGGCCGCCGAGCGTGAGCTCGCCCATGTTGAAGAACTTGATCTCCGGCAGCGAGCCGCCGTTCGCCTTCCGGAGGACGTCGAGCGCCGTCGGGCCCTGCACCTGGAAGCGGTAGATCTGCCGCCGCCCCGTCGGGTTGACGGCGGTTCGCTCGTCCCGCGACACCTCGACGTCGTAGTCCCCGGTCTCGGCGTGGTACTGCACCCAGTTGTGCGCCGAGGGGCGCCCGACGAGGCGCACGCGGTTCTCCTCGAGGTGGAAGAGGATCCCGTCGCCGATCACGTAGCCGTCGCGGTTGCACACGACGAGCTGCTTCGCCTTGTTCACGGCGAAGGTGGCGAACGAGTTCACGCCCAGGTCGGAAAGGAGCTTGATCGTGTCCGGGCCCTCGATCTGGAGGTCCAGCATGTGATGCGACTGGTCGAACAGCGCGCTCGTCTCACGCCACGCGACCTGCTCCTCGCGCCAGTTCGAGAACTCGGCGGGCACCGCCGGGTAGACATACGGCCCGATCTGCGAATTGCGGGCCATCTCCATCGCGCCGCCCAGGGCCTGCAGCTTCTCCTCGAGGTTTGCGTACGCCATCTCTACGAGCCTCCTCTCCCGATCGGGCGAAACCGCCCGCCGTGTCGATTATGACGCCGTCTCGGATCGACCTTCGCCGGCCGTGTCCTGCCGTGCGAGGTGGTCGCGGCCCAGGAACGTGTTCGCCCAGGCGCTCGTCCTGGCGAGCGCGTTGTCCTTGACGACGACGGGGCCGTCGAGCATCGACTCCTCCTCGCCGTATGCCTTCAGCCGCTCGTACGCCTGCGACCAGATGCACTCCGTGTCGTACACCTCGCACAGGCCCTCGCGGGTCCCGCCGCAGGGGCCGTTGCGCTGGTTCTTCGCGCACTGCGACTCGGGGCAGACGTACGCGATCTCGGGAAGCGAGCAGTCGCCGCAATCCCGACAGCCGAACAGCGGCACCTTCGCGGCCTGCTCGAGCGCATGCGCGGTTCGGCGCACGGGCCTGGGCGCCCTCTCGACGCCCCGGTAGAGCGCGCGCGCCGCGGGGGAGAGCGGCGCGTCGCTCGCGAACACGCTCTCGTGCAGGCGCCGGCTGAACCGGTACTTGAGCGGCACGCGCAGGTCGGTTCGTCGCTGCCGCCTCGACTCGAGGTACGCGCGGCTCACCTCGTCCGACGAGAGCCCGGTCTCCGGGTCTCGCTCGAAGAAGTAGAACTCGTCCTCGAAGGGGAACTGGAGCTCTCTCGCGAGCTCCTTCCAGTCGTCGGGCCCGAAGGAGCCCGCGAGGTCGAGGATCTCGCCGAAGGTCTCTGCGGGCATGTGCCCGCCGAGGTAGACGCCGTCGAAGCCGAGGCCGCGCGCGACCGCCACGTGCCTGGCGGCCAGGTCGACGAAGAACGACCGGCCCTTGTCCTCGCTCGCCGCGTGCTTCTCCGCGAGCGCGAGCAGCTCGTCGGTCACGATCACCCCGGGGATGACGCCCCGGCGAAATGCACGGGCCGAGGCGCGCGAGAGAAGGAAGACGTTGGCGAGCGCTCGGAGGCCGAGGCCCTCGCGGCGGATCCAGCGCAGCAGCTCGTCGTCCTTGCGCACGTCCCAGCCGATCTGGTTGATCACGAAGCGCGCGCCGGCCTGCGCCTTCTTGCGCAGCTTGAAGTACTGGGGCATCACCTCTCGCTCGAGCCGCTTGTGGTTCGTGACGACGCAGCCGAGGAAGAAGTCCGTCCGGTCGAGCCGCGTGTCGGGCTTCCGCGTGTCGCGCAAGCCCGCGTTCATCTCCGAGAACAGGCTCAGCAGGCCGACGGAGTCGATGTCGAACACCGGCGCGGCGAGGCCCCGGTGGCCCATGACCGGGTAGTCGCCCGACAGCGCCAGCACGTTGTGGAAGCCCTGCGAGGAGAGCTGCCATCCGCGGCTCTCGAGGGCGTTCCGGTTCCAGTCCTTGCAGGCGAGGTGGATGATCACCTCCTGCCCGCGGGAGATCAGGTCCGTGCCGAGCGCGTCGGGAGAGAACATCGCGTGTCCTCCCGGGTTGTCCGTGATCGAGAGGACGTGCACGCGCGGGTCGGCGGCCAGCTGCCGCGCCAGGCGCAGCACCTTCCCGCCTCCCTCGGCGGAGATCACGCCGCGGCTCGTGACGATCTCGGCGGCGACGACGAACGCGCCGGGCTGCGCGAGCCGGTCGCGGAGCGGGATCATCGCGTCGGTCGTCACAGTCTCCGACTCACGAGTCGACCCCTGCGAGGCGACGCGACTGCCCGACGATCATCTCGCTGATCTCGTCCTCCTCGAACCGCTCGCCGAGCAAGCGATCGGCCCAGAGTGCAAGCCCGTCCTCCACGGGCGGGTACTCCGGATTCCCGCAGTCGCTCGCGAGGACCGTCCGCCCGACGCCGACGGCACGGATGCCGTCGAAGACGTGCTCCCACGTCGTCTTGCCGGATAACGGCGTGGAGAGACAGCGCTCGAGCAGGCAGCCGCGGGCGGCGAGCTCGCGCTGATCGTCGAGCGAGAAATCCTGGCACGGGAACTCGGGATGCGTGACGACGATCTCGGAGACACCCTCTTCCAGTGCGCCGTCGACGACCGCGAACGTGTCGTCTCGGCCAAGGTGACCCGTGGCGAGGATCAGCCCGTGGCGCGCGATCGCGCGCAGGACGTCCCGAGTCTCCGCGAGGAGCACGCCGTCGGATCCTGTCACCTCCACCGGCTCGACGCCGAGCCCGAGCTCGCGAAGCTGATGCTGCAGCCGAGCCCATTGCGGCACCTTGTCCCCCGGCTTCGGCTGCGTTCGCCCCGCGGTCTCCGCCGGGGAGTCGACCGTCGGCATCCACACGATCCGCGCGCCCTCGCGCGCGGCGATCTCGACGGCGAGCGCGTTCATCCCACCGAGGGCCTGGTTCATCGCCACCGCGCCGAGAACCTGCACCCCGGGCACGACGCCCGAGACGACGCGCGCCCTCTCGGCGGTGGAGGTGTAGTGGGACTTGAGAGCGAACCCGGCGAGGCCGAGCTCCGCGAAGCGGTGTGCGAGCGTCACGTCGTCGATGCGGCGCGGTGGGACGTCCGGCGCGACGTGGATGTGCAGGTCGAAGGCGCCCTGCACGAGGACTCGAGCCCGCTCCGTCGGTTGCGTCTCGATCGCAGACTGGGTTGCCATAGAACTGACCATCGCTCCCTTCTCGCCGCGAGATCGGCGAGCTGCCGCGCCGGCCGCGGCGATCGCGAGGATCGTGGATCGCAACCTAGCGGAGAGTGAGCAGGATTGTTGACGATCTTCGCAACGTTCCGGCAGGATGCGGGAGACGTGTCGACGAATTCGAGCTACGAGTCCCTTCGGGCGGCGATCGTCAGCGGCGACATCGCCCCCGACGCCCGTCTCGTCGAGGCGGACATCAGCGCGACCTTCGGTATGTCGCGGGGTGCGGTGCGCACGGCGCTGATCCGGCTCGAGCAGGACGGCCTCGTCGTACGAGAGCCGCACCGCGGAGCGCGCGTGCGCAAGGTCTCGGACGAGGAGGCGGTCGAGATCCTCGAGGCCCGCGCGGTCCTCGAAGGGCTGGCGGTCCGCCAGACTGCCGAGCGAATCGACGAGGACGGCGCCGCCCGTGTGAAGGCGTGCCTCGCGCGGCACGGCGAGCTGCTCGAGGCCGGCGACCTGCTCGGCGCCTCGGACGCGAACGCCGACCTTCACGCGACCCTGCTCGAGCTGTCGGGGCACCGGACGGCTCTCCGCCTGATTCACGCCCTCAGCTCGCAGACCGTCCGCTACCAGTACCGCACCATCCTCATCCCCGGGCGCTCGGCGGCCTCGGTGGCGGAGCACGGGGCGATCGTGGACGCGGTCGTCGCCGGTCGACCGGACGAGGCCGAGGCGGCGATGCGGAGCCATCTCTTCAACGTGGCCGAGTCCGTGCGGCGCGGGCTGCTCCCGGGGGGGATCGACAGGGCGAGCCGCGGTGTGCTCTGAGGAGCCTCGCGGAGCAATGCGTGCCGCCTCGAGGACAGGAGCGATCGACGAACAGTGTGGTACGTCCGCCGGGAATTGTTGACAACATTGGTGCTGATCTGGTTGATTCGAACATGCGCGAGCCCGGGTGGCCATCCGAATCCCGATCCCGGTCGCGAGGACCATGTCTTGACGACCAGTTCACGTCTCACGTGGAAGGAGAGTCATGAATCGCTCAGCCCGTAGTGCCGCGCTCGCCGGTGCGGCGCTCGTCGCATTGGTGCTCGCGATCGCCGCCTCCGCGACGACGGCGAGGTCCGATCGCGCGACGGCGCCGACCGCCGGCGCGGCAGTGACGAACTACCTCACGTACGTCAAGGGGAAGCGCGGGAAGGCAAACCCCAGGCTGTCCAAGGTCTACATCGGCTGGGTGAACCAGCAGGGCGGCCAGGTCGTGATCGGCGGGCTCGCGACCGCCGGCGCGCAGCTGGCCGTGAGGTACGTCAACGATCAGCTCGGCGGCGTCGGCGGCCATCCGGTCGCGCTCGTCCAGTGCTTCATCAAGTCGAACGAGGAGGAAGGCACGACCTGCGGGCAGAAGCTCGTCAACGACAAGCGGATTGCCGTGATCGCGACGGGCGCCGTCGCCACGGGAGCCCAGTCGTTCCACGCGACGATCCGCGGCGCGAAGCCGGTCGTCACCGGTGTCGCCGTCACCCCGGTCGATGGAGCGCAGAGGAACGCCATCGTTCTCTTCGGCGACGCGGGGCACATCCTCCTGCCGTTCGGCACGTACGCGAGGAACGTCCTCAAGGCGAAGACAGCTGCGGTCGTCTATCCGCAGGCGACGGGCATCACGGAGGCGGCGCTGGTGATCGCGGCCGGCCTCAGGCAAGCAGGGATCTCGGTCAAGGCCGTCGGCTACACGCAGGGTCAGAGCGACCTGACCGCGCCGTTGACCGCCGCCGGAGCGACGACGGCGGACTTCGTCGCCCCGTACGGCTCGGCGGCGGACTGCGCGAACCAGGCGAACGCCCTCAAGCAGCTCGGCATCACCGACTCGCGCAAGATCATGACCGCGCCGCTCTGCCTCAGCCCACAGGTGAGCGCGGCGCTCGGCGACTGGCCGCTCTGGACGTACGCGATCGCCTCGTCGAACTACGGCGATCCGACCGACAAGGGCATGCCCGCCTATCAGCGGGTGATCAAGAGGTACAAGGCGGAGAAGAACGCGCCGGATCCGTGGCACATCGTCGCGTTCTCCGAGCTCCTGACGACCGTCAGGTTCCTCAACGAGGCAGCCGCGAACAACGTCAGCCGGATCACGCCGGCGCGGGTCCTGGCCCGGGCGAAGGTGTTCCGCGGCCCGCTCGCGCTCGGGTCGCCGAAGCTCCAGTGCGGCAAGTACAAGAACGCGCCGGGCATCTGCAACGACATGTTCCAGGCGTTCACCTACCAGGGCAAGTTCGCGTTCAAGCGGGCGTCCGGCTGGATCGGGCCGCCGGGCAAGTAGCAGTCGACGAACGACGACCCTTCATCCGACGGGGCCGGTTCAACCCCGGCCCCGTCGGCTGATTCCCACGGGACGACGTGAGCGAGATACTCCTCTTCCTCCTGCTCGGCCTCGGGACCGGGGCCACGATCGCCGCCATCGCGGTCGGAGTCGTGATCACGTACCGGGGCTCCGGCTTCATCAACCTGGCCGCAGGCGCGATCGCCATGCTCGCGGGCTTCTCGTTCTGGGCGCTCCGGACCGGTGAGCTCGGCTTCACGGTCGGCACTCCGCTCGCGGTCGCGCTGTCCTACGTGTTCGTCGTGCTCGTCACCGTGGTCATCGAGCTCGCGGTCTACCGGCCGCTCCGCACCGCCGCGCCGCTCGCCAAGCTCGTCGCCTCGCTCGGCGTCCTCCTGACAGCGCAGGCGGCGATGCTCCTCGCGTTCGGCACCTCGCAGCATCCCCAGCCGGCGATCATCCCGATCCGGGTCATCCGCATGCTCGATGCGGCCGTGCCGCTTTCCGCCTTCGTGCTCAGCGGCATGGTGGTGGTGATGACGCTCCTGCTCTGGGCGCTCTACCGCTGGACGCGCTTCGGGCTCGCGACGCGGGCGGCGTCGGAGAACGACGTCGCCGCCCGCCTCGCGGGCCTGTCGCCGAACGAGCTGTCGCTCGCGAACTCGATCCTCGCCGGCCTCGTGCTCGGCACCCTCGGGATCTTCGCCGGCTCGGTGGCGGCGCTCGACACGACCACGTTGCCGTTCCTCGTCGTGCCCGCTCTCGCCGCCGCCCTCTTCGCCCGGCTCACCTCGCTCACGATCGCGTGCGCGTGCGGTCTCGCGATCGGGATGGCCGAGTCGCTGATCGAGTACGCGTCGACGAAGACGTGGTTCCCGACCAGCGCGGGCGCGGCCTGGCCCGGCGTCAAGGAGCTGCTCGTCTTCGCGCTCATCGTGGCGGCGATGTTCCTGCGCGGCGCGTCGCTGCCGACGCGCGGCGAGCTCGTCGAGCAGCGCCTCCCCGACGTCCCTCGCCCGAAGCACGCGGGCAAGCTCGCGATCCCGTCGACGCTCCTCTGCGCGATCGCGCTCGTCGTGCTGCCGTTCGACTTCCGCCAGGCGCTGACGAACTCGCTGATCGGGATCGTGATGGCACTCTCCCTGGTGGTCATCACCGGCTTCGTCGGTCAGATCTCGGTCGTCCAGCTCGCGCTCGCCGGCGTCGCCGGCTTCACCGTCTCGCATCTCGCCGTCGATGCAGGCATCGGCTTCCCGCTGGCGCCGCTCGCGGGCATCGCCGCTGCCGTGCTGCTCGGCCTCGTCACCGCGGTGTCGGCGCTGCGCGTGCGCGGCGTGGCCCTCGCGGTGGTGACGATCGCTGCCGCGGTGGCCGTCTTCAACTTCGGCTTCGTGAACTCCACCTGGGGCGGAGGGGCGACCGGCTCGCCGGTGCCGGATCCGAAGCTCTTCGGCATCAACCTCGGGCCGACGGCCTCGTTCCGCGGCCTCGACGGGAACCTGCCGAGCCCCGTGTTCGGCTGGGTCGCGCTTGCCGCCGCCGTCCTCCTCTCCCTCCTGGTCATCTCGGTCCGTCGTGGCATCCTGGGCCAGCGGATGCTGGCGGTCCGGTCCAACGAGCGCGCCGCGGCCGGGGCGGCGATCGACGTCCGCAACGTCAAGCTGATCGCCTTCGGCATCAGCGCGCTGATCGCGGGAGTGGCCGGCACGCTCTACGCGTACAACTTCGGCTCGGTGAGCGCCGACCGCTTCAGCGTCCCGCTCGCCCTCAGCCTGATCGCCTTCGCCTACGCGGGAGGCATCACGCTGGTCTCCGGCGCCGTCTTCGCCGGGCTCATCGCCGCGCAGGGGATCATGCCGTACGCGCTCGACAAGTGGTTCGGCCTCTCCGGGAACTGGTTCCTGCTCTTCGGCGGCCTCGTGCTCATCTTCACGCTGATCCAGAATCCGGAGGGCGTGGCCGGCTCCTTCTACCGGACGTCGCAGGCGCGGGCGAAGCGAAAGGCCGAGCTCGCGGCGTCGGAGTCTGCCGAGGCCGCATGACGACCGTCCTCGCCACGACCGGCCTGTCGGTGCACTTCGGCGGCGTGCGCGCCGTCGACGAGGTCGACGTCGTCGTCGAGGAGGGTCAGCTGGTCGGGCTGATCGGACCGAACGGTGCCGGCAAGACGACGTTCGTCGACGCGATCACGGGCTTCGTGCGGTACACGGGGCACGCCGAGCTCGACGGGCGCGATCTCGAGGGGATGCCGCCGCACGCCCGTGCCCGCCGCGGCCTCGCCCGCACATGGCAGAGCACCGAGCTGTTCGACGATCTCACGGTGCGCGAGAACCTCATGGTCGCGGCCGAGCGCCCTCCGTGGCTGTCACTCGCGGCCGAGCTCGTCGGCCGGCCCGCGGGCGACGACGCCGCGACGGACGAGGCGCTCGAGCTGCTCGAGCTCGGCTCGCTCGCCGACGCGATGCCGAGCGAGCTGACGCAGGGACAGCGGAAGCTCGTCGGCGTGGCCCGTGCGGTCGCCATGCAGCCGCGCCTCCTCTGTCTCGACGAGCCGGCGGCCGGCCTCGACACGCGCGAGAGCGGGGAGCTCGGCCGGCAGCTGCGGCAGATCGCGGATGCCGGCACCGCAACGCTCCTGATCGACCACGACATGGGATTGGTGCTGACGATCTGCGATCGCATCGTCGTGCTCGAGTTCGGGAAGGTGATCGCGGCCGGCCCGCCGGACGAGGTACGCCGCAACCCGCTCGTCGTCAAGGCGTACCTCGGCGGCGCGCCGCGGCGACGCCGGGTGCCGCGATCGAGGAGCGCGAGCGCGGGCGAGGTATCGGCGTGAGCGGCGTGGGCTCGACGGAGCCGCCCAGGAGCGGAGGTGCCGGCTCTGCCGGCGCCGGAGCGGGGCGAGGCGTTCCGGTGCTGCGAGATCGACGGCCTGACCGCCGGGTACGACAGCGCCGCGGTGATCCGCGGCCTCGACCTCGAGGTCGCTCCGGGCGAGGTCGTCGCGCTGCTCGGCGCCAACGGTGCCGGCAAGACGACCACGCTGCGCGCCGTGTCGGGTCTCGTGCATCCGCTCGAGGGGGCGATCCGCTTCGGCGGGAGCGATCTGAGGCGCGTGTCGGCGAGCGGTCGCGCGCGGCTCGGCATCGCCCACGTCCCGGAGTCGCGCGGTCTCTTCTTCGGGCTCACGGTCGCCGAGCACCTGCGTCTCGGCTACCGCGCGCGAGCGCCTCGACGCCGCAGTCGCGTACCGGTACTTCCCGGCCCTGGAGCCGCTCCGCGACCGCCGCTGCGGCTTGCTGTCCGGCGGCGAGCAGCAGATGCTCGCGGTGGGACGGGCGCTCGCGCGCCATCCCAAGCTCCTCCTCCTCGACGAGCTCAGCCTCGGCCTTGCGCCCGTGATCGTCGAGAGCCTGCCTCCCGGTCGTCCGCGAGTACGCGGAGGAGAGCGGCTGCGGCGTCGTGCTCGTCGAGCAGCACATCGAGCTCGCGCTGACGATTGCCGATCGTGGCTACGTCCTCTCGCACGGCGAGATGGTGCTCCACGGCGACGCCGAGGAGCTGCGGAGCAACCACGACCTGCTCATCTCGAGCTACTTCGGGGAGCACACCGAGCTGTTCGCGGGAAAGCGTCCCTGAGGCGCACGCTGCCCGCGGAGGCGGTCATCGCCGCCGCGCGCCCGCGAGCGGCTCGATCTAGACCTGCTCGAGCGCGCGCCGGACGAGCACCCGCGCGAGGTGCGCGCGGTACGCGGCGCTGCCGCTCACGTCGCTCGGCGGGTCGGCGCCCTCGGCGGCGCGTGCCGCCGCCTCCTCGGCGGAGGCGCCGCCCGCGAGCGCTTCCTCGACGGCGCGGGCGCGGAGCGGCGTCGGCCCCATGCTCGAGAGCCCCACCTGCACGCGTCCGTCGACGCGGGCTGCCGCCACGGCGACAGTCGCCCAGTCCTGCGCGCGGCGCGAGTGCTTCAGGTACACGCCCTCGCTCGGCCTTCGGGACGCGGATCTCGACGAGCACCTCGTCGCGGGCGAGCGCGTTCTCGAACGGCCCCGTGAAGAACTCCGCCGCCGCGATCGTCCTGCTCGCCATCCGGCCCGCGCGCGACGAGGTCGGCGTCGAGCGTGAGGAGCACGGTCGCGAGGTCGGATGCGGGGTCGGCGTGCGCGACCGAGCCCCCGATCGTCCCCCGGTGGCGGACCTGCGGATCGCCGACCTCGCCGGCCGCGCGGGCGAGCACGGCGCACGATCCGCCGAGCATCGCGTCGGCCTCGAGCGCCGCGTGGCGCGTGAGCGCGCCGATCGCGATCCGGTCGCCGTCCTCGCGCACGTAGCGGAGATCGTCCAGCCGGCCGATGTCGACGAGCGCCGTGGGCCGCGCGATGCGGAGCTTCATGGCCGGGATCAGCGAGTGCCCGCCGGCGAGCAGCTTCGCGTCCTCGTCGGAGCCGAGGAGCTCGATCGCCTCCTCGACCGACCCCGCCCGGCGGTACTCGAGCGCGGCAGGGATCATGCTCCTGCCCTCGCCGCCGCCTCGACCGCACGCACGATGTTGTGGTACCCGGTGCAGCGGCACAGGTTCCCCTCGAGCGCGTGCCTGATCTCGGCTTCGGACGGCCGTCGGGTTCTCCTTCAGGAGCGAGACCGTCGCCATCACGAACCCCGGCGTGCAGTAGCCGCACTGGACACCGTGCTGCTCGTGGAACGCCTGCTGGACCGGATGGAGCTCGCCGTCCCTTGCGAGGCCCTCGATCGTCGTCACCTCGCTGCCGTCGGCCTGCACGGCGAGCACGGTGCACGACTTCACGGACTCGCCGTCGAGGAGCACGGTGCACGCCCCGCACGAGGACGTGTCGCAGCCGACGTTGGTTCCCGTGAGGCCGAGCTGCTCGCGCAGGAAGTACACGAGGAGCTGCCGCGCCTGCGACCTCCGCCTCGCGGCGCTCCCCGTTGACCGTCAGCGCGATCTTCGTCATGCCTTCGCCTCCTGGAGGGCCTTCCACACGTTCTCGCCGTTGCAGGGCAGGTCGACGTGGCGGACGCCGTAGGGCGCGAGCGCGTCGAGCACGGCGTTGTGCACCGCGGGCGTCGAGCCGACCGTCCCCGACTCGCCGATCCCCTTCACGCCGACGACGTTGTTGGGCGTCGGGGTCACCATCTCGACGCGTTCCCAGGACGGGAGCTCCGCCGCGGAAGGGAACGCGTAGCCGACGAACGTGCCGGTGAGCGGGTACCCGTCCTCTCCGAACACGACCTCCTCGTAGAGCGCCTGGCCGACGCCGAACGCGATGCCGCCGTGCACCTGGCCGTCGGCCACGAGCGGGTTGACGATCGTCCCGGCGTCGTCGACCGCGACGTGCCGCTTGACCTCCACCCTCCCGGTCTCCGTGTCGACCTCGACCACCGAGAGGTGAATCCCGAACGGAAACGACGGCGGCGCCTGGAACTCGTGCGAGATCTTCAGCTCGCCGAGCCGGCCGTCGGCCGCGGCCCGGGACGCGAGGTCCGCCCAGGAGAGCGCCGGCTCCGGCGCTCCCGTGACGTGGAAGCGGCCCGTGTCGACGTCGAGCACCATGTCCGCGGCGCTCGCCTCGAGGTAGTCGGCCGCCAGGCCCTTCGCCTGCTCGACGACCCCGTCCGCAGCGAGCCGCCCGGCGACGCCCCCGATCTGCGTCGACTTGGAGCCGAAGGTCCCGGCCCCCGTTGGCACCTCGTCGGTGTCGCCCTTGATCACGGTGACCCGCTCCACGGGAAGCCCGAGCCGCTCGGCGGCGATCATCGCGAACGTCGTCTCGTGCCCCTGGCCGTGCGAGTGCGAGCCCGTGCGCAGGATGGCCTCGCCGTCCTCCGTGATCTCGACCTCTCCGAACTCGGCCTCGCCCACCGGGTTCGAGATCTCGACGTACGCGCCGAGGCCGATCCCGAGCTCGATCGGGCCGCCCTGCGCCGCGACGCCGGCGCTGCTCCTCGCGCAGCTCGTCGTAGCCGGCCGAGCGGAGCAGGAGGTCGAGCGCGCCCTCGTAGTCGCCGGAGTCGTACGTCGCCCCTGTCGCGGTCGTGTACGGGAAGGCGTCCTTCGGGACGAAGTTCCTGCGCCGGACCTCCGCCGGATCGAGCCCGATCTCGGCCGCGAAGAGGTCGAGCGCCCGCTCCATCGCCTGCGCCGCCTCGGGCCGGCCGGCGCCGCGGATCGAGGTGGTCGGGGTCGTGTTCGTGACGACCGAGCGGCCCTCCACCTCGACCCTCGGGATCTCGTACACCGCGCTCGCCATGAGGCAGGTCAGGTTCGGCAGGTACGCGCCGAGGATCGGATACGCGCCCGCATCGGCGAGGACGTCGAGCCGGTACGCGAGCACGTCGCCCGTCGCGCGTCCCGCCGAGCGTGAACTCGAGCCGCTGCGCGCGACCGTGCAGCAGTCCGAGCATGTTCTCGGTCCGCGTCTCCGTCCAGCGCGCGGGCCGGCCGAGCTTGCGCGCGAGCCAGGCGACCAGGACGCCCTCGACCTCCAGCATCTTCGCGCCGAAGCCGCCGCCGAGGTCGGGGCTGACCACCCGTACCTGTCCGGGATCGAGCCCGAGCATGCCTGCGACGACCATCTTGCTCGTGTGCGGCGTCTGCGATGTCAGCCAGACCGTCAGTCGGCCGTCCTTCGCCCATCTCGGCCGCGGCCGAGCGCGGCTCGAGCGGCGCCGCCGCCATCCGCTGGCTCCAGATCGTGTCGGAGACGACCACCTCACAGCCGGCGAAGAGCTCCTCGTCGTGCTCCTCCGAGCCCGCACGCGCGGCGACGTTGGTTCCCTCGTCCGGGAAGAGCAGCGTCTCGTCCTCCGCCGCCTCCTCCACGGTCAGGACCACGGGCAGCGGGTCGTAGTCGATCGCGATCAGCTCGGCGGCATCGGCCCCCGCCGCGCGGTCGTCGCTGACCACGATCGCCACGATCTCTCCTGCGAAACGGACGACGTCCTGGGCGACGAGCGGCCGCACCATCCCGGGATTGATGTTCCAGTACGGCGGCGGGCCGAACGGCGGCGCGTCGACGTCGGCGCCGGTGAGGACCTGGACGTCCGGAAGCGCCTCCGCTGCAGAGGTGTCGATCCCGTTCACGCGGGCGTGCGCGAGCGGCGAGCGGACGAAGGTGACCCACGCCGCGCCCTCGAGCGGCATGTTCTCGATGTAGCGCCCCTCCCCCCGGAGGAACCGAGGGTCCTCCAGTCTCAGCACACGATTGCCGAGGATGCTCATTCGTCGCGAGCCTAAACGACGTCCGGTCGACGAGACAACACGAGGGAGGACGCGGTCCCGAGCGACGACGCCGCCCTCCTGGACGACGACAGTACCGCGCCCTCCGGCCACAGCTTCTGTCGAGCCCTGCTTCACAGGGTGATTATCCCCCTTTACCATCGGGCGTCGAGGCGCGTAGCCTCGGGTTGCCGTCGAGAAGAGGGTCGGGCTCGCCGCGCGACCACTCGAGCTGGAAAGGGAGGACGAACGTGAGTCATCGGAGTCTCGAGGCAGTGCTCGCGGCGGCCGGGAGCCCCGTGGAGCTCCTGCGGAACTCGCAGGCCGGGCCGAACGTCTATCCGGGCGTCCCGGCCGAGTTCACGAACTGGCGCGACGAGCAGCGAGCCTGGCAGACGACCTGCGTCCTCTTCGATCAGTCGTTCCACATGAACGACCTGGGGATCCAGGGCCCAGACGCGTTGAGGCTCCTGTCCGAGCTCGCCGTCAACAGCTTCGAGGGCTTCACCGTCGACCGGGCGAAGCACTTCGTGCCGTGCACTCCGGACGGGTTCGTGATCGGTGACGTGATCCTGTTTGCGCTGGCCGAGGATCGGTTCAACCTCGTCGGCCGCGCGCCCGCGCTGAACTGGGTGATGTACCACGCAGAGACCGGCGGCTACGACGTCGAGGTCGATCTGGACCTGAGGACGGCGCTCCGAACGGACGGGCGGCGGAGGTCCTACCGCTTCCAGGTGCAGGGACCGAACGCGATGGACCTGATCGAGAAGGTCCTCGGCCAGGCCGCCCCCGAGCTCAAGTTCTTCCACAAGACGAGGGTGACGATCGCAGGCCAGACCGTCAGCGCCCTGCGTCACGGGATGGTCGGCCAGCCGGGCTGGGAGCTGTTCGGCCCGTGGGACGAGCGGGAGCCGGTGCTCGAGGCGCTCCTCGAGGCAGGTGAGGAGTTCGGCCTCCGGAGAGTCGGGGGCAGGGCGTACTCCTCCAACACGCTCGAGTCCGGCTGGATCCCCTCTCCGCTCCCCGCCGTGTACTCGGGCGAGCGGCTCGAGGCGTACCGCGAGTGGCTCCCGGCGACCGGGTACGAGGCCTCCGCGTCGATCGGCGGCAGCTTCTCCTCGGACGACATCGAGGACTACTACTTCACGCCGTGGGACCTCGGCTACGGCAACTACGTGAAGTTCGACCACGACTTCGTGGGGCGCGAGGCGCTCGAGCGGATCGCGGAGGACGAGCACCGCGTCAAGGTCACGCTCGCGCTCGACGACGAGGACGTGACCCGCACGATCGGGACGATGTTCCGGAAGACGGACCGGGCGAAGTTCATGGACTGGCCCTCCGCCGTGTACTGCATGCACCCCTTCGACCTGGTCACCGTGGACGACGAGCCCGTCGGCGTCTCGACCTGGATCGGCTACAGCGCCAACGAGGGCAAGATGCTGACCCTGGCCGTCCTGGACGCGGCGCACGCCGAGCCCGGCACGGAGGTGATCTTCGTCTGGGGGGAGGAAGGCGGCGGCTCGACCAAGCCGACCGTCGAGCCCCACGTGCAGACCGAGATCCGGGCGATCGTCAGCCCCGCTCCGTACGTCGAGACCGTCCGCCGGGACTACGCACCCGGAGGCTGGCGAACCGCCCACGCCTGAGGGCTCCCTCCGCGCGGACGCCGGCAGCGGCGCGGTCGGCGTCCGGTCGGCCGTGACTCAGGCGGCGACGGGCGAGAAGCCGACCGCCTGCTGCACGGCGGCTGCGATCTTCGTCTCGTCCGGGAGCAGGTACTCCTCCATCGGCTGGCTGTAGGGGATCGTCGCGTCGAGCGCGGTCACGAGGCCGATCGGGGCCTTCAGCGCGGAGAACCCCTCCGCTGCGACCTCCGCCGCGATCACCGCCGCAGCCGACGCGTGCCGGGTCGCCTGGTCGACGACGACGAGCCGCCCGGTCTTCTCCACCGACTGGATGATCGTCGCGGTGTCGAGCGGCGCCAGGGTGCGCGGATCGATGACCTCCGCCTCGATTCCCTCGCCCGCAAGCTGCTCGGCCGCCGCGAGCGCCTTCCCGACGGTCCAGCCGATGCCCACGATCGTGACGTCGCCGCCCTCGCGGACGACCGCCGCCTCTCCGAGCGGCACGACGTGCTCGCCCTCGGGCACGTCGCCGTGCTCGAGCGTCAGCAGGTAGTTGTGGAAGAAGACGACCGGGTTGTCGTCACGGATCGAGGCCGTCATCAGCCCCTTGGCGTCGGCGGGCGTCGACGGCACGACGACCTTCAGCCCGGGGACGCCGAGGAACATGCCGTAGATCGTCCCCGTGTGCTGTCCCGCCCAGCCCGCGGTGAACCCGTACCCCGCCTGGAGCACGATCGGCACCTTGACCTGGCCGCCGGTCATGCCGTAGAAGCGCGGCGCCTCGTTCACGACCTGGTTCATCGCGACGAGCATGAACTCCGCCATGTACAGCTGGACGACCGGCCGGTAGCCCGCGAAGGCCGCGCCGACCGCCATGCCGATCTCGGCCGTCTCGGAGATCGGCGTCACGCGGACACGGTCGCCGCCGAACGCCTTCACGAACGGGTCGTCCTCGCTGAGCGCCAGGTTCTGGCCGAAGTAGAGGATCGTCTCGTCGCGCTCCATCTCCTGGTGGACCGCCTCGCCGATCGCCTGGATGTAGGGAAGCTCGCGTGCCATGTCTCTTCGGTCCTCCTAGGCGTAGACGTAGTCGACGGCCTTCTCGGGCGCCGGGAACGGGCTGTCGAGCCCGAAGTCGACGGCCTCCTGCATCTCCTTCTGCGCCGCCTCGGCGATCGCGTCCGCGTCCTCGGCGGAGAGCACGCCGTCGGTCACGAGGCGCGCGCGGAAGCGCGGAACCGGGTCGCCGCGCTTGGCGGCCTCGTACTCCTCGACGTTGCCGAAGATCGCGACCGCCTCGTGCTCGGGGTAGTGGAGCGGCACGCCGGGCGGCGCGATGATGTTGCCGTGGGCGCTGAGTCGGTAGACGCGCGACTCGACGAGCGTCGGCCCTTCGCCCGAGCGCGCGCGCTCCACGGCCGCGTGCATCGTCTGGTGGACGGCCACCGGGTCGCCGCCGTCCACGGTCACGCCCGGCATGCTGTGGGCCTTCGCCTTCACCGCGAGCGGCTCGCCCGCCGCCGCGTTCGCGTCCTCCTGCTCGACGGGCGTGTAGGCCTGGTAGTTGTTGTTCTCCATCACGAAGACGACCGGGAGCTTCCAGAGCGAGGCGATGTTGAGGGTCTCGTGGAACGCGCCCTGCTTCGTCGCGCCGTCGCCGAAGAACGAGAGCACGACCTGGTTCTTCCCCCGGATCTGAGCCGCCCACGCGACGCCCGCAGCGTGCGGGATGCCCTGTCCGACGATCCCGGAGGTGCCCAGGAACCCGCGGCCCACGTCGGTCAGGTGCATCGAGCCGCCGTAGCCCTTGCAGATCCCGGCCTCCTTGCCGTAGATCTCGGCCATCAGCGCCTTCGGGTCGGTGCCGAGCGCGATCGGGTAGCCGTGGCAGCGATACGTCGCCGTGAGCTGGTCGTCCGGCCCGAGCGCGGCCAGCGAGCCGACGATCGAGGCCTCCGCGCCGTCCGCGAGGTGCGTGTGGCCGCGAATCACGCCCGGGTGCTCCTCGAACGTCCGCTTCACCCGCTCCTCGAACTCACGGATCCGCGCCATCTGCGTGTACATCCAGGTCAGCCGTTCCTTCGAGAGGCCGTTATCGGACACCGAGGCTCTCCTTTCTCGCTATGGCGCCGGCGAAGCCGGCACCTCCGCTCCTTCGACGCCTCCGCCGAGCCGACGGCTGTCTCGTGAGAGCTCGAGCTGCGCGCTCGTCGTCTCGTAGGCGCGGTCGAAGATCTGCTCGATGGGGAGGTTGCGGAGCTCCTCGGAGAGGACCTCGACGCCCCAGGGCCCCTGGTACCCGATCTCCCGGCACACGGCGACGTACTCGACGACCGGGAACTCGCCCTCGCCGGGAAGCCTGCGCCTGTTGATCACCTCGTCGAGCCGGTCCTCTGCGTACTCGTAGGGCCCGTCCGAGAGCTCGACCCAGGAGAGGAACCGGGCCGGGATGCGCCGGAGCTCGTCCGGCTCGAGCCGCAGCTTGCCCAGGTGCCAGGTGTCGAGCGCGAGGCCGCCGTTGGGCGCATCTGCGCCCTCCACGACCGCGAGCGCCTTGTCGACGTCGTTCACGTTGACGTCGTACGGCATGAACTCGTAGACGACCTTCGCGTCGGTGTGCCGGGCTGCGTCGGCGCACAGCTCGCCGAATCCCTCGACGATCCGGGGCAGCTCGCACTCCGTGCCGACGATGTTGCCCACCTTGATGTGGTGGGTGGGCAGCGCCTCGGCCGCCTCGAACAGCAACGCGCGTCGCACGTCGGAGTCGCGCCGGCGCTCGTCGTGCGGGTCGAGGAACCAGTCCCCCAGGAACTCGAGCTCGAGCTGCTCGATGCCGTGGTCGTCGAGGACCTGCCGCACCTCGCGGAGCGTCCGCGTCTCGAGTACGTGCTCGAGGTCGGCGTGCCAGAGCCCGATGCCCTTGAATCCCACCCGCGCGGCCTGCTCGCAGCGATCGCGCAGGTCGAAGTGGCTCCACTCCCGCCCGAAGTGCACCTCGACCGGTCCCGAAGTCGTCCAGTAGAGGGCGATCAGGTCGTCGCTCGCGCCCATCGACGCGAGCCTAACCGGCGAGGGGTCGTCTCGCCAACAATCTTGGTAACGGGATCGCGAGCCAATAAGCTCCGACCCGTACCCGAGTCAAGGAGTGCTCGACCGTGGCTGACTACGTGATCGTCGGAGCCGGGTCTGCCGGATGCGTGCTCGCCTCCCGCCTCAGCGAGGATCCGAACGTCTCGGTCCTCCTGCTGGAGGCAGGCGCCCCCGACACCGCAGCCGAGCTGCACGTCCCGGCGATGTTTCCCCTCGCTTTCAAGTCGAGCCTCGACTGGGACCTCTACGGGGAGCCCGAGCCCGGCCTCGGTGGGCGCCGGCTGTACTACCCGCGCGGCCGCGTGATCGGCGGCTCGAGCTCGATCAACGCGATGATCTACCTCCGCGGGAACCGCGCCGACTTCGACGAGTGGGCGGAGATGGGCTGCACCGGGTGGTCGTACGACGAGGTGCTGCCCTACTTCAAGCGCTCGGAGGACAACGAGCGCGGCGAGAACGAGTTCCACGGGGTCGGCGGGCCGCTCGCGGTCTCCGACAGCCGGTCGATGAGCCCGCTCATCGACGCCCAGCTCGAGGCTGCGACGCAGGCCGGCTACGAGCTGATCGACGACCTGAACGTCGACCGGCCGGAGGGCGTCTCGCGCTTCCAGCTCACCCAGCGGAACGGCATGCGCTGCAGCGCCGCGGACGCGTTCCTGCACCCGGCGGAGGGACGCCCGAACCTCGAGGTCAGGTCCGGCGTCTTCGTCGAGCGGATCGTCTTCGAGGGCGACCGCGCCGTGGGCGTCGAGCTCGTCCGTGACGGCGTGCGGGAGACCGTCCGGGCGGAGCGCGAGGTGATCGTCTCCGCCGGCACGTACCAGTCTCCGGTGCTGCTGATGCTCTCGGGGATCGGCCCTGCCGAGGACCTCGACGTGTTCGGGATCGCGGTGCGGGAGGACCTGCCGGTCGGGCACAACCTGCAGGACCACTGCATGGTCAACGTCAACTACCTCACGGACGAGCCGGGTCTCTTCGGCATCTTCACGCCCGAGAACTTCGGGCTCCTCGAGACGGAGGGCCGCGGCCCCCTCACCTCGAACTACCCGGAGGCCGGCGGCTTCTTCCGGACACGCTCGGACCTGCCGGCACCGGACGTCGAGTTCCACTTCGCGGCCGCGCCCTTCTTCGACGAGGGCCTCACACCGCCGCCCGACAACGGCTTCGCGTTCGGGCCGGTGATCGTCAAGCCCACCTCGCGCGGCCGGGTGGGCCTGCGAACGCCGATGGCGGACTCCAAGCCGACGGTACTCTCGAACTTCCTCACGACCGACGAGGATCGGGCGAGCATGCTCGAGGGCGTGCGGATCGCGCTCGAGATCGCCTCGCGGCCCGCGCTCCGGGCGATCCAGCGAGAGCCGCTGAGCATCCCGGCCTCGGATTCCGAGGAGGACATCTTCGACTGGGTCGGTCGCGCGAGCCAGACCGTGTACCACCCCACGTCGACCTGCGCGATGGGCGCCGTCGTCGACGCCGAGCTCCGCGTCCCCGGCGTCGAGGGGCTTCGGGTGGTCGACGCCTCCGTGATGCCGAAGATCACCCGGGCGAACACGCATGCGGCGACGCTGATGATCGCGGAGAAGGCGGCGGACATGATCCTCGGGAAGGCGCCGCTCGCCCCGGCCGCGGCCGCGGCGACCTGACCGGCCCGGCAGGAGCGCAGGCCGCGAACAGGGTCGAGCGGGCGCGGGGGCGGGCGCGGGGGCGTGGCTTCAGCCTCGCCCCCTTTACTTGGCGCACAGCAGCCAAGAGGGGCGAGGCTGAAGCCACGCCCCGGAAACCAGAGCAGAAGCCACGCCCCGGAAACCAGAAGAGGCGGCGAGGCTAGACCCGCGCCCCGGAGACCACACTGCGGCCCAGCGCCGTGCCGAGCGCGTGGGCGAGCTCGCTCTCGGGGTCGGCGTGCGACCCGGTCGCTCGCCAGGCGATGAACCCGTCCGGCCGGACGAGCACGGCGCCTGCCGCGCCGGTGCCGCAGGACGTCTCGAGCCCGTCGGCCGTGTCGATCACGTCGGCCCCGACGCGATACGCGTCGAGCGGCACTCCCGCCGAGACCGCCGCGGCGCGTGAGGCAGCGCACCAGCTCTCGCCACCCGAGCCCGGCGAGCAGGACGAAGTGGCGCCCGAAGAGATCCAACGTCGACCGCTCGACGCCGTCGACCGTGACCGGGACGTGGGGCGCGCGGAAGCCGGGACGACCGGACGGCTCGCCGGGGTCCTCCCAGATCGCGTCGTCGCCGTCCGCTCCGAGCACCACGGCGGCCGAGCGGTGACGGTAGCCGAGCTCGATGGGGGCCTCCCCGACGATCGGCATCAGGTCGTCCTTGCCGAGCGAGGGATCGAGGCGAAGCACGTAACGCGTGTACGCCTGCTCGGTCGTGAATGCCCCGACCGGCTGGCGCTCGGCGTCATAGGTGGCGAGCAGCGCCTCGTCCGCTCGGCCGTCCAGGACGTGCGCGAGCTTCCACGCGAGGTCGTACCCGTCCTGCACGCCGCAGTTGCCGCCGAACCCGCCCGTCGGAGGCATGACGTGCGCCGCGTCGCCGGCGATGAACACGCGGCCTTCCTGCAGCCGCGCCGCGTACTCGGCCGACGCCGACCAGCGCTGGACGTTCTCGATCTCGACCGGGATCTCCGGGTCGCCGAGCGCCTCGCGGACGTAGCGGATGCAGCTCGGCGTGCTCATGTCCTCGCCGATCCGGACCGACCGCGTCCCGTCGTCGTCGACGGTCGAGTTCACGACGAGGAAGCCCGCCTGGAGATCGATCGAGAAGCGGAAGAATCCCTGGAGGCGCGGGCCGAAGACGTAGACGACGCTCAGGTTGCGATCGCCCATCAGCGCGCGCACGTCGGCCCTGAAGTAGATCGTGATGCTGTCCGAGAAGCTCCCGTGGCCGAGCTTCTGGATGCCGAGCCGCTCGCGGATCGGGCTGTGGGCGCCGTCCGCTGCGACGAGATAGAGGCCGCGCACGCTGCGCTCCGGCCCGGCGTCGCGCGGCCGGACGACGACGGTCACGCCCGAGTCGTCCTGCTCGACGGAGGCGGCCTCCGACGCGTACCGGATCTCCGCTCCGAGGCGTTCCGCGGCGCGGAGCAGGACGGGCTCGAGCCCGATCTGCGTGACGAAGACCCGCTTCGAGGGGCTGAGGTGCTCCACGCCTTCGTTGATGAAGCGGAAGTACCAGTCGAGCTCCTTCCCGCCGAGGCTGTCGACGGACACGATCGCGCCGTTCTGGACGAACTCCCGCGCGGCCGCCTCCTCGATCTCCTCCTCCAGGCCGACGGCGCGATACGTCTCCATCGTGCGCTGGTTGACGAGCGCGGCCCGCGGGTGGATCGCGGTGCCGCGGTGGCGCTCGAGGACGAGCGACGGGACGCCGTGATGTCCGAGGAACACCGCTGTCGACAGCCCGACGAGGCTGCCGCCGACGATCAGGACGGGAACGTCTTCGTGGGCCATCTCCGCCTCCACCTGCTCGCTTGAGGCGTCAATCGTGGCACAGGGCGGCGCCCCCGTCACCAGGCCGTCCCACAATACGCTAACTGAGCGAAGCCAGCACCGCGAAACCGTCGCTGCCACCATCTCGTCACCGGTGACGTGATCGGGCCAGTTCGGCACACTGTGCCAGGGTCGCTTCGGGGACGCCCGTTGCGTTACCCTCCGGTCGGGCAAGGTTGCCGACAAGGCCCGCATTGACCGGATCGGAACCACTTAGGAAAACGATTGGGATCGACGGTGTCGCCGCCTTGGCGGCGAGTCCAGAAGCTGGGCCGCCGGTCGCGGCGATCACTGCCACCGGACGGCCCACCAAGTCAGCCGCCCGCGATGGCAGTTGATTATATTGACCCTCCGCCCAACGGTACTCGATCGTTACATTTTGGCCCTCGACGTAGCCGGTTTCTTTGAGCCCCCGGTGGAACGCGGCGACCATTGGCCCAAACGTCTTCAGCGATACACCGCTGAGAAATCCGATCAGGGGCATCGCCGGCTGCTGCGCGCGCGTGGCGAGCGGCCACGCCGCCGCCCCGCCAACCAGCGTGATGAACTCGCGGCGTCCGATGAAAGCTGTCATCTGATCCCTCCAGTCGGAAGGGTGACAGGCGCAAGGATAGCATTATTAGGTCCGCCTAGGGCCTCCGGTCTTACCCTCGATCATCGGCCCCAATCCTCCTCCGCCTCGCGCCGCACCGCCTCGCATGTCGGGGTTTTGCTCTTGCGCGAGACCTTGCGCTTCGCGATGCCCTCGACGCCCCATCTTGCACGCGCTCTCGCCATCGTCGCATTCCATCTGCTCGTCGAAGCGGATGCCTTGCGCACCAGCAGCGGATAGCCGTTTACCAGCTATGACGGGCGGCCCCAGCGAGTGAGCAATTTTGAACAGATTCGGCAACGGCTCGTATTGTATTCATGCACGAGGGATTGTTGGGGGTTGCTCCGTCGTCGTAGTGGAGATTGTCGATGAGTGACCTCGCCTACGTCACAGACGCCAACATTAAGCGGTTTCGGAAGTTGCTGGAGACCTCGATCAATGAGCCCGTTAGGCGAACGATACAAACGCTCCTAATCGAAGAATTGGCCAAGGCGGAGCCACCGACGCACTAATTAAGCCGAGCCCCCGTGCCGGGGGGCAACCTGATGAACTGGGCGAAGCCGCCCTCGTCGCAGCACACGCTCGAAGCCCGGCCGAGCGAGCCGCCGCCCGAGCGGCCAAGATCATCGTCGATGGGTCCAGCCGAGCTGACGGGCGCGATTGGCGAGACCATATTGCCGGCGTCGGCTCTCATGATTGTGCGTCAGCTGATCGGCCATCGATTGTCGGATGTAGACATACGCACTGCGCGCTGTATTAGCCGAAACTCGATCTGACAGGCGGTGGCTGGTTGAGCGATCGGGTTTTGGTGTCCGATGGCAATTAAGCTGCGATCATCTTCTCCTTCGCCATCGGCATCGCGTCAAGGAAGGTCTGCATCGGCGTTTTGCCGAAGCACCAACGTCCTTGATGCGGCCTTTGTTCATTGTACTCGCGGATCCACAGATCCAGATCGGCCTGCAGCTCGTCGATTGAACGGTACACCTTTTTGCGGAATGCGACGCGGTAGAATTCGTTCAGCACGGTCTTGTGGAAGCGTTCGCAGATGCCGTTGGTCTGCGGGCTCTTGGGGGTCGCGGATAAAGCAGGTCGGTATCATACCCCGAGATAAATGCGCCGGATTTCATCGTCGTCAGCAACCGCGCGCGCATCGCCCTGACGGACCACGCGGCCGTGTTCCAACACATAGACATGCTCGGCGATTGCGAGTGTGCTGCGGGCATCCTGCTCCACCAGTAGCACGGCGGTTCCGGCTTGCTGGATTGCGCGGATTGAATGGAAGATTTCGATCTTGAGGCGTTGCGCGATTCCGACCGAGGGCTCGTCCAGCAGCAGCAGAGTTGGAGCGCCCATGAGCGAGCGCCCGATCGCTAACATCTGCTGCTCGCCCCCCGACAGGGTATTGGCCTGCTGGCTGGCGCGCGCCTTGAGGACTGGGAACAGGGAATGCACCTTGTCGAGATCCCGCGCGATGCCATGCCGGTCGTTGCGCAAATAGGCGCCGAGCATCAGATTCTTGAGCACGCTGAGCTCCGGGAAAAGGCGCCGGCCTTCGGGGCAATGGCAAATGCCGCGGCCGACCACATCGTAGGCTGGCAGCCCTTCGAGCGGCATGCCATTGAAGACGACGCGGCCGGCCGCTGGCGGTACGGTGCGAGAGATGGCCTTGAGGAGGGTCGTCTTGCCGGCGCCGTTCGGCCCCAACACGCCGACAAGTTGCCCGGCGCCGACGCTCAGGGAAATTCCATCGAGCGCGAGGGCATTGCCGTAACGGACCTCCAAGTCCGTGATTTCAAGCAGCGCCATCGCCCGCTCCGGTCGGTTCGATGTTTGGCAGCCCGAGGTCGGCGTTGCCCATATAGGCCTCGACCACCCGCGGATGACGCACGATCGCGGAGGGATCGCCGATGGCGATGATCTCGCCGAAATCCATCGCGATGACGCTCTCAACGAGCTGCATGAACTCGCGCAATTTATGTTCGATCATCAAGATCGTGAGGCCTTCGCTGCGATGCAGCTTCCTGATCAGGGCGGCGAGCGGCTCGATTTCTCCGACGCCGAGCCCGGCAAAGGGTTCATCGAGCAGCAGCAATTTTGGTCTAGTCGCAAGCGCCCGCGCGATCTCGAGCCGGCGCAAGTCGCCGTACGGCAAGGCGTCGCACCTCGAGCGCTGCCTTATCGCCGAGGCCGACCTGGTCGAGCCATGCCTGAGCCCGCACGCGCGGCATGTCCGTGCGCTGGCGCACGCGCGGCGCAAGACAGGCGACCTCGACGTTCTCCAGCACGGTCATGCCGCAGAAACGGGCGCGCGAGCTGGAAGGTGCGCGCCAGGCCGCGGTTCACGATTCGATGGGGGCTGAGGCCGGCGAGCGAACGGCCCGTCGAGACTGGACGGATGCCGGTATCCGAGCAAATGAATCCGGTGAGAAGGTTGAACACCGTGGTCTTGCCGGCGCCGTTTGGCCCAAGCATGCCGGTGATCGAGCCCGCCTCCAACGCGAAGGAGACATCCTTGACGGCGATGCAGGCCGCCGAAATCGCTTGTTGAGGCGCTCGACCTGCAAGAGTGCGCGTCATGGCAGCATCCGCCTGATGCGCCGCCACGACGGGGCGATCAGCCCCTGAGGCAGGAAGAACAGGATGAACATGAGCAGCAGCGTGTAGACCCACAGCCGGTATTCGCTGAAAGCCGCGCAAGCTCTCGGTCAAGACGTTGAGCAGGATAGCGCCGCCGACGGGGCCGTAGATCGATGCCTATGCCGCCGACATAGACCATGATGATGATATTGATCGACAGCACAACCGCGAACAGATCCGGCCCGACCTGAAGCTGATAGTGCGCGTATAGCGCCCCGCCGAGCCCGGCGACACGCGGCGCTGATCATCAGCGAAGCGATCTTGTAGAACGTCACGTTGATGCCGGCCGCCTGGCAGGTCGCCTCGTCGCCGCGGATCGCGCGCAGGATCGTGCCCCAGGACGAATTGGCGATGAGCTGAGGACGACGGTCGTCGTCACCAGGACAGGCAGCAGCGTCAGATAGTAATAGGCAAGCGTGGAGTTGATCAGCGGAGTCGAGGCCGTTGAGGCCGTCCTGGCCGCCGGTATAGGCCGAGAAGATAATGGTCAGGTTCTGCATCACCGCCGCGCCCGACAGCATCGCGAGCGCGAAGTAGGGACCGCGCAGGCGCAGCGTCGGGAAGCCGACCGCATGAGGCTGAACAGCGACCGCGACGAGCGGCGCGGCGAGAAGGCTCCACCACGGGATTGACGCCGAAATTCACGTCGAGAAAACCGGCCGTATAGGCGCCGGCGCCGATGAACAGCGAATGGCCGAAATTTTCGCGGCCGGTCAGGCCGGACATGAAGTCCCAGCTCGCCGCCCACATTGCCGTAGCACAGCGCGACCGTCATCACGCCGATCGATGTAGGTCGACTGCCGAACAGCCAGCGGCACCGCGCGCCAGAACTGCCAAGACGACGGCAGCGCTGCGAGCCAATCGATCTGGAGAGACGCATTGGGTCAGAATGCGGCACGCTTGCCGAAGAAGCCGGCGGGGCGAATGACGAGTGTACGTAGCACGGCCGCGACCGAGACGATCTGCGACCACTCGATCGAGATCTGGAACGCGATGATGGTCTCGGAATAGCCGAGCAGCAGCGCGCCGACGAATGCTGCCGGGGATCGATCCCAGACCGCCGACGACGACGATGGCGAAAGCCTTCACCAGCGGCAGCAGCCCCATGCCGGGGATCACCTCTGGAACGGCGCGACCAGCACGCCCGCCGACGCCGCGATGGCGGCGGAGAGCCCCATCACGATCGAATAGATGCGGTCGGACGGAATGCCCATGTACTGGGCGGCCTCGGCATCCTGCGAGATGGCGAGGATCGCGGCGCCGAGCCGCGTGTACTGCATGAACAGCCACAGGCCGGCCAGGACCACGACGCCGCCGGCGAGCGCCAGCAGGCGCTGGCCGCTGATGTCGACGCCGAACGACCTGATAGGTGGCGTCGACCATGGACGGCACGTTGCGCGCCTCGGACCCGAAGATCGAGCAGCAGCACCTGCTCGACCATGAGCGCGACCGCCAGCGTGATCAGCAGCACGGCCAGCATGGAACGGCGCAGCGGGCGCACCAGAACCCGCTCGATCACGATCCCGAGGCGCGCCGACCAGCAGCACCGCGAGCGAGGCGGCGAGCCACAGCGGCAGGCGCGCGTGAGCGGTGAGGCGTAGACGCCGATAGGCGCCGAGCGCGTAGAAAGAGCCGTGCGCAAGGTTGAGAATCCGCGCCACGCCGAAGATCAGGGTGAAACCGACCGCGAGCATCGCGTAGATCGCGCTGATGACGGCTCCGTAGATCGCGATTGCAGCATGCCATGCGCCCGATCGCGGTAAGCGCGCGGTGGCTCACCGACGCTTCAGCCATTCGGTGCGAGCCGGAGAGCCGCAATCCGGCCGGACGCCTCATGGGATCGCCGAACGGTGAGCTGCTCATCCAGGGTGGGCGATCATCTTGCCGGTGGCGAGTTCCTTCGGCCACACGACCACGCGCTGGCCGTTGTCCTGCCATTGCACGAACAACAGGTTGACGAAGCCCGGGCCGTCCTTGACGTCGTGCGTCGCGTCGAACTGCACGCGGCCGCGCACGCCGACATAGTCGGTCTTTTCCAGCTCCTTGATCACCTTGTCGGTGTCGGTGTCTCCGGCGCGCTTGACCGCTTCGGCATAGATGTGGACCGCGTCATAGGCGCCGGGCGCGGTATAGACCGGCGGCGCGATTGTACTGCTTCACGAATTCGTCCCACCACGGCGACCGTACTCGGCGGTGAGCGGCGCGCGCACGACGAAGTTCGCCGACACTTCGGCGATCGACTTGCCGCCGACGCGCTCGAAGAAATTGGCGTCCATGCTCTTCACGTCGATGCCGCCGATCGGCACCGGGACCTTGGCGTCGTACCACTGCTTGACGAAGACGTCGGATGCGCCGTGCGAGATGATGACGACCAGGTACTGCGAGCCGCTGTCCTTGACCTTGGCGAAGATGCGGCGAGAAGTCGGCGGTCTGCACGTCGAAGAACTCGGCGAGCGGAACCTCGAGGCCGGCCGCCTCGGCGCCCTTCTTGATCAGACGGCACCATGTCCTGCACCCATTTGGCGTTCTCGCCGAGGATCGACGATCTTGTTGTAGCCGAGATCGCCCTTGAGCTTGCCGTGATGAAGTCGATCAGCGCGCTGGCCTGCTTCGCCGAATTGATCGGGTTGACGCGGAAGATGTACTTGTAGCTGTCGTAGTCCTCCTTGACCTTCGGCTGGATCGCCGGCGAGGCCGAGCCGATGCCGAGGAAGATCGTCTTGGCACGCGCGATATGCGGCAGCTCGCCGAGCGTGACGCCGCTATCGTAGCCGCCGATCAGCACATTGACGTTGTCGTCGCCGGTGAGCTTGTTGACCGCGGCGATGCCGACCTTGGGGCCTTCGGTCGCCGCCTCGCCCTCGTCCGCGACGATCATCTCGAGCTTGCGGCCGAGCACGCCGCCCTTGGCGTTGATCTCGTCGACCGCCATCCGGACGCCGTCGATGGCGTCGCGGCCGACCTGCAGCTGGATTGCGGTGTTCACGCCGATGCGGATCGGCTTGTCCTGCGCCATAGCGCGGTCGGCGGGATCTGCGGCGAGCGCCAGCATCGCGAGCGCTATCGACGGAAACAGGAAGCGTTTCATGTTTACCTCCCTTGACGACCTGTATTTTGTCTCCGCTTACGGAGCCCCCGGCAGCGGGCCGCAGAAGTTCAGACCGCCCTCATCGAATACTTCGGTGCGCGCGGCACCTGGAACTAGGACACGCCCGCAGTCATCGCCTTCTTTAATGGGCGAGCAGACTTGTATGCTTACCGTTGCAAAGCAAGAATTTATCCGCGGTACACCATAATCATTATAGTCGTTTCGATTAACATGTCATCAGTCGCGGCCGCACAGTTCGCGGCCGCACGGCTCGGACCACAACCGGACTTCACGTTGGGTCCGAATCTGACAGAAGATGCGCCGAAAATTTCAAATCGAGCCACACGGCAAGGGCGTCGATCGAAAGTTGGTACGCTCAGTTCATCAGGCCCTGCTTGGCCAGCCAATCGCTGATCAGCCTGGCGATGTCGTCGGAATTCCTATCCATCATCATCATGTGCGTGTTGCCCTTGATGCCCATTGCCGGGAGAGCGAAGACATCGGCCTTGACGCCGGCGGCCACAAGCGCGTCCCGGTAGCCGGTGGGAGCAACGACTAGCCGCTGCCAGAACGCGTTCTTGTCGTGAAAATCGCCCCACACGATGAGATGCGGCACGTTCTTGAGCTTCGTTACATCGACCTTGCTGAGGTCGGGAGCGCCGGACGGCTCCACCGCGACCAGCGCCTTGATCTTGTCGGGCGCATTAAGCGCGGCCGTGAAGCCGAAATTGCCGCCCTGGCTGTGCACAACCACGATGCACGGACAGACTTTCTGCACTAGCTCGTCGTAGGCGGCCTGCGTCGGCCCATCGTTGGTGACCCAGCGCGGCACGCCCTGCTTCATGAATTGATCGAAGGTCTCGGTCGGGAACTGCTCGCCCTCGAACGTCGCGCGCTGGCCGCCGACCTCGTAACTCGGCCCGATGCGAAACAGCTCCCAGGCTTCCTTTTTCGTGCGGAACAGCGGCTCGCTCTTGAAGATTTCCGGATAGCGCGCCCACGAGGCCCGGCCGCGCTCGACCGCATCGGAGACGTAGACGTCATATCCGGCGTTCAGGAACCATTGCTGCCAGCCCGGCTTGCCGTCCGGCTTCGTCTCCCAGGTAACGCCGGTGAGGCCGCCGCCATGCCAGAACAGGATCGGGACCTTTGCCTTGGGCTGGGCCAGCTTGACGAATTGCACGTACATCTGCTCGACCTCGAACTCCCCATTCGGATCGACTTTGAGCGTCGGCGAGCCCGGCGTGAAGACGACCTCGCGGGTCGGCATCCCGCTCAGCGTCGCCGTCCGGCCGCCGATGTGGAAGCTGCCGACTTCCTTGACCAAATAATCGGCCGATACCGGTAACGTCGCCGCGACGGCGGCAAGAAGCGCAGCCGCCATCGCTGTCCTAATTGCACGCATCTTGTCCCTCCCTGAAGTTTTGTGCGACATTGGTGGGCGATCCTTTCACGGCGCATTCGGTAGTCAAGTAGCTTGTGCCGAACATTCCTACGCAAGCGGCCGGTTTGCTCGGGCTCGACCTGCCGCTGACGCTGCTCGCCATCGCCGACGAGGTGATCGAATGATGAGACGGCGGGAGTTCATCACGGCTCTCGGCGGTGCGGCGGTCGCGTGGCCGATTGCAGGCGGGCGCAGCAGCCGGCTATGCCGGTGATTGGGTTCCTGCATGGCGCATCGAGCGATTCGACGGCACCCCAACTCGACGGATTCCTCAGGGGCCTAAAGGACGGCGGCTTCGTCGATGGCGAGAACCTGACGATCGAATACCGTTGGGCCCAGGGCCGCCCCGATGCATTGCCGGCGATGGCCGCCGATCTGGTACGCCGTCCGGTTACCATAATCGGCGCAAGTGAGGCGGACTAGCGGCCAGGGCACGGGTCGCGACGGGAAGGTCACCGCTATGCCTTGGTCAGTTCGCTTTCCAGCGCGACGCGCTCGTGTTCCTCGCTGGCACTCTTGATGCGATATTCGAACTCGCGCCCATTGTGAGGGAGCTGTTTGGTCACTTCATAGGCTCCGCCAGGCACGTTGCGGCTTACCACGGGCCGAAGGCTTAAGATCTCACCGACGTGGAATTTATGTGAGGCCATCGCGCACTCCATGTCTGGCCGACCGCGATCTCGCACAGTAACATCCGACCGTGAATGTCGCGACGTCCAAAAGGAGCCGACATGATCCTGCCCGCCTTTGAAAGTGTTCCGACTTGGTCGGTCGACTGGGGTCTCCTCGCTATCATAGGCAACAAGATGCCGCCGCGAGATCCCAACGACGATGATGACGAGGAGGAAGAAGACGACGAGGACGAAGACCTCGAGCCGCCGGTTGTGAGAGAACCCGAACTGGATGAATAGCGTGAGCGACACGCGCTACGGTGGGCCTAGAGTCACGCCGTCCGGCCTATTCGGTTTTCGCGAGGCCCGCGCGCTGAATCAGGCTGCCCCAGCGGTCGATCTCCGACGCCAGGAATTTCTGCAACTCGGTCGGCGGCGGGCTGTCGACCGGGATGGTGCCAATCCGAACGATTACGTCGCGAACCTCCGGCGTTGCGGCCACCGCCTTGAGTTCGGCGTGCAGCCGATCGATCACCGGTTTGGGCGTTGCCGACGGCGCGCAGATCATCGTCCATCCGACGGCATCGAAGCCCGGCACTCCGGACTCCGCAATCGTCGGCACGTTGGGTAATGCCGGGACGCGTGCGGTAGAACTCACGCCGAGCGCGCGCACCCTGCCGGCGTTGATGTGGCCGACCACGCTGCCCGCGTCGGCAAACATGAGCGCAACGTGACCCGCCATCACGTCGTTGAGCGCGGGCGGCGCGCCGCGATAGGCGACGCCGTTCATCTTGGTCCCGGTCATGCTCTGGAACAGTTCGGCGGCGAGAAAGATTGCCGCGCCCGCGCCACTGTGGCCAAAAGTGATCTCGCCGGGCTTCTGCTTGAGCAATGCGATCAATTCCGAAACCGATTTGGCCGGCACGCTGGGATGGACCACCAGCGCAAGCGGCGTCCGGAACAGCAGCGCAATCGCCTGGAGGTCCTTGAGCGTGTCGAACGGCATGTTCTTGACCAGCGTGGGATTGGCGGCGAGCGAGCTTGCCGGCGCCAGCAGCGTGTGACCGTCCGGCGGCGCGTTGGCAACGGCGGCGGCCGCAATGTTGCCGCCGGCGCCGGCGCGGTTCTCGATTACGACCGGCTTGCCGAGCCGCTCCTGAAGTTTGGGAGCCATTGCGCGCATCACGACGTCGATGCTGCCGCCGGGCGGGAAAGAGACGACGAAGGTGATCGGTCCGGTCGGGAACTCTTGTCCGAAGCCACGGCCACCGAGCGCAAAGAGGCCTGCCAGCGCGAGCGCAATCAGAACGGCACGACGTGCAACCATTGTTCGTTTCCTTCCCCGCCAGGAAGACTACACGCACAATCCGCGGGCGCGTACGTCGCAGCGTCGCATGCCTTGACTGCGATTTCGCAGGCAGGGCGGCACTATGTCTCGATGCCTTATTGGGCCAAGGGCGGACCTCCGAAGATGTCCGGTTTTGTCACGAACGCGACTTCGGAGGATGTCTTCTCTCCGGCCGCGTAAGAGGGCGAAGCGGACGTCAGCTCGCGCTTGCCGAGCGCCGCGAAGAGGACGCGCTCTAGCGCGAGGTGGATTCTGGCTCTGTTGTGGCCGCCGCGGGCTTGGAGGCTATCCTCGCGACGGCTTGCTGAGCCTTTTCCATGGCCCGGGTTACGTCGGCCATCAGCTGTTTCAGATCGTTCTCGGCGTCTTCAAGCTTCGGCGCCTGTGCGTTCATTTCCATCTCCCCATTCGCCGCCCTCCTCAGGAGAAGGGGGCTCGCCCGCAGTATTCAGGGCCAAAGTGAATAGTCTCTAAAGACCTTGCGGCAAGAGCCGTTCTCGCAAAGGATCATCCGGGCAGCGCGGAGCAGCGATCCTCTGTCCTTGCTCCATGCGCGACTGAGGGCAGTGGCAGTCCGAGCGATTTGGGATATCGCAATCATGTGGGCGATGTCGCGTCTTGGGCACACATCGGAAGTGCGGAAGCGCCCGAAAGCATCGCGACTGTGCTCCCCGAACGCGAAGACGGCGTGCCCGCGGCATGGTATGTTGCGTGCACCGGGCAAGCCCTCGAAATTGGCCGTGCGCGCCGATCGCGACAAAGCCTGCAACTATACGAGGCCGCAATGACCGTCACTCGGATCGCGGTAATATGGCTAGCCTTGTTCGGCATCGCCGCGGCGGATCGCACCGCCGTTGCGGAGACTTACACCTCCAAGCCGGTCAAGCTGGTCGTACCGTATGCGCCGGGCGGACCAAACGACCTCGTCGCGCGCATCCTGGCGCAGAAGCTCGCCGAGGGGCTTGGTGGCAGTTTCTTCGTTGAGAACACGGCCGGTGCTGGCGGCACCATTGCCACAGGACAAGCGGCGAACGCAGCGGCTGATGGGACCACGATCCTGGTGGCAAACCAGGACCTGATCGTGCAGCCGATCATTAAGGCGAAAGTGCCGTACGATCCGTTCAAGAGCTTCACTCCTGTGTCGCTTGCTGTTTCGGCACCCGAAATGATCGTGGTGCATCCATCGCTCCAGGTGAAAGACCTCAAAGGGTTAGTCGCGCTGCTCAAGGCCAATCCGGGCAAGTACAGCTATGCCAGTCCCGGCTACGGTACGACGCCGCATCTCGCCTGCGTCTGGCTGTTCAACCTCGAGAACGGAATTGACGTCACGCACGTACCGTTTCAGGGGGCGGCGCCTGCGGTGCAGTCGGTGCTGGCCGGACAGACGCCGGTGTTCCACAACGTGCTGCCGGCGGTGGCGCCACATATCCGCGCCGGCACAATGCGCGCACTCGCGGTCGCGTCGAGCAACCGCACGCCGTACTTCCCTGATGTGCCGACCATTGGCGAAGCGGGTTATCCTGGCCACGAGGTTGGATTCTGGATGGGCGTGTTTGTGCCGGCGGGTACTCCGAAAGATTTGGTCGACGTCTTGAACAAGCAAGTAGCGCGGATCATGACACTACCTGACATCAAGGAGCGGATGGCGACGATTGGATTCGATCCGACCGTGAGTACCTCGGAAGAGCTGATCGACCACATGAAAGCGGAAACCGACAAGTGGTCGAAGGTGGTCCGCCAAGCCAACATCAAGATCGACTGATCGCGACATTCTAACCGTGCGATAGCCGATGAAGTCGGTGCCAGTGTTAATTGTCGGGGGCGGTCCCGTCGGCATGACACTCGCCTGCGAGCTATCACAGCGCGGCATCGCGTGCATGTTGGTAGAGCGCAACGCTACCACCACATGCTACCCAAAGATGGACATCACAAATGCGCGGAGCATGGAGCTATTCCGGCGGCTGGCGCTGGTCGATGCGCTGCGTTCTGTCGCGGTTCCCGAAGACAATAATTTCGATGTCTCCTGGGTGACCTCATTGACCGGGCACGAGCTCCACCGCTTTCGCTATCCCAGCGTCAACGAATGGCGGTGCCTGATCCGTAAAAACAATGACGGAAGCATGCCGGGCGAGGCGCCAATGCGCGTCTCGCAAGTGGAGATCGAGCCGGTGCTGCAAGGCGTGGTGAAGGAACTACCCGCAGTCGAGGCGCGGTGGGACGTGGCATTTGAAGAGCTGACGCAGGATGCCGAGGGCGTGACGGCAACGCTTCGCGCGGCCGATGGCTCGGAAGAGCAACTGCGCTGCCACTATCTTGTCGGCTGCGACGGCGGCAGCAGCGAGGTCCGGAATTGTCTCGGCATCCGACTGCACGGTAAGGCGCGAGTGATGGACCGGTTACTGGTCCACTTTCACTCCACGTCCCATGACGTGCTCCAGCATTTCGGCGTGGCGTGGCACTATCAATCCCCCAAGGGCACGTTGATCGCGCAGAATGACCGGGACATCTGGACCTTCCAGGCGCGGTTTCCGCAGGACATCGCGCCGCAGACGATTGATGCCGGCGCAATGCTTCGTGACTTCGCCGGTCGCGAGTTCAATTACAAAATCTTGCTCACAAGTGCCTGGACGCCGCATCTTCTGGTCGCCGAGCGCTACAGCCTCGACCGGGTATTTCTCGCCGGCGACGCCGCGCACCAGTACATCCCAACCGGCGGCTACGGCATGAATACCGGTATTGGCGATGCGTGTGACCTTGGCTGGAAGCTTGCCGCCGTACTGCATGGCTTTGCTGGGCCGAGGCTGTTGTCGTCTTACGACGCCGAGCGGCGACAGGTCGGCGTGAGCAACCGCGAGGCGTCAAAACGCCACAGCGAAACGCGCCGCGATATCGCCTCGGTCTATCACGATGGACTGACCGCGCTTGGTCCCGACGGTGACATGGCGCGGGCCGAAGCCGGCCGTCGGATTGCCTCGTTCGGCAACGCCGAAAACGAGAGTTACGGCATCGAATACGGCTACGCCTATCGAGAAGTCTCCGGTTATCTGTGCAGAGCGAGCAGCGGACATTCCGAACAATCCGTTGCGCTATATACCCACGACATTTCCCGGCGTGCGGATGCCTAGTGTGGTGCTCAAAGACCATACGCCGATCTATGACCGGCTGGGTCTCTGGTTCACGTTGGTCTGTATCGGCATGCCACCGAGCATAGCGCTTGTCGAGGCCGCAGCACGGCGCGGCGCTCCGCTCGATGTGTTACGGCTCGATGAGCCGGATTTCATCGCAGTTTACGGACGCCGGCTCATGCTGGTGCGACCGGACCAGCACATCGCCTGGCGCGGCACGGCTTGCGATGATCGGCTCGAAGCAGAGCTAATCATCGCGCGTGTGCTTGGTTTTTTGAACTAATTTGTTCGCGCCGCCTTCGCAACTTGTCTGACTGGCCTTCGTCGACAAATCGATAGCAAAGCCATGCTGCGATGTGGGAATGTCCGCCGCTTGAGCGCGAAGCGAGTAGCCGTAGCCGATGATCGCGAGAAGTCAGAACTCTGCCATAGTAGCTGGGGAAACCGACGAACAAAGCGGTCCCAACCGGAGCGGAGCCGGTGGAGCGAAGGGCGGGGCCAGGGGGGACGCGAACCAGCAAAGCACGGACTGGGCACAGAACCGGGCAACCATGTCACATGCGCTGGAGCGCGTACGGGGTGCCGCAACATTAGCGTTTTGCCCGTCACACCCAAGATGGGAGCGTGTGCAGGAATCCTGCCCGACACGGATCTGGGCGGGGGGCGGTTAGCAATGATCGTCCCTACCGAATTACGTTCTGAGCCGACCGGCCCAACGCGGCCCTCGCGGAAACGAGGTCATTGCAACAACATTGTCGAGGTTGCTGCCCAGTGAACGAAATTGGATTACACTGGCGCTGGATCAGCCGGGAGAGCGCCATCATGCCAATCAAACATTCATGGTCTTTGTTGTGGGCAGTCGCGTTTTTTGCATCGGTTGGGGTCAACGTCGCGCATGCCGCACCGCTGATGATCGTGGGGAATGATGAGAAGCTGTTGTGGGATGACAACAGCAAGCCGATCATATCGCCGGCGGGAAAGGACTCGGTGCTAATCGTCGATCTTGCCGAGCCGGAGAACCCGAAGATCGTCGCAAACCTGCCGCTGAAGAACTCGGTCGTGGGGCCGCCGGTCAACGTTGCCATTGATCCGATGAACTCGGTCGCGCTGGTAGCCGAATTCGATCGACGTCATCAGGGATGGTGATGCGCTCAAAATGGGGCCCGATAACAAGGTCTATGTCATTGACCTCAAAGCCAATCCGCCCAAGCACGCCGGCACGATCACCGTTGGCAAGCAGCCGTCAGGTCTGAGCTTCAATTCCGCGGGCAACCTCGCGCTCGTCACCAACCGCGCCGACAAATCCGTCAGCGTATTGTCGGTCAAGGGTACCGATGTGAAGGTGATTGACACCATCGACATGGGCGGCATCGTCTCGCACGCGGTCTTCACGCCCGACGGCAAGCGCGCGCTCGTCGTCAAGTTCAACGATCACAAGGTGTCGCTGCTCGATGTCGACGGTGACAAAGTCACTTATTCCAAGCTCGACCTACCAACGGGACAGTGGCCCTACAATGTGGCGGTGGCGCCGAGCGGAAAGATCGCATTGACCGCGGACAACGGCGGCGCCGGCTCCTCCGACGGCAGTGTCGACACCGTGAGCGTGGTCGATCTCGAAGTGACTCCGCCGCGCATCACCGACCGTGTGGTGGTTGGTGACGGACCGGAGGGGCTTGCCATCTCGCCCAACGGCGATGTTGCGGTCGCCATTATCCTGGCCGGCTCCAATAATAAGAATGCCTATTTTCACAAACGCAATGGTAGCGTCACGGTGCTGGGCATCGAAGGCAAGAAGGTCACCAAGCTTGGCGACGTCGAGGTCGGCGGATTGCCGGAAGGGGCGGTGTTCACGCCCGACGGAAAGTATTTGCTGGTCGGCAATTATCTCGACCAGGACATTTCTATCCTCAAGGTTGACGGCACGAAGGTCGCCGATACCGGCAAGCGTTTCAAGCTGCCGGGCCATCCAGCCTCGATGCGGATCGGCTCCCAATGAGAGTCGAGTAGAGGGGCGCCGTTTTGTCCGCGTCGACGGAACATAAGACTCGGCAGCCACTCTGTGGCAGGCTGAGCGTGCGGTAGACCGACTCTGGAGGGGGAGGTCCAACATGAGGCGGCGCGAGTTCATCACGCTGCTCGGCGGCGCGGCGGCGGCGTGGCCGCTCGCGGCGCGCGCGCAGCAACAGCCGGAGCGGATGCGTTCGTCACCAAAAAAGGGGTCGCTGGGCCTGCTGGCCCTGACACGTCCAAACAGCGGAAGCGCTCAGAGAAGTTGCGAGACCATCTCCAGGCGTTGGCCACCCCGACGGCAAGCGGCCGGATTGGTTTCACGGCGCTCCCAACGGAAAAGCCCCGCCGGAGCGGGGCTCAAGGCTTCCAACTAGAGGGTCGAGTGGCCCTAGACGAACCACCATGCAAAACATGGCCTAGAGAGGCACGCCCCGGCAAGCAAATTTAGCGTAACGGGGCCCGATGTCCGCCTCTAACACCCCTCGACCGCCCTCCTGCGACCCCCGCGCAGCCGTCCATGCGTCTTGGTCGGGAGGCATGGCGCGACCAAGCCGCGCAAGTGGCAATGGTCTGCGCGATAGGGGATGGGCAGGGGCCGACGAAAACAGCGCGAGGCCAAATGGGTAAGCAACGCGTGTCATTTCGGCCCTGTCAACAAAGCGCGCGTTCATCATCGTATAAGGATCGTATGGGCGCATGTTGACCGCAGCGTGTTCGCGGACTCTGAATAGCGAATCGCAGGGACAGCCGCCATTCCCGAACTTGATCACAACTTACAGCGCAAAGCGGTCCAGTTGGACGAGCGTGCTTAGACGTAGTGGCAAAGGGCCAGCGACACAGAGGAGGGAAACGGAGTACCGTTGCGAATGGAAACGCTATTCAAGTAACAGTCACTTAATTTTTCCTCTCGACGTCCTTCTGCACCTCTCTCCCCATCTCGAGCAGACGGCGCCAAGCCTTCTCGAGGAACGAAATCACCTTGTCTACCTCG
>CAVROJ010000007.1:0-10800 GCA_963722755.1 uncultured Actinomycetes bacterium
ACCGGGCGGGAGAGCAGGTTGGCCGCCAGTTTAACCGGCCGCGATCCCTTTACATCCTGTGCCCTGCTCCCCTCATGGTTCCTTCACGCAGCTCGATCACGATTCGCGCAATGCAGCTCCGGGCAGCGATCCTCGCCATCGTCACGGCCGCCGCGCTGGCTGGGTGCGGTGACGGGGAGCAAGCATCCTGGGAGGGGCCGCCGCGCCCGCTTCCGAAGGACGGCAAGCTCCCCGTGAACCGGTTCGCAGAGTACGTCGAGGCGGTCGACGAGCCCTGGGAACGCTCGGCGGTAGGGCTCGCCACGGCATACGTTCTCCCGGTCCTCCAGGCCTCGGGAGATATCCGCGCGGCGTTTCCCATGAACGATCCCGAGACGAGCGAGACCGTCGTCGTGACCGTCGGCCGCCTGTTCGACGACTCGGTGCGCGAGCTGCGCTTCGTCCTCCGGCTCGACGCGCTCGACGACGGCTCGTTCCGTCTCGTCGAAGGGCGCTGGCAGCAACGATGCCACGCCGGACGCGGCCACGAGACGTGGTCGCCGGAGGCATGCGTGTAGGCATCAGTGCTCGACCGCAGCCGCCCTTCGGGCTGGGTCGCCGCGTCTAGGCCTTGCGGGCGCGACGGCCGAAGACGAGGCCGCCGAGAGTGAAGCCGAGACCGAACGTCCCGATCGCGAACGCGCCGACCGCGATGCCTTTCCTCCACATCGACATCTGCTGCCAGCGGCCGATCGCGTCGCGCTCCTCTTCCGTCAGCTTCTCGCCGCGCCGCTGCTTGCGCAGGGCTCCCCCGGCCTGTAGGCCGAGGTAGAGGTCGTCGAAGATCTCCGGGCCGTCGGACACGAGACGAGTGTATAGCCTCGTTCGGCGGTGCCGGACTCGCCCCCAGCCATGCCCGTGGTCGCCGCGTTCGACGTCGACGGCACGCTGACCACGCGCGATTGCGTCACGCCGTTCCTCCGCCGCGCCGCCGGGATGCGCCTCTGGACGACGATTCTGCGCCACCCCGTCGCCCTCGGGGCATCGCTCGTGCACCGAGATCGGGACCGGCTCAAGGAACTGGCGTGCAGCGCGCTCCGCGGTCGGGATGCAGCCGAGCTCGACCGCCTCGGTACGTCGTTCGCCGGGGAGGTCGCGTCTGACGGCTGCGCGACGACACAACGGCGCGGCTGCGGCGGCACCGGGAGCTCGGCCACACGGTGATCCTGGCCTCCGCGTCCCTCGATCCGTACCTCGTCCCGCTCGGGCAGCTGCTGGCGGTCGACGGGGTCGTCTGCACGGTGCTCGAGCGCACCCCGGACGGCGTCCTCACGGGCCGCCTCGTCGGCGCGAACTGCCGAGGGGCGGAGAAGGCCCGTCGCGTGCGCGCGTGGCTCGACGGCGCCGGGCTGGCCGATGCGGTGCTCTGGGCCTACGGCGACTCGGACTCGGACACCGAGCTCCTCGCCGACGCCGACCACGGTGTCCGGGTGGACGGGGTCCGAATCGCGCGCGAGCCTCGCTAGGATGCCCTCGCCGTGTCGGACGCCCTGAGCACCCTTCGGCGCGAGCTCGCGCAGATCGAAGACCTGGTCGTCGCGGCCCGCGTGCTCGAGTGGGATCAGCTCGTGATGATGCCGCGCGGCGGCGCGGAGACGCGCGCCGAGGGCCTTGCGACGCTCAACCGGTTCGCCCACGAGCTGTTCGTCCGGGACGAGATCGGCGAGCTGCTCGACGAGCTGCGCCCCTCGGAGGCGGATCTCGATCCCGACTCGGACGAGGCGTGTCTGATCGCCGTGACGAGACGGGACTGGGAGAAGGCGCGGCGCATCCCCCCGGATCTGCGCGGCGAGATGACGAAGGTGGCTTCGGCCGGGATGGAGGCCTGGGCGGAGGCGCGGGCGAGGGACGATTACGCGAGCTTCCGTCCGTGGCTCGACCGCACGCTCGAGCTCAAGCACCGGTACATGGCGTGCTTCCCCGCCACGGACGATCCCTACGACCTGCTGCTGGACGACTTCGAGCCGGGCATGCGCACCGACGAGGTGCGCCGTGTGTTCGACCGCCTACGGCCCGCGCTCCGCGAGCTCCTCGCGTCGGCGACGGACGAGGAGGACGGGCCCTTCGTCGCCGGGCCGTACCCGAGGGAGGCACAGCACGAGCTCTCGCTCGCCGTCGCCCGCGCCTTCGGCGCGACCGAAGACTGCTTCCGCCTCGACCCCACCGTCCACCCCTTCTGCATCTCGTTCGCGACACAGGACGTCCGCCTGACGACGCGTTATGCCGAGGACGACCTCCACGGCAACTCGATCTTCTCGACGATGCACGAGGTCGGTCACGGCCTCTACGAGCACGGCGGCGACACGGCGCTCGACCGAACGCCGCTCGCTACGGGGTGCTCGTCGGCGCTGCACGAGTCGCAGAGCCGTCTCTGGGAGAACGTGATCGGCCGCTCGCTCCCGTTCTGGCGGTGGTTCTACCCGCAGTTCCGCGACGGGTTCGGGAGCGTCCTCGCCGACGTCCCGCTCGAGCGCTTCCACCGCGAGATCAACCGCGCGAGGCCGTCGCTCGTTCGCGTCGATGCGGACGAGACGACGTACGGGCTCCACATCATCCTGCGGTTCGAGCTCGAGCAGGAGCTTCTCTTCGGCGGGCTCTCGACCGCCGACCTGCCCGAGGCGTGGAACGCGAGGTTCGAGGAGCTGCTCGGGATCCGGCCGCCGAACGACCGGCTCGGCGTGCTGCAAGACGTCCACTGGTCGGGCGGCATGTTCGGGTACTTCCCGACCTACCAGCTGGGGAACGTCCTCTCGGTGCAGATCTGGGAGCGCCTCGTGTCAGACCTGGCCGACGCGTACGAGCTGGTCGAGCAGGGATCGTTCGGGGCGATCCACGAGTGGCTGCGCGCGCACCTCTACCGGCACGGGCGCAAGTTCACGCCGGCTGAGATGACCGCGCGGGTCGCCGGCGGGCCGATCGACCCCGAGCCGTACCTCCGCTACCTCGCGGACAAGAACGCCTCGCTCGCGGCCGCGTAGCTACGCGGCCGCGCCGAAGCGCTTCTCGGCGCGGGCGCGCGCCCGTTCGGCCTCGATCTCGCGGTCGCGGGGCGGCGCAGCGGTCACGAGATCCTCGAGAAGGTGGGAAGTGACGTGCGCGATCTCGTCGACGGCACGCATGAACACTTCCTCGTTCGCCTTCGACGGCTTGTTCGAGCCGCTCACCTTGCGGACGTACTGCAGGGCGGCTGCGTAGACCTCGTCGTCGGTCGCGGGAGGCTCGAAGTTGTGGAGGGTCTTGATGTTCCGGCACATGCTACGAGCGTACCGGTCGAGCCTCATGGAGGCCCGTAACCTCCGCCGCCCGGTGTCTCGATGCGGACCACGTCACCCGCCTCCAGTTGCCGCGTGTCCTTGCCGGGTAGCTCCTCTCCGTTGACGAGCGTACGCCCCCGCGCACCATCCTCCCCACCTCGCGCTCCCTTCGGCGAATGGCGCCGCCGGTCGCCCAGCACTGACAGCCTGCACGGCTCGAGCACCCGGATCTCGCGGACGACGCCGTCACCGCCACGATGCTCACCGGCGCCCCCAGAACCGAGCCGGAGCGCGTAGCGCTCGACGCGGAGTGGGTACGCCAGCTCGAGCGCCTCGATCGGCGTATTGAGCGCGTTCGACATCGCGACGTGTACCCCGGAAAGGCCGTCCGCCCCCGGCGCCGCCCCCTGGCCGCCGCCGATCGTCTCGTAATACGTCCAGTGGTCGGTGCCGAGCGTCGTGTTGTTCATCGTCCCCTGCCCCATGCGCGGGGACCTCGACCGCGCGGCCGAATGCCGCGAGGACCACGTCCGTGATGCGGCTCGAGGTCTCGGTGTTCCCGGCGACCACAGCGGCGGGCGGCCGCGCATTGACCAGGCACCCCTCGGGCGCTCGAACCGTCACCGGCGCGAACGCGCCGCCCGACGCTGGGACGTCCGGATCGGTCAGAGCACGAACGACGAAGAAGCACGCGGAGCGGGTCACGGCGAGCGGGCAATTGAGGTTCCCGCGGTGCTGCGGCGCCGTGCCCGCGAAGTCGATCTCGATCTCCTCGCCGGCGATCGTAACGGCGGCATGGATCACGAGGTCGCCGTCGACCGCCTCGACCACGTCCTCCGCCTCGTAGCTCCCGTCAGGGAGGGCCGCGATCCCGGCCCGAACGCGGCGCTCGGAGTATGCGTACAGCTCGTCCATTGCCTGCTCGACGCCCGCGCGGCCGCGCCGCGCGACAAGCGCGGCGCAGCGATGCTCGGCGAGCCTGTGCGCCGCGAGCTGGGCGCGAAGATCGCCGCGGCGCTCGTCAGGGTTGCGGGAGCTCGTCGCGACACGCTCGACCAGGCCGTCATCCAGCAACGTCGGGGGGATCACGATTCCCTCCTGCGAGAGGTCTGTCGAGAACGCAGGCAGGCTCGCAGGCTCAATGCCTCCGACGTCGGCGTGGTGCGCACGACTCACCGCGTATCCGACGGCGGTGCGCGAGACAAGCGTGATGTCCGGAAGGTGCGTTCCGCCCATGTACGGGTCGTTGAGAGCCCAGACCTCCCCCGGAGCAGGCTCGCGGGCCATGACGGCAGCGACCGCCTCCGGCATCGCGCCGAGGTGCACCGGGATGTGCTCCGCCTGGGCGACCATCCTCCCGCCCGCGTCGAAGAGCGCGGTCGAGCAGTCCCGCCGTTCCTTGATGTTCGCCGAGAACGCCGCGCGGATCAGCGCCGCCCCCATCTCCTCCGCAATTGCCCGGAGGGCGCTGCCGATCACCTGCAGCTCCACGGGGGTCATTGGCGCTCCAGGACGAGCGTTCCGTGGTCGTCGGTTCGTCCGACCCAGCCGTCCGGCACCCAGCAGGTCGCGCCCTCGAGGAGGATGAGTTCCGGGCCTGCGACGCGCCGGCGCTCCCCACCGGACAGCTCCAAATGCGGGCCGGGAACGATCTCGGCGGTCCGCACCGCGACGAGCTCGATCTGCCGCACCGGGTCGGCGTAGCCGTAGCGTTCCTCATGAGCTCGGTGGAAGCGCTCCTCGAGCCCGGCGCCCAGTGGGACCGAGAGCTCGAAGGACTGGCCGCGGTAGCGGAGAGCTGCCTCCCCTTCGGCGGGCGAGGTCGCCGCTTCCGCGAGCGGTCGCACGAACGACGCGACGTGGTCGCGCCGCTCGTCGCTCGCTACGAGGCCGAGCGCCGACAACACGCCAGCCGCCGCTGGTACGAGCACGCGTGAGCACCCGAGCTGGTCGGCGAGCCCGCAGGCGTGCAGCGGGCCGGCGCCGCCGAAGGCGACCAGCGCGAAGTCGCGAGGGTCGTGGCCGCGCTCGACCGAGACGACGCGGAGCGCGCGCAACATCTCTGCGTCGACCACGTCGATCACGTCGGCCGGGTCGAGGTCCCCGAGCGCCCGTGCCGCTGCGTCCCGGTCGAGCTCGACCCCGCCCGGAAGCCTGCCCGGGAGGCGGCCGAGCAAGAGATTGGCATCGGTCACGGTCGGCGCGGTGCCGCCTTGTGCGTAGCAGGCAGGCCCGGGGACGGCTCCCGCGCTGCGAGGCCCGACGCGAAGTGCACCGCCGCCGTCGCGCCAGGCGATCGAGCCGCCACCGGCGCCGACCGTGTGAATGTCGATCATCGGCACGCGGATCGGAAAGCCCGCCTACCTCGCGACCCTCCGCGCGCTCCGCCCGACCCTGGGCAATCAGGCAGACGTCCGTCGACGTACCGCCCATATCGAAGGCGATCGCGTTGTCGATGCCCGCCAGCGCGGCGATCCGCTCCGCGCCGACCACGCCGCCTGCGGGACCGGAGACGAGGATCACGGCGGGGTGCGCGGCGGCCTCCTCGATCGTTGCGACTCCGCCGGAGGAGCGCATCACGAGCGGCTCGGTGAGCCCTGCCTCGCGAGCCGCCAGCCCGAGGGCGCGCAGGTAGCGCGCGACGACCGGCCCGAGGTATGCGTCGGCGGCGGTCGTCGAGCCCCGCTCGTACTCGCGGAACTCCGGCGCCACCTCGTGCGAGGCAACCACGTGGGCCTCGGGGTGGCGACGGCGGAGCTCCCCAGCGACGGCTTGCTCGTGCGAGGGATCCTGGAACGCGAACAGCAGGCAGACGGCGATCGCCTCCGCGTCGATCCTGGGCAGGGTCGAGAGGTCGAGCGGGACGACGACGCCGTCCCGACCGATCCGCTCGCGTACCCCCACGCATCGCTCCAGCGGAACCAACGGCTCGGCGTGGTCGAGATCGAGCCGGTACAGATGCGCACGATCCTGTCGGCGCAGGTGCAGCAGGTGCTCGAAGCCCTCCGTCGCGACGAACGCCGTGCGCGCTCCCTTCCGCTCGAGGAGCGCATTCGTGGCGACCGTCGTCCCGTGACCGAAGCGCGCGAGCCCGGGGCCTCCGGCGGCTACGAGCACGGCCCGCGCGGCTTCTACCACCGACTCCTCCTGGCGAGGACGCGTCGGCACCTTGGCGCTGTGGATGCTCCCGCCTTCGACTAGCACCGCGTCGGTGAAGGTCCCGCCGACGTCCACGCCGAGGATCGCTTCGCGGGTGAGCGGTGCCACGAGCCCAGCCCGGGGTCAGCCGGTCGCGACCGCCAGGGCCTGGCCCTCGCGCATCGTCTCCGGGCCCAGTGCGCAGATTCGCTCCCGGAAGAACGACTTCTGCATCAGCGTCGCGTCATCTTGGTGATCCGTGACATATCAGACCGCCTCGGCGAGTGCATTCAGCTCGCGGCGGAGCTCCTTGATCTCGTCGCGGAGCTTGGCGGCGTACTCGAAGCGGAGCTCCTCGGCCGCGACGTACATCTCCTCCTCGAGCGTGACGACGAGCTTCTCGAGCTCCTCGCGGCTCATCCCGGAGACCTCCTGCTTGCCGCGCCGCCGCCGGCCGGGGACGGTGGGCGACTCGAGCGCCAGCAGCTCGGCGATGTCGGAGACGCCTTTCACGATCGACTCGGGCGTGATCCCCTGCTCCTCGTTGTACGCGAGCTGGGCGGCGCGCCGTCGGTTCGTCTCCTCGAGCGCTCCCTGGATCGCCTCGGTCAGCTTGTCGGCGTACATCAGCACCGTGCCGTTCACGTTCCGCGCCGCACGGCCGATCGTCTGCAGGAGCGCGGTCTTGCCGCGCAGGAACCCCTCCTTGTCCGCGTCGAGGATCGCGACGAGGGACACCTCGGGCAGGTCGAGGCCCTCCCGGAGGAGGTTCACCCCCACGAGCACGTCGTACTCGCCCAGGCGGAGCTCCCGGATGATCTGGATCCGCTCGAGCGTGTCGATCTCCGAGTGGAGGTACCGGGCCTTCACCCCCGACTCGAGCAGGTAGTCGGTGAGGTCCTCCGACATCTTCTTCGTCAGCGTCGTGACGAGCACGCGCTCGTTCGCGGCCTCGCGCCGCCGGATCTCGCCGAGGAGGTCGTCGATCTGGTTCTTCGTCGCGCGCAGCTCGACCTCGGGGTCGACGACCCCGGTCGGGCGGATCAGCTGCTCCGCGACGACCTGCGAGTGCCGCAGCTCGTACGACCCCGGCGTGGCCGAGACGAACACCATCTGCCCCACCTTCGAGAGGAACTCGTCGAAGCGGAGGGGCCGGTTGTCGAGCGCCGAGGGCAGGCGGAAGCCGTAGTCGACGAGCGTCTGCTTGCGCGAGCGGTCGCCCTCGTACATCCCGCCGATCTGCGGCACGGTCTGGTGCGACTCGTCGATGAAGACGATGAAGTCGTCCGGGAAGTAGTCGATCAGCGTGAACGGGTGCGAGCCGGGCGGGCGCCCCTCGAGCACGCGCGAGTAGTTCTCGATCCCGTTGCAGAAGCCGAGCTCCTTCAGCATCTCCACGTCGTACTCGGTGCGCTGGCGGATGCGGTGCGCCTCGAGCATGCGGCCCTCGGCCTCGAACTTCGCCACCTGCGCCTCGAGCTCGTGGCGGATCTCGTCGACCGCGCGGTCGACGGTCGGCTTCGAGGTGATGTACTCCGTCGCCGGCCAGATCGCGAGGTTGTCGAGCTTCGAGAGCACCTCGCCCGTGAGCGGGTCGAAGTGCGAGATCTGCTCGACCTCGTCGCCGAACATCGAGATGCGATAGGCCGTCTCGACGTTCGCGGGCTGCACCTCGACGACGTCGCCGCGCACACGGAAGCGCCCACGGGCGAGCACCGTGTCGTTGCGCACGTACTGCGAGTCGATCAGCGTGCGGAGCATCTCGTCGCGGTCGTGCTCGGAGCCGACCTCGAGGACGAGCACCTTCTCGCGCCACTCCTCGGGGGAGCCGAGCCCGTAGATGCAGCTCACGGACGCGACCACCACGACGTCGCGGCGCGTGAGGAGCGAGCTCGTCGCCCCCAGCCGCAGCCGCGCGATGTCGTCGTTCTGCGAGGAGTCCTTCTCGATGTAGAGGTCGGCCTGCGGGACGTACGCCTCGGGCTGGTAGTAGTCGTAGTAGGAGACGAAGTACTCGACGGCGTTCTCCGGGAAGAACTCCCGGAACTCGTTGCAGAGCTGCGCGGCGAGCGTCTTGTTGTGCGCGATCACCAGCGCCGGGCGCTGGAGCTGCTCCATCACCCAGGCCATCGTCGCCGTCTTGCCCGTCCCGGTCGCGCCGAGAAGCGTCTGCCCGCGGTTGCCCGCGCGGAGTGACGCGGCGAGCTCCCCGATCGCGCGCGGCTGGTCTCCGGTTGGCCGGTACGCGGAGGTGACACGGAGATCGGGCATCTCCGACGAGCGTAGCAACGGGCCGAACGGGTGTTCCGGCGTCGGCTGTTAGCCGATGGGTGGTGGCGCCGCCGACGCAGGCGCCGGCTCGCTCGACGCCATTCGGTCAGTGCGGGGCCACCAACGAGCCAGGGGACAGATCTCGGGCGAAGCGCGGGTCTGTCCCCGCTGTTTCCTAACAGGGCGTCGCTACCGTCGGGCTCGTGCCACGCGTGGCGATAGTGACGCTCGTCTGCCTCCTCGCACTCGTCGTGGCTGCCGTGGGCGAGAGCGGCTCGTACGCGCCGCCGCCGGGGGACGATGGGCCCGTCTGGTCACCCGACGCAAGCACGATCGCGTACCGTTCCAGGCGCCTGCCGAACGCGCTCCGGGTCGTCCGCGCGGACGGCAGCGGCGACCGCGCCTTGGCGGGGCTGTGGCCCCCGACGTTCTTCGCCCCACCTCTGTACGCGTTCTCGCCTGATTGGCGCTGGGTCGCGTTTGGTGGGGGTGAGGGCGAGTTGCTCGTCGGGCGCCCCGACACCGAAGAGCGCCGGTCGCTCGGGCAGATGCTCCGCTGGACGCGACCGGTGTGGTCGCCCGACGGCGACCGGCTCGCGGTCGCCCGCCAAGACGGGGTGTATGTCGCCCGACGTGACGGCTCCGGCGTCGTTCGCGCCAGCCCCCGGCAGACCGGCGACGTCGTGTGGTCTCCCGACGGCCGGTGGGTCGCGTTCTCGGGCTGGACGGGCGAGCGTTCCGAGCTCACCGTCGCGGCCGCGGACGGCAGCGGGGAGCGCCACCTCTCGGCCGTGCCGGCGGTCGGCGGCAGCACGCCGACGTTCTCCCCCGACGGGTCGCGACTGGCCTTCCTGACCTCGGAGCCGGGGCGGGGGCGCATCGCGGTGCTCGTGCTCGCCGAAAGTCGCGTGCAGCTTCTGGGTGAGACGGCGTCGCCGCCCTCGCTCGCGTGGGCTCCCGACGGCCGGACGCTGTACGCGTCCGCGAACGGCATCACGGCGTTCGACGTCGCCGGCGGACGGGAACGACTGCTCGCGCCGTTCGGAAAGCAAGCCGTCGTCTCGCCCGACGGCGCATGGCTCGCGTTCGCAGGCGGGGGACCCTGCTCGGATCGCGACGGCATCTACGTCCTGCGGGTCTCGGACGGCACCACACGGAGGCTGACGAACGACTGCACGATCCGCGGGACGGCCCGGGCCGATCGGCTCCGCGGGACCGAGCTCGCCGACGTGCTCCTCGGCCTCGGCGGCGACGACGTCCTCCGCGGGGTGGCACTCGGCTACGTGGGCGACCGGCTCGAGGGCGGCGCCGGAGACGACGTGCTCGTGGGCACGAACGTGAGCGACGTGCTCAGCGGCGGGTCGGGACGCGACCGCCTGGACGGGGGCGTCAGCGCGGACGCGCTCTCGGGCGGCCCCGGCCGCGACGTGCTGAATGGCGGCGGCGGCAAGGACGTGGTCGACGCAGTCGACGGACAGCGGGACGCCGTCACTTGCGGCACGAATCGCGGGCGGACGACGCCCGAGCAGGACACGGGCCTCCTTGACTCCGTCGACATCGGCGGCGAGGACTGCGAGCTGCTCTACCGCAACGGGAAGCTCGTCCTCGGGCGCGGCCCGCTGCAGTTCACGATCACCACCTCGAGGGCGGAAACAAGACCGGCCGGCCGGAGGTGGACGCTGCGTTGCCGCCCCGCGAGCGGGACGCTGCCGGATCCGGCGCGGGCGTGCGCGAGCCTGGTCGGCGCGAGAAATGCCTTCGCACCCGTGCCGCCGGGCACGTTGTGCGCGGTCACGGTCGCGGGTCGCACGGCGCGCGTGAGGGGCACGCTCCGAGGTCGCCCCTTCACGGCCGACTTCGGACGCTGGAGCACCTGCGAGCGCGAGCGCTGGAACCGCCACGCGTTTCTGTTCTCGGCCTCTCAGTAGCGCTCGAGGCACCTCGGGCTCGCGACACGCAGCTTCTCGCCACGTCGGCCGCCAGAGAGGCACCTCGAGCTACCCGGAAGCGTGTGGCGGTGGACGACGACGCCCGCCTGCACCGGCGGACGAGCACGTGCTGCCCGTAGGTCGTGTCGACCGCTCAGGCCTCGTTGGAG
>CAVROJ010000008.1:0-154201 GCA_963722755.1 uncultured Actinomycetes bacterium
CGCGCGGCCGCTCAAGAGCCGCCGGGACCTCGCCGAGTCGGCCTGAGCACGGCCTAGGTCGCGACCCGAGCAACAGCGCGCACCGAGGCGATGAGGCAGTTTGCGACCGCGCCAGCGGGCGCCTTCAGGGGTGTGCCCCGCCGCAGGCGGGGATCTCCGCCACGGGATTCCGCTTCTGCGGAATCCCGTCTTGCGGAGAGAATCGGTGCTACGGTGCCGAGCGTTCAAATCAGAGCGTGGTCCGGTCGTGCTGTTCCTGCACCTTCCTGCCCGTTCGTGAGTCAAAGGCAAGGAGGTGTTCATAAATGGCAACCGGAACCGTGAAGTGGTTCGACGACGCCAAGGGGTACGGGTTCATCACCCCTGACGACGGCGGCAAGGACCTCTTCGTCCATTTCAGCGGCATCACGGGCGAGGGCTTCAAGTCCCTTCCCGAGGGCGCGAAGGTCGAGTTCGTGGCCGAGCAGGGCCAGAAGGGCCCGCAGGCGACGAACGTCGTTCTCGCCGGCTGATTGCGCTGGGCACGGGCGCGCCCTCCACGGGGCGCGCCCGTTCCATCTCGGGAGACGCGTGGCGGACAACGAAGGCAAAGTCGAGATGCAGGGCGAGGTCGTCGAGGCCTTCCGCGGCGGCATGTACCGCATCGCGCTCGACAACGATCACGAGACGCTCGGGTACGTGTCCGGGAAGATGAGGCGCTACCGGATCCGCATCAACCCGGGCGACCGCGTCACCGTCGAGCTCTCGCCGTACGACCTCACGCGCGGCCGGATCACCTTCCGCCAGCGCTGACTCACCGCCCGCGGCGCGCGTACGCTCTCCGCGTGACTCCCCCGGTCCTCTGGACGCCTTCCGCGGAGCGGATCGAGCGCGCCGCGCTGACGGGGTACACCCGGTGGCTCGCCGACGCCCACGGGGTCGAGACGAGCGGTTACCACGACCTCTGGCGATGGTCCGTGACGGAGCTCGAGGCGTTCTGGGAGTCGATCTGGCAGCGCTTCGACGTGCAGGCCTCCGCGCCGTACGAGCGAGCGCTCGGGCTCGCGCGCCATGCCGGGGGCGGAGTGGTTCCCCGGGGCGCGGCTCAACTACGCCGAGCACGTCTTCCGCGACCGCGACCCGACGAGCGGTCGCGGTTCGCCACGCGTCCGAGCTCCGCCCGCTCGCCGAGACGAGCTGGGGCGAGCTCCACGAGGCGACCCGGCGTGTCGCAGCGGCGCTCCGCGCGAGCAGGGATCGTGCCCGGGGACCGCGTCGTCGCCTACATGCCCAACGTGGTCGAGGCCGTCGGCGGCGTTCCATGCGTGCGCCAGCCTGGGGGCGACCTGGTCGAGCTGCTCGCCCGACTTCGGAGTGCGGAGCGTCGTCGACCGCTTCGCGCAGATCGAGCCGCGCGTGCTCCTCACCGTGGACGGCTACCGCTACGGAGGCCGCGACCACGACCGGCTCGACGTCGTGCGCTCACTCCAGGACGCGATGCCCACGCTGGAGCGCACCGTCGTGCTCGGCTACCTCGACCCCGAGCCCGAGCTCGGGCCGGCTCCGTGGCGCGAGCCGCTGGGAGGACTTCCTCGGCGAGGGCGACGGACGAGCCGCTCTCGTTCGCCCAGGTCCCGTTCGACCACCCGCTCTGGGTGCTCTACAGCTCCGGTACGACCGGGCTGCCCAAGGCGATCGTGCACGGTCACGGCGGCGATCCTGCTCGAGCTCTCCAAGCTGCTCCACCTCCACGTCGACCTGCAGGGCGACGATCGCCTGTTCTGGTTCACCACGACGGGCTGGATGATGTGGAACTTCCTGAACGGCGGCCTTCTCACCGACGGGTCGATCGTGCTGTACGACGGCAACCCCGGGTATCCCGATCTCGGCACGCTGTGGGACCTCGCCGAGCAGGCGGGGGTCACCTGCTTCGGCACGTCGGCGAGCTACATCGCGGCCTGCATGAAGGACGGGATCGCGCCCCGCAAGGGGACGAGACCTCTCGCGCCTGGCGGCGGTCGGATCGACCGGATCGCCGCTCTCGCCCGAGGGATTCGACTGGGTCTACGACCAGCTGGGCCCGGACGTCTGGCTCTTCTCGACCTCGGGCGGGACGGACGTCTGCACCGCGTTCGTCGGCGGCGTCCCGACGCTTCCCGTGCATCGCGGCGAGCTGCAGGCGCGCGCGCTCGGCGCGAAGGTCGAGGCGTGGAGGTCGGACGGCACTCCCGTCGTCGGAGAGGTCGGCGAGCTCGTGATCACGGAGCCGATGCCCTCGATGCCGATCCGCCTGTGGGGGGACGAGGACGGCACGCGCTACCGGGCCAGCTACTTCGACACCTTCCCCGGCGTCTGGCGCCACGGCGACTGGATCGAGATCACCGACCGCGGCACCGCGATCATCACGGGACGCTCCGACGCGACGATCAACCGCGGCGGGATCCGGATGGGGACGGCCGAGATCTATCGCGCAGTGCTGTCGCTCGACGAGGTCGTCGACGCGCTGGTCGTCGACCTTCCGCGCGAAGGGACAGCGGGGTTCATGCCGCTGTTCGTCGTCCTCCGCGACGGGCTTGCGCTCGACGACGAGCTCGTCGCCCGGATCCGCTCCCGGATCCGCGAGGACTGCTCGCCACGTCACGTCCCCGACGAGGTGCGGGCCGTGCCGGCCGTGCCGCGGACGCTCTCCGGGAAGGTGCTCGAGGTGCCCGTCAAGCGGATCCTCTCCGGCGAGCGCGCCGACCGCGCGCTGAGCCGCGACTCGCTCGCCGACCCCGACGCATTGCGACCCTTCGAAGAACTCGCCGCCTCACCCGAATGGAGGAATGGATGACCTACGTCGCGGACGCGGACCGCTACGAGCGGATGCGATACCGGCGGACGGGCCGCAGCGGGCTCCTGCTGCCCGCGATCTCGCTCGGCTTGTGGAACAACTTCGGCGGCGACCGGCCGCTCGAGACGAGCCGCGCGATCGTGCGGCGGGCGTTCGACCTCGGGATCACCCACTTCGACCTCGCCAACAACTACGGCCCGCCGTACGGGTCGGCCGAGGAGACCTTCGGACGGCTGCTCGCCGCCGACCTCGCGTCCTACCGCGACGAGCTCGTGGTCTCCACCAAGGCCGGCTACGACATGTGGCCCGGCCCGTACGGCGAGTGGGGCTCGAGGAAGTACCTGCTTGCGAGCCTCGACCAGAGCCTGCAGCGGATGGGGCTCGAGTACGTCGACATCTTCTACTCCCACCGCTTCGATCCCGAGACGCCGCTCGAGGAGACGATGGGAGCGCTCGACACCGCCGTGCGGCAGGGAAAGGCCCTTTACGCCGGGATCTCCTCGTACTCGCCGGAGCGTACGCGCGAGGCGGCCCGCATCCTGGAGGCGATGGGCACGCCGCTGCTCATCCACCAGCCGTCCTACTCGCTGCTGAACCGCTGGATCGAGGACGGGCTGCTCGACGTCCTCGGCGAGCTGGGCGTGGGCTGCATCGGCTTCTCGCCGCTCGCCCAGGGGCTGCTCACCGACCGCTACGCGCACGGGATCCCGGACGACTCGCGCATCGCGCGCGACCTCTCGCTCCCGGCCGACCAGCTGAACGAGCAGACCCAGGCGAAGGTAGCGGCGCTCCGCAGGATCGCCGAAGGGCGCGGGCAGACGCTCGCGGCGATGGCGCTCGCATGGACGCTGCGCGACCCGCGGATGACCTCCACCCTCGTCGGCGCCAGCAGCGTGGAGCAGCTCGAAGCGAACCTCAGGGCACTCGAGCGGCTCGATCTCACCGACGACGAGCTGGCCGAGATCGATCGGTACGCGACCGATAGCGACATCAACATCTGGGCCGCCTCGAGCGAGGCCAGGCCGTAGGCCGGCGGCGCGCACGGCTGGTGTCCGACTCGACAATCGACTCGCTGCGTCAGCTCCAGCCGAGGCTTCGCCCGAGCAGCTGCTCGAGCCGGCGGTTCGGCTCGGCGAACGTCGCGGCGAGCGCGGCGCGGGTCTCCGGCCGCATCGGCTGGTACTCGCGCTCGAAGACCCGCGGGTAGTCCGGAAGCGCGTGGGACTCGGCCCCCAGGAAAGCGAGGACGGCCGCGTACGTCTCGGCCGGCCTCTCCCCCAGGTCCTCACTCGGCACCACGAGCAGCTGCTCGCGTGGGAAGACCTCGAGCCAACTCTCCAGCTGGTCGGCGTAGCGTCCGCGCGCGGCGTACGTGTGGTCCCACCAGGCGTGGCTGAAGGCGCGGGGGTCGGCGACGAGGCGCTCCACCTCCCCGCGCGTCCGCTCCTCCTCGGCCGCGAGCGCGTCCTCGAACGAGAGCGGCTCGCGTCCCAGCGCGACCTCGTGCTGGTAGTGCGAGTAGGCGCGGTCGACCGGGTCGCGCACGAGCGCGATCAGCTTCGCGTCGGGCACGAGCGAGCGCACCCGCTCGGGCGCGAGCGGATGGAACAGATAGCTGGGGCTGGCCTCGCCGACGAGCCTCTGGCCCGACCGGAGCGGGAACTGCCCTCGGTACCAGGCTTCTCCCCGCCACCAGTGGCGGTCGAAGAAGCTGACCTCCTTCCACGACGGGCCCGTGATGCCGGGGTGCCAGCGCAGATATGCGTAGAGGGCCGTCGTCCCTGCCTTCTGCGCGCCGATCACGAGGAAGTCGGGTAGCGGCCGCCACCGCGCGGTCGCCCGCCCCGCCGCCCAGATCGCGTTCCGCGCGACCTTGCGCACGGGCTCCGGGATCCGCGGGATGACCTCGGCCGGCAGGCGGCGCATCCCGGAACCCTAGGTCGCCGGGGCACGGGAGTCGGCGTCAGCGGCGTAGGGGCAGGCGCATGCACGGCCGATCTGAGACGATTCCGGCACAGGTCGAGGAAAGGGGGACGGGTTGGCCGAGGACACGCTCACGATCACCGACAACCGCACCGGGCGGGAGTACACGCTGCCGATCACCGACGGGACGATCCACGCGACGGATCTCCGGCAGGTCAGCGCCGAGGAGGGCGACGGCGGGCTCATGTCGTACGACCCGGCGTACCTCAACACCGCATCGTGCCGGAGCGCCATCACCTTCATCGACGGCGACCGCGGCATCCTCCGCTACCGCGGCTACCCGATCGAGCAGCTCGCCGAGGAGGCGAGCTTCCTCGAGACCGCATACCTCCTGTTCGAGGGAGAGCTTCCGACCGACGAGCAGCTCGGCCGGTTCGAGGACGACGTCCGCCGCCACACGTACGTGCACACGAACGTCCAGAAGTTCCTCGAGGGCTTCCGCTACGACGCGCACCCGATGGGGATGCTGCTCGGCGCGATCGGCGCGCTCTCGACGTTCTATCCCGGACGCGAAGCACATCGCGGATGCGGAGAGCCGCTACCTCCAGCGGGTCCGGCTGCTCGCGAAGATGCCGACGATCGCGGCGTTCGCCTTCCGGCACTCGCGCGGCCTGCCGTACGTCCTGCCGCGGAACGACCTCGACTACATCGGCAACTTCGTCAACATGACGTTCGAGATCGGTGGCCGCCACGAGCCGAACCCCGTCCTCGAGCGCGCCCTCGAGATCCTCCTCATCCTGCACGCCGACCACGAGCAGAACTGCTCGACGAGCGCGGTGCGCAGCGTGGGCTCGTCGCAGGTCGACCCGTTCTCCGCGGTCTCGGCCGGGATCGCCGCGCTGTACGGCCCGCTCCACGGCGGCGCCAACGAGGCGGTCCTCCGGATGCTCGACGAGATCGGAGACACGAAGCGTGTCCCGGAATTCATCGAGCAGGTCAAGGCCGGCAAGGGACGGCTGATGGGCTTCGGCCACCGCGTCTACAAGAGCTACGACCCGCGCGCGAAGCTGATCAAGCGGGTCGCCGACGACGTGTTCGAGCAGACGGGGCTCAACCCGAAGCTCGAGATCGCGCTGGAGCTCGAGCGGATCGCGCTCGAGGACGAGTACTTCGTCTCGCGCAAGCTCTACCCGAACGTCGACTTCTACTCGGGGCTGATCTACCAGGCGATGGGCTACCCGACCGACTACTTCACCGTGCTCTTCGCCCTCGGCCGGCTGCCCGGCTGGATCGCGCAGTGGGAGGAGCACCTCTCCGACCCGGAGCAGAAGATCTCGCGCCCGCGCCAGGTCTACACGGGCGCCGCCGAGCGGCCGTACGTGCCGATCGCGCAGCGCGGCTGAACAACGGGCTCCGGTCTCGTCCGGCGCCCTGCGTCGTCAGTCGTCGATCGGGACGGGCGTGCCGGGTCGCGTCATCGTCCCGGCCGGGCACAACCACGTCATCACGTCGACGACGAGCCTCCCCGCGCGCACCGCCGGGTCGTCCTCGGCGAGCCGGCGGGCCTCCTCCAGCGAGCCGACGCGGAAGAACGTGAGGCCGCGCACCGACTCGTCGCGGGTGGTCGAGCACAGGGCCATTCGTGACGATGTGCCCCGCTTCGCGCAGCGCGGCGAGGTAGGCCAGATGCTCGGCCTGGATGCGGTCGAGCGTCGGCTCGTCGTACTCGGTCGCGTCGGCCGGTCGCCGCAGGACGACGAGCTCGAACGACTCGAGATCCACGTTCGGTAGTTCACCACACGTGACGATCCGTGGACCCGCCGATGACGCAGCCGCGCGTGGTCTGGATGCTCGGGAGGAGAATCAGAGCTTCGGAAGGAGCCGCCATGAGCCCGCCGATCGTCGAAGCCCGCTCGATCGTGAAGACCTACGACACGGGCGCGGTGCGGGTCGAGGCGCTGCGCGGCGTCGAGCTGACGCTCGAACGCGGGGAGATGGCCGCGATCATGGGGCCGAGCGGCTGCGGGAAGACGACGCTGCTCAACTGCCTCTCCGGCCTCGACGCCGTCGACGAGGGCGAGGTCGTGATCGACGGGACGTCGCTCTCCGAGATGTCCGACCGCGAGCGCACCGACTACCGCGCCCGACACATGGGCTTCGTCTTCCAGTTCTACAACCTGATGCCGGTGCTGACGCGGTCGAGAACGTCGAGCTCCCGCTTCTCATCGCCCGCGAGAGCGCGGGCAGCGCGCGAGGCGCCGCGCGCTCGAGGCGCTCGACCTCGTCGGGCTGGCCGACCGCGCGTCACACGTGCCCGACGAGCTGTCGGGCGGAGAGCGCCAACGCGTCACGATCGCCCGCTCGCTCGTCAACGACCCCGCGATCGTCTGGGCCGACGAGCCCACGGGTGATCTCGACTCCGAGAACGCCCAGGACATCGTCGCGCTGATGCGCGAGCTGAACCTCTCGCGCGGCCTCAGCTTCCTCATCGTCACCCACGACATCGCGGTCGGCCGCCAGACCGACCGGATCGTCCGCATGCTCGACGGCACCGTCGTCGAGGAGCAACGACTGGAGGTGCCACATGTACTCGCGAGTCACGCTGCTTGAGATCGACACCCTCCGCGTCGACCTCGACGACGCCGTCGAGCAGTTCGAGACGCAGGTGCTGCCCCGCGTGCGCGAGCTGCCCGGCTTCGAGGGCGTCGTCGTGATGGTCACGCCCGAGGGCAAGGGAATGATCGTCAGCTTCTGGGACAGCGAGGAGGCGGTCGAGGCGACCGCCGGCTTCGCGGCCAGCGCGGTCGAGGAGTTCGTGACGATCTACCGCGCGCCGCCCGGTCGTGAGCACTATCGCGTCGCGGTGGCCGAGCTGCCGAGGGATCGCGATCGGGTCGTGAACGAGCTCTTCGGGATCCCGCTCGACACGCTCCTCGCGATCCTCGGGGTCGCGCTGGGCGTCGCGTTCGGGATCCTGGCCGTGCTCGTGCTTCGAAACCCCGTCCTCGTGCGCCTCGGGGTTCGCAACGTCGGCCGCCGGCGCGGGCGCACGGGCCTGATCGTGCTCGGGCTGATGCTCGGCACGACGATCGTCGCCGCGGCGCTCGTCACCGGCGACACGATGAGCCACACGATCCGCACGACGGCCGTCGCAGCGCTCGGCGAGAGCGACGAGATCGTGTCCGCGAGGGGCGCGGTGGACGACATCCCCGGGGAGCTCGGGATGGCGAGCGGCGTCGGCTGGCTCCCGGCGGGCGTCGTCGGCGAGATCGAGTCGGCCGCTCGGGCCCGACCTGACGGACGGCGTCCTCGGCGCGGTCGTCGACAACGTCGCCATCCAGGCGCCGCGGACCCGCCAGACGGAGCCCAGCGTCACGCTCTTCGCCGCCGAGCCCGCACGGCTCGAGGGGTTCGCCCCGATCACGGGCCCGGACGGCGACACGCTCTCGCTCGCCGCGCTGGAGCCCGGCGAGGTCTACCTCAACGCCGACGCCGCCGACGAGCTCGAAGCGCGTGCGGGCGACACCGTCGTCGTCTACCCCTCCGGCAAGCCGTTCCGCGCGACCGTCCGTGCGGTCGTCGACTTCGAGGGCGCCGGCACGGCTGATGCGGCGCTCCTCCTGCCACTCGACGAGGCGCAGCGCCTCTACGGGCATCCGGGCGAGATCCTCGGCGTGATGATCTCGAACGAGGGCACGGGCGACGCGGCGGTGGCGCTCTCCGACCGGGTGCTCGACGAGCTCGGGCCCGTGCTCCGGGCACGCGAGCTCGAGGCGAAGGCGCTCAAGCAGGATGCGATCGAAGCCGCCGACGAGGCCGGGAGCGCGTTCATGGCGTTCTTCACGACGTTCGGGTCGTTCTCGATCGCGGCCGGGATCCTCCTGATCTTCCTCATCTTCGTGATGCTCGCGGCGGAGCGCCGCGGAGAGCTCGGGATCGCGCGCGCGATCGGCACGCGCCGCGGCCACCTCGTCCAGATGTTCACGTTCGAGGGCGCGGCGTACGACCTGATCGCCGCCGCCGTCGGCGCGATCCTCGGCGCGATCGTCGCGTACGGAATGGTCGTTCCTGATGGCGCGGGCGTTCGGCGCCGAGGACGCGGACGCCGGCCTGCAGGTGCAGTACGCCTTCACGTGGCAGAGCCTCCTGATCGCGTTCGCGCTCGGCGTGCTGCTGACGCTCGATCGTGGTCGCGTTCTCCGCCTGGCGTGTGAGCGTGATGACGATCGCCGCCGCGATCCGGAACGTGCCCGAGCCGCCGGTGGTGCGCAAGCGCCGCGCGGATCGTGCTCGGCGGGCTCGGCATCGTCGCTCGGTCTGCTCCTCGCCGTCACGCGCAGGCGACGCCGCGACGCCGCTGATGCTCGGCGTCTCGCTCGTCGTCGTCAGCCTCGTGCCGTTCGCGCGCCTCGTCGGCGTTCCCGACCGGCTCGCCTTCACCGTGGCCGGACTGCGCGAACGTCGTGCTCTGGATGCTGCCCTGGAGCGTCTGGGAGTCGGTCTTCGGACCGCTCTCGATGGACTTCTCGACGTGGATCGTCGCCGGCCTGATGGTCGTCGTCGGCGCCGTCTGGGTGATCGTCTACAACGCCGACTGCTCCTCGGCGCGGCGATGGCCGTCCTCGGGCGGATCAAGGCGCTCGCGCCGGTCCTGCGGATGTCGATGGCGTACCCGCTCCGGAGCCGGTTCCGGACCGGGCACGACGCTCGCGATGTTCACGCTCGTCGTGTTCACGCTCGTCACGGGGTCGACCTCGACCGGCTCGTTCCAGGCGGCGCTCGACAACGTCGACGTCGTTCGGCGGCGGCTTCCAGGTGCGCGCCGGGACCGGTGCGGTGGCGCCGCGATCGACGACCTGCGCTCGGCGCTCGACCGAGCGCCTCGGCGCCCGGGCGGCGCGACTTCCCGGTCGTCGGGAGCCAGTCCGTGCTCGCGGTCGACGCGCGCCAGCTCGGGACGGGCGCGCCCGCTCGAGGAGTACTACGTGCGCGGGCTCGACGCGTCGTTCCTGCAGCACACGACGCTTCGAGCTCGGCGTCGATGGCGCACGGCTACACGAGCTCCCGCGAGGTCTGGGCGGCGCTCGATCGCGAGCCCGGCCTGGCCGTCGTCGACAGCCTCGTCGTGCCGCACCGCGACAAGTTCGGCTTCGCGGTGCTGCCCTCCGACTTCGAGATCACCGGGCATGTACTCGGACGTCGACGAGCCGTTCGACCCGATCCCGCTCGAGGTCGTCGACTCGCAGACCGGGAGGCGGACGCGCCTGACGGTGATCGGCGTGCTCTCCGACTCGGCGCCGTTCGAGATGGCGGGGATCTCGACCTCCCAGGCGACCCTCGCCGCGGCGTTCCCCGGCAGGGCGCGCGCCGACGATCCACTACTTCTCGGTCGCCCCGGCGTCGACCCCGACCAGGCGGCCGCGCGGCTCGAGTCCGCGTTCCTCGCGAACGGGCTCGAGGCCGAGTCGATCCGCCAGGTCGTCGCGGACTACACGGCCGGCAGCAAGACGTTCAACCGCCTGATCCAGGGCTTCATGGCGCTCGGCCTCGTCGTCGGCGTCGCGGCGCTGGGCGTGATCAGCGCCCGCGCGGTCGTCGAGCGGCGCCAGCAGATCGGCGTGATGCGGGCGATCGGGTTCCGGCGCACGATGATCCAGGCGGTGTTCCTGCTCGAGTCGTCGTTCGTCGCACTGACGGCGATCGTCGTCGGCACGCGCGCTCGGCCTGCTGCTCGGCTGGAACATCATCCAGGACCAGCGCGAGACGCCGAGCTGGGAGAACGTCGCCTTCGTCGTGCCGTGGGGCGACCTTGCTCTCGTGTTCGGCGCTCGTGTACGCGGTCGCACTCCTCGCGACCCTCGCCCCGGCGCTCCGGGCCTCCCGGATCGCACCGGCCGAGGCTCTCCGCTACGAGTAGGGCTGGTTCCGGCTGCGACCGGCGCGGGGCCGACCCGCGCGAGCTCGCGCCGTACGGCCGGGGCGACCTCGGTCCCGAACAGCTCGATAGCCCGCATGAGGTCGTCGTGGGGGATCGTCCCGACCGAGAGCTGGAGGAGAAACCGCTGGTGGCCGAAGATCCCATGCTGGAAGAGGATCTTCTCGACGAGGTCCTGCGGCCTGCCGACGAAGTTCGCGCCTCGGAGCGAGCGGGCCTGGTCGAAAGACTCACGCGTCATGGGGGGCCACCCGCGCTCGCGGCCGATCCGGTCCATCATCGTCGCGAACGGGCCAAACGAGATGTTCACTGCCCGCTCGGCGGTGACGGCGACGAAGCCGTGCGAGTTGATGCTGAGCGCGGGCGTCTCGTGGCCGGCCTCGCGGGCGGCGCGGCGGTGGAGCTCCGCGAAGGGGGCGAACCGCTCGGGCAGCCCGCCGATGATCCCGAGCGCGAGTGGCAATCCGAGCATCCCTGCCCTGACGGCGGACTCGGGCGTGCCGCCGACCGCGACCCATACCGGCAGCGGCTCCTGGAGCGGCCGCGGGTACACGCCGCGATCGTCGAGACGCGCCCGATGCACGCCTGCCCAGGTCACTCGTTCCCGCTCGCGCACCGCCAGCAGCAGGTCGAGCTTCTCTGCGAACAGAGCGTCGTAGTCGCGGAGGTCGTGACCGAAGAGTGGGAACGACTCGATGAACGACCCGCGCCCGGCCATGATCTCCGCGCGCCCGCCGGAGAGCAGGTCGAGCGTGGCGAAGTCCTGGAAGACGCGGATCGGGTCGTCCGAGCCGAGCACCGAGACGGCGCTCGTCAGCCGGATCCGGCTGGTCCGCTCGGCGGCTGCCGCGAGGACCACCGCGGGCGCGGAGACGGCGAAGTCGGGTCGATGGTGCTCGCCGACGCCGAAGACGTCGAGCCCGACCTGGTCGGCCAGCTCGATCTCCTCGAGCAGGTCGCGGAGGCGCTCAGCGGGGCTGACCGTCCGACCCGTGGCCGGGTCGGGGGTCAGCTCCGCGAAGGTGTAGATGCCGAGCTCCATGCGATTTGCTTGCATATGCAAGCAATCTACAGCCCCCGTGGCGGCCGCGCCTCAGCGACGCACCTGCACCACCGAGTACGTCGTCGACGGAGCGGGCGCCGTCCCGAAGCGCGCGTTCACGGCGTACAGCAGTTGCCGTGCCGGTCGGTAGTCGTCGGCACGTCGAAGTCGCTGTCGGTGATCGTGCGCGCGACCCTGCCCGACGCGAGGTCCTTGCCGAGCGAGACGACGGCGATCTGGTTGAGCCGGTTCTGGACGACGTAGAGCGTCCGCCCGTGGAGCAGGAGACCGTCGCCGTTCGCGACGGTCGCTCCGCCGAGGTCGATCCGCTCGTCGCGCCGGTCGCCGGGATCACGGTGAACAGCTTCCCGGTCGCGCTCTGGACGACGACGAGCGCCTTTCCGTCCGGCGTGGCGTCGATGCCGTTCAGGTTGAAGCTGCCGACGAGCTGGAAGTCGCCCGTCAGCGGCATCGCCTGGCGCCGACTGCGCAGGCGCGCCGTTCTGCGACGAACGGGACCCGGTAGAGCACGGCGCGGATGCGAGTCGGTGAAGTACGCCGCGCGCTTCGTGACGACGACGTCGTTGACGAACGTCGCTCCCGTGCCGGTCGCGAGCTGGAGCTCGCGGATCAGCGCACCGTGTCCGGGCGTCGTAGACGAAGGCCTTGCCGGTCGCGCCGCCGGCGACGAACAGGCGCCCGCGTCGTGCTCGATCCCGATCGCCGCGCGTCCCGGCGCGCCCGGGACGAGCGTCGAGCCTTCCCGGTGCGGAGATCACCGCGGTACACGGCGCCGGTCGGGATCGAGCCGACGTAGAAGGTCGTGCCAGTCGCCGATGGCGATCCCCTCGGGCTGCCAGCCGTTCGGGCAGGGCGATCACGTCCGGGAACGAGGCCTTCGCGAAGGCGGCGGAGGCGACGACGAGGGCGACGAAGGACGTCAGCAGCAGCGTGCGGCGCATCATGGGACCCCTTTCTCGGACTCGGTCCGCCTCCGGTGATACCGATCGGCCCGGGACAACCATACGTACGGGTCGTGCCGGATCCAGATCCCCGGATGCGATCATGGTCGCGCGTTGGATCAGGTGAGGATCGACCGGTGGCTGTGGGCGGCGCGCTTCTTCAAGACCCGCGGCGCCGCGACGGAGGCGGTGCTCGGAGGCCGCGTGCACGTGAACGGGGCCGCGTGAAGCCGTCGAAGGACGTTCGCCCGGGCGACAGCCTCGAGGTGACCGTGGGGGACACCCGCCGCGCGCGTGGTCGTGCGCGCCGTCGCGGAGAAGCGCGGCCCGGCGGCGGTCGCAGCGACGCTGTACGAGGAGACGCCCGAGTCGATCGCGCGACGCGAGCAGCGCGCAGTGCGAGCGGAGGCTCGCCCGGCCGCTCGGCGCAGAGCTCGGGGCACGCCCGACGAAGCGAGACCGGCGCAGGCTCGACGCGCTGCGACGCGCGCAGCGCGGGCGCCGAGCGCCCTAGACCGGGCCTGCCACGCTCGCGCCTCTGACCCGTGACGTGCGGCGGGTCTCTCTAGACTCCGCGCTCGAGGAGGATCGCGGATGGCTCGCATCGCCTACGAGGGCGTCTCGAAGATCTACGACGACGGCACCTGGGCCGTAGAGGACTTCGACCTCGAGATCGACGACGGGGAGTTCATGGTGCTGGTCGGCCCGTCGGGCTGCGGCAAGACGACGGCCCTGCGGATGCTCGCGGGGCTCGAGGAGATCAGCGAGGGGGACATCCGGATCGGCGACCGCGTGGTCAACGACCTCTCGCCGAAGGAGCGCGACATCGCGATGGTGTTCCAGAACTACGCGCTCTATCCGCACATGACGGTGGAGGACAACCTCGCGTTCGGGCTGCGCTACCGGAAGCTCCCGAAGGCGGAGGTCACGAAGCGCGTTCGGGAGGCGGCGGAGACCCTCGAGATCGCCGAGTTCCTGAAGCGCAAGCCGCGTGCGCTTTCCGGCGGTCAGCGGCAGCGCGTGGCGATGGGCCGCGCGCTCGTACGCGAGCCGGAGGCGTTCCTCATGGATGAGCCGCTCTCGAACCTCGACGCGAAGCTCCGCGTCCAGATGCGGGTCGAGATCCACGACCTGCAACGCAGGCTCGGGGTGACGACGATCTACGTCACGCACGACCAGATCGAGGCGATGACGCTCGGCGACCGGGTGGCGGTGATGCTCGACGGCCGGCTCCAGCAGGTCGCGACTCCGGAGGGCCTCTACGAGCAGGCCCGTGAACGACTTCGTGGCGAGCTTCATCGGCTCACCGTCGATCAACATGGTCGAGGCGGAGCTCGCCGGCTCGAACGGCGGGCTCACGGTCAGCTTCGGCGGCCACCGCCTCGCGGTCGACGAGACCGTTCAGCGTGGGCGGCCGGCGCTCGAGCAGTACGTCGGTCGCACCGTCCTGCTCGGTATCCGTCCCGAGGACTTCGAGGACGTCCGCGCCGCGCCCGACACCCCGCCCGACCGCCGGCTGAAGACGATCTGCGCGCTGAGCGAGTCGCTCGGCGCGGACGTGCTCGTCTACTTCGACGTCGAGGCTGCCGGCGTCATCCCCGTCGACCTCGACACGGACGACGGCGCCAAGGCCGCTCCGGTCGAGCCGACCGCGCGGAAGACCGCCGGCACGTCCCGGCTCGTCGCGCGTGTGAGCCCGCGGATGCCGTCGGCCGACGGGAGCCCGGTCGAGCTCGCCGTCGACACGAGCCGCCTGTACTTCTTCGACCCGGAGACCGGCCTGGCGGTCTGAGGATCTAGCCCTTCACGGCGCCCGCGGTCAGGCCCGCGAGGATGCGCTTCTGCAGGATCAGGGTCAGCGTGATCAGCGGGATCGTCACGATCACGGTCGCAGCCATGATCTGACCCCACGGCCGGTCGAACGCGCTCCCAGACTCGCCCGTGAAGCTGACGATCGCGACCGGAACGGTCTGGCGCTCGGGCGTCTGCGTGAACGAGAGCGCGAACAGGAACTCGTTCCAGGCGGAGATGAAGGCCAGCAGCCCGGCCGTCACGAGCCCGGGAGCGACGAGCGGCAGCATCACCCGGTAGAACGTCTGCAAGCGGCGATGCGCCGTCCACGTACGCCGCCTCCTCGAGGTCCTTCGGCAGGCCGCGCATGAAGGTCGTCAGGATCCAGACGGTGAGCGGCAGCACGAGCACCATGTAGCTGAAGACCAGCGCCCCCAGGCTGTCGTAGAGGCCGGCCCGGTTGATCATGGTGTAGAGCGCGCCGAGGATCGCGATCTGCGGGAAGATCGTCATCGACAGCATCAGGTAGAGGGTCGCGGATCGGCCGCGGAAGCGGAAGCGGCCGAGCGCGTATCCGGCGATCGAGCCGACCGCCACGGCGATGAGCGTCACCGCCCCGGCGACGATCGTCGAGTTGAGGAGCGCGCGCTGGAACTGGCCGCTCTCGAACACGGCGCGGAAGTTGTCCAGCGTGGGATCGAGCGGGATGTACTGCACCGGCGTGGTGAACAGGTCGGCCTCGGCGGTGAACGCGGACCTGAGCGCCCAGTAGAACGGGAACACCGCATACACGAAGATGATGGTGATGAGGATGTAGAAGGGGACGCGCCGAAGCGAGAAGCGAGGAGCCCGCCTGCGCGCGACCCGCTCTCGCCGCAGGCGGGACTGCGCCTCCGTCCTCGTCACGCGCTCGGCGACCGACGTCATTGCTCCTGCACCCGCACGAACGTCGTGTAGATGACGACGAACATCCCGATGATCAGGAAGATGGCGACGCTCACCGCGGCTCCGTAGCCGACGTCCCCGGTCGCGACGATCGTGTTCTGCGTGTAGATGGCCATCGTCTGCGTGTCGAGGCGAGAGCCGAAGAACACGTAGAAGACGTCGAACACCCGCAGCGCGTCGAGCGTGCGGAAGATGAGCGTGACGAGGATCGCGGGCATCAGCAGGGGCAGGGTGATCTTCCAGAACTGCCGCCACTTGCTCGTGCCGTCGACGTCCGCCGCCTCGTAGAGCTCGTTCGGGATCACCTGGAGGCCGGCGAGGAGGAGCAGTGCGACGAACGGTGTCGTCTTCCAGATGTCGACGGCGGCGACCGAGGCGAGCGCCGTGCTGCTCTGGGAGATCCACGCGACCGGCTCGTCGACGAGGTGCAGTCGCAGGAGCGCGTCGTTGATGACGCCGAAGACGTCGTCGTACATCCACTTCCACATCTGCGCAGCGACCACGGTGGGGATCGCCCAGGGCACCAGCATCATCGCCCGCATCACGCCCCGTCCCTTGAAGCCCGAGTTGACGGCGAGCGCGATGATCAGCCCGAGCACGAGCTCGATGGCGACCGTGATCGCCGTGAACTTCACGGTGACGACGACGGAGTCGCGGAAGATCGTGTCGTCGAGCAGGTCGCGGTAGTTCTGCAGCCCGACGAACTCGGTCGGCTCGATCCCTTCGAGGAACTGGCGGTTCGTGAAGCTGTCGTAGATCGTCTGACCGAGCGGGTAGAGCGCAACCAGCGCAACGAGCGCGAGTGCCGGCGAGAGCATCAGCCAGGCGAGGCGCGTCTGCTTCCGCTGGAGTCTCGCGGACCGCCGGCGCGGGGGCCGGGGGCGCCGCTCCGTCGTGGATGGGATCGCGCTCATCGTCTCCTGGCGTACGGCGAGGATGGGGGCGTGCACGCCCCCATCCTCGTGAGGGGCTGGGCTCCTAGCGCAGCAGTCGGTTGAGCCGCTGCTCGATCCCCGGCAGGACGTTCTTCGCGTCCTGGCCGTTGAGGATCTGGTTCAGACCCTGGTAGATGATCTGTGAGCCCTGCGCGTACTTCGTTCCCAGGACCGTGGGACGAGTCACGCGCGCGACATTCGCGATCTCGGGCTTGAGCCAGGGGTTCACCTTGCGCACCGCCGCGTCACGCGCGACGGCCGGGATCGTCGGCACGTTGCTGTTGTAGATGCCGTTGAACTTCTCGACAGGCGCGCTCGTCAGGTAGCGGACGAGCTCGATCGCCGCCTCCTTGTTCTTGGAGAACATCGAGACGCCGAGCTGCCAGCCGCCGACCGTTGCGACCGACGGGTTGCTCCCGGTGCGCGGGAGGACGGTCACGTCGAACTTGCCCTTGACGGGGCCCGTCTGGCTCTTCGCGTAGGCATACGGCCAGTTCCGCATGAACGCGGCGTTGCCGGCGCCGAACGCCGAGTCGGCCTCACCTTCCTGGTACGTCGTCACGCCCCGTGGCGTGATGGTCCCCACCCAGCTGCGCTGGAGGTTCATCATCGCGACCGCTCTCGGGTTGTTGATCGACGCCTTGCCCTCGTCGATGAAGTTCCCGCCGCCGCTCGAGGCCAGCCACTCGAGCGCATCGCACGTCAGGCCTTCGTACGCATTCCCCTGGTAGACGAACCCGTAGAAGTTGGGATTCGAGGCCTGCTCGCCGTCCTGGATCTTCTTCGCCATCGTGCCGAGCTGGGCCCAGGTCTTGGGCGGCGAGGAGTACCCGTACTTCCTCAGGAGATCGGTGCGGTAGTAGAGGATGCCGAAGTCGCCGAACCAGGGCATCGCCACGAGCTTTCCACCGATCGTGTTGTTCTTGATGATGCCCGCGGAGTGCGCCCTCGCCTCCTTCGCCAGGGCGGGCTTGAGGTTGACGAGGTACTGCGCGAACGCGCCGGGCCAGGTGACGTCGAGCATCATCACGTCGAATGCCGACGACTTGCCCGAGAACGTCCGCGCCAGCTGCGAGTACGACGCCGACGAGTCGACGGGATGCGGCACGAGCTTGACCTTGATGCCCGTGTCCGCCGAGAACTTCGCCACGAGCAGCTTGTCGCGCGTGTGGCTCTTGCCCACCGGGCCGTCACCGAGGAACGTCAGTGACGTTCCTCCGTACTTGGCCTTCAAGGCTTTCGCGTTCGGGACATTCGGCGGCTTGACCGCCGGCGCGGCGGCGGTTTCGGTACTGGCGGTCCCTGCCGCCGCGACAGCCAGCGAGGCGACGAGGGCCAACGCCCCGGCCACGCTGCCTACGAAGCGCTTGGAAAGATGCTTCACCTCTCCCACGTCCTTTCTCTAGACGGGATGTCACTTTCTCCTGCGAAGTGATAGACGGTTTCTCCCGCGAAGAGATAGAGGGGCCCACGAGAAGGTCGATTGCCCACCACCCTCGCGGGGAGCCCGCTACCGGTCGCAGGACGACGTAACGGATTGTCACAGCTCATGCGGCACAGCCAACGTAGAGGCATTCCGAAGCCGGTGTCAAGGAGGTGACGAGCCGTCGTGGGCGTTCGCCATCGCCTCGAGAGACCTCCGCGCCGTCTCCAGGAACGCGGCGACTCCGTCGGGGGTCGAGACGCCGATCATCGGTGCGCGCGGCCAGGGCGTCGGAGACGAGTGGCGCGTCGTCGACCCGCCCGCGAGCCCACTCACCGGCCTCCGCCTTCGACGACCAGGTCTCCTCCGCGGCGTAGCGCAATGCGCGACACGCGTTGAGGACGGCATCGTCCTCCCGGGCGACGCCGGCGCTCTCGTGCCAGCGAAGCGACTCGATCAGGAGGTCGAGCAGCATCGCCTTCGGCATCGCCGCAAAGAGCCGGTGCGGAGGCGGCCCGGACAGCGCTCGACCCGTGGTCGCGGACGATCGCGCGGTCGATGCCGTACCAGTGCTCGGCCTCGCCGTCCCCGGGCGACAGCGAGAGGTGGAACGGCATCGAGCGCCCGGTGTTCAGGTTCAGCTCGTAGCCGGCGTCCGGCGTCGCCTCGCGTACGGTCGACTCCGGATAGACGACGAGCTCGAGCCCCCTCGCCGGGCAGGGCAGCGCCTCGTGACGTAGCGCGCGCACGATCTCCAGCTTCGCCTCGTCCGCCAGTCGGCCGCGGCAGACCACCGCGACGTCGACGTCGCTGCGACCGGGGTCGTAGCCACCGAGCGCGAGCGAACCGCCGGCGTAGGCCCCGACGAGCTCGTCGCCGAGGATCGCGCGCAGGCGCCGGACGACTTCCTGCAGGTAGCGCGTGGTCTCAGGATCGGCGAGGTCGTTCATGTGACGGGACAGTGCCTGCCGCGGGAGCGGCTGGAAGACGCTTGGCCGACGGCGCGGTCGGCACGTAGGTTCCCGGAAGCTCAGCGCACCACCGACGAGGAGGACGAACGATGGACTGGAAGCTCGAGCTCGTGGCGATCCCGGTGTCGGACGTCGACCGCGCGAAGGCGTTCTACATCGAGAAGGCCGGCTTCACGCCCGACCACGATCACACGGTCACGGACCAGCTGCGGTTCGTGCAGCTGACGCCGCCGGGATCGAACTGCTCGATCGCCCTCGGCATCGGGATCACCGAGTCGGCCCCGGGCTCCGCGCAGCTGCAGCTCGTGGTCTCGGACGTCCACGCCGCCCGCGCGGAGCTGGCCGAGCGCGGAGTCGACGTGAGCGACGTCCAGGACTTCGCCTGGGGCTCGTTCGTCTTCTTCGACGATCCTGACGGCAACCGCTGGGCGGTACAGCAGCTGCCCCCGCGGCCATAGCTCGCCGAAACCTGCACGACGCAACCGCGGCGGCCTACTTGACACGCATCGATGGTCTTCGATATATTGATCATCATCGATATGAAGTCCTTACAGTCATGGAGGTCGTCGTCGTGAGCACCACGCTCGAGCCGGTTGCCTGTTGTGCCCCGCTTTCCACCGCGGCGATGAGCGACGCCGAGGCGAACGCCACGGCCGAGCTGTTCCGCGCGCTCGGCGACCCCGCGCGCGTCCGCATCGTGAACCTCGTCGCGACGAGCGACGAGCCGGTGTGCGCGTGCGAGCTCTACGAGCCGCTGGGCCTCGCCCAGCCGACCGTCTCCCACCATCTGAAGAAGCTGGTCGACGCCGGTCTCCTGGAACGGGAGCAGCGCGGCAAGTGGGCCTACTTCACCTTGAAGCGCGACGCCGTCGAGAAGCTGGCGGCGGTCGCCGACCTGAAAGGGGTGTGCTGCTGATGACCACGACCACTGCCGAGGACCTGCGCGAGGAGGTTCGGCGACGCTATGCCGAGTCTGCCCGCGCCGTGACCGAAGGAGCGACGGGTAGCTGCGGGAGCGGCTCGTGCTGTGCGGACGGCCAGACGGACGCGTCCTCGTTCGGAGAAGCGCTCTACGAGGGGGAGCAGCGCGACGAGCTCCCCGGTACCGCCGTCCTCGCCTCCCTCGGTTGCGGGAACCCCACGGCGGTCGCCGAGCTGCGCGAGGGCGAGACCGTGCTCGATCTCGGGTCGGGCGGGGGCATCGACGTGATCCTGTCCGCGAAGCGGGTCGGCCCGACCGGGACTGCCTACGGGCTCGACATGACGGACGAGATGCTCGCGCTCGCTCAGCGGAACGTCGCGCGAGTCCGGGCGTGCGGAACGTCCACTTCCTCAAGGGGCTGATCGAGGCGATCCCGCTGCCCGCCGCCTCTGTCGACGTGGTGATCTCCAACTGCGTGATCAACCTCTCGACGGACAAGGCGACGGTGCTGACCGAGATCGCCCGGGTGCTCAAGCCCGGCGGCCGGATCGGGATCAGCGACGTCGTCGCGGAGGACAGGCTCTCGCCGGCCGAGCGGGCCGAGCGAGGGTCGTACGCAGGCTGCATCGCCGGGGCGCTGTCGAAGTCCGAGTACGTCGCCAGGCCTCGAGGCGGCCGGGTTCGAGGAGATCTCCGTCGCCTTCACCCAGCAGGTCGCCGACGGGATGCACGGCGCGATCGTCAAGGCGCGCAAGACCGAGAGCCCGGAGTCGAAGGGCCTTCCCGTGATCCAGCCGGCCGAGACGGCGGGGTGCTGCTAGATGCCCTCTCGTGACTCGCGATCCCCACCCTCGGCGTCGACGGTCGGCTCGGCGCCCTGGACGGAACCGCGACGGGCGCACAGGTGAACGTGCTCTTCGTCTGCGTCCGGAACGCCGGGCGCTCGCAGATCGCCGAGGCGCTCTTCGCGCGCGCCGCGAGCGGCCGTCACGCGGCCCGCTCGGCGGGATCGAGCCCGGCTGCTGCCGTCCATCCCGAGGTCGCCGAGGTCATGCGCGAGCTCGGTCTCGAGATCGGCGACCGGACGCCACGCCGGCTGGAGAACGCGGACGCGCGAGTGGGCGGACGTCGTCGTGACGATGGGCTGCGGAGACGCCTGCCCGTACATCCCCGGCAAGCGGTACCTCGACTGGGAGCTCGACGACCCCCACGGCCTGCCGCTCGAGCGCGTGCGCGAGATCCGTGACGAGATCGGCCGACGTGTCGAGCACCTCGTCGGCGAGCTCGACGACCGGGCACGCGTCGACAAGGAGAGCGTCGGCTGATGGCTGTCGCCGAGGCTCGCCGCACCGCCCCCGCGCCCGGACGGGACGACGCCGTCCTCCGGAAGCTGTCGACGCTCGACCGCTTCCTCCCACTCTGGATCGCGATCGCCATGGCCGTGGGGCTCGGTCTCGGCTCGCTCGTCCCGAGCCTGAACGACGGCCTCGACCGGCTTCGCGTCGGCACCGTCAGCCTGCCGATCGCGCTCGGGCTGCTGCTGATGATGTACCCGGTGCTCGCGAAGGTGCGCTACGAGGAACTCGGGCGCAGACGGGCCGACGGCGTCTCCGACCGTCTCTTCTTCGGGACGTCGCTGTTCCTCTCGTGGGTGATCGGCCCGCTGTTCATGTTCACGCTCGCATGGCTCTTCCTGGCGGATCAGCCCGAGTACCGCACCGGCGTGATCATCGTGGGTCTCGCCCGCTGCATCGCGATGGTGCTGATCTGGAACGACCTTGCGAGGGGCGACCGCGACCGCGCGGCCATCCTCGTCGTCTTCAACGCCGTCTTCCAGGTCGCCGCGTACTCCCTCCTCGGCTACTTCTACCTCACCGTCCTGCCCGGCTGGCTCGGGCTGGACACCCAGGGCTTCGAGGTGGGCATCTGGGAGGTCGCGCGCACCGTGCTGATCTTCCTGGGCATCCCGCTCGCCGCCGGGTTCCTCACTCGCCGGATCGCCCTCGAGCGCAGAGGCCGCGAGTGGTACGAGACATCGCTTCCTCCCCCGGATCGGCCCGATCACGCTGTACGGGCTCCTGTTCACGATCGTGCTCCTCTTCGCGATCCAGGGCGACACGATCACCTCCCAGCCGCTCGACGTGGCGCGCATCGCGCTGCCGCTGCTCGTCTACTTCGCAGGCATGTGGGTCGCCGGCTTCGTGATCGGCAAGCTGAGCGGCCTGCCATACGCGCAGACCGCGAGCCTCGCGTTCACCGTCGCCTCCAACGACTTCGAGCTGGCGATCGCGGTCGCCGTGGGCGTCTTCGGGGCGACCTCGGGGCAGGCGCTCGCGGGCGTCGTGGGCCCGCTGATCGAGGTCCCGGTGCTCGTCGCCCTGGTGTACGTCGCCCTCTGGGCGCGCCGTTTCTGGCGAGACCGCGACGTGGCACGTCCATTGTCCGTCGACCACGCGGAGGCCTGAGGGTCAGGCGCCCGCGCCGACGCGGCAACGCACCGTGCGCAGAGCCCTCGTCGGTTGCGCCGCGCGCCTCAGCGCCCCTTCGCGTTCGAGCTCGGGGCGGTAGCCCCGCGTCTCCCTTCGGGCAGTCGCAGACGCCGTCCGGGAAGATCTGCTTCAGGCGGGCGAGCGGGGTGGAAAGCTCGGCGCAGGCGGAAACCACGGAGAAACGGCCGGAGACGGATCCCCAGGCGGTTCCCTACCGCCGGATCTCTGTCGTTCCGCGCTTCTCGGGCCAGACAAGGCTCGCGGAAAACCCACACCCGGGGAGAGTCGAATCCCTGATGTGCCCGACGCGCCCACGGCGGATGATCCGCGCATGAGATGCGCGGCCTGTTCGCGGCATGATGGCGACATCTCCTCCCATGCGGGGAGGACGGTAGGCAGCGCGGAGAGAGCAATCGGGGGAGGCTGAGTCATGGAGACAATGCGGCGGTTCTCGCGGCGGACGTTCGTCGCCTGGGTCGGAGGTGCGGGTGCCGGCTTCTATCTCTTCGGGCGGGTTCCAGGCGTGAGCGCGCCCGTTGCGCTGGCTCAGATTCCGGGCGGCACGCTCGATCCGGCCGTGGTCCCGAAGTTCCAGACACCGATGCTGATCCCGCCGGTGATGCCCCGTGCCGACACGATCGTCCAGCGCGGGGGCAAGAACGTCGACTACTACGAGATCTCGATGAGGCAGTTCACGCAGCAGATCCTGCCCGCGGGGCTGCCGGCAACGACCGTATGGGGCTACGGCGCCGAAAGCGGCGCGGAGCAACCGTGGGCTGCTGATCCACAACGCCCCCTCGCTCACGATCGAGGCGATGTGGAACAGGCCGGTGCGGGTCAAGTGGATCAACGAGCTGGTGGACGCGAACGGGACGTTCCTGCCGCATCTGCTGCCGGTCGATCCGACGCTGCACTGGGCGAACCCGCCCGGCGGCACCGATCGGACCGTGACAGCCGGCCGACGTTCACCGCGACCCCTGGCCCCTACACGGGCCCGGTGCCGATCGTCACGCACGTGCATGGCGCAGTCGGTGTGGCCGACGACAGCGACGGCTACGCGGAGGCGTGGTATCTGCCTGCCGCGAAGGGCATCCCGGCGGGCTACGCAACGGAAGGCACGTGGTACGAGTTCTTCGCGGGCAAGGCGGCCGCGGCGTACGGCGTCGAGTGGGGGCCGGGCTTCGCCACGTTCCAGTACCCGAACGAGAACCGGGCCTCGACGATCTGGTATCACGATCACGCGCTCGGCATGACGCGGCTCAACGTGTACGCGGGCCCGGCCGGTTTCTTCATCATCCGCGGCGGCCCCGACGGCGATGATGCGGTGCTCGACAGCCGAACCGGAGGCAAGGGCGTCGCTGCCCGGCCCCGCGCCACGCGAGAACGACAAGTTCCCGCCCGAACAAGACCTACCGGGAGATCCCGATTGCGATTCAGGATCGCTCGTTCAACGACGACGGCTCGCTCTTCTATCCCGACACCCGGGCGTTCTTCGACGAGATCGCCGGGCCGTACATCCCGGATACCGACATCTCGCCGATCTGGAACCCCGAGTTCTTCGGCAACATGATCATGGTCAACGGCAACACCTGGCCGTTCCAGACGGTCGAGCGGCGCCGATATCGCTTCCGTTTCCTCAACGGCTGCCAGTCGCGCTTCCTGATCCTCGACTTCAGCGGAATCCCGGGCGTCGAGGTATGGCAGATCGGGAACGAAGGCGGCTTCCTCGCCGCCCCTGTCAACCTCACCGCCGTGAACGGGAACCACCTCCTGATGGGGCTCGCCGAGCGCGCGGACACGATCGTGGACTTCACGAACGTGCCCGTCGGCAACTACGTGCTCGGGAACATCGGCCCGGACGAGCCGTTCGGCGGGGGCGAACCGCCGGAGTGACTTCGACCTCGCCGATCCCGATACGACGGGCCAGATCATGCGGTTCCGGGTCGTGCCCGCGGTCGATGCCGACGACTCGACGCCGCCGCAGTTCCTGCGAGCTGCCCGCGATCGCGCCGCTGCCACCGGCGACCGTCACGCGGCCGCTGGCACTGCTCGAGGAGATGTCGGAGGACTTCGACGATGCGCCGGCCGAGGCGCTGCTCGGCACGGTGGCGGGAGACCCCAACGTCGGGCCGGAGCGTGGGTAGCGAAGATGTGGAAGGACGCGGTGTCGGAGAACCCCGCCGCTCGGCGCGACCGAGATCTGGGAGCTGTACAACGCCACCGCGGACGCCCACCCGATGCACATCCACGAGATCGCCTTCGAGGTGGTCAACCGCCAGGACATCGTCGTGGACGAGGAAAGCGGGGCGGTTCAGGTCGTGCCCGGATCCGTGCCGACCCCGCCGGAGCCATGGGAGACCGGGCTCAAGGACACGGTCATCGCCTACCCCGGACAGGTCACCAGGGTGAAAGGCCGGTTCGAGACGCCCGGCCAGTTCGTCTGGCACTGCCACATCGTCGAGCACGAAGACAACGAGATGATGCGCCCCTACCGCATCGGACCGGAGCAACCCGGTCAGCCCGCGTGAAGCCGAGGGCTTCGCACACCGCCCCGTAAACGACAAACCCCCGGTTTCCGGGGGTTTGTCATAGCGGGGGCGAAGTTTCGAACCTGCGACCTTCGGGTTATGAGGATGTCGAGCGGGCTGTGCCGTCGGAACGCGCCGAGCGGCGCGCTGCTTCGTCCTCAGTCGTCCCGATATGCCTGCATATCGAGGCTCCCTGCGTCCTTGGGATCGCACTCGCCCGGGCGCGCCCCGCCGACGAAGCGTCATTCCGATTCGAGCTCTAAGCCGCAGGACGGTACCCGTCAACGAGGCAGAACGACAGATTCGAAACCTTCGCCTCGTTGCTCCCACCATCGCGCGAAGTGCGTCGCCGCTGCCCGGTCGTGGAACACCTTGTAGTGCGCTCGGTCATCGCCGCTCACGGTGTACCGAACCGTCCATGTGGTGGTGCCGTTCGACACCTGCCGCACCCTCTCGGTCAAGGGCTTACTGGTTCTGGATCAGGTCCCACGTTCGTTCGGCTTTCTACGTCTCAAGGTAATCACCTGCGTTCGCCAAATCACTGGACATTCGTCCAGACAGCCCTAGAGGCTTGATGCGAAATGGGCGCCCCGCGGGGCCGTCTCAGGCCAGCCTTGCCCGAGGCGGCATCCACGCCCGCGCAGGAATTTCACATCAAGCCTATAGCCGTGTGGCCCGGAGGCTGACGAGTGGACGACCATCGAACGCTGGACTGCTTGCACGTCCCAGAACCGAGGAGTAACGTCGTCTACGCGGCTGGCGCCGTGGGGGCGTCGCCAAACAGGGGAGGTAGATATGGGGATGAGGCGAATACTCGCCATGGCGGCTTGCATCGCTGCCGTGGTGGCCCTGGGTGCCGGTTCCGCGTTCGCTGGTGAGGTCACCGGGAACGGCAAGCCCACGCAGGGCCCTGCGCACGCGAACTCGATTTGCGTCTTCTCGGGGCAGAATGACTTCCCGGAAGGGGATCCAGAGGAGGGCCCCGGCGGTCGGACGCAGTCGTACGGTCAGGACGTTCGGATGGGATTCTCCGACCCGAGCGCGCTGAATCCAGGGAAGGTCCCTGGAGCGCCCATTCCGCATCCCGGCTTCGCGTGTAACGGCGACCACGGCTTCTTCACCGAGGAGTAGTCGCTCGTCCTGAAGCACAGGTTGGCCCCGACTCTGTCGGGGCCAACCTTTTTCAGGTGCGTTCGAGCACCCCCGGTCACCAATCTGGAGAACTGAGGTTCTTGATTGGAGTCCCCACGTCCGGCCATCCTTCAGCGGTCGAACCGATGTCAGTAGACGACCAGGCCGGCGCTTCGGAGTATTGGAGTCAATGGTCGCTTCGGTGAGTCGGGAACGGCTCGGGGGACGTGCTCGAGCAGATGCCTACCGCTGGTTTCCGGTCTTTGTGACGATTGGAGGGCACGCACAGGGGGTGCTCGGGACAAAGACTCTTTACAAGCAGGGGGATTGGCAGCGTCTCGCCGACCACTTACGGTTCGATCGCTCATCCTGAGCGACTGACGCGCGGCGACGCGAGGGGGTATCTGGTGAAACGGACGTTGACGATCTGCGCACTGATTGGCGCGGTGCTCGTCCCGTCGGCGCTTGCAGCTGATCCGACGCCGGCCGACTTCAAGAACGCAGCCAAGTACTGCAAGGCCGTACGCGAGGCGAAGGGCGTCGACGCGTTCCAGACGCAGTACGGCACCAACAAGAATAGAAAGAACGCCTTTGGCAAGTGCGTCTCGGCGACCGCGAAGGCAAAGGCCGAAAAGCGCGAGGACGCCGAGGAGCAGAATGCCGCGAACGCTGCCTGTAAGAAGCAGCAGTCCGAGAACGCAACCAAGTTCGCGCAGGACTACAAGAACTTCGGGCAGTGCGTGAAGACCGAGAAGGCGAAGACCGGCACGAACTGAGGCAACGCACGTCGCGTTACGGAGGGGCGGCTACGGTCGCCCCTCCTCCGTTTCCGCACGGCTCGAGCAGGGCCGCGATCCACCGTGTCCTACGTGCGCATCGTCGGGTGGGGCTCGATCCGGAGCACTTCGTCGAGAGCCACGCCGAGCTTTGACTGGCTCCTCGTCCGACCGCGTCGGGTCAAGGTGATCGTCTCGACGTCGAGCAGGGCGCTTCACCCCCTCGAACGACGAAAGGCCCTGCTTGCAGGGCCTTTCTAGTAGCGGGGGCAGGATTTGAACCTGCGACCTCCGGGTTATGAGCCCGGCGAGCTACCTGACTGCTCCACCCCGCGTCGCGGCCACTATGGTAGCACCGTCGTGGCCTTCTGGATCGCCCTCGCAGTGCTGGTTGCCGGGATCCTCGGTGGGCTCGTCTACGCCGTCCTTCGCGGGCTCGCCCTCTGGCGGAAGATCAAGCGGACGGGGCGCAGCTTCTCCGCCGAGTCAGCGCGCATCGCGGAGGCCTCGGCGGGGATCCAGGCGCACCTCGACCGCGCGAGCGCCTCCGGGTCGCAGCTGAGCGAGGCGTCGGCGCGCCTCGCGGCCTCGCGCGCGAGGCTCGAGGTCCAGCTCCAGGCGATCCGCGAAGCCCGCCACACGGTGCGCCGGCTGCTCTGGTTCCTCCCGGGCGTCTGACCTCGCACGACAGCGATCCTGGGCGCCCGTTGCCGCGCCGACGACGCACGGCTTGTAGCGTCTCCCCGAATGCGCGTCGGGGCCGTCGACCTCGGAACGAACACCACCCGCCTGCTCGTCGCCGACGTCGACGACGGACGGCTCGACGTCGTCGTACGGCGCGAGGAGATCACGCGCCTCGGTGAGTCGGTCGACCGGCGGCGGATCCTCCTACCCATCGCGATCGCTCGCGTGAGGAACGTCCTCGTCGACTACCGGCGCGAGGCCGAGAGCCTCGGGGCCGAGCGCGTGCTCGCGGTCGGGACGAGCGCTGTCCGGGACGCCGACAACGGGGAGGCGTTCCTGGGCGAGGTGGAGTGGAGCTACGGGTTCACCACGCGTCTGCTGGACGGCGGCGAGGAGGCGGAGCTCATGCTGCGCGGGGTCGCGAACGACCGTCAGCTGGACGCGGAGACGCTGGTGATCGACATCGGCGGCGGCTCCACCGAGCTCGTCACCGCCGGCTCCGACCGGATCTCCTGGGCCGTCAGCACGGAGGCGGGCAGCGTACGCCTGACGGAGCGCTTCCTCCTCGCGGACCCGCCCGCGTCCGAGGAGCTCGACGCATGCGCCGCCCACGTCCGCTCGCTCCTCCCAGACCTCGCCGTGAGCCATGCGATCGGCGTGGCGGGAACCGTCACCACCGCGGCGGCGATCGCGCTCCAGGGCCCTACGACGGTCCACGGACGGCAGATCACGCGCGACTCCGTCGCCTCGATCACGGAGCAGCTGGCGTCGATGCCGCTGACCGAGCGCCAGCGCGTGCGCGGCCTCGCTCCCGCGCGTGCGCCGGTGATCGTCGCCGGGCTGATAGCGCTGCGCGAGATCCTGGATCGCTATGGGCTCCACGCGATCGACGTGAGCGAGCGCGACCTACTTGATGGTGCCGCGCTCGCCGCCGCCGAGCTGCCGGAGCCCGAGGAGGGCGCGGTCCCGCCGATGGCGTTCACCTGCTGTTGAGCGCGGCCAGCAGACCCTGCACGTACCCCACAGCGTGCAGCCTTCCGAGCATGGGGTAGCCGGGGACGCTCCAGCTGTCGCCGGCCAGGGTGGGCGAGTGGTCGGTGCGGAGCGGCGCCTCCACCCCGCTCTCGAGGTACGCGCGGATGCATGCCGCCATGTCGGTCGGCCCTTCGTCGACGAACGTCTCGACGAACCGCTCCGGCGTCCCGCGGACGTCGCGGAAATGGACGAAATGGATCCTGCCCTGCGAGCCGAACCGGCGGATCGCGGCCGGGAGGTCGTCCGTCATCAGGCAGACGTTGCCCTGGCAGAGCGTCATGCCGTTGACCGGGCTCGGCTGGAGGCGAACCGGCGCCCGTGACCGCGGCGATTTTTCCTTCGAGCGGCACCGCCGCATCATCCACGATCGTTCGCGGACGCTCCGCGCCACGTGTCGGTCCTCGGAGAGGGGATCTCCGTCTGCTGAACGGGTGAGCTCAGCGCAGAGCGGTGCGGGTCGCGCCGCGCTTCGCGCGATAGACGATCGGCGAGCGCGTGAGGTAGCCGACCGGGACGCTCCAGACGTGCACGAGCCGCGTGTACGGCCACACCGCGTAGAGCAGCCACGCGATCGTGACGTGCGCCTGGTAGACGAACGGCGCGTCGACCATCAGCGACCCCTTCGGGTCGAAGGTGAAGACGCTGCGGAACCAGGGCGACACGGTCTCGCGGTAGTGGTACTCGTCGAGCAGGCCGCCGACGAACGTGCAGAGCATCCCGAGCACGATCGTGACGAGGAGCAGCGGGTACATCACCCAGTCGCTCGCGGAGCGTCGTCGCCCGGACGCGGTCGATCCTGAGACGCCGATAGACGAGCACGAGCGCGCCGAGGCAGAGCAGGAGCCCGGCCGCGCCGCCCGCGATGATCGCCATCCAGTGGTAGAAGTCGTCGGAGATGCCGACCGCCCTCGTCCACGAATCGGGCACGAGGATCCCGATCACGTGGCCGCCGATCACGCCGAGCATGCCGAGGTGGAAGGCGATGCTGCCCACGAGCAGCAGGCGGCGCTCGAGGATCTGCGTCGAGCGCGCCGTCCACGTGTAGCCGTCGCGGCGGTAGCGCCACACGTGCCCGACGACGAAGCTCGTCAGCGCGACGTAGGGCAGCAGCACCCACAGGAACGTGTCGGCCCTGCTCAACCCTCGACCCCCGCGAGCTCGGGCGCGCCGAACGGCTCGAGCCCGACGAGCTCGGCGGGCGGCCCCTCCTCCGCGAGCCTGCGCGCTTCGTCCAGCTGTCGTGCGGTCGGCCGCGGCAGCGCCTCGCAGAGCGCGTCGAGCACGCCCGCATAGAGGCTTCCGCGATCGTGGAGCGCAGCCCGGATCAGCTCGAGCGGCGGCCGGAACGACGTGAGCAGCTCCCGCCCCTCCTCCGGCCGCTGCGGCCGCGAACTCGAGCAGGACGGGCAGGTAGTCCGGTAGCTCGGCGCTCTCGAACGGGAGCCCCGCCTCGGCGTAGCGGCGCTTGAGCCGTACGAGCTCGAGCCCGCGCTGCCGCCGGTCGCCGTGGGTGTGGTACGTGAGGTGGAGCCCGCAGCGCCGGTCGAAGTCGAAGGTCTCGACGTACGCGCGGCGCAGCCCGGCGAGCGGCGTGGCGGCGAGACCCTCCAGCACGGGCTCGAGCGCGCGGCGCTCGGCGCGCGGGAGCCCGGCTGCGGCCTCGCGCAGCTCCGGGAGCGCCTCGGCGAGCGCCTCGTCCGGGTAGACGAGCAGGACCGCGAGGAGCTTCGCGTTCACGAGCTCTTCCGGAAGTCGAGGAAGGCGACGTTCGAGCCGCCGGGGGACGTGGAAGCCGGCGTCGCGAGCGGCTCAGCGCCGAACGGGTCCTTCGTCTGCCCGATCGCGCCGCAGCTCCCCGGGCCGCCCTCGAAGTCGAGCCCGCACGCGCCCTGGCGCGAGTGCGGGTTGATCCCGATCTCGCCGTGGGTCTGCGGGATCACGTAGCGCTCGTCGTACTTCGCGATCGCGAGCAGCCGGAACATCGCGTCGATCGCGGCGGGCTCCATCCCGACGGACGCGGCGAGCGCGGCGTCGGGCTCGACGCCGAGGTTCCGCTCGCGTGTCCAGCTGCGCATCGCGGCGAGCCGCCGGAGCGCGACCCGGACCGGCTCGGGATCGCCCGCCGTGAGCATGTTGGCGAGGTACTCGATCGGGATGCGGAGCTCGTCGATCGCGGGGAAGACGTCGTCGGGGTCCGCCTCCGAGCCCGGTCCCTCGACGAGGCTCATCACCGGCGAGAGCGGCGGCACGTACCAGACCATCGGCAGCGTCCGGTACTCGGGGTGGAGCGGCAGCGCGACCCGATGCTCGACCGCGAGTGCGTACACGGGCGAGCGGCGGGCGGCGTCGAGCCAGTCCTCCGCGATCCCGTCGCGCCGCGCCTGCTCGCGAACCTCCGGGTCGCCCGGGTCGAGGAACAGCGAGAGCTGCGCCGGGAGCAGGTCCTTCTCGTCCGGGACCGACGCCGCCTCCTGCACGCGGTCGGCGTCGTAGAGCACGACCCCGAGGTAGCGGATCTTGCCGACGCAGGTCTCCGAGCAGATCGTCGGCTGGCCCGCCTCGATGCGTGGGTAGCAGAGCGTGCACTTCTCGGCCTTGCCGGTCGACCAGTTGAAGTAGACCTTCTTGTAGGGGCAGCCGCTGACGCACATCCGCCACGAGCGGCACTGGTCCTGGTCGACGAGCACGATCCCGTCCTCCTCGCGCTTGTACATCGCCCCGGACGGGCACGACGCGACGCACGAGGGATTGAGGCAGTGCTCGCAGATCCGCGGGAGGTAGAACATGAACGCCTTCTCGTACTCGAGACGCACGTGCTCCTCGACGCCGTCGCGCAGGTTCGGGTCGAGGCGCGCGAGCTCGGGCGCACCGGCGAGGTCGTCCTCCCAGTTCGGGCCCCACTGCAGGTCGAGCGGGCGGCCGGTGACCTGCGACTCGGGGCGCGCGACGGGCTGGTGCTTGGACGGGCCCGCCGTGGTGAGCGTCTCGTAGTCGTACGTCCAGGGCTCGTAGTAGTCGTCGAGCGTCGGCAGCTCGGGGTTGAAGAACAGCGTCGCGAGCTTGCGGAGCCGGCCGCCCGCCCTGAGCCTGAGCTTCCCGCCCTTGAGCTCCCAGCCGCCCTTCCAGCGCTCCTGGTCCTCCCACTGCTTCGGGTACCCGACGCCGGGCTTCGTCTCGACGTCGTTGAACCAGACGTACTCGGTGCCGCGGCGGTTCGTCCACACGTTCTTGCAGGTGACCGAGCAGGTGTGGCACCCGATGCACTTGTCGAGGTTCATCACCATCGCGATCTGGGCTCGGACCTGCATCAGTAAATGATCTCCCCCATGAGCTTGCGCACGGCGACCATCTCGTCGCGCTGCGTGCCGGTCGGGCCGTAGTAGTTGAACCCGTAGGAGAGCTGCGCGTAGCCGCCGATCAGGTGCGTCGGCTTCATCGAGATCCGCGTCACCGAGTTGTCCGTGCCCCCGCGCGTGCCCGACAGCTCGCTCCTCGGCACGTTCACGTGCCGGTCCTGCGAGTGGTACATCAGCCCGACGCCGGGGGGAATCCGGTGCGAGACCACTGCGCGAGCGGTGACGACGCCGTTCCGGTTGAAGACCTCGACCCAGTCGTTGTCGGCGACCTCGATCTCCTTCGCGTCGACGTCGGACATCCACACCACCGGGCCCCCGCGGAACAGCGTCAGCATGTGGAGGTTGTCCTGGAACTCCGAGTGGATCGACCACTTCGAGTGCGGGCTCAGCCAGCGCAGGTGCAGCTCCTTCCGCGTGGGGTCGCCGGAGAGCTGCTCGCCCACCACGCCGAGGACGTTGAGGGGCGGACGATACGTCGGGAGGCCCTCGCCGTACTCGAGCATCCAGGCGTGCTCGACGTAGAGCTGCTGGCGCCCTGTGAGCGTCCTGAACGGGACGTCTCGCTCGACGTTGATCGTGAACGGGTTGTAGCGGCGGTCACGCGACTCCATGCCGGACCACTCGGGGGAGGCGAGCACCTTGCGCGGCTGCACCTGCGTGTCGCCGAACGTGATCCGGACGTCGGCGTGCTCCTCCGCAATGTCCGCCAGGTGCGTCCCCGTCCGCTGCTCGAGCCCCCTGAAGCCCTGGACGGCCAACCGGCCGTTCGACACGCCGGAGAGGGCGAGGATCGCCTCGCACATGTGCACGTCGCGGGTCAGCGCCGGCCGTCCGTCGACCTCGCCGTTCGCCGCGCGCAGCTCGTCGATCTCGACCGTCGGCTTGAGTGGGATCCCCTTCGCCGAGGAGCCGAGCTGCTCGGTCAGCGGCCCGAGGGCGCGCCATTTTCGGTACACCGCCGTGTAGTCCCGTTCGACCGGGAGGAGCTTCGGCATCGTCTTCCCGGGGACGGGCTCGCACTCGCCGCGCTTCCAGTCGCGCACATCGCCGAGCGGCTGCGCCAGCTCGTCCGGCGTGTCGTGCAGGAGCGGCGCTGCGACGAGGTCGGTTCGGGTGCCGAGGTGCTTCTCGGCGAGCTCGGAGAACCGCTCCGCGACGCGGGCGAAGATGTCGAAGTCGGTGCGGGCCTCCCACGGGGGCGGGACGGCCTGGTTGAACGAGTGGACGAACGGGTGCAGGTCGGTCGACGAGAGGTCGTGCTTCTCGTACCACGTCGCGGCGGGCAGGACGACGTCGGAGTAGAGCGCCGAGCCGTTCATGCGGAAGTCGATCGTCGTGAACAGGTCGAACTTCCCCGTTGGTGCGTCCTCGCGCCAGACGACGTCGTCCGGGCGCTGCTCCGGAGTCGACTCGGTGTTCCGCACGGCGGCGTCCTCGACGCCGAGGACGTGCCGGAGGAAGTACTCGTGCCCCTTGCTCGACGAGCCGAGGAGGTTCGCCCGCCACAGCGTCAGGACGCGCGGGAAGTTCTCGGGGGCGTCCGGATCCTCGGCGGCGAACCGGAGCTCCCCCGCCTTCAGCCGGTCGACGACGTACGCGGGCGCCTCCATGCCCGCCTCGGCCGCCTCGCGCGTCAGCTCCAGCGGGTTGCGGTCGAACGTCGGGTAGGACGGCATCCAGCCGAGGCGAGCCGCGAGCGCGTTGCAGTCCGCGACGTGCATCCCGTCGAGCACGCCCTTCCCGAGCGGCGTCGAGTACGCGTCGGCCCGGCTGCGTTGGTAGCGAAACTGGTCGCTCGCGAGGAACCAGAACGGCGTGGTCGCCTGCTGGCGCGGCGGCCGGTTCCAGTCGAGCGCGAACGCGAGCGTCGACCAGCCGCTGATCGGCCGCACCTTCTCCTGGCCGACGTAGTGCGCCCAGCCGCCGCCGTTCACCCCCTGGCAGCCGCACAGGGCGACGAGCTGGAGGATCGCACGGTAGACCTGATCGGAGTGGAACCAGTGGTTCGTCCCGGCGCCGAGCACGATCATCGAGCGGCCGTTCGAACGCTCAGCGTTCCGGGCGAACTCGCGCGCGACCCGTGTCACCCGGCCCGCGTCGACGCCGGTGATCGGCTCCTGCCAGGCGGGAGTGTACGGCTCCGACGCGTCGTCGTAGCCCGTCGGCCACGTCCCGGGAAGCCCCTCGCGGTGGACGCCGAGCTGCGCCGCCATGAGGTCGAACACCGTGGTCACGAGTCGGCCGCCGACGCGCTTGGCGGGGACGCCGCGCCGTAGCACCTCCCCACCCGCGTCGCCGACGTCGAAGCGGGGCAGGTCGAGCTCGACGAGCTCGTCGTGGCGCCCGAGCAGCGTCAGCGCCGGGTCGACGTCGCCGAGCTCGAGGTTCCACTTGCCCATCCCCTCGTCGCCCCAGCGGAAGCCGATCGAGCCGTGCGGGACCGCCGCCTCGCCGGTCCGTGCGTCCAGGAGCACGGTCTTCCAGTCGGCGTTCTCGGCGGTGTCCCCGAGATCCGACGCGCGCAGGAAGCGGTCGGCGACGTAGGCGCCGTCGCGCTCGCGCAGCGTGACGAGGAACGGCAGGTCGGTGGTGCGCTTCACGTACTCGTCGAACCAGGGCACCGTCCGCTCGACGTGGAACTCCCGGAAGACGACGTGCGCCATCGCCATCGCGAGCGCGCCGTCCGTCCCGGCGGCGGCGGGAAGCCAGTGGTCCGCGAACTTCGTGTGACCGGCGAAATCGGGCGAGACGACGACGACCTTCTGGCCCCGGTAGCGCGCCTCGGTCATGAAGTGGGCGTCCGGTGTCCGCGTCTGCGGGATGTTCGAGCCCCAGAGGACGATGTAGCTCGCGTTCCACCAGTCCGCCGACTCGGGGACGTCCGTCTGGTCACCCCACATCTGGGGCGAGGCGGGCGGGAGGTCGGCGTACCAGTCGTAGAAGCTCAGGCAGATCCCGCCGATCAGCGACAGGAACCGCGTCCCGGCCGCGTACGAGACCATCGACATCGCGGGGATCGGCGTGAAGCCGGCGATGCGGTCGGGGCCGTAGCGCTGCACCGTGTAGACGTGCGCCGCCGAGACGATGTCGACGACGTCGTCCCAGCTCGCGCGCACGAAGCCGCCCTTGCCGCGCCGCGACTTGTACGAGCGGGCCTTGTCGGGGTCCGCGACGATCGAGGCCCACGCCTCCACCGGATCGCCGCCGTGCCTGTCGCGCGCCTCGCGGAAGAGATCGAGCAGCACCCCGCGGACGTACGGGTAGCGCACCCGGATCGGCGAGTAGAGGTACCAGCTGAACGAGGCGCCGCGCGGGCAGCCCCGTGGCTCGTACTCCGGCACGTCCGGCCCGTTCGTCGGGTAGTCCGTCTGCTGCGTCTCCCAGGCGACGATCCCGTCCTTGACGTGGATCTTCCAGGAGCACGAGCCGGTGCAGTTGACGCCGTGCGTGGAGCGGACGACCTTGTCGTGCTGCCAGCGGTCGCGGTAGAAGCGCTCCCACTCGCGCCCGTCCGACTGCAGGGCGCTCCACCCGTCGGCCGAGCCGGCGCCCTTCCCGAAGTAGAGCGGTCGCCGAAGCAGGCTCACGCCGCGGCTCCCTCCGGCGTACCTCCGGCCGAACGCATCGACAGCGACACGCCCAGGCAGACGCCTGCGAAGAGGAGCAGTCCGACGAACCCGAGCGCGTACGTGTCGAAGTGGTCTTTCACGATCCCCATCACGATGGGCGGGAAGAACCCGCCGAGGCCGCCGGCCGCGCCGACGATCCCGGTCGCCGCGCCGGTCCCCTGCGGGAAGTCGTGCGGAACCGCCTTGAAGACCGCGCCGTTCCCGAGGCCGAGGAACGCGGCCAGCGTGAGGCATGCGATCGTCACCGGAACGATCGTCGGGTCGCCGGAGAGGTACGCGAGCACGCCCGCGTCGACCCCTGCGCCGATGAAGACGGCGACGAGGACGCTCGCCGCCCCGATCCTGTCGGAGAGCATCCCGCCCACCGGTCGGGCGAGCGTGGCGACGGCCGTGAAGCCCGCCGCGCGCAGGCCGGCGTCGGTCAGGGAGAGGTCGAACCAGTCGCGAAGCAGCTTCGGCAGGAACACGGCCATCGCGACGAATCCCCCGAACGTGACGAAGTAGAGAAGCGCGAGCCGCCAGAGCTTCCACCCCGACCGAAGCACCTCGCCGTACCGGACGGCGGGGCCCCGGGGCGGGTCCTCGGCGAGCCGGTAGAAGACCAGCGCGGTCGCGAGCAGGAGCGCCGCTGCGACGATCCCGAGCGCCTCGCGCGAGAGGAGCTCGACGATCGCGGGCGCGCTGAACGCGGCCACCGCGGTGCCGATGTTCCCCATGCCGTACACGCCGAGCGCGTACCCCTGGCGCTCCTTCGGGTACCAGCCGGCCACGAACGGCACGCCCACGGCGAACGAGGACCCGGCGATACCGAGGAAGAACCCGACCACGACGAGCGCGGCGTAGCCGTCGACGAACCCGAACGCGGCCGCGGGGATCGCAGAGACCGCGAGCACGATGGGGAACATCACCCTGCCACCGAGCCGGTCGGTCAGGACGCCGACGGGTATCCGAAGCAGCGAGCCGAGGACGACCGGCACCGCCGTGAGCATCAACGTGCGGGTGTTCGACAGGCCGAGGTCGTCCTGGAAGTCCTTCGCCAGGGGGGCGATCAGGCTCCAGCCCACGAAGGCGACCGCGAACGCGAGCGTCGCCAACGTGAGGTTCCTCGTCGCCGTGCGCCCCGCGTCCATGGTCCTGGTTCTCCTAGTTCCTCGATTCCAGCGCGAGTGCGCGGGGGAGCAGCACGTTGTTCTCCTCGTGCACGTGCCGGTGCGTGTCGAGCTCGAGCGTCCGGAGGCGGTCGAGCATGGCCCGGTACGAGTTGCACGCATCGACCGGCGGCTCGTATCCGGACGTGAGCGCTCTGAGCCGCTCGAGGCCCCCCGCGACCTCGTCGTGCTCGTGCAGGATGGCCGCGATCGGGCTCTCGAGCGGGCCGGACAGCGGCTCGCCCTCCTCCAGGGCCACGCACATCGGGAACACGAGCTGCTCCTCCTTCAGCATGTGCTCGGAGAGCTCGTCCGCAATGCCCGCGAACGTCGTCTGCACGTCGGCCAGCTCTGGGTGGGTGTCGCCGTGAGCGCGCGCGACCTTGTCGACGAGCGCCGCCAGCGGGGGAAGCTCCTCCCTCAGGTAAGCGTGGTGGCGCTCGACGATGTGGTCTACCAGCGCGGAGACGGAGGCGTCCGCCCAGTCGACGTCCTCTGCCTCGGGCGCCCGCGGTTCGCGCAGCGCCGCGATCACCTCGTCGACGTCGAGCCCGCGGTCGGCGCACGCCGCCTCGAGCGGGGTCTTGCCGCCGCAGCAGTAGTCGATGCCGAATCGCTCGAAGACGCGGGCCCGGCTGGGCTCCTCGAGCACGAGCTCGGCGACCTGGGCTTCGGTGCTGATGGTGGTCAAGCGTACGTCCTTTCCTCGATCTCCGTGACGTTCTCGGCGTGACACTCCGCGTCGACGCAGACGTGCCGGCGGTCGCTCCGCAGGCAGACGAGCCCGCGGTAGGTGACGCCGTCGTCCTCGAGGACGACGAGGCGCGTCGCGCCGGTTCGGTCGAGCTCGGCGAGGGCCTGCGCCGACGGCGTCCCTGCGAGCGCGGTCTGCAGGGTGCGGGAGGCGATCGCGGCGACGGGGGTCTCGGGGGAGAGGTCGTCGCGCAGCGAGTCCCGTGACAGGGCACCGAGGTAGGCAGTCCCGTCGAGGACGGGCAGAACGCGAACGGAGTGGTGGGCGAACAGCCTTCGTGCCTTCGAGACCGTGTCGGTCGCGGCCAGCTCCTTGCCGCGCGTCGTGACCGCCGCAGAGACCGGCAGGCTCGCGAGCTCGCGCCTGGAGCGAACGGTCGTCATGCGAATGCCTCGCTCACTGCCGCGACGATAGTACAGTTCTTTACCAAACGTTGAGCGGAGTACCTACTGATGCGACTGCGGTTTTCCCGAACGGCTGACTACGGCCTGCGTGCCATGCTCGAGGTCGCCCGCGCCCAGGGCCGGCTCGTCCCGCGGCGCGAGCTCTCGCGGGTCACGGGCGCGCCGCTGTCCGTGCTCGCGCAGCCGCTCGCGGCGCTCGCGCGCGCCGACGTGCTCGACGCACAGGCGGGCCCGCGGGGCGGATACCGCCTCGCGCGCCCCGCCGGTGACATCTCCGTCTACGACGTCGTGCTTGCTATCGACGGCGAAGGTCGTCCCGAGCGATGCGTGCTGCACGAGGGGGTGTGCAGCTGGGAGGGCGCGTGCCCGTTCCATGCCGTGCTCGCGAAGGCACAGGAGCGGTTCACGGATACCTTGCGCTCCACCAGCCTCGAGGACGTCCTCACCGAGACCCCGCTGCCGACCCGCTGAGCGGAGCCCCGACGTTGCGCAGCCGCGTTCGCGGTCAGGGCCCGAGCTCGACTTCGCCCGGCTCCTCGTCCTCGGCGAGGCGGCGCTGGAGCACCGCGCGGGAGATGACGCCGACCAGCCGCCCGTCGTCGACCACCGGCACGCGCTCGGCGTCCTCCTCCTCGATGAACCGGAAGGCCTCGTCGAGCGGCGTGTCGGCCTCGATCGTGTAGTAGGGCGGCTCGGCGATGTCCTCGACCGTCGTCGCCTCCGGATCGCGACCCTCCGCGACGACCCGCGCGACGAGCGTCTTGCGCGTGACGACGCCGAGCAGCTCGCCGCCCGGGCCGACGACGAAGACCGCGCGAACCTCGGCGGGCGTGAGCACCTCCCCTGCCTCCCGCGCCGTGGCCGTGCGCCGGCAGCGCACGCGGCTCGGTGATCATCGCGTCGCGGACACGGGCGGTCGGCTCCTCGGCCATCAACGATCTCCCCTCTGGCCACTCTACGGGTAGAGCCCGCGGGCCTCGAGCGCCGACGAGACGTCCCGGATCCCCGCCACGAGCGCAGCGGTCCTCATCGAGATGTCCCGCTCCTGGGCGATCTCCCACACCCGGTCGAACGCGTCGTTGAGCTTCTCGGCGAGCTTCGCGCGGATCTCGTCGCGGCCCCAGAACAGCCGGCCGAGGTCCTGCACCCACTCGAAGTAGGAGACGGTGACGCCGCCGGCGTTCGTGAGGATGTCGGGAAGGATCGGGATCCCCCGCTCGCGCAGGATCGGCATCGCCCTCGAGCGACGTCGGCCCGTTCGCGCCCTCCGCGATCAGCCGGCAGCGCAGCCGATGTGCGTTGTCGCCGTGGATCTGGTCCTCTCGCGCGGCGAGCACGAGGATGTCGCACTCGAGCTCGAGCAGCTCCTCGTTCGTGATCCGCTGCCCCCTGCCAGCCCTCGAGCGAGCCGTTGCTCGCTCGCGTACGCGCTCATGGTCGGGATGTCGAGCCCGTCCGGGTCGTGCACGCCCCCGGAGACGTCGGACACCGCGATCACGGTCGCCCCGCGGTCGACGAGCTCCTGCGCGGCGATCCCGCCGACGTTGCCGAAGCCCTGCACGACGCAGCGCTGCTCCGAGAGCCTCCAGCCGAGGCGCTCGCAGGCGCGGGCGGTCACCATCACGACACCCGCGCCGGTCGCCTCGTGGCGGAACACGGAGCCGCCGATCGAGATCGGCTTGCCCGTGACGATCTCCGGCACCGCGTGGCCGCGCTGCATCGAGTAGGTGTCCATCATCCAGGCCATCGTCTGCTCGTTCGTCGCCATGTCCGGCGCGGGGATGTCCTCCTGGGGGCCGATGAAGGGCAGGAGCTCCGACGTGAACCGGCGCGTGAGCCGCTCGAGCTCCGGCCGGGACATCTCCCGCGGGTTGCAGCGCACGCCGCCCTTGGCGCCTCCGTAGGGCAGCCGCAGCAGCGCGCACTTCCACGTCATCCACACGGCGAGCGCGGCGCACTCGCCCAGCGAGACCTCGGGGTCGTAGCGGATCCCGCCCTTCGTGGGCCCGAGCACGCTCGAGTGCTGCACGCGGTAGCCCGGGGAAGACGACCCGCGCGCCGTTGTCGAGGCTCACCGGGCAGGAGACCATGATCGAGCGCTCGGGGTGGCGCAGCCGCTCGGCGACGCCCGGGTCGACGTCCGCGTGGGGCACCGCCTGGTCGAACTGCGCGACCGCGGTGCGGTAGAGAGGCGTGTCGAACTCGAGATGGGCGAACGACGGGACGTGCTCGGTGCTCGCCATCGCGCGGTGAGTGTATCCGCGGGACTGCCAGCGCCTCGGCCCGCGCACCGACGCCCTCCTTCGACACGGTCTCAGGCTCCGCGGAGCGGCGGAGGCCCACGTGGCGGACGTCGGCCTGTGCGGTCGGGCAAGGCCGGCTGGGCGTCGCATCGCCAGCGCAGTGCGACCGATGTGCCCCGTCGCGGCCGGAGGCCGGCTTTGCCGGCCGGGAGGCCGGACGCGAATCGGCCATGCGCTGCCCGAAGGAGGGGTCCGTGGGGGAACCATGGGTTCCCCCACGTCGAGGTGCCGGGGCTGGGAGTCGAACCCAGATGTCCCGTAGGGACAGCCGGTTTTAAGCCGGCCGCGTCTGACCAGTTTCGCCACCCCGGCGGCGGATGTCACGCCGAGGCTAGCTACGGCCGGGCAGGCAGCGTGTCCGGCGGGAAGCGCTCCGGGCCCTTGAACTGGTACGCGTCGAAGAAGGCGCTGAAGGCCGCCTCGTCGAACGGACGCGCACTTCGCGAGGTACGCGGTCCCTTCGGCAGGATCGTCGCCCGTCACCCAGGCGCCGAGCGCGACCTGGTCGCCGAGCGCCGGATACGGCGCGAGGACCGTCCCCCGTGGGTGCTCTGCGTGAACTCCCGCAGCTGCTGGACGGTCGCCTGCGGCACGTCCTCGCCGTACTGGACCGCGATCGCCCCGTGCTCGAGGTTGTGGACGAGCTGCGCCTGGTTGACGGGCTCGTCGTAGAGGCCGTAGACCACGGGGGTCGGGTAGTGCGGGCCGCTCGTCGGAGGAGTCGTGTTCCACTCCTTCGACGTGCCCGACGGGTTCGCGACGGAGTGGTTGCCGACGAGGGCGGGGGTCGCCGTCAGAGTGCACCCGGCGTCCTCCAGGGCGGCGCGGGCGTCCCCGACTCTCCGCCGCCTCCGAGCGTGAACGCGAGCGCGACGGCTACCAGCGGCGATCGCGGCGACCCCACCGGCTCCGAGCAGGAGCAGGCGGCTGCGATCGTCTTTCTTGGCAGGGGGCCTGGGCTTCCCGTGCGGACGCGGCTTCGGCGGCATGGAGCGGGAAGGATAGCGACGGCCCTTGGCGGCTCCGTCCGGCCCGCGCGCTACGGTCCGGTGCCCTCGTGACGATCGTCGCTCTCCTCATCGGCCTCGTCGTCGGCGCCAGCGGCGTCCTGTTCCTCCTGCGCTCCGCGCTCGCCGAACGGCGTGCGCGCGGAGAGCGCGTGCTCGAGCTGGAGCGCGAGCTCGCGGGCGCGAGCGCGCGCCTCGAGGCGGCCGAGCGGTCCTTCGACGCGAGCCTCGCCGACGCCGTGCGGACGGCGTCGGCGGAGGCGTTCCGCGACAGCGGCACCCGGTACCTCGATGCGGCGCGCGGTCAGCTGGAGACGACCGTCGCGCCGCTGCAAGCAGTCGCTCCAGGACGTCGGCATGCGCGTGCAGGAGCTCGACCGCGCGCGAGAGCAGGCGTACGGGCGCTCTGCGCCAGCAGGTCGCCCTGCTCAGCGAGCGCACCGGCAACCTCGCGAACGCGCTGCGCTCGCCGTCCGTGCGCGGCCGCTGGGGCGAGGCGCAGCTCCGGAACGTCGTCGAGCTCGCCGGGATGCTCGAGCACTGCGATTTCGTCGCCCAGGCGTCCACGCGGGACGCGCGAGGGCGACCTCCTCCGTCCGGACCTCGTCGTCCGCATCCCCGGCGGCAAGCAGGTCGTCGTGGACGCGAAGGTGCCGCTCGCCGCGTACCTCGAGGCGTTCGAGACGAGCGACGAGGACGAGCGGGCCGCGCGGCTGGCCGCCCACGCCCGGCAGGTGCGCGATCACGCGACGAAGCTCGCGGCGAAGGCGTACTGGCGCCAGTTCGCCCCTGCGCCGGACTTCGTCGTGATGTTCGTCCCGGACGAGACGCTGCTCCGCGTCGCGCACGAGCACGACCGCCGACTGGGCGAGGACGCGTGGGCGCAGGGCGTCGTGCTGGCCTCGCCGAGCACGCTGATGACGCTGCTCCGCACGGTCGCCGCCGTCTGGCAGCAGGAGACGGTCGCCCAGAGCGCACAGGCGGTGCACGAGCTCGGCGCCGAGCTCCACAAGCGCCTCGGAACCTTCGCAGGGCACCTCGCGAAGGTGGGGCGCTCGCTCGACGGCGCCGTCGGCGCCTACAACGAGGCGGTCGGCTCGTTCGAGTCGCGCGTGCTCGTCCAGGCCCGTCGGCTGGAGGAGCACGGCGTCGCCGGCGAGGTCGAGTCGCCCGCGCAGATCGAGCGGCAGGCGCGCTCGGTCGGCGCCGGAGAGCCCGACGAGGCAGCAGTCCTCGAGCTGCCGCGCGACGCGCACGCGGCATGACGACCCGGGGCGGCGCTGGAACAGGCGGGCGCTCCGCGACGTTTCCTAGAGTGAGGGGTATCAACGACCTGGGGAGCACTGTCGGACCGTGACCGACGTCCGCAACGTGATCGTGATCGGCGGCGGGCCCGCCGGCTATACGGCTGCGCTCTACGCAGCGCGCGCGAACCTCGAGCCGCTCGTGATCGAGGGCTTCAACTGGGGTGGCCAGCTGATGATCACCTCGGACGTCGAGAACTACCCGGGCTACGCCGACGGCGTGCTCGGGCCCGCGATGATGCAGGACTTCCGACGCCAGGCGGAGCGGTTCGGCACGACGTTCGTCACGGACGACGTCACGCGCGTCGACTTCTCGCAGCGTCCCTTCCGCGTCTGGGTCGGCGACGACGAGTACCGCGCCGAGTCGGTGATCGTCGCCACCGGCGCGACCGCGCGCCAGCTCGGGATCGAGTCCGAGCGGCTGCTGCAGGGACGCGGCGTCTCGTACTGCGCGACGTGCGACGCGGCGTTCTTCCGCGACAAGGTCGTCGTGGTCGTCGGCGGCGGCGACTCCGCGATGGAGGAGGCGCTGTTCATCTCCCGGTTCGCGAGCAGGGTCGTCGTCGTCCACCGGCGCGAGGAGTTCCGCGCGTCGCCGATCATGGTCGACCGCGCACGGTCGAACGAGAAGATCGAGTTCGTGCTGAACAAGGTCGTCGAGGAGGTGCTCGGCGACGACAAGGTCACCGGCGTGCGGCTCAAGGACACCGTGACCGGCGAGGAGAGCGAGATCGACGCCGACGGCGTGTTCGTCGCGATCGGCCACGACCCGAACACCGCGCTGTTCCTCGACCAGCTCGACCACGAGCCCGACACCGGCTACCTCCTGACCCGCGGGAAGTCGACCGAGACCAACATCCCCGGCGTGTTCGCGGCCGGCGACGTCCAGGATCACGTGTACCGCCAGGCGGTCACCGCCGCAGGTTCAGGCTGCGCGGCCGCGCTCGACGCCGAGCGCTGGCTCAGCGAGCAACGCCACGCTGCGCTGCGCACGCCGGTCGCCGCGTCCTCGTAACCCGGCTTTCGTACCGGCCGACTGCGCCGCTACCCTCGGGGATGGGTGAGCGCTCCGGCCCACACCCCGTCCCCCACGGGTGAGCGGATCGCCGTGGAGGCACGCGCTCTCGCCGTGCTCGACCGTGCGCTGCCGTTCCTCGGTCCTGGCCTCGCGCTGCTGCTCGGGCTGGTCGCGCTCGGCCACCGGTCGCTCGACATCGACGAGGCCGAGGTTGTCAGCGCCGCACAGGGCTCCTTCGCCGACGTGGTCGAGCGGGCGTTGTCCGACGATCCGGCCCGGGCCGGGTACCTCGCGCTCCTACAGCCGGTCTCGGCCTGGAGCCACGCCGAGATCTGGGTTCGACTTCCGTCGGTCGTTGCCGCCGTGGTGGCCGCGATCGCCGCGTATCGCCTCGGACGGCGCCTCGCGGGCAGGCATGCCGGCGCGGCGGCGTCGCTGATCCTCGCCTCGAGCGTCGGCGTCGTCTCCCAGTCACGCTCGGTCGGCCCTCTCGCGCTGGCCCTCGCGGCGATGCTCGTCTCCAGCGCGCTGTTCGCGAGGGCTCTCGAACGGGGGAACGCGCTCTGGTGGGTGGTCTATGCCCTGAGCGCGGTGGCGTTGCCGCTGACCCATCCGATCGCCGCGAGCGCCCTTGCGGCCCAGGTCCTCGCGCTCGTGGTCGCGCGGCGCGAGGTGGACATGCGGCTAGCGGTGCCCGCGATCGGCGTGGCAGTGCTCGAAAGCGCCTTCTTCCTGACCGCGGCGGTCCTCGACCGGGCCGATGCAGGCGACGGCGCCGGGCCGCTCGAGCTCGGGGACGTCGTCTTCGGGGCCGGGCGCGCCCTCGGCTGGAGCCCGGTCGTCGCGGCACTCGCGGTGTGGGGCCTGATCACGCTGTACCGGCGCTCCACTGCGCAAGAAAGCCTTTGGAAGGTCGCGCTCGTCGCCGGTCTCGCCGCATTCCCCCTCCTCGCCGTCCTCGTCACGGGGATCGCGCTGCCCGTCTTCCCCCGCACGGCCCTCACGGTCGCCGCAGGCGGGGTCGCGCTCGCGGCGGGGGTCGGGCTCGTGGCGATACCCGATCGCGGGCTCAGGCTCGCGAGCCTGGCCGCGGTCGCCGCCGTCGCCGTCGCTGCGCTCGCGACCGCCGCGGCGGAGGACGCGGAGCAGGACTGGCGCGCGGCCGCACGGCTCGTGCGCGAGAAGACGACGCCGCGCGACACCGTCGTCGTCCTACCGCAGCGGGCGCGTCCGGCGCTGGAGTACTACGCACCCGACGTCCGGCCGAGCGCGGTCGGGCGCGGTGAGGCGGTCACCGTCGTGATCGCCGGGGACCCCGAGCTCGCAGTCGCCACCGCGCGCCAGACCGTCGCTCCGCCCCGTTTTGCGCTCCTCTCCGAGGAGAGCGCCGGTACGAGGCTCGTGGTGCAGCGCTGGGTCCGTCCCTGACGGGTCCGTCGGGTCAACCACGACCCTGCGTTCCCTGTCCTTCGAGAGGCAGCGGCCGGAGGCTCGCCGCGACGCGCGCCGAGGGGCACAGATCGACCAGCACGCACTCCTCGCAGCGCGGCCGTCGGGCGTCGCAGACCCGCCGTCCATGCCAGATGAGGAGGTGGGGAAACCGCGCCCAGTCCGGGCGAGGGACGATCCGCTGCAGGTCGCGCTCGATCTTCACCGGATCCTCGTTGCGCGTCAGCCCCAGCCGCTGGGAGAGCCGGCGGACGTGGGTGTCGACGACGATCCCCTGCGTGTGGCCCAGCTCGGCGGCGACCACGTTCGAGGTCTTGCGCGCGACACCCGGAAGCCGCATCAGGTCCTCGAGCCGACGGGGCACGTGGCCGTCGAACTCCTCCAGGAGGACGCGCATCGCCCCCCGGATCGCCCTGGCCTTCTGCCGGTAGAACCCGGTCGCGTAGATGTCCCGCTCGAGCTCCTCGACGGGGATGGCGAGGTAGTCCTCGGGACGCCGGTACTTCCGGAACAGGTGCTCCGTGACGCGGTTGACGTTCACGTCGGTGGTCTGGGCGGACAGCATCACCGAGACCAGGAGGTCGATGTCGCTCTCGAACCTGAGCGCGATCGTGGCGTCTGCGTGCTCGGCGGCGAGCCGCTCGATGATCGGGCGAATCCGTTCGCGTCGAGATCCGAGGCCGCGACGCCGTGCCTCGCCGACGTAGCTACGCGCCACGGCGCCGGCCCTCGAAGACCGCCGTCGCCTCCTCGGCGGTGACCTCGCTCCGCACGACACCGCCGTACCAGTCGTCGAGCACCGGGAATCCCGTGCCCGCGAGCGCGGTGAGGGCAGCCTCCGCATCGTAGGGCGTGGAGACGAGCGCCACGTCACCGTCTCCGACGAGGGCCCACCGAGCGTCGGGCGAGCCCTCGTACGGCATCCCCACGCTGCCGGCGTTGACGAGGCGGATCGCTCCGACCCGTCGGTCGAACTGCACGTGTGTGTGACCGCAGACGACCACGTCGGCGGGTGTCCCGGCGAGCGCGGCCGCAACATCCTGGTCGGGCGTCGCCGCGGTGAGGATGTCGGTGTCGGACGACGGTGTCGCGTGGCAGAAGAGCATTCGGCCGAGGCCCGCCAGCTCGAGCTCGACGGTCGACGGCCACTGCGCGACCCGCTCGAGCCGCTCGGAGCCGAGGCGGGCGGCTGCCCAGAGGCCGATCTCGCGGAGCGGTCCCTCGTCCGGCGGAGAGACGGTCTCTCGGTCGCCGTTCCCGCTCAGGAAGCGCACGCGCTCGCCCTCCGCCTCGAGGCGCTCGAGGCACTCGGCGGGGAGCGGCCCCGCGACCAGGTCGCCGCCGCAGACGATCAGGTCGGCGCCGGCACAGCGCGGGTCGGCCAGCACGGCCTCGAGCGCCGGCAGGATCCCGTGGACGTCGTAGAGCGCGGCGACCCGCATGACCCGGACGCTATCCCGCGGCCGTCAGCTCCGGTGCGGCTGCGCCGTCGTACGCGCCGCCGAGCGCAGGGCCGGCGCAGACACGATCGAGCGCCGGGCAGCCGGAGCAGGCGAACGGGCTCGGCGTGGGCCGGAAGTCGCCCTCGCGAATGCGACCAATGGCCTCTCCGAGCTCCCGCTCGAGGGCGTCGACATCGACGCGCGTGAAGGTCGACGAGACCACGGCCTCCGGAGACTCGAGGAACTGGTACACGACCTCGACGTCGTCGGAGCCCGCACGGAAGCACGCGAGCGCATAGACGATCCGCTGAGACCTGTACTCGGCCTCGACGATCTCGGCCGGCGCGCGGCCGTCGAGGCCGTTCGTCTTGTAGTCGAGGACGAGTGCCTGCGCGCCCGATCGCCAGAGCACGTCCAGCCGGCCGTTCAACAGGACGCCGTCGAGCTCGAACGCGAAGGGCCTCTCGACGCGAACCCCGTCGAGCGCCGCGATCCGCCGCGCGAGCGTCGAGTCGACGTACGCCCGCACGTGACGGGCGACGTGGTCGAACTCCGCGACGGTGATCGTCGGGTACCACGCGCGGAGGAGGGTCTCGAGGTCATCCGGCGGCCGCGGGTCGGCGAGGTCGACCCGCTCGAGCAGGCGATGCACCGCGTCACCGATCTCGGTCGGGTGCAGGGCGCCGTGGCCGTCGCCACCGCCGACGTCCCACGCGACCGGCTGCATTCCGGCCACCCGCTCGGCGTAGTAGCGGTACGAGCAGCGCTCGAAGAGCGAGAGCGCGCTGTACGAGAGACGCGTCACGCGGTGGAGTGGCGGGTCGGGCACGACGGTCAGCTGCCGCAGCCGCGGCGCGCGGGGCGGCAATGCCTCGCCCGAGCCCTCGAACAGCGCGAGCTGACCCGTCTCCGTCGCCAACGGCTGCTCCGGCTCCGAGTCGGCGACCGGGGTCGGATCGGGCTGGCCGCGGTCGACACGCAGGACGACGGTCGCGGCGCCACGCTCGACCTCCACCGGCCCGTTCGGCGATTCGCTCCGCGCCTCGTCCTCGAGGGCGAGCCTGTTCAGCACCCAGCCGATGGGAGTCTCCTCGCCCGCCTCGCCCGGGGCGCCGATCGAGCCTGACACGATCAGCCGCTCCATGGCGCGCGTCATCGCGACGTAGTAGAGGCGCAGGCGCTCCGCCTGCTCCGCGCGGTCCCGATGTTCCTTCACGTCCTGGTAGGAGGCGGTGCTCACGCGGGTTCCGGTGGCCGGATGCGCCACCTTGAACCCGAACCGCCCGTCCGAGAGCGCGAGGATGTCGGAGACCGGCGGCCGGCTACGTCCCGCGTCGGCGACGACGACCACCTTGAACTCGAGCCCCTTGGCCCCATGGATCGTGAGCAGGCGGACCGCGTCCGAGCCCTCTTCCTCGGAGACGGCCTCGGACTCCTTCGCGCCCACGGCCTCCTGACCCTCGACGAACCGCACGAAGCCCTCGAGGTCCGCGCCGCGCAGCTCCTCGTACGAGCGCGCGAGACGTGCGAGCTTGCGCAGGTTGGCGTACCGCCGCCGGCCGTCGGGACGGGCCAGGACTGCGAGGTCGTAGTCGTGCTCGGCGAGGATCCGCTCGCACAGGAGCTCGAGCGGCACGTGGGACGAGAGGTCGAGCAGACGCTCGTAGCGCTGCCTGAACGCCATCACCAGGCGGCGATCGCTCTCCGGGAGGTCGTCCGGCAGCGACCGCTCGAGGCCCCGGAAGATGGGCTGTCGCTGCGCCTCGGCCCGAATCAGGACGAGCGCGTCGTTCGAGACGCCGACGAACGGCGAGGCGAGCACCGTGAGGAGCGCCTCGTCGTCGTAGCGGTTGTGGAGCAGCCGAAGGTACGCGAGGAGATCGACCACCTGCTGCTGGCCGAAGTAGCTCCGACCGGCCGCGCGGTAGGTCGGGAGGCCGACGGCCCGCAGCTCGTCCTCGAACCACTCGGCGTCCGTCCCGGCGGCGAAGAGGATCACGATCTCACCCGGGGTCGCGTCACCCGCGTCGACCAGCTCTCGCACTCGTCGCGCGACATGCCGCGCCTCCGAGCGCCGCCAGTGCACGCCGGCCGCGGACGCCGAGGCCTTGTCGGTGACGAGCAGCTCGAACGCGTTCCGCAGCGACGCGGCGCCCGCTCCGTCGGCGGGCTCGAGCCGCTGGAACTCGTCGCCGAACTCGGAGGCGAAGAGCTCGTTCACGGCTGCCAGGACCTCGGGCCGCGAGCGATGGTTCAAGGTCAGCGGCAAGACGGTCGGCGCGGCCGCGCGCCGTTCGCGGAAGACCGCGACGTCGGCGTGTCGGAAGCCGTAGATCGACTGGAATTCGTCGCCGACCACGAAGAGGTCGGTGGACGTCCCGGAGCAGAGAAGGTCGAGCAGCTCCGTCTGGAGACGGTTCGTGTCCTGGAACTCGTCCACCATGATCGAGAGGAACCGCTGCCGCTCGCGCTCGCGGACCTCCGGGTCGTCGCGCAGAAGGTCTCGCGCGCGCAGCTGGAGATCCTCGAAGTCGAGCGCGGACTCGCGATCTTTGGCTTCGGCGTATGCGGCGCCAAAGGTGGCCAGAAGCTCCTGGAGGAGGTCGCGGTCGCGGGCGGCGAGATCCTCCAGCGCAGCCGCGACCACCGCATCCCGCGCCTCGGTGAACGCGGCCGCGCGCGACACCTCGGGCCTTCATCTCGGACAGCGCGAGGAGCCGCTCCGGGAGGACGGATGCCTCGATCAGCTCGAGGGAGGCCGATGCCACTCCACGCTGCGTCTCGGTCGCCTGACGGTCGTCGAGCAGGCACACCGCAGCCTCGCGCAGCACGTGGACGCGCGGCTCGAGCGGCGCCCGCGCCCCTGGCTCGAGCACGAGCTCACGACCTGCCGAACGAAGCGTGGCGTAGACGTCGACGAGCATCTGGCGGAGCCCCACGGCGCCGTAGGTGGCGAGGAGCTGCCAGCGGTCGGGCTCGTCGGCCGCGCAGAAGCGCTCGAGCGCGGCCGTGAAGGCCTCTGCCTGGAGCACGAGCGCCTGCGGCTCGTCGAGCACACGGAAGGCGGGATCGATCCGAGCGGCGAGCGGATAGGCGCCGAGGACGCGGCGGCAGAAACCATGAATCGTGGAAACCCATGCCCCGTCCAGCTCGAGGGCGAGGTCCGGGCGCCCCCGCTCGATCAGCTCGGAACGGATCCGCGCCCGAAGCTCTCCGGCCGCCCGTTCGGTGTACGTGATGACGAGCAGCGAGTCGACGTCGAGGCCGTCCTCCACCACCGCCCGCACGAATCGCTCGACGAGCACGGCCGTCTTGCCGGTCCCGGCGCCCGCCGCCACGAACACTGTCCCGTGCGCGTCGATCGCTGCGAGCTGCTGGTCGTTCGGCACAGCCTTCACGGACGGTCCTTCCGGCACATCCGCCAGAGATCGCACCAGTGCGGGCATTCGCCCCCCTGCGGGTCGTGGCGAACGTCGCCCCCGCGGATGCGCTCGACGAGCCCGACAGCCGTCTCCCGCGCGCTGTCGACCGCCTGGTCGAACTCGTCGGCCTCGAGGTAGTCGCGGGCGCTGAAGCCGGGCACCCCGTCGCCCCCTGCGCGCAGCATCCCGCGAGGCCGGCGACCACCGCCGACCGGCACGTAGACACCGCCCACCGGCTCCAGCCCGAGCTGCTGGCGCAGGACGAGCATGTAGAGCGGAAGCTGGAGGAGGTCGCGGTCGCGGATGTCGGAGGCCGACGCCGCCGCTCCCGACTTGTAGTCGATCACGATCCCGCGCGCTCCCATCGGGTCGCCGTCGACCCGGTCGATCTTGCCGCTCACGACCACTCCGGGCTCGAGCTCGAAGGAGCGGAACGAGACCTCGAGGTGACGAGGCACGAAGGGTGACTTCGAGGCCGCCTCATCGCGCACGAGCTGCTCGAGGTCGCGTTGGAGCCCCTGCTCCAGCTCGCGCCGGTCGAGGTCTCCGGCGTCGATGCGGAGGCCCGTCTCGACGGCGTCGGCGACGCACTCACGCATCAGCGAGACGGCCTGCTCGACGTTCGCCCCGGTGACCCGGTCGGCGCCGGGGACAGCGCTCGGAAGCTGCTGGTAGAACCGCTGCAGGGCCGCATGGAGGATCGAGCCGCGCAGCATGCGGTCGATCTGCTTGTCGATCGTCGCCGGGCGGAGGTAGCGCTCCACGAACCAGGCCGACGAGCAGGACGCCATGCGCTCGAGCTCCGACACGGAGTACGCGTCCCTGGCTCCCATCAGGCGGAGGGCACGCTCGTGCGTCACGCGCGTCGGCCGATCGAACGCCCGGGAGGCACGGGACAAGCGCCGGTCCCAGCCGTTCTCGCGGGCGAGCGCGGCTGCCTCCGCCGGCGTGTCGGCTGCGATGCGCGCGAGCGCACGCAGCCGCTCGCGCTCGGTCGGAGCGGCCTCGAGCTCCGGGGTCAAGGCCGACAGCGAGCGGCGCGTCGTCTGGCGGCGGACATCGTCCTCGTCGAAGAGCTCGCGCACCGCCTCCCAGAAGGGGCTCGGCTCTCTCGGCGACCCCTCGTCGCCGACTGCCTGGCGGACGAGCACGAGCCTGCGTCGCGGCCGCGAGCATGCCGTGGCGAACAGGTAGCGATCGCGACTCGCCGTCTCCGGCCGCACGAGCCGCGCACCCCGTTGCTCGTCGAGCGCCCGACGCGACTCCTCGTCGAGGAACGGCTCCACGCGCGGGCGGCGCGGCAGCGAGCCCTGCTCGAGCCCGAGCACGAAGACGGTGTCGAATCGCCGCGTCCGGGCTCGCATCAGGTCGAGAACCGCGACCCGGCCAGGTGCACCCGCCGGCTCTCCGCGCACGCTCGAGCGCTCGAGCGTCGCGAGCACGTCCCCCCGGGAGATCTCGTACCCGCCGGCCGACAGGGCGTCGAGCTCGTCCAGCGCCCTCGCGACAGCGTCGTGCGCCTGCAGATCCGACCGGGCACGGGGCCCGAGAGGCGGCGCCGTCGTGCCGTGGGCCTTCCGCGAGCATCGCGGCCGCCAGCCTGCGAACCGCGGCCGTCGGCGGGCCTTCGGCGAGGGCGAGATCGAGCGGCGGGAGCGACCTCCCGTCGCGGAGCTGGACGGTGACCTCGATCGCCCGGTCGCCGCGGCGGATTCCCCTGCCACGCAGGCGGCCCTCGATCCAGTCGACGTCCTTTCGCTGGAGCCCGGAGTACGGCGACCGGAGGTGCGCGTACAGCTCCCGCCGCTCGCCGTCGAGCCAGGCGAAGCGGAGCAAGGAGAGAAGCGCATGCCCGTACGGCGTCGTTCGAAGGTGGCCCCGACCTTCGAAGGCCACGGGCACGCCGAGGCCCGCGAACGCGGCACCCAGCGCGAGCCTGACCGCGTCGACCGAAGGACAGACGACCGCGATCTCGGAAGGCGGCGTGCCGCCGCGGATCAGGTCGAGCGCCTCCTCCGCGACCAGCTCGAACGTGCCGCGCGCCCCCGCTCCCTCCAGGAACCGGATCGAGCCGTCGAGCGGCGCGCGCACGGGGGCTGTCGTCGAACAGGGCACGTTCCACGTGAGCGAGGCCCGCGGGAAGGAACTCCCCGGAGCGAGGCGGAAGCTCCACGACCGCGTCACCGGCGAGGGCGGAAAGATCCCCGACCGTCCTCCGAAGCGACGCGTAGACCGCGCGGCCGGGCTCGTACGGAAGGGACACATGGACGTCGGCCCGCGCGGACAGCGCCTCGAGCAGCCGCCATTCCGCCCCGGTCAGGTCCTCGAAGCCGTGGGCGAAGACCGGGCTCGCGCCCCACGCATCGAGCTCGCCGGTGAGGCGCTCGATCGCCCGGCGCCGAAGCGACCCGCGATCCCACGCGTCGAGCCCCGCGAGCCGACCGCGATACGCCCGCGCGAGGGAGGCGAGCGGCTCGACGAGGTCGTCGGGCTCGAGCAGGGCGCCGTCGAGCTCGGCGAGGGCGCGGCCGGCCGCTTCGGCGAAGCCCGAGAAGCGCGCTCCGTCCCCCTGGGCCGCGTCGGCCAGCTCGCGGAGCAGGACGGTGCGCTCGGCGTCGCCCAGCAGCCGCTTTCCGTCCCCGTCGCCGTGGGCGAGCACCTCGAACAGCGTGTCGAACGTGCCGACGGTCCCCGCCAGCAGCCCGCCGCACCGCGCGATCAGCTCACGCTCGAGCGGCTCGACGTCGGTGCGGTTCGGGACGATCAGCCAGGGATCGCGCTCGATCGCCTCGACGAACCTGTCGAGCAGCAGCTCGACCTTCCCGGCGTGAGCCGGACCGACGACGAGGGAGAGTCCCACCGGCGCATGGTAGTCGGGCGGTTCTCCGGTCCCGGCTTACGCGAACGGGCGCGAGAGCACGCGAAAGTCGCTCGGAGCGGAGAGAACGAATCGGGAGAGACGAGGGGCCCCGGCCGACGCCGGAGCCCCTCGCGAGTGTACCCTGCCGAAAGCGCCTTCTCGACCGATCGAGGCGCTTCTCAGGCGAGCGACTTGGGCTTGCGTCCCCGTCGCGCCACGGCCGATCCAGGCATGCCTCCGGCGCACGAATCGCAGAGATCTGCGGCCTTCGCGCCGCGCCGCGCGTCGGTGAACGTGACTCGCATGACCGCGCCCTTTCCTTCCTCGACTTCGGCGCCGCACTTGTCGCAAACGAGCACTGTCTTTCGTGCCACGATTCCCTCCAATTGCGAAAAACGCCGACGCGGTTTCCGCGAGATAGATGATGAGAACTCGGCGGCCATTATACGCGCGGATTTCCGACATTTTCCAGCCCGAGTGACTCGCAGCCCGACCGTCTACACTCCCGCCTCGATGGATGCGCGAACGATCGTCGTTCTCGAAGGCGACCAGACGGGCCAGGAGCTGCTCGAGGCCGCGATTCGCGTTCTCCAACCGGAGGTCCTCGGCCTCGAGCTCGACCTGCCTCGCTTCGATCTCTCGCTGGCGAAGCGGCGCGAGACCTCGAACGCGATCGTGCACGAGGCCGCCCGCGCGATTGCCGCCCACGGGCTCGGGCTCAAGGCCGCGACGATCACCCCGGAGGGCCGTGACGACGTCGGCTCGCCGAATCGCATCCTGCGGGAGGAGATCGGCGGCAAGGTGATCGTGCGCACCGGACGGCGGATTCCAGGGGTGCTCCCGGTCGGGGGCGTCCACTCGCCGATCTCCGTCGTGCGGATGGCGGTCGGCGACGCGTACGGCGCGAAGGAATGGCGTGAGGGCTCCGGGCGACGACGAGGTCGCTTTTCGCACCGAGAAGATCGAGCGCCGCGTCTGCCGCGCGGTCGCGGAATTCGCGTTCCGCCAGGCCGAGCGCACGGGAGCCAAGGTGTTCGGCGGACCGAAGTACACGGTCAGCCCGATCTACGAGGGAATGTTGAAGGAGGAGATGGACGCCGCTGCGGAGCGTCACCCGGAGGTCACCTACGAGCCGCAGCTGATCGACGCGACGTTCGCTCTCCTGATCTCGTCCAGCGGCGCGCCGATGGTGATTCCCGCGCTCAACCGCGACGGCGACATTCTCTCCGACCTCGTCCTGCCGCTGTTCGGCTCGATCGCCGGATCGGAGTCCCTCCTCGTCGCGTTCGGCGACGAGGGGGCCGACCGTCCCACCGCCTTGATGGCCGAGGCAGCCCACGGCACCGCTCCCGCGCTCGAGGGCAAGGACGTCGCGAACCCGATGGCGATGATCCTCGCCGCCGCCGCGCTCCTCGCGCACACGGAGGACGAGGAGTGCCAGCAGGCCGGACGGGCGATCCGGGAGGCGACTCTCGAGGCGGTGGCGGAGGGTGTCCGCACCGCCGACCTGAGCGGGCACCACGGCACGACGGCGTTCACCGACGAGGTGATTCGCCGCACGCGGAGCAAGCTCGAGGTGTGGGCGACCCTGTAGCGCGCGGACGCTTCTCAGGCCGCAGCGGCAGCCGAGCCCCAGACGATCTCGCCCGCGTCGAGGGCCGCGAGGAACGCGTCGGCCACCTCGGGGTCGAACTGGGTTCCGGAGCAGCGCTCGATCTCGCCCGCGGCCTCTGCTGGTGCGAGAGACGGCCGGTACGGCCGGCCCGAGGTCATCGCGTCGAACGCGTCGGCGACGGCGAGGATCCGTCCTTCGAGTGGGATCGCCGCGCCGGAGCGGCGGGTGGGGTAGCCGAGGCCATCCCAGCGCTCGTGGTGGAAGAGCACGTACGGAAGCGCAGGTGCGAGCGTCGGCACGCCCGCGATCAGCCACATCCCTTCCACCGGGTGCGCGCGGATCTCCGCGAGCTCGTCCTCGTCGAGTCGCCCCGGCTTCCGCAGCACCTCCGGCCGGAGGTTCACCTTGCCGACGTCGTGGAGCGCGGCGCCGAGCCGGAGGGCATCGAGCCTCTCGCCCTCCCAGCCCATCCGGATCGCCACCACCTCCGCGTTGGCCGAGACGCGCGCGGCGTGCGCCCCGAGGGCGGGATCGCATACCTCCATCACGGTCGCGTAGGGGGCGAGTCTGGCCATGGGCTGTCTGGTTCCCCCCGCGGAGCCGGAACCCTTCCCGTAGATTCCGTGCACATGCGAGTGTGCGTGCCCCGGGAGTCGGCGCCCGGCGAGAACCGGGTTGCCCTCACCCCCGAGGCCGCCGGAAAGCTTCAGTCGTCGGGATTCGACGTCGTGGTGGAGCGAGGGGCCGGGGTACTCGCAGGCTTCCCCGACGAGCGGTACGCGGAGGGGGGTGTCCAGCTCGCAGACCATGCGCAGCTGACAGACGCCGCCGACGGGATCGTGCGAGTCGCGAAGCCGACGGCAGAGGAAGTTGCTGCGTTACGACCCGGGTCCGTCTTGGTGGGGTTCCTCGAGCCGCTCACGGATGCCGAGGGCATCGCGCGGCTGCAGGCAAGGGGAGTCGTCGCATTCGCCATGGAGTCGATTCCGCGGATCACGCGAGCCCAGTCGATGGACGCCCTCTCGTCCCAGGCGACGATCGCGGGCTACAAGGGCGTGATCCTCGCCGCCGACCGCAGCCCGAAGCTCTTCCCGATGCTGATGACGGCGGCCGGCACGGTCGCGCCCGCGCGCACGCTCGTGATCGGGGCAGGCGTCGCCGGCCTGCAGGCGATCGCCACCGCGCGGCGGCTCGGCGCAGTCGTGTCCGCGTTCGACGTCCGCCCCGCGGCGGCGGAGCAGGTCTCCTCCCTCGGTGCGACGTTCCTCGACCTCGGCGTGCGGGGCGAGGAGACCGAGGGAGGCTATGCGAAGGAGCTGACACCCGAGCAGCAGGCCCAGCAGCAGCAGGCGCTGGAGGAACGACTCCCCGACTTCGACGTCGTGATCACGACGGCCGCCGTGCCGGGCCGGCCCGCGCCGAAGCTGATCCCGGGGCACGCGGTCGAGTCGATGAAGCCCGGCTCGGTGATCGTCGACCTCGCCTCGGAGAGCGGCGGGAACTGCGAGCTCACGGAGCCCGGGCGCGAGATCACGCACACGGGCGTGACGATCGTCGGCCTGACGAACGTCGCATCCCTGATGCCCGCCGACGCCAGCCGTCTCTACGCCCGCAACGTGACCGCGCTGCTCGAGCACCTTGCCCCGGGTGGGGTGCTCGACCTGGACTTCGAGGACGAGATCACGGCCGGTGCCTGCGTGGCCCGGCCCCCCGACGCAGCGCCGGCAACCGCCACCGGCGAGGAGGACGCATGACAGACCTCGGGCTCGTCGTCGAGCTGACAATCCTCGTGCTGGCCATCTTCCTCGGCTTCGAGGTGATCTCGAAGGTGCCGACCATGCTGCACACGCCGCTGATGTCCGGATCGAACTTCATCCACGGGATCGTGATCGTGGGCGCGATCGTTGTGCTCGGGCACGCCGACGACGGCTTCACGAAGGCCGTCGGGTTCGTGGCGATGGTGCTCGCGACGGCGAACGTCGTCGGTGGCTGGTTCGTCACCGACCGCATGCTCGAGATGTTCAAGCGCCGGCCCGACGAGCGGCGGGAGCGTTAGTGCCCCTTCAGGCGATGCCCTCCAGGTCCCTCGCGTGCGACAGGCGGCGCGATGCGTCGTCCTCGGTCGCCTCGACACCGTGGGGTATCGAGGCTCCCTGCGTCCCAGCCTGGCTTGCCTCCCGCACGCGAGAAACGAGGCAGCATCACCTGGAGGGGCACGCGTGATCTCCGACCCCGACGTCGTCGGCCTCCTCTACCTCGTCGCGATCGTCTGCTTCATCGTCTCGCTGCGGTTCCTCTCCTCGCCGAAGCACGCGCGCAGGGGCAACTGGGTGGGCGGCCTCGGGATGGTCATCGCGATCGCGACCACGCTCGCGCTCGACGGCATCTCCAACTGGGGCCTGATCGCCGCGGGTGGCGCCATCGGGGCGATCGTGGGCGTCATCGGCGCCCGCACCGTGAAGATGACCGCGATGCCGCAGATGGTCGCCCTGTTCAACGGGGTCGGCGGCGGGGCGGCGGCGCTGGTCGCGCTCTCGGAGTTCCACGTCTCGGTGGAGGGCTCCCTCGCGGGCGACGAGATCGTCTCGATCGTTCTCTCGGCGCTGATCGGCTCGATCTCCTTCTCCGGCTCGCTCGTCGCCTTCGCGAAGTTGCAGGAGCTCATGTCCGGCCGGCCGATCGTGTTCTCCGGCCAGAACCTCTTCAACTCGGCGATCCTGCTCGGTGCCGCGGCCCTCGGCGTCGCCCTGGTCGCGGGGGTCGACTCCGAATGGGCCCTGATCGCGCTGATCGCCCTCGCGCTGCTCTTCGGCGTGATGTTCGTGCTCCCGATCGGCGGCGCCGACATGCCGGTCGTGATCTCGCTCCTGAACGCCTTCACCGGGCTCGCCGCCTCGGCGACCGGCTTCGTGCTCGACTCGACCGTGCTGATCGTCGCGGGCGCACTCGTCGGCGCGGCGGGGACGCTCCTCACGCTGCTGATGGCGAAGGCGATGAACCGCTCCGTCGCGAACGTGGTCTTCGGCGCGTTCGGCCAGGTGCAGGCAGGAGCCGGTGCGGCCCGGGTCGATGACGGCCGCACGGTGCGGTCGACCACCCCGGAAGACGTCGCCGTGCAGCTCTCGTTCGCGCGCAAGGTCATCATCGTCCCGGGCTACGGCCTGGCCGTGGCCCAGGCGCAGCACGACGTGCGCCAGCTGGCGGAGCTCCTCGAGGAGAAGGACATCGACGTCGCCTACGCGATCCACCCCGTCGCAGGGCGCATGCCCGGCCACATGAACGTCCTGCTCGCCGAGGCGAACGTCCCCTACGACCAGCTCAAGGAGATGGACGAGATCAACCCGGAGTTCCCGCAGACGGACGTCGCGCTCGTGATCGGAGCGAATGATGTCGTCAACCCCGCCGCCCGGAGCGACCCGGCGAGCCCGATCTTCGGGATGCCGATCCTCGACGTCGACAAGTCCGCGAGCGTGATCGTGATGAAGCGCTCCATGGCCCCGGGATTCGCAGGGATCGACAACGAGCTGTTCCTCGACCCCCGGACGACCATGCTGTTCGGCAACGCAAAGGACTCGATCGTGAAGCTCATTGCCGCGGTCAAGGCGACGTGACGGTGCCCCATTTCAGGTGATGGCGCTCGCGACCTGTGTCCGCGATGACGTGAACGAGTGTCGCCAGGACTATCGATGAGAACGATCCGGGACGAATCCGAGCTCCGTGACCTCCTGGGGGAGCCCACGGACCTCGTGCGGGCGAAGATCGCCGACCGCCTCGACGACCTCACGCGCCAATTCGTCGATCGTGCCCCCTTCGTCATGCTCGCGACCTCCTCGCCGGGCGGGACGTGCGACGTGAGCCCGCGCGGCGATCCGGCCGGGTTCGTGCGCGTGCTCGACGAGCGCACGCTGTTGCTTCCCGAGCGGCCCGGCAACCGGCTCGCCGACTCGCTCCGCAACATCCTGCAGAACCCCCACGTGGGCCTGCTCTTCGTCGTCCCGGGGATCGGTGACACGCTGCGGGTGAACGGCCGCGCGAGGATCGTCGCCGACGAGAAGCTCCTCGAGCAGTGCGCGGTCGAGGGCAAGGCCCCGAAGCTCGGGCTCCTCGTGGAGATCGAGGAGGTGTTCACCCACTGCTCGAAGGCGTTCCTGCGCGCGCAGCTGTGGGACCCGACGCGCTTCGTCGACCGGAGCGAGCTCCCGTCGTCGGGAGAGATCCACCGCGGCCGCGACCCGTCCTTCGACGCGGAGGCGTACGACGCCGAACGCGCCGAGCGCTACTCCAGGCGCGAGGGCTTCTACTAGTGTCGGTTCCCGTGCTCTCGCGCGAGGCGGTGCTCGCCGCCGTCTCGCCCCAGGACGCGTACACCGCCGTCCGGAACGCGTTCATCGCCCACCACCGGGGTGAGTGGGTGATGCAGCCGAAGGTGTACGTCACGAACTACCCCGCGGGCGACTTCCGCGCGATGCCGGCGCTCGGGGGTGGGCATGCTCTGCTGAAGTGGGTGACGTCCTTCCCCGGGAACCCGGCCCTGGGTCTGCCGACCGTGACCGGGATCGTGGTCTTGTCGAACGCGGAGACGGGGCAGCTCGAGGCGATTCTCGACGCCGCCTCGGTGACCGCGCTGCGCACGGCCGCCGCCGGTGTTCTCGCCGCCGATACCCTCGAGCGGGAGGGTGCGTCATCGGTCGCGGTCGTCGGCTGTGGCGTCAACGGCGCGGAGACGGTGCGCATGCTCGTCGCTCACGGCCGCACGCCGCTCGTGTGGGACGTGGACGCGCAGCGCCGCATCGCCGCGGCTCAGCTGGGGGCCGAGGAGGCGGAGTCCCTCCGGCACGCGCTCGAGTGCGACGTGGTCATCACGGTGACCCCCGGAAGCGCCGTCCTCTTTCCGGAAGGCTCGCTGCGGCCGGGCCAGCACATCTCGCTGATGGGCGCGGACGGCCCCGGCAAGGCGGAGATCGCGACGGCGGAGCTCGGGCACGCACACCTCTTCTGCGACGACTGGGAGCAAGCGAGCCACGGGGGCGAGCTGGCCGCAGCCGTCGCCGCCGGCATCGTGGAGCGGAGAGAGGTCACGCAGCTCGGGAGCGTGCTCGCGGGTGAGGCGCAGGGACGCAGCAGCGACGAGGACGTCACGCTCTTCGACTCGACGGGCCTCGCGATCCAGGACCTTGCGATCGCGCGGGCGGCGCTGCTCAGGTCGGTCGAGCTCGATCTGCCGCGCGTCGAGCTCTGAGCGCCGGCGGTCCTCGACTCAGCCCAGTAGGCGCGACGGCTCGAACAGGTCGAGCAGAGGGTCGCGGTCACCCAGGATCGCCCGGGCAACAAGCCGGCCGCAGGCGAAGCCGAGGACGTTCCCATGGCCCGAGTAGCCACCCGCCACCCACGTCTCCGGCAGCCCTGGAACCTCCCCGACGACCGGCAGGAAGTCGAGCACGACGCCGAAGATCCCCGCCCAGCGGTAGTCGACCCGGAGCTCTCGCCCGACGATGTCGTTCACGAAGGCCGACAGCGCCCGCTGGACGTCGTCGGTCAAGGCCTCCTCGGCCGTGAACTCCCGTTCCAGCGACACGTCGCGGAAGCCGCCCGCCACGATCCGCCCGTCTTCGGTCTGGTGCCAGTAGTCGAAGCCGTGACGCCCGTAGTGCGGGCTCTCGAAGAGCCGCTCCGCCAGCGGCTCCGTGGCGATCACCTGACCCCTGGTCGGGATGATCAGCCCCTCGAGCTCGCCGAGCAGGCCGCTCGGATACCCGTCGGTCGCGATGACCACGGTCTCGGCCTCGAGCCCCGATCGATCGCTCACCCACCGCCCCTCGACGATCTCGGTGCCCGCCGCCGATGCCCGCGTCGCGAGCCCTCGCACGAGCCGTGCAGGCTGGAGCGCGGCGTCGGTCGGGTGACGGATAGCCGCGGTGAAGCGGCCGGAGAGAGGCCCGGTCGGCGTGTCGACCCACTCGGCTTCCAGCCCGTCCGCCCAGAGCGCCTCGATCTCGTCGCGGAGATCCTCCCGCTCCTCGCCGTCCACGGCCAGGCGCAGGCTGCCAAGTCGGCGAAACGCGTCCCCTCCCACCTCCGCCATCGCCCGGAGCTCCTGCTCGGTCCACTGCCAGAGGGCCAGGGCACGCTCGCGCCCGAGCGGCGGCGACCACCTGGTCGTACGGCGCAGCGGTGCCCCGGAGGGCGAAGCCGCCGTTCCTCCCGCTCGCACCTTCCGCGACGCGCCGAGCGTCAACGACCCTGACTCGGAGCCCGGCCTCCGCCAATGCGAGAGCGCACGCGCACCCCGTGATTCCGGCGCCGACGATCGCCACGTCGACGGGCCCGCCTCGCTCGTGTTCCGCCAGCTCGGGAGCAGCCTCGTCGAGCCAGTACGGCTTCACCGGGCGATCGTACTTCGCACCACTCCCTCGTCGAGCGAGACGGCTCCCGCGAGCTCGAGCAGCGCGAGCGCGGAGGCGAGCTCGGCTGCGTCGAGCCCCGTGGCGCGCGTCAGCCCATCCGGGGTCGCAGCGCCGGCGGCGATCGCTGCGAGGACGGCTTCCGCGGCCGGGTCGTCGGGAATCTCTGGCTCGGCCCGGCGTGCTTCCAGCCCGAGCGCCTCCAGCACGTCGCCCGCACACGTCGCGGGTGTCGCTCCCTGACGGAGGAGCGCGTTCGAGCCGGCGCTGAGCGACGAGGTGATCTCACCCGGGACGGCGAGCACCTCACGGCCGTCCTCGAGCGCGAAGTCCGCGGTGATCAACGCCCCTGAACGCTCACGCGCCTCGACGACGACCGTCGCGCGCGCCAGCCCCGCGATGATCCGGTTGCGGGCCGGAAATCTCCAGGGGGCAGGCTCGACGCCCGGCTCGTACTCGGAGACGACGAGGCCGCCGGACTCCACGATCGCACCGGCGAGCCCCGTGTGGGCGGCCGGGTAGTCGCGGTCGATCCCGCATCCGAGCACGGCGACGGTCGGCCCGCCCGCGGCGAGCGCGCCGCGATGCGCCTCGCCGTCGATCCCGCGCGCCATTCCGCTGACGACGACCGCGCCCGCCGCGGCGGCCTCGGTCGCGAGGAGGCGTGCAGCCGCACGGCCGTACCCGGAGCAGGCACGGGCGCCGACGATCGCGACGGAGGGCCGCTCCAGCAGGTCAGGCCCCGCGTCACCGCGCAGCCACAGCCGGGCAGGCGGGTCCGGGATCTCGCGCGAGGAGCCGCGGGTACCCCTCGTCGCGACGTCTGAGGCAGCGGATCCTCATGGGCTCGTGAGGCCCGTGGGTGATCGGTACGAGAGCGCCTCGGCGACGTGCTCGGGGCGCACATCCACGGAGCCCGCGAGAGCCGCCACCGTGCGGGCGACCCGCGCGACGCGCGCCCGTCCCCGCCCGGTGAGCGGCAGCCTGTCGACGGCGCGGTCGAGCAGCTCCGATGCCGCCGCTGTCCGCCGCGGCGCCGCCGACTGGAGGCGCGCAGCCCCGTCGACGACGCGCGCCCGCACGGCGGCCGACGGCTCAGACGGCCCCGCCGCGAGCTCTTCCGCCGCGGGCCTTGGCATGGCGACGACGAGGTCGAACCGGTCGAGCAGGGCCCGCGAGACCTTGTCCCGGTATGCGGCGATGCGAGCGGGCGGGCACACGCAGTCGAGCCGCGGGTCGCCCCGCCCGCCGCAAGGGCACAGGTTCATCGTCGCGACGAGCCGGAATCGAGCGGGGAAGAGCGCTCGCCCTCCGACCCGGGCGACCGAGACGACGCCGTCCTCGAGCGGCTGACGGAGCGCCTCGAGGACCGAGCGCGGGAACTCCGGGAGCTCGTCGAGCAGAAGCACGCCGCGGTGCGCGAGGCTGACCTCCCCGGGCCGGGGCACGGCGCCGCCTCCGATCACCGCAGCGGGAGAGGCTCCGTGGTGCGGAGCCCGGAACGGAGGCGCCGAGATGAGGCCGGACCCGGGCGCCAGCGTCCCCGCGACGGAGTGGATGCGCGTGACCTCGAGCGCCTCGCCCCGTCCGAGGGGCGGGAGGATCGACGGCAGCCTGCGCCCGAGCATCGTCTTCCCCGTGCCGGGCGGGCCCGCGAGCAGCAGGTTGTGGCCGCCGGCCGCCGCCAGCTCGAGCGCCCTCCGCCCGCGCTCCTGCCCGCGCACGTCGGCGAGGTCGGGCAGCGGTGCCGACGGCTCGGGCGTCGTCGCTCGGCGGCGAGGGCGCGATCTCGTCCTGCCCGAGGAGATAGCCGACGGCCTCTGCCAGGTGGCGCACACCGACGGCCTCGACTCCCGCGAGCGCGGCCTCACCGCGACGAGTCGGCGGCGCAGAGCACGCGCGGGAACCCCGAGCGCGCGGCGCCCTCCGCGGCGGCGATCGTCCCGGCGACCGGACGCACTCGTCCGTCGAGCCCGAGCTCGCCGATGCACACGTGCTCCTCGAGCCGGCCGGACGGGACCTGGCCGGAGGCTGCGAGGATCGTCAGCCCGATCGCGAGGTCGAAGCCCGTGCCCTCCTTGCGCAGCGCCGCCGGGGCCAGGTTGACCGTGATCGCCTGGCGCGGCCACTCCAGGAGCGCCGAGTGCACGCCGCTCCGGACACGGTGCTTGGCCTCCTGACAGGCGCGGTCGGCGAGGCCGACGATCGAGAAGGACGGCTGCTCACCGGAGCGCAGGTGCGCCTCGACCTCGACGCGGCGCGGCTCGAGGCCGACGAGCGCGAACGTGACCGCGCGGCCCAGCACCTCTCGACCGTACGGTCGAACCGGTGACGCGAGTGCGCCGAGTTCGTGCCGGATGTGTGACGCGGGCATCGGGGGAGGGACGCGCCAGGCGCCCCTCCCCGAGCGTCGAGCGCGCTTAGCCCGTGTAGCAGAGGACGTAGAGCGTGAACGTGCTCGAGTTGCCGCTGTCGTTCCCGCCCGTCGCGCGGAAGCCCGTCACGTTGTTGTTCGTGACGATCGGGCGTCAGGCGCTGCGTCCACAGCTCCCGGTCGGCCGCGTCGTCGCTCCAGCCCGTGCCCGCCGAGATCGCCTTCTCGTTGGCGTTGCAGTTCACGGACACCGTCTCGCGTGGCGTACATGCGCGTTCTGCGCGACGCCGCCGGGCACGGCGACGCCGGCCTGGCGCACGGTGATCGGACCGATCGTGCCGGCGGGGCCGGCAGGACCGGCGGGACCCGCCGGGCCGGCCGGACCGGCGGGCAGCGAGCTCGCGGCGAAGTCGGCGCGCGTGAGCGAGCCGTTCAGGACGAGCGATCCCGAGACCGCGTTCCTGGCGATCTTGGCGCCGGTCACGTTGCGGTTCTTGATCTTCGCCGCGGTCACCGCGTTCGCGCGGATCTGCGCGGTGCCGACGGAGTTCGGCGCGAGCGCCGTGACCGCCGCCACGCTCGTCCCGGTCAGCGCGACGAGCAGCGCGAGGCACGCGACGACCATCGCGGGTGACGGCCGGTGCCTGATCAACCTGTGCATGTGACCTCCTGTTCGGGAGCGGATCGACGAGCAGCATGGAGGAGCGATGTGAGCATCCTGAAAGGAGCGGTTGCTCAGGCCGCGCGGCAGACGAGCACCGACTCGAAGTACTCCCCGGAGCGCCGGCCGGTGCGGCGGTTGACGTGTCGCTCGAGCCGCTCTTCGAGCCGCAGCTCCGCTCGGCGCAGGATCTCGGGGTAGAGGTCACGCCGGTCGTTGACCACGATGCACACCGGCGCGCCCGGAGCCAGCCGCCGTCGCGCGTTGGCGAGGACGTCGACGACGCCGTCGACGTACGCGCGGATCGCAGCCCGGCCGACTCCGCGCGCGGGGCGGCCGAGCTCCGCCTCACGGCGCTCGTCCAGCCCGAGCAGCTCGTAGGCGTAGCGATGCTGCTCGTGGTAGTCGATCAGCCCGGGATAGGGCGGCGAGGTGACGACCGCGTCGAACGGCCCGCCCAGCTCCAGCTCGCGCGCATCCCCGTGCTGCACCGAGGCGTGGACGTCGTCGGCCCGGACCGACGCGAAGCTCTCGATCCGGTCGAGCGTGTCGAGCGTGTAGCGCAGGAGAAAGCGCCGCGCCTCCTCGACCGGCCGACACGTGCGCCGGTGCTTGTGACACCAGTACGGCTCGAGCTGCGGCGATCGCGGGAAGTCGAGGTCGAAGTGCGTCGTGCGGCGGGCCGACCGCGCGGCACGGGTGAGGACGACGCGCAATACGTCCGCCGAGGCGACCTCCTCGACGAGCGAGCGGTAATGGAGGAGCTCGGCCGCCGCGCGCGGCGCGTACCACGCGCGCACGTACGGCGACGCATTCGCGGGGACCCGACCGTCGGGCTCGAAGGCTGCCGCACGCTCGTGCGCCCAGAGCAGGTCACGACGGACGGCGTCCAGATTGTGACGACGCGTCTTCACCCGCATCAGCAGGCAGTTGAAGCCCGCCACGTCGATGCCCGTCGCGTCGCGGCCCGATTCGAGCGACTGCACGAGCGTCGTCCCGGAGCCCGCGAACGGGTCGAGGACGTGTCCGCCGGGCGCGACGTAGCGCTCGAGCAACGCCTCGACGAGCTGCGGGACGAACTTGCCGAGGTACGGGTGGAGGCGATGGACGTGCTTCGTGCGCTCGCGCTCAGGGAGCTCCGTCTCGGACCACGAGAGCGCGAGGTCGAGCCGGCCGTAGAGGGCCTCCTGCGTGGCCGCCATGCCACCGTATTCGCCGGTCGAGCGCGGCGGTCCTCGCAGGAGGCCCGTCCGGTCAGAGCTACAACCCGCGCGCAGCGTCGAACGCGCGCAGGCGCTCGATGCGAGCCGCCATCGGCGGGTGGGTCGAGAAGAGCGACGACATGCCGTGCCCCGAGAGGGGGTTCGCGATGTACAGCGACGCGGTGGCGGGGTTCACCGGCATCGGCAGCGCCTCGACACCGCGCTGGAGCGTGCCCAGGGCATCCGCGAGCGGCCGGCCCTCGCCGAGGAGCTCGGCGGCCGTGTGGTCCGCGAGGAACTCGCGCTGCCGCGAGATCGCGAACTGGAGGAGCATCGCCGCGATCGGCGCGACGAGGATCGCCGCGATCGTCCCGATCAGGCCGAGCGGGCTCTCGTCGTCGTCTCCGCCGAAGAGCCACTGGAACTGCAGGAAGTTGGCGATCGCCGAGATGGCCGCGCCGATCATCGCGGCGATTGTCGTCACGAGCACGTCCCGGTTCCGGATGTGCGCGAGCTCGTGTGCCAGCACGCCCCGCACCTGATCGCGGGGCATCAGGGCGACGAGCCCCTCGGTGACCGCGACGGCCGAGTGCTTGGGGTCGCGTCCGGTTGCGAACGCGTTCGGCTGCTGCGACGGGATCAGGTACAGCCGCGGGACGGGGATGCGGGCGCGGGCGGCGATGTCCTCCACGTCGGCGACGAGATCGGGCGCCTCGCCCGGCTCGAGCGGGCGCGCGCGGCTCATCTTGAGGGCGATGCGGTCCGAGAACCAGAACATCGCGAGGTTGAACGACGACGGCGATCGCGAGGAACGCGACGATCCCGCCGGTACCTCCGACGAGGCCGCCGACGGCGACGAAGAGCGCCGAGAGCCCGGCGAGCAGGATCCAGGTGCGCATACGGGTGTTCATGAGGTGCTTGCGGTCCTTTCCGGCTGACGTGTGTCCGTGTCAGCCGGAGGTTTCTCCCGCCACGCTTCGCGTGGCCGACGCGCCCGGGAACGTCGGTGTCGCCACCGCACGGCCGTGTTGACGAGCGCGCCCGTTCGGGGATAGTGCCCCCCGGCTCTGTGTGTGTCTCACTGTAACGGAACGGGCGTTCCCGTCATTCCCGCGCGCGGCATGGGAATCGCCCAGTCGGGAGCGAGGTCGAGCCGCTCGATGCGACCGTCGGTGATCGCCGCGACCTCGAAGCGGATCTCGAGCGCCGCGGCCTCCGGGTGCGCGTGGAGCCAGGAGCCGGCAGCGCGGCGCACGCGACGGCGCTTCTCGCGGTCGACGGCTCCGACGGGCCCGCCGTAGCCGCCCCTCGCGCGCTCCTTGACCTCGACGAACACCAGCCGGTTGCCGCGGCGCACGATCAGGTCGAGCTCGTAGCCTCCGACCCGGACGTTCGCGCCGACGATCCGGTAGCCGCGCAGCCGGTAGTGCCTGGCAGCGATCCGCTCGCCGCGGTTCACGAGGCGAGGGTCTCGACGTAGGCGCGGCTCTGGAAGGAGCGGCGGTGCTGGGGGCACGGGCCGTGGGCGAGCACCGCTCGGGTGTGCTCCGGCGTGATGTAGCCGACGTGGGAGGAGAACCCGTAGCGCGGATAGAGGGCGGCCATCCGGCGCATGAGGCGGTCGCGGGTCACCTTGGCCACGATCGACGCCGCGGCGATCGCGGCGCTCTTCGTGTCGCCGTCCACCACCGCCGTGTGCGGCGGCGCCAGCGGGCCGAGCCTGAACCCGTCCACGAGGCAGGCCTCCGCCGGCGGATGGAGCTCGGCGAGGACGGTCCGGAGGCCCTTGAGGTTCGACCGGTGGAGCCCGCGGGCGTCGATCTCGTTCGACGAGATGACTCGCACGGCCACTCCGGTCGCGCACCCGAGCACCGCGTGGCAGAGGCGCTCGCGCTCGGCCGGGTCGACCTGCTTGGAGTCGTTGAGGAGCGCGAGCGGCCGGACGCGGTGACCCCGGAGCGCCTCGTAGTCGAGCAGCACGCCGGCGACGACGAGCGGTCCCGCGAGCGAGCCGCGACCCGCCTCGTCCGCACCCGCCACGAACCGCGCCCCGAGGCGCCTGTCGTAGCGGAGCAGCCGCTGCCCGGTGGAGATCGCCACCGGCCGAGGATATCCCTCGCCCTCGGACGGGACCGTGCCGGCTTCGTGCCGGCTCTGTGGCCGCGGGTAGGCGAGGCTGCGGTCTCGCCTACGCCGGGAGCACGCACCCCGCGTTCTGGGACTCGAGGCGGATCTCGGTCGCGACGCGGGAGGCGAGAGGGGTGAGCTCGACGCGGAACCAGTCGCAGCCGCCTTCGACGCGACGCACGGCGCAGATCACGACGCGCGCCTGGCGCTGGACGAACCACGGTCGCGGGTTGCCGGTGCAGTGGACGCCTTCGGCGTCGTACGCCGACTGGTCGGCCACGTACGACTCGACGGCGCCGCGCGCGAAGCGCTGCGTGTCGTCCTCCGGCCCGCCGCATCCCGCCACGACGAGGACGGCGCACGCGGCGACGAGCAGCGCGCGCACGGCCTCGAATCCGGTCGGGTGCCCGCCGAGCGCGAGCCCGACCTAGGACTGACGAAGCTCGCGCACGCGCGACTTCTTGCCGACGCGGCCGCGGAGGTAGTACAGCTTCGCGCGGTTCACGTCGCCGATCATCGCGACCTCGAGCTTCTCGATCTTCGGCGAGTGGAGCGGGAACGTCCGCTCGACGCCGACGCCGAACGAGTTCTTGCGCACCGTGAACGTCTCGCGCACGCCCGATCCCTGCCGCTTGATGCAGATCCCCTCGAAGACCTGCACGCGCTGCCGGTTCCCCTCGATCACCTTGAAATGGACGCGCACGGTGTCGCCCGCCTTGAAGTCCGGGACGTCACGCAGCTGGCGCTGCTCGAGGCTCTCGATGATCGTGCTCATGCGAAAAGGGTCGGCCGAAACCGGTCGCGGATGATAGCGGACGCCGCCGACCGCAGAGGTGCATGATCTCGGTGCGGAGAGCCACAATGCGGCGCTTTGCGGCCGTGAGAGCGGCCCGCCTTCAGCGCTCTGCGCCGCCCGCAGAGTCGGGATCCCGGCCTGCGGGCTACCGCAGCGAGATCCGGTTGGGTGGCCAGTACGTGGCGAACACCTTGCCGATCAGGTTGTCGCGCGGCACGGAGCCCCACTCGCGCGAGTCGCACGACTGCGAGCGGTTGTCGCCCATCATGAAGTAGCCGCTCGCGGGCACCTTGACCGGGCCGAACTCCTCCGTGGAGCGGCGACCCGGCTCGATGTACGGCTCGTCGAGCTCTCTGCCGTTTACGAACACGTAGCCCTCGCCGCGATCGAGCCGGACCTCGACCGTCTCGCCGGGCAGCCCGATCAGCCGCTTGACGAACGTCCCGCCCGCGCCGCACTTCACGCGCGCCGCGTCGGGGGTGTCGAAGACGACGATCTCGCCCCTGCGCGGGTCGCGGAGGTGGTAGATGAACCGGTTCGCGAGCACGCGGTCGGAGAAGCGCGCCTCGCAGCCCGAGGCGGGCTGTGCGCAGTGGAGCGTCGGCTCCATGGAGGACGACGGGATCCGGTACGGATTGACGACGTACGCCTTGACGAGCAGCACGATCGCGACGGCGCCGATGATCGTGACGGCCCAGTCGACGATCACCCGGAGAGGGTCGGGAAGGCGACGGGTGAGGCGGTCGACCGGGTTGCGCGAGTGACGGTGGCTCGGAGCAGCGGGTCTGGGCAGTGGCTCGTCGGCGTGGGGCTCGAGCGGACCGTCGAGCGGGATCTCGGCCGGAGTGGTCGGCCAGCCGGGGTCGACCCGCCCACTGCCGTCCGTCGGCGCCTGCTCGGGCGCGGGAGGCAGAGGATTCCCCGTGAACGGCTCGCCTTCGAGGGGCCGCTCGGGGTCGCGTGGTGTCTCGCGCTCGTCGACGCCGCTCACACGACGCTCCGGGCGCGGCTCTGCTCGCGCCGCCAGCGCTCGATCCGGGCGTGGTCGCCGGAGAGGAGCACTTCCGGGACCTCCCAGCCGCGATACGTGGCCGGGCGCGTGTAGTGCGGGTACTCGAGCCCTCCGTCGAGCTCCGGCGAGAAGCTCTCGAGCTCTCCGGAGCCCTCCGCGAGCGCCCCCGGAAGCCGACGGGCGACGGCGTCGAGGAGCACCATCGCGGGCAGCTCGCCGCCGGACAGCACGTAGGGGCCGATGGACACGGCGTCGGTGCAGAGGTGGGACGACGATCCGGTCGTCGAAGCCCTCGAAGCGCGACGAGAGCAAGGCGATCTCGGGCTCGTGCGCGAGCTCCTCGACGAGCTGCTGATCGAGCTGACGCCCCTGCGGGGTCAGGGCGATGATGCGGGAGGGCCGGGTGTCGCCGTAGGCGGCTTCGAGCGCCGCGTCGACCACGTCGACCCGCAGCACCATGCCGGCGCCGCCGCCGTACGGATCGTCGTCCACCTGACCCGACCGGAGGGGCGTCGTGTCGCGGTAGTTGAGGAGCCTCAGCTCGAGCTCGTCGCCCAGCACCGTCGCCAGCGGCCGCTGCTCGGTGAGCCAACCGAAGGCATGCGGTACCTGCGTGAAGACGTCGACGCGCACGGCGACCCAGGGTACCCCCTGGGCTGTCGACCCCGGTTGCGCCGCACTCACCGCCACGACGGCGAGGTCAGCCGCCGAGGAAGCCGGCGACCACGACGATCCGCCCGGCCTCGACGTCGATCTCGCGGATCGCGTCCTCGATCAACGGGACCAGCGTGCCGTCGTCGAGCTCCAGGTTGTCGTTGGCGAGCCCCGTGTGGACGGTGACGACGCGGCCGAGCTCCCGCCCACTCTCGTCGACCACCGCGAGGCCGACGAGCTCGAACGCGTAGTAGCTGTCCGGGCCGGGCTCCGGCAGCTCGGAGCGTGGCACGGCGAGCTCCGCGCCCCGCGCGACCGCGCGGTCGAGGCGAATCGCCCGGCGGCCGCCGCCGGCCCGCCGCGAGAGGGTGATCACCGCCGGCTCGCCGTCGACCATGACCGTGGCGCCGACGACCCAGCGCCGCTCGTCCTCGCTCGCGCGCTCGACGAAGAACGCCCCGTCGAGGCCGTGCGGCCGTCCCACCCGGCCGATCGGCACGAGGCCGTCGTGGGGCTCGGGCACGCTAGTCGGCGATCTCGAGCACGTAGCGCCTGTCGGCGCGCGCGCCTGCCGAGCGGACGACCGTGCGCAACGCGCGCGCGACCCGTCCCTGTCGGCCGATCACCTTCCCCACGTCGTCGTCCGCGACATGGAGGCGGAGGACGACGACGTCGCCGTCGTCGACGCGCTCGACCCGGACGGCGTGAGGCTCGTCGACGAGCCCGCGCGCGATCCAGGCGAGGAGCTCCTCCACGCGCCTACTGGATGCCGGCGGCCTTGATCAGCCGTGCGACCGGGTCCGACGGCTGCGCGCCCTTGGCGAGCCAGTCCTTGACCTTGTCGGCGTCGAGCTCGATCGTCGACGGGTCGGTCTGCGGGTTGTACCGCCCGACGATCTCGATGAAGCGGCCGTCGCGCGGAGAGCGAGAGTCGGCCACGACGACGCGATAGATCGGGTTCTTCTTCGACCCGACACGCGTCAATCTCATGCGTACTGCCATTCCTTCGAATCCCTTCGTCGTGTGTGCGACGGCCCATTGTGCCCGAATTCCCGGGAGCAGCCGCGTGAAATCGCTAGCGCCGTCCGCGCTTGCCGCGGCCGGTAGCGCCCATGAGCTCCGGCGGCAGGGCGGGCATCTTCCCCTTCCCCATCGACTTCATCACCTTCTCCATCTGCTTGCGCGCCTGCAGCAGTCGGTTCACGTCCTCGATCGTCGTCCCGCTTCCCGCGGCGATCCGCCGCCGCCGAGGCCCGTTGATCACGTGCGGCATCCGACGCTCCTGCGGGGTCATCGACAGCACGATCGCCTCGATGCGCGCCATCTGGCGCTCGTCGACGTCGAGGCCCTCGAGCTGGCGGCTCATGCCCGGGACGAGCTTCATCACGCCCTGGAGCGGGCCCATCTTCTTCAGCATTCGCGTCGACGCGAGGAAGTCGTCGAAGGTGAACTGGCCCTGGAGCAGCCGCCGTTCCATCTCCTCCTGCTCGTCCTGCTCGACCGCCTGCTCGGCCTTCTCGATCAGCGTGAGGACGTCGCCCATCCCGAGAATGCGTGAGGCCATCCGGTCCGGATGGAACACCTCGAGCTGGTCGAGCTTCTCGCCGACGGAGGCGAATTTCACGGGACGGCCGGTGATCGCCTTGACCGAGAGCGCTGCGCCGCCGCGGGCGTCGCCGTCCAGCTTCGTCAGGACGACGCCGTCGAACGCGATCCGCTCCTGGAACGAGCGTGCGACGGCGACCGCCTCCTGGCCGGTCATGGCGTCGAGGACGAGGAGCACGTTCAGCGGCTTTACGGCGTCCCGCACGCTCGCGAGCTCGTCCATCAGGGCTTCGTCGATCTGCAGGCGACCGGCCGTGTCGACGATCACGACGTCGCAGCTGTCGCCGGTCGCCCGCTCGAGCCCCTCGCGCGCGGCGACGACCGCGTCGGTCGTGTCCGTGCGGTAGACGGGCACCTGGAGCTGGCGGCCGAGCTGCTCCAGCTGGTCGATCGCCGCCGGCCGCTGCAGGTCGGCCGCGACGAGCCCGGCGGACTTGCGCTCGTGCTTGCGGAGGTGGAGCGCGAGCTTCGCGGCGGCGGTCGTCTTGCCCGAGCCCTGGAGGCCGCAGAGGAGCACGACCGTCGGGGGGCGGCCGAACGCGAGCTTCGAGTCGGCCGAGCCCATCAGCTCGGTCAGCTCCTCGTGCACGATCTTGACGACCTGCTGGCCCGGCTCGAGCCCCTTCAGCACCTCCTGCCCGAGCGCGCGCTCGCGTACGGCGGCGACGAACTGCTTGACGACCTCGAAGTCCACGTCCGCCTCGAGCAGGGCGAGGCGGATCTCGCGGGTCGCGCGCGTGACCGTCTCCTCGTCGAGGCGGGATCGGCGGCCGAGGTCGCCGAGGGCGTCCTGCAGGCGGTTGGCAAGGGCGTCGAACACGGCCCGACAAGCGTAGCCGGGCCCCCTCCGACCTCCCGTGCCGCGGACCGCTCCCGCGCTCTTGACGCTCAGGCTCAGGAGGGCTCGGCGACGTGCGACACGCCGTGCTCGACGAGCTTCGACGCGAGGACGACGACCTCGCTCGTCTCGGTCGCGCCGCCTTCGGCGAGCGCGGCGCGCAGCTCCTCGGGGTCGAGTGCCCGCCGGAGCTCGCTCCAGGGTCTCCTCGTGCAGCGCCTGCTCGAGCGGCGGCGCCGCCGCCCCGGTCCTGGCGCGCAGCGCCTCGGCCGCGCCGGCGAGGACGGCCGCCGTCCGTGGGTCGCCGCGACGGAGCATCACCGCCGAGACGACATCGAGACAGTACGAGACGCCGTCGTCCTCGCCGAGCTCGGCGTACGTCGCCAGGCTCCCGGACATGGTGCTGAGCGCAGCCGCATCGTCTCCCTGGCGGAGAAGCCCGAGCGCGACGTTCTCCGCCGCGCTGGCCCCTTCGTCACGCATTCCGAGCTCGTCGAAGCGACGTGCGGCCTCGCGACACTTCTCGATCGCCCGGGCGAGGTCGCCCTGCATGAGCAGGAGGTAGCCGAGGTTGTTCATCGTGCTCGCGAGCGGCAGCCACGCCTGCGCTCGGGTGGCATGCTCGGCCGCCCGCTCGAGGAGCTCGGTTGCCTCCGCGTACTCGCCGCGCACGGCGGCCGCGTTCGCGAGGCCGCTCAGTGCGCTGGCGATCTCGGCGTCGTCCCCGAGCGCGCTGACGACGCGGAGCCGCTCGGCCGCCAGCGCGTGGCCCTCCTCGAGGTCGCCCTCCGCCACCGCGAGCGCGCCGCCCCCGAAGAGGGCGCGGCCGAGCGCGGGCGTCGGGTCGGGCGGGCTCGACTGCAGCGCCTCGCTGATCCAGCGGCGGCCCTCGCGGACGTGGCCGCGGACGAACCAGAAGCGCCACAGCGCGCCGGACATGCGGAGCAGCAGGTCCGCCTCTCCCGCGTCGCGTGCCCAGGCGAGCGCGGCGTCGAAGTTCGCGTGGTCGTCAGCGAGTCGCCCGAGCCAGAGCGCCTGCTCCGGGCCGCGGAGCTCGTCGTAGGCCGTCTCGGCCAGTCGACGAGGTGCTCGGCAAGCACGCCGCTGCGCCGCGTCGTCCTCACCGCCGGCGCGCAGCCGCTCGAGGGCGTACTCGCGGATCGTGTCGAGCATCGCGAAACGCGCCCCGCCGTCGCCGCCGCGGCGCGGGACGATCAGGCTCTTGTCGCGAAGCGACGACAGCAGGCGGAGCGCGGCCTCGTCATCACCGAGAACGGCCTGCCGCAGCCGTGAGCGAGAAGCCGCCGGCGAAGACCGCGAGATGCTTCAGCGCCGTCTGCTCGTCCGGCTCGAGCAGGTTGTAGCTCCAGTCGATCGTCGCCACGAGCGTCTGCTGTCGAGCCGGCAGGTCTCGCGGGCCGCCGGTCAGGAATGCGAGCCGCCGCTCCAGGCGCATCAGGATCTCGGACAGCGGCAGCAGGCGGACGCGGGCGGCCGCGAGCTCGATCGCGAGCGGCAACCCGTCCAGGCGCCGACAGATCGCGCGAATCTCGTCCAGCTCCGCCGGGCCCGGCGCGGGCGCCGCGCGCGCGCCCGCGCGCGCGCCGCGCGGGCGAGGAAGAGCTCGGTGCCGTCGTCCTCGACGAGCGACGGGACGGCGTACTCGGTCTCTGCAGTCACGTGCAGCCGCTCGCGGCTCGTCGCCAGAACCCGCAGCCGAGGACACGCCGCGACGAGGTCGGCGACGAGCGGCGCGGCGGCGATCAGCCGCTCGAAGTTGTCGAGCACCAGAAGGAGCTCTCGGTCGCGGAGGCTACGGACGAGCGCGTCGGCGGCGGTCTCGCCCGGCTCCTCGGTGACGCCTAGCGTCCGGGCGATGACGGCCGGAACGGCGTCCGGATCGTCGACTCCCGCGAGACCGACGAAGAAGGCACCGTCGCTGTACGACTCCACGACCGTGCGTGCGATCTCGACCCGAGCCGCGTCTTGCCGATCCCGCCCGGCCCCGTGAGCGTCAGCACCGGCGTGCCCCCGAGCGCGTCGAGGATCTGCTGGATCTCCTCGCGCCTGCCGACGAGCGGCGTGCGCGGCAGCGGCAGGTTCCCGAGCCGCTGGGCCTCGAGCGGCGGGAAGTCGAAGCCGAGGCCGGGCGCGACGAGCTGGAACAGCCGCTCGGGCCGAGGGACGCCCTTGAGGCGGTAGTCGCCGAGGTCGCGCACCTCGAAGCTCTCGCCGGCGAGATCCCGCGTCGCCTGCGAGAGCACGACCTGGCCGCCGTGCGCGGCTGCGCAGACGCGTGCGCCGCGTGTGAGGTCGACGCCCACGTAGTACCCGCCGGCCGACAGCTCCGGCTCGCCGGTGTGGACGCCCATCCGCACCCGGACCGGCTCCCCCTGCGGCCAGTCGTGCCCTGCGAGCGCGCGCTGCCCGCCGCGGCCGCCTCCACCGCGTCACGCGCGCGCTCGAAGGCGAAGAAGAACGCGTCGCCCTGCGTGTCGACCTCGACCCCGCCGTGCGCGGCGAACGCCTCGCGCAGCAGGCTCCGGTGCGCGGCGAGCGACTCGTCGTAGCGGACGCCGAGGAGCCGGGCGAGCCGGGTCGACCCCTCGACGTCCGTGAAGAGGAGCGTGACGGTCCCGTGCGGCAGCTCCGGCACGTCGCGCCCCCTGGGTCAGCCGCCCCCGCGGAGGCTCTTCCATCTCGTCGGTCGAGAGCAGGTCGTGCACGTCCTCGGCCTCCAGGTCGAGGATGATGGCGAGCCTGTCCGCGGGCTCTCCCACGCAGAAGGAACCCGAGCCCACCTGCCGTTCGGCTCGAACTTCACGTCATCGACCTACCGCTGCGTGTCTCCGACGATCGTCCTGACGCACCCCTCGAAATTCCCGGCCGACGTGTCGCCGCCCATGCAGTCCCGCAGCTTCGGGCTCGTCCCTGTCTTGACGCGAACCCATGACCAAGCCATCTGAACCCCCTTGTCGACGCCTGCGGTGCATCTTTGGGTACCGAAGAGGCAAATACAACTAGCGGCCACGTCGTAGCCGTCGTCCGATCGAGGCTGACAGGAGCGCTCAGGACGGTTCGGGGGCCGGCGAGGAGCACTCCGGGCTCGTCGGTCACCGGGTGAGGGGTTCCTCGTGGCCACGCGATCTGCGCGGCCGCGGGCCGCGCGACCGGACTGCAGGCGAGGTCAGCGGAGGACTACATCGCCACGACGGTGCGGCGCTCCCTAGAGCGCCGCACCCGAGTACGTCGCGGGAAGTGACACAGCGCCCATCCGCTCGACGGTGTCCATCTCGACCGCGAACAGGTTGTGCAGCGGGGCGACCTCGACGACCGGCGCCCCGAGGTATCCGTGCATCTGCAGCGCCGGCAGGAGCCGGAAGTCGTGGAACGCCCGGAACGTCTGCTCGGTGCGCCAGATCTCCGAGACCACGAGCGCCCCGTCGCCCTCGCCGACCATGTGCAGGATCGCGCCGGCCGGCGGGTTGGCGTCCATGTCGAGCGAGGCGACGACCTCGTCGTACGTCTCCGGGCTCAAGCCGGGGTACCGCGCGAACACCGCTACAGCCATTCGCTTCTCCCTCCTTGTTCGGTCCCCTTCGAACGAGTCACTGCTGCGAGGGTACCCCTTCCGGGGGATGGCGTGCAATCCCTCGAAGGCGGGCTACGAAAAACCGCTCAAATGCAGCGGGAACGCCTATTCGCTGAGCAGTGCGCGGGCGTAATCGCGGGCGTCGAACGGACGTAGATCGTCGACTCCCTCCCCCACGCCCACGAGCTTCACGGGGATCCCGAGCTCGTGAGCGATCGCGACGGCGACGCCGCCCTTGGCCGAGCCGTCGAGCTTCGTCAGCGCCACACCGGTCACACCCGCGGCCTCCGCGAAGAGCCGCGCCTGCTGCAGCCCGTTCTGGCCCGTCGTCGCGTCGACCACGAGGAGCGTCTCGTGCGGCGCCCCCTCGAGCCGCCCGGCGATCACCCGCCGGATCTTCGCGAGCTCGTCCATCAGGTTGCCCTGCGTGTGGAGCCGGCCCGCCGTGTCGACGATGACGACGTCCCGGCCGCGCGCGCGCCCCGCCTCGACCGCGTCGAACGCGACGGCCGCGGGGTCGGCTCCGCGCGAGCCGCCCACGAAGTCCGCGCCCGCCCGCTCCGCCCAGATCTCGAGCTGCTCCTCGGCTGCCGCACGGAACGTGTCGGCGGCGCCGACGAGCACCGACCGGCCATGCTCGTCGAGCTTGCGCGCGAGCTTGCCGATGGTCGTCGTCTTTCCCGTGCCGTTCACCCCCACGACCAGGACGACCGTCGGCGCCTCCTCCGCGGCAGCGAGCACCGGAGGATCCCCGAAGAGCTCCTCGACCTCCTCGGCGAGCGCGTCCACGAGGTCGGTCAGCTCGCCGCGGGCCTCGAGTCGCCTGACGAGCTCCGCGGTGGCGGGTACGCCGACATCGGCGCGGATCAGCGCGATCTCGAGCCGCTCCCAGGCGTCCTCCTGGGCGGGGTCGAACGACGCACCGAGCTCCGCGGCGAACGCGCGCCGGCTCTTGCCCAGCGAGTCGCGCAGCCGGGAGAAGAAGCCGGCTCGCTCCTCCTCTTCCCGCGCGCCGTCCTCGTCCGTCCCCGAGCAGCTCCGCCCACGTCCGCGACATGGCGGCGAACGCTAGCTGGCAAGCACGTCAGGCCGTGGCTGCGGCGCGCTCCTCGCGCGGCAGGCGGCGCGAGACGATCTGCGAGATCCCGTCGCCGCCCATCGTCACCCCGTAGAGCACGTCGGCGGCCTCCATCGTCCGCTTCTGGTGGGTGATCACGACGAACTGGGCCCGGTCCGCGTAGCGGCGCAGGAGCTCGACGAACCGCGCGATGTTGGTGTCGTCGAGGGCGGCCTCGACCTCGTCCAGGAGGTAGAACGGGCACGGCTTCGCGAGGAACAGCGCGAACAGGAACGAGATCGCCCCGAGGGCCTTCTCGCCGCCGGAGAGCAGGGTCAGACGGGTGATCTTCTTTCCGGCCGGCCGGAGCTCGACCTCGACTCCCGCCTCGGCCACACCGCCCTCCTCCCCGTCCGGCTCGACGAGCCGCAGGCGGCCCTCGCCGCCGGGGAAGAGCGTCGAGGCGACCTCTTCGAAGTTCGCGGCGACCGCGGCGAACGTCTCGTCGAAGCGACGGTTCACCGTCTGCGTCAACTCGTCGCGCAGCTCGGCGAGCTCGGCGAGCGACGCCTCGAGGTCGGCGCGCTGCGTCGACAGCTGCTCGAGCCGCTCCTTCTCCTCCTCGTACTCCTCCCTGGCAAGGGGGTTGACCTTGCCGAGCGCCTCGCGACGCGCCTCCAGCCGCGCAACGCGCGCTGCGAGCTCGTCGCGGTCGGTCTCCGGCGCCTCCTCGGGCGCCGGTTCGCCGGCCGCACCGGCTGCCTCCGCCTCGTCGAGCCGCCGCACGGCCTCGACCGACTCGCCGTCGAGCCGCGCAAGCTCGACCTCGACGGCCGTCACGCGCTCGGATGCCTGGTCGGCGGCCTGCCGGAGCTCGACCTCGGCCGCGCCGAGGCGCCGCAGCTCCGCGCCGAGGCCCGAGGCCCGCGCGGAACCCGCATCGACCCGTGCACGGACGGGCGCCTCGAAGCGGCCGGCCAGCGCGGCGGCGCGCCGGAGCGCGTCGCCGAGCGACTCCGACGTGCCGACCAGGCGCTCGAGGAGATCGACATCGAGGCGGCTGCGCCGTGGGGCTCGCTCCACGAGCGCGGCGTCCGCGGCCCGCGCCTCGTCGGCTGCGTCCCGGCGCGCGGGCGGCGGCCTCGTCGGCTCTGGCCAGCGCCTCGGCGGCCTCCGCGGCCAGGTCGTCCCGCCTCCGGTCGCCGGCCGCGCCGGCCGCGACGGCGGCTCCCCCGAGCCGGGCGAGGACGACCTCGGCGTCTGCCGCTCGGCGACCGCGCCTCGGCTGCGTCCCGCCGCGCGTCGGCCTCGAGCCCGGCGAGCCGGCGGATCTCCTCGCCGAGCTCCTGCGAGCGCCGGTCGGCTGCGCTCAGGCGAGCATTGACGGGAGCTTCGAGCCGTGCGACGGCTCCCGCGGCACGCTCGGTCGATTCGCAGAGGCCTTCGGCGACCGCGGAGAGACGGGCGAGCAACTCGACGTCGAGCGGCTGGCCCCGGAGGTGGGCCACTGCTCCGAAGGCGGTCTCCGCAGCCTCCGCAGCGGCCGCCGCGTCCGCCGCTTCGTGCGCGGCCCCTTCCGCGCGGGCACGGAGCTCGTCGGCTTCGTCGGCGAGTGCCCGGCGACGGGCGTCGAGCTCGAGCAGGACGGCCTCCGCGGCATCCCCGGAGAACCACAGCTCCCCGCGGTCGGCGTCGTAGCCGTGGCCCTCGCGGGTGACCGCGATGCCGTGGCTCACCTCGCGGAGGCGTTCCGCCTCCACCAGCCAGATGCCCTCGAGGAGGCGCACCGCGTCGTCCGGGCCGGCGACCAGGCCCTCGAGCCGCTCGGCGCCCTGGAGCGGGCGGCTCGCCGAGGCGTGCCGGGCTCGAGGGGAGAACGACCGAGAGGCTGCCGAGCCCTCCGGCTGCGCGCGCGTTCGAGCAGTGCGAGCCCGTGGTCGCGGTCGGTCGCGAGCAGGGCCGAGGCGCGCCAGGCGAGCGCCGCCGCGACGGCCCGCTCGAGCCCCGGCTCGACCTCGAGCGCCGCGACCGCGAGCCGCTCTCCCGCCGCCGCCAGCGCGCGCGCGGCCGGCGGCGATGCCTTCCCGTTCCGCGAGCGACCGCTCGAGCGCGGCGAGCCGCTCCCGCGCCGAGCGCGCCCGCTCGGCGAGGTCGTCGCGCTCGCCGGCGCGACGCGCGGGCTGACCGCGCGGGCCTCGTTCGCGCGCTGCTCGAGCTCGACCGGGCGTCGGCGCACCGCTTCTGCGCGCTCGCGCGGGCGGTCTCGTGCTCTTCCCGGAGCCGCCTGGCGAGAGACGTTGCGCTCTCGTGGCGTCCGCGAAGACGCTCGCGGGCCGCGCCGAGCGCGACGAGCGCCCGGTTCGCCTCGCCGTGGCCGCCGGCGAGCTCGCCGAGCCCCCGGTCGACCGCCTCGCGCTCGACGCGGATCGCCTCCAGGCGTCGCTCCGCCTCGTCCGCCGCGGCTCGCTCGACCGCTGCGAGCAGGGCGTGCGCGTGGCGGGCGCGCTCGGCGGCCTGGCCGCTCTCGAGCGCAGCATCGCGGGCCGCGGCGCCGGCGGCCCGGGCGGCGTCCTCGAGGGCGCGAAGCGCCTCGTCGCTTCGGGCTCCCTCGGCGCGCCTGGCCTCGTCCAGGTCTTCGCGCAGCCGCGCGGCGACCGCGCCGACCGACTCCTCGCGCACCGCGAGACGCTCTCCGGCGCCCTGCAGACGGTAGAGCGCCGCGACCGCCGCCTCGCTGGCGCCCGGCGGCGTCGGAGAGCTCGATCTCCGCGCTCTCGCGCTCCGACGAGGACGGAGGCGAGCCGCTCCTGCGCCGACCTGCGCGCGAGCGCTGCCGCGGCCCGGCGTTCCTCCGCCTCGGCCCGCCGCTCTCGAGCACGGCCAGATCGAGCCGGGCGACGCGCGCCCGCAGGCTGGCGACCTCGTGGGCGAGCTTCTCGGCCCGCTCGGCCGCCGTCGCCTGGAGCGCCAGCGGGCGCAGCCGCTTGCGCACCTCCTCCTCGACGTCCCTCGCGCGCTCGACCTGTGCAGCGACGCGGGCGAGCTTGAGCTCGGCGCGGTGTCGCCGTCGCTTGAACTTGCCGAGGCCGGCCGCCTCCTCGACGAGGGCGCGCCGGTCCTCCGGCTTCGAGGCGAGCACGGCTTCGACCTTCCCCTGGCCGACGATCGAATGCATCGAGCCGCCGAGCCCGACGTCCGCAAGCAGCTCGACCAGGTCGGTGCGTCGCACCGGCGCGCGGTTGACGAGGTACTGCCCCTCGCCCCCGCGCGCGAGGCGGCGCGCGATCGAGATCTCGCTGAAGTCGAGCTCTGCGCCGAAGCCGCCGTCCTCGTTGTCGAACACGAGCTCGACCTCGCAGTGATCGGCCGCCGCGCGGGTCGCCGAGCCGCCGAAGAGGACGTCGTCCGGCTTCTCGGCGCGCATCTCGGAGGGCGTCAGCGAGCCCGCCGCCCAGACGATCGCGTCGGAGACGTTCGACTTCCCCGAGCCGTTCGGGCCGACGACGACCGCGACCCCGGGCTCGAGGCTCACCTCGACCGGGTCGGGGAACGACTTGAAGCCGCGCAGCTTGATGGAGCGCAGGTGCACCGGCGGTGAAGTATCGCGGCGGCGACGGACGACCCGACCGGCGCTCAGAGCCGTGGGTCCGAGAGATCCCGAGCGCGGCCAGTGCTTCTGCGGCCGCCTCCTGCTCGGCGGCCTTCTTGGTCGAGCCGCTGCCGGTGCCGAGCTGCTCGCCGTCGATCAGGGCGGCGCAGACGAAACGGCGCTCGTGCGGAGGCCCGTCGACGTCGAGCACCTCGTACTGCACGGCGCGCCCGGTGCGCGCCAGCGCCTCCTGGAGCTCGGTCTTCGAGTCCACGTGCCCGGTGCTCGCGTACTCGATCCGCTCGTCGAACGCCTCGACGATCGCCGGCGCGACGACGTCGAAGCCGGCGTCGAGATAGACCGCGGCGATCGCGGCCTCGAGCAGCGCCGCCAGGACGTTCCGGCTCAGCGAGATACGGTCGAGCTCGGGGCCGGGGACGTCCTGCGCCCGGGCGACGAGCACCGAGCCGAGGTCGAGCGGAGCGCGCCACCGCGGCGCAGCTCTGCCGCGAGACGACGTGCGCACGGATCTTCGCGAGCCGCCCCTCCGACGCGTCGGGAAAGCGGTCGTAGAGCGCCCGCGCGATCGCAAGCTCGAGGACCGAGTCGCCGAGGAACTCGAGCCGCTCGTAGGAGGACGCGCGATCCGGCGCCCACGAGGTGTGCGTGAAGACGTGCTCGCGGCGCTCGGGGGGAAGGGCGTCGATCAGGCGCGCGAGCGCCCCGCCCTCCCCCACGCGCACCTCACTGATGCTCGACGACGTAGTCGACCGCCTGACCGACCGTCGTCAGCTTCTGGGCGTCCTCGTCCGGGATCTTGAGCCCGAACTGGTCTTCGAGCTCCATGATCAGCTCGACGAGATCGAGCGAGTCGGCGTTGAGATCTTCCTGGAACGCCGCCTCCTCCGAGATCGCGCTCTCGTCGGTACCGAGCTTGTCGACGAGCGCCACCTTGACGCGCTCGTACACCTCATCGCGGGAAAGAGCCACTGCGCAACCTCACTGTCGATGCGGGGTGGATTGAGTCGCAGGACTCTAACAGCGTGGGGGAACCCATGGTTCTGGACGTGGGGGAACCCATGGTCCCCCCACGAGCCCCCTCCTTCGGGTCATGGCATGGATCGACGGAGCTTGGCCTCCCGGCCGGCAAAGCCGGCCTCCGGCCGCGACCGGATGTGCATGGGTCTGGGGAACGCGCTCAGCGCTTCGCGAGCTCGGGGCGATCGCTCGGGAGCCGCTCGGCGAGCCGTTCGACGAGGCGGTGCTCGACCCCGCGGGCGGCCATCCTCGTCGCGTTCGCGATCGCGACCCGGGAGCTCGAGCCGTGGGCGATGACCACGAGGCCCGCGGAGGCCGAGGAGGTACCCGCCGCCGGTCGTCTCGGGGTCGAGGCGAGCCCGGAGCCCGCGCGCCGCGGGGCGGATGAGCAGGCCGCCGACGCGCCCGCGGACGGACGAGCGGATCTCGGAGCGAAGCGCCTCGAGGAGGCTCCGGATCGTGCCCTCGAGGGTCTTCAGGGCGACGTTGCCCGTGAACCCGTCGCATACGACCACGTCCGCATCCCCCTCGAGCAGGCCGCGGCCCTCCGTGTTCCCGTCGAAGCGGAGATCGGCCTCGGCGAGGAGAGCGTGCGCCTCGAGCGTGAGCTGGTTTCCCTTCTCGGGCTCCTCGCCGATCGAGAGGAGCCGCACGGAGGGGTCGCGGACGTCGAGGACGTCCTCGGCGAACACGACGCCCATGTGGGCGAACTGGACGAGGTGCTCCGGCCGCGCGTCCGCGTTCGCACCGGCGTCGATCAGCACCGTCGGGCCGCGCCTGGACGGGATCACGATCGCGATCCCCGGCCGCTGGACGCCCGGCAGCCGCCGCACGTGCAGGAGCGACGCGGCCAGCACCGCGCCGGTGTTGCCTGCCGAGACGACGGCCGCGGCGTCGCCGTCGCCGACCGCCCTCACTGCGCGAACGAGCGACGAGTCGGGCTTGGCCCGCACGGCGTCCGCGGGCTTCTCGTGCATCGCGATCGCCTCGGTGCACTCCACGAGCTCGAGCCCCGACGTCTCGAGCGACGGCGGTGCCGTAGAGGACGGGGACGATCGTGCTCGACGCAGCCTCGACGGCGCCTGCGACCACCTCGTCGGGGGCGTGGTCGCCCCCGAGCGCGTCGATCGCGACGCGGGTCGCCATCGGGAGCGCTACGGGGCGGGCGCCCGCAGCGGCCTGACCTCGCGGCCGCGATACGTCTTGCACGTCGGGCAGACGCGGTGCGACTGCTTCGGCGAGCCGCAGTTCTCGCAGGTCGAGACGCGCGGCGCAGCGATGCTGTGCTGGGCCCGGCGCTTGTCGCGGCGGGACTTGGAGGTCTTGCGCTTCGGAACGGCCATGAGCGGCCGCGCAGTTTACCTGCTCGCGAAGCGGAATCCGGAGGAGCGGACACCCGCCGCGATCCCGCCTACGGCGGGGCACATCCCTGAAGGCGCCCGCTGTCGCGGTCGCAACAGCGGGCGCGGGCATGCCGGCGCTAGCCGAGCGCGAGCTCCCGGGTCGGAGCCACTGCCTCGAGGAACCGGCGGTCGTGCGAGACGACGACGAGGGCGCCGTCCCAGCCGGCGAGCGCCTGCTCGAGCTGCTCCACGGCCTCGAGGTCGAGATGGTTGGTCGGCTCGTCGAGGACGAGGAAGTTGACCCCCGCGGCCTGGAGCTCCGCGAGGTGTGCCCTCGTCCGCTCGCCCGGGGAGAGCGTGTCGCACGGACGGCCGACGTGGTCGGCGCCGAGGCCGAACTTCGCGAGCAGTGTCCTGGCGTCGACCGAGATCAGCCCGCGTGCGGCGCGCGAACGCGTCGAGCAGCGTCTCGGCCGAGGTGTACGCGACGCGCTCCTGGCCGATCACGCCGAGCACGACGCCGCGGCCCAGCGTCCGCGTACCCGGCGGACAGCTCGAGCTCGCCGAGGAGCGCGCGGAGGAGCGTCGTCTTCCCCGTCCCGTTCGCGCCCGTCACCGCCACGCCGCTCGCCCGGGATGGAGCTCGAGGTCGAGCGGCCCGAGGCGGAACGCTCCCCGCTCGACGACCGCGCCGGAAAGCCGGGCGACCGTGGACGGGAGCCGGCCGGTGGAACGGAGCTCGAGCCGGAGCTCCCACGGCTCGAACGGCTTCTCCGGCAGCGGGTTCCGCTCGAGCAGCCGTTCCGCCTGGCGCACCTTCGTCCGGAGCGCATTCGTGCCGCGGCGATCCGCGCCGCCGGACTTCTCACCGAGCCCGGCGCCCTGACCTCGCGCCTCCGTGCGCCTCGTCGACAACAGGGTCGTGAGCTCGCGGCGCCGCTCCTGGACGTCGGCGAACCGTGCGTAGGCGGCGCGCCGGGCCTCGTCGCGGCGTCGCACGTAGTCCGACCAGCCGCCGCTCCACTCGACGATCCGATGCGCGCGCGGGTCGATCTCGGCGATGCGATGGACGGTCGCGTCGAGGAATGCCCGGTCGTGGGAGACCAGCACGATCGCGCCCCGGTAGGAGACGACGAACCGCGGTCAGCCGCGCAAGGCCCGTCGGCGTCCAGGTCGTTCGTCGGCTCGTCGAGCAGCAGGAGGTCCGCCTGGGCGAGAAGCACCGCGGCGAGCGACGCCCGCGCCGCCTCGCCGCCCGACAGCGCCGTGAACTGCCGGTCGAGCGCGGTTCCGAGCCCGAGCTCCGCGCAGACCGATGCCGCGCGCGCGTCGAAGTCCGCTCCCCCGATCGCCATGAAGCCGCGAGAGCGCCAGGTCGTAGCGGTCGGACAACGCTCGTGTCGAATCGAGCACGAGCGTCGTCGACGGTCGACAGAGCAGCGGCCGCGGCCTGGAGCTCGCGCTCGGCCGCGGCGACTCCGGTTCGACGTGCGAGGCGCTCGTGCAGCGTCTCCCCGGGGAGCGCCTCCGCCTCCTGCGGCAGATGGGCGACGGTCAGGGTCGGAGGATCGAGGGCCACGACGCCGCGGTCGGGCGCCTCCTCGCCCGCCAGCAGGCGCAGGACGGTGGACTTGCCGACGCCGTTCGGCCCCACGAGCCCGATGCGTGCGCGCGGCCCCACCTCGAGCGACGCGTCCTCGAGGACGACCTGTGCTCCGTGGGACTTCGTGACACCGGCGAGGCGGGCACGCATGACGGGAGACCTCCTGACGGGACGAGGGCAGCTTCCTCTTCCGAGGGCTGCGGGATGCGAGTTGTCCGCGTTCAGTCCGTCATGGGCGTGCGCCGGAGCGCTGGGTCAAGCTAGCACGCCCGTCGAGCTCAGCCGGGGCTCCCGTCGAGGAACATCCGGAGGCGCGTGGCCGTGCGGGGGCCTCGCCACTCCTCCCGCGCCGGCGACTGGAGCGCGAGGGCGAACGGTCGCATGTTCACCGCGCGGCAGATCCAGCCGAGACGCAGCGCGGTCGCGTGCGCGGCCTCGAGCTCCGTCGCGCGACCCGTACTCGGAGAACGAGGCGAGGTAGGCGTCGCGGAAAGGGGTGACGTCGACGGAGCCCTCCACGTCGTCGAGCCCCCACGAGAGAACGCCCTCGAGGGTGACCGACATGGTGAAGAACGGGTGCGAGACGCACGAGTCGCCCCAGTCGAAGAAGAGGTAGCCGCCGTCCCGCACGAAGACCTGCCCGTCGTGGAGGTCGTCGTGCTGGACGGTCTCGGGGATCCCGACCTCGGCGAGTCGGAGGCACATCTCCGCCACCTCGGGCACGAGGTCGGTCAGCCGGGCGAGCTCGTCGGGCGTGAGGCCGTCGGTCTCGCCGATCAGTCGCTCGTACTCCGAGGCGAGTGTCGCCAGGCCCCGTTCGGGCGTTCCGAGCGCGACGAGCCGGTCGGCGTGCTCCGCAGTCGTCGAGCTGGAGCTCGCCGTAGAGCGGGAGGACGTCGGTCCAGCGATCCAGCCTCCTTTCGCGCTCCACCACCTCGCGCAGCCGCTCGCCGCCGTCGGCCATCAGCATCCACCCGCGGGCGGGATCGGACGCGAGAAGGGCCGGGACGAGGTCCGGCCTCGTGGAGGCGAGCACGCCGACGACGCCCGCCTCGTGCGCCGCGGTCGGATGGTTTGCCTTGAACCAGCGCCCTCCGGCCGAGGTCGGCACGCGCAGCACGGTCGACCAGGCCTCGACGTGAGGCTGCTCGATCGGCCCGGTCACCTGCGCGCCCGCGTCCTCCACCCTGTCGTGGATCCACGCGTGCGCGCCGGCCAGCCAGTCGGGGTCGGTCCAGGGGTGCATGCCTGAACCGTAGGCCGACCGTGCTGCCGTCGCCGTGGGGAGAACCGCACCTCGCAGGCGAGGAGCGTCAGCCGTCCGCGGGCTCCCCGCGGAGCGCCTCGAGCGCTGCCCAACGGGGATCCGCCGACACCTCGGCGTGCGTCGTGCGGCTCCACGTTCAGGTCCTTTCCGCACACGGGGCAGAGGCCCGCGCAGTCGGGTCTGCAGAGGATCTGGTTCGGAACCTCCAGCGCGATCTGGTCGCGTGCCCAGGCTGCGACGTCCAGCTCCCCGTCCTCGACGTACTCGGAGTGGAGCTCCTCGTCGCCGCCCGCGCTCGCCGCCTCGTACTCCTGGGCGTCGACCCGGATGGCGACGCCGGCGGGTGCGAGGCAGCGCATGCACGGCCCCTCGAGCCGCGTCGCGAGCGCGAGCCGGAACACGTCGCCACTCGACGCTCGCTGGACGACGAGCTCGGCGGGCACATCCCCCGGCGTCGGCTGCGTACGCCTCGCCGCCGAAGACGAGTGGCTCGAGCTCGAGACGAAGGGTCTCGCGATGCTCCTCGCCGGGGCGGAGGCGAAGCGCGCGGATCGGAAAGCGGCTCATGTCGCGAGCGTAGCGCCGCCGGAGCGATCCGGCCGCGCTCTCAGAGCACGTCGAGAAAGCCGTCCACGGGCGCCAGGCCACGCATCTCGGCGGCGACCGCCTCCGCAGCGTCACGAAAGGCAGCGTCCTCGAGGACGTGCTCGACGCTGCTGCGCGATCCTGTCCAGCGAGGAGACGATGCCCGCGCCGACGGCGGCGACCCGAACGGCGTTGTGGGGCTGATCGGCGAACAGCGGGACGACCACGAGCGGGACGCCGGCCTCGAGCGACCCAGTGTCGTCCCCGAGCCGCCGTGGCACACGACGACGGCGGCGTGCTCGAGCACCGTTCGCCTGCGGCACCCAGCGCTCCACGTGGACGTTCGGAGGCACGTCGCCGAGCTCGAGCTCGCCGCCGGTCGTGAGCAGGACCCGACAGGGCAGGCCGGCGGCTGCCTCCAGCGCCTTCCCGTACGCGACCGCTGCGGGCGGGACCGCGGCGGCGACGCTGCCGAAGCTGACGTAGACGAGCGGGCGCGTGTCTCCAGGCCACCAGTCGGGGAGCGACCCGGCGCTGCGAGCGGTCGTGTCGCGGAACCGGGCAACCGGGAAGGGGGCGCGATCGAGCGACTCCGGCCAGCACGTCAGGTACGGCGAGCGAGCGATCGCGGCGGTGATGCCCGGCCGCTCGTCCTCGAGCGGCCGGGTCGCGATCGCGAGCGCGCCCTCGTCGGCCAGCGCAAGACCGATCGCGACGCGCGCGTGCGGGACGCCCGCCTCCTCGGCGGCGATCGCCGACGCGTACTCGTTCGGCTCGCGCAGCACGAGATCTGGCCGCCACTCGTCGATCGCAGCCCGGAGGGTCGGGAGCATCGCCCGGACGTTGAGCCGGGCGAAGATGTGGCCGACGACGACGACGTCGCCCTGGCCCGGCGGCTGGGCCGGCATCCCGGCCCACACCGGCCCGAGCTCCTCGTCGGGGGGCGTCGCGCCCGGCCGGAAGGGATACCCGCCCGGATCGAGAGTCGGAGGGCCGACCACGAGGACCTCGTGCCCGCCCCGGACGCACGCCTCGAGGAACGGCACGAGCGGCCCGAAGTGACCCGCACCCTGCGTCGAGGCGAAGAGAACCCTCACGGATCGACTCTGACTGATGGCACTTCCGCCCTCGGCGACCCGAACGGGCCGTGATTCATGAGGTTTCCGTAAGGCGGGTGAATCTTCCGTAAGCAGGTCGTTCGGTGCCCGAGATCCGGGTTAGACCTGAGTCGTCACATCGACGAAAGGACCCACGCGATGCGCACGACACGAAGGATCAACCTCGTCTGGACACTCGCCGCCGCGGCGCTCGCGTCCCTGGCGACGATTCTCGCGTTGCCGGGCGGCGGCGGTGCCGTCACCCAGGCGGTACCCGACAACACGGTCGAGCCCAGGATCACCGGCTCCGCCACGGTGGGCTCCACGCTGACCGCGAGCCAGGGCACCTGGACCGGCGCTCCCACGAGCTTCGCGTACCAGTGGGTGCGCTGCCCGAGGGGCGGCGGCCTGCCCACCGGCGCCGACTGCGCGGCGATCAGCGGCGCGACCACCACGCAGTACGTCGTCGGCACCGCTGACGTCGACCGCCGTCTCCGCGTGCGCGTGACGGCGGCGAACGCCGACGGCTCCCGGACCGCGGCATCGAACGCGACCGCGATCGTGCGGGCGCCCGACGCGGGTCGCCCCACGAACGTCCAGCCGCCGACCCTGAGCGGCACGGCCGCCCAGGGGCAGACGATGCGCGTCACCCCGGGCACGTGGAACGGCCTGCAGCCGATCACGTTCACGTTCACGTGGCTCCGCTGCGACACCAACGGGAACAACTGCGTCCTGCAGCCCGGCTTCAACGACGACGCCTACGTCGTCCGCGAGGGCGACGTCGGGAAGACGCTGCGCGCGAGGGTCATCGCCCGGAACGCCCGCGGCGAGTCGAGCCGGCTGACCGCGCAGAGCCCGGTCGTCCGGGGGCCCGAGGGCCCCGCCGGCATGATCACCCTGCCGAACGGCGAGCGGTCGATCCCCGTGACGAGCGTTCCGCCGAACGAGAGCCTCGTCGTCGACCAGGCCGTGTTCGGGACGAACCCGATCCGCTCGCGGACGTCGCCGTTCCAGGTCCGGATCAAGGTGAAGGACTCGCGCGGCTTCGTCGTGCGGGACGCTCTCGTCTTCTTCCGCTCGACGCCGCTCGTGACGCAGAACGCCCAGGATCAGCGCACCGGCCAGGACGGCTGGCTGACCCTCACGGTCACGCCGGAGCGGGACTTCCCCGCGCTCCGGAACGACTACAACCTGCAGTTCTACGTCAAGGCGCACCGTCAGGGCGACCCGGTGCTCGCCGGCGTCGCCGGCACGCGGCTCGTCCAGGTGCCGCTCGCCAGGTAGGCGACGGTGGGCGGGGATCCGCATGCGGATCCCCGCCCACGGCTGACGCGCCGCGAGGCAGAGCCTCGCGGCCGCCTACTGGTAGCTGTCGACGTCGACTGCGCTGCCGTCGCGCTCGATCGGGCCGATCCCGGCGACGACCGTCTCCTGGGAGCGCTCGTGCAGCCGTTCGCGCCCGCGACGGACTGCGCCGAGGAACTTGTCCAGGTTGACCTCGAGGGTCGAGAGGATCCCGTCCGCCCAGTCCTCCATCTCGAGTCGCGTCTCGCGTGCGTCGCGGCGCGCCTCCTCGACGATGTCCTGGGACTGGCGCTCGGCGAGCTTCACGATCTCGGTCTGCGATGCCTCGCGCAGCGCCTGCTCGCGTGCCTCTCCGATGAGTCGATCGCACTCGCGCTTCGCCTCCGCGAGCATCTCCTGTCGTTCCTTCACGATCCAGCGGGCCTGCTTGATCTCCTCGGGGATCGTCGCGCGCATCTGGTCGAGGATGTCGTAGATCTCCTCGCGGTCGATGCGCACCTGGTCGGTCAGGGGCACCGCCTTGGCGTTGTGCACGAGATCGTCGAGCTTGTCGATGAGTACGAGGACGTCCATGCCCGGATGGTACTCGCGACCCCGGAGGACGTGTTGATGCGTTGGGGAGCCCATGGTTCCCCCACGAGCCCCCTCCATTGGGGGTGCGGACACCGCAGACCTGCGTTGGCCTCCCAGCCGGCAAAGCCGGCTCGGCCGCGACGGCTCGTGTTTCCGAGACCGGAGACACACCAAAGGCGATGGATCAGCCCAGGGTCCGACACGAGTGGTCAGTCTTGTGGGCTCAGCGGCGCGCCCGGCCTGCCGTCCGGGTACAGCTCACGGAATCGGCGGGCGACGCCTTCCGTCACGAGCTCCTCGACGTTGCCGCCGAACGAGGCGATCTCCTTGACGCCGCTCGAGGAGACGAACGCGTACTCGGGGCTCGACATCACGTACATCGTCTCGACCTCCGGGGCGAGGAGGTGGTTGAGCCGGTTCATCTGGAACTCCCACTCGAAGTCGGCGATCACGCGCAGCCCCTTCACCATCGTGCGTGCGCCGTGCTTGCGGGCGAAGTCGACGACGAGCTCGCTGAACACGTCCACGACCACGTTCTCGAGGCCCGCGAGCGCCTCCTCGAGGAAGGCCACCCGCTCCTCGACGCTGAACAGCGTCTGCTTGTGGTGCGGATCGCGGACGACTCCGACGACGACGCGGTCGAAGATCGCCGCGGCGCGGCGGATCACGTCGACGTGCCCGAGGGTGACCGGGTCGAAGGTGCCCGGGTTGATGGCGACTATGGGTGCGCGGTCGTTCATGTCGGGTTCAGGAGCGTGAAGACGGTGAGCCGCGCGGAACCGTACCGCCGCGAGGTCCGGAGGTCGAGAGGGAGCATCGGCTCGATCCGGGCGTCGGTCTCGACGACGACCATCCCCGGGCTCGCGACGACCGCCGGCACGAGCTCGGCCAGCTTCTGCTCGAGGCCCTCCCACTGCTCGTACGGCGGGTCGAGCAGCACGAGCTCGTGGCGGCGTCCGGCGGAGCTTTCGTCGCGGAGGACGGTGAGCGCGTCCCGCCGGTCGACGATGGCGCCGGTGAGCTCGAGCGCCTCGAGGTTCTCGCCGATCACCCTGGCCGCCGCCGCATCGGTCTCGACGAAGAGGCATCTCCGGGCGCCGCGGGACAGGGCCTCGATCCCGAGCGCGCCGGAGCCCGCGTAGAGATCGAGCACGGACGCGCCGGCGAGTGGGCCGACGAGGTTGAAGAGCGCCTCGCGCACCCGGTCCCCGTCGGCCGGGTCTGGGCACCCTTCGGCGCCGCGATCCTGCGGCCCCTGTGCGTTCCACCGATGACCCTCAACCCGCGCGGAGGCTACAGCGTCAGGACTCGCCTACATGCTCCGCCTCGCCCAGCAGGTGCTCGACCTCGTCGTGGAGGAAAGGCTCCCCCTCCAGCTCGGCTGCGAGCTCCTTCGCCCGCTCGAGCAGGTCGCGATCGGCCCGCAGACGGGTGAATCGCAGGTCGGTCAGCCCCGACTGGCGGGCGCCGACGAGCTGACCCTCGCCGCGGATCTCGAGGTCGCGCTCCGCGAGCTCGAAGCCGTCGGTCGTCGAGGTCATCGCCTCGAGGCGCTCGATCGCCGACTCCGAGAGCTCGTCGCGGTGACGCGAGACGAGGAGGCAGAAGGACTGCTCGGCTCCCCGCCCGACGCGGCCTCTGAGCTGGTGGAGCTGCGCCAGGCCGAAGCGGTCGGCCTCCTGGACGATCATGATCGTCGCGTTCGGCACGTCGACGCCCACCTCGATCACGGTCGTCGCGACGAGCACGTCGAGCTCCCCGCGGGTGAACGCGCCCATCGTCGCGCGGCGCGCGGCCGTCTTCAGGCGCCCGTGGACGCAGCCCACGCGATAGCCCGCCAGCTCGTGCTCGCGGAGTCGCGCGGCCTCGTCCTCTGCCGCACGGGCGAGCGTCGTCTCCGACCCCTCGACGAGCGGGCAGACGACGTACGCCTGGCGGCCGTCGTCGAGGTGGCGGCGGAGGCGCGTGTACGCCTCGGCGCTCCGCTCCTCCGTGACCCAGGCCGTCTTGATTGGCTTGCGATCGGCGGGCGGGGCGGAGATCTCGGAGACCGCGAGGTCGCCGTACACGGTCAATGCGAGCGTCCGGGGAATCGGGGTCGCGGTCATGTGGAGCACGTGCGGGCTTCTCCCCTCGGCGAGCGCGGCGCGCTGCTCGACGCCGAAGCGGTGCTGCTCGTCGACGACGGCGACGGCCAGGTCGGCGAACTCGACCTCCTGCTGGATCAGCGCGTGCGTGCCGACCGCGATGCCCACGTCGCCGGACGCGACGAGCTGGTGGGCGGCGCGGCGCTCGCGCGCGGTGAGGCTCGAGGTGAGGAGCGCGACACGGACGCCGAGCTCCGCGCACAGCCCCTCGATCGTGAAGAAATGCTGCTCGGCGAGCGTCTCGGTCGGCGCCATCGAGGGCGCCCTGGCGCCCTGCCTCGACCGCGCGCAGGAGCGTGTAGAGGGCGACGACGGTCTTGCCGGAGCCGACGTCCCCCTGGAGCAGGCGCTGCATCGGCGTCGTCCGGCCGAGATCGGCGTCGATCTCGGCGATCGCGCTGGTCCTGCGCCGCCGTGAGCGTGAAGGGGAGCACGTCGCGATACGCGGCGACGAGCTCCGCCGGGGGAGGCAGCGCCTCGGCGACGAGCACCTCCCGCTCCGCGGCACGTCGTCTGAGGGCGAGCTGGAGCGTGAGCAGCTCGTCGAGCGCGAGGCGCCGGCGGGCCTGCTCGGCCTCGGCGTCCGAGCGCGGGCGATGGAGCCGGACGAGCGCGTCGGCGCGCAGTGGTAGCAGGTCGCTGCGCCCGGACGGCCGCGGGGAGCGGCTCGCCCCCGTCCCGCGCGAAGCCCGAGCGCGGCCTCGGTGACGGCGCGCAGCGTCTTCTGTGCGAGGTCGGCGGTCGACGGGTAGACCGGCGCGAAGTCCGCCGTCTCCGCCGCATCGCCGATGTCGTAGGAGGAGACCTGGAAGCCGAAGCGGTTCGGCTTGCCCCGGAGCCGCAGCCGCGTGCCCGGCGCGAGCTTCCCCTCGAGCCACGGCTGGTTGAACCATGTCGCGCGGATCTCGCCCGTCGCATCCGTGACGTGGGCGGTGAGGATGTGGAGCCTTCCCCGCCGACGGGCAGAGGCCCGTCTCACGACGACGTCGAGCACCGCCTCCTCGTCCCCGAAGAGATCCGCGATCGTCCGCTCCTCGGCGGGCGACTCGTAGCGCCGCGGGCGGTGCGCGAGCACGTCGCCGACGGTCGCGATCCCCAGGCGTCCGAGCTTTCGCCGGACGGCCGGGCCGACACCGGGGAGCGTCTCGACGGGCTGCTCGAGCGCCCCGGCTCGCGGGATCGTCCGCGTCGCCGGCCAGCGCCCAGGCGGGTCCACGCCGGTGAAGCCGGCAGAGCTGCCGGGTCGTCGGTGTCGCGGGCACCGGGTCCGAGTCTACGTCGCACCCCGGAAGGCGCGGTGCGCTCAGCGGCGTCAGGCACCGGCCGAGGGCGGCTCCGCCGCCCGGGAGCCGGGCCGACCGGTGGCGTCAAGAGTCTTGAAACCAGAAGAAGCCGACGGCGCCGGGTCCGGCATGCGTGCCGACGACGGCTCCGAGCAGCTCGACGAGCTCGAGCGTCGCCTTCGGCCGCACCTTCCGGGCCATGTCGGTCAGCACGTCGATCCACTCGGGGGCGTTCGCGTGCGCGATCGCGATGCGGAGGCCGTCGCGGTCCTCGGTCTCGGCTGCGAAGACCTTCGCGAACTCCTCGAGCGCCTTCTGCCTCCCGCGGACTCGGCCGAGGGGGACGATCACCCCGTCCTCGACCGTCAGGATCGGCTTGACGTTCAGGAGCGACCCCGCGAGAGCCTGGGCCTTGCCGATCCGCCCGCCCTTCTGGAGGTACTCGAGCGTGGCGACGGTGAAGACGACGCCGTTCGATCCCTTGAACCGCTCGACCAGCTGCGTCGATCTCGTCGTCCGTCGTGCCCTGCTCGAGCCGGCGGTCGATCGCCTCGGCGAGCAGCGCGACGGCGAGCGACGCCGTCTCGGTGTCGACCAGCCGCACGCGGTCGCCCTCGAGCTGCTCCGCGGCGCGCTGCGCCGACTCGAAGGTGCCGGACAGCTTCGACGTGAGGTGCAGCGACCAGATCCGCTCGAAGCCCGCCGCGGCGAGCTCCTCGTAGCAGGCGAGGAAGTCGGCGGGCGTGGGCTGGGAGGTCGTCGGCAGCGTCTTCGCCGCGGCGAGCCTCTCGTAGAACTCCTCCGGGCCGATGTCGACGTGGTCGCGCAGGGGCTCGCCGTCGAACAGCACGTAGAGCGGGACGAGCCGCATGTTGGCGTGCCGGTCGCGGGCGTGGACGAAGTCGGAGGTCGAGTCGAGGACGATCGCCGTGTTGCCCCGCGTCAGGTCCACGGCGGAACCCTACTCGGGCTCGGAGCGGCGTCCGCCCGGTCGCTCCGAGGTGAGCTCGTCGCAGCGGAGCGGATCGCCTCGGCGAGGCGTTCCATCGGGCCTCCCTTCTCCACGAGCCCGACGGCGCCCGCCCGCAGGATCTCCTCGCGCTCCTCCGCCGTCGCCTCCGCGGTGAGGCACAGGACAGCCGCCCCCGAGGAGGCGATCACGGCGCGCGTCGCGGCGGCTCCGTCGAGTCCGGGCAGCCGGTAGTCCATCACGACGACATCGGGCGCGAGCTCGCGAGCGGCACGAGCCGCCTCTGCGCCGCTGCCGACGGCGCCGACGACCTCGAGGCCGGGCTGGAGCCCGAGCAGGAGCTCGAGCGAGGAGCGGTAGACGTCGTTGTCCTCGACGAGGAGTACGCGTGCGACCACCGCTACTCCGCCGAGAGGAGAAGCGGGTAATGGGGCTGCCCGCCCCACTTGACGTCCGGCTCGAGGCCGCGCGCCTCGATCCTGGCCTCGATCTCCTCGGCCGCGGGCGCCCCCTCGCCGCGGAGCACCTGCACCAGCGAATGGCCCTCTGCCGAGAAGCTGTCGAGGAGCGCGTCGAGGACCGCCCAGATCTCCGCGTCCGTCGCGAATGCGCGACCGTCGAGCAGCCCGAGGAACTCCCCCTCGGCGGCCGTGACGCCGTCGACCGTGGCGCTCCGCGATGCGCGCGTGATCTCCCCGACCGCGACGCGGCCGACAGCTTCCTTCATCATGGCCTCGTTCGTGTCGACGTCCTTCGCGGCGTCGAACTCGAAGGCAGCGACGATCCCTTCGGGAACAGAGCCGGTCGCGATCACGCGCACGTCCTTCGTGGACTCCGCGGCCGCGTTCTCGGCCGCGAGGCGAACGTTCGGGTTGTTCGGCAACACGATCACGTTGTCCGCGTTCAGTGCGGTGACCGCCTCGAGGATCTGGCCGACCGACGGGTTCATGGTCTGACCTCCCTCGATCACGATCGCGGCGCCTTCGCTCCGCAGGATCCTCGCGTTCCCCGGGCCCTGCGCGACGGCGACGAGACCGACCTCCGTCGGAGGCGCCTGGGCCGCCGCGTGCAGCTGCGCGAGCCATCCCTCGCGCTCGGCGGCCTGGCTGTGCATGTCCCCGATCTCGACCCGGGCCGCGTCGACGACGCCGACCGCCCTGCCCGACCGCGATCGCGCCGTCCGGCTCGTCCGTATGGACGTGCACCTTCGCGACGGACTCGTCCCCCGTCACGAGCAGGGAGTCGCCGAGCGGCTCGAGCTGCGCGTGCAGCGTGTCGAGGTCGAGCTCCTGCCCCTCGATGACGAACACGGTGCAGTACCGGAACTCGGACTCGTCGTGGTGGATCGAGTCCTCGGTGAGCTCCTCGGTCACGTCGGGCACGTCCGGCAGCGGCTCGCCCGTCAGGCCGTGGAGGGCACCCCGCACGAGCTCGAGCAGCCCCGCGCCGCCCGCGTCGACGACGCCGGCCTCGCGGAGCTTGTCGAGCATCTCCGGCGTCCGCTCGACCGCGTCCTCGCCGCGCGCCACGACGCGACGGAGCGCTTCCACGACGGAGAGCGCGCGCACGTCCGGGAGCTCGGCCTCCTCCGCCATCTCGCGGATGACCGTCAGCATCGTCCCCTCCACCGGCACCTTGACCGCCTGGTACGCGGTCGTCGCGCCTGCGCGCAGCGCCTCGGCCAGGATCGTCGCGTCGACCCGGTCGGTCTCGCCGAGGACGCGGGCCAGGCCGCGGACGATCGTGGAGAGGATCACGCCCGAGTTGCCCTTCGCCTCCATCGTCGCGGCGCGCTGGGCGTCGGCCGCCAGCTGCGCGGTCGTCGTCGCGGTCGACCGCGCGAGCGCCTCGACGATCCCCTCCATCGTCTTCTCGAGGTTCGTGCCGGTGTCGCCGTCCGGCACCGGGTAGACGTTCAGCGCATTGATCCGCCTGCGATGGCGCCGGATGCTCTCGAGCGAGCACGTCGTGAGCCGCATGACGGTGGCGTGATCGATCAACTCTTCGCCCTCCGCGCGCTGTCGACGTGGACGTCGACCGCCTTGACGGGGAGGCCGGTGTGGCGCTCGACCTCGTAGGCGACGCGGGAGCGCACCATCGACGTCACCTCGGCCAGGTTGACGCCGTAGTCGACGACGACGTGCAGCTCGAGGGCGAGCCCATCGTCCGCCTGACGGACGCGGACGCCCCGGTCGTGCTTGCCGCGGGTGAGCAGCCGGAGCGGCCCCCGGCGGCCCGCCTGGTCGACGACGCCGAACGACTCCTCGACGGCGCGGCCGGCGACCGCGGCGATCGCTCCCGTCGTCATCGTCACGCGCCCGAGGTCGGTCTCCCGCAGCACGACCGTGCCCTTCTTCACGGCGCGAGTCTAGTGCGCGCGCTCCGCGGGCCGGGAGGCGCGGCGCCTCGCCGGCTCCGCCGGCCGGGAGGGCACGCCGGCCGGTCCGGCCCTGACGCGTCCGGGGCGCCGCTGAGCGTGCCGGGCCGGAGGGGATAGTGCGACAGCACAGACCCGGAAGGCACGGTGCGCTCAGCGACGTCAGGCGCCCGGCGGAGGCCGGCTCCGCCGCCCGGGAGCCGGCGCCGACCGGTCGCGTCAGAGGGCTTTGGCGACCTTGCCGGCCTTGAGACAGCGCGTGCAGACGTAGTCGCGCGTCGGCTTGCCGTCGAGGACGAGCCGGACCCGCTGGAGGTTCGGGTTGAAGCGGCGCTTCGTGGCCACCATCGAGTGCGACCGGTTGTTCCCGGACGGCGGGCTTCTTCCCACAGATGGCGCAGACCCTCGACATGCGGCCGGCCATGGTAGCAACGTGCGCGATCGACGGTGCCCCACGAATCCCCTCCTTCCGCGTGGCCGGCCGCCTGGGCGACGCCCAGGCCTCCCGCCCGGGAGTCGTATGTGCCGCTGCGGATGTCAGCGGGCCGCGGCCGCCCTCAGGTTCGCGAAGAGGTCGGCCATCTCGAGCGCCGTGCGCACCGCCTCGGCGCCCTTGTCGACCCTCGGAGCTGCCTGGTCCGGCCGGTCGAGGGTCAGCACGCCGAACGCCACGGGGACGCCCGTCTCGATCGCGGCCAGCTGGAGCCCCGAGGCCGCTTCGCTGGCCACGTAGTCGAAGTGGGGCGTGTCCCCGCGGATCACGCACCCGAGGGCGACGACACAGGCGAAGCGTCGCGTCTTCGCAAGCGCCATCGCCGCGATCGGGAGCTCGAAGGCGCCCGGGACCGGCATCACCGTGATCGAGCCCTGCTCGACGCCGGCGGCGCTGAGCTCGTCGAGCGCGGACTCGAGGAGGCGGCGCGTGACGTGGCCGTTGAAGCGGCTCACCACGATGCCGACCGCCCGTCGCCCTCCCCGAGGCTCGCCCTCGAGCACCGGGTACCCCGGTGGGATCGAGAGCTCGCCGGGCGCGTGCTCGGCGCTGCTCTCCGGAGAGGCCGGCACGTCGTCGCGCTCGGCCTCGAGGGAGCCTCCGAGGCGAGCACGGCCTGTTCAGCGTCGGGCTCCGCGTCCGCCGTCTTCACGCGACGGGCGAGCCTCCGTCGGCTAGGCGCGTCTCGACGGCCGCAGCGCCGGCGCCCGGCTCGGAGGCGAGCGCCGTCCTCGGTCCTCGCCCGAGTCGCTCGGCCAACCCTCCGAGGACGTTCTCGCTCGCACGCTCGAGGTCGTCGCCCTCGCCTGCCCACGACCGCTCGTCCTCCGGCCGCTCGCGATCGTCCATTCGGTCCACCCCACCTTCCTCAGACGTCGTCCGGGTCGTAGCGCTCATCCTGATGGCGAAGCCTCTCCCCGATCGTGTGGCCGAGCTTCTCGCGCTTCGTCGCCAGGTACTCGCGGTTCTCGTCGTTCGGCTCCACCTCGATCGGCTCCTGGGAGACGACCGTCAGCCCGTAGCCGCGGATGCCGGAGATCTTGCGCGGGTTGTTCGTCAGCACGCGGATCGTCGTCAGGCCGAGGTCCGTGAGGATCTGGGAGCCGATCCCGTACTCGCGCGCGTCGGCCTTGAACCCGAGCTCCAGGTTCGCCTCGACCGTGTCGCGACCCTGCTCCTGGAGCTCGTAGGCCCGGAGCTTGTTGAGCAGCCCGATCCCCCGGCCCTCCTGCGCGAGGTAGAGGAGCACGCCCATCCCCTCCTGCTCGATCCGCGCCAGCGCGCGCTCGAGCTGCTGGCCGCAGTCGCAGCGCTTCGAGTGGAACACGTCGCCCGTGAGGCACTCGGAGTGGACGCGGACGAGGACGTCCTCCTTGCCGTCGACGTCGCCCTTGACGAGCGCGACGTGCTGCTTCCCGGTCAGCGTCTCGCGGTACGCGACGGCCTGGAAGTCGCCGTAATCGGTCGGCAGGCGGACGGACACGACCCGCTCGATCAGCTGCTCCGTGCGGCGCCGGTACTCGATCAGGTCGGCGACGGTGACCAGCTTCAGCCCGTGGCGCTCGCAGAACTCGACGAGGTCCGGGACTCGGGCCATCGTCCCGTCCTCGTTCATGATCTCGCAGACCACGCCCGCCGGCGAGAGGCCCGCGAGCGTGGCGAGGTCGACGGCCGCCTCCGTCTGGCCGGACCGCTTCAGCACGCCGCCCGCGCGGGCGCGCGAGAGGGAACACGTGCCCGGGATGGACGAGGTCCTGTGCGCGTCGAGGTCGGGTCGACCGCGACCTGGATCGTCCGTGCGCGGTCGGCGGCCGAGATGCCGGTCGAGACGCCGTCGCGGGCCTCGATGGAGACGGTGAACGCCGTCGCGAACGGCGCCTCGTTCTGGTCGGTCATCTGGCGCAGGCCGAGCTCGTCGCAGCGCTCTGGCGTGAGGCAGAGGCAGATCAGCCCCCGGCCGTGCGTCGCCATGAAGTTGACCGCGTCGGGCGTCACGAACTGCGCCGCGATCGTCAGGTCGCCCTCGTTCTCGCGGTCCTCGTCGTCCACGACCACCACGAACCGCCCGGCGCGGATCTCCTCGATCGCCTCTTCGATCTTGGCGAACGGGCTCGTCGTCACTGCGCTCACCGGGCCATCGTAGCCTGGGTCAAGTCGAGCCTCGGGCCCCAGGAGGCGCTCGACGTACTTCGCGAGCACGTCGATCTCGAGGTTCACGGGCTGCCCGGGACGAGGTCGCGCAGCGTCGTCGCCGAGAGCGTGTGCGGGACGAGCGCGACGGCGAAGGCGTCCTCGAGGAGCTCGGCGACGGTGAGCGAGACGCCGTCGACGGTGATCGACCCCTTCTCGACGCAGTAGCGGAGCACTCCGGCGGCGCCTCGACGACCACGCGAAGGCCCTCTCCCTCCGCCTCGACCGAGCCGATCCGCCCGAGGCCGTCGACGTGGCCCTGGACGAGATGCCCTCCGAGCGGGTCACCGGCCCTGAGCGCCGGCTCGACGTTGACCTCGCCGCCGTCCCGCGACCTGCCCGAGGGTCGTCCGCCCGAGCGTCTCGGCGACCGCGTGGAAGCGCAGGCGACCCTCGTCGACCGCCTCCGCGGTGAGGCAGACGCCGCGACGGCGACGGAGTCTCCGACGCCCGTCGACGCCGCGGTCGCGGGCGCCTCGACGACGAGCGTGCGCCCGGCCTCGCCGCCCTCGGCCTCGACCACACGCCCGACCTCGCGCACGATCCCGGTGAACACGACGCGAGGCTACCGGCCGGCTCGGTCGACACCGACTGACCTCGTCGCGCAGCCGCCAGTCGAGCAGGACATCGGTACCGACGAGCTCGACGGTCGGCTCGCCGAGGTCGAGCGGCTCGGGCAGCTCGCCCAGCATCGCGGGGCCGCCGCCTGCGAGCACGGGCGCGACGAACACGAGCAGCCGGTCGACCCAGCCGTGCGCCAGGAACGACGCCGCGATCGTCGGCCCACCCTCGAGCAGGAGCGATTGGACGCCCTCGGCGGCCAGCGCGCCCAGCTCCTCCTCGGTCGGGCCGCTCCGGAGCTCGAGCTCCGAGCCGTCCGGCAGCGGCCCGCGGCCGAACGCGAGACGCCGCGGCGGGCGCACGACGGGGACGTCGCGGGCGTCGAGCCGCGGCGCGTCGGCGCGCACGGTGCCCATGCCCACACCCGACGGCGTCGACCGAGGCGCGCAGCTCGTGGACGCGACGACGGGCGGCTCGCCGCTCACCCAGCGCCGGCCGGGCACCGCCGCACGGCCGTCGACCGAGACGGCGAGCTTGAGGATCACGTAGGGGCGTCCCAGCGCGGCCCAGGTCCGCCAGGCCTCGTTCTGCCGCCTCGCCTCGCGCAGGTCGAGCAGCTCGGTCTCGACCCCGGCCTGCCGGAGCCTTCCGGCCCCTCCCCCTCCGCCGGGCTCGGGTCGCGGCACCCGGCGACGACGCGCGCGACGCCCGCCTCGAGGATCCGGTCGACGCACGGTGGTGTGCGGCCGTGGTGGGCGCAGGGCTCCATCGTCACGAAGAGCGTCGCACCGCCGCGCGGCCGCGCCGGCCGCGTCGAGGGCGACGACCTCGGCGTGCCTGCCGCCGGCCGGCTCGGTGACGCCCTCGCCGAGCGTCGTCCCGTCCGCTGCGACGACCACCGCTCCGACCGTGGGGTTCGGGTACCCGTTGCCCGGCGAGCGGTCGACCAGCTCGAGCGCCCGTTCGATGCTCACGCGGCGGCTGCGGCGAGGCGGAGGTACGCGGCGGCGGGATCCGGGGTCGCCGAAGACGGCGCTGCCGGCGACGAAGAGCGACGCGCCCGCGCGGCGGAGCGAAGCGATGTTGTCCTCCCCCACGCCCCCGTCCACCTGGATCGGGACGTCGACGAGCGTCGCGAGCTCGGCGACCCGGTCGACGCGCCTCGGGCATGAACGCCTGCCCCGAGTAGCCCGGGTTGATGGCCATGCAGAGGATCAGCTCGGCGCTCGCCTCGGCAGCGGCTGCCGCGGCTCGCTCGGGGCTCGTCCCGGGGTTGAACACGACCCCGACCGACAGGCCCAGCGAGCGAGCGCGCTCCGCGACCGCCGCGGGGTCGTCCGCGACCTCGACGTGGAAGGTGACCGAGTCCGCGCCGGACGAGGCGAACTCCTCGAAGTGGTGTGTCGGGTCGTCGACCATCAGGTGGCAGTCGAGCACCCCGCCCGCCTCGTGGATCCCCGGGGCGATCGAGCGGAGCACGACCGGCCCGATGGTCACGGGCGGCACGAAGTGGCCGTCGCCGCAGTCGAAGTGGAAGACGCGGCACCCGACCGCGAGCAGCGCGTCGATCTGCTCGCCGAGCCGCCGGAAGTCCGCCGCGTAGAGCGACGGCTCCACCTCGGCTCCGCCGCGGATCCAGTCGCTCCACGCCACGCCCGCGATCGTACTCGGGCGTGAGCGAGCGCTCGTGACAGGGTGTCACAAGGCTGTCGGCGCTCAGGAGCGTGGGCTCAGAGCCTGGTCAGCCGCGCGACGAAGAAGCCGCTGGTGCCGTGCACGTGCGGCAGCGTCTGGAGCAGCTCCGGGCGGGAGCGATGGCGGAACGAGGGCCACTCCTCGCCGAGCGAGGCGTCGACCTCGACCAGGCCCTCGGCGACGGCGCGGTCGACGATGTCCTCGTTCTCCGCCGCGTTGATCGTGCAGGTGGAGTAGACGACCGTCCCGCCCGGCCTCACGCGCTCGATCGCCGCGCGCAGCAGCTCTCCCTGGAGCTCGCGGCAGAGGCTCGGCCCGCCAGCGGAGGTCCGGGCGCGAGTCGAGGACCCCGAGGCCCGAGCACGGCGCGTCGACGAGCGCGCGGTCGAAGCCCTCGAGCTCGGGCGGCAGCTCGCGCGCGTCCGCGTGCACGACCCGGACGTTCGACGCGCCGAGACGGCGCGCGGACTTCTCGAGCTGCGCGGCCCGGGACTCGTCGACCTCGACTGCGACCACCTCGCCGGCGAGCATCGTCGCCTTGCCGCCGGGCGCTGCGCAGAGGTCGAGCGTGCGCTCGCCCTCGCGCGAGCCGACGACGTGGCCGACGAGCTGCGACCCGCGGCTCTGCGGCCAGATGCGCCCCTCCGCGAGCGCCCGCTCGTCGACGCGGTCGACGATCCAGGCTCCGGGGATCAGCGGGTCCTCCCGGCCCGTGATCGTGCCGCGGACGAGCCTGACCGCCGTCTCCGGCTCGTCGTTCTGGGCCACCATCAGCGCGCGTGCGTCGTCCGGGCCGAGCTCGCGCCACCATGTCTCGGCGACCCAGTCCGGGTAGGAGTGGCGCAGGGCGGCCTCCTTCGCGGTGCGCTCGGGAAGCGCCTCGCAGAGCGCCCGCGCTCCGTCGGCGAGCCGGCGGAGGACGGCGTTCGCGAACGGGACCGCCCGCTCCAGGCCCGCACCGCGGACGAGCTCGACCGACTCGTTGACGGCGGCGTAGCGCGGGACGCCGTCGAGGAACGCCAGCTGGTACGCGCCGAGGCGGAGCGCCGCGCGCACGGGTGGGTCGAGCTTCCGCACCGGTCGCCGGCCGAGCGTCTCGATCGCGTGGTCGAGCGTCCGGACCCGCTGGACCGAGCCGTAGGCGATCCGCCTGCGAGCGCTCTGTCCCGCTCGTCGAGCGAGGCCGACTCGGAGCGGAAGGCCCGGTCTGCGTACGCGCCGTCCTCGAAGACCCGCCGCAGCACGGCGAAGGCGGCGCGCCGAGCAGGCGAGGCCTCGCTCACCTGAGCCCGCGGCGCCACGCCTCGGCGGACATCCTCCGGCCGCCCTCCGGCTGCACCTCGAGGGGCTCGAACCGCCCGTCTGCGCCGACCCTGGCCCGCCACACGGTCACGCGGCGTCCCTCGAGCTCCGTCCTCGCGCCGATGTGGGGACTGAGCGCCCTGACGACGCGCACCAGCTCCGCCGGCCGGGCGCGTGAGGTCGAGCCACCTGTCCTCGGGGCGGATCTTCTCCGCGTACGTCGGCTCACCCTGCTGCGGCTCGAACCGTGGCTCGGGCCGGGCGAGCACGTCGTCGAGCAGCCGGGCCGCAACCTCCGCCGCGCGGGCGTACACCGCGCCCGCATCGTCCTCGGGGCCGATCGGGAAGGCCTCCTGCGCGGCGACGGGGCCGGCGTCGAGCGCCGCGACCGTCTCGTGGATCGTCACGCCGGTCTCCGCGTCGCCGGCCATGATCGCCCGCTCCACGGGCGCGGCTCCCCGCCACCGCGGCAGCAGGGAGGGATGCACGTTCAGCCAGGCGCGCTCCGAGAGCAGCTCGGTCGGGACGAGGAGCCCGTAGGCGCAGACGACGACGGTTGGAGCGTCGAGCTCGAGGCCGGCGGCCGGCCGCTCGGGCTGCAGGACGGGGATCCCGAGCCGCTCCGCGACCTGCTTGGCGGGTGGCGCCGCGAGCCGGCGTCCCCTCCCGGCCGGGGCGTCGGGGCGGGTCAGCAGGGCGGCTACGTCGTGCCGCTCGGCGAGCCGCTCGAGCACGTCCGCTCCGAACGGCGCGGTCGCGGCGACGGCGATCCGGGCCACGGGCCTTGCTACGAGGTGAGCACGAGCCGGGGGCGCAGCCGGCCGAGCGCCTCGCGGCGCGACTCCGCGTCGCTGCGGTCGAGCATCAGCGTGCCGTCGAGGTGGTCGACCTCGTGCTGCACGATCCGGGCAGGGAGCCCCTCGAGCTCGAGCGAGACAGGCTCACCGGCGACGTCCTGGGCTGCGAGCGTGACCCGCGTCGCACGCTCCACGGGGACGCGCACCGAACCGAGCGAGAGGCACCCCTCGACGTCGACCTCGGTCTCGTCGCCGACCGGCGTCACGACGGGGTTCACGAGGACGTGGTCCTCGCCGTCGAGCGTGCAGACGAACAGGCGCCGCAGGATCCCGACCTGCGTCGCCGCGAGCCCGATCCCGTCCGCGTCGTGCATCAGGCCGATCATCCGCTCGCTCACCTTGCGGAGCTCGTCGTCGAAGGCCTCGACCTCGTCGGCGCGCATCCGCAGCACGGGGTCCCCGTACTGGCGGATCTGCGAGAGCGCGATCTCCTTGCGGAGGAGCCGCTCGGCCTGCTCCTGCGCCTCGGCCTCGGTCAGCTCGTCGTGCTCGTGCTCGTCGTCGTGATCGTGGTCGTGCGTGTGCTCGTGGCTCTGCCACGAGGCGAGTCTAGCCTTCGGTGGGGCCGATCACGGCCTGCGTCTGGAGCGTGCGGGAGACGAGCCTGCCCGCGTCGTCTCGGACGTCGACCTGCACGACGATCGTCGTACGGCCGGCGTGGACGAGCTCCGCGCGCGCCGTCACGGAGCCGTCCCGGACCGCCGCGAGGAAGTTCGTCTTCGCCTCGATCGTCGCCGTCGTCGCGCCCGGCTTCAGGTTGAGGAAGGCGAGCGTGGCGGCCGCGACGTCCGCGAGCGACATCAGGTACCCACCGTGCAGGACGCCCGCAGCCGTGCAGCGCTCGGGCGCCCAGGCGCCGCGGACGACGACGGCTTCCGGGCTGCCCTCCACTCCCTCGAAGCCGAGCAGTCCCGCCAGCGGCATCGCCTCGCGGATCAACGCGGTGATGCGCTCGTCCATCCGCCGTTCTACAGCGACTGGGGGTCGACGTCGACGACGGCGGTCAGCCCGTCGCGCCGCATGGTTCGCGCCGCCGCGGCGAGGAGCGCCGATGCCCGGCGCGCGAGCGCGCGGGGCTGCGTCGTCTTCGCGATCAGCTGCGCCCTGTGCCGGCCTCGCAGCCGGAGCACCGGCGCCGGCCCGAGCAGCACCGCGTCGACCCCGTCTTCGCATCGAGGCGCGCCCGCAGCTCGCGCAGCGCCGCGAGCGGGGCGCCCGGCTCCGGGCCGGCGACGAGGATCGAGACGAGGTGGCGGAACGGCGGGTAGCCGAGCGACCTCGCGGCGCTCGAGCTCGCCCGCGAGGAACCCGGCGACGTCGTGGTTGACCGCGTGCCGGAGCGGCGTGGCATCGGGCTGGAACGTCTGGACGAGCACGCGGCCGGGCGCGTCGCGGCCGCTGCGCCCGGCGAGCTGCGTCACGAGCTGGAACGTCCGCTCCTCGGCGCGGAAGTCGGGCAGCGAGAGCCCCGTGTCCGCGTCGACGACGGCGGCGAGCGCGACACCGGGGACGTGATGGCCCTTCGCGACCATCTGCGTGCCGACGAGCACCGCCCGGTCGGCCGCGCGGAATCGCTCGAGCGACTCGCGCACCGCCCCGCCGCGGCCCGGCGACGTCCGCGTCGAGCCGGAAGCGGTCGAGCTCGGGCACGTCGCCGGTCCAGCTCCGCCTCGAGCCGCTGGGTCCCGGCACCGATGCGCGCGAGCTCGACGGAGCCGCAGTCGGGGCACGCGCGCGGCACCTGCTCGGTGCGCCCGCAGTGGTGGCAGTGCAGCGCCTCGTCGGCATGGAGGGTGAGGGCGACGTCGCAGTCGGTGCAGCGACGCGAGACGCCGCACGCGCGGCAGTGAACGGCGGGCGCGACGCCGCGCCGGTTGAGCAGCAGGATCGCCCGGCCGCCGTCCTCCACGAGCCCGCCGAGCGCCTCGAGCAGCGGCGCCGACAGCGGGTAGCCGGCCTCGCGGCGCAGGTCGACGAGTCGCGACGCGCGGCATCGGCGCACCGATGCGGGCGGGGAGCGACGAGCGCCGCAGCCGCGCCCAGCTCTCGGGCCTCGGCGTCGCGGAGCCGTAGACGGCGACGGCGCCCTCGAGCGCGGCGCGCTTGGCGGCGACCGTGCGCGCGTCGTAGCGCGGGTCCGACTCCTGCTTGTAGGCGGTGTCGTGCTCCTCGTCGACGACGATCAGGCCGACCCCGCGCATCGGCGCGAACACGGCCGAGCGGGCGCCGACCACGATCCGCGCCTCCCCGCGGGCGATCCGGTCGCGCTCGTCGCGTCGCTCGGCGTCGCCGAGCGACGAGTGGAGGATCGCGACCAGGTCGCCGAACCGGTTCCGGAAGCGCCCGACGGTCTGCGGCGCGAGCGCGATCTCCGGCACGAGCACGATCGTCCCGAGCCCGCGCTCGAGCGCGGCGGCGCAGGCCTGGAGGTACACCTCGGTCTTGCCGCTGCCGGTCGGCCCTTCGAGCAGGACGTGCTCGCCGACCCCCTCGTCGAGCGCGGCGACGATCCGCTCGACCGCGGCGCGCTGGTCCGGCGGTCAGGGCGGCGGGCTCCGCCTCGCCGCCGAAGGACTCGCGGGACGCCGGCGACGGCCGCTCGCCGCGAGGCGAGCGGCGACGCGGCGCGACGAGCTCGAACGCGCGCGCGGGCGTCGAGCCGTAGTAGTCGGCGAGCCAGAGCGCGAGATCGACGAGCGGCGCCGGGATCTGGTCGAGCAGCCTGCCGACGGCGACGGGGACGATGCCCGGGCGGAGCCTCGACCCCGACGTCGGCGACGACCCCGCGGGTCGCGCTCCGGCCGAGCCGCACCGCGACGACCGCGCCCTTCGCGACCCCTCGGGGACGTCGTAGGTGAACGGCCGTGGTCGAGCGAGCGGGTCGACACGAGCGGGTAGACGGAGGCGAAGGGCATCGGCGACCAACGTACCCGCGCTCCGCCGACGGTAGCGGCCCGCTCGCGCTATCGCCTGCGGAGGAGCGGTAAGGTGCGCCTTACATGAGCGGTACCACGATCCGTCTCGACGCGTGACGAAGCGCTTCGGCACGTGGTGGCCGTCGACGGCGCCGAGCTCGACGTCGCGCGCGGCGAGATCGTGGCCCTGCTCGGGCCCTCCGGCTGCGGCAAGACGACCCTCCTCCGCACGATCGCCGGCTTCGAGCGGCCCGACGGCGGGGCGATCGAGATCGGCGGCCGGCCCGTCGCGGGCTGCGGCGCCTGGCTGCCGCCGGAGGCGCGCGGCGTCGGGATGGTGTTCCAGGACTACGCGCTCTTCCCGCACCTGACGGTGGCCGAGAACGTCGGCTTCGGGCTGCCGCGGCGCGAGCGAGCGCGCCGTGTCCCGGCGCTGCTCGCGCTCGTCGACCTCTGCGGGCTCGGCGGCCGCTATCCGCACGAGCTCTCCGGCGGCCAGCAGCAGCGCGTCGCCCTCGCCCGCGCGCTTGCGCCGGCGCCGGCGATCGTCCTGCTCGACGAGCCCTGGTCGAACGTCGACCCGCAGCTGCGCGCGGAGCTCCGCGACGAGGTCTCGTCCGTCCTCCGCCCGCTCCGCGTCACCGCGATCCTCGTCACCCACGATCGCGAGGAGGCGTTCTCGCTCGCCGACCGGATCGCGCTGATGCGCGACGGCGCGATCGTGCAGGTCGGCACGCCCGAGGAGCTCTACTTCGCTCCCGCCAACCGCTGGGCGGCGGAGTTCGTCGGCGCCGGCAACGTCCTCGCGGGACCGGTGGCGGCGGGAGCAGTGCACACCTCGATCGGCGTGCTTCCCCGGCGAACGGCTTCGCCGGTCCCGTCGAGGTGCTCGTGCGGCCCGAGCTGGTCGCGCTCGCCCCCGACCCGACGGGCAGGGCGAGGTCGTCGCGCGCGAGTTCCGCGGGCACGACGTCTTCTACCGGGTTCGGGTGGACGGGGTCGAGGTCGTCTCGCAGCGGCCCTCGAACGAGGTCGTGCCGCTCGGGGCGCGCGTCGCCGTCCACCTGCACGACGGGCGCGTCGCGGTTCTCGGCTAGGCGACTCGCTCGTTGTAAGGTGCGCCTTACAGAAGTAACCGTGGCACACCTTACTTCGGGAGGACGAATGAGAGCGATCGCAGCGCTTGCTGTGCTCCTCGCAGCGGCGGCGGTCGCCGGTTGCGGGCGCGACGGGTCGGACGGCCCGATCACCGTGTACTCGGGGCGTGAGGAGGAGCTCGTCGCGCCGCTCTTCGACCGGTTCACCGAATCCACCGGCATCGACGTCGAGGTTCGCTACGGCGACTCGGCCGAGCTCGCCGCGACGATCGCCGAGGAGGGGGACAACTCGCCGGCCGACGTGTTCTTCGCGCAGGATCCCGGCTCGCTCGGCGCGGTCGACGCGCAGCTCGACGAGCTGCCGGCCGAGACGCTCGGATCGCGTCGCGGAGCGATTCCGCGACGCCGACGGCCGCTGGGTCGGGACGTCGGGCCGGGTGCGCGTGCTCGTCTACAACACGGACGCGCGTCGAGGAGGAGCGAGCTTCCGAGCTCGGTCCTGGAGCTGACGCAGCCGGAGTGGAAGGGCCGGGTCGGCATCGCACCGACGAACGCCTCGTTCCAGGCGTTCGTGACCGCGATGCGACTCTCCCTCGGCGAGGATCGCACGCGCGAGTGGCTCGAGGGCATGAAGGCGAACGGCGCGAAGACGTACGAGAGGAACACGCCGATCGTCGAGGCCGTCGCGTCCGGCGAGATCGACGTGGGGCTCGTGAACCACTACTACCTCGCGCTCGTGCTCGAGGAGCAGCCCGACGCCCCGATCGCCAACCACCTGTTCGAGGCCGGCGACCCGGGGACGCTCGTCAGCGTGGCGGGCGCGGGAGTGCTCTCGACCACCGACCAGGAGGACGATGCGGAGGCGTTCGTGGAGTTCCTGCTCTCCGACGACGCCCAGCGCTTCTACGTCGACGAGGCCGAGGAGAACGAGTACCCGCTCGTAGACGGGATCGACCCGCCCGAGGGGCTCGTGCCCCTCGACGAGATCGATGGGCCGGACGTCGAGCTGACCGCCTTCGGCGCCGAGCTCGAGCAGACGGTCGAGCTCCTGCGCCAGACCGGCTGGCTGACGTGAACCTGCGCGCGGAGCTCCTCCCTCCGTGAGCACGGGCCGGGGGGCCCGGACCTCCGGGGCCGGCCCGCGGCCGCCGCTCGCGCTCGCGCTCGCAGCGAGCATGGTGGCCGCGCTCCTCCTTCTTCCGCTCGCCTACCTCGTGATCCGGGTCGCGGACGGCGGCCGCGCGCTCGACGTCCTGTGGGACTCCTCGACGCTCCGCCTCGTCGTCGACACGGTGTTGCTCGTCGTCGGCGTCGTCGTCGCGGCGATCGTCGTCGCGGTCCCCACCGCCTGGCTCGTGACCCGCACCGATCTCCCCGGGCGGCGGCTCTGGGCCGTCGCGGCTGCCCTCCCGCTCGTGATCCCGAGCTACGTCGCAGCGTTCTGCCTGCTCGGGTTCTTCGGGGAGCGGGGCCTGCTCCAGCAGGCGCTCGGCGTCGAGCGGCTCCCCGATCCGACCGGGTACTGGGGGCGCCGTCGCGGCGCTGACGCTGTCGACGTACCCGTACGTGTTCCTCCTCACGCAGGCGGCGCTCCGCGACCTGGATCCGGCGCTCGAGGAGGCGGCCCGCGGCCTCGGCGTCTCGCGGCCCGCGCGCGCTCCTTCGCGTGACGTTGCCGGCCGTGCGCCCCTCGATCGCCCTGGGCTCGCTGCTCGTCGCGCTCTACACGCTCTCCGACTTCGGGGTCGTCTCGCTGATGCGCTACGACTCGCTCACGCGTGCGATCTACGTCCAGTACCGCAGCCTGTTCGATCGGACGCCGGCTGCGGTGCTCGCGCTCGTGCTCGTCGCGCTCACCGCCGTCGCGCTCGCGCTCGAGCTCCGTACGCGGACGCGTGGCCGCCTCTGGCGGACGAGCCCGGGCGCGGCACGGCGCGCCCGCGCCGGTCGAGCTCGGCAGGGCCCGGTACGTCGGCGTGGCGTGGTGCGCGTCCGTGACGGGCTTCTTCCTCGTCCTCCCGGCGGCGGTGCTGGTCTACTGGCTCGTACGGGGGATCGAGAACGAGCGAGGGCTCGACGTCCCGTGGAGCGAGGCGGCGCACTCGCTCGGCGCGTCGGGGCTGGCGGCGGTGGTCACGCTCGCGGCCGCAGTCCCGGTCGCCGTCCTGGCGCACCGGTACCCGGGCCGTGCATCGCGCGTGCTCGAGCGGCTCTCCTACGCAGGCAACGCCCTGCCGGGGATCGTCATCGCCCTGTCGCTCGTGTTCTTCGCCGCCCGCTACGCGTCGCCGGTGTACCAGACCCTCGGGCTGCTCGTCTTCGCGTACGCGGTCAGGTTCTTCCCCCAGGCCCTGTCGGGGCTCGACACGGCCCTCGCGCGAGTCAGCCCCCGTGTGGAGGAGGCCGCGCGGGGACTGGGCAGGGGGCCCGTCGCGACCATGTGGCTCGTCACGGTGCCGCTCGCCCGCTCCGGGGCGCTGGCCGGAGCCGCGCTCGTGTTTCTCTCGGCGATGAAGGAGCTGCCGGCGACGCTCCTGCTCCGCCCGATCGGCTTCGACACGCTCGCGACGGAGATCTGGGGCGCGACTCAGGTCGGCGCCTACTCCGCAAGCCGTGGTCCCGGCTCTCCTCCTGATCGTGCTGTCGGCGCCCGTGCTCTGGCTCGTGCACGGCGACCGGAGCGAGCTCGCGGAGCCCGGCGGTTAGACTGCCCCCGATGGCGGGCCACGGGCACTCGATCGACGAGTACCTCGAAGTGATCTACTTCCTCGCCTTCCCGATCGGCGAGTACCGGCCGGCGGGGGAGAGCGCCATCGCCTCCCGCGTGGCCGAGATGCTCGGCGTCTCGCGCGCGTCCGCGGGCGAGATGCTGAAGCGCCTCGAGGCCGAGGGCCTCGTCGAGCGCGGCGAGCAGAAGGAGGCGATCCTCACCCCGTCCGGGATCGAGCGCGCGGAGAAGGTCGTCCGCAAGCACAGGATCATCGAGCGGTTCCTCACCGACTTCATGGGCTACACGGCCTCGGAGTCGCACGTCCATGCAGACGAGATGGGCGACACCTTCAGCGAGGAGATGATCGAGCGGATGTACGAGCGGCTGGGACGGCCCGACCGCTGCCCGCACGGGTGGCCCGTCGAGCCCGAGGTCGAGCAGACCGAGAACGTCGGCCTGGTCGCGCTCGCGGATCTCTCGCCCGGGCAGCGAGGCGAGATCGTCCGCCTCGCCGAGCACGACGGCGACCTCCTCCACTGGTTCTACGACGAGGGCTACGTCCCCGGCTCCAACGTGGAGATGCGCGAGGCCCAGCCCGCCGCCGGGCAGCTCAAGGTCGTCCTCGACGAGGACGAGCGGGCGATCGCCGAGAAGGCCGCCCAGGGCCTCTACGTCCGCCTGGCGGCGTAGGCGCCCGCTTACGTCGGGCTTACGGTTTCCTCACCCGATGCCAACGGCGCGGTGGTTCGCTTCGACGCAGGACTTCGTCGGGAAGGAGAACGCCACGTGACCAGGATCGTCGCATTCGTCGCCGCCGTTGCCGCCGTCGCCTCGCTCGCGGTCGGGGCCTCCGCCGCCGCTGCGGCAGAGCGGCCCTCTCTCGCCGACGACGTCGCAGCGCGGCTCGGCGTCTCGCCGGAGCGTCTCCGCGAGGCCTTCCGTTCGGCGCTGGCGGCGCGGATCGACGCGGCCGTCGCCGCGGGGAGGCTGACTCCCGCGCAGGGAGCGAGGCTGAAGGAGCGCATCGCGAGGGCGAAGGGGCTCGGGATCGGGATCCGGAAGGGCTTCGCGCAGAAGCACAGGGCGTTCGTGAAGCGGGTCGCGGCCAAGGGCCACGGCCTCGGCGCGGCCGCGACGTACCTCGGGATGACGCGCGCCGAGCTCAGGGAGGAGCTTCGGAAAGGGCGCTCCCTGGCCCAGGTCGCCGTCGCCGAGGGCAAGAGCGTCGACGGCCTCGTCGCCGCGATGCTCGCCAGGGCGAAGGAGCGCGCCTCGCAAGGCGGTCGCGAACGGACGGCTCACGCAGCAGAGGGCCGACGCACTCCTCGAACGCCTGACGGAGCGCGTCGAGCGGCTCGTCCAGCGCGTGCCGGCGAGGCGCTAGACGGCGGCCGGCGTGGTGAGCCCGGCGGCCGCGCGGAGCGCGTCCGCCTTGTCGGTGCGCTCCCAGGTGTAGTCGGCCGAGTCGGTGCGGCCGAAGTGCCCGTAGGCGGCGGTCTTCGCGTAGATCGGGCGGAAGAGGTCGAGGTCGCGGACGATCGCGCCGGGGCGCAGGTCGAAGTGCTCGAGCACCAGCTCGGTGATCCGCTCGTTCGTGAGGCCCGTCGTTTCGGTGCCGAACGTGTCGACGAGCACGCTCATCGGGTGCGCGACCCCGATCGCGTAGGCGACCTGCACCTGGCAGCGGTCGGCGAGCCCGGCCGCGACGACGTTCTTGGCGACGTAGCGGGCGGCGTAGGCGGCCGAGCGGTCGACCTTCGTCGGGTCCTTGCCCGAGAAGGCGCCCCCGCCGTGCGGCGCGGCGCCGCCGTAGGTGTCGACGATGATCTTGCGCCCGGTGAGGCCCGTGTCGCCCATCGGCCCGCCGATCACGAACTTCCCGGTCGGGTTGACGAAGAAGAAGTCCTTGGCGCCGAGCCGTCCGGTCGTCGTACAGGTTGCGGTAGTCGGCGTGCAGGATCGGCTCGACGACGTGCTCGAGCAGGTCGGGCTTGATCAGCGACTCGGCGTCGAGCCCGTCGCGGTGCTGGGTGGAGATGAGCACGCGCTCGATCTCGACGGGCCGCTGGATCCCGTGGGCGTCGACCTCGTAGCGCACCGTCACCTGCGACTTCCCGTCCGGGCGCAGGTACGGCAGGACGTCGGCCTTCCGCACCGCGGCGAGCCGCTTGGCCAGCTTGTGCGCGAGCATGATCGGGAGGGGCATCAGCTCCTCGGTCTCGTGGCTCGCGTAGCCGAACATCATCCCCTGGTCGCCCGCGCCGATGCGGTCGAGCGGGTCGGTGTCCCCGTGCTGCGCCTCGAACGACTCGTCCACGCCCTGCGCGATGTCGGCGGACTGGTCGTCGATCGCGACCATCACGCCGCACGTCTCGGCGTCGAAGCCGTACTTCGCGCGCGTGTAGCCGATGCCGGCGATCGTCTCGCGCACGATCGAGCGGACGTCGACGTACGTCTCCGTCGTCATCTCGCCGGCGACGACGACGAGGCCCGTCGTGATCAGCGTCTCGCAGGCGACGCGTCCGTTGGGGTCGTCCCGCAGGACGGCGTCCAGGACGGCGTCCGAGATCTGGTCGGCGATCTTGTCGGGATGACCCTCGGTCACCGACTCGGACGTGAACGGGAACGTGCGGGCGCTCATCGCGCGTCGAACCTTAGCCACGATGCGCGCAACCGCCAGACGTACGTCACTCGACCGTCGGGTCGCGCTGCATCAGCTGCGCGACGAGCTCGGTGAGCGGGATGCCGTCCAGCACGGCGCAGACGCCTTCCGCGATCGGCATCTCGACGTCCAGCCGGTGCGCGAGGTCGCGGAGCACGGGCGCGGTGGTCAGGCCCTCCACGACCATCCCGATCGAGCGGGCGGCCTCGGCGGGCGTGGCGCCCTGGGCGACGAGCTCCCCGCAACGGCGGTTGCGACCCGACTTCGACCAGCAGGTGACGATCAGGTCGCCCATGCCGGCGAGCCCCGCGAACGTCTCCGGGCGCGCCCCGGCGACCTCCGCCAGGCGCCCCATCTCCGCGAGCCCTCGCGCCACGAGCGCGGCCTTCGCGTTGTCGCCGAGGCCGAGGCCGTCCGCTCCGCCCGCCGCCAGCGCGATCACGTTCTTCGCGGCGGCGCAGAGCTCGACGCCCACGAGGTCGTCGTTGACGTAGACGCGGAAGATCGTCGAGTTGATCGCCAGCTGGAGCTGCACCGCGAGCGGGAAGCTCTCGCACGCGATCACGGCCGCGGCGGGGAGGCCGCGGACGATCTCGTCGGCGATGTTCGGCCCCGAGAGGACGGCGACCGGGCGATCGCGGACGAGGGTCGAGAGCCGGTTGCCGGTGGCCGGGTCGAGCCCCTTCGTGAGGCTCAGGATCGGAGCCCGGCCCGGCAGCTCGGCGACGACGCTCGCGAACGCCGCGCTGGGCACGGCGACGACGACGAGGTTGGCGTCCTCGATCGGCGCGTCGTCGACGGTCGCCGCCTCGACCCCGGCGAGGTCGACCGACTGCACGTAGCGGGGGTTGTGGCCGGTGTCGCGGATCGCGGCGACCTGCTCGGGATCGCGGCAGGCGAGGGTGACCGCATGCCCGTGGTCGGCGAGCAGCCGGGCGAAGGCCGTTCCCCACGAGCCGCCTCCGACCACGACGACGTTCATCGCCCGCCCCGGGTCACTCGGAGCGCTGGAAGTCGATGGAGACGGGGACCCCCTGGAGCTCGAACCGGGCCCGCAGCTCGTTCTCGACCCAGTAGCCGTAGTCGCGCGTCACGAGCCGAGGGTCGTTGACGTAGACGCGCAGGCGCGGCGGCCGGGTCCCGGTCTGGGTCGCGTAGAGGAGCTTCAGGCGCCGCCCCCGCTCCCCGCCGGGCCCGGGCGCGCCTGCTTCAGCTCGGCCAGCGCCTTGTTGAGCGCGGGCGTGGGGATGCGGGCGACGTGCTTCGCGAAGAGCGCCTCGACGTGGTCGAGCAGCCGCCGGAGCCCGCGTCCGGTGACCGCGGAGACGGCGACCGCCGGCGGGCGCTGGCGCAGGCGCCGGTTGAGGAGCCCGCGCATCTCCTGCAGGTCGACTGTCGTGATGTCCCACTTGGAGAGGACGACGAGCGTCGAGCAGCCGGCCTTGCGTGCGACGTCGGCGACGGCGAGGTCCTGCTCGACGACCCCCTCGGACGCGTCGACGAGGACGAGCGCGACGTCGGCGCGCTCTGCCGCTTCGAGCGCGCGCAGCTCCGAGTAGTACTCGATGCCCTGGCGCTGGCGGCGCTTGCGCCGCAGGCCGGCCGTGTCGACGAGCACGAACGTCGTGTCGCCCCGAGTCGAGCACGGTGTCGATCGTGTCGCGCGTCGTGCCCGGCACCTCGGAGACGATCACCCGCTCCTCGCCGAGCAGCGCGTTCAGGAGCGACGACTTGCCGACGTTCGGGCGCCCGAGGATCGCGACGCGGATCGCCTCGTCGCCGACGACGGCCTCGTCCCGGCCCGGAAGCCGGGCGACGATCTCGTCGAGCAGGTCGCCGGTGCCGTGGCCGTGCAGGGCGGAGAGCGGCACCGGGTCGCCGAGCCCGAGCCGGTGGAACTCGACCGCCTCGAGGTCGCGGCGCGGGTCGTCGATCTTGTTCGCGAGGACGATCACCGGCTTCCCCGAGGCGCGGAGGATCGCGGCGAGCTCCTCGTCCCCGGGCGTGATCCCGGCGCTCGCGTCGACGACGAACAGGACGAGGTCGGCCTCGCGCGATCGCCGCCCGCGCCTGGCCGGCGACGTGGCGGCCGAACGGCCCGGTGTCCGCCTCGTCGACACCGCCCGTGTCGACCAGGCGGAACGTGACGCCGTTCCAGTCGCAGAGGAGCTCCTTGCGGTCGCGCGTGACGCCCGCCGTCTCGTGGACGACCGCCGCCCGGCTCTCCGTCAGCCGGTTGACGAGGGTCGACTTGCCGACGTTCGGGAAGCCGACGATGGCGACGGTGCCGGCGCTTCTGACTGCCTCGGAGCCAGGAGCGCTGGACGAGGGCTCGTCCATGAGCGGCGTCCGCGTCCCGCTCGCAGGCGGGACGCCGTCCGGCCGGCCGAGCCCGTGGACGTCGACGAGCCAGTGCCCAGAGGCGGCGGATCTCCGCCTGGAGCAGCACGGAGGCCTCCTTGTAGCCCCGGCCTCCCTTCGGCAGCCCGTCGAGGGTCATCGGCTCGCCCCAGGCGAGCGACACCGGCTGCAGGCTGCCCGGCCTCCAGCCGTGGCTGCCGTGGATCGCGACGGGGATGATCGGAACGCTCTCCTGGAGCGCGACCATCGCGGCGCCGGGCTGCACCTCGCCCGGCACGCCCGAGCGCTGCCGCGTCCCCTCGACGAAGAGGCCGAGCGCGTGCCCTTCCGCCACGATCCTTCGCATCGTGCGCACCGCCTCGCGGTCGGACTCGCCGCGCCGGACGGGGAAGCAGCCGAACGCGCGGATGAAGGCGCCGAGCCCGGGCACCCGGTGCGCCTCGATCTTCGCCATGTAGTAGATGACCCGTGGGCTGGCGGCGCCGAGCACGACGGGGTCGAGCCAGCTGAAGTGGTTCGAGGCGATCACGAGGCCGCCGTCGCGCGGGACGCGGTCCTTCCCGTAGACCTTGAGGCGGGAGGCGAGCCTCGCCGCGCACGCCCGATCGTCGGCCGGCCCAGCGCCCAGGTCAGGTCCGGCAGGCTCATCGCGCGCTCCTCGACGAGCGCCACGATCCGGCCGACCACGTCCGCGAGGGTCAGGTCGGTGGTGTCGACCTCGATCGCGTCGTCGGCCCGGTGCGTGTTGACCGCGTCGCGCTCGTCACGGCGGCGGAGCTCCTCGGACAGCTCGTCCATCCCGAGCCCGTCCCGCTCGGCGTGCCGTCGGCGCGCGCGCACGGCCGGGTCGGCCACCAGCCAGATCTTGACCTCGGCCTCGGGCACGACGACGACGCCGATGTCGCGCCCCTCGATCACCGAGTCGCCCGACCGCCCGAGCTCGCGCTGCCTCCCTCGCATCACCTCGCGCACCTCGGGATGCCGTGCGACGACCGGCACGGCGGCGTCGATCTCCGGCTCGCGGATGCGCGCGGTCACGTCCTCGCCGGCGATCGACACCGTGCCGTTGTCCCCGAAGGCGACCGGGTGGGCCGCCGCGAGGGCCTCCAGCGCCGGCCCGTCGTCGAGCGCGACGCCCTCGTGGAGCGCGAGCCACGTGAGCGCCCGGTACATGGCGCCCGTGTCGAGGTAGTGGAACCCGAGCCGTTCGGCGAGCGCCTTCGCCACGGAGCTCTTCCCGGCACCCGCGGGCCCGTCGATCGCGACGATCATCGCGCTGGAGGCTACCGCCGGTCGTCCTCGACCACGGCCGACGTGCGACGGAGCTGGTCGAGCATCTCGAAGAAGCCCGGGAAGCTCACGCCGACGGCGTCGGCGTCGTCGATCCGGACGCCCTCTCTCGAGGCGAGCCCGGCGACGGCTCCCAGCATCGCGAGCCGGTGGTCGCCGCGGCTCGAGATCCGCCCGCCGCGAATGCGGGCGGGCACGCCCGTCACGACGAAGCCGTCGTCCGTCCCGCGGGCGCGCACCCCCATCGCCCGCAGCGCGTCGACCGTCGCCTCGATCCGGTCGGTCTCCTTCGCGCGGAGCTCCTCGGCGCCGCGGAGCACGCTCTGGCCACGGGCGCACGCGGCGGCGAGGGCGAAGAGAGGCAGCTCGTCGATCGCGAGCGGCACCTCCTTCGCGCCGACCGTCGTCCCGACGAGCGGCGCCGAGTGGACCTCGAGGTCGCCGCCCGGCTCGCCCCCGATCGGCCTCCGGTTGTAGACGTTCACGCTCGCGCCCATCCGCTCGAGGATCACCAGGAGCCCCGTGCGGCGGGGGTTGAGGTTGACGCCGTGGACGTGCAGCTCGGAGCCCGGGACGAGCGTCGCGGCGACGACGAACGGCGCGGCGGAGGAGAAGTCGCCCGGCACCTCGACCTCGCCGAGCGACAGCCGCGTCGGCCGGCCGGACCGTGGCGCTCGTCGGGTGCACGGTGACGCTCGCGCCCGCCGCCTGCAGCATGCCGCTCGGTGTGGTCGCGGGTCGGGGCGGGCTCGACGACGGTCGTCTCGCCCGTCGGCGTAGAGGCCGGCGAGCAGGACCGCCGACTTCACCTGCGCGCTCGCGACGGGCAGCACGTAGTCGATCCCGCTGAGCGCTCGACCCTCGATCCGGAGCGGGAGGTGCCCCTCGGTCGTCTCGATGCTCGCGCCCATCCGGCGAAGCGGCTCCGCGACCCGCTCCATCGGCCGTCGCGAGAGGGACTCGTCGCCGGTCAGCTCGAAGCGTCTCTCCGGCCTGCCCGGCGAGGATCCCGGAGATCAGGCGCACGAGCGTGCCCGCGTTCGCGCAGTCGATCGGGCGTCCCGGCGAGGAGAGCCCGCGTGAGCCCCCTGCCGAACACGCGGAGCGTCTCCTCGCCGTGCTCGTAGACCTCGACCCCGAGCGCGCGGACGGCGGCGATCGTCGCCTCCGTGTCCGCCGAGCGGCCGAAGCCCGGAGATCCGCGTCTCGCCGTCGCAGATCGCGCCGATCAGGACGGCGCGGTGGGAGATCGACTTGTCGCCGGGGACGGCGAGATGCCCGACGAGCCGCGGCACCGGCTCGACGAGGAGGCCGAGCCGCCGGCGGTCATGCGAAAGGCCCGCGAGGACAGGGCCGGAGCGGCCATCTTGACAGGAATCGGTGTCTGACACCGATTCTGTCAAGTGGCCGTTCTCGGACCGCCGAAAGCCCTGCGTCCATCCCGATTCTCGTTGCGCAACGGCTCCGCCGGCCGTCCACAGGGCCTGGTGGCGTCATTCGTCGATCACCGGCGCGGCGACGACGCCGTAGCCCTGGTGCTCGAGCAGCTCCGCGGCGCGGCGCGGCCTCCTCCTCGCCCGTCACGAGCATCGTCAGCGTGCCCCCGCGCTCCGCCGAGACGTGGTCGAGCTCGAAGTCCTCGACGTTGATCCGCTCGGCGCCGAGCGCCTGGAAGATCCCCGCGAGCACCCCGGGGCGGTCGGAGATGTGGATCCGCAGCCGGTGCAGCTGGCCGGGGTCGGTGAACGCCGTCGCCAGCATCCGCCGGCGGTGGCCGCTCGCCTCGCCGATCCACCGGGCGAGGAACCCCGCGTCGCCGGCCGCGAGCGCCCGCTCCACCTGCTCGAGCAGCCGCCGCTGCTCTGCGAGCGCCGCCCGCGAGCGCCTCGCGGTTGTCGAGGAAGATGTCGACCCAGATCCTCGGGTTGGCGCCCCCGATGCGGGTCATGTCGCGGAGCGAGCCGCCCGCCGCGTGCAGCGGGTCGTGGCCGTCGATCCTGCGTCGAGCCGGCCTGGTTGAGGAGCACGTTCGCGAGCACGTGCGGCAGGTGGCTCGTCACGGCCACGAGGCGGTCGTGCGCCTCCGGCCCGATCGCGACCGGCCGTGCGCCGAGCGAGCGCGACGAGGCCGTGCACGAGCCGCAGCCGCTCCGGCGGCGTCGCCGCGGTCGGCGTGATGAACCAGGTCGCGCCCTCGAAGAGCTCCGCACTCGCGCGGCCGGGGCCGCGCGTCTCCGCCCCGCAGATCGGGTGACCGCCGACGAAGCGGGGATCGTCGCCTGCGGCGGCGCACACGGGCCCTTTCGTCGAGCCGACGTCCGTGACCGTGCAGCCTTCGGGCGCGCGGTCGAGCACTTCGCGCACGACCGGCGGGAGCTCGCCGACCGGGGCGGCGACGAGAACGAGCTCAGCGTCCGCGACGACCGCCGGCGAGATCGGCCGACGGCTCGACCGCGCCACGCTCGGCCGCAACCGCCAGGTACTCGGCGTCCGGGATCCCAGCCGGGGACCGTGGGGACGCCCGGCGCGCCGCGCGCCGAGCGCCGCGGACGCGCCGATCAGCCCGGTCCCGACGACCGCGAGCCGCTCGATGCATCATGAGGGGGTCGTCTGGCCGCAGGATCGCCGAAGGACGCGATCATGCGGCCCGCATCAGCTCCGCGACGCGGAACGCGAGGTCGAGCGACTGGCGCGCGTTGAGGCGGGGGTCGCAGAGCGTCTCGTAGCGGTGGTCGAGCTGCTCCTCGAGCACCTCCTCCGACCCGCCGAGGCACTCCGTCACGTCCTCGGCGGTGATCTCGAGATGGACCCCGCCGGGCCACGAGCCGACCTCGCGGTGGGCGGCGAAGAACCCCTCGATCTCGCGGAGGACGTCGTCGAACCGCCGGGTCTTGTGCCCCGAGGGCGTGACGAAGGTGTTCGCGTGCATCGGGTCGCAGGCCCACAGCACCGGAACGCCCGTCTCGCGCACCGCGCGCACGAGCGGCGGCAGCGCCTCGCGCACGCGGTCCGCGCCGAGGCGGGCGACGAACGTGAGCCGGCCGGGCATCCGCCGGGGGTTGAGCCGCTCGCAGAGCGCCGACGACCTCGTCCGGCGTCGCGGCCGGCCCGATCTTCACGCCGACCGGGTTCTCGACGCCGGTGAGGAACTCGACGTGCGCGCCGTCGAGCTGGCGCGTCCGCTCGCCGACCCAGAGGAAGTGCGCCGAGCACGCGTACCAGTCGCCCGTCGTCGAGTCACGGCGGACGAGCGGCTCCTCGTAGTCGAGCAGGAGCGCCTCGTGGCTCGTCCAGACGTCGACCTCGTGGATCGTCCGCTCGTCGCCGAGATCGATGCCGATCGCCTGCATGAAGCGGAGCGCGCGGCCGATCTCGTTCGCGATCACCTCGTAGCGCCGTCCCTGGAGCGAGCTCGAGACGAACTCCTGGTTCCACGTGTGCACCTGCGTGAGGTCGGCGAACCCGCCCTTCGTGAACGCGCGCAGGAGGTTGAGCGTCGAGACGGCCTGGTAGTAGGCCTGCACCATCCGCTCGGGGTCGGGCACACGCGCCGCCTCGGTCTGCTCGTCCGAATGAACGGCATGCCCGCGGAACGACGGCAGCTCCACCCCGCCCACGCGCTCGGTCGGCGCCGAGCGCGGCTTCGTGAACTGCCCGGCGATCCGCCCCACCTTGACCACGGGGAGGGTCGCGCCGTAGGTCAGCACCGCGGACATCTGCAGGAGCACCTTCAGCCGCTCCCGGATCGCGACCGCCGAGACGTCCCGGAACGACTCCGCGCAGTCGCCCGCCTGGAGCAGGAACGCGCGGCCCTCGACCGCCTCGCCGAGCGACCGGAGCAGCGCCCGTGCCTCGCCCGCGAACACGAGCGGTGGCAGCTGGCCGAGTCGCCCGCGCACCGACTCGACGACCGCGGAGTCGGGCCAGTCGGGCTGCTGGAGCGCGGGGCGCGATCGCCACGAGGACGGCGTCCAGGGCTGGGCAACGGCCATGCGTCGAGTGTATCCCGCGGCCGTTTTGACGCCTCGCGCCGGAAAACGCTTAGATATGGAGATGCCGAACCTCGACCGCCTCACCGTCTTCTGGCGCGCGAACGCGCCGACATGTCATGGCGGCCGGGGGCGCGATCTAGGTCCTTCCGGCCGCGTAGCGGACGAAAGGAGCCCCATGAAGATCTTCTCCGGCATCCAGCCGACGGGTGACAAGCACCTCGGCAACTACATCGGCGGCTTCCGCCAGTACGCAGCCACACAGGAGCTCGGCGAGGCGTTCTTCTGCATCGTCGACCTCCACTCGATCACGGTCGAGCACGACCCGCGCGACCTGCACGACCGCACGCTCGACCTGTTCGCGATGCTGATCGCGACCGGGCTCGACCCGGACCGGTCGACCGTCTTCGCGCAGAGCCACGTCACGGCGCACGCCGAGGCGAGTTGGCTGCTGTCGGCCGTCACGAGCTACGGCCAGCTGGGCCGGATGACGCAGTTCAAGGACAAGGCCGACAGGCGCGAGTTCGTCTCGGCCGGCCTGTTCACCTATCCGGTCCTGATGGCGGGCGACATCCTGCTCTACCGCACCGACCGCGTCCCGATCGGCGACGACCAGCGCCAGCACCTCGAGCTCGCCCGCGACGTCGCCGAGCGGTTCAACGCGCGCTTCGGCGAGACGTTCGTCGTCCCGGAGGGGATCTACCCCGAGGTCGGGGCGCGGATCATGGACCTGCAGGAGCCGACCCGCAAGATGTCGACGACGGGGGGCACGGAGCAGGGCACCGTCAAGCTGCTCGAGGAGCCTGACGCGATCCGCAAGAAGTTCCGCTCCGCCGTCACCGACTCGGGCCGTGAGATCCGCCGCGGGGACGACAAGCCCGGCGTCTCGAACCTCGTCGACATCCTCGCCGTCGCCACGCAGCGCACGCCGGGCGAGATCGAGGTCGCCTACGACGGCGCCGGCTACGGCGACCTGAAGCGGGACGTCGGCGAGGCGGTCGTGGAGCTGCTCGCCCCGGTACGCGAGCGCTACCTCGAGCTCCGTGCCGACGAGCCCGAGCTCTTGCGCCTGCTCTCCGTCGGGGCGGAGAAGGCACGTGCCGCCTCCGCGCCGACGCTCGAGGCGATGTACGACCGGATGGGCTTCGTGCGGCTCGGTTGAACGAGGAGCACGGCCTCGGCCGCGCTCCCGCCGACCCGAAGGGGCAGCCGAGCCGGCGCCGGCGGTTTGGCGCGCCCTGCCTCGGGGTATCCCGTTCCGGCGTGCGGCGCACCCCGCCGCACCGACACCGAGGAGGGGAACGAGATGCGCGACGATCGCGACGAGCAGCGCGTGGAATCGGACGTGACCACCGTCGACCAGGTCGAGGTGGAAGAGAGGGTCGTGCCGCCGGGAGAGCCGGTGGGGCCGCCGATGGGAGAGCCCGAGCTCGAGCAGGCGGTCGTGCACGAGACGGAGACCGTGCGGCAGCGCGAGGACGGCGCGCTCGAGCGCGAGACGGTCACGCAGGAGCGACGCCGGCGCTCGCCGGGCAATCAGATCGGCGCGGCGCTCGCCGTGCTTGCGTTGCTCCTGGCGGCCGGCGCGGGCGCGTGGTGGTACTTCACACAGGAGGACACCGCGCAGGTACCGGCCGTCGAGGGGCTTCCGCTCGACCAGGCCGTGAGCAGGCTGCAGGACGAAGGCCTCAAGGCCGACATCGTCACGCAGGCCAACGACGCCCCGAGCGGCACCGTCTACCAGCAGGACCCCGCCGCGGGGTCCGAGGTCGACGAGGGCGCGTCCGTCCAGGTGCTCGTCTCGGGCGGGCCCGCGACGAAGCCCGTGCCGAACGCCGTCGGCCTGGCCGAGGCCGAGGCACGCGACCGGCTCGTGGACGCGGGGTTCCAGGTCGACTCCCGTGAGGTCTTCGCCGAGCAGGAGCCCGGCATCGTGGTCTCCCAGGACCCCGCCGCCGGAGCGGACGCCGAGGACGGCGCGAACGTGACAATCGAGGTGTCGAAGGGGACGGGCATGGTCGAGGTGCCGAACGTCGTCGGCCTCACCAGGGCCGAGGCCGAGGCCGAGCTCTCGTCCGCGAAGCTCGAGGCGAACGTCGTGGAGGTGCCGTCGACCGAGCAGGCAGGGACCGTCGTGGCCCAGAACCCGGTCGGTGGGCAGGCCCGCGAGGGATCCTCCGTCCGGCTGAACGTCGCGCAGGGCACCTGAGGAACACGGGCGTCCGGGCGGCAGCGGCGCCGCCCGGACGCTACAGGCCCACGAGGCGCCGCAGCGCCCGCACCTCGTCCCGCGTCAGCTCGCGCCAGTCGCCGGGTCGCAGCCGCCCCGGCCCGAGGCCCGCGTAGCGCGAGCGGCGGAGCCGCGTGACCGGATGCCCGACGGCCTCGAGCATGCGCCTCACCTGGCGGTTCCGCCCCTCGTGCAGCACGAGCTCGAGCTGCGACGGCCCGAGCCGACGGACGCGTGCCGGCGCGGTCGGCCCGTCGTCCAGCTCGACCCCCTGCTGCCAGGGCGGCGACGACCTCGTCGCCGCGGCTCGCCGACGACGTCCACGACGTAGGTCTTCTCGACCCCGTAGCGCGGATGGGCCAGGCGGTGCGCGAGAGGCCCGTCGTTCGTGAGCAGGAGCACGCCCGTCGTGTCGCGGTCGAGCCGGCCGACGGGAACGATGCGGACGTCGCCGCCGACGAGGTCGACGACGGTCGGCCTGCCCCTTGGGGTCCCGCGCCGTCGTGATCGTCCCCCGGGGCTTGTTCAGGAGCACGTGACGGAGCGCCTGCCTGCCGACCTCTCGGCCGTCGACCCGGACCGCGTCCGTCGCCGTGACGAACGTGTTCAGCTCACCCGGCGCGCCGTTCACCGTGACGCGCCCGGCCTTGATCAGCTCGTCGGCCCCGCGTCTCGACGCGACGCCGGCCCGGGCGAGGTAGGCGTTCAGGCGCACATGCGCATTCTGTCCTCGCTACCCTCCTGCAGCCGATGGCCGACCACGCCGAACTGACGCGTCGCCTCGCGGACCTCGTGGTCGGGTACGGCGCGAACGTGCAGCCCGGGCAGATCGTCGGCGTCACGACGTACACGGGCAAGGAGGAGCTGACGCGCGAGGTCGCACGCGCGGCGTACCAGCGCGGCGCCAAGTGGGTCGACGTCGCTCACGTTCGACCCGTGGGTCAAGCGTCAGCGTCTCGCGTACGCCGACGAGTCCACCCTCGACTACGTCCCGGGGTGGATGATCGACCGGCTCGAGTGGCTCTCGGACGAGCACGCGGCGCGCGTCACTCTGACCGGTCCCGCCGCCCCGGAGGCGCTGGCGGGCATCGACCCCGCCCGTGCGGGCCGCGACCTGCTGCCCTACCTGCGGAACACGGGCGACGTCATCAACCGGGCAACGACGAACTGGTGCGTCGCCCCCGCGCCGACACCCGGCTGGGCCACCCTCGTGTACCCCGACCTCGACCCCGACGAGGCTCTCGACCGGCTCTGGGACGCGATCGCGCACGTCTGCCGCCTCGACGAGGACGACCCCGCCGCCGCCTGGCAGCAGCGGGCGCGCACGCTGGAGGGCGTGGCGGCGCGGCTGACGGAGCGGCGCTTCGACGCGATCCGGCTCCACGGTCCGGGGACCGACCTCACGGTCGGGCTCCTTCCCTCCTCGACGTGGCACGCGGCCGACTTCACGACCGTCGACGGGCTGCGCCACTTCCCGAACATCCCGAGCGAGGAGACGTTCACCACGCCGGACCCGGCCCGCGCCGAGGGGCACGTGACGGCGACGCGGCCGCTCGAGGTCTACGGCGCCATGATCGACGGGATCCGCGTCGAGTTCTCCGGCGGCAAGGTGACCAGGATCGACGCCGACCGCGGCGCCGACACGCTCCGCTCGATCGCGGCGAAGGACGAGGGCTCGGCCCGCCTCGGTGAGCTCGCGCTCGTCGACAAGGAAGGACGGATCGGGCCGCTCGGCACGACCTTCTACGAGACCCTGCTCGACGAGAACGCGGCGAGCCACATCGCGCTCGGCAACGGGTACGAGCTCGGGGTCGGCGAGGAGGCCGATCGAGCGAAGGTCAACCAGAGCCAGGTCCACGTCGACTTCATGATCGGCTCGCCCGAGCTCGACGTCGACGGCATCCCCTCGGGCGGCGAGCCCGTGCCGCTGCTCCGCGGCGGCGCCTGGCAGGTCTAGCGGCCGCTCGGCCGCCGACGCCCCGGCTGGACGAGCTCGCGCTCGAGCCGGTCGGCGACCGCGCGCCGTGCGACGGCGAGCGCCTCGGGAGAGCCGCTCGCGACGAAGTTCGCGTTCGCCAGCAGCAGGTAGGCGTTGAGCTCGAACGCCAGCTGGACAGCATCGACGTCGCGGTCGAGCAGCCCTCGGCCTGCGCGTCGCTGCACAGCCTGCTCGAGCAGCGCCCTCCAGTCGTCCGACGACACCGAGCGCGAGGTCGCGCACGGGGCCCGAGCGCGTGTCGAGCTCGGCAGCAGCCGACGGCGAAGAAGCACCCGCCGGGGAAGACGCCATCCTCGACGTGGCGGAGGAACCCCTCTGCGCAGCGCGCGAGCCGCTCGAGCCCGTTCGTCGCCGTTCAGCGCGGGCCGCGACGACGACTCGTCGAAGATCTCCCTCGCCGTCTCGACGGTCGCGAGCTGGAGCTCCTCCTTCGAGCCGAAGTGCGCGAAGAGGCCGCTCTTGCTCATGCCGACCTCGTCGGCGAGCCGCGCCAGCGAGAGGCCGTCGAGGCCCTCGACGGTCGCGAGCCTCGCCGCCTCCTCGAGGATCGCGCTGCCGCGTGCGGATGCCGTCACTGCGCCGCGCCCGCCGGCGCGGCGCTGTCGTCTGCGAGCTCATGGTTGACAAGTTAGCACGACCGGTCGTATAGTACGCATCCAGCACGACCGATCGTACTAACTAGAAGGAGCACACGATGACCACGCTGACGACCCCAATCGACCTCGACAGCCGTCAAGCAGCGGCAGCAGGCGACCTGGGCGAGCGGCGACTTCGCCGAGATCGCCACGCTGATCGTCCCCGTCGCCGAGCGCCTGGCGACGCGGCCGACCTCCGGGCCGGCTCGCGACGTCCTCGACGTCGCGACGGGGAGCGGGAACGCCGCGATCGCCGCAGCGCGCCTCGGCTGCCGCGTGGTGGGGATCGACTACGTCCCCGCGCTGCTCGAGCGGGGACGCGAGCGCGCCGCGGGCGGAGCGACTCAGATCGACTTCGTCGAGGGGGACGCCGAGGCGATCCCGTTCGCCGACGGCTCGTTCGACGCCGTCGTCTCGGTCTACGGGTCGATGTTCGCGCCCGACCATCGCCGCACCGCCGCCGAGCTCGACCGCGTGACCCGCCCGGGCGGCGACGATCGCTCTCGCGAGCTGGACGCCGGAGGGGTTCCTCGGCGCCCTGTTCCGAACCGTCGCCGGCCACGTCCCGCCGCCCGCCGGCGTTCAGTCCCCGATGCTCTGGGGCACGGAGCAGCATCTGCTCGAGCTGTTCGGCGACGACGTCGCCTGGACGCACCGGCGCCGCACGTTCACGTTCCGGTTCACCTCCCCCGAGGCGTTCGTCGACACGTTCGTCCGCTACTACGGGCCGACGCTGAAGGCGGTCGAGGCCGCCGGGCCCGGCGCTCGCGGAGGACCTGCGGGCGCTCGTGCGACAGTGGAACCGGCTCCCCGCGGGCGGGCCGATCGCCGTCCCCGGTGCGTACCTCGAGTCCGTCGGGACGAGACGGTAGGCGAGCCGTCATGACGCGCGCCGCCAGACCACCTCCGCTGTCGCGCCTCGCCGGTCCGGCGACCGGCCACGGCGGCGGGACGCCGGGCGCAGCCCGGCCTCAGACGGGAGGCTCGGGGTCGTACTGGATGTACCGCCGCACCTCACGCGCCCGCTCGGGTGAGTGGAGCCGCGCGACGAGGTGCAGGGCCATGTCGATCCCTGCCGAGACACCGGCCGCGGTGACGATCTCGCCGCTGTCGACGAAGCGGTCGTCGGGTCGCACCTCGATCGTCGGGTCGAGCTCCGCCAGCCGGTCGAGCCGTCCCCACCACGTCGTCGCAGGGCGGTCGCGGAGCAGCCCCGCGGCGGCGAGGACGAGCGCGCCGGTGCAGACGCTCGTCACGAGCGTGCCTCCGCCGGCGAGCGCCCGGAGCCGGTCGAGGAAGCCCTCGTCGTGGATCAGCTCGTTGACGCCGACGCCGCCCGGGTACGAGGAGCGACGTCCGGCGGTGGGGCGGTGTCCCAGGTGTGGTCGGCGAGCACCCGGAGGCCCTTCGCGGAGCGGATCGGCTCCGTCGTCCCGGCCACGGTGTGGACGCTGACGCCGTCGTCGGGATGCTGGGTCGCCCACGCTGCGAGCACCTCCCACGGCCCGGCATAGTCGAGCTCCTCCGCGCCGTCGAAAAGGACGACGGCGATGGTCGTCACGATCCCCGCCGAGGAAGCGGTTGCGGCCCCGCAGGGGCCGCCTTCAGGGATCTGCCCCCGCCGCAGGCGGGGGATCCGAGCGGCGGAAATCCGCTCGGCGGATTCCCGCTCGCGAACAGACGAGAGTCGAGCTCCTCCGCGCCGTCGAAGAGCACGACGGCGATGTCGTCACGAAGGGGTTGCGGCCCCGCAGAGGCGCGCCTTCAGGGATCTGCCCCCGCTCGCGAACGACGACGTCACGACGCGCGCGCCTCCGCGACGGCGAGCAGCCGCTCGCGGATCGCCTCGCGCTCGCCGCCGAGGTCGTCGAGCCGTGGCAGCTCCGCGAGGGTGTCGAGCCCGAACACACGCTCGAAGAGCGGCGTCACGCGATAGCGGACGGCGCCGCCGGGTGCGCTCTCGCGCCCTGCCTCGGCGACGAGCCCTCGCTCGACCAGCGAGGCGACGGTCGAGTCCGCCGCGACACCGCGGATCCGGGCGATCTCGGGCCGCGAGACCGGGCCCATGTAGGCGACGATCGCGAGCGTCTCGAGCGCCGCCTGCGAGAGGCCCCGCTCGACCGGCCGCTCGAACAGCCGCCCGCACGCGTCCGCGGCCTCCCGGGCGGCGCGGAACGCGTAACCGCCCGAGACGCGCTCGAGCACGATGCCGCTGCGCCCCTCGGAGTAACGCTCCCGCAGCAGCCCGAGAGCCGTCTCGACGCGCTCGGCGTCGTCCTCGGCGGCGGCGGTCAGGTCCTCGACCGAGAGCGGCTGCGAGGCGACGACGAGCAGGGCCTCGATCGTGCGGGCCAGCGCGTCGATCGGGGTCCCGACGATCGCGTCGGTGGAGATCAGGCGGAGCGGACGGTCCACGCGGGTCATCCTTTCTTGCTCGTCGCGCGAGACGCGGATGGGGGCGAACGGGGCGGCCTGCGCGAGCGCGACCTCACCCGCCTTGCGGAGCTCGAGCAGGGCGAGGAAGGCGACCGCCTGCTCGACCCGGGACAGGCCCGCCACCTCGCCGTCGAAGTCGAACACGCGCCGCCGGCGGAGGACCGCGCGAAAGCGCTCGAGGAACTGCGCGACGGGCGGGAAGCGGAGAGCCATGTGCGAGAGGGACACCTTCGGCGGCGGGACCGCCAACCCTCTCAGGGCCGTCGCGAGGCTCTCGGGGTCCTGAGCGGCGAGGCGGCGCTCGGCATGCGGAGCGAGCGGCGCCGGCCCGAGGCGGAAGTAGCGCTCCCGCTCGGCCTGCAGGCGCTCGCGCAGCCAGGTCGCAGCCTCCTTCATGCGCCGGTACTCGGCGAGGCGACGCGCCAGCTCCTCCGCCGCCTCCTCGGGCTCGAGCTCGGCCAGCTCGGCACCCTCCTCGGGGAAGAGCTGCCGGGCCTTGATCTCGAGCAGCGCTGCGATCAGGACGAGGAACTCGCCGCAGGCGTCGAGGTCGATCTCCTCGCGGCCCTCGTGTGCCAGGGGCGTGGGGCGCGAGAGGTGCTGGACGAACGCCACGACGATTGCCGCGATGTCGATCTCGGCAGGCTCGAGCTGCTCCTTCAGGATCAGCGTGAGGAGGAGGTCGAACGGCCCCTCGAACGCGTCGAGGTCCAGCTCGAGGTCGCGAACCGCCGACGCCACCGCCTGAATCTAGCCGGGGGGTCGGACGCGCCTCTGGCCCGGCACGGCCATCTTGCGGCGCGCAGGCTCGGGCCGCGGCCGGGCCGGACGGCGCGGCCGTCCCCGCCGCTGGGAGAGGACGTACCAGGTCACGCCGGCGACGATCCCGAGCAGGGAGACCCAGGCGTTGAGCCGGAGGCCGGCGATCTCGTGGGCCGGGTCGATCCGGAGCAGCTCCATCACGAAGCGGCCGACGCAGTAGAGCGCGATGTAGGCGGCGAAGAGGCCCGGCGGCTTCGGCCGCAGCCTCCGCTCGATCACGAACACGAGGAACGCCGCGACGCCGAAGTCCCAGAGCATCTCGTAGAGGAACGTCGGGTGGAACGTCGCCTGGTCGAGGTGCTCCAGGGGCCGGTTGAGCGGGTCGATCTCGAGCCCCCACGGGAGGTCGGTGGGCTTGCCGAAGAGCTCCTGGTTCCACCAGTTGCCCAGCCGCCCGAGCCCCTGCGCGAGCAGCAGGCCCGGGCGCGAGGCAGTCGGCCAGGAGCCAGACGTCGGCGCCCGCGCGCTTCGCGACGATGCCACCGACGAGGCATCCGAGGGCGATGCCGCCCCAGACGCCGAGGCCGCCGCGCCAGATCGCGAAGGGCCCCCACCACTCGTCCGGGACCTCGTCCCAGCTCGTCGCGAGGTGGTACAGCCGCGCGCCGATGATTCCCGCCGCCACCCCCCACACCGCGCAGCGGAAGATGAGGTCCCAGTCGCCGCCGCGGTTGACCCAGCGGCGGCCGGTCACCCAGGTGCAGAGCGCGATCGCCGCGAGCAGCGTGAGGCCGTACATGTGGACCGTGAACGGCCCGAGGTCGAGCGTGCCGGAGCTCGGCGAGGGGATCGAGGCCAGGAGGCTCACAGCCGGGGCATTCTACGAATGCCCCGGCCGGGCCCAGGCCCTTGGCCCGCAGCTCGGCGAGCGCCGCGTCCGTCTTCCCGAGCCCCGCGAGCCCCATGCCCGCGAGGATCTCCGGCGCCTTCGTGAACTGGATCTCGCGGTAGTCGACGATCTGGAGGAGGTTCCCCCAGGGATCGTGGAGGTCGAGCGCCGGGGGCGGCGAGACGCGCGATGCTCGGCCGCAACGGCCGCGGCGCGGACGGCTTCCTTGTCGTCCACGACGATCCCGACGTGCCGGTGCACGTCGCGCGACTCGTGTTCGCGTCTCATGAGCGCGACGAACTGGTCGCCCATGTCGACGAACGCCATCGAGCGCGAGCGCCCGCGCAGACGTCAGCGGGCCGAACAGGCGCTCCCAGAACGCGAGCGCCTCGTCGATCGAGCCAACCTCGAGCGCGACGTGGTTGATGCCGACGAGGTGCCCCACGGGCCGAGCTTAGAGAACGGAGCCCTCGCGATTCGACCCCGCGGGAACCGGGTCGAGCCGCCGGGTGTAGAGGTGACACAATCGGAGAGAAAGGAACGACATGCGCAAGCTCGTCGCAGCACTCGCGCTCGTCGCGGTGCTCGCCCCCGCAGCACTCGCCGGTGGCTGGGCGACCGTGAAGCTGAGCTCGACCCCGAACGGCGCCCGCGCGGGGGCCCCCTGGATGGTCAACCTGACCGTCCTGCAGCACGGGGTGACCCCGCTCGACGGCATCCAGCCGTACGTGCGGATCTCGCAGGGCACGATCGCCCGTTCCTTCGCGGCCCGCCCGACGGCCACGACCGGGGTCTACCGTGCTCGTGTCGTGTTCCCGAGGGCCGGCATGTGGAAGTGGTCGATCTGGGACGGCTTCTCGCGGACGCACACCTACAAGCCCGTGAAGGTCACCCGAGCCGCGGTCTGACTCGCTGGTGGGGGAACCTGAGGTTCCCCCACCAATCCCCTCGTTCTGCGCACCGTGGGCGGGCGCCGGGCCTGAGGCGCTCGCCGACGTCGGAATCGACACGACGCGGTAGTTGCGACCGCGACAGCTGGCGCCTTCAGGGATCTGCCCCGCCGCAGGCGGGGATCGAGCGGCAGGAATCCCCTCCTGCGGATTCCTGCTCGCGAACAAGCCGGACGCCTTCAGGGATCTGCCCCCGCCGTCAGGCGGGGGATCCGAGCGGCAGGAATCCGCTTCTGCGGATTCCTGCTCGCGAACAGATCTCACACGGCGTCGGCGTGCAGGCGCTCGCCGAGGCTCTGGAGCACCTTCGTCGCGATCGAGGGCATCTGCTCGACGAGGCCGCGGAACGCACGATCGGTCACGACGAGCAGCCGCACCGGAGAGGTCGCAGTCACGGTCGCGGTTCGGGGGACGTCGGAGACGAGGGCGATCTCGCCGATGAAGTCTCCCGCACCGAGCTCGCGGATCTTCTTCCCCTGGCGGGTCACGTCGACGGTCCCCTCGACCACCACGATGAACTCGCGGCCGCGCTCGCCCTCGCGGATGAGGGTTGCGCTCTCTCCGAGATCCAGCTCGTCTGCGAGAGACGCGATCCGCTGGAGCTCGGTCTTCGAGCAGCCCGCGAAGAGCGGCACCGCCTTCAGCAGGTCGATCTTCGTGTCCTTGTGCAGGCGCATCCGCCGATCCTACGAACCCGCACGGCCCTGCCGCAAGTTCGGGCGGTGAGCCGAGGATTTACACCTCCTTCACCGGGGTACCTCAATTCCCAGACCTCCGTCGCGTACAACCTGACAACCGGAGACGACGTTCGTGCGAATACACGGGCGAGGCACGACGTTCGAAGAAGAAGAGAGACAGACGATGTCGACGATCAACATCACCGAGACGAGCTTCGAGTCGGAGCGTGTCGAGCTGTGGCGCCTCGACTCCCTCGAGCGCGCCGGCTACGACGCGGAGTCCGCGGCCGTCCTCGCCGCCTCGCCCGAGGTCGACCTTCATCGCGCGGTCTCGCTGCTCGAGAGCGGCTGCTCGGTCGAGCTCGCGCTGCAGATCCTCCTCTAGAGCGCTCGCCGCGCTACGAGAGCAGCGCCGAGCCGCCGAGCACCGAGCGGGCCTCTGCGATGAAGTCCGGATCGGGCCGCACGCGGAACTCGGGCCCGAGCGCGTAGGTCTTCGGCCCCTCCGACGTGTCGAGCGACAGGTAGACCGGGGACTCGCCGGGGAACTCGCGCACGAGGCGGGCGAGCTCCCGGACGACGCCGGCCGGAGCCTCCCGTGCATCGAGCGAGAACCTGCACCTCGCGGCGCTCCGCGACGGCCTCGAACGGCGTCACCTCGGAGGCGATCACCTTCGTCTCTCCCTGCTGCTTGTGGTCGACCCGGCCCTTGACGACCAGGATCCGATCGGTGACGCAGAGCTCCCTCGCGGCCTGGTACGCCGAGTTGAAGACGACCACCTCGGCCGAGCCGGTGGGGTCGTCGAGCGTCAGGAAGACCATCGGGTCGCCTCGCTTCGTCGTCAGGTGCTTCACGTCCGAGACGATCCCGCCGACCGTCACGACCTCGCCGTCGCGGCGGCGCTCGAGCTCGGCGAGGGTCGCGTCGGTCTTGCGGCGAAGCTGGTCGCGCACGCCCGAGAGGGGATGCTCGGAGACGTAGAGGCCGAGCGTCTCCTTCTCGAGGCGCAGCAGCTCCTGCTTCTCGAACTCGCCCGTGGGGATCGGCGGATGGTGCGTCGGCACGTCCGGGGAGGACGGCTCACCGAGGTCGAAGATCGACGCCTGCCCCATCAGCCTGTCGGCGGCGAGCTTCTGGCCGTGGCCGAGCGCCTGCTCGAGCACCGCGAGCATCCCCATCCGCGAGCGCGCCCGTCGAGTCGAGCGCGCCGCACTTGACGAGCGACTCGAGCGAGCGCTTGTTCACGACCTGCGGGTCGACGCGCTCCGTGAACTCCCAGATCGACGTGAACGGCACCGCCGTCCTCGCGCGCGGCGACGATCCGCTGGGCGGCCGTCTCCCCCACGTTCTTCACCGCGTTCAGGCCGAAGCGGATCTTCCCCTCGACGACCGCGAAGTCGACCGCCGAGGAGTTGACGTCGGGCGGCAGCACCTGGATTCCCATCTCGTCGCAGGCGTTGACGTAGAGCGGGACGCGGTCCTTCGTGTTCATCACGCTCGAGATCAGCGCGGCCATGTACTCGCACGGGTAGTTGGCCTTGAGCCAGGCCGTGCGGTAGGCGATCAGGGCGTAGCACGCCGAGTGCGCCTTGTTGAAGGAGTAGTCCTGCGACGACTCCATGTCCTTCCAGAGCTGGTCGGCGACGGCGGGCGACACGCCGTTCGCCGCGCAGCCGTCGAGGAACTTGCCCTTCAGCGAGGCCATCAGCTCGTGGATCTTCTTCCCGATCGCGCGCCGCAGCGTCTCGGCTTCGGCGGGCGTGAAGCCCGCGAGCTGCTTGGCGATCTGCATGTACTGCTCCTGGTAGATGCAGATCCCGTACGAGTCGCCCGTGATCGGCTCGAGCCGCGCGGTCGATGTACGTGACCGCCTCGCGCCCGTTCTTCCGCGCGGCGTAGGTCGGGATGTACTGCATCGGGCCGGGGCGGTAGAGGGCGACGAGCGCGATCATGTCCTCGAACTGCGTCGGCTTCACCGCTCGCAGCGCGTCGCGCATCCCCGAGGACTCGAACTGGAAGACGCCGGCCGCGTCGGCGCGCGAGAGCATCTCGTAGGTCTTCCGGTCGTCGAGCGGGATCGTGCCGATGTCGAGGCCGCCGATCAGCTCGACCGCCTTGTCGATCACGTCGAGGTTGCGCAGGCCGAGGAAGTCGACCTTCAGGAGCCCGAGCGCCTCGACGTTCTTCATCGAGAGCTGCGTGACGACCTCGGCGTCCGCTCCCTTCTGCTGGAGCGGGACGAGGTCGATCAGCGGCTCGGCGCCGATCACGACGCCCGCCGCGTGGATCGAGTCCGCGCGGGTGAGGCCCTCGAGCGGGCGGGCGAGCTCGACGATCTCGCGCGCGACCGGATCCTCGGCGACGGCGCGGGCCAGCTCGCCGCCGGGCTTGAGCGCCTCCTCGAGCGTCTGCCCCGGGCCCTCGGGGACGAGCTTCGCGATCCGGTCGACGGCGCCGTAGGGGATCTCGAGCACCCGGCCGGCGTCGCGGAGCGCGGCGCGCGCGGCCATCTTCGAGAAGGTGATGATCTGCGCGACGCGGTCGCGCCCGTACTTCTCGGCGACGTAGTTGATCACGCGCTCGCGGCCCTCGACCGCGAAGTCGATGTCCATGTCCGGCATGTCCTTGCGGGCCGGGTTGAGGAACCGCTCGAAGAGCAGGCCGTAGCGCAGCGGGTCGATGTCGGTGATCTCGAGGCAGTACGCGGCCAGCGACCCGGCGGCCGAGCCGCGGCCGGGGCCGACCGAGACGCCGTTCCGCTTCGCGAACCCGATGAAGTCGGCGACGATCAGGAAGTAGTCGGCGAACCCCATCTCGCGGATCGTCTTCAGCTCGAACCGCAGTCGCTCGTCGAGCTCCGGCGTCGAGGCGCCGTACCTCTTCACGAGCCCTCGCTCGCAGAGCTCGACGAGGTAGTCGAACGCGTCGCGCCCGTCCGGGACCGGGAACCGCGGCAGCCGGATCCGGCCGAGCTCGAGCTCGACGTTGCAGCGCTCGGCGACCTCGAGGCTGCGGCGGAGCGCGTCCTCGTGGCCCGGGAAGTCGAGCGCCATCTCCTCGGGCGTCTTGAAGTAGAACTCGTCGGCGCCGAAGCGCCAGCGGTTCGGGTTCTTCAGCGAGTCGCCCGACTGGATGCAGAGGAGCGCCTCGTGGCTGGACGCGTCGGTGGCGTCGAGGTAGTGCACGTCTCCCGTCGCCACGAGCGGCAGCTGCCGGCGCGCGGCGAGCGCCGGGGAGCGCGCGGAACGCCGCCTGCTGCACCTCCAGCCCGACGTTCTGGAGCTCGACGTAGGTGTTGTCCTGCCCGAAGATCTGCGCCAGCCGGTCGAGCTCGGCCTCGGCGTCCGACTCGCGATGCTCGCGAGAGCGCCCGCGACACCCGTCCCGAGAGGCACCCGGAGAGCGCGAGCAGGCCCGGCGCATGCCGCTCGAGGAGCTCCCAGTCGACGCGGGGCTTGTAGTAGTAGCCCTCGAGGTAGCCGAGCGAGCAGAGCTTGATCAGGTTCCCGTAGCCCGTGTTGTCCGATGCGAGCAGCGTGAGGTGCGCGTGGCCCTTCGTCTGCACCCTGCGGTCGTCGACGACGTACACCTCGCAGCCGAAGATGGGCTTGATCCCCTGCTCGCTCGCGGCCTTGTGGAGGTCGATCGCGCCCGCCATCGAGCCGTGGTCGGTGAGCGACACGGCCGGCATCTCGAGCTCCGCCGCCTTCTTCGCGAGCGCCGGGATCCGGCACGCCCCGTCGAGGATCGAGTACTCCGAGTGGACGTGGAGGTGGACGAACGGGGCGCTCACGGGAAGGCCATCGTAGTGCGACGGTCCGCTGGACAAGCTCGCCGAATCTGCCGATAACCGGTGTATGCGGCAGATTCCGATCTCACTCAAGCTCATCGCGGTGCTCAGCCTGCTCGCGGAGGCGACGGCGGCGGCGCTCGTCTTCTGGCACACCGGCCCGCGCGCGCGCTGACCGGGCGCGAGCGCCACACGGCCGACCCGCGTCGCGTACAACTACGGCGATGATCCTCGTCACCGGTGGAACGGGATTCGTCGGCGGCCACGTCGTGCGTGCGCTGCGCCAGGCGGACAAGGCGGTGCGGTGCCTCGTCCGCGACCCACGTGGGGCGGGGAACCTGGAGTCCATGGGCTGCGAGCTGGCGGAGGGCGACGTGACCGAGCCCGACCAGCCTGGGACGCGCCGTCGAAGGCGTCGAGGGCGTCGTGCACCTCGTCGCGATCCGGCAGGGGAAGGAGGAGCAGTTCGAGCGAGTCATGACCCGCGGCACCGCGCAGCCTCGTCCTCGCCGCGCGGCGAGGCGGGCGTCGGGCGCTTCGTGCACATGAGCGCCCTCGGCGTGAGCGAGCAGACGAAGGATCTCGTGCCCTACTACCGGGCGAAATGGGAGACGGAGCAGACGGTTCAGGGCTCCGCGATGCCCTACGTGATATTCCGGCCCAGCTTCGTGTTCGGTCCCGACGGCGGGATCCTCCCCACCTTCCGCAAGCTCGCGAAGCTCATGCCGGTCACGCCGATCGCCGGTTCCGGTCGGCAGCGCATCCAGCCGATCTGGGTCGATGACGTCGCTGCGCACTTCGTGCAGGCGCTCGAGCTCGCAGGCCGCGACCAACCGCACGTTCGAGCTCGGCGGGCCGGACATCGTCAGCTGGAACGAGCTCTGGGCGCGGCTCAAGCTGGCGCTCGGACGTGCGAAGGCCGAGCGTCCACATGCCGATGGCCTTCATGCGGGCGAACGCACTGGTGACGGAGCGTCTGCCCGGCAACATCCCGCTCACGCGCGACCTCCTGAAGATGATGGAAGCCGGGGACAACGTCGTTTCGAACGACGACGCCGCGCAGACCTTCCAGCTGCCTCTGCTTGCGCTCGACGATCAGCTGCAGCGCGCTGCCTAGACCTCGCGCGAGGCTCGAGAGCCAACGCCTCGACGTCCACGCCCGCGCGGCCCGCGCCCAGCGTGGACCGCGGGCATACTGGCCGGGTCCCCGACGAAGGAGGTCGCCGCGATGACCGATACCGCTTCCTCCTGGCCGCGCCCCGCGCGGCCCGTCGGCTGACACCGAAGACGGGCCTCTCGCGACGGGCGCGCGGCACCGCGTCCTGCGTCACGTAGTCCGAGAGGAGACCCATCACCTTGTCCGACCTCAGCACGCTCGGCTGGAACGAGACCCTCGCCGAGCAGTTCGAGCCCCATGCCGCGGCCGGCCTGATCCCCGGCCGCGTGACGGTGCAGCACCGCGGCGCCTACGACGTCCTCACGGAGCCCGGCGAGCTCCGCTGCGACGTCGCCGGGCGCCTCTACGACGAGTCCGTCGTCCCCTGCCGACCTGCCGGCGGTCGGCGACTGGGTCGCCGTCGCGCCCCGACCGGAGGAGAGCGCCGGGACGATCCAGGCGGTCCTGCCCCGCCGCACGAAGTTCTCGCGCAAGACGGCCTGGCAGGCGGCCGAGGAGCAGGTGCTCGCCTCGAACGTCGACGTCGTCTTCATCGTGACCTCGCTCAACGAGGACCTGAACCTCCGCCGGCTGGAGCGGTACCTCATCCTGGCGCGCGAGAGCGGAGCCCAGCCGGTCGTCCTGCTCACGAAGACCGACCTCTCCGACGACGTCTCCGGGGCCGTCGAGGACGTGCAGTCGATCGCGTTCGACGTCCCGGTCCTCGCGCTCTCGAGCGTGACGGGCGAGGGCCTCGACGACGTCGGCTCGTACCTCCGGCCGGGCGTCACCGCCGCGCTCCTCGGCTCGTCGGGCGTCGGGAAGTCGACGCTCGTCAACACGCTGGCGGGCGAGGAGCTGCTCACCACCCGGGAGATCCGCGACGACGGCCAGGGCCGGCACACGACGACGCGCCGCGAGCTCGTCCAGCTTCCGGGCGGAGCGCTCGTGATCGACACGCCGGGGATGCGCGAGCTCCAGCTGTGGGTCGCGGAGGAGGGCCTCGAGGAGGCCTTCGAGGACGTCACGTCGCTCTTCGAGCACTGCCGCTTCTCGGACTGCCGGCACGAGAGCGAGCCGGGGTGCGCCGTGAAGGCGGCGATCGAGGACGGGACGCTCGCGCCGGAGCGCTGGGAGAGCTACCTCAAGCTCCAGGCCGAGCTCGCGCACCTCGAGCGGCGGCTCGACAAGCGCGCCGCGTCCGAGGAGCGGAAGAAATGGAAGTCGCTCTCGCGCTTCGCCCGCGAAGCCTCGAGGGCGAAGGGGCGGCGCTAGACGCGGGGGAAACCCATGGTTCCCCCGCGAGCCTCTCCTCCAGCAGCTTCGGTCAGCCGAACGCGGCGTCCCTGTCGGCCTCGGACAGCCGTCCGGAGGCGTAGCTCGACGTGCCGTCCGCGAGCAGCTCCCGGGCGCCGGCTGCGAGCGCGCCGTACGCCGCGCCGGCGAGGAGGCTCCCGGTCGAGACCCGGCGCACGCCGATGCGTGCGAGCTCCGGGATCGGGGGCCCGGCCGGCACGGCGAGGACGTTGACCGGCACCCCGACCGCCTCGACGACCGCCGTGATCTGCTCGACGGTGGCGAGCCACGGCGCGTACACGCAGTCCGCGCCCGCGTCGCGGTAGGCGACCAGGCGGGCGATCGTGTCGTCGAGGTCGTCGACGCCGTGGAGATGGTTCTCGGCGCGACCGGTGAGCACCATCGGATCCTCGAGCGCGTGCGCCGCCTCCGCTGCCTCGGCGACGCGCTCCACGGCGAGGCCGAGCTCCTCGATCCGCCCCGTCAACGGGTTCCAGTCCTCGATCGAGCATCCCGCCGCACCTGCTTCGGCCAGCAGCGCGCACCGTCTCCCCCACACCGCCCGGGTCGTCGGGGAAGCAGCGCTCGCTGTCGACGTTGAGCGGCAGGTCGGTCGCCGACGAGAGCTCGGCGACGTGCGCGACCAGCTCGGAGCGCGTGACCTGGCCGTCGAGCTTCCCGAGCGTCCAGGCGAAGCCGGCGCTCGTCGTGGCGAGCGCCTCGAACCCGAGCGACGCGAGCAGCCTCGCGGAGCCGACGTCCCACGGGTTCGGCATGACGAACAGCTCGTCTCGCGCGTGAAGCTCGTGGAACCGGGCCCGGCGGTCGGCGGCCGAGGACGTCACGCGCTCACCGCTTCCACGGGGGCGTGGGGTCCGTGTCGATCCCGTAGCGCTCGATCGCCGATCGGCACGACCGACGGGCTCGACCGACCCCTCGTCGGCGAGCGCCTTCAAGGCGCCGACGACGACGTGGTGGCGATCCACCTCGAAGAACTGCCGCAGCTTGACGCGGTAGTCGCTCCGCCCGAAGCCGTCCGTGCCGAGCACCGTGTACCGGCCGGGGACGAACGGGCGGATCTGGTCCGCGAACGTCCGGATGTAGTCGGACGCCGCCACGGCGGGCCCTTCGCGGCCGGCGAGGCACTCGTCGACGTACGCTCGCCGCTGCGGCTCGGTCGGGTGGAGCATGTTCCAGCGCTCGACCTCCATCCCGTCCCGCCTGAGCTCCGTGAAGCTCGTCACGCTCCACACGTCGGCGCGCACCCCGAAGTCCGCGTCGAGCAGCTCGGCGCCGGCCTCGACCTCGCGCAGGATCGAGCCCGAGCCGAGGAGCTGCACGCGCGGGCCTTCCCCTCCTCCGCCTCGCGCAGGAGGTACATGCCGCGGAGGATCCCCTCCTCCGCCCCCTCGGGCAGCGGCGGGTGGCGGTAGTTCTCGTTCATCACGGTGAGGTAGTAGAAGACGTCCTCCTGCTCGGTGCACATGCGCCGGAGGCCTTCGCGCAGGATCACCGCGACCTCGTAGGCGTACGTCGGGTCGTAGGCCACGCAGTTTGGGATCGTGGACGCCAGGACGTGCGAGTGCCCGTCCTCGTGCTGGAGCCCCTCGCCGTTCAGCGTCGTGCGACCCGCCGTCCCGCCGATCAGGAAGCCGCGGGCCCGGCTGTCGCCGGCCGCCCAGGCGAGGTCGCCGACCCGCTGGAAGCCGAACATGGAGTAGAAGATGTAGAACGGGATCATCGCGACGCCGTGGTTCGAGTACGACGTCGCCGCGGCGAGCCAGGAGGAGAACGCACCGGCCTCGTTGATCCCCTCCTGGAGGATCTGGCCGTGCTGGTCCTCGCGGTAGAACATGAAGTCGCCCGCGTCCTCCGGCTCGTAGAGCTGCCCGACCTGCGAGTAGATCCCGAGCTGGCGGAACATGCCCTCCATCCCGAACGTGCGTGACTCGTCGGGCACGATCGGCACGACACGGGGGCCGAGGACGTCATCCCGCACGAGCGTGTTGAGGACCCGGACGAGCGCCATGGTCGTCGAGTTCTCGCGCTCTCCGCTCCCCTCGAGGACGTTGTCGAACGGCGGCGGGGTGGGAAGCGGCTCGGCGTCGGTGTGACGCGCGGGGATGCTGCCGCCCAGGGCCTTGCGCCGCTCGAGCAGGTGGCGGAGCTCCGGGCTGTCCTCGGGGGGCCGGTGGAAGAACGCCCCCGTCGCCTGCTCGTCCGTCAGGGGGATCCCGAGCCGGTCGCGGATCGCGAGCCGCGCCTCCTCGTTCATCGCCTTCTGCTGGTGCGTGATGTTCCGTCCCTCGCCGGCCGTCCCCATCCCGTAGCCCTTGATCGTCTTGGCGAGGATCACGGTCGGCTGGCCCGTGTGCCTCACGGCTGCGTCGTAGGCGGCATGGACCTTCCTCGGGTCGTGTCCGCCCCGGCGCAGCTCCCAGATCTCCTCGTCCGTCCAGTCGGCGACCATCGCCGCCGTCTCCGGATACCGGCCGAAGAAGTGCTCGCGCACGTACGCGCCGTCGTTCGCCTTGAAGGTCTGGTACTCGCCGTCGACGCACTCCTCCATCAGCCTGCGGAGCCAGCCGCCTCTCGTCCGCGGCGAGCAGGGGATCCCAGTTCGACCCCCAGATCACCTTGATCACGTTCCAGCCCGCGCCGCGGAAGTTCGTCTCGAGCTCCTGGATGATCTTCCCGTTCCCGCGGACGGGCCCGTCGAGCCGCTGCAGGTTGCAGTTGACGACGAAGACGAGGTTGTCGAGCCGCTCGCGTCCCGCAAGCGAGATCGCGCCCATCGACTCCGGCTCGTCCATCTCGCCGTCACCCATGAACGCCCACACCTTGCGGTCGCCGTGCTCCACGATCTCGCGCGCGGAGAGGTACTTCATGAACCGCGCCTGGTAGATCGCCATCAGCGGGCCGAGGCCCATCGAGACGGTCGGGAACTGCCAGAAGTGCGGCATCAGCCACGGGTGCGGGTAGGACGAGAGCCCGCCGCCGCCCACCTCCTGGCGGAAGCGGCGCAGCTCCTCCTCGCTCAGGCGCCCCTCGAGGAACGCGCGGGCGTAGAAGCCGGGCGACGAGTGGCCCTGCAGGTAGACGAGGTCGCCGAGGTGGTCCTCCGTGCGGCCTCGCCAGAAATGGTTGAAGCCCGATCTCGTAGAGCGTCTCGGCGGACTGGTAGCTCGCGATGTGCCCGCCGAGCTCGGTCGACTCGGCGTTCGCCTGGAGCACGATCGCGATCGCGTTCCAGCGGACGAGCGCCGTCGCGAGCCGCTCCAGCTCGGGGTCGCCCGGGAGCTCGGGCTCGTCCTCGACCGGGATCGTGTTGACGTACGGCGTCGAGACGCCGGCGCTGACGGGGACGTGGAGGTCCTGCGCGTGGTCGATCGCACGGTCGAGGAGGTACGCCATGCGCTCGCGCCCCTCCGTGTCGACGACCACGTCGACCGACTCCAGCCACTCCTGGGTCTCGACGGGATCGTTGTCGGGCGCCTGGACGTCGGTGGTCATGCCCTCAGTGTGGCAGCAGCGGAGAGGGTCGTCGCGCGCCTACCGTCGTGGTCGACGCCCGCGCGTCACTGCGGCACCGGGGTCAGCGGCCGCCTTCGCCGGGGGCGGCCTCACGTGCACCGAGCCGGCTCGTCTCACACGACGCCCTCGTACGTGTCGCGCATGTAGGCGAGGCGCTCCTCGCGGCCCCGGCCGGAGCGCAGGTACCGGCTCCACGCCGTGCGCTCGTGCGCGACCGCGCCGAGCTCCCACACGCAGAACGTCGGGCGATGCGAGCCCTCGAGCGGCCACGGGTGGAACCCGGGGTCGCCGCGCCGTCCTTCGCCCAGACCGTCTCCCAGAGCTCGTTGTCGTTCTCCCAGGTCGAGACGAGCAGGAAGTAGAACCCCTCGCCGCAGCGGTGGAGGATCACGAACCCCACCGAGCCGCGCAGCCGGAGCTCGCCGAGCCGCGCCGCGTCCGCGAGCCCGAGGCGCGCCAGGTCGGCGACCGCCGCCGGGACGGGCGCATCCTCCGGGGCGATCTCGTACCACTTGAACAGCGTGTCTCCGAGGACGATGCTCTGGCCCGAGCGCACGAGCTTCGGGATGTGCTCGTAGTCGTTGGCGACGCCGTTGTCGTTCCGCTCGAGCACGCTCATCACTCGCCTCCTGGCCGTCTGAAGTCCATCACCCAGTTCGTCTCCCACGTCCTCCCGCCGTCGTCCGAGAACGCCTGCTCCCAGCGGGGCGTGCTCGTCGTCACACCGGACCACGTGAAGCGGACGAGGATCGGCCGTCCTCTGTGGATGTCCTCGCCCTCGAAGACACCGACGTCGCCCGAGAACCGGCCGAAGACCGGCGGGTCGAGCTCGCCCGGGCGTCTGCTGTCCGCCCAGTAGATCGACCACCGCCGAAGCTCCGGATCGAAGAACCGAAACGACATCCCGACGAACCCGCCGTCGTGGTCGGTCCGGAACTCGTCCTCGTTGCCGAGGCCGTCGAGCAACGGACGGGCGACGACCGTGGCCTCGAACTCCTCCCAGTCCTCCGACCCGGCGAGCCGCCTTCGCAGCCGGCGGTTGCCGACCTCCCAGCTGCCCCATCCAGAAGTCGAAGTCCCTCGCGGTCGACTCGATCTGCACCGTCTGGCTCATGCCTGCCTCCCGTTCGCTCTGCGCTCGAGCCTATCGACCAAATAGGGCGGAACTCGCCCTCAATACGTGCTTGACTGCGTGTCGTGCAGACGCCGACGTCACGGTTGCTGGAGCTGCTCGAGGTGCTGCAGACGAGGCCGCTGACGACGGGCCGCGAGATCGCCGACCGGCTGGCGATCGACCGGCGCACGGTGCGGCGCTACATCACGGCGTTGCAGGACCTCGGCATCCCGGTCGAGGGGCAGCGCGGGGTCGGCGGCGGCTACCGCGTCCGCCCCGGTTTCCGGCTCCCGCCGCTGATGCTCTCCGACGACGAGGCGGTCGTCGTCGTCCTCGGCCTGATCGCCGCCCGCCGGCAGGGGCTCGACACCGAGTCGGGGCCCGTCGACGGCGCGCTCGCGAAGATCCATCGCGTCCTCCCCGACCTCCTGCGCCGGCGCGTGCAGGCGCTCGAGACGGCGCTCGGCTTCACGGCGACGCCGAGGGCGGGCGCCCCGGTTGCGGGGGACACGGTCCTCCTGCTCGCCGATGCGGTGCGACGCGGCCGGCGCGTGCGCACGGCGTATCGGTCGTACTCCGGCGAGCGGACCCGACGCGAGCTGAGCCCCTACGGCCTGGTCGTCCACGCGGGTCGCTGGTACCTGGCCGCCCACGACCACCTCCGCGATGACCTGCGCACGTTCCGGATCGACCGGATGCGCTCCGCGACCCTGCTCGACGCGCCGGGGCTGTCCCGCGCCCGAGGGCTTCGACGCGGTCGAGCACGTCAGCCTCTCGCTCGCGCGCGTCCCGTGGGGCTTCGAGGTGGAGGTGCTGCTCGACCTGCCCGTCGACCGGGCGGCGCGACGGCTGCCGCCGACGCTGGCCGAGCTCGTCGAGGCCGAGGACGGGACGCTCCTGCGCATGCGGGCCGACTCGCTCGACTGGATGGCCGGCATGCTCGCGAGCCTCGGCTGCGGGTTCACGATCCGCACGCCCGAGGAGCTGCGCACCAGCGTCCAGCAGCTCGCCGAACGGCTGGCTGCGTCGGGCGGGCCGACGAGGGTCGGCGACGTCAGCCCGGCAAGTCGCGGTGGCCGCGTCCGCGAACGACCGCATGCTCGGGAAGGAGGCGTCGGGCTCGGCATCTGCGGGCGGGGTCGCGCCGGAGCCGGCGCGGCCGCGGCGCCGGTCGATCCACACCGAGCCGAGGCCGAGCTGCTTCGCCGGCACGTGGTCGTGGAACAGGCTCTGCGCCACGTGGAGGATGCGCTCGCGCGGCACGCCGATCGTCTCGAAGGCGAGCTCGAACCCTCTCGGGCTCGGCTTGTAGCTCCGTGCCGTCTCCGCCGTGACGACCCAGTCGAAGGCGACCCCGAGGCGCTCGTTCGAGGCGGCGAAGAGGTCGGTGTCGCAGTTCGTGATCACGCCGAGCCGGAACCGCTCCTTCAGGCGGCCGAGCGCTTCTGCCGAGTCGGCGAACGCGGGCCAGTCGCGGACGCTCTCGGAGAACGCCGCCGCGGCGTCCCGCGTGACCTCGAGGCCGACGTCCGCCGCGACGCCGCGCAGCCCGGCGGCGAGGACCTCGCGGTAGCTCCGATACGGCGGCCGCTCCGCCTCCGCCTCGTGGCGGCCGTACGACTCGAGCAGCGCCTCGTCCTCCACCCCGGACGCGGCCGGCAACGCGCGCCGCAGCGCCTCGAGGAGCCCGGTCTCCCAGTCGATCAGCGTCCCGTAGCAGTCGAACGTGAGGACCTCGTAGCGGCCGAAGTCGATCCGGCATCCCGGCGCCAGTGAACCACGACGACGGTGATGCTCGCCGGGCGGCCCGCCCGATCAGGCGCCTGGAGGCGCGTGGGCTGCGCCGCGGAAGTCGTCGACCGCGGACCGCTGGCCGATCGGCAGCTTGAACGGGATCACGGAGTGCCGTGGCGGCGGAGCGGCCTCGACCGTCGAGCCTCGGCGGAGGCGTCGGATCCGACGCGCCCGGGAGCGACGCCGTCGCGAGAACGAGCGCGAGGACGGCGACGGCCGCGCCCGCCCAGCCGCGGCCCCCCGGCGACGTGCACGAGCGGAGCCACGCGGGAGCCCGCGAGCTCGCAGCGGAACGCCTCGAGCGGCGCGCCCCTCAGGAGCGAGACCACAGAGCCCATCTCGACGACGAAGCGGGCGCACGACGGGCAGGCGTCGAGATGGGAGCGGAGACGCGCGAGCCCGACGTCGTCGAGGGCGCCGTCGAGCGCGAGCGAGGCCCGAAGCCGCGCGTCGTCGCAGGCGCTCTTCGGGCCGGGATGGGCCCAGGCCTCCATCAGCCCGTCGTCCGCGGGTTGACGGCCACACCGAGGAGGACGAGGCAGAGCCCGAAGCCGACGAGCAAGGCGGAGAGGTGGAAGGCCTCCGCCCCAGGTTGCCGGGCCGCTCGAGGAGGCGCCGGTCGCCGCCCGCCGCTCGCGCGAGCGCGCCGGGTCGCGGAGGCCGACGACCGCGCCGGCAGTGAAGAGGAGCGATCCGACGAGCATCAGCCCGCCCGAGACGGCGCGTGCCGCCGGCAGCCCTGCGGCCAGCCCCACCAGCAGAGAGGCCACGGCCGTGAGACCGCAGACGGCGACGAGGCCGAGCGAGAGGTCGCGCAGGCCGCGGACGATCACGACGCCGACCGGACGCCGACCGGCGCCGCCTCCGTCCGGGAGTCGTCGTCCGGCTCGCGTGGCGTGACCGCACGGGACATCTCGTCGGCGGTCAGCGGCCACTTCTCGAGCGGGAAGAAGCATGCCGCCTCGTGCCCCGCCGCCTCCTCGGCGAGCGGCGGGTCGTCCAGCTCGCACGTCTCCTGCGCGCGCGGGCAGCGCGGATGGAAGCGGCACCCGCTCGGCGGGTTGATCGGGTTGGGGACGTCGCCCTTGAGGACGAAGGCGCTGCGACTCGCGGCCGAGCCGCGGGTTCGCGATCGGGACGGCGGACAGGAGCGCGCCCGTGTAGGGATGGCGCGGGGCTCTGTACAGGTCCTTCGAGCGCGCGAGCTCGACGAGCTTCCCGAGGTACATCACCGCGACGCGGTCGGAGATGTGGCGGACGACGCTCAGGTCGTGCGCGATGAAGACGTACGTCAGCCCGAACTCCGACTGGAGGTCCTTGAGCAGGTTCAGGATCTGCGCCTGGACGGAGACGTCGAGCGCCGAGACGGGCTCGTCGGCGACGATCAGCTTCGGGTTCACGCGCGAGCGCCCGGGCGATCCCGATCCGCTGGCGCTGGCCGCCCGAGAACTCGTGCGGGAAGCGGTTGTAGTGCTCCGGGTTCAGGCCCACGACCTCGAGGAGGTCCTGGACGCGCCGCTTGCGCTCCGCGTCCGTGCCGAGCCCGTGGATCTCGAGCGGCTCGGCGACGATGAACCCGACGCGCTTGCGTGGGTTCAGCGACGCGTAGGGGTCCTGGAAGATCATCATCAGCTCGCGCCGGCACGGGCCTGCAGGTCGCGCTGTGCGACGCTCGTGATGTCCCTCCCGTCGAAGCGCACCGTCCCGCTCGTCGGCTCGAGCAGGCGCATGACCACGCGGGCGAGCGTCGACTTCCCGCAGCCCGACTCGCCCACGATCCCGATCGTCTCCCCGCGGTTGCACCGTGAGCGAGACGCCGTCGAGCGCCTTCACCGAGGCCACCTCGTGCTTGAACACGATGCCCTTGGTGATCGGGAAGTGCTTCGTGACGTTCTCGACCTCGAGGAGCGCGTCGCCCGTGACGGATTTCAGTCCGACACCTGCGCCTGCGCCGGCCGCGCCCCTCACGCGGCCTCCGTGTCGAGCGCGAGCTCGGCGACGACGCGCCGCGACTCCTCGAGCTTCCGCTCCTCGTCGAGCAGGCATGCGTCCAGGTGCCGCGCGTCGAAGCTCGCGGGCGCCGCCGGGGGCAGCTCGGCGCGGCAGCGGTCGAACGCGTAGGCGCAGCGCGGCCGGAACCTGCACCCGGCGGGAGGCCTGAGCAGCGAGGGCGGCTGGCCGCGGATCTGCGAGAGGCGCTCGAGCTCGACGTCGAGCCGCGGCAGCGACCCGAGCAGCCCCCACGTGTACGGGTGCAGGGGCTGCTCGAAGAGCGAGAAGACGGGCGCGTGCTCCGCGACCCTGGCGGCGTACATCACGACGATCTCGTCCGCCGTCTCGGCGACGACGCCGAGGTCGTGGGTGATCAGGATGACGGCGGTCCCCCGCTCCTCCTGGAGCTCGCGGATGAGACCGAGGATCTGGGCCTGCGTCGTCACGTCGAGCGCCGTCGTCGGCTCGTCCGCGATCAGGAGGGCGGGCTCGTTGACGAGCGCCATCGCGATCATCACGCGCTGCCGCATGCCGCCCGAGAACTGGTGCGGGTAGTCGTCGATCCGCCGCTCGCGCGCGCGGGATGCCGACCTCGCGGAGCCCGGCGATCGCCCGCTCCCGCGCCTCCCTACCCGTGACGTCCCGGTGGAGCAGGACCGCCTCGACGAGCTGGCTGCCGACGCTCAGCACCGGGTTGAGCGACGTCATCGGGTCCTGGAAGATCATCGAGATCTCGCTTCCCCGCAGGGCGCGCAGGCGACGCTTCGACGCCTCGAGCAGGTTCTCGCCGCGGAAGCGCGCCTGGCCCGTCGAGACCGAGGTGTGCTTCTTCGTCCCGCGCAGGAACGCCTCCATCTGCTCGCCCGGCGGCGAGCCGGGGTCGACCGCGAGGCGGCCGGGCTTGGGATTGAGGTCGAGGATCGACATCATCGTCACGCTCTTCCCGGAGCCCGACTCGCCGACGACGCCGAGCGTCTGGCCCGGCCGGACGTCGAACGAGACCCCGTCGACCGCCTTCACGATGCCGTCGTCGGTCTTGAAGTACGTCCGCAGGTCGCGCACCTCCAGGAGCGGCGCCTCCTCGGGGCGCCCGCGCTCGATCGGACGGCACCGCAGCCGCGGTCATGCGAGGCGGATCCTCGGGTCGATGACCGCGTAGACGAGGTCGACCGCGAGATTGAGCAGGATGATCGCGAGCGTCGCGAACACGATCACCCCCTGCATCGTCGGCAGGTCGAGGTTGAGGACGCTGTTCAGCGCCAGCCGGCCGAGCCCCGGCAGGTTGAAGATCGCCTCGGTGAAGATCGCGCCGCCGAGCGCCACCCCGATGTCCAGCCCGAGCATGGTGACGATCGGGAGCAGGGCGTTGCGGAGGACGTGGCGGCGGACGACGAGGCTCTCGGGCGCGCCCTTCGCCCGCGCCGTGCGGACGTAGTCCTCGCCGAGCGTGTCCATCACGTTCGAGCGGATCATCCGGGCGTAGCTCGCGGCGAAGAGGATCGCGAACGTGAGCCAGGGGAGGATCATGTGGTACGCCCAGTCGGCCGGCCCTCCGCAGCTCGCGCCCTCCGGCGGGGAGATGATGTCGCAGTACCCCGCGTTCGGCGTCAGGCCCCACCGGAAGCCGACGAAGTACTGCAGCAGCAGGCCGATCCAGACGACGGGCGCCGAGATCCCGATGAGGATGAAGATCATCGCTCCTCTGTCGAGGAGCGAGCGCGGCCGCAGCGCTGAGAGGATCCCCACCGGCAGCGCGATCAGCATCCAGAGGACGGCCCCTCCGAGCACGAGCGCGGTGGTGACCGGGACGGCCTCGCCGACCATCTCGTTGACCGAGCGGCGGTTGGCGTAGGAGCGGCCCAGCGAGTGGTCGACCACGAGCCGCTTCAGGAAGAGCGCGTACTGCTCGTGGACCGGCCGGTCGAGGCCGAGCTGGTGCGAGACGCGCGCGACGTCCTCGGCGGTGGCGGACTTCCCGGCGGCGAGGCGCGCCGGGTCGGCGGGCATCTGGAAGAAGAGGACGTACGTGATCAGCGTCACTCCGATGAAGAGCACGCCCGCCCAGAGAAGTCGTCGTAGGAGGTACTGGAGCATGTGGGGTCTCTCGTCCTGGTGAGGAGGGGCCGACCCCCGACGGGGCCGCCCCTCCCGTCAGAGGTGCCTACTTGAGGCAGATCACGTTCAGGAGCGGCCCGCTCCCGTGGGCCTCGTTGATGGTGATGCAGCCGACCCGGGCCGACATGAAGCTCCGGTCGTTCGAGTTGACGAGCGGCGCCCACGGCGGGTTCTCCCGCATGAGCGCTCCGTCGAGGGCGGCGTACGCCGCACCCCGCCGCGGGCCCGTGAGGAGCGAGGCCGCCGTCATCTGGCGGTTGTACTTCGCGACGTTGAAGTACGCGTAGTTGTTGTGCTGCGGGTTCTTGACCTGCGCCCCGTCGAGCAGGATGTTCACGAAGTCGTACGGGTCCGCGTAGTCGGCGCCCCACCGCTCCATCGTCATGTCGAAGGTCGCGGTCTCGGGGTTGCCGGCGTTCGTGAACTGCTGCGCCCGCGGGAGCAGCCGGACCTCGGCGTCGAGCCCGATCTGCTTGAGGTTGTACTGGATCAGCTGCGCCTGGAGCGGGGCGATCCCCGTGTTCGACGACCAGAGCACGGCCTTGCCGCCGCGAAGGTTCCCGTCGGCGAGCTTCTTGGCCTGCTTGATCGTGTTCGCCGTGACCTTCAGCGGGTAGAGGCCCTGCGGCTTGTACCCGACCATCCCCGGCGGGAGGATCTGGCCCGTGCGCTTGCCGTACAGGTAGCCGCCCTGGGCCGAGAACGCCTGCCGGTCGACCGCCCAGTTGACCGCCTTGGCGAGGCCCGGGTTGTTCCTGAACAGCGGCCGCCCGTGGTTCATCGCGACGTAGCGGATGTCGAACAGCGGCCGCACCTGCACGCGGCCGTCCTTCCGGTTCAGCCCGTACTTCCCGACCACGTTCTTCCACTCGGTGGGCGGGATGCCGCTCGAGGCGTAGTCCGAGGTCCCCTTCTCGACGTTCTGGAACTGGACCGCGATGTCGTTGCCGACGTTGACCTGGATCGTGTCGGCGTTGGCCGCGCGGCCGCCCTTGTAGTGCGGGTTTCGCCTGAGCGTGATCGAGCGCCCCGGCGTCCGGGAGGAGAAGTAGTACGGCCCGCACGAGGCGTACTGGTTGATCCCGTTCGCGTCGATCTGGCGAGCGAGGTTCGTGTCGATCGCCTGCATGAACGGCATCGTCAGCCGCGCGAGGAAGTCCGGCGAGGCCTTCGTCAGCCGCACGACGAGCTTGTTGCCCTGGGCACGGACGCCGGAGATCGTGCGCGCCTTGCCGTCGATCACGGCCTGGGCACCCTGCACGATGTCGAGGAACTGCACGCCCGTCGACTGCATGCGCGGGTTCGCGAACCGGTTGAACGCATCGACGAAGCTCCGCGCCGTCACGGCTCTGGCCGTTCGAGAACTTGAAGCCCGGCTTGATCGTGAACGTGTAGGTCTTGCCGTCCCGTGAGATCACGGGCAGGCCGGCGGATACCTCGGGCGTCGCCACTGCACCGGCTGCGCCCTCCTTGTCCTGCCAGTTCATGAGCTTGCAGGCCGTCGCGGCCTCGAGCTTCCACGTCTCGCCGTAGTACGAGAGCTGCGGGTCGATGTAGTCGACGTCGGTCGAGATGTCGAGCACGATCGTGCCGCCGCGCTTCGCGGCCGGCGCGGCCGAGGCGGCGGCGACGACGATCAGCGCGATGCCCGCGATCGCGAGGACGAGCGCGAGTGGGCGCTTCCCGGGCATTGCCGCTCCTTTCGGTCGCGACGTGTCGTGTGGGCTAGGGCATCAGCGGGAGCCCCTCGGGTCGAAGGCGTCGCGCAGGCCGTCGCCGAGGAGGTTGAAGGCGAGCGTGGTCAGGAGCAGCGCGACGCCGGGCCAGACCATCAGGAGGGGCCGGGAGGTGTAGTACTGCGGCGCGTCCGCGAGGAGCGTCCCCCAGCTCGCAGTCGGCAGCTGGATCCCGAGCCCGAGGAACGAGAGCCCGGCCTCGGCGAGGATGAACGCCGCGACGTTGAGGGTCGCGAGGACGATCAGCGGCCCCACGAGGTGCGGGAAGACGTGCGAGCGGACGATCCGCCAGTTGCTCGCCCCGACCATGCGGGCGGCCTCGACGAACTCCTTCTCGCGGATCGACAGCGCCACGCTGCGCATCACGCGCGCCGAGTAGAACCACCCCAGCAGCCCGAAGACGAGGACGAGCGTGACGACGCCCTCCCCGAGGAAGCCGAGCGTCACGTGGTTCAGCCTCGTCCCGAGCGTGCCCGCGAGCGTGATCACGAACAGCAGGTACGGGAACGCCATGGTCAGGTCGACCATCCGCGAGATCGTCGTGTCCACCCAGCCGCGGAAGAACCCGGCGAGCGCGCCCAGCAGCGTGCCGAGGAAGAGCGAGAGGCAGGTCGCGCCGATCCCGACCTCGAGCGACACCTGCGCCCCGTAGAGCAGCCGCAGGAACTCGTCTCTGGCGAGCGTCGAGTCCGAGCCGAGGACGAACAGCTGCTGCTCGAGCTCGCCGTCCTCGGTCAGCTTGCCGACGTGGGTCCACGGCCCGGCCGGCAGCTGGTCCTCGTCGAGACCGCCGGAGACGAGGAACGGCTCGTTCGGGCCGTGCCCCAGGAGCTTCGCCGCGACCGGCGCTCCGGCGAAGGCGATGACGAACAGGAGCACGATGAAGACCCCGCCGGCCAGCGCGAGCTTGTCGCGCCGGAGCCTCAGCCAGACCCCCGCCCAGTACCCGCGCGCCTCGACCTCGGCCGCGAGCTCGTCCTCGAGGAACAGGTCCGCGGGCGGGGACGGGCCGGCGCCGCCGAGGAAGGAGGCGAGCTGCCCGCCGGACGGCGCAGCGGCGCTGTCGGCGACGTTGCTCACCGCGGGACGACCGCCGAGGCTCTCGGCACCCAGTTGTCGACCACCCAGCGGGCTCCCTCGCCGGCTCCCAGCTTCCTCAGCTCCAGGAAGAACACCTGCGCCCGGACGCCGGACCCCTTGCGCGGGAGCAGAGCGACCTCCAGGAGCGCGCGTGTCGAATACGACTCGTCGACCTTGTACGGGGCGACGTCCAGCTCGTCGATCGGGTACGGGACGACGGGGTTCTCGCCCGTCAGCCAGCGCTTCCTGCTCAGCCCGCCGCGCAGGTTCGGGCCGACGAGCGCCCACGCCTCTTCGAGGTTCTCGCGGGCGACCGCCGTCTGGATGAACCGCACCGCGACCCGGCGCGCCTCCGACGCCAGCGGCGCCTCGACCAGCCGCTCCGGCTCCTGGGCGGGCGTCGCGCTCAGGCGCTGCTCGGGCGGGTCCGTGTCGGGCCCGAGCACGAGGACGAGCGCGACGGCGGCCAGGCGGCTGCTGCCGGCCGACCCCCAGGCGAGGCGCCGCCGCAGTCGCCGTGCGCCATCTGAGCCGAGCCCTTCCGAGAGCGTGGAAACCAGCCCCGCGGGAGAGGGCACAGCGCCGGTCTCGTCGCTCTGGCTGGTGCTCATCGGCCGTGCCGTCGTCGGATGGGGGAATCCGGCCCGGGGGTCGTCCCGCAGGCCGGATCGACCCGACGTCTGACGGCGCTCGTGTTTACACCAGCGGCGACGCGGTTCCCAGGAAAGGTCGAGAACTTCGACGTTTGGCAGAGCCGCGATCCGGGCGCGGGACGGTGCTCGCTCGGTGTCCGGCTTCAGCCGGACCCGGAAGCGAGGATCAGCCCGCGGCGGGCGCGGCGGAGCGACCGGGTCCCAGGAGCGCCGGGGCGGGCGTTCGCCGCGCCGCAGCTCCCGGCGCGCCAGCTCGCCCAGCTGGCTCTCGGCGTTCTCGAGCAGGCGGAGCACCGCCCGCCCGTGCGCGACGACGACCCGGCCGGCCGGGGTCACCGTGACCGACCGGGAGCCGCTGCCCCTCACGACGAGCGAGACGCCGATCGCGGCCTCGAGCTGTGCGATCTGATGGCTGATCGTCGAGCGCGAGTAGCCGAGGCGCGGTGGCGGCGCGGACGAAGCTCCCTTCCTCGGCCACGGCGACGAGCGCCAGCAGCGAGCGGATCTGCAGCCCGAGCCACCGCGAGCGCTCGAGCGGCCGCCGCGTCGACGGCCTCGGCGACCTCGTCGTCGAACGAGCTCGTGGGGATGCGCGCCTGCTCGGCCCGCTCGCGCGCGAGCTGGATCGCCCACTGCCGGCGGAAGGTGTCATCCATGTGCGGGCGCGCCGCCCACGCGCCGTGATCGGTGACGACGGTCGACACCGCCGCTGACGATCGCCTCCACGGGGCGGGTATACCGCGCCCGCGCGACGACATCGGGCCGAGCCCGGCCTGCGACGACTTCCGCGCACGCCGCGACGGTGTGGAGCCCCTGGGACCTACCGAGGAAATGCCCGAGGTGACTTATGCCACGTATGACGACGTCGAGGCGGGAAGGTTGGCCGGAATGGACATGCCGCTCACGACCGCGGAAGCGCGCATGCACGCCGTCCACCCACGTCGAGCACGACGGGCAGACGGGGTAATGCCGTGCGGCTCCCCCGGGGTCACCTCAGGGTCGACTCAGGGTCATTCCGGATGGTCTCCGCGGGCGACCGGGGCCATCCTGGAGTCATGAGCGAACACACGACACATATCCCCGAGATCCGCCGGCTGCAGCGCAGCCGGTCCGATCGCATGCTTGCCGGCGTCAGCGGGGGCCTGGCTCGCTACTTCGAGATCCACCCCGCAGTCTTCCGCGTCGGCTTCGTCGTCCTCACCCTCCTGGGCGGGGCCGGCATCCTGATCTACGCCGCCGCGGCACTCGTCATCCCCGACGAGGGCAAGGAGGACTCGATCGCCACGGCGGCGCTCCGCAACCGGCGGGACCGCCCGTGGCCGCTGATCGGGCTCGGCCTCCTCGCCGTCGCGGGCGCCATCCTGCTGTCCCGCGCCACGCTGTGGCCCGACGGCGACTCGTGGTGGCTGTTCCTGATCGCGGGCGGCGTGATCCTCTGGCTCACGCGGACCCCGGGCGCGGGCGCGACGGATGACGCGACGGAGCTGGCGGCCCGGGACTCGCGCCGCGTGCGACGCGCCCTCGGGCACGTTCGCCATCGTCGTGGCATCCCTCGTCACGCTCGCGCTCGTCGCAGCCGCGATCTTCCTGGCCGTGTTCGACGTGGACGGCAGCATCGGCGACCGCAGGTACGAGGTCACTCAGCGCGGAGGACCTCCGCGACGACTACCGGCTCGGGATCGGCTCCATGACGCTCGACCTCGGCGACCTGCAGCTGCCGGCGGGCGAGACGCACGTCGACGCGAGAGTCGACGTCGGCGACCTGGACGTGATCGTGCCGGCCGACGTCGCGCTGCGAATCCACGGTACGGCCGAGGTCGGGCGAGGTCGACCTCCCCGACGGCCTCGGCGCCGACGGGCGCAACGTCGAGAGCGACCTGACCGAGACCGGCCCTCGCGTGCTCGTGCTCGACGCGCATGTCGGCGCCGGGTCCGTTCAGGTCGAACGCGCCGTACGATGACGCCGCATGTCGCTTCGCACGTTCGAGCCGAGCTCCGACGAGCGGGTGATCGCCGGCGTCTGCGCGGGCATCGCGCAGACGCTCGGCGTCGACGCGACCCTCGTCCGGCTCGTCTTCGCGCTGCTGGCGCTGGCGGGCGGGGCAGGGATCCTCCTCTACCTCGCTCTCTGGGCGTGGGCCGGTGGGCGCGCGCGTCTGGGTCGCGGCCGTGCTCGCGCTCGTCGCGGGCGCGGTCCTGCTCGGCGCGCTCGGTCTCTCCGACCGGTCGGTGCTCGGGATCGCGCTGATCGCCGCCGGGCTCGCGATGGCCTTGCGGCAGGGGGGCAGCTTCCGCGCGGACGCGCCGCTCTCCTACTGGGGGCTCGCGCTCGCGGCACTCGGCGCGGTGGCGCTCCTCTCGGGCGGGGGCACGTCCTCGACGCTGCTGGCGCCCGGCGCCGTCGCCGGCGCGCTCCTCCTGATCGCGGGCCCGTGGGTGTGGCGGCTCGCGCTCGACCGTGACGTCGAGCGCACCGCCCGCATCCGCACCGAGGAGCGGTCGGACATGGCAGCCCGCGTGCACGACTCGGTGCTGCAGACGCTGGCCCTGATCCAGCGGCACGCGGACGAGCCGCGGCGCGTCGCGTCGCTGGCACGCAGGCAGGAGCGGGAGCTGCGCGGCTGGCTGTACGGCGACCAGCCGCTCGGCGACGACAGCGCGTCGCTTGACGGCGGCGCTCGAGGCGGCGGCGGGCGACGTCGAGGAGCTCCACGGCGTTCGGGTCGAGCTGGCGAGCGCAGGTGACTGCCCGGTCGATCCGTCGGTGGGCGCGCTCGTGCTCGCGGCGCGCGAGGCGATGACGAACGCGGCCAAGTTCGCAGGCGTCGACGAGGTCGACGTCTACGCCGAGGTCGCCGACGACGAGGTCAGCGTCTTCGTCCGCGACCGCGGCGAGGGCTTCGACCGCGCGGCCGTCCCGGACGACCGCCGAGGCCTGGTGGAGTCGATCGAGGGAAGGATGGAGCGCGCGGGCGGCCGCGCAGCGATCGTGACGAGCCCCGGCGGCGGCACCGAGGTCGAGCTGCACCTGCCCCGGAGGACGTCGTGAAGCGCCGCGTCGTGCTGGTCGACGACCATGACCTGTTCCTGGCCGGTGTTCGCGCCGAGCTCGGCGAGGCGGTCGAGGTCGTCGGCCAGGCGGGGAGCGTGGCCGAGGCGGTCCCGCTGATCAGGGAGCTCGACCCGGAGGTCGTCCTGCTCGACGTCCACCTGCCCGACGGGAGCGGGGACGCGATCATCAACGCCGTCGCGACGGAACGGCCGGGGGTGCGGTTCCTGGCGCTGTCGGTGTCGGACGCGGCCGAGGACGTCATCGCCGTGATCAGGGCCGGCGCCCGCGGCTACGTGACGAAGACGATCTCCGGTGCCGAGCTGACCGCGGCGATCGAGCGCGTCGCGACGGGCGACGCCGTCTTCTCACCTCGTCTGGCCGGCTTCGTCCTCGACGCCTTCCGCGCCGGCGAGGAGGTCGGAGGCGACGCGGAGCTCGACGAGCTCACCCCGCGCGAGCGGGAGGTGCTGCAGCTGATCGCGCGCGGCTACATGTACAAGGAGATCGCCGCGCGCCTGCACCTGTCCGTGAAGACGGTCGAGAGCCACGTCTCGAACGTCCTGCGCAAGCTCCAGCTCTCGACGAGGCACGAGCTCGCGCGGTGGGCGACGCAACATCGGCTGGTCTAGCCACACACGCCGGTCGGTCGACACGCGCGGCGATGGAGCTAGGCGGAC
>CAVROJ010000009.1:0-13416 GCA_963722755.1 uncultured Actinomycetes bacterium
TGCGGCGCTCGACGCCGAGGTGCAGACGGAGAAGGCCGCGGCCGGCTAGCGGGAGTCCGCGACCGTGAGCCCGTCGAGTCGTGTCCCGACGCGGTCGGCCATGACGAGGTTGCCCTTCCGCGCGTAGCGCTCTCGTGCCTGCCCGAAGGCGGTCGCCGCCTCGTCCGGCCGGTCCCCGAGTGCGAGCACCTCGGCAAGAGTGGCGTACGCGTCTGCCTGTCCGTACAGGTCCTGGGTGGACTCGCTGATCGCGAGAGCCTCGCGCGCGTGCCGCTCCGCCTCCGCATGCTCGCCGCGGCGCGCCAGGACCTTTGCACGTGCCTGCCGCCAGAGGGGCTGGGTGAACAGGTCCTCGCTCGAGCCGATCTCCGTTGCTCGCCGTGCCCATGCGTCCGCCTCGTCGAGCCTGCCCAGCTGGTAGAGCGCTTCGGCGTGCAGTGCAGCGGCGGTCGACAGGAACGACTGCGCATCGAGTTCCTCGAGTAGCCGGCATCCCTCCGCCCCCAGCTCGGCCGCGCGGGCGGGATCCCCCGCGTAGAGCTCGACGAGCGCCGACTCGATCGCGGTGAGCACGGCGAGCTGAAAGCTGCCGCCGCGCTCCACGAGCGCGGCACGGGAGGCGGCGAGGATCCTGCGCCCCTCGTCGAAGCGCCCGAGCATCGCGACAGCGACCGCGCGGCAGGCGCGCAGCCAGTCGTCACGTCCTTCCCGAGGCTCGTTCTCGTCCAGCCAGGCGAGCACCTCCGGGACGGGAGTTGTGCCGTAGAGGCGCGCGAGGGCACGCCATCCCACGAGCTCGTCAGGGATGCCGGCCGCTCTCGCGTCACCGGCGGCGAGTTCCCAGGCAACCACCGCCGAGTCGGCCTGCGCGCGGCTGAACATGGCCATCCCGAGCGCGTGATGCGCCGTGTAGAGGGCGTCGTGGTCGCCGGCGGCTTCCAGCTCCGGAAGCGCCCCGGCAACGAGCGACTCGAGGCGCAGGGTTGCGCCTTCGGGTTCGACGTCGAGTCGCACGAGGCCGGCCTGGATCCTCCCGGCGAGCTCGCCGACACGGTTGCCGACCGCCGCGGAGCGCTCCGCGAGCGCCTCCGACCGCGCGAGCGCCTCCGACACGCGCCCCGATTCGTAGAGGGCGCGTGCGAGCGTGAGCTCGCCGGCGATGTCCAGCTCGGTCGGGGGAGCCAGCGCGACCGCCCGCTCGATCAGGCTGGCGGCGGCGCCGAAGTCCTTGCGCACCATCGCGCGGTGACCTCCCGCCGCAAGTCGTCGACGCGCCGTGACAGCGAGCCCGGCGTCCTCGTCCAGGCCGAGCTCGGCACGGTAGCGCCATGCCTGCTCCAGGTGGTAGCCGAGAATCTCGTCGAGCTCGACGACATCCGCTCCGTGGTGCTCGAACCAGGCTGCGAATCGGACGTGAAGCTCGGCGCGTGCGCTCTTCGGAAGCGCGTCGTAGGCAGCGTCCCGGATCAGCAGGTGGCGGAAACGGAAGCCGTCGTCGCCGCGGATGAGCGGAGCGTCCGGGCGGATCAGCTGCCTGCGCACGAGCGCCGCGAGACGCGGGGTTACGGGAGACTCGTCGGTCGCGAGCGCCTGCACGCCGCCGCGGTGGAAGATCTCGCCCTCGACCGCCCCCCACTCGAGCACGCTCCTGTCCGCCACGTCGAGCCGATCGATGCGCGCGGCGAGCAGCGCTCGCAGACTGGGCGGGACGACGATCTCGCCCTGAGTCTCCTCCGCCATCGCGAGCATCTCCTCGACGAACAGCGGGTTGCCGCCGGCGGCTCGTGCGATCTCACGGTGGACGGCAGCGGGGACCCGCTCCTGGATCAACTCGTCGACGTCGTCGGCGCCGAGCGGCTCCATGCTGAGTGCGAGCGGCCAAGCGGGGCGCCTCTCTGCGAGCTCGGGCCGCGCGAGGCAGAGCAGCAGGATCGAGGCGCCCGTCGAGAGCAGCGCGATGTGCTCCACGAGGTCGAGGAACGTCTCCTCGGCCCACTGGATGTCGTCCAGCACGACGACGAGTGGCCGCGCCGCCGCAGCCTGTTCGAGTGTCTTGCGGAACGCCCAGGCGATCTCCTCCCCCGACGTCGCGGCGGTGGACTCGCCGAGCAGCGACCGGATCGCCGCCGCTGCGGTCTCGTCACGCGGGGTCTCGTCCATCTGCCTGAGCACGTCGACCACCGGCCAGTAGGTGATTCCCTCTCCGTATGGCGGGCACCGTCCGCGAACGACGCGTACCTCGTCCGCGACCGAGCCGACGAAGGCTTCCGCGAGTCGCGACTTGCCGATGCCCGCGTCGCCCACGATCGTGAAGAGCACGCAGTTTCGCTCGGCTCCGGCCCGCTCCCAGGCAGCCTGGAGTCGCGCGAGCTCGGGTGCGCGGCCGACGAACGGCGCATCATGGCGTCGATCGGGCGCGGCGTGGACTCCGAGCAGCCGGTAGGCCTGGACAGGCTGCGCCTTGCCCTTGAGCACGAGCGGCTCGACCTCCTCGACGTCGACGGCGTTGCGGACGATGGCGAAGGTCGGTTCGCCGATCAACACCTCGCCGGACGCGGCCGCCTGCTCTAGTCGGGCCGCCACGTTGACGGCGTCGCCCGTCGCCAGGCGTTCCTCCGTGCCGGTGACGACCTCGCCGGTCATCACGCCGATCCGTCCCTCGAGACCGAGTTCGGGGAGTGCGTCGCGCATCTCGACCGCGGCACGAACCGCCCGCAGCGCGTCGTCCTCATGGACGACCGGCACGCCGAAGATGGACATCACGGCGTCACCGATGAACTTCTCGACCGTTCCGCCGTGGTGCTCGACGACGCCCTTCATGCGCTCGAAGTAGGCGGCGAGCAGCGCGCGCAGCCGTTCCGGATCGACTGACTCCCCGAGCGCTGTGGATCCGGCGAGGTCGCAGAACACGACGGTCACCGTCTTCCGAAGCTCGCGCTGCGTCGTCACCGGAGCAGTCTAGGACGACCTCTTCCGGTTTCATGGCGCCTCCCGATCGGTGTAGGGTCCTGTGACATGTCAGAGGTTCCGTTCCGGGTCGGCGTGATGCAGCTCACGATGGAGCCGCTCGACGAGATGCTCGCGTCGGCTCGCGTCATGGACGAGGCGGGGATGGACACCGTCTGGCTCGCGGAGGCCTACCCGTGGTGGCGCAAGCACCAGATGGAGGCGCGCTCGTCGACGGTCGTCTCCGCGTTGATGGCCCGCGAGACGACACGGCTGACGATCGGCTGGGGGATCATCTCCCCGTGGACGCGCCACCCCGTCCAGGTCGCGATGGACGCGCGGGTCGTGCAGGAGGCGGCGGGACCCGACCGGTTCCTGCTCGGCTTCGGGACGTCGAAGATCTTCCTCAACAACATCAAGGGACAGACGAAGAAGACCCTCGGCCCGATGCGTGACGCGGTCGAGATCGTCCGCGGGGTGCTGTCGGGGGAGGCGTTCGAGTACGACGGCGACACCTGGAGCGCCGCCGTCCCGGCGCTCTCCGACGAGGCGCACACGCCGCGCGGCGTGCCGCCCGTCTACGTCGCCGCGACCGCACCCAAGATGCAGGCGCTGGCGGGGGAGATCGCGGACGGCTGCCTGACGCCGTCGATCACGACACCGGCCTTCGTCCGCTACACGTGCGAGAACGTCGGCGCCGACATCGACATCGGCTGCACGGTCGTCGCGTCGATCCACGACACGGACCGCGACACGGGGCGCGACGGCGCGCGCGAGATCGCCGGCATGTACCTCGCGAACAAGGTCCAGAACATCGCCGGCGCCGCGGACACGCTGCTCGACCTGGCGGGGATCGAGATGGACGAGATCCGGCCCGTCGCCGAGGCGATGGAGCAGGGCGGACGGCTCGCCGCGAAGGCGAAGGTCACCGACGCGCTGCTCGACAAGTGCAAGCCGATCGCCGGAACGCCCGCGGACTGCATCGCCGCGATCGAGGAGTACAGGGACGCGGGCTGCACGCACGTCATGCTCGAGCTCTGGGGCGAGGACCGCCACGAGCAGATCCGCCTCTTCGGCGAGAAGGTGCTCCCGCACGTCCGCGGCTGATGGCGACGATCACGGTTCGCGGGCACGGCACCTCGTCGGCACAGCCGGACGAGGTCGCCGTCGGTCTCACCGTCGAGGCTGTCCGTCCGCGGGCGGCCGAGGCGTTCGCCGAGGCGTCGCGGCTCGCGACGGACGCCGCCTCGCTCTGCGACGAGCTGGGCGTCCCGGCGGGGCGGCGCACGACGTCGCGCATCTCGCTCGCCGAGCACGGCGAGCACACCGCCGCGGGCTGGCAGCATCGCGGCTATCGCGCCACGAGCCGGATCGCCGTTCGGCTGGAGGATGCCGAGCTCGCGAGCCGGCTCGTCTCCGAGGCGGCGGAGCGCCTCGAGGCGAGGATCGACGGGCCCGTCTGGCGCGTGGCGCACGACAATCCCGCGCATTCCGAGGCGCGCCGCCTCGCCGCGGCGGACGCCCGGTCGAAGGCCGAGGAGTACGCCGCCGCACTCGGCGGCCGTGTCGGCGCGATCGCCTCGGTGATCGAGCCCGGCATCCGCCCCGCCGGGGCCGCCGCAGCCCCGCGCGTACGCGGTGCACCAGGAGATCTCGGGGATGCCGCTCGACGCCGGCGAGCACGAGATCGTCGCGGAGATCGACGTCACGTTCCGGCTGGAGCAGGGATGAGTGCTCCGGCGCCCGCGGTCGACCGCGACCGGCTCGTCGAGACGGCGAGCCGGATGATCGGCGTCCACAGCTTCACGGGCGCCGAGCAGGGGATGGCCGAGCTGATGGCCTCGCTCTACGAGGACACCGGCCTGCGGTGCCAGTGGCAGCAGGTGGAGGACGGTCGCGCCAACGCGCTCGGGATCCTGGAGGGCGCAGGCGGCGGCAAGAGCCTCATGTTCAACGGGCACATGGACACGTCGTACTCGGGCCGCGAGCCGTGGCTCCGTGACGTGCCGGGGTTCCAGCCCGAGGCGTTCGTCCGGGACGGGCGGCTGTACGGCCTCGGCATCTCGAACATGAAGGGGGCGCTCGCCTGCTACGTCGAGGCAGTGCGGGCGCTGCGCGACGCCGGCGTCCGGCTGCGCGGGGACGTGCTGATCGCTGCCGTCTGCGGCGAGATCGAGAAGACGCAGCAGGGCGACGCGGTCGGGGCCGAGTTCCGCGGCTATGCCGCCGGATCGCGGTACCTCGTCTCGCACGGCGGCGTCGCCGACATGTGCCTGCTCGGCGAGCCCACGGAGGGCAAGGTCGTGCTCGGCCACTACGGCGCGCTCTGGCTCCGGATCCGCGTCCACGGCGACTTCATCCACACCGCCTTCAGCGAGGGGCGCCGTGATCGCAATGCGATCCTCCGCCAGCACGAGGTCCTCGGAGCCGTGCAGGAGTGGATTCCGACGTGGGAGGACGACCCGGCGAACGCGTACCGCGGCGCGAAGGCGATCGTCAACGTCGGCGCCGTCGACGGCGGCTTCGGCTGGCGCGTCTCGCGGACGCCCCATCACGCCGACCTCTTCCTCGACGTGCGCGTCCCCCCGACGAAGCCGATGGCGGTGGCGCGGCGCGAGGTCCTCGACATGGTGCGCGGACTTGCCGAGCGCTTCCCCGACTTCGGCGTCGAGGGCGAGGTGTACGTCACCGCGCCCGGCGCGGAGATCGAGGAGGGGCACGAGCTCGTCGCGGCGATCGACGGCGCGCACGAGGAGGTCTTCGGCAAGGCGCCCGGCTCGCGACGTGACGCGGTGGTTCTCCGACGCCTCGGTCCTGACGCGCTACGGCATCCCGACGGTGAACTACGGGACGTCGACGGGATTGATGGACGTGGAGCTCGGGGAGAACCTCGAGATCGACGGCCTCGTGCAGACGGCAGAGGTGTACGCCAGGGTCGCCATGCGCGTCTGCGGCGTCGCGTGACAACGCTTGTGACTTATCGGCACAAGCTTCTTCGATCCGGGGGTGTGAGCGCGTGAAGCTGGTGACGTTCGGCGAGGGGCAGGGTCGCGTCGGGGTGCTGGACGGCGAGGAGATCGCGGTGCTGGACGTCGCGACGATGCGCGAGTGGTTCGAGCGGGGTGGGGCGGACGAGACCGGGGAGCGCGTCGCGCTCGCGGAGACCCGGCTCCGCGCGCCGATCGTGCCGAAGAAGTTCTTCCACACCGCGGGGAACTTCCGGGAGCACGAGGAGGAGTCGAAGAACGTCGACTGGTCGCACGACATCGCGCCGTGGATCAACTTCTTCCAGAACGTCGACGCGATCGTCGGCCCCGACGAGCCCGTGATCTACCCCGAGCACCTGACCGAGGAGCTGGACTACGAGCTCGAGCTCGCCGTGATCCTCCGGAAGGCGGGAAAGTGGTTCTCGCCCGACGAGGCAGCCGACTACATCGGCGGATACGTGATCTTCAACGACATCACCGCCCGGGACATCCAGCGCGGCGAGATGCGCTCCGGCGTGTTCAGCTTCTGCAAGGCGATCGACACGTTCTGCCCGCTCGGGCCGTGGATCGTGACACCCGACGAGATCGCGGACCCGCACGACCTCGCGATGCAGCTCCGCGTGAACGGCGAGGTGCGGCAGGAGTCGCACTCGAGCCGGATGTCCGTGACGATCCCGGAGATCCTCTCCAACTTCTCCGGCCTCACCTACTCGGCGGGTGACGTCCTCTCGACCGGCACGGTCTCGGGCGTCGCCGGGTTCAAGTCGCCCGAGGAGCGTGCGCGGCTCTACCTGAAGCCCGGTGACGTGATCGAGGCCGAGATCGAGGGGATCGGCGTCCTCCGCAACCCGGTGATCTCGTGGCAGGACGGACATGGCACGCCCGCGCTGCCACGCGTCCGGCCGTGGGGTGACGCATGAGACGCCCCGCCGCTCGCATGCAGAACATGCCCGAAAGGACGACGTAGCCCGGGTAGCGCCCGCGAACTGCATGCAATAGGGTGCAGCTCGTGCCGCGCGGCGACACAGCCCGGTCGCAGACGACCAAGGCGACGCTCGGTCTCCGCGAGCTGATCTTCGCGGGCGAGCTGGCGCCGGAGCAACGTGTCCCCGAGATCGGCCTCGCGGAGCGGCTGGGCGTCTCGCGCACACCGCTGCGGCTGGCCCTCGCGACGCTCGCCCACGAAGGGCTGCTCCGCCCGCTTCCCGGCGGAGGCTTCGTCGTGTGCTCGTTCACGCTGAGCGACGTCACGGATGCCATCGAGCTTCGTGGCGTGCTCGAGGGCACGGCAGCGCGATTCGCCGCCGAGCGCCTCGGGTCGCCCTCGGAGCTCGCCGAGCTCGTGGCCGTCACCGAGCAGCTCGACCAGGTCGTCGCCGAGCGGGGGCCGGCACTGGAACGGTACGTCGAGCTGAACGACGAGTACCACGCGATGCTCGTCACCCTCGCGAAAAGCGACGCGCTCGCTCGCGCGATCGGCAACGCCGTGGCGCTGCCGTTCGCCTCGGCCGGGGCCCTGCTCGCGTCACAGGCGACCCTCAGCCGTGAGCACGAGATCCTCGTCGTCGCCCAGCACCAACATCGGATGCTCCTCGAGGCGGTCGGCGCCGGCCACGGGGCGCGCGCCGAGGAGATCGCGCGCGAGCATGCGCGGCTGGCGAAACTCAACCTCGACCTCGTGCTCGAGAGCGAGCACGCGCTCGAGCGCCTCCCCGGTGCGCCGCTCCTGCGGGGCGTGGTCTGAGGTGCGCACGCTTCGCGAGCACCTCGAGCGCCCCGGTTCGTTCGTCGTCGCCGCGGAGCTCGTCACGAGTCGGGGCCTTCTCTCCGGGGACAGCGGCCGTGCGCTCCAGACGAAGGCGCGCGAGCTCGCGGCGAACCCGCGGATCGACGTGCTGTCGATCACGGACAACCCCGGTGGGCATGCGATGCTCGCGCCCGACACGCTCGGGAGCGACCTTCTGTCGCTCGGCCAGGAGGTGATCATCCACCTGGCGTGCAAGGACTGGAACCGGAACGCACTCGAGAGCCGCGGCTGGAAGCTCGGCTCCGAGGGGTTCCGCAACGTCCTCTGTCTTTCGGGCGACTATCCGGTGACCGGCCACAGGGGACATGCGGCGCCCGTCTTCGACATCGACTCGGTCGGGCTCCTCGACATGCTCGCCCAGATGAACGTGGGCATGCACGACGAGCGGAAGCCCGACGGCGCGCTCGGTCGAACGGACTTCTTCCTGGGGTGCGTCGTGACGAACCACAAGCGGCACGAGCGGGAGGTCATGCCGCAGTACCTGAAGCTGACGAAGAAGGTGACGGCGGGCGCGCGGTTCGTCATCAATCAGATCGGCTACGACACGCGCAAGGACGACGAGCTGCTGCGCTGGATCCGGCGGGAGGCGCTGCCGGTCGCGGCGCTCGCGAACGTCTACCTGCTCTCGCCGGCGGCCGCGCGTGCCTTTCATCGTGGTGCGATCCCGGGCGTCGTCGTGACCGACGAGCTGCTTGCGCTCGTCGAGCGCCAGGCTGCCGGCCCCGACAAGGGACGAGCCTTCTTCGCCGACCTGGCGGCGAGGCACATCGCCGTCGCGCGCGGCCTCGGCTTCGCCGGGGTGTACGTCGGCGGCCACATGTCGGCCGAGACGTTCGACGCCGTCCTCGACTCGGCGGACCGGTACGCCCGCGACGACTGGGTAGCGCTCGCGCGCGAGATCCAGTTCCCGCTCGACGGAGAGTTCTACCTCTTCGAGCGCGACGCCGAGACGGGGCTTTCCTCGGACGTCGTCAGCGCGTCCTATCTCGAGTCGAGGCGTCGCCGGAAAACCGACCTGCGCGTGCCCGTGAAGTACCGCTTCAGCCGGAAGCTGCACCAGGTCGCGTTCGCGGACGACGCTCCGCTCCACCCGACGGGGCGGGCCGTCTACCGGGCGGTCGAGCGGGGGCCTCACGGGCTCGGCAAGGCGGCGCACGCGCTCGAGCAGGCGGTGAAGGTGCCGATGTTCGGCTGCAAGGACTGCGGCGACTGCTCCCTTCCCGAGATCGCGTACGTCTGTCCCGAGTCCACCTGCGCCAAGAACCAGCGCAACGGTCCCTGCGGCGGCACCCGCGACGGCCTCTGCGAGGTGTACGACACGGAGTGCATCTGGTCGCAGGCCTACGAGCGGCTGAAGGCGTACGGTGAGGAGGTCGAGATGCTCGCCGGCCCGGTCGTCGTGAAGGACAACGCCCTTTCGGGAACGAGCGCGTGGGCGAACGCCTTCCTCGGCCGCGATCACCATGCGCAGCACTCCTCCGGCGAGCCGGCGAGCGACGAGCCGAGGACCACGTGAGCCACGCGGTCCCCAGCGAGCACGCCCGCGCGCTGGTTCGCGGCGCGGTCGACTACCACGTCCATGTCGCGCCGGACTTCGTCTCCCGGCGCATCACGGACATCGAGCTCGCCCGTCGCTGCCTGGAGACGGGCCAGGCGGGGTTCGGTCTCAAGTCCCACTACAGCTCGACGGCCGAGCGGGCGCAGGTCGTCGCTGCAGCGGTTCCCGGTGTGACGGTGCTCGGCACGATCACGCTCAATCGCTCCGTCGGCGGGCTCAATGCCCTGGCGGTCGAGGTCGCCGCGCGGGAGGGCGCCCGCGTCGTGTGGTTCCCGACCGTCTCGTCCGAGAACGAGCAGGACGAGGTGCTGAAGGCCGGCGCCCACGAGAAGGTGCCGGTCTGGGTCGCGTTCGAGCTCTCCCTCCGCGAGGCGGGCCTCGCCTGTGACCCCGTGCCGGTCGTCGACGCCCGGGGGGCGCTGCTCCCCGAGGCGCACGAGGTGCTCGACGTCATCGCGCGCCACGACCTCGTCCTCTGCACCGGTCACCTCGGTCGGGACGAGGTCTTCGCCCTCGTCGAGGCGGCGGCCGAGCGGGGCGTCCGCGACATCGTCGTGACGCACCCGGAGTTTCCGTCGCAGTCGATCGCCCCGGCAGACCAGGTCGAGATGGCCGCCATGGGCGCGCTCATGGAGCGAGCGTTCACGACCCCGTACACGGGGAAGGTCGCCTGGGACCGCGTGTTCGAGGCGACCCGCGCCGTCGGCCCGCAGCACACGGTCTGGGCGACGGATCTCGGCCAGAACGCGAACCCGCCGGTCGAGGACGGCCTCGCGCTGATGGCCGACGCGTACCTCGCCGCAGGGTTCTCGGACGAGGAGATCCGCACGATGGCCGTCGCCAACACCAGGCGCGTGGCCGGCATCGAGCCGCTCGCCGACGAGCGGGTCGACGCCGCGCCGGAGGAGGTCGCGTGACGGAGCCCGTACACGACGTCGCCCACCTCGGGCGGGTCGAGCTGCTCACGCCCGATCTGACGGCGAGCCTCGGCTTCTTCGTCGACGTCCTCGGCATGGGCGAGGTCGAGCGGGTCGGCGACTCCGTCTACCTGCGGGCCTGGGGCGACTACGAGCGCGCCTCGCTCCAGCTGACCGCGGCGGACCGCCCGGGCGTGGGGACGATCGCGTGGCGCACGACGAGCGACGCGGCGCTCGAGCGGCGCGCCGCCGCCGTCGAGGCCTCCGGCCGAGGGGAGGGATGGTCGACCGGCGTCGCCGGGCACGGTCGCACGTACCGGTTCACCGACCCCGACGGCCATGCGATGTCCGTCTACTACGAGAGCCTGCACTTCGAGCCGTCCGGCGACCGGGCGCCCGCCCTCAAGAACCAGCCCGAGCGGATGTCGACCCGGGGCGTGGGCATCCGGCGCCTCGACCACGTCAATGTCTGGTGCCGGGACATCGACGCGAACAGCGCGTACATGGCCGATACGCTCGGCTTCCGCGTCAGCGAGCAGGTCGTCGGCGACGACGGCCGACTGGTCGGCTCGTGGCTCCACGTCACGCCGAAGTCGTACGACCTGGCCTACGGACGAGTCGACCCCGCGGGCGTCGGCGGTCGCCTCCACCACGTCGCCTTCGCGGTGGACGCGCGCGAATACGTGATGCGCGCCGCCGACGTGTTCCTCGATGCGGGCGTCCCCATCGAGTGCGGCCCCGCGAAGCACGCGGTGCAGCAGACGACCTTCCTCTACGCGTTCGAGCCGGGCGGCAACCGCGTCGAGATCATCACCGACGGCCGCCTGCTGCTCGCCCCCGACCGGCCGCCCGTCACGTGGACGATCGAGGAGCGGAAGCGCGGCCAGGCGTGGGGAACGCTGATGCCGGACAGCTGGTTCACCTACGCAACGCCACCCATCGAGACGCCGCAAGAGCCGGTAGCCCACGAGCCCAGGAGGACAGGATGGACCCGAAGAACCTGCAGGAGATCCTCGACCGGAACGACCCCGTCGAGCTACTGCGCAACTCACAGATCGGCGCGTACATCTACCCCGTCGTCGCCGCGGAGTTCACCAACTGGCGGCGCGAGCAGCGCGCCTGGCGCGAGACGGCCGTCCTCTACGACCAGACGCACCACATGGTCAACCTCTTCTTCAGCGGGCCCGACGCCGTGAAGCTCATCTCGGACACGGCGATCAACAGCGTCGCGACGTTCCCGGTCGACATGGCGAAGCAGTACGTGCCGACGACGCCGGCGGGCAACGTCATCGGCGACGGCATTCTCTTCCACCTCGCGGAGGACGAGTTCGTCTTCGTCGGCCGAGCGCCGGCGGCGACCTGGCTCGAGTTCCAGGCCGAGACGGGCGGGTACGACGTGGAGGTCGAGAAGGACGACCGGTCGCCGATGCGACCGATGGGCAAGCAGGTGACGCGCAAGGTCTGGCGGTTCCAGGTGCAGGGCCCGAACGCGTGGCCGGTCCTCGAGAAGCTCAACGGCGGCCCGCTCGAGGACGTGAAGTTCTTCCGGATGAGCACGATGAACCTGGCCGGCCAGCAGGTCAGGACGCTCCGCCACGGCATGGCGGGCGCTCCGGGGCTCGAGCTGTGGGGGCCGTACGAGACGTACGACGAGATCCGCGAGACGATCATCGAGGCCGGGAAGGAGTTCGGCCTCGAGCCGGTCGGGTCGCGCGCGTACTCGTCGAACACGCTCGAGTCGGGATGGATCCCGTCGCCGTTGCCCGCGATCTACACGGGCGAGGCGCTTCGCGCGTACCGGGAGTGGCTGAGCCCGGCGAGCTACGAGGCCGTCAACGCGCTGGCGGGAAGCTTCGTGTCGGACGACATCGAGGACTACTACCTCAACCCGTTCGAGCTCGGGTACGGCCCGTTCGTGAAGTTCGACCACGACTTCCACGGGCGGGAGGCGCTCGAGCAGATCGACACCGAGACGCAGCGGAAGAAGGTGACGCTCGCGTGGAACAACGACGACGTCGCCGACATCTTCGCGTCCGTGTTCGCGCCCGAGGGGGAGGGCTACATGCCGTTCGACATCCCGAATGCCAACTACGGCTCGTCGAACTTCGACTCCGTGCTCGACGCGGACGACAACGTCGTGGGGCTTTCGCTCTTCACCGGGTACAGCGCGAACGAGAAGCGGGCGCTGTCGCTCGCGACCGTCGATCCCGGGATCGAGATCGGGACCGAGCTCCGCGTCGTCTGGGGTGAGCCGGACGGCGGGTCCGGGAAGACGACCGTGCAGCCGCACCGGCAGAAGGAGGTCCGCGTGATCGTCAGCCCGGTGCCGTACGCGGAGGTCGCGCGGACGTCGTACGCGGAGGGAGGCTGGCGCGCGGAGCAGGTCGTGCGCTGACGAGCCTGGGGCAGGAGCGCGCCGACGCTCAGCGTCGGCGCGCTCCCTCCTCGACCAGGCTCGCCAGCAGGGCGGTCGTGGCCCGCGAGACGCGCGGCTCGACCCCCAGCTCCTCGAGGTACGCGACCGTTGCCTCCATCTCGGCGAGCCGCCGCTCGGCGTGCGTCACGGTCCCGGTGACCAGCCGCTCCAGAAGCGGTTCGCCGACGACGCTCGGCGATCTCCCGGCGGAGCCAGCCGTCGGCGCCGCGCCGCTCCGCCGCGTCGAGGCTCTCGAGCACCGCCGCAGCGAGCCCTTTCATGAAGACGCTGCGGAGGAGCTTCAGGCCGGCTGCGTCGCCGGGCTCGGTCGCCGACGATCTCGACGGGCATCCCGAGCGGGCGGACGAGCTCGGCGAAACGCTCTGCGCCGTCGCCCGACGCGAGCGCCGGCGTCTCGATGCCCCGCGCGGGGACGGGCCCGAGCAGCGCGACGTCGGCGAACCGGCGCCGTCGGCGTGATCACCGCGGCGAGCTCGGCTTGAGGCTCGGCGCCGTCGTGTTGAGATCGGCGTAGAGCTGCCCGGCGCCGAGCGCCGGCGCGATGCTCGCCGCGGCGTCCACCGCATGCGCGGCCGCTGTCAGGCTGAGGACGAGCTCGGCGCCGACAACCGCGTCGGTCGGCGTCTCGGTCCGCTCGATGCCGGCCGGCGGCGCCGCGACGCGGGATCCCAGCCCCGGACCACGCACCGGAAGCAGCGAGGCCGGACGCGATCGTCCCGCCCGCCTCGCCGAGCCCGAGAACCGCGACCTCGAGCCTCTTGCCC
>CAVROJ010000010.1:0-41337 GCA_963722755.1 uncultured Actinomycetes bacterium
TCGACCATCTCGTCCGGCGCAGCGTCTGGATCGTCGGCGGCGATGGCTGGGCCTACGACATCGGCTCCGGCGGGCTCGACCACGTCCTGGCGAGTGGGCGTGACGTCAACGTGCTCGTGCTCGACACCGAGGTCTACTCCAACACCGGCGGCCAGATGTCGAAGGCGACCCCGCTCGGCGCGGTCGCGAAGTTCGCCGCCGCCGGCAAGACCGTGCCCAAGAAGGATCTGGCCCTGCAGGCGATCGCGTACGGCAGCGTCTACGTCGCCCGGGTCGCGATGGGCGCGGATCCCCAGCAGACACTGGACGCGTTCCGCGAGGCGGAGGCGTACGACGGTCCCTCGCTGGTGCTTGCGTACAGCCACTGCATAGCGCACGGGATCGAGATGCGAAACGGGCTCGACCAGCAGTACCGCGCCGTCGCCAGCGGCTACTGGCCGCTGATTCGGTACGACCCGTTGCTCCGGACCGCGGGCGGCAATCCGTTCATGCTCGACTCGCCGCGGCCACGCATCCCGCTCGCGGAGTACACGAACCGGGAGTTGCGCTATCGCACGCTCGACGAACACCGATCCGGCGGAGGCCGAACGGCTGCACGGGCTCGCCGAGCAGGAGGTGGATCAGCGCTGGGACGTGTACGAGGAGATGGCGACCCGCGGCGCGCAGCGGTTCGCCGCCGACGCGCGCAGGGATCGCCGATGAACCTTTCGACCCGCTACATGGGCCTCACGCTGCCCAACCCGCTCGTCGCGTCCGCGTCCCCGCTCTCGCAGACCGTGGACGGCGTGCGGCGGCTCGCAGATGCCGGCGTCGGCGCGGTCGTCCTCTACTCGCTCTTCGAGGAGCAGCTGCGCCGCGAGGCGGCCGAGAACGCGCGGCTGGTCGACGCAGGCACCGAGAGCTTCGCCGAGTCGCTCTCCTATTTCCCGGCCGTCGCCGAGGAGGAGGCCGGTCCACGGCGCTACCTGAGCCTGCTCGAGCGCGCGGCCTCTGCCGTCGAGATCCCGGTGATAGGCAGCCTCAACGGCGTCACGCCAAGCGGCTGGACCGACTACGCCCGGGCGATGCAGGACGCCGGAGCCGCCGCGATCGAGCTGAACATCTACTACCTCCCCGGCGACACGCGGATCTCGGGACGCGACGTCGAGCAGCGGCACCTGGACATCCTGACGCGCGTGAAGGAGAAGGTCAGCGTGCCGGTCGCGATCAAGCTGAGCCCGTTCTTCAGCTCGACCGGCGAGATCGCGCTGCGCCTGGACGAGGCGGGCGCGGACGCGCTCGTGCTCTTCAACCGCTTCCTGCAACCGGACATCGATCCCGAAGCCCTCGCGGTCGTGCCCCAGGTCGGCCTCTCCAGCCCGGGCGAGGCCCGGCTACCGCGCACCTGGATCGCGCTCCTGCACGGACGCGTGCGTGCGTCACTCGCCGCGACTACCGGCGTCGAGACGCCGGCCGACGTGGCCAAGTATCTCCTCGCCGGCGCCGACGTCGTGATGACCGCCTCGGCGCTGCTCCGGCACGGCCACGAGCATGCAACCGTGCTGATCGACGGCCTCGAGGACTGGATGTCACGCAAGGGTTTCGCTGCCGTCGACGACCTTCGCGGGATGCTCGCCGTGCCGCCCGGCGCGGACGAGGCGGTCTACGAGCGAGCCGGTTACGTGGGCGCGCTGAGAGCGGCCAACAGCGGCACCTACGAGCCCTGGTGAGCCGCCCGGACCGCCGGAGCGCATGACAGAAGCCGCGTACCGCTTGCGTCGCTCACCCCTCGCCGTCATCCGCCCACGGCAGACCGGCCCAGCTGTCCGGAGGCCCGGGCTGCCAGGGCGGAAAGCGCGCGTAGGCCTCGGCGGGAACTGTCGTGTCGGCCTCCACGCCCGCGCCGTGGCGGAGCGCAAGCTCCGAGCGCGGATAGAGGATTCCCTTCTCCGGCCACCCCTGCCGCGAGCCCGCCATGAAGATCACGCACGGGCCGTCGCCCGCCCCCACGAAGGCGTGCTCCGTGTTCGGAGGGCAGTGGACGAAGTCCCAGGCCCGGAGGTTTCGCTCCTCGCCCTCGATCAGCAGCAGGCACTCGCCCGCGAGGACGAGGAAGTCCTCCTGGTTCGCCTCCCGGTGGTACATGCCTCCGGTCTGTCCGGGCTGCAGCACCCCGATCGTGAAGCCGAGCTGCGGGAAGCTCACGTCGTCGCCCTCGAACACGCACGCGCTGCCGAGCACGTCGTTCTCGACCCACGCAGCCTCCGGGACGCTGACGACGAACCACCCTTCGGTCACCGGGGTGAGCCCTGCATCCAACCGCTCCAGTCGCGCCTCCTCGACCATGCCTATTCGCCTCCCGACGCGGGGTGCCGCACACTCGCGCTGTGCCGACGTTCTGGACCACCATGTATCGCAGCGTGGCGCCAGCCTACGGAAGCGGATCGACCCTGGACGGCGCTGACCGCTGGGGGGTGAGGTGAGTCGGCCAGGCTCGGGCGGAGAGCCGGCTCTCGCGGAGCCCATGAGCGCCGCGGCCTCCCGGCCTCGTGCGGTCGTGCTCGTCGAAGGGATCAGCGACCAGCGCGCGGTCGAAGCACTCGCCGAGCGCCGGGGTCGCGATCTCGCGGCGGAGGGCGTCTCCGTGGTGCCGATCGGGGGAGCCCAGGCGATCGGACGCTTCCTGCGCACGTACGGCCCAGCGGGTCTCGGCCTCCGGCTGGCCGGTCTCTGCGACGAGGGGGAGGAGCTTCACTTCCGGCGGGCGCTCGAGCGTGCCGGCCTCGGCTCCCACCTGACCCGCGCGGGCATGGAGGCGCTCGGCTTCTACGTCTGCCTCGCGGACCTGGAGGACGAGCTGATCCGCGCCCTCGGCCCCGCGGCGGTCGAGCGGGTCGTCGAGGCTCGAGGCGACCTCGAGTCGTTCCGCACCTTCCAGAAGCAGCCGGCGTGGCGGGACCGACCGACAGAGGAGCAGCTCCGACGATTCCTCGGCACGACGAGCGGCCGGAAGATCCAATCCGCCGCCCTGCTCGTGCACGCGCTGGATCTCACGCGGGTGCCCCGCCCGCTCGAGGGTGTCCTCGCCCATGTCTGACGCGCGTGCTCACGCCGAACGTCAGGCCGGCGGGCGCACGACGGTGAACCTGGCGCAGGAGAAATCCTGGTTTCGTCCCAGCTCTTCCAGCTGCAGCTCGAGCCGACGGGGCAGGAGAGGCGCACCCGCACCCAGCGTGACCGGTGCGATCGTGACGATCACCTCGTCCAGCAGGCCGACGTCGGCGAACTGACCGGCCAGGTCTCCTCCGCCGACGATCCAGACGTGCCGATCACCTGCCGCGGCGACCATCTCCGCGTGCACCGCGGCGACGTCCGCGCTGGTGAACTCGACGCGTGCGTCGGGGACGACCTGCAGCTGTCGATGCGTGAACACCCAGCAGGGGAGGTCGTACGGCCACTTCCACTCCGCCGGGTCCTTACCGGCGAACTCGTGGTCGAGGATCCACTCGTACGTCGTCGAGCCCATCGCGAGCGCGCCGACGCGCGCGATGAACTCGGCGTAGTTCAGCGGCCCGTCGGGGTCTTGCCGGCGGGTGAACAGCCAGTCCAGCGAGTTGTCCGGGTCGGCGATGAAGCCGTCGAGGCTGGTGGCGGTGTAGTACTGGGTGAGGCTCAATGCCGTCCTCCTTGGTGACTGGTGGCACATCACGACACCGTCGCCGACGGGAATAGCCGGGGCGGGCCGGGGTCCTCCAGGATATGAGGGGCTTCCTGGCCTCGTCCCGGGGACTCACCCTGGGCTCGTTGCGGCGCACGCGCGCCGCCCTCGGCGCCTGTCCGGCGTTACCTTTCCTTCTGCGGTGGCGATGAGACGTCGTCGAGACGAAGCCGATGGTCGGGAGATGGCCGAGCTGGCGGCGCTGGCGGACGGGTCGCTCGCGCCCGAGCGCCGTGCGGCGCTCGAGGAACGCGTCGCGGCGTCTCCGGAGCTCGCCGAGCGGCTGGCAGAGCAGGAGCGTGCGGTCTCGTTGCTGCGGAGCGCTGCGGCCGAGGTGGAGGCCCCGGCCACCCTGCGCGCGCGCCTCGACGCGCAACGGCGGGCTCGAGCGAGGCCGACGGCGCCTCGCCTTCTCGTGATCGGCGGCGCCGCCGCTGCCGTGCTCGCGGTCGCGATCGGCCTGGCGGCCTTCGGCTCGGCGACTTCGGCCGACCGCTTCCACGCAGCCCTCGCGCCCACCGACCTCGTGCCCGCCGCCACGGGCGAGGCGACGCTCACCAAGACGGCCTCGGGTTGGCGGATCGACCTCGACGCCACGGGGCTCCCCCGCCTCGAGGACGGTCGCTTCTACCAGGCGTGGCTGCGCAACCCGGCGGGCGTGCTCGTACCGATCGGGTCCTTCAACGAGGGCACGGCCGTCACCCTGTGGGCCGGTGTGTCACCGGTCGACTATCCGGCGCTGAGCGTCACCCGCGAGGAGGCCGACGGGGACCAGGCGTCGTCGGGCGAGAGGGTGCTCGTGGGGACGGTCGACACCGGGGACTAGCCGTCCCCCCGGCTCGTCTCGAGCGCGCGTCTGAAAGAGCCCGGGAATAAGCATCCGCGAAAGGCGTCCTTGGGAGCGACAACGTCACGCTCACGAGAAAGGACGCGACATGAAGAATCTCGATCGGCCCAACGAGGCGCGCGCCGTACGGCACGCGCGGTTGCTGACGTCGGCAGTGGCCCTGGCTCTCGCCACCGGCGTGGCCGGAATCGTCGCCGGGCCCGGAGCCGCGGCGGCCTCCACGAGCGAGGCCAAGGCCTCCGCGCACGACAAGAGGGTCAAGCGCCCGAAGGTCAAGCACGGCGTGCTGAAGATCGAGGGCACCGATGCGGGTGAGGCAATCGCGCTTCGCCTGAAGGCCGGCGACCCCGAAGTTCTCCAGGTCGACGTGGGTGACGACGGCTCGGCCGAGTTCGACGTCAAGCTGAAGCACGTCACGAGAATCGCCGTCGACGCCCGGGACGGCGACGACCGGGTGCGCGTCGACGAGAGCAACGGAGCCTTCACGGACCGCTTCCCGACGGAGATCGACGGTGGGGACGACGACGACGACCTCGCCGGAGGCGCAGGGGCCGAGCGGTTGCTCGGCAACGATGGAAACGACTCGATCGACGGCAATCGCGGTAACGACACGGCCCTCATGGGCGACGGCGACGACACGTTCACCTGGGATCCGGGCGACGGCAGCGACGTCGTCGAGGGCGAGGACGGAGCCGACACGATGCGGTTCAACGGAGCCAACGGGGCCGAGGAGTTCGCCCTGTCCGCGAACGGGAACCGCCTCAGGTTCTTCCGCAACGTCGGCACGATCACGATGGATACGAACGACGTCGAGACCGTCGACCTCGAGGCGCTCGGAGGTGCCGACGTGGTCACCGCGGGCGACCTCACCGGGACCGACGTCACGAAGCTGAACGTCGACCTCGAGGGCGCTCTCGGCGGCGGGAGCGGCGACGGCCAGTCCGATCGGGTCGTCGTCGACGGCACCAACGGCAGCGACGCGATCGCGGTCGCCGGTGACGCAGCCGGCGTCTCCGTGTCCGGCCTGCCGGCACTGGTGTCGATCCGTCACCAGGAGCCGAACGACGAGCTCGCCGTGAACGGTCGCGGCGGGAACGACAGGATCTCCGCAACCGCGCTCGCATCCCAGGCGATCAAGCTGACCGTCGACGGCGGCGCCGACGACGACACGATCGCCGGCGGCCCCGGCATCGAGGTCCTGCTCGGTGGAGACGGAAACGACACGATCGACGGGAACGGAGGGAACGACACCGGCCTCATGGGAGCCGGCGAGGACACGTTCGTCTGGGATCCGGGTGACGGCAGCGACGTGATCGAGGGCCAGGGCGGCTCCGACACGATGGTGTTCAACGGCGCGGGCGGGAGCGAGAGCTTCGACCTCGCGGCGAACGGCGGTCGGCTGCGCTTCTTCCGCAACGTCGGCTCCATCACGATGGACACGGACGACGTCGAGACCGTCGATCTCCGCGCGCTCGGCGGCGCGGACCTCGTCACGGTCGGTGACCTCACCGGCACGGACGTGACGACCGTCCGGTCGGACCTCGCTGCCGCCCTCGGCGGGAACACCGGTGACGGCCAGCCCGACCAGGTGATCGTGAAGGGCACGAACGGAGACGACGTCGCAGTGCTCACTGGGGCCAACGGCGCGGCCAACGTGATCGGCCTTGCGGCGACGGTGCAGGTGAGGAACGCAGAGCCCGCCAACGACGGGCTGACGGTCGACCTGCTCGCCGGCGACGACGTCGGCGAGGCATCGGCACTCGCAGTCCAGCTCGGTCGAGCTGACGATGGATGCCGGCGGAGGCGACGACGTCCTGATCGGCAGCGCCGGGGACGACACCCTGTTCGGCCGTGACGGCGACGACACGCTGATCGGCGGGCCGGGTCTGGACGTCCTGGACGGTGGAAACGGCAACAACGTGGTGATCCAGGACTGACGCACCGGCACCACCTGCCTCGGCCGGGGCCTCTGCGGAGGCCCCGGCCCGTGTGGGAGTCCCACTGGCGCGGTCGGTGCAGACTGGGGTGATGGAGCCCGGCATCGACCTCTACTGGTTGCCGCTCGGCGCGGGCGGCCACTCGGTGCGGCTGAACGGGCAGGTGTTCGAAACGGTTGCCGCCGGGCTCGCCCGACGAGCTCGCTGCGACCTCTACCACGCGGGTCTCGAGGTGAACGCCACGGAAGGACGGTTCGTGATCGAGATGACACCGGCCTGGGCCGGACGGGACGGCGCCGAGCGCGGCGTCGTCGCCGAGGGCGCCGTCGGAGCACGCGCGGCGGGCCGCATCCGGCTGTTCAGGTACGAGGTTCGCCGCTGGCGCGACGGCGTCATCCCGGACGTCGACGAGGCCGTCGACAGCCCGCGCCGGCTCAGCGACGACCCGGAGCGCGCTCGGCGGTTGCTCGAGCTCGTGCCACATGTGCCGACCGCCGTCTGGGGCCGAGACGAGCTGCGCACGGGCGAGATGTGGAATTCGAACTCGCTCGTCTCGTGGCTGCTCGCGCGTAGCGGGCTCGACGTCGAGGCGGTCGAGCTGCCAACCGGCGGGCGCGCGCCGGGCTGGCAGGCCGGAATCGTGGTGGCACGGCGCCAGGTGTCGTGAGATACCTCTCGAGGCGACCGCTACCGGCGGCGCAGCCAGCGTCCGAAGAGCTTCTTGACCTCGTCCGCCCACAGCACGACGCTCGCGAGCCCGACGCAGATCAGCCAGTCCTCGCCGCCGAGCGGTGTGGTGCCGAAGGCATCGTTCAGGAACGGCAGGTGCACGACGGCCGCCTGCAGGACGACCGAGAGCGCGATCGCTCCCCAGAGCCATCGGTTCGAGAAGAGGCCGCGGAACGCGCTCGTGCGATCCGAGCGGGCGTTGAAGCAGTTGAAGAGCTGGGCGAGCACGAGCGTGGTGAAGGCCATCGTGCGCGCCTCCTCGATCCCGCCCGACCCGCCGAGCAGGCCGCCCGCGAGGCGGAGGTCGAGCGCGACCAGCGTCACGACTGCCATCACCAGACCGACCCCGAAGATCCCGAGCCACATCTCGCGGTCGATCACGCGGTCGTCGAGCCGCCGCGGCGGACGCCGCATGACGTCTGTCGGCGGCGCCTCCACGCCCATCGCGAGCGCGGGCGCCGTGTCGGTCAGCAGGTTGATCCAGAGGATCTGGGTGGCGAGGAGCGGCACCGCGATGGCCTCTCCCGTGTCGTCGAGGCCGATCACCCCGGCCAGGACGACGCCGAAGAACATCGTCAGCACTTCGCCGACGTTCGACGAGAGCAGGAACCGCAGGAACTTGCGGATGTTGGCGAAGATGCCGCGGCCCTCCCGCACGGCGGCGACGATCGTCGCGAAGTTGTCGTCGGCGAGGATCATGTCCGCGGCCTCCGTCGTCACGTCCGTGCCGGTCGATCCCCATGGCGACGCCGATGTCCGCCTTCTTCAGCGCGGGCGCGTCGTTGACGCCGTCGCCGGTCATCGCGACGATCTGGCCGCTCGCCTGCAGGGCGTCGACGATCCGCAGCTTGTGCGCGGGCGCCACGCGGGCGTAGACCGAGCGGTCGCGGACCGCGTCCTGCAGGCCGCTCTCGTCGAGCGCGTCGAGATCGGGGCCGGTCAGCGCGCCGGAGCCGGCCCCCGGGATCCCCAGGTCGTCGGCGATGCGGACGGCCGTGGCGGGATGGTCGCCTGTGATCAGCATCGTGCGGACGCCCGCAGCGGTCGCCTCTGCGATCGCAGCCCGCGCCTCTGGTCGCGGCGGGTCGATGATCCCGGCGAGCCCGAGGTACACGAGCTCGTGCTCGATCGACTCGTCCTCGGGCGGCAGCTCTTCGTGGGGCGGCAGCGGCCGGTAGGCGACGGCCAGCGTGCGCAGCGCGAGACCTGCCAGGCGGTCGACCGTCCCGAGCACCTCCGCACGGCGCGCGTCCGACAGCGGACGCAGCTGGCCCGCCGCGCGCTCCAGCGTGCAGCGCTGGAGCAAGACATCGGGAGCCCCCTTGGTGAACACGGCGATCCCGCCCTGCTGCTCGTCTGCCTGGAGCGTCGACATCAGCTTGCGCTCGGAGCTGAACGGCACCTCGCCCACTCGCTCGAAGCGCTCCTCGCGGGCCTCGGTGAGGCCGGTGATCTTCGCCTCCGCGACGAGGAAGGCAGCCTCGGTGGGATCGCCCTGGATCACCCACTCGCCGTCGTCCTCCCGAAGCACGGCGTCGTTCGCCAGGCTCCCTCCGCCGATCACGTACCGGACCTCGTCGAGCAGCACGGGATCGTCGAGCGGACGGCCGCCGACGCGCAGCTCGCCCTCCGGCCGGTATCCGCTGCCGGTGATGTCGACCTCGCCCGAGGCGGTGACGACATTCTCGATCGTCATCTCGTTCTTCGTCAGCGTCCCGGTCTTGTCCGAGCAGATCACCGAGGCCGACCCGAGCGTCTCCACCGACGAGAGCTTCTTCACGATCGCCCGCCGACGGGCCATGCGCTGCACGCCGAGGGAAAGGACGACCGAGAGAACGGCCGGCAGGCCCTCGGGCACCGCGGCGACCGCCAGCGACACGCCGACGAGCAGGACGTCGACGACGTCGGACGCGTCCTCGATGTCTGCGGTCAGCAGAATCGCCGTCACGACCACGACCGCGATGACGATCACGGCCACGCCGAGCGCGCGTCCGGTCCGATCCACCTCGCGCTGCAGCGGCGTGCGTTGCTCCTCCGTGCTGCCGAGCAGGCGCGCGATGTTCCCCATCTCGGACGCCATGCCGGTGGCCGTCACGACCGCGCGGCCACGCCCACGGGTGACGGCCGTCCCGTCGAACACCATGTTCACCCGGTCGCCGAGGGCGGCCGGCGCGGCGAGCGTGGCGACGTCCTTCAGCACCGGCTCGCTCTCGCCCGTGAGCGAGGCCTCCGCCACCGTGAGCGACGCAGCCTGCACCAGGCGGGCGTCCGCGCTCACCGCGTCGCCCTCGGCCAGGAGCAGGACGTCACCCGGGACGACATCGGCGGCCGCGATGCGCATCTCGCGCCCGTCGCGCACGACCCCGGCCGTCGCCGCGGCCATCTTCTGCAACGCGGCGACTGCCCGCTCCGCACGGGCCTCCTGCACGTAGCCGAGCACGGCGTTGAGGACGACGATCACTGCGATCACGATCGCCTCGTACGGCACGCCGTCCGCCCCTTCCGCGATCCAGGCGACGAGCGACACGGCCACCGCCGCGAGGAGGAGGTAGATCAGTGGATCGGCGAACTGGGCGAGAAGCTTGCGCCACGCCGGCACGGCCTGGGCCGGGTCGAGGAGGTTACGGCCCGAAGCGCTCCAGACGCGCCGCCGCCTCCGCCGAGGTCGAGCCCCACACGGAGGTCGGTGCCGAGGTCGGCCGCGACCTCCGCGGCGTCGCGCTGCCAGGGCTCGTCCGCGACCGGTGCGTCGATCAGTCCCGCGGCGGCTGCGGCCCTGTCCTCGGCTTCCTCCACGGCGCCATGCTCGCAAAGCCGAGCGTCAAGACCGGAGTGTCACGATGAGTTCCGGTCGGGTAGCTGGTCTGTAGGGCATAGCTGCTAATGCGAGGAGAGGTGAGCTTCTGATGACAAAGGTCGTCGCAGCGATCACGACGTCGGTCGACGGGTACATCGCGGGGCCGGACGACGGCCCCGGGAAGGGACTGGGCGAGGGTGGCGAGAGGCTGCACTACTGGGTGTTCGGCGGGCCGTGGACCTACGACGGCGGGACGGGAGGCGAGCCGACGGGGGAGGACGCGGATTGGCTCGCGGAGACCGTGTCGACGGTGGGTGCCGTCGTTGGGGGCCGCTGGACCTACGAGGCGGCCGGCCACTGGGGTGACGAGAACCCCTGGGGGATGCCGTTCTTCGTCGTGACCCATCGGCCGGAGGAGGAGCCGGAAGGCGGAGCGTTCACGTTCGTCTCCGGGGTCGAGGCAGCTGTCGAGCGCGCCGTGGAGGCCGCCGGAGACAAGGACGTAAGTGTCATGGGCGGCGCCGAGATCATCCGTCAGGCGCTCGACGCGGGGATCGTCGACGAGCTGGCGATCATCGTCGCGCCGGTGATCCTGGGCGGCGGGAAGCGACTCTTCGAGGGGTTCACGAAGTCGGTCGACCTGGAGCACCTCGGCGTGCGGCAGTCGCCGTTCGCGACCTTCATCCAGTACCGCGTAAAGCGGTCGTGACGTCGTGAAGCCCGGGCCGCTCTCTCACGGAGACTCCCGGAGGTGTCCTCTTCCGCCTCGCTCGTTCGTCTGATACGCGACCATCCGACAAGGAGGAAGCGATGAAGTACCTGCTGCTGATCCACCAGGGAGACGCCCCCACGCCGTACGACCCGGAGGCCTGGTCACGCCTGTCGGAGGACGAGCAGAAGGAGGTGTACGCCGCCTACCAGGGGATCAACGAGACACCCGGCGTCACACCCGGCCTGCAGATGCAGCCGCCCGAGACCGCGACGACCGTGCGCGTGCAGGACGGCAAGACGCTGACCACCGACGGGCCGTTCGCGACGGTCAAGGAGGCGCTCGGCGGCTACTTCATGTTCGAGGCCGACGACCTCGACGCCGCGATCGAGCTCGCCTCCCGCGTGCCGGCTGCCCGCCTGGGCGGTGCGGTGGAGGTGCGCCCGCTGGTGGAGTACTAGAGGCTTGGGGAGAGCTGCGACCCTCGAGCAGGCCTTCCGCGACGAGTGGGGCCGCGTCCTCGCGAGCCTGATCGGCTTCCTCGGCGACTTCGATCTCGCCGAGGAAGCCGCGCAGGACGCGTTCGCGATCGCCGCCGAGCGCTGGCCCCGCGAAGGGGCGCCCACGAACCCGCGCGCCTGGCTCGTGACGACCGCGCGCAACCGCGCGATCGACCGCATCCGCCGCGATCGCACGCTCGCGGCGAAGACCCGCCTGCTCGACGCACCCGAGCCCGCGGAGGACGAGTTGGAGGAGACGACGATCCCCGACGAGCGACTGGAGCTCGTGTTCACATGCTGCCACCCCGCGCTCGAGCTGGACGCCCAGGTCGCGCTCACGCTTCGCACGCTGGGCGGCCTGCGGACGGAGGAGATCGCCCGTGCATTCCTCGTCCCCGAGGAGACCATGGCCAAGCGGCTCGTGCGCGCGAAGCGCAAGATCAAGGCCGCGGGGATCCCGTTCCGCGTGCCGCCGGCCCACCTGCTCCCCGACCGCCTCGCCGCGGTGCTCGCGGTCGTCTACCTGATCTTCAACGAGGGCTACGGCGGCCGCGGCGATCTCGCTGCCGAGGCGATCCGGCTGGGACGCGCGCTCGCCGAGCTGATGCCCGACGAGCCGGAGGTGCACGGGCTGCTGGCGTTGATGCTGGTGAACGACGCCCGCCGGGAGGCGCGGTTCTCCGATGGGGCGGTCGTCGTCCTGCGCGACCAGGACCGGGCGCTGTGGGACGACGACGAGATCGCCGCGGGGCGCGTCGCGCTCGACCGCGCGCTCGCGCTCGGCGGGCGCGGCCCCTACGTGCTGCAGGCGGCGATCGCGGCGCTGCACGTCGACGAGCCACCGGACTGGCCGCAGATCGCAGCCCTCTACGGCGAGCTCTCCCGTCTCATGGGCTCCGCGGTCGTCGAGCTCAACCGCGCTGCAGCGATCGCAGAGGCGGGCGACCCCGAGGCTGCCCTCGCGCTGATGGACGAGCTCGAGCTCGACCGCTACCACTACCACCACGCCGTGCGCGCGGACCTCCTGCGCCGCCTCGGCCGGGTCGACGAGGCGCACAGCGCCTACGAGCGCGCCCTCGAGCTCGTCCACTCCGACGCCGAGCGGCGCTTCCTCGAGCAGCGACTCGCGGAGGTCGCGAGCCAGAAAGGGGACGCAAGTGTCGGACACCGGTGAGCCGCCTCCCGCACGTTCGAGAGCCCAGCGCCGCCTCGACACGCTCGCCAGGCTGAAGGCCGACGTCGACCTGTGGGTCGCCTCGGCTGACCAGGCCGGAGGCGCCTACCTCGTCCCGCTCTCGTTCTACTGGGACGACGAGACGCTGACGGTCGCGACGCCGCGGGGCAGCAGGACTGCCAGGAACCTCATGCGCGCCGGTTGGGCGCGCGTGGCGCTCGGCCCGACCCGCGACGTCGTGATCGTCGAGGGCCCCGTCGAGGCCGTCGCGATCGGAACCGACCCCGCACTCGAGGAGGCGCATGCACACGCCGCAGGTTTCGACCCCAGAGCGCTCGCAGAGGAGTACGTCTACCTCCGGCTCACACCGCAGAGCATCCAGGCGTGGCGCGAGGCGAACGAGCTCGAGGGCAGGCAGCTGATGCGTGGAGGGGTGTGGCTCGACTAGTTCAAGCGTCGCGCCGACGCAGGAACGCGTAGCCGACGACCAGGGAGCCCACCGCCCACGCATACGCCACGCCCAGGCCCTGCCACGGCCCGATCGGCATGCCCCAGTCGTCACCCGCGTACATGCTGAGCATGCGCCCGGTCGTCGACTGCACGGCCATCCCCGCGAGCGGGGTCACCTGCACGATGCGCTCCTGTCCCGACGGGCTGGCCGCGCTCACCCCCCGCGAGACCGAGATCCTCGGGCTCGTCGCGGAGGGCTCTCGAATGCCGAGATCGCGGCCCGACTCGTGCTGAGCGACGAGACGGTCAAGACGCACGTCAGCCACGTGCTGCGCAAGCTCGGGCTGCGCGACCGGGCGCAGGCCGTCGTCGTGGCCTACGAGTCGGGTCTCGTCGTGCCGGGCGCCTGACGGCTCCGCCCGTCGAGCCGGATCGTCCAGTGCTCGACGCTGGCGATCACGAGATGAGAGTCACTCCACGGATCACGCCCGAGCGTGGCGCGGATCGCCTCCTCCGACTCCGCCTCGATCACGAGCACGACCCGCTCCTCGTCGGCGAGCGGGCCGCCGAGGACGACAAAGCCCTCGTCGACGAGCCCGTCCATGAAATCGGCGTGCGCGGGCCAGTCGCTCTGCTCCTCGAGCGGCCGCGACGGGTTCCAGAGCGGGCCGTGCCGCCGCAGAACGACGAAGAACGTGGTCGTCGACCGTCCGCTGTCGCCCATCCCGATCTCCGGCGACCCTAGCGGCCAGACAGGGCGGCCCGTGCCCGATATCGGCACGCTTGGCGCGACTCCTTCGAGGCAGCGGCGCCTACGCGGCGTCCTTGCGCACGTAGGCGAAGTGCGCAACGGACGATGAGCTCGTGAGCTCGACGCACTCGTAGCCCTTCGAGGCGCCCTCCAGGTCCTCGAAGAGACGGGCGCCGTCTCCGAGCAGCAACGGCACGACGTGGATCGTCAGCTCGTCGACGAGCCCGGCGCGCAGGTACTGCTGGGCGACCGACGCTCCGCCGCCGATCGAGACGTCGCGCCCTTCGGCTGCGTCGACGGCCGCTCGAGCGCTGCCTCGATCCCGTCGGTGACGAAGTGGAAGGTGGTGCCGCCCTCCATCTCGACGGGGTCGCGCGGGTGATGCGTCAGGACGAAGACGGGCGTGTGGAACGGCGGGTCGTCGCCCCACCAGCCGTCTCCACTCCTCGTCCTTCCAGTCGCCGCGGACGGGGCCGAACATGTTCCTCCCCATGAGCGTGGCGCCGATGTTCGCCTTCCAGGACGCAACCTGATCGTCGTCGAGCCCGGTCGCGCCGCCCTCCATGCCGTGCGTGGCGCGGAAGCTGCGGGTGGCCAAGGCCCACTCGTGCAGCGCCTCGCCGCCCACCCCGAGCGGGTGCTCGAGGCTCTGGTCGGGCCCGGCGACGTAGCCGTCGAGCGACATCGTGATGTTGAACCTCAGCTTCGCCATCTGCGCTCCTTTCGTCGTGGCTGGTGCCCGGGCGCGCTATCCGGCCGTCGTGCCGTTCGCTCGCGCGTAGGGCGCGAGGATCGCGCCCGTCCTCGCCACCTTGCTGTCGACGAGCCGCAACGGCCTGAGGACGCCGTCTGTCTGGAAGATGCCTCTTCCGGCCCCGAGGACGACGGGGTCGATCATCAGCATCACGTTGCGCGCGTCGTCTCCTTCCGGTCGTTTCCGGCTTCCGAAGGTACAGACGACGCCGCGCGGCGCAACTCATCGGCGGCCGCGGCGCGCTGCCTGCTCGTCGCCCGCCCTTGCATCGGCCCGCGGCCGCGAGCATGCTTGGCGCCGATGTCGTCTCCCCGGCCGATCGTCTTCCTCAGCGACTTCGGGCTCGGCAACGAGTGGGTGGGGCTGTGCCATGCCGTCATGAGCGGGATCTCGCCGCAGTGCCCGATCGTCGACCTCTCGCACCTGGTGCGGCCGCTCGAGGTCGCGTCGGGGGCGCTCCTCCTCGCGGACTCGATGCCCTACATCCCCGAGAACGCGGTGATCCTGGCAGTCGTCGATCCCAACGTCGGCAAGGACCGCGAGATCGCGATCGAGACGGAGAGCGGCCGGCACCTGGTCGGCCCCGACAACGGCCTCCTGTCGCTCGCGTGGGAAGCCGCCGGGGGGATTCGCAGCGCGATCGAGCTGACCTCCCCCGACGTCGTCCGGCCGCCGCACGCCGAGTCGTTCCGCGCGCCCGACACCCTCTGCCCGCCGACCGCAGCGCTCGCCGCGGGGCTGCCGATCGAGGAGCTCGGGACGCCTCTCGACCCGGCGACGCTCGCCGTGGTGGAGATGGCCGAGCCCGAGGTCGAGGCCGGGAAGATCACCTGCGAGGTGATCGACTTCAACCGGTTCGGCAACGTGCACCTCAACGTGCGCCCTGCCGATCTCGCCGCGGCGGGCCTCGACGGCGAGGCGACACTGCTGATCGAGGCCGTCTCCGGATCGGCCGACGCCAAGCGCGGAAGCACGTACGCCGACTTCGCCGCGGGCGAGTACGGCGTGCTCTTCGACACGCGCGGCTGGCTCACGATCGTCCGCGGCAATCCCGCGAGCGCGCTCGACGGGCTCGGCCTCGCGCTCGCGGCGCCCGTCTGGCTCACGCGGTCGGCCGCGGCGGGCTCGTAGGCGGAGCCGGCTCGCCGCCCGGCCTCGCTTCAGAGGCTGAGCGCGCCCCTGGCCTTCTCGAACTGGTCCTCGCGCACGTACACGACGTAGCCGAACGAGCCGCGCCCGTCCGTCACGCCGCTCGAGGCGTAGATGTCCACGCCGGCGTCGACGAGGCGTCCGTGGACGCTGGCGAGCGCGCCGAGCTCGTCGTCGCCCTGCACGAGCAGCGCGTGGTACGGGCCGTCGAGCGCCAGTCCCGCAGCCCGCGCCTCGGCGGCAAGCCTGTTCGGGTCGTCCGGGAAGAGCGCGAACTGGGCCAGCGCGGGCCCGCTCGGCACCGCGGTGAAGGCGAGCAGGCTGACCCCTCGAGAGGCGAGCTGGGCGAGGACGCGGTACGCGGCGCCGAGCTCGTCGCGCACCGTTGCGTAGTAGTACTCGACCGGACGGATCGTGAACGCCGTCGGGGCTCACCTCCCGCCCCCACCCTAACGCCCGGCGTGGGCGCGCACACGACCGGCAGCGCCGACCTCACGCCTGCGCAGCTGCGGCTTCCTGGAGCGCCTCGATGTCGATCTTGCCCATCTGCAGCATCGCGGCCATGGCGCGCTGCGACTTCTCGCGGTCCGGGTCGCTGATCAGCTCGAACAGCACGCGCGGGACGATCTGCCACGAGAGCCCGAACCGATCCTTCAGCCAGCCGCAGGGACCCTCCTCGCCGCCCTCTGAGAGCGTGCTCCAGTACGTATCGACCTCGTCCTGCGTCTCGCAGATCACCTGGAACGAGACGGCCTCGTGAACGTGAACTCCGGGCCGCCGTTCAGCGCCACGAACTCGTGCCCGTCGAGCTCGAAGTTCACCGTCATGACCGTTCCCTCGGGCCTCGGGCCGGCGTCGCCGTAGCGCGCGATCTCCAGGATCCTCGAGTTCGGGAAGACCGACGTGTAGAACCTCGCCGCCTCCTCGCCCTCGGTGTCGAACCACAGGCACGGAGTGATCTTCTGCATGGTTCGTCCTTTCTCTCGCGGTCGTCCAATGCGTCAGTCTCGTAGACAGCCGCTCCGACGAGAAATCATCGGACACGACCCACGTGGCGGACGAGGATGGTCGGGCGCGACGGGGCGGCGTGACGTCAGCCCGAGCGGTGCGCGGGCCCGAAGCCCGCCCTGACCTGACGGACCCGCGAACGGAGATCCTCGACGGCTTCGGGAGCGAAGAACGGGCTCTCGACGTCGGTCAGCAGCCGCATGCAGGCAACCGCGCACGCCGGGTCGAGCGACAGCTCCCGGTCTTCGAGCTCCGTGGCGAGCGCTTCGAGCTCCTCGCGAACGGAGACGCCGCGGGCGTCGAAGGCACCGGCCGGCTGCTGCAGCCGCGCGCGAATCAGGGCGGCGAAGGTCCGCCTGCGCTCCGTCGTGGCCTCACGTGCCGCGTAGGCCAGCACCCGCGGGATCACGTACGCGTAACGCTCCCCGGCCAACCGGTCGAGAAGATCCCACTCGCGCCAGAGTGCTCGAACGCCGAGGGCGGCGACGGTGAGGCCCGCGAGGAAGAGCGGCATCGCCAGCTCGGGACGGGCCTGGCTCCCGACGACGGCGAGCCCGAGGGCGAACGCGGCGAGGCCGAAGTCTCCCCACTCCTCCTGTCGCAGCTCACGCAGGCGGGCTGCGGCGTCGTCGACTGCTCGCGCGTACATGGCACACCAACTGTCGCCGTCGCGGCGGCCGGCCGCATCCGAGCATCGCCCGAGCGCGATCGCGGACTTTCCGCAACCGAACGCGACGGCCCCGGAGGCACCGAGGCGTCCGATCGGCCGCTTCAGGCCGTCATTGCGCCGCCGACTTCGCGGCCCACGAGCCGAGGTCCGCGAACGTGATCTCGTAGTCCGCCACCTCCTCGACCCGAACTCCGACCGCGGAGGTAACCCGGTCGCGGAACTGCGTCCGCGCGGTGCGGTGCTGCTCAGCGACCTCGCGGTCCCTCCAGAAGCTGAGTACGAGGGTCGTCGCCTCTTCGGCGTTGGAGAGCATCAGCAGCCCCTCGAAACCGTCGATCTGCTGCAACCACGGGAGCATCTCCTCACCGGCGATCGTCGCGATCTCGATCGGCTCGTCGGGTGACGACCTCGTCCTGGTGACCGTCACGAGCACCCGCCCGTTATACCCGCTACCGCGTCGGACTCCACCTGTCCGAGGCCGAAGCTGGGGCGTGACCCATCGGCTGGCCTGTCCCGAGGTCCGTGGCGAGCGACACCGAGGCGAGGAGCTCGGCCAGCCGGAGCGGCGGCGACGCACCCGTGTCCGCGCCGACCATGCCGCAACGCGCCGTCGGCGCTCAGTTGGCCTGGGACTTCACGTAGTCGATGTAGCCGCGCACGTCGGCGGCAGGCTCCGAGTACGCGTCACCGAGGGTCGTCTCCATCGAGGTCATGTACTCCTCGGCCCAGGCGAGGAAGGTCGTAGTCGATCGCGCGCAGGAACTCGAGGGTCGCGGCGAAGCGGATGTCGGCGATCGACGGCGTGTCGCCGCCGATGAACTGCCTCCCGTCGAGGAAGAACGCGCGGTAGACGTCGAGCGGCCCAGCGAGCGCGGCCTCGGCGTCCTTCTGCGCCTTCGCCTTCATGGCGTCGTCCGCCTCGGAGGTCGCGACCTCGCCCGCGTACTGCGGGAAGTCGAGCGCGGGGTAGGTCGCCCGCGCGACGAGCGGGTAGAGCGTGCCGACCAGGTAGAACATCGCGCTGTCGACCATCGCCCGCTCGCCCGGGTCGGTCGGGTAGAAGCGGTCGAGGCCGTGCTTGTTGCAGAGGTACTGCATGATCGCGCAGCTCTCCCAGAGCGCGCCCTTGGGCAGTCCGGGCTCTTCGAGCAGCGGCGTCAGGTCGGCCGGGTCCTTCGCGAGGAACTCGGGGGTGGACTTCTTCCCCCACACGTCCTGCTCCTCGAAGTCGAGCCCTGCCGCGCGCACGAAGATCCGGGTCGTGAGGTTGTTGACGCTCGGCTTGAGGATGCTCAGCGTGTTCGTGGCCATGTGACCTCCCGGTCAGTAGGGATCTTTCGGAGAGCGATCGTCCGAGAGCGAGCCGCGCGATCGCAGGACGAGCGCCTCGATGGCGTCCGCGAGGTGGCCCTGCGCGATGTTGTAGTCGCTCCGCTCCACCCGGAGCCTGTGCGCCTCGAGCAGCACGTCCGCGTGCGTGAACCCGAACGGCGGCTCGAAGCGATAGGAGGCGAGCTCGATCAGCATGCCGAGCGGGTCGTCGAAGTAGATCGAGTCCATGAACCCGCGGTCCTTGACGCCCGCTGTGCCGGATCCCCCGCTCGTCCAGCCGCTCGACCGTCTGGTGGAACGTCGCCTGCGAGAGCGAGAAGGCGAGGTGGTGCACCGTGCCGGGATCCCGCGAGAGCCGGCTCGGGTCGGGCTTCCGCTCCTCGTTCGTGAAGACCGTGATCAGCCGCCCGTCGCCCGGATCGAAGTAGAGGTGGCTCTCCGACTCGTTGTCGAGGTTGGGCTGCTCGAAGACGAACGGCATCCCGAGCACCCCCTCCCAGAAGTCGATCGACGTCTGCCTGCCGGCCCCGACGATCGTGATGTGGTGGACGCCCTGGCTCTGGATCTTCCGCATTCGGCTCCTTTCAGCGCTCGACGAGCTTCGACTTGTACTCGCTGCGCCGCAGGCTGCCCCACGGCACCAGCTCCACGCGCGTGGAGACCACGAGGACGCTGCGTAGTCTCTCGCGAATCGCCTCCGCGAGCGAGTCGTCACGCTGCCCGGCCGCGCGCGAGCTCGACGGCTACCGGAAGCGGCGGCTCCTGCTTGACGCCCGGAGCCCCGGGCTTGACGAGGATGTGGCCGCTGACGTCGGGCGCGAAGCCGCTCACGACCTCGCGGACCGCCGACGGGAAGACGTTGACGCCGCGGACGATCAGCATGTCGTCGGTCCGTCCGATGCAGCGCACGCGCGGCCCGGTGCGACCGCACCCGCACGGGCTCGTGCGCACCTCGACGTGGTCGTGCGTGCGGAACCGCAGGAGCGGTGCCGCGCGGTGCCTGAGGTGCGTCAGCACGAGCTCGCCCGAGGCGCCGTCCTCCATCGAGAGCGGGGCCCCCGTGTCGGGGTCGATCAGCTCCGCGTGGACGAAGCCGCGCGCGCCGAGGTGCATCCCGTCCTGCTCCTCGCACTCGCCCCACAGCGACGGGCCGATGTCGCCGATGCCCATCGCCTCGGTGACCCGCGCGCCCCAGCCCTCCTCGAGCATCGACCGAAAGGCGGGCTCGCCGCCGCCCGGCTCGCCGGCGACGAGGACGCGCTCGACGCTCGAGCCCGCGAAGATCGACGCCGCGCTCCGCGGCCCGCTCGACGAGGTAGGCGGCATACGAGGGCGTCAGCACGGCGGCGTCGGGGCGGAGAAGCTCGATCGCCGTCAGCAGGCGCTCCGTGTTCCCCGTGCCGAGCGGGACGTGGCAGACGCCGATCCGGTCGAACGCGGCGAGCGCCGCGCCGGCGACGAACGGCCCGGCGTCGTACGTCGAGACGAGGCGCTGGCCCGCGGCGAGGCCGGACGCCGCGTAGCTTCTCGCGGACGACGTGACCCAGTTGTCGAGGTCACCCGCGGTCAGCGGGATGTAGCTCGGCGCGCCCGTGGTGCCGCTCGTGGAGTGGATCCGGACGATCTCGGACGGGCTCGCGCACAGATGCGCGCCGATCGGGTCGTCGGGCGTGCAGGTCGCCCGGAGCTCGCGCTTCTCCGTGAGGGGGAGCCGCGCGATGTCCGTCAGGCCCCCGGCCGCCTCCGGCGAGTCGAGCCCGGCCGCGCCGAAGCTTCTGCGCGGTAGAACGCCGAGCGCTCGAGGACGTACGCCAGCTGCTCGCGGTAGCTCGCGTCGTCGAGGACGAGCTGCTCGTCCCACGGGAGTGTCTCGATCTCGGGTGCGAGCATCAGGCTCGGCCGTCACCCGGCTCGTACTCGACCGCCTCCTCCGCCCTCCCCGCCATGAGGAAGCCGAGGGGCCGCTCCCGCTCCTCGGCGAGATGGGCGAGCAGGCCGGCGGTGCGCGCGAGGATCGGGAACCGCCTTTACCGCGTCGGCCGGGAAGCCGAGGTCGAGCATCACCGCCGCGATGGGCAGCGAGACGTTCATCGTGAGCGGCTTGCCCCACGTGTCGGCGACCGCGTCGCGCAGGTGGCGCGCGAGCAGCACGTGCGGCCCGCTCACGCCGCGGGTGTCGGCGAGCTCGAGGATCCTCTCTGCGCGCGGGTCGAGCGGCCGGTGCACCGGATGCCCGAACCCCGGCACCTTGCCGCCCCAGCCGTGGATCGCACGCGCGACGTCCCGCGCGACCGCCGCGGGCTCCGCGCCCGCGGCGACCTCGTGCCTGCGCGTCCTCGAGCAGCCGCGCGCACTCCTCCGCCGTGCCGAGGACGACGGGGCCGCAGCCGAGGATCCCCGCCGCGACGGCTCCCTGCAGCGAGCCGGGGTCGGCGGCGAGCGTCATCCGTGCGGCGACGTTGGTGGGCATCATCCCGTGCTCGGCGATCGCGACGAGCAGCACGTCGAGGAAGTAGCGCTGGTCGTCGGTCGGCTCCTGCCCCGTGAGCAGCAGGTGGAAGTACTCGGTGAAGCTCGAGGCGGCCCATCAGGTCGCCGCAGAGATCGCGCCCCCGCACCTCGACCCGGTCGGGAAATGCCTGCGCGATGTGGCTGACGGGCTTTCCTGGGCGTCCGATCTGCATGCGATCCTCGCTCGGCGTCGACCGCGACCCGTGGGCACCACGAGTCTCACACACGCACGGCCGCGGGCCGGCGAGCGTGCCGCGGGTCAGCCGTGCGTCGCCCGCGGCTCCTCTGCGCTCCCACAGCGTCACGTTCAGCACCGCCCCGGCGACGGCGATCCTGCTGAGGAGGAACAGGCCGAGGAGCAGAGCCGCCGCGGCCCCGAGCGCGCCGTACGTCCCCTGCTTGGTGATCGCGTACGGCGCGAGGATGTAGACCCCGACGAGGTGGAGCACCTGGACGCCCGGCCCCGAACAGGAGCGCACCGGGGACCAGGGCCTTCCAGTCCGCGTCGCGGTGGGGCAGACGGAGCGTGATCAGGAGCCAGAGCCCGGCGTACGGGACGACCGTGAGCAGGGTCACGAGGAGACCCGGCGCCGACGACCAGGCTCGCACCGCACCTGCGAGCCCGCTCACGACGCTGAATCCGAGGAGCAGGACGAGCAGCCGGAGCGTCGCGTGCAACGTCGGCTTCGGCGCGGCCGACCGCACGTCGCCCCAGAGGAGCCGATGGGTCACGGTCAGCGCGCGGAGCAGGCTCCTCGTCACCCAGACGAGGATCGGGACGCCCACGAGGAGGGCGTACCAGCGCGCCGGGCCCTCCGCGGCGGTCGCGACCGAGTTCGAGACGAGGCCGGTGATGCCGAGCGTCTTCGCCGCCTCCTGCGGGCTCTCGCGAGGCGGCGTCCGACGCGATACCGAGCCCCGCGACGGACGACGAGCGTGAGCGGCAGGAGCCAGAGGAAGAGCCGGTAGGACGAGGGCACCGGCGATGATCCCGCCGCCGGCCTCGCCGTCGCGATCGGCCATCTCGAACAGGACGTCGACGGAGTCGTGCCGTGCTCGCTCGGCCTGCGCCCGCTCCACCAGCTGGTGCTCCGCGTGCCTGGAGCGCAGCCACCCTCGCCCGCCTGTCCGCCGCGACGCCCGTGGCGCCGACCTGCGGCTGCGTCTCCTCCGCTGGGCTCCACGATGCGTCGACCTCGTGGTGATCGTAGTCCTCCATCGGGCCCGGGCGCCACGCCCGCGGTCGGAGACGGGATGCGCGCGTCACGCCCGCACGGCGTCGCTCGGCGACCGCGGCGACGAAGTGGAGCCCGTCCGGGCCCTCGAGCGAGAACGAGTCGCCGCCGCCCGGAGCGACGTCGATCACGAACGACGGCCGCCTCCAGCGCTCGTCCTGTTCGCGGTCGACGTAGAACGGGCACCCGGCGATCTCGCCGACGAGCACGTCCCCGGGGCCGAGGAGGAGCTCCCCCTCGGCCAGGCAGATCGGGGAGCTGCCGTCACAGCAGCCCCCCGACTGCACGAACACGAGCGGGCCGTGGCGGGCCCGGAGCCGCTCGATCGCGGCGAGCGCCGCGTCGGTGGCCCTGACCCGCCCGGTCCCGCTCCCACTCATCGTCAGAAGAGCCCGAGCGGCTTCGGGTCGTAGCTGACGAGCAGGCACTTGGTCTGCGTGTAGTGGTCGAGCATCATCTTGTGGTTCTCTCGCCCGACGCCGGAGACCTTGTAGCCGCCGAAGGCCGCGTGGGCCGGGTAGAGGTGGTAGCAGTTCGTCCACACGCGCCCCGCCTGGATGGCGCGGCCCATGCGGAACGCCTTGCTCGTGTCCCGCGTCCAGACGCCGGCACCGAGCCCGTACAGCGTGTCGTTCGCGATCTCGAGCGCCTCACGCTCGTCCTTGAACGTCGTGACCGCGAGCACCGGGCCGAAGATCTCCTCCTGGAAGATCCGCATGTCGTTCCGGCCCTTGAAGACGGTCGGCTGGAAGTAGTAGCCACCCTCCAGCTCGCCGCCGAGGTGCGCCCGCTCACCGCCGGTCAGGAGCTCCGCGCCCTCGTCGAGACCGATCTCGACGTAGCTCTCGATCTTGTCGAGCTGCGCGGTCGAGACCTGGGCGCCGAGCTGCGTGTCGAGATCGAGGGGATGACCCTGGCGGATCGCCTCGACCCGCTCGAGTCGCCCGCTCCATGAACGGCTCGTAGATCGACTCCTCGATCAGCGCCCGCGAGGGGCAGGTGCAGACCTCGCCCTTGTTGAACGCGTAGAGCACGAGCCCTTCGACCGCCTTGTCGAGGAAGTCGTCGTCCTCCGCCATCACGTCGGCGAAGAAGATGTTCGGCGACTTGCCGCCGAGCTCGGTGGTCGAGGGGATGATGTTCTGGGCGGCGTACTGCATGATCAGCCGCCCCGTCACGGTCTCCCCGGTGAACGCGATCTTGGCGATCCGCTTGTTCTGCGCGAGCGCCTTGCCGATCTCGCCACCCGGGCCGTTGACGACGTTGATCACGCCCGGCGGGAGGATGTCCTCGAGCAGCTCCATCAGCTTCAGGAGCGACCACGGGGTGGGGCTCGCCGGCTTGATGACGCTGCAGTTCCCCGCCGCGAGGGCCGGAGCCAGCTTCCACGCCGCCATCAGCAGCGGGAAGTTGAACGGGATGATCTGCCCGACCACTCCGAGGGGCTCCCTGAAGTGGTAGGCGACCGTCTGCCTGTCGATCTCGGAGATCGAGCCCTCCTCGCCCCGGATCACCGAGGCGAAGTAGCGGAAGTGGTCGGCCGCGAGCGGGACGTCCGCCGCGAGGGTCTCCCGCACCGGCTTGCCGTTCTCCCAGCTCTCGGCGACGGCCAGCATCTCGACGTGCTCCTCGATCGCGTCGGCCACCTTGTTGAGGACCCTCGAGCGCTCCGTCGTCGACGCCTCGCCCCAGGCCACCTTGGCGGCATGGGCGGCGTCGAGCGCGAGCTCGATGTCCTCGGGGGTCGACTTCGGCACCTCGGTGAACGCCTCGCCGGTCGCCGGCGTGAGGTTCTCCACGTACTCGCCGCGCACCGGCGGGACCCAGTGCCCGCCGACGAAGTTGTCGTAGCGGGGCTGGAGCTCCACCGGGCTGCCCGGTCGGCCGGGAGCCTCGTAGGTTGCCACCTTCTCGATGGTTGCCATGGCATCTCCTTTCCGAGAGGGGCTCGCGCGCGGTCGTACTGCGCGCAGGTGTCAGCTTCTCCCGCGTGCGCCCGAGGGGCATCGGTGGCGACGCGGACGGCGACGGGGAAAGGCCGCAGACTCGGTCGTCAGAAGCCGCGGTACGCGTGCCCGGCCATGGCGTCCGGGTCGAGCATGACGTTCACGATCGCCGGCTCACCCGAGGCGAGGGCGCGCTCGAGCGCGGGCGCGAGCTCCTCGGGCCGCTCGACGTGCTCGGCGTGGCCGCCGAACACCTCGCAGAGGCGGTCGTAGCGGCTCGGCGCGAGACGGGTCGCGACCTCGGCGTCGGCGCCGTACATCCCGACCTGCGGGACGCGGATCTCGCCCCACGCCGCCGTCGTTCCCGACGACGAGCACCGCCGGGATCCCGAAGCGGACGAGCGTGTCGAAGTCGAGCCCGTTGAGGCCGAACGCGCCGTCGCCCATCACGCAGACGACCTGCGTCCCGAATCCGGCGGCGCCGACGCCGACCGCGTACCCGGGGCCGACCCCGAGGCAGCCGAACGGGCCGGGGTCGAGCCAGTGCCCCGGCCGGCGGACGCGCAGGACGCGCGACACCGCTGCCACGACGTCACCCCCGTCGCCGATCACGACGGTGTCCGCGTCGAGCACCCGGTCGAGCTCGGCGCCGAGCCGGTAGTGGTGGATCGGCGCCGCGTCGGACTCGATCTCGGCGCGACGGGCCTCCCACCAGGCGGATTCGACGGCCCGGAGCCGCTCGAGCCAGCCGGCACGACCGTCCGCGGAGCCTGGACCAGGTCGCGCGAGCGCGCCCAGCACCGCGGCGCAGTCGCCGACGATCGCCGCATCCGGGACGCGGTTGCGGCCGAGCTCGCGCGGATCGCCGTGGACGTGGATCAGCTTCTCCGCGCCGAAGCGCCCGTAGCGCAGCCGGAAGTCGAGCGGCGTCCCCACGACGCAGACGACGTCGGCCTCCTCCAGCGCCGTTCCGCGCGAGTGCTGGAAGAAGAGATCGTGCTCGGGCGGCAGGGAGCCTCGCCCCGAGCCGTTGAGGAAGGTGGGCAGGCGGCCGCGCTCGACGAGCGCGGCCAGCTGCTCCGCGGCCGCCGTCCCACCACACGCCGCCGCCGGCCACCACCGCGGGCCGCTCCGCGGAGCTCAGCAGCGCCGCGGCCCGGTCGAGCTCCGCCGGGTCGCCGAACGGCCCGCGGCGCCGTCCACGGCGCTCCAGGGGCTTCGTCCGCCTCCCCCTCCGCGAAGAGCACGTCTGCGGGAAGCTCGAGGTAGACGGGGCCGCGCGGCTGAGCGAGCGCCTGCCGGAACGCGATGCGCCACGTACTCCGGGATGCGGCTCGTCGACGGGCACACGGCGGCCCACTTCGTGATCGGCTTCATCAGCGAGAGCTGGTCGAACTCCTGCAGCGCGCCCCACTCGGCCTGCGCGAGCGGCCGGGCGCCGCCGAGCACGACGAGCGGCGTCTGCGCGGCGAGGCAGTTCGCGACCGCGGTGACGGTTCCCGTGACCCCGGGCCCGGCGGTGACGAGCGCGACGCCGCACGAGCGCCGCACCCTCCCCCACGCCTCGGCCGCGTGAGCCGCGGACTGCTCGTGGCGCAGGTCGACCACGCGGACGCCCTCGTGCCGGCAGCCCTCGTAGATCGGCATCACGTGGCCGCCCGGAGAGCGTGAACACGACGTCGACGCCCGCCGCGGCGACCGCGCGGCGCCGCGAGCCGTCCCCCCTGCAGCGCCTCACCCATCGCAGGCGACTCTAGAGCGTCGACCCCTGCTCCGAGGGCTGACGCGGGCGATCCGACGCGCGCCGAGGCCACGGGTGGAATGTTCTGGTTCCGGCGCAGGACATGGGCGGATCGTGGCGCCGCTTCATCCAGCAGCCGCTCCATTGCTCGAGTCACGCCCGGCCATTGGCGTGCCCATCTCGAGCCAAGTCCGCTTCGTGGATAGGCACGAGGCTCGCGTCCTCCTCCGGTCCGCGTGTACTGCGGAACAGGGTGACTCGTGCACGGCGACGATCGAGCGCGAGCTCGCCGATCGAGTTGTGGAAAGTACGCCGGCTCGAGAGATTCCATGTAGCGCCGGGCGGTTGAACACCGCAAGCGCGAGCAAGTCTGGAGAAGGCGAAGGCCGCGGCGCGGGAACCGGTCACCGTCACCACGCGGCGCTCGTGCCGGTTCAGCGGATTGCGGAAGGGTGAACAGACGACCTGGTGGACACGGCTCGGTCCTGAACCCGTGCCGAGATCGATCTACGCGACATAGGTCGTGTGGACGTCGCCGCTGAGGATCGTGATCGTCGGCCGGCGCGTCTCCGCGGCTGCGACTGATCGATCGCAGGAGGTCCGTGAGGTGCGCGGAACGAGCGCTGGAACGCGGCCCAGTGCTCGAGGTCGACGGCCCGACGCAGCCGCTCGGCCGATGGCGCTGCGCGAAGGCGCCCCAGCGGCCGTCGCAGACGGCTTCGTTCCATGACTCGAGATGATGGATGCCGTGCGGAAGCGAAGCCGGGAGAGTGGTCGCCACGATCAGGTGGTCGAACGAGCCGCGTGCGTGCTCGGCGATCCAATCCCACTCTTCCGTCGTCGATCATGTCCCGCCGCCCGTCGACGAGACCCGCGCGGCGCGCGAGTCGATCACCAGCGAGGCGTGAGCGCCCGAAGTCCCGGTAGTAGGCCCACCGTGTCTCCGCCGACTCGCGATCCCACTGCCGGGCGTGCCGCGCGCAGGCGAGGACCGGCGTCCTCGTCCTCGCGCACCGTGCCGGAGAGCTCCTCCTCGGCGAGTTCCGGCGGCGACAGGTTGCCGATGTGCTGGTAGAGCCAGTAGGACATGAACGCCCCGGTGATCCGTTCCTCCCACCACGGCAGCGAGCGCATCTCCTCGACCCAGGACTCGGAGATGTTCCAGTCGTCGTTGCACGTCGTGATCGTCGAAGATCATGGTCGTCGGCACCGTCGACAGCAGCCAGCGGATGTCAGGGTCCGACCACGACTCGCGATAGAGCCTCGTGTACTCCTCGAAGTCGGCGACCTCCTCGCCGGGCGGTTCGCGCACGTCGCGCCGCGCGCGGATGAATGCTGCCGTCTCCGGCGGAACGCAGTCTGCGTACACCTGGTCGCCGAGGAGCAGGAGCCCGTCTGGCCACTGCGACCTCGTCCTCGCTGGAGCTGCCGTGAATACGACCCAGAGCGCGTCGACGCCGAGCCCTTCGCGTGGTCGGCCTGCGACAGCGAGTACGGAGGCCGCTGGGGTGCGCCGACGCGGCACGAGCCGAAGACGAGACGAGCCTGTCGCTCGCCTTCGCGCGTCCGGATCGCCGGACGCGGCCGACCGTCGTCGGGCGGCCACACGCGCCGGCCGTCGAGACCGCACTTCGTACGGGGTGACGCTTGCCGGCTCGAGATCCTCGATGAGCACGAGCGCGTAGTGATGTCCCTCGACCTGAAACGTCCTGTGCTCGATGCTCGAGAACCGTCACCTCGGCGGCGACGCTCGTCTCGACCCACACCGTCGCCGTCGTCGTTCCGACATACCGGAGCAACGGTCCGACGAGGAGATCCACACCTGCCGAAGCGGCGGACGGGAGCCCGTGGTTGTGTCGGTCGGAGCGAGGGAGCATGGCGGGGCACTGCCAAACGTAACGCCGCCGGCCAAGCCGCGAGCAGTCTCCAGCTTCTGCCGCTGGCACGACGGGCTAAGTGCCTGCATATCGAGGCTCTGGCTCCCTGCTCCTCGCGGCGAAGCCTCATCCGATTCCCGATCGCCTGTCCAATCCGCCCGTCCACCCAGGGCACAACCGCTCCGCCCCGTGTGCCCCCAGCGGTGCCTGCTACCCGTACAAGCGACTTCGTGGAGGCGACGCGCACGTCCGCGTGCGCTGAGATGAGCCGCGCTGCTCTAATGAGCAGCGCTGAAGAACCGGCGCCCGGCCAGCGATTCTGTGAGTTGCAACCGAAAGGCACCCTTGTCCTCGCGCTCTGGCGCTCTCGGAGACCTGGCGCCCTTCCCCTTCATCGCGTTACCTCACCCTCGAGGCTCAGCCAACCGCTCCCGCTCCAATCCGGCATCGACCAGTACGTACCCCGATGGAGTCCGCGCAGAACAGGGTCGCGGATCTCAACTCATGCCTGACTCGGAATCAACTCCGGGGTCGTGTCCTTCGCAGGATCCTGTGCCGGAACGCCCGCTCTCACCGCCTCCAGCTGCGCGGCGACGGCGACTCCGAAGAGAATCGCGAGCGCTGAGAAGAACGTCCAGAACTGTAACGCGACGATTCCCGCCAGGGGCCCGTACGTGCGGCCGAACGTGCTGGAAAGCTGGAATGCGAGAGCCAGTGCGACGGTGCAGAGGGTCCATCCCGCTATCGATACGCCGGCCCCGAATGCAAGCCACGTCCAGCCCGGCTGCCTGCGGCGCGGCGCCCACCGAAACAGCACGGCGAGACCCGCCCCGACGAGGGCGATCCCGACCGGCCAACGCGCCTCGACCCAGAGGTGGTCGACGAGGCCTCGACCGAAGGCGAGAACGACGAACGCGAGGGCGATCGCAAAGCCTGAGCTGAGCGCCAGCAGGAACGCGCGTGGGTATTTCTCGACGACCGGCCGGTCCTTCTCGATGCCGTAGATCCGGTTCATCGCGCGTTCCAGCTGCCCCATCGTGAGGGTCGCGGTGATGAGCGTGCCGATCAAGCCGAGAGACAAGGGGAGGAAGCGGTTGTCTCGACCGACCCGGTTCGCCTGTTCGACCGCGCTCGCGAGGAGGTCTCCCGCCTCCCCCGGCGCAGAGGCACGGACGGTGTCGACGATCACGCTGCTCACCCCCGACGAGCCGAAGGCGATGGCGAACCCTACAACGGCCACGAGCGCCTGCATGAGGACGAGCGAGCCCAGAAACGCCAGCGAGCGCGCATGACTCGTCCCGTCGCCGGCCCGAAGCCTGACGATTGCGTCTTTCAACAGGACGAGGCGACCGGTCGACACGAGCGTCTTGCGGGCATCGTCCCCCGTCAGGTTCCACGTCTCCTTCACGAGGGCCGCAGTGCTCATAGCGCGCCCGCCGGCACCCGCACGGTGATCGCATCGGGCTCGACCTTCACCTTCAGGCGCTTCACTTCCTCCCGGTCGCCTCCGTCGAGCTCGTACAGCACCTTGCGATCGAACTCTGCGTCGATCCGCTTTGCCTTCGTCACCTGCACGAAGGGCGATTGGCTCGCCGATCCCACAGCGGTGCGCGCGATCGTTCGCGCCCACTCTCCGAGGCTCTCCGCCTGCGTCACGCCGATCTCGAGTTCCCCGTCGTCCGGCCGAGCGTTCTCGAAGGCCTCGAGCCCGCCGAACAGCGCGCCGAAGTTACCCACGAGCAGGCAGGTTGCCTCGCCCTTGTACCACAGGTCCCCGTTCACCTCGATCCGACTCTTGAACGGCTCCGTGCGCAGGTTCTTCGACGCGGCCCAGATGTAGGCGAGGCGACCGAAGGCGTCTTTCGGCCCGGCGTCGGCGTCCCGGATCATGCGGGCGTCGAGGCCCGCACCCGCCATGACTGCGAACCGCTCCCCGTTCATCTTTCCGACATCGAGCGTGCGCTCGTCTCCGTTGAGTCCGACGTCGACCGCGTCCGAGATGTCGCCGGGAATCCCGAGGTTGGATGCGAACAGGTTTGCCGTGCCAGCAGGAATGACTGCGAGTCGCGCCTCGCTTCCGACGAGTGCGTCGACACACCGCTGCACAGTGCCGTCCCCACCCCAGACGAAGACGGTCTCGGCCCCCTCGCCAAGGGCCTTCTTCACGCGCTTTGGTGCGTAGCGGCTCTTCGGAACCTCCGACCAGATCGGATCTGAGACACCGGCGCGCCGGAGCACTTCGCGAAGCTCTTCGAGCCCCCCACCGGTCGACTTGCCGGCGTGGGCGATGACCGCAACGCGCTTCATCCCGGGAGCTCCGTCGTGAGCTGACGACGCCCGTTGTCACGACGCTCGGCCGCCGCGCCCGCGGCACGCGACGCAAACACGAGAACCGCAACCGCGCCGACTCCCAGAACGACCCCAGCCGCGGCGTCCGTTGGGTGGTGCATCCCGCGGTACAGCCGGGCCCATGCGACGAACACCGGAATTGCGACCCCGACCAGGAGTACCGGGATCATGACCGACATGCGGTTGATCTTCGACGCGAGGAGGAGCAGAAGTCCCCCGTACAACGCGATCGAGGCAGCCGTGTGACCCGAGGGGTAGCTCGCATCGACGGGAAGGCTCTCGAGACGCTTCACGTCTGGCCTTTCGCGATTGACGATGTCGGCGGTCACCCTGTACACGCCGGATTCGAGGGCGACGGCAAAGAGAGCGAACGCCGCGAGGCGCCAGCGCCGTAGCAGCGCGAACACGAGGAGGCATGTCCCGATGACCACCGGGATCACGACCCCGCCTGCCAGTGTCGAGCCCACCCACGAAAGGTCTTCCCGGGAGGCGTTTCGGCCGTCGGCGAGCCATTCGACTGCGTCCTGATCGGCATCGGCCAAACCCCCCACCGGCAGCACGAGATCGATGACGGCGAATCCGAGCAGCACCATCAGCGCGAGGAGGAGCACATACCCGCACAGCACGGCGGCAAGGAACACCCGCACGGGATGCTCCGCCCCTACGAGGGAGGAGAAACGCGAAGGGATGTCTCCGGGCCGGGCTTCCAAGAGCGGAACACCGGATCGGGAACTCTCATGCGAACGCGTCGAACCTGCGGTCGTTGGCACGAGCTCCGATCCGGGCGGGGGGGAACTACGCTCTACCGCCTCGGCCCTCATCTCCGACGTTTACCCCTGCGGCGGTCGGGCAAAACGGCAGAGGGTCGCGGGACGTCATGCCCATCCTCGTTCTCATCCTCATCGCGCTCGTCACCGGAAGCCTCGTCTCCCTCGCCGCGTCGAGGTACCCCAGGCCGGTGATGAACGCCCCGGCCGAGGCAGCAGCCGGGCAGCTCGAGACCGAGATGGAGAAGCATCCTTGGCTCCTGCGCCTCGTTCGCCAGCGGCTCGATCCCGCGACCGCCACCGGTCTCATCCTCACGCTCACGCTCGGGCTGGCAATCGTCGGCGGGCTGTTGGTCGGATCGCTCGCCTACCTGGTGAGGAGCAGCGAGACGCTCGTCGACGCCGACCGTAGCGTCGGCCAGTGGGGAGTCGACCACGCGACCAGCTGGTCGACGGACGCGTTGCAGTTCGTCACCGAGCTCGGCGGAACATATGCCGTGGTCGCCGTCCTCGTCGTGGTCGGGATCGTCGAGTACTTCCGCGTTCCGAACAAATGGGTCCCGGCGTTCCTGCTCACCGTGGTGATCGGCGAGACGGTTCTCGTGAACACGATCAAGGATCTGCTCGATCGCGTGCGACCCACGTTCAATCCCATTGCCGAGACTCTCGGGCCGTCGTTCCCGAGCGGGCACTCGGCCACTGCAGCGGCGCTCTACGCTGCAGTCGGACTCGTCCTGGCGCGACGACGATCCCCTGTGGTGCGAGTGGCGATCGCCGGCGTCGCGGTGGCTCTCGCCGTCGCTGTGGCGTGCAGCCGCGTCCTCCTGGGTGTGCACTGGATGTCGGACGTCGTGGGGGCCTGACGTTCGGGTGGGTGTGGTTCGCGCTTTGCGCGATTGCCTTCGGCGGTCGCTTCCTCGTGCTCGGTGCCCCCGTCGAGGCAGCAGCTGCTGAAGCGACTACGCAGACGGCGACACGGCACCCTGCCCTGCGACACGAACCGTCAGGCGGGGAGCCGACTCTTCAGAGGACAGAGCAGACGGCGTCGTCGAGAGACGCCCTGTAGCTTCATGAGTCGGTAGCGCTACATCAGCATGAGTCGGTAGGCTGACCATCAGGGGCGGACCCCGGTCGGCCGGCCCTTGGGGGATCGCCGGTCCGGGGAAGAGCCGTCTCGATGAGAAGCGTTGGGGTCAGTCCATGGACGAACGGGCGTGGCCGTAGCTCCGTATGCTCGTGTTCGCAGCACTGCTCGCCAGGCACATCGAGGCTGGGTCACGGTGAAAACCGAGGAGGTGGGATGATGACCGATGCGACCGCGGAGTTCTTCGACGCGCTCGTCGAGCGCGGGCACGAACCGCTGCTCGAGAAGGCGACGGTCACGGTGCGGTTCGATCTCAAAGACGGGAAGAAGACAGATCGCTGGCTCGTTTCAGTCGTCAAGGGGGACCTCGCGGTCTCGCGCCAGAATCTCAGGGCGGACTGCGTCGTTTCGGCGGACAAGGCGCTGTTCGACGACATCGTGAGCGGCAAGACGAATGCGCTGGCTGCGATGTTGCGCGGGGCGATGAGCATCGAAGGCGACACCCAGCCGTTGGTGCTCTTCCAGCGGCTTTTTCCCGGGCCGTCGCGCTCCCGCAGACGGCGCCCCACGGCAGCTCCGGCGAGGAGGAAGCGATGAGCAACGGCCTGGTCCAGATCCTGGACGGCAACACGTTCGTCGTCAGCGACTCGAACGGCGACATCGAGGCGTCGCTCACCGACCCGACCGGCCTCTTCTCGTTCGACACTCGATTCCTGTCGAAGTGGATCCTGACCATCGACGGGCAAAGACTCAACGCCCTCTCGATCGACGACCTCCAGTACTTCGAGACGCGCTTCTTCCTGGTACCGGGAACCGGGGGCGTGTACATCGACGCCAAGCTCTCCGTCATCCGGCGGCGTGCGGTCGGGAACGGCTTTCACGAGGAGCTGACCATCCTCAACCACGAGGACAAGCCGGTCGACCTCGCCGTCCGCATCGAGGCCGGTTCGGACTTCGCCGACCTCTTCGAGGTGAAGGACGCGCTCGCGAAGAAGGGAAAGTACTCGGCTCGCGTAGACCGAGGTCGCCTGCTTCTCGGCTATGAGCGCGAGACGTTCAGCCGCGAGACTGCGATCTCAGCGTCGGCTCGAGCGCGCCTCGACAAGAGTGGCCTCACCTTCCGCGCACGTATAGAGCCGCACGGCAGCTGGACCACCGACCTGGATGTCGTCACCGCCGAGGGTGCGGGCGGCTCGTACGTCCGGCCGAAGTACGCGCGCGGAGCGAAACGGGCACGGCCGAGCATGGAGCTGAGCCTTGAGAAGTGGGTCGCAGACGCACCGCAGCTCGAATGCGACCAGGATGAGCTCAGAAGGACGTACAGGCGGAGTCTCGTCGACCTCGCCGCACTGCGGTTCTCGCCGCCCGTCGCAGGGGGAAAGAGCCTGCCTGCGGCCGGCCTGCCGTGGTTCATGACCATGTTCGGCCGGGACAGCATCTTCACGAGCCTGCAGGCGCTGCCCTTCACGCCGGAACTCGCGGCGACGACCCTGCAGGCGCTCGGCGATTGGCAAGGCAGCCGCATCGACGACTTCAGGGACGAGGATCCGGGCCGCATCCTGCACGAGATGCGGTACGGCGAGATGACCGCATTCGAGGAGCGGCCGCATTCGCCCTACTACGGCTGCGCGGACGCCACGCCGCTGTATGTGGTGCTGCTCGACGAGTACGAGCGCTGGACCGGTGACAGGAAGCTGGTGCGCGAGCTCGAGCACCAGGCCCGGGCGGCGCTCAACTGGATCGACGAGTACGCCGACCTCATGGGTACGGGCTACATCTGGTACCGGCGACGGAACGAGAAGACCGGCCTCGAGAACCAGTGCTGGAAGGACTCCTGGGACTCGATCTCGTACCGCGACGGAACGCTTCCCGGGTTCCCACGGGCGACCTGCGAGCTCCAGGGGTACGCATACGACGCGAAGATGCGCGGCGCGCGCCTGGCGCGCCTGGTCTGGAAGGATCCGGCTCTCGCCGACAAGTTGGAGAAGGAGGCCGCCGACCTGAAGCGTCGCTTCAATCGCGACTTCTGGGTGAGTGACGGCGAATACTTCGCCCTGGCCCTCGATACGGAAGGGAATCAGGTCGACGCGCTCGCGTCGAACAACGGCCACCTACTCTGGAGCGGCATCGTCGACAAGTCCAAGGCAAAGGCGGTCGCCAAGCAGCTGCTCGGACCCCGGCTCTTCTCCGGTTGGGGCGTCCGGACGCTCGCTGAGGGCGAAGGTCGCTACAACCCGATCGGCTACCACGTCGGCACGGTCTGGCCCTTCGACAACTCGTTCATCGCCTGGGGTTTGCGACGCTACGGCTTCAAGGAGGAGGCGGCGCAGATCGCGGCAGGCATCCTCGATGCCGCCGAGGTCTTCAATGGGCGGCTGCCGGAGGCCTTCGGAGGCTACGAGCGGACAGTGACGAAGTATCCGGTGCAGTACCCGACCGCGTGCAGCCCGCAGGCCTGGTCGACGGGCACGCCGCTGCTGCTGTTGCGGACGATGCTCGGTCTCGAGCCGCTCGGGGACCATCTCGTCGTCGACCCGGCGCTTCCCCAAGGCATCGGCCATCTGGAGCTGCTCGACATCCCGGGCCGGTGGGGACGGATCGACGCCTTCGGACGTGGCCGCGTGGACGTCGAGGAGCGACGTGGCGCCAAGAGCTCCGGTGCGTCGCGTCGTCAGAGTTCGAAACGAAATGCGGGCGGGCGAGCACGGCGGCGGGACCGGTGATGACGACAACGATCATCCCTGAAAGCCTGACGGTTCTTCAGGGGGATTCCCGAACACACTGGGCCCAGGCCAGCTCTCCGGGCCGAGCGGGCGCCTCGAGATCTCGAGGGAGGCGGTTCAGACACCCGCACGGGTGAAGGTCACATGCGTGACTCCGCTGGGCGAGGAGGCGGTCTCGATCTCGTAGTCCGTCTCGAGGCCCTCCAGCCCGTCCCAGAGGCGTACGCCTCGGCCGAGCAGGATCGGGACGACCACGATGTGCATGTGGTCGACGAGCCCCGCGGCAACGAAGTCGCGGATATCGGTGGCGCCTCCGCCGAGGCGCACGTCCTGACCGTCCGCAGCCTCGCGGGCGGTCTCGAGCGCCTCGGCAGGCGAAGCGTCGACGAAGTGGAATGTCGTGCCGCCCTCCATCTCGATCGACGGGCGCGGGTGATGGGTGAGGATGAAGGTCGGCGTGTGGAACGGCGGGTTGGGGCCCCACCAGCCCTTCCACTCCGGGTCCTCGTGCCAGCCGGGCGGGCCGAACTTCCGCGCACCCATGATCTCGGCACCGACCCCAGGGCCGTGCAGCCGCGCGAAAGCGTCGTCGATGCCGTGGGTGCCGCCGGGCTGGCCGACGATCTCGCGCCACCACCGGGTGGCGAACATCCATTCGTGCAGCCGCTCGCCGGCGTGGCCGAACGGTTCGTCGAGGCTCTGAGGCTCGCCGGTGCCGAAACCGTCGAGCGAGATGGAGAAGTTGTGGACGCGGGCGAGTGACATGACCTGGTCCTCCTTCGCTAATCGGGTCGGTTCTGGAAGCCATGATGGCCGCCCGGGTGTCATGACGTCATCTTCGGCTGAGGGCACGAACGGATAGCGCCGCTCGCCGGGCCCCGCGCTGAGTGGACATTGCTGAACAAGCGCGCATACCGCGAATCGCCCTGCGGCCTCTATGTGAGACTGCGAGTGCATGCACGGCGAGGACTGGGACTGGTCGCGACACGTCGTCGATCACGTCGAGCTGCACGCGGGCGACTACAGGGCGAGCGTCTCGTTTTACGCAACAGTTCTCGCGCCGCTCGGGATCCCGAGCTGGTCGGAAGATTCCGGAGGTGAGCAGCTGACGTGCTTCACGGTCGTGAATGTCGTGGATCGCCACCCGCCGACGCGCGAACTCCACCTCTGCTTCGTTGCACGGTCGCGCGAAGAGGTCGAGGCGTTCCACGGAGCCGGGGTCGAGGCGGGATATCGCTCGAACGGCGCGCCCGGCTATCGCGACTACGCGCCGGGGTACTACGCGGCGTTCCTTCTCGACCCCGATGGCAACAACGTCGAGGCGCTCTATCGGGACGTGGGCAACCCCGGTCATACCGGATAGCCAATTCTCCGACGACGGTGCCCCACTCGAGGGTCATGGCTGCACGCTGGCCCAGGCGATGGTCCTGTTTTGCGGCTGACGGAACCCTCGCCCCGCGTCACGGAACACGCCGCGCACCGTGCACGCGGTGGAGTGCGGTCATAGCGGGGCAGGACTTGAACCTGCGACCTCCGAGCCATGAGCCCGCGTCAGCCGACGATCTGTCGCACCTGATCCGCGAGTGCGGTTCCAAGCCGGGTGTGCTCGCGCTCGTCGAGATGGATTCCGTCGATATCGCTCGACGAGATCAACGATCCCGCATCGAAGAACGCGCACGAGCGCGCCTCGGCAATCGCAGCGAAGTAGCGGGGCAGCTGACGGGACTTCTCCACTCCTCCTTCGAACTCGTCATCGGACTCGTCGACCTCTGCGATCGGCGGAGGGCAGACCAGAAGCGTCGGCGGCGCGCCACCGTCTGGGCCGCAACCGCTGCCGGCGACGATGTCGGTGAGCATCCCTGCGCCTTCCGCGATCTCGGCCGCCGAGGCGTTCACGCGGTGCTTGAGGTCGTTCGTGCCGAGCATGATGATCACCAGGTCGAGGGGCTGGTGGGTCAGGAGGGTCGGGAGGAGCAGCTCGCGCCCATTCCGGTGGAGCGCGAGTGGGTCATCCCACACGGTCGTGCGTCCGTTGAGGCCGGCTTCGACGATCCAGTAGCCGTCGCCGAGTTGCCGGCGCAGCACACCCGGCCAGCGCGCGTCTGGCGGAAGCCGACGCGCCGGCTCCGGCCCTGCGAGCGGGATACAGCCCCAGGTGTTCGAGTCGCCGTAGCAGAGGATGTTCGTCATCTGCGAACCCTATTCCGGTCGCACGTTGACGGTGGTACGAACTCGTTACGTAGGTTGCGTCTGGCGCAGAACGTCGGCAGCTTCGGCGCGTGCTCTCAACGGCTCTCGAGCAATCTGCGTGCCGCGTCGAGGTCGCGCGCGTGCACGAGAATCTCGGTTGGCCTTGCAATGGCGCCGCTTTCGGCGCTAAGCGTCGTTGCGGAGTCCGCCTTGCGACGGTTGCACTCGATTCCGTCCGACCGCAACAGGCCGCAGAGCATCTCCGCTTCGATCTCGTTGCCGACGACCGTCAACTGCACTGCATCCATCTCGGCCCAAGTCTAACTGCCGCAGTCGCCCGGCTCACAGGTCGCGGCGCTGGAAGACCTGCCGCGAGGCCGAGCACGAGTGCGACCCAGACCAGGGTCCAGCCGAGGTAGGTGGCGGTGAGCGGCGCCTTGCTGAAGAACGGGAACCCGCCGTCGGCCGCGGGGCCGCTGAACTGCGCGAGCGCCGACGGGTCCTGGAAGGCGTGCATGGCGCCGCGCCACAGGCCGTCGGTCGGCAGCAGCATCCGGGACACGGTGCCGACCTTCGCGACGCCCTCGTTGCCGACCGCGACACCGACGCCGCCGACCACGCCCGCGATCCACGTGGCGCAGAACAGCCCGACCGCCACGATGCCCGACGCCATCGGCGAGATGACGGTGGACAGCAGCAGCCCGAGGGTGAGCAGCACGCTCGTCTGCGCCGCGAGCAGGGCCAGCCCGACGACGGGCTGCGGCGGCCAGTAGCCGACGGTCACCTGGACGACGACGAACTGGGCCAGCCCGGCCAGCACGATGAAGCCGCTGCCGAAAGCCACCAGCCCCAGCCACTTGCCGAGCAGCACGCCGGACCGGCGCACCGGTCGCGCCAGGACCGACAGCGACATCCCCGACTCGATCTCGCCCGACAGCGTCGGACCGGCGAGGAACGCCGTGCCGAGCGCGGCGATCAGGCTCATCCCGAACATCACCAGGTTGAGCACCTGCGCGGCGACGAGCTTGGCCTCGCCGGTGGTGAGCGAGCCGAACTGGGACTCGACCGCCGGCGAGCTTGGCGAAGCCCCAGGCGCTGAGCCCCAGCAGCGCGATCGTCAGGCCCGCGAGCGCGCGGAGCACCTTGCGGCGGGACGCCTCCCGCACGGTGAGGTGCGCGACGGTGAGCACGATCCGGAAGGTCATCGCCGGGTCACCGCCGTGGTCGCGCGAGGATGCCGAGCAGCCGTTCCTCGAGGCTGATGCGGGTGGGCTCGACCGCGTGCACGCGCACGCCGAGCGCGACCAGGTCGGCCACCAGCTCCGGTACGACGGTGGCCTCGGTCGTCGGCGGCCAGCTCGACCGTGAACGTCTCGCCCTCGCGCGTGAGCCGGCCCGCCGCGGCCAGCCGCCGCTCGGCGTCGGCGCCGACGCCGTCGAGCCGCAGGCGGAGCTCGCGCCCGCCGAGCAGCTCGAGCAGCGAGCCCGAGGCGGCGACCTGGCCGTGGTCGAGGATGACCACCCGGTCGCAGACCCGCTCCACCTCGCCGATGAGGTGCGAGTTGAGCAGCACGGCGACCCCGCGCTCCTTGAGGCGAGAGAGCAGGTCGCGGACGTCGGCCCGGCCGATCGGGTCGAGGGCGCTGGTCGGCTCGTCGAGGACGACGAGCTCGGGCCGGGCCACCAGCGCGACCGCCAGCCCGAGGCGCTGCTGCATGCCCTTGGAGAAGCCGCCCACCCGGTCGCCCGCGCGGGCGGCGAGGCCGACCGCGGCGAGGGACTCACGGCGCTCGTCGGCGGACACGTCCACGCCGGCGAGGCGTACGTGCAAGGTGAGGACCTCCGCGGCGGTGAGCCACGGCTGGTACCGGAACAGCTCCGGCAGGTACCCGACGCGGGCCCGCGCCTGCGGCTCGCGGGCCGGCCGCCCCAGCAGCAGCACCTCGCCGGCGTCGGGGCGGACCAGGCCGAGCAGCATCTTGATGACGCTCGTCTTGCCCGCGCCGTTCGGCCCGAGCAGGCCCATCACCTCGCCCCGGGCGACCGTGAACGACACCCCGTCGACGGCGACCTGCCGGCCGTACCGCTTGTGCAGCCCGGAGCACCACACCGCCGGCGACGGCGGCAGCTCGGCGAGCAGCCGCTGCGCGGCCGCTTCGGGTAGCGGCGTCACCGCAGCCCGCGCGCGACCGACAGCACCTCGTCCGTGCTCAACGTGCCGGCGACCGCGGTCACCACGCCGTCCTCGACCCAGACCACACCGGCCATCGTGCCGTCCTTCGACCGGAACACCGTGGCGGGCACGCCGCCGACGTCGGCGGCTGGAGCTCGTCACCTGGTCGGCCGGCAGCGGCAGCGGCAGCGTCGATCCGTCGTCGGAGAAGCTCCGCAGCTGGTCGGCGACGCGGTCCGGCATGCCGGGCAGCGAGAGCAGGTAGTCACGCGCGGTGGCGAACGGGATGCCCGAGGAGTCACCGGCAGGTGCGACGGCGCGCGCGACCACCAGCGCCGGCAGGCCGGAGGACGCCGACCAGACCGAGGCCAGGCCCGGTCCGGCGGTGAGCCGGAACTGGCTGCCGTCGAGGCCGGCCGGCGGTGCCGGCAGCTCGTCGCCGGCGCGTGCCGCGGCCCGGGCCGCCTTCTCGGCGGAGAAGGTGAACAGCACCTGCAGCTGGTCGCCGACCTGGAAGGTGCGGTCCCCCGTCACCCCGCGCGGCAGTTCGTCCACGGCGGGAACCGTCAGCCCGGTGGCCGCCTCGGCCGCGGCCTCGTCGGCGACCTGGTGGACGCCCGGCTCGTCCACGACCTCGACGTCGCCGTACGCCGACAGGTCGGGCAGGTCGACGAGGTCGGACTCGGTGATCGAGACCGCGGCGATCCGCTCGGTCCGGAAGATCGGCAGCCAGTCCGCGGCCGCCGCCGCGCCGGCGCCGGCCAGGAGCGCGGCGACCCCCACCGCGGCGACCACCGGGCTGCGCAGCCCGGCTCCGCCGGCGGCGGGACGCCGCGCGGCGTCGCCGCCCGCGGCTGCTCCACGTCGGCGGTCGCGTGCGACAGGCGCTGCCACGCCGCGTCGACGTCCGAGGTCACGTCGAGCGCGAGCGCCGCCGAGGTGAGCGCGGCGTCCTCCTGCGCGGCGGCGAGCCCGGACAGGCACTCGGGGCAGCCCGCGACGTGCTCGCGGTCCGGGTCGGCGACGCCGTCGGGCTCGTCCACGAGCCGGCGCAGCGTCCCGTCAGTGGGATGGCGCATGGGGGTTCAGCTCCTTGCGTAGGGCGGACTCGGCGCGTCGCACGGTGGTGCCGACGCTGCCGGGTGAGAGGTCGAGGGCGGCGGCGACCTCGGCGTAGCTGAGGCCGCTGTGCCGCAGGACGAGAGCGACGGCCTGCCGCTGCGGCAGCCGTGCCAGCGCCGCGCGCACCCGGCGGCGCTCGTCGAGGGTCACGACGGCGTCTGCGACGTCGGGTGCGATCCCCTCGGACCGCCGACGGCGCCAACGGTCTCCTCGCGGGCGGTCCGGCGTCGCCCGGAGCGGAGGTGGTTCAGCGCGGTGTGCGCAGCGGCGACGCAGAGCCAGCCGGTCGCCTCGCCGGCCGGCACCGTGCTGCGGCCGAAGGCGAGGAATACCTCCTGCGCCACGTCCTCCGCCTCGTCCCGGGAGCCGAGGACCCGGGCCGCCACGGCGACGACCCGCGGGTACGCCGCCCGGAAGACCTCCTCGAGGTCGGCGCGAACAGCTCCGCGGCGAGGTGGGTCGCCACGCTCAGATCGGCCTTCCCTCGGGACGTTCGGCCGCCACGTCCGTGTTCGGTCGGGGGACAGGGCGGCGGGCAGAGGGACGGGTCGCACGTGCCTCACGAGCTCCATGTCTAACAGCACCGCCGACACCCCGGATGTGACATCGGCTGGGCCCATACTGCGACGACATCCCCAGAGTTGCATCCGTCGATCATGCCGACCGCGGGTCCCGTCACATGTGTGTCTGCGCGAGGCCGGGTCAGCCAGGCTGCGGCAGCGCGTGGAGGACGTACGCGTCCACGGCCTCCTGCTTGCCCTTGACCCGCAGTCCCGGCACTGCCTCGACGAGGCTGCCCTCGGGCAGCGCCCGCCGAGTCTCCGGCGCGATCAGAACGCCGCCCTCGGGCGCCTCGCTCTTGAGCCGCGCGGCCGTGTTCACGGTGTCGCCGACGACGACGTAGGCGACGAACCCGTCGCCGCCCATCTCGCGCACCACCGCAACTCCGGTGTTGACGCCGACGCGGAACCTGGGCCAGCCCGGGTTGGCGTCGGCGATCGCGGTCAGCTCGCGCTGGAGGGCCAGTGCAGCGCCCGCTGCTCGCTCCGCGTGATCGGGCTGGTCGCCGCGGCTGTTGAACGTCGCCATCATCCCGTCGCCGATGAACTTCTCCA
>CAVROJ010000011.1:0-50000 GCA_963722755.1 uncultured Actinomycetes bacterium
GCACCCGGTCAGGCACTATCGATCCAGATCGCCTGACGTCCTCGGACGACAAGTCGCCATGGAGTGCTCCGACCTCGACAGCGTTCGTGTGACCCGGCTCCCCGAGCCGCTCGAGGGCTGCGAGGAATGCCTGCGCACCGGCGACTTGTGGGTGCATCTGCGATGTGCCTGGACCGCCGGGAAGGTCGGCTGCTGTGACAACTCGCGGAACCGTCTCGATGCGACTGCCGATTTCCGCGAGACCGGCACTCCGATCCGCTCCGCCGAGCCCGGTGAGGACTGGGCCTGGCGCTACGAGGACGAGCTCGACGCCTCCTCCGCAGGCGTCGTGAGGGTGGCGGAGCGACCCGTAGCCCCCGGCGACTGGCCGGAACTCCCGTACGAGCGTGGCTGCCCGACTCGCGACACGCTGCACATGTACCTACAGGTGGATCGGGAAGGTCCGGTCGCGCTCGCGCCGATGGAGCCGCAGTGGGCGTCACGCGCCCCTTCTACGTCACCGCCCGGGCGAACACGCCGCCGATGCCGCACCCGGCGGGCGTCTTCGACATCGACGTCGACCTCGTCGACCACGCCGTCGCCGTCCGCACGGCACACGGCGTGGTGGAGCGGACTCGAGTTGAAGCCCCGCAGCGTCGCCGACTTCTACCGTCGAGCTGATGGGCGCGCTCGAAGCGGCGGGCGTCCTGGTGAGATCACCGGCGCCGCGGAGTCCCGCCAGATTCCGTTCCCCGAGGACACCGAGCACGCGAGCGACCAGCCCGAGCGGGCGAACCGGTTCTGGCGCGCCTCGTTTCGACTACGCCGTCAAGAAGGAGCACCGGCGGGCTTCCACGGAGATGACGTCGCCGGTACACCTCTTCTGGGGCGCGCTCGACCTCGCCTACGCCCGTTTCGGGCCGGCAGGTCGAGCCGCCGCGGACGCCGACCTGATCACCCGCTTCGGCGTGACGCGGAGCAGCCTGCGGGGGCTCCCGGCCGGGCGACGCGGGGGCCCGAGCCTGCTTTCTTTGCGTACGCGTTCCCGAGCCCCGAAGGGGCCGAGCAGGCCGAGTCAGCCGGAAACCGCGGGCTGGAGGGCCGCAGTCTGGCGAGTTCCTGCTCCCTGACGAGGCCGTCAGGACCGCCCCCGACTCTGATGCCGCGCCTTGCTCGACTTCCTCGAAGACGACGTACCAGGCTCCCGCGGTCCGCGCGGGCTGGAACCCTGCGCTCGTCGTGCCGCCCGTGGCTCCCGGCCCGGCCTCGTAGCCGCCGGCACCGCGACTCGGCCGCGCGCGCTCGTCGAAGCTGCCGGCGCCCGTTCGGCGGAGAGCGCGCCGGGGCACACCTCGCGCCATGGAGCGCGGTTCGAGGAGGGAGCGCCACGCAGCGCGCGAGCGGCTCGGCACCGCGTGGTTGCTCGCCGCCGTCGCGGTGGCCGCCGTTGTCCTGATCGGATTCATGCTGCGTCGTCCTGTAGCGGCCACACCCCACCGACACGCAACACCCGAGCGTTAGCGTGCGCCTCGGAAGACTCCGGCAAAGGGAGACAGGACGCGGCAACATGGCTGGTGACGGGGGCGAACGGATCGGGCTCGAGCTCTCCCGGCAGCTCCCACACCAGGGGCGACACCGTGATCGCGACCTGCCGCACGAGCTCGCCGAGCCACGAGATCGGCTGCCGTGTGGTCGAGGGCATCGACGTGACGCGTGACGACGTCGGCGAGGCGCTCGACGCCGCCCTCGGCGAGGGCGTATCGCTCGACGTGCTCGTCAACAACGCGGGCATCGGTGGGTGGGGCTCGATCGATCCGCTGGACGTGGACTCGCTGCGCGAGCCGTTCGAGGTGAACACCCTCGGTCCCCTGCGGGTGACGACCGCACTGCTGCCTCGCCTGGGCACGCGGGCGCGAGGATCGGCTTCGTCTCGAGCAAGGCCGGCTCGATCGGCGATCGCCCGTCCGGCGGGATGTACGGCTACCGGATGTCGAAGACGGCCCTGAACATGGCGGCGGCCAACCTCGCACACGAGCTGGGCGCCGCGCGGTATCCACGTGGTCGTGCTCCACCCGGCTTCGTCCGCACCTGAGATGACGGGCGGCCACGGCAACAGACCCCGGAGGGCGCGGCGGCCTGGATGCATCTCCCGGATCGACGAGCTCGACGCCTCCCGCAGCGGCCGCTGGTTCCACGCGAACGGCGACGAGATCCCCTGGTAGCGGGTGGTCCTGTCGCCGTCGGGCGCGGCGCGGACCGACGTCGCGTCGATCCGCGACCGCGCCATCGACGGAATGTCAGCGCGGCTTGCCCGGGGAGCTGCGTCGCCGCGCGGGGCGGATGATGGCGTCGCTCGACGGATAGAGGACGCTTTCGTTGCCGGCCGCCCAGCGCACCCGGTAGTGCACCCGGTCCGGCTCGCCGAGAACCTCGAGGATCTCGCCAACCCGCTCGGCGGCTCCGACGCGGTGCGCAGAGACGACCACGCTGTCGCCCTTGCGGCCGGAGTGGATCGCTGAGTTGCTCTCGATCATCCGGCCTCCTTCCGACTCCCTCCAGGCTAGCGCTCGGTGCGCGCCCCCGTGGAGGGCGGCGTCGGTCCTCGGCGCTACTTCAGCAGGAGCTTCCCGAGCCGGCGGTCGGCCAGCACGAGGAAACGGCCGTCATCGCGACCAGGTAGGCGACGTTCACGAGGACGAGCCAGGTGACGTCCCCGAGGGTGAACGCGCGCAGCAGCTCGACGCCGTGGTAGAGCGGCGTCAGCGGCAGGATCCACGCGGCCACGTCGGGGTACTCGTCGGCGGGCGACGAACGTCGCCGAGAAGAGGAACATCGGCAGCGTGCAGCAGCTCGACGAACGCGAAGTCCGCCCACGAGCGCATGAGGGTGGCGCTGAACACCGAGGGCGCCGCGAACGCCGCCGAGATGAGCAGCGAGCCGGGCACCGCGAGCAGCGCCCACGGCGTGTCGACGAGGCCGAGCAACGAGCATCACGGTGACGAACCCGACCGCGTAGACCGCGCCCCGCAGCAGGGTGTAGAGCAGCTCGCCGACCGCGACGTCGCGGACGGTCATCGGGGTCGCGAGCACGCCGTCGTAGGTGCGGGCGTACTTCAGCTTGAAGAACACGTTCCCGGACTCGTAGACGGCGCCGTTCATGGCGGACGCGGCGAGCAGCGCCGGTGCGACGAACTCGCGGTACGAGACCGTCTCGCCGCCGAGCTCGACCGTGCCGACGAGCGCGCCGACGCCGACGCCGAGCGCGAGCAGGTAGAAGAGCGGCTCGAAGAAGCCGGAGACGAACACGAGCCATGCCCTCGCGAGCTCGCGATGTTCCGTTCCACGAGTCGCCAGGACCGCGGGCCTGTGCAGCCGCGGGAAGATGCGCAGCGCGGTGTCGAGCGTGCTCATCGCTGGAGCTTCCCCCGCTGCGCGCGGACTGCGAGAAGCGCGCCGACCGCGGTCACGACGACGAGGTACACGACATGGACGACCGTCGGCAGCGCCTCGACCTGGCCGGAGGCGAGGGTCACGGCAGAGCTCGACGCCGTGCCACAGCGGCGTCGCCCAGGCGAGCGGCTCGATCCAGTCGGGCAGCTGCTCGACCGGGAAGAACGTGCCCGAGAAGAGAAAGAGCGGCACGAGGCCGAAGCGGAAGATCGCCGCCAGCCAGTCGTCCCCTCGACCGTCGAGGTGATCGCGGCGAGCACGCGCCGAACGCGAGCCCGCAGAGAAGCGCCGCGAGAGGGGCGAGCGCCGCAAGGGGCGACTCGAATGCGCCGCCGGCCGCGGCGACGACCGCGAAGACCGACACTGCGACCACGACCCGGATGCCGGTCCAGGTGAGGATGCCCGCGACGAGCTCACCGACGCGGACCGGGGTGGACACGACCGCGTGGTAGGTCTGCAGCCACTTGAGGCCGGCCTTCACGGGAAACGTCGTCTCGCTGGCGGCGGTCTGCATCGCCGTCGTCGCGAGCAGCGCCGGCGCGACGAACTCCAGGTAGCTGAGCCCGCCGAGGTCCGGGTCGAGCGGTCGACGAGCTTCCCCAGGAGCAGGCCGATGGAGAGGAGGAAGAAGATCGGGTTGAGGAAGGAGACGGTGACCGAGCCGCGCCACATCCGCCGGAAGCCCCTGGCGTGCCACCCGACGACCGCGAGCGTGCGACGGGCGGCGTCCATCAGTCGACGAGGCTGCGGCCGGTGAGGCGGAGGAAGACGTCCTCGAGCGTCGAGCGGCGCACGAGCACGGTCTCGGGCTGGAGCCCACTCCGGTGTACCTGGTCGACGACCGCGTCGCCTACGTTCGTGCCGATCACGACCCGGTCCTGCAGCACCTCGACGTGCTCGCCGACGCCGTCGAGGGAGGGGAGGCCGTCCTGTGTCCCGAAGCGGAGCTCGACCACCTCGCGCTCCACGAAGCGATCGATCAGCGCGCGCGGCGACCCCTCGGCGACGATCTTCGCGCGGTCCATGATCACGAGCCGGTCGCAGAGCTGCTCCGCCTCGTCCATGTAGTGCGTCGTGAGCACCAGCGTGACACCCCGCTGCTTGAGCCGGTAGAGCCGATCCCACAGCGCGTGCCGAGCCTGCGGGTCGAGCCCGGTGGTCGGCTCGTCGAGAAGCATCAGCTCGGGGTCGTTGACCAGCGCCCGCGCGATGGTCAGCCGCCGCTTCATGCCGCCGGAGAGCGAGTCGACGCGGGCGTCGCGGCGGTCGGCGAGCTGGACGAACTCGAGCAGCTCGCCGCTGCGGCGGCGGATCTCGTCGCGCGGGAGGCCGAAGAAGCGGCCGTAGACGAGCAGGTTCTCGCCGACGTTCAGCTCTCGGTCGAGGTTGTCCTCCTGCGGGACGACGCCGAGTCGCTCGCGGATCGCCGGTCCGTCGACGCTCGGGATCGCGGCCGAGGACGCGAAGGGTCCCGCGGCTCGCGGGGGAGACGCGCCCCGATCATCCGCATGGTGGAGCTCTTGCCGGCGCCGTTCGGGCCGAGGAAGCCGAACGTCTCGCCGCGCTCGACCGAGAAGTCGATGCCGTCGACCGCGACGAAATCGCCGTAGAGCTTCGTCAGCCCTTGGGCCTCGATCAGCGCCGTGCCGTCCACCCGGCGACGGTAGCGGAGCGGCCTGGGCGGCGGTCACACCACGAAAAAACGCCGAACCCCGCGACTCCGAAGAGCTACGGGGTTCGACGCGGAGGATCCTCGCACTCGACGGCGCCGCTGTCAAGCGGGAGGTGTCGAGCAGTGCCGGACGAGGGCGGGCCGGCGCTACTGCTCGATCTCGAGCGGCAGCTCGGCCCGGATCCGGGTGCCCGAGCCCGGAGGGCTTTCGAGCTCGAACGTCCCGTCGAGAGCCTCGACGCGGTCACGGAGGCCGCCGAGGCCGGAGCCCTCGGACGGCTCGGCGCCGCCGAAGCCGTCGTCGGAGACCTCGACGATCAGGACGTCGTCCCTCCGCGCCAAGCGGATGGTCGCAGACGATGCCCGCGCGTACTTGAGCACGTTCGTGAGCGCTTCGGAGACGACGAAGTAAGCGGCGCTCTCGACGAGCGGCGGCCAGCGCTGCTCGTCGTCGACCGTGACGACCGTCACGGGGATCGGCGCACGGCGGGCGATCGAGCGGACAGCCGAGTTGAGACCCTGCAGCGTCAGGATCTGAGGGTGGAGGCCGCGCGCGAGCTCGCGAAGCTCCTCGTGGGCGGTGGTGAGCTCCTCCAGGGCGCGCTCGAGGTGCTGCTCCGCCTGGTCGGGATCGGTGCGCAGCGAGCGCAACGCGAGGTGCACGGCGTGCGACACGCTGACCAGGTTCTGCTGCGCGCCGTCGTGGAGGTTCCGCTCGAGCCGCTTCCGCTCGGCGTCGCTCGCCGAGACGATGCGTGCGCGCGACCGCCGGATCTCCTCCTCGACCCGCTTGCGGGCCGTGACGTCGAGACCGCAGAGGAGGTAGCGCAACGCGCCCTCCGCGTCGTGCACGACCGTGGCGGTCCAGTCGACGACGAGCTGCTCCCCGTCGGGCGCCACGTGCTCGTACTCGACGACGCCCGGTGGATCACCCGCGCCCAGCCGTTGGAAGTCCTCCTGGGCGCGCGACACGTCCTCCTTCGCTATGAACAGCGTCCAGAACGGATTGCCGATCCACTCCTCCTCGGGAATGCCCGCTGCGCGCTCGAGGGCCCTGTTGACGCCGAGCAGGATGCCCTCCCCGTCGACGAGCGCGAGGAAGCTCGGCGTCGATCTGACGACGGCGCGGCTGAAGTCCCGCTCGCGCTCGAGCTCGCGCTCCTGACGAGTGCGGTCCGTGAAGTCCCTGACGATGAGGACGAACTCGTCGGGGCCGCACGCCACGACCCTGCCCTCGTAGTCCCGCGGCCCGTCGCCCTGCACGTCCAGCGTGTACTCGAGCTGCTGCACCGCCTGCTCGTCGACCGCGCGGCGGCCTGCGGCCAGGATCGCGTCGGCCACCTCTGCCGGGAGCCGCTCGTGCACCGTGCGCCCGATCACCTCGTCGGGCGGCGTCATGAGGTCGCGCTCGGAGTCGACCTTGAACCCCCGGTAGCGGCCGTCCACCCCGATCCGGAAGATCGGGTCGGGGATCGCGGCGACGAGCGCGCGTGCCGTCGTGTCGTTGGTCGCGGGCTGGTCGAGCCGCGCGTCGGTCGGTTGGGCCGTCACGTGTCCCTTGTAGCACGGAGGCTGGAGATCTCTCGGAAGGGAGACGTGGAGCGGGACCGCCGACGCGTCGGCGGCCCCGCCGTGCCCGGATCAGTCGAGGACGAAGCTGACGCGCATCGTCACCCGGAACTCCGTGACCTCGTTGTTCTCCACGACGACGCTCTCCTCCGAGACCCACGCGCCCTTGATCCCGTGGACGGTCTCGGACGCTTTCGTGATACCCGCCTTCACGGCCTCGGCGAAGCTCGTGGGGGACGAGGCGGTGATCTCGATCACCTTGGCGACGCTCATCGGCAACCTCCTGGGTCGGATGGTCCGCCGATTCTCCTACCCGGGAGCGCCGTCGGGCAACCGGCGCCCCGGCCAGGCGTTCGAGCCCCGGCTCCTCGCCGTGCTCCAGCGTGGATCAAAAGAACAGAACGACGGTGCGGCGCTCTAGTAACTAACGGCCTCAAGCTCCTCGCACAACCGGACGGTTGGGTCTCCTTGAACTCCCGCCTGCTCCATCTCTTCCTTCAGCGCGGGATCTCCCACGAAGCTGCGGGCGTGCTCCTCCGTGGGGAACTCGACCGAGACGACGACGTCGTTGGGATCGTCGAGCGATCGATAGAGCCAATGTCGCGTCGCCCCATGCCGCACCCGGATGATCGATCCCTGCTCGTCAAAGACGGGCTTCCAGCGGGCGAAGTCACGAACTCGATGTTGGACAACAAGGATCATTGACTGCCCTCCGCCGTTGTGAGCGAGTCCCGCGAGACGCGCACGGGTTCAACGTAGTGAACTTGTCGCAGGCGGGGGCAGGCGTCAAGCTGCTCGCATGCAGGGATACCGTCAGTTCTGTCCGGTTGCGCTCGGGGCTGAAGTCTTTGCCGAGCGCTGGACGCCGCTGATCCTTCGAGAGCTGCTCCTCGGGAGCCGCCGCTTCAGCGAGCTCCGGCGCGGCCTCCCACGCATTTCCGCAACCTGTTGACCCAGCGATTGGCCTCGCTCGAGCGGTCCGGACTGATCGAGCGGCGTCGGCGTGCGAACGGCCACGGTTTCGATTACTCCCTGACCCCGGCTGGCGAGGAGCTGCGCCCTGTTGTGCTTGCCCTGGGTACCTGGGGCTACAAGTGGGCGGCAGCAGAGCTGCACCCGGACAACCTCGATGCCGGTCTGCTCATGTGGTTCTTGCGACGGCGCGTCAGGGTCGAGAATCTGCCGGAGCGGCAGGCCGTGATCCGCTTCGACTTCCACGCCGAGGGGCGCGCGGTCCTTCTGGATCGAGGGGCAGCAGTCCTTCTGGCTGATCCTCGAGCGGCCCGAAGCCGACCTCTGCCTGAGCGATCCGGGGTTCGAGGTCGACCTGACGGTAAATGCCGATGTCGCGGAGTTGACGCGCGTCTACCTAGGCCATATCAGCCTCACGCACGCGATCAGGCAGGGCTCGGTAGAGGTTGTCGGGCCCCGTGACCTCCGCACCAGTTTTCGCGACTGGATCGGCGTCAGTCCCTTCGCGCCGACGAAGTCATCAGCGACTCGTAGCTGACTGGTCTCCGCCCTGGTTCATTTCTTGGGCTTGTTTCGGCGCTCGTGCTGGCGAAGCATCGGAGGAGCTACATGCACGAAGTCTTGCACGACGCCCACGACGAGGAAAGGGAACAAGATGAAGAAGATCAGCACGGTAATTGCTCGTCCTTGTGACCGCGCTCACGCTCGCCGCGGCGGCATCGCTCACAACCGAGCCCACATCATTCTGCCGAGCGGCGAGTGCATGATCGTCGGCTCGGAGAAATCCGTGACGCTCCTGGACGGGACGTTCCACGATCTTCGCCCGGAGACGCCCTGGCAGGTGGCAGACGAGATCGGAACGGCGTTCGCGGCTGACGAGGGCAATTCCCGCTTGCAGAAGGGACCCTGCCCCTAAACCGTCGGGTATCCCGGAGCGGGAGGCAGCGACCCCTCCCGCTCCGACCGCTGGTCAGCGGCAATCACCGCGACGACACGGGTAGCAGGACGTCGAGAAGATCGGCACGCGGAATGATCGACTCTCACCGACGGCCGCACCTATGTCAGGTGCTTCAGTCGGCTGCGACTCCTCGCCGAGGGGGTACCCAACGCGGTCGTCGCGCCGCTTGCCGTCGAGCCCGCGCGGGGCTGGTTGGGCGAGTACGGCCCTGTAGCCCCTCTGGCTCAGGATGCTGCTGAAGCCGCTCGCGGTCTGGCAGGACGACTCCGGAGGCGTGACGTGGCCGCGGGGCAGCGCCTGTGTCGACTCAACACAAGCCGGGCTCGGCTGCCTGGTCAGTGCAGGTAGGGCCGGAGCGCGTCCCGGGCGATGAGGAACCCGCGCTTGACGAGCTCGTCGGTCCGCTCGAACGCGCGGTCCTCGTGCTCGACCGAGACCACCCCGTCGTACCCGATCCGGTAGAGCTGCGCGAGGAACCGGTCCCAGCGCACCTCGCCGAGGCCGGGAAGCCGCGGGACCTGCCAGCCCATCCCCTGGGAGGCCGTGCCGTGCCGGTAGAGCCCGTCCCGGTCGATCTCCATGTCCTTCGCATGGACGTGGAGGATCCGCGAGGCGTAGTCGCGGACGACTCGCTCGTAGTCGATCTGGAGCCAGACGAGGTGCGACGGGTCGAGGTTGAGCCCGAACCGCTCGGAGGGGACGATCGTGAACATCTCGTCCCACACCGCCGGCGTCGACGCGAGGTTGGTTCCTCCCGGCCACTCGTCCCAGCTGAAGATCATCGGGCAGTTCTCGATCGCGACGTTGACGCCCTTCGACTCCGCGTGGGCGACGATCCGGGGCCAGACCTTGCGGAACTCGCGGAAGTTCTCCGGGACGTTCTTCGCCTTGTCCCTCCCGACGAACGTGCCGACCGTCGGCACCCCGAGCGCGGCGGCGGCGTCGATCACCTTCCGCAGGTGGGTGTTCGCGGCGCGTCGCTCGCCCGGATCGGGATGGAGGTTGTTCGGGTAGTAGGCGAGCGACGAGATCTCGAGCCCGTGCTCGTCGAGCACGTCACGCACCTTGGCCGGGTCGAGGCGCTCGACGTCGATGTGCGAGACGCCGGCGTACCGGCGCCGCTCGCCGCCCGAAGCCGGCCAGCAGGCGACCTCGAGCATCTCGAACCCGTTGTCGGCGGCCCAGGCCGCGGTCTTCGCGAGGTTGAGCCGCGGAAACGCCGCCGTCAGGAGGCCGAGCTTCACGCGGGTACCTCCACCCAGCGCCGCTCCGCGTTCGAGAGCGCGATCGCGTCGCCGAGGACGTTCGCGCGGTGCCCGTCGGCGAACGTCGGGTAGTCGGGCGCCTCGGGCGGCCCGCCCGCGGCGACGGCCGCGTAGACGCTCCGGTAGAGCTCGCGGAACGTCTCGACCCAGCCTTCGGCGTGACCGGCCGGGAGGAACGTGTGCGCGGCGGCGGAGGGCTGCATCAGGGCGGCGTTGCGCTGCAGGACGCCGCTCGGCTCGTCGCGGCGCCCGAGCCACAGCTCCTCGTGGCGCTCGGCGTTCCAGGCGAGCGCCGACTCCGATCCGTCCACCTCGATGTGCAGGTAGTTCTTGCGTCCCGCGCTGCCCTGCGAGACCTTGAACGCGCCGCGCGCACCGCCTTCGAAGCGGACCAGCACGTGCCCGAGGTCCTCCGTCGACATCGGCGCGTCCTCGCGTTCGACGTCGGTCGGCGCTCGCGAACGTCTCGACCTCGCCGAGCGGTCGGCGCCGCACGGGGATCGTCGTGTGGAGGTCGGCGCACACCTCGACGATGCGCTGCCCGCTGACGAACTGCGCCATGTCCATCCAGTGCGAGCCGATGTCCCCGATCGCGCGGAGCTCGCCGCCCTTGTCCGGCTCGAGGCGCCAGTTCCAGTCGGTGGGGTAGAGGAGCCAGTCCTGCAGGTAGCCGCCGTGGACGTTCCAGACCTCGCCGAGCTCGACCGGCGACGACACGGGCGCGTGCCTCGTGCACCAGGGGGAAGAAGCGCAGGTTGAAGTTCGTGCAGTGGACGAGACCGCTCGACTCGGCGAGGGCGAGCAGCTCCGACGACTGCTCGGAGGTCATCGCCAACGGCTTCTCGCACACGACATGCTTGCCGGCCTCGAGCACCTGCTTCGACTGCGGGTGGTGGAGGTGGTTGGGCGTCGTCAGGTGGACGACGTCGATCGAATCGTCCGCGAGGAGCGCGTCGAGCGAGTCGATCACCGGTGCGATCGCCTTTGCGGCCGCGCGCTCGGGCGACGATCCGACCACCCCGGCGACGTCGACCCCGAGCAGGCGGAGAGCGTGGACGTGCACGACGCCGACGAACCCCGTGCCGACGACGCCCGCGCGCAGCGACGTCAGCGGCCGTGTGCCGGTGTCGACGGTCACGGGTGCGTACGCTACTCCGGATGTCGACGACGGCGCGCAGTCCGGCCGGCGATCGCCGCGCGGCCGACGCGGAGGCGTGGCAGGAGCGGCTCGTCGAGCTGATGACCCGTCACCGCGTCCCCGGCGCGACCCTCGGGATCCTGGAGGACGGAAGCTGACGTCGACGGGTGCCGGAGTCCTCAGCAAGGCGACCGGCGTCGAGGTCACGCCCGACTCGCTGTTCCAGATCGGCTCGATCACGAAGGTCTGGACGGCCACGCTCGTCATGCAGCTGGTGGACGAGGGGCTGCTCGACCTCGACGCGCCCGTGGCGGAGGTCCTCCCGGGGTTCCGCGTGGCCGACCCCGACGTGACGCGCTCGGTGACCACCCGCCACCTCCTGACGCACACGAGCGGCATCGACGGTGACGTGTTCACGGACACGGGCCGCGGCGACGACTGCCTCGAGCGCTACGTCGCTGGCATGGCGGAGGTCGCCCAGAATCACCCGCTCGGCGCCACGTGGTCGTACTGCAACTCGGGCTACATCCTCGCCGGGCGGATCGTGGAGCACCTCACCGGCGACGACCTGGGACGGTGCGCTCCGGGAGAGGATCGTGGAGCCGCTCGGCCTGACCGGCACCGTCACGCTGCCCGAGGAGGCGCTCCTCCACCGGACCGCGGTGGGCCATGTCGGCGAGCCCGGCGACGACCCGACGCCGACGACGACATGGGGCCTCTCCCGCGCTGAGGGGTCCGGCGGGGCTGATCACGTCTCAGGCTCGCGACGTGCTCGTGTTCGCGCAGATGCACCTCGACTCCGGGCTCGCCGCCGACGGCGCACCGGTCCTGTCCGTCGGAGAGCGCCGAGGCGATGATGCGGAAGGAGGCGGAGCTCCCGGATACGCACACGCTCGGCGACTCGTGGGGGCTCGGCTGGATCCGCTTCGGCTGGGGCGGCGAGCGCCTCGTCGGGCACGACGGAAACACGATCGGACAGTCCGCCTACCTTCGGCTCGCGCCATCCCGCCGCCTCGCGGTCACGCTGCTCGCGAACGGCGGCAACACGATCGATCTCTTCCACGACCTCTACCGCGAGATCTTCCGCGAGGTCGCCGGCATCGAGAAGCCCGGGCCGCTCGAGCCGCCCCCGGCAGGCCCCGAGATCGAGCCCGGCGCGTACGTGGGGCGCTACGAGCGGGCCGGGATGACCACCGAGGTGCTCGAGCGCGACGATGGGCTCGCGCTCCGGGCGACGGTCACGGGGCCGCTCGCAGAGCTGGTCCCGAAGCCCGTTCACGAGTTCGCACTCGTCCCCGTCGGCCCGGACCTGTTCGCGCTGCGCTCGCCCGGGGAGACCACCTGGACGCCCGTGACGTTCTACGCGCTCGCCGAGGGCGCCCGCTACGTCCACTACGGCGGCCGGGCGAATCCTCTCGTCACGGGCTAGCCGGCCAGGAGCTCCTCGACCGTCGCCGCAACGACGAGCTTGAAGCCGGGTCGGCCCGCGCCGACCGGCTCGCGGTCGCCCGTCGGCCTGAAGCCGGCCCGGACGTAGAGGGCCCGCCCGGGCTCGTTCGCCTCCTGGACGAAGAGCACCACGCGGCGTGCGCCGACCTCGTGCGCCCAGCCCGCGACCGCGCGGATCAGCGCCCGTGCGACCCCCCGGCCCCGCGCGCGGCGATCGACCCACAGCGACGCGAGCTGTACCTCGGCGGGCTGGAGCCGCCGGAAGCCCCCGACGACGCCGAGCCAACTGCCGCCCTCCTCGGCGACGAACAGCACCTTCTGCTTGCCCGCGGCCGCCTCGGCGGCCCAGGCCTGCCACAGCGGGTCAGGCTCGCGGACAGCGTCCTCGTAACGGGTGGAGAAGTACGCAGCCTCCTCCCGGAGCATGCGGAGGCGCGCCTCGCGCCAGTGACGCCATTCGTCTGCTCGTACGCGACGGATCTCGATCCGTCGAACCTACCCCGACGAGAGGGTGAGCGCCCCACCCCCAAGGGGACGCTCACCCGTGCACGGGCGGCAGCATGGCCGCCCGGCTTCTTCCCCGGCTAGCGGCTCAGGTCGACCGGGAACGAGACGAGGCGGCGGGTCGAGATGCCGCCCAGCAGGGACTCGCCCTGCTTCCGCGCGCGGACGAACGCGACCAGCAGCTGCTGGCGCTGCGACGCCGGGTAGCCGCGGAGCCGGTTGAGGCGAAGCTCGGCGAAGCCGTCAGCACCTGTCGGGGCCTCGGGCGGGCACCGAGAACTGGTTGTACGGGACGGCGGTCACGTACACGAGCGCGCCCTGCACGGGCCTGCCGTTACAGGCGGAGACGCGATACCGCATCACGATGGTGTCGGTCGAACCGCCGATCACCGACGGCGAGACCTCCTGCCGGTCGATGAGGAGCCTCACGGGCGGCGCCAGCTCGGCGACGGGAATCACCCCGGTCCCGGGCCTGTCGCAGCCGGTCGTCGAGGGCGGAGGCGGCGGGGTCGCGGCCTCGCGGATCACGGCCGTCGGCACCGACGTCGCCGTGGTCCGGCCGTCGGCGTTCTGTGCGGTGACACGCACGCGAAGCGTGTTGCCCTGATCGACCTGCTTGAGCACGTACGTCTTCTCACCCGCACCGCTGATCAGCGAGCAGCTTCCGCCGTCGGCGTCACAGCGCCGCCAGGCGTAATCGAAGTCGGTGGGGCTGCCGCTCCACGTACCCTCGCGGGCGGTCAGTGTCGACCCGACCTCCGGCGTGCCGGTGATGGTGGGCGGGGCCTGGTTCGTCGGCCGCACCTGGTTCGCCGCAACGCCCATCCCGGTGCCTCCGAGCATCGCCCCCGCGAACGCGGCCGTCGCGGCGAGGATGCCGAGCGGTACGAGTCTGCGCATGTGTCGCCATGGGTTCACACCCCTCTGGTTCGTCGTCTTCCCGGCTGCGTCGGTCGCAGCCGAACAGGGGGGTTGTTACCCGCTCGTTACGGAAAAAACCGACGAACAGGCAGCTCTCACGGTTCCCTTACAAGCCGGGGGCATCCGGACGGGCGATCACGGCCATGGCTCCAGCTCGAGCCGGACGCCACGGACATCGATCTCCATGTGGGACGATTCCTACCGTCCGGAAAGAGGCGACGAGCGGATTCGAACCGCTGTACGAGGCTTTGCAGGCCTCTGCCTAACCACTCGGCCACGTCGCCCCGGAGGCGCTCATCGTAGCCCCGCGGGCCTCCGTCGCACGACCTGCGCCAGCGCGAGCGCTTGAGAACGTTCGCTCCGTCTGACAGGATACGACCTCGGCGCGCGTAGGTGGCGCCGCTGCGGCAACGACGGGAGGGAGATTCAGAATGGGGAGAAGCGGCGCGCGTTTGACGCTTGCGTTTCTCGTGGTGGTCTGTGCGACCGTGTTCGCCTCGGCCGGGGGGCCGGTCCCGCGTGACGGGCAGGCAACGTTCGAGGCATTCCCTGGGCCGGTCGAGGTCACGTACGGCGAGCTCATCGCCTACAAGGGCACATTCACGACGCTGAGCGACTCGACGCTGACACAGGTGAGATTCCGTCAGACGGTTCCTGCAGTCGGGTCACAGACGGCAACGTTTGATAGTTCGACGTGCCCGTCGACCCGACGACCAGAACCACGTCCACTGGAACGGAGTGGATCTGCTGACTTCGGCCAGGTCCCGGCCGGGACGCCGAAGCTCGAGCTGACGGTCGTCTGGCGCGTCCCGGCCTCCGGGCCGAGCCCCTGCCCGGAATGTCTGGTGAGCACCGGTCGCTGGACCGTCAAGGAGGGCGTCGACGACACGACTGACCCGAACGACGTGTTTCGGCCTCACCGAGACGAAGGCGACTCTGCTCGGTGCGGGCGAGGCGACCCAAGGCACACTCCGCGCGGGCGGGTACGAGACCGATTCGACGTCGTGCGCGGCACGCACCGCGCCGGGAACCTCCGGACGAACGACGTCATCAGCCTGGCGAACCCGGTGAGCTCGAAGTCTGCCTGCCGCCGTTCACGATTCCCCTCGGGGAACAAGAACCTCGGGTTCGCGTCGACGATCACCGAGACGCCTCGGCGACGCGCGCAGCTCTGTCGTGTGCATCGCGCAACTCGGCACCAACTGCGGCCCGGGGCACCTCGATGCGGTCTTCCTCACGCCGTACGTCGAGCACATCTTCCGCGTCGCGGATGCTGCGCTCGGCAACGACAGGATCGAAGAGATCCGCCACAACGGCGAGATACTCCCCAGCTGCGAGGACGAGCCGGACAATCTCAACGGCTGCGTCGTCGATCATCCAGCAGCCGAAGGGGAACCAGAACCCAAGGTCTGGGTCCTCATCGTCACCTCACCGACCAACGGGCCATACGGCTGGTGACGTAATCCCCTACGTCGTCGCCGAGGCGGCGTCGAGATCCTCGAGGCGGCGGAGGACGCCGCTGAGGATCACGACGCCGCCTTTCGTCTCGGCAAGCAGCCGCGCGGCCTCCAGAGCCTCACGCGCCTCCTCGACCCGGCCCGCCGCGGCGAGGGCCTCACCGAGCGCAACGTTGCGACTCGATCTGGTAGACGATCGCGTCCGTCGGCGCGAGCACGCGAGCGCCTCGCGCGTGATCTGCTCCGCTTCGGCGTGTGCGCCCTGTCGCGCCAGAATGCGGCCCCGGACGTAGCGCCACAGGCCCTCGGTCGCGACGTCCGCCTCGGTCGTCAGCTCGCGGCTCTTCTCGCAGACGGCGCTCGCCTCCTCGAGCGCGCCCTGCTCGAGGAGCGTCTGCGCGAGGAACCCCGCCACGGTCGAGAGGACGTACTTCTCGCCCACGGCGTCCAGCGCGTCGTAGGCCGACCGAAGCTCGCGCTCAGCGGCGTCGAGGTCGCCGGCGAGCCGCTCGATGCTCGCCGCTTCCATCCCGAGCCTGGCCTTCGCCATCTCGAGCCCGAGCTCCTCGAACAGCGCGCGGCCGCGCGCCGCGAGGGAGCGCGCATGATCGAACGCGCCCTGCATCGCGTAGAGGCCGGCGAGCACGGAGCACGACGATTCCCTCGGACTGACGGTCACCTGCCATCTGCTCGATCGCCTCTTCGCACCGATCGATGGCTTCGTCGACGAGCGTCGGGCCGAGCGCCACCGAGGCCGCGTATTCGGCCGCCGCACGCCGCTCCTGACGGGCGTCGCCCGCGCGCCTCGCGTGCTCGACGGCGTGTCGATGGCCTCGGCAGCGTCGCCGAAGCGGCACGCAATGCCTGCCGCCCAGGCGAGCAGGCGCCATGCCATCGCGAGGCCGGCCTCGTCGCCGGCGGACTCGAAGATCGAGATCGTCGCCCTGATGTCCTCCTCGACCGTCTCGGGGCTGCCATCCCTCGGCCGCCCGTTCGCAGGCGGACGAGGAGGCGGGCGAGCTGCGCGCGGGCCGCGTCGGCGCGGTGCGATCCCGGCCTGACGCGATCGACTCCTCGAGCACGGCGGTGCCTCGTCGAACCGGCCCGTCATGAGGAGCGCCTCGCCGTGCTCGGGCAGGACTCGCAACCGGTCGGGGTGGTCGGACGGGCAGGAGCGCCGCGGCCCGGCCCAGAAGCGTCTCGCCGCGGCCGGGCACGTCGCCGCGCGCGAACGCGCGCCTGCCCGCCGCGGCGAGCCGCCGGGACCCGTCCTCCCCGATCGCGCGGCCCCGTTCGTCGAGCGGCCCGAGCTCCGAGAGATACGTCCAGGCCTGCTCGAGGTGGTAGCCGAGGATCTCCTCGAACTCGGCTCCGCGGTCCGTGTTCACCTCGTCCGCCCATGCGACGAACCGCTCGTGCAGATCCGCCCGCGCCCGCTTGAGAATGCCGTCGTAGGCGGTGTCGCGGATCATGATGTGCTGGAAGCGGTGGTGCGACTCGTCGACGTCGTCGACCCGCTGGACGAGCTGCTTCTGGGCCAGCGTCGTCAGCTCCGAGGCGACTCGCGGCGATACCTCGGGCGGGGCCAGCGCGGCGACCGCGGCCTCGGCGAACACGTAGCCGACCACCGACGCCGGCTCGATCACCGAGCGCTCGCCCGCGGCGAGGACGTCGAGGCGCGCCGCGAGAAGCGCCTGGATCGTCGGTGGGACATGGAGGTCGGACAGGGGGCCTACCGCGCGCCATGCGCCGTTCTCCCGCTGGAGGACGCCCTCGTCGACGAGCATCCGCAGGAGCTGCTCGGCGAAGAGAGGGTTGCCCCCGGCGGCGGTCACCACGCGGTCGAGCACGTCGGTGTCGAGCGCGCCCCCGCCGAGCAGGCTCTCGACCATCTCGCGGCTCGCGTCTGTCGCCGAGCGGCTCCACCACGATTCGCGTCGCGCGCTCTCCGTTTCCGAAGTCGGGGCTCTGGTCGAGGAGCGTCGGGCGCGCCGGGCAGAGGACGAGTACGGGCGCCTCGTCGATCGCCTGCACGAGCTGCTCGACGAGCTCGAGGAGCGACGGCTCCGCCCAGTGGACGTCCTCCACCACGAGAGCGACCGGCCGTTCTGCCGCCGCATGCTCGAGGAAGCGCCGCATCGCCCATGCAAGCTCCTCCATCGGGAACGGCTCGGGCCGGATCCCGATCATGGCCGCAAGACGCTCGGTGACCTCGGCGCCGGCCGGGTCCGTCAGCGCCGAGAGCTTCGCGAGCGCCGTCTCGCCGGTGTCCTCGTTGACGATCCCGGCGGCCGCCTTCAGCGCCTCCGCGAGCGGCCAGAACGTGATGCCGTCGCCGTAGGGCAGGCAGCGGCCGCGGAAGGCAACAGCCCTGTCGGCGATCCGGTCGAGGAACTCGGCGGTCAGCCTCGACTTGCCGACTCCGGCGTCTGCCACGATCGTCGCGAGGCGCGCGGTCGAGGTCGCGACCGCTTCGTCGAACACCGCCTCGAGCGTCTCGAGCTCGCGCTCTCGCCCGACGAGGGGTGCGCCGCGGCGGATCTCGACGTCGCCGGTGTCCTTCACGCCTACGAGGCGGTAGGCGGGCACCGGCTCGGACTTGCCCTTGAGCGCCAGCGGCTCCACCTCCTCGACCTCCACGCTGTCGCGGACGAGGCGGTAGGTCAGCTCGCCGAGGAGGACCTCCTGCTCTCCGGCGGCCTGCTCCAGGCGAGCAGCGACGTTGACGGCGTCCCCCGTGACCAGCCGCTGCCCGGTCGAAGGGTCTCCCGCGACGACCTCGCCCGTGTTGACGCCCGTACGGTTCGCGAGCTGCACCCCGTAGACGCGCTCGAGCTCGCCGTTCAGCGCCTCGAGGGCCCGCTGCATGCCCGCGGCGGCGCGCACGGCACGGAGCGCGTCGTCCTCGTGGAGCCGAGGCAGGCCGAAGACCGCCATCACGGCGTCTCCGATGAACTTCTCGATCACGCCGCCGTGGTGCTCGAGCTCCTCCCGCATCGCATCGAAGTAACGCGTCATCACCTCCCGGAGCGCCTCGGAGTCGAGCGCCTCGCCCAGGCTCGTCGAGCCCTTGAGGTCGGAGAAGACGATGGTCACGACCTTCCGCGTCTCCTGCGCGGCCCGGGCTTCCGCGAGCTGGGTGCCGCACGCGAGACAGAACCGTGCGATGTCGGGGTTTTCCGCACCGCAGGCCGCACACAGCTTCATGGGGCGAGTGTACGAACAGGGGTGCCGAAGTCGCCCGTCCTGCCACAATGGCGGCCGTGGCCACGGACGCCGCCACGCTGCTCGCACTCGCCGCGGAGCTCGAGCGCCGTGACGAGGCCGTCGCGCAGGAGCTCGACACCGCGCGGCTGCTCGCCGAACGCGCCGGTGCCGTTCGTGCGCGCGCGGCCGAGGTGCGCGAGGCGCTCCAGGGCCTCCCCGGCCAGCTCGAGGACCTCTCGCGCCGCCAGCACGAGGCTCGGGGCGCGGAGGCGGACGCCCTCGCGCAGCTCGAGCTCGCCGAGTCGCGGCTCGCCGGCCTCGAGGCAGCCCGACGGCAGCGCGCCGAGGAGATCGACCGCGCGCGTAGAGAGGTGTCGACCGCGAAGGACTCCCTCGCAGACGCGCTCGCACACGTCGAGCGCCTCCACGCGCTCGAGAGCCAGCTGCATGCAGAGGCGCAGTCCCTCGCCGGCGAGGGCGAGGCCCTCGCGCAAGCTGCGGCAGAAGTCGCGACGGACATCCGCGCCTTCGAGCGCGTCACGGAGGCGGCCTGCCGCGACCCCGGCGCGACGCTCGCCGAGCTCGAGGACTGGGGAGGCCAGGTCCGGTCGGCGCTGTTCGTCGCCCGCGGCACGCTCGAGACCGAGCGCGAGCGCATCGTCGTGGAGGCGAACGCGCTCGGCTCGTCGGTGCTCGGAGAGCCGCTCGGGGCGTCGAGCGTGGGCGTCGTCCGCCGCAGGATCGAAGAGCGCCTCCGCTGAGCTGCCCTTAGAACGGGAACCGCGGGTCGGCGGGACGCCGATCGAGAGCGCCGCCGTTCCGGCAGCTCGTGGGCAGGGCGTACGCCGCGCGGATCGCGCTCCGCTCCGCGAGCCGCTGGTCGAGCTCCGCACGCAGGAGCGCCCGCGCCCTCTCCTCGTCCAGCCCCATCCTGACGGCGAGCGGGCCCGCCTCCTGGAGGGCGAGGCACTCGGTAACGCCCTCGCGTCGCTCTCCGCGCAGGTGCACGGCCTCGTGCGCGAGCACGACGAGCGCCTCGGCGGTGCGCTCGCCTCCGTCGCCGTTGGCTCGCTGCGAGGTCGTAGAGCGCCCGGCAGACGCCCTGGTCGAGGTACGCGAGACGGGCACGGGGAAAGGCGACGCCGAGGGTGTCGCTGCCTGCTCCGGTGAAGGAGTAGCTCTCGTCGCAACGCACGCTCACGGGCCCGCCCGCGATGATCGCCGCCTCGGACGTGATGCGCTCCTCCGTCCGGGCGCGCTCGTCCGCCGGCAGCGAGGCCCAGGTCGCGGCCCGGTCGCTGCGCGCCGCGAGAACGACTACCACGGCCGCCGCGACCGCCCCCAGGGCGAAGCCGAGCCTACGGCTGCGGCGCCGGTCGGGACGCGTCGGCGGCGGGAGGAAGCGGAGGCCGTCAACGTCCTCGACGAGCTCGCCGAAGCCCAGGTCGGCATCCTCGGGGCCGGGCGGCACACGGCCGCCCGCGTCGCGGCGGGGCGCGCTCTATGCGGCCCCGGAGCACGAACTCGACCTCGGCCGCGAGCAGGAGGACGAGCGGCAACCAGAAGGGGATCCAGGCGCGGAGGTCGTCGAGGAAGAGCCACGCGACCACGAACACGAGCGCGGCGGCCCGCAGGGCCGCCTGGACCTCGTCACGCTCGACCCTCGCCCACACACGGGCAAGGGTACGAGCAGGGAGAGGCACCCTGGAACGCGCCACGACCACGCCGCCGCACGCGCGAGATCGTGGCATCGATCATCTAGAGTCGCCGGCGTGGCGGCGACGCTCATGGACGGGAAGGCGCTCGCCGAGCGGATACGCGCCGAGGTCGCCGCCGAGATCGCCGAGCTCGGCCACGTCGGGCTCACCACGGTGCTCGTCGGCGAGGATCCCGCCTCGGACGTCTACATCCGGTCGAAGCAGCGAGCCGCCAACGAGGCCGGAATCGACGCCCGCGACGTCCGTCTGCCCGCGGACACGTCCGAGGCCGACGTGCTCGCCCTCGTGGAGGAGCTGAACGCCGACGACGGAGGTCGACGGGATCCTCGTCCAGCTGCCGCTCCCCGGTCACATCGACGAGACGCGCGTGACGTACGCGGTCGCGCCGCACAAGGACGTCGACGGCTTCCACCCCGTGAACGCCGGGAACCTCTACCTCGGGACGCCGCTGCACGTCCCGGCCACGCCCTCCGGCTGCATGGAGCTCCTCGCCGAGTACGGCATCGACCCGGAAGGGAAGAACGCCGTCGTGATCGGCCGCAGCGAGATCGTCGGGCGCCCGGCGGCGATGCTGCTCCTCCAGGCCAACGCCACCGTCACGATGTGCCATTCGCGCACCGCCGACCTCGGAGCGGAGATCCGACGGGCGGACATCGTCGTCGCGGCGGTGGGGAAGCCGGGAATCGTCCAGGCCGAGATGGTCAAGCCCGGAGCAGCCGTGCTCGACGTCGGGCTGACGCGCACGGACGAGGGGATCCGCGGTGACGTCGACCCCGCGGTCGCGGAGGTCGCCGGCTTCCTGACGCCGATGCCGGGCGGCACGGGGCCGATGACGATCGCGCTGCTGCTCCGCAGCGCCGCCAGGGCGGCGCGCTACCGGCGCGGAATCCTTGCGTACCCGGGCCTCTGACGATACGTTGTCCGCCGTTCGCGCATCTTGCGTCGGCCGCCCGGCCGACGCTGTTCTCAGGGAGGACGTTCGTTGTCTGTAGAGACGGGCACCGTCAAGTGGTTCTCGAACGAGAAGGGTTTCGGCTTCATCGCACGCGAGGGAGGCGATGACGTCTTCGTCCACTTCTCGGCCATCGCCGGAGAGGGCTACAAGTCCCTCGCCGAGGGCCAGAAGGTGGAGTTCGAGGTGGTTCAGGGGCCGAAGGGAGCCCAGGCCGCGAACGTCACTGCCGTCGGGTAGCCGCGACGATTCAACGGTTCTCGCGGCGGGCCCCACGAGGGCCCGTCGCCATAGAGCCCAACGCGCAGCACGGCGGCACCGCCTCGTGACGGGCGATCGTCACGTTGGAAGCTCCTCTGGAAGGATGAATCGAGATGGCGATCGACCGTGAGCAGGTGCTGCACGTGGCGCGGCTGGCGCGGCTCGACCTCACCGAGGCCGAGGTCGAGCGGCTGACGGGCGCAGCTCGGGGCGATCCTCGACGCCGTCTCGAAGGTCTCGGAGCTCGACCTCGCGGACGTGCCGCCGACGTCGCATCCGCTCGACCTCGTCAACGCCTGGGCGGAGGACGAGCCGCACGACTCGCTCCCGCTCGAGGACGTCCTGCGCAACGCGCCCGCGGCGGAGCGCGACCTGTTCCGCGTCCCGCCGACCGTATGAGCGCCACGATCGACACGCTGCGGCTCACCGCGGAGGAGGCGCTCGGGCTCGTCGAGCGCGGCGAGGTGTCCGCGGCCGAGCTCCACGGCGCGTACCTGGACGCGATCGGCGCGCGCGACGGCGAGCTCCACGCCTACCTGCGCACCGTCGAGGAGGCGGACGGGCACGGCATCCCGATCGCGCTCAAGGACGTGATCTCGACACGGGGCGTGGAGACGACGGCCGGCTCGCGCATCCTCTCCGGGTACGTGCCGGTCTTCGACGCGACCGTCGCCGCGCGGTGCAGGGCGGCGGGGCTGACGCTGCTCGGCAAGACGAACACCGACGAGTTCGCGATGGGCTCCTCGACCGAGAACTCGGCCTTCGGCCCGTCGCGGAACCCCTGGGATCCCGTCGCGGGTGCCCGGCGGCTCGGGCGGCGGCACGGCCGCCGCGGTCTCGGGCGGGCTCGCGCCCGTGGGGGCTCGGCTCCGACACCGGCGGCTCGATCAAGCAGCCGTCCGCGCTGTGCGGGAACGTCGGCCTGCGCCCCACGTACGGGACCGTCTCGCGCTACGGGATCGTCGCGTTCGCGTCGAGCCTCGACCAGGTCGGCCCGGTCGCGAAGACGGTGCGCGACGTCGCGCTGCTCTACCGCGGTGATCGCCGGACGAGACCCCGCCGACTCGACCACCGTGGAGCTTCCCGAGCCGGTCGAGCTGCCCACCGCGGAGCGGCTCGAGGGGCTCAGGATCGGCGTCCCGCGGCAGGCGGTCGCGCTCGAGGCGATCGAGCCGGGCGTCCGCTCCGCGTTCGAGGCGTCGCTCGCGCTCGCGGAGGAGCTCGGCGCGCACGTGGGCGAGTGCGACCTGCCGCTCTCGTTCGACTACGGGCTGCCCTGCTACTACCTGATCGCCCCCGCCGAGGCCTCGTCGAACCTGGCCCGTTACGACGGCGTCCGCTACGGGCGGCGGAGCGAGGGGGAGACCTACCGCGAGATGGTCGAGCGGACGCGCGACGAGGGCTTCGGGGACGAGCCGAAGCGCCGGATCATGCTCGGGACATACGCGCTCTCGGCCGGCTACTACGACGCGTACTACGGCCAGGCGCAGAAGGTGCGGACGCTGATCGTGCGCGAGCACGCCGCGGCGTTCGAGCAGTTCGACGTCCTCGCGACGCCGACCTCGCCGACCGTCGCGTTCCCCGTGGGCGACAAGGCCGCCGACCCGCTCGCGATGTACGCCTGCGACCTGCTCACGATCCCGTCCTGCCTCGCAGGGCTCCCGGGGCTCAACGTCCCCTGCGGCTTCTCGGAGGGCCTGCCGGTCGGGCTCCAGCTGATCGGGACGCAGTTCGGCGAGAACACGCTGTTCCGCGCGGGGCACGCGATCGAGCGCGCGCTCGGCCTCGACCTCGTCCCGGAGAGGCTGCGATGACCTGGGAGCCCGTGATCGGGCTCGAGATCCACGTCCAGCTGAAGACGCGGACGAAGATGTTCTGCCGCTGCCCCGTCGGGTTCGGCGCGGCGGAGAACACGCAGACGTGCCCCGTCTGCCTGGGCTTCCCGGGCGCGCTGCCGGTGCCGAACCGCACCGCGATCGAGTGGGTGGTCAAGCTCGGCCTCGCGCTCGGCTGCGAGATCGCGCCGCGCGCCGTGTTCGCGCGGAAGAACTACTTCTACCCCGACCTGCCGAAGGGCTATCAGATATCCCAGTACGATCTACCCTCTTGCATCAATGGCAAGGTGATAGTGCCGCTGCCGGACGGCGAACATGAGGTGGGGATCGTGCGCGCGCACCTCGAGGAGGACGCGGCGAAGAACGTCCACGTGGGCGGGCGGACGGGGCGGATCGGCGGCGCCGACTACACGCTCGTCGACTACAACCGCGGCGGGACGCCGCTCGTCGAGATCGTCACCGCGCCGGACATCCACTCGGCCGAGGAGGCGAAGCGGTTCCTCCAGCTCCTGCGGCAGACCATCGTCGAGCTCGGGATCTCCGACGCCGAGATGGAGAAGGGCACGCTGCGCGTCGACGCCAACGTCTCCGTGCGGCCGGCAGGGGTCCGACGAGCTCCGCACGCGCTGCGAGATCAAGAACATGAACTCGTTCACGCACATCGCGCGCGGGATCGACGCGGAGATCGCCCGGCAGATCGACGGTCTGGGAGTCGGGCGCCGAGGTGGAGCAGCACACGTACGACTTCGACGTCGCGACCGGGACGCTCACCGCCGCGGCGGACGAAGGAGGAGGCGGACGACTACCGCTACTTCCCCGAGCCCGACCTCGTCCCGGTCGAGCCGTCCGCGGAGCTCGTCGAGCGGCTCCGCGTCGGAGCTGCCGGAGCTGCCCGCGGCAGCGGATCCGGCGGATCGGCGACGTCGCTCGACCACGAGCGTGCGCTCGTGCTCGTCACGGGCGGCCTCGACCCGCTGTGGGAGGCGACCGTGGCGGCGGGCGCCGATCCGGTCGCGCGCGAGCAACGTGATCGCGAACCAGCTCGTCGGCGCGGGCGTCGACCCGGCGTCGTCGACGCGGCCGAGCTCGCGAGGCTCGTCGACGCGCGCGAGCGGATCCCGCGGAAGGCGTTCGACGAGGCGATCGCGCGGGTCGGCGAGCCCGGCTTCTCGGCGGAGCCGTACCTCGCGCAGGAGGCGGTGTCGGACACCGCCGTCGCTCGAGCCGATCGTCGACGCGATCCTCGCCGCGAACCCGGCGCAGGTCGAGCAGTACCGCGGCGGCAAGGACGGCCTGCTGGGGTTCTTCGTCGGCCAGGTGATGAAGGAGACGAAGGGCCAGGCCGACGCGCGCGCCGTCAACGAGCTCGTGCGCGCCGAAGCTCGACGGCCTGACCCGCGAGCGGCCGCGCTACGGTCGGCGGCGATGGCGGTCACCGTCCGAACCGGGCATCAGCCGTCGACGAGCTCCGGCTCGCGGCGCGCAACCACGCGATGCCGCTCGAGGCGCTGCGCTGGCCGATCACGCCGGTCGGGCTGCACTACCTCCTGATCCACTACGACGTGCCCGCTGGTCGACGCCGCGGCCTGGCGCCTCGAGGTCGGCGGGCGCGTCGAGCGGCCGCTCGACCCTCACGCTCGACGATCTCCGAGACGCGCCCGCCGTCGAGCTCGCGGTGACGATGGAGTGCGCCGGCAACGGCCGCGCGCTGCTCGAGCCGCGGCCGGTCAGCCAGCCGTGGCTGACGGAGGCGGTCGGTACCGCGCGCTGGCGCGGGCGTCCCGCTCGCAGCGCTGCTCGAGGAGGCGCGCCCGGCGACCGGCGCGGTCGACGTCGTCTTCGCCGGGCTCGACCGCGGCGTGGAGGGCGGGGTCGAGCAGCGGTACGAGCGGAGCCTGCCGCTCGCCGAGGCGCTCGACGCCGGCTGCGTGCTCGCCTACGAGATGAACGGGGTGCCGCTCCCGCCGCAGCACGGCTTCCCGCTCCGGCTCGTCGTGCCGGGCTGGTACGGGATGACGAACGTCAAGTGGCTCGCGACGATCACGCGTCGACGAGCGAGCCGTTCGACGGGTACCAGGTCGCGACGCGGTACCGCTTCCGGCAGACGGAGGACGAGGACGGGCGGCCGGTCACGCGGATGCGGCCGCGCTCGCTGATGGTGCCGCCGGGCATCCCGGACTTCCTCACGCGCGACGCGTCGTCGAGCGCGGCGCCCGTCGTGCTCGAGGGGCGGGCGTGGTCGGGTCGCGCGCCGGTCGTGCGGGTCGAGGTGAGCACGGACGGCGGCGAGACCTGGGCGGACGCCGAGCTCAGCCGCGAGCTCGACGATCGCCTGGGCGTGGGCGGGCTGGTCGTTCCGCTGGGAGCCGCCGCGCCGGGCGCATCCATCCTCTGCTGTCGCGCGACGGACGAGACAGGCGAGACGCAGCCGCTCGAGCCCGAGTGGAACCTCGGCGGCTACGAGAACAACGCCGTGCAGCGGGTCCCGGTCGTCGTGCGCTGAGCGCGCGCCGCTGCCGCGCCCGGTGGCGTGCTCCCGGGCGCCGGAGCGCTGGCATCATCCCCGCGATGGCGCGCCGGATGCTCGCGTGGCTCCTCGTCACCCCGTTGCCGCGGCGGGCGTCCTCGCGGCGCACGCGCTCGCCTACGCGCTCACGGGAACGCACCGCCGGCGCCGTCCACGGCTATCTCGCGCACGCGCCGCAGGTCGTCGCGCGTCCTCGCGTCGATCGGCCTCGTCGGGCTCGCGGTGCAGGAGCGGAGCTTCGGCCGGCTCCCGCTGTGGCCGTTCGCGCTCGTCGGCCCGTCGGCTTCGTCTGCCAGGAGCACGTCGAGCGGCTCGCCCACACCGGTGAGCTGCCGTTCGCTCCTGACGACGCCCTCCTTCGCTCGTCGGGCTCGTGCTGCAGCTGCCCGTCGCGCTGCTCTGCGTCCTGGTCGCCCGGCGCGTCGCCGGGGCACTCGTGGGCGTCCGCGGTGCGCGCACCGCCCTGCTGGGAGAGGCGTGGCTGCCGCTGCCGTCCCGACCGTCGTCCCGGCCGCGGCAGGCCGACCGGCCGCGCGCGACCGGGCGGTCGCCGCCGCCGCTCCTCGCGTCCTGAGCCCACACGCCGCGCGCCATCGCGCGGCTCAGACCGAGGAGTGACGATGAAGACGATTCTTCCGATTGCCGTCGCCGCGAGCGCGCTCGCGCTCGCGGGCTGCGGAGGCGACGCCGACGACAGACGCGCCCGATGCGACCGCCACCGCACGACGACGGAGACGACGACCGCGACGACTCCGGCGGACGACCGGTGCCGACGGCGACGACCCCGGCCGAGACGACGCCGGCGAAGCCGAAGCCGACGACGATCGTGATCGTCGTCGACCAGGGCCGGCCGCGCGGCGGGATCAAGCGGCCGAAGCTCGAGAAGGGCGAGAAGGTCGTGCTCGTGGTCCGGGCGGACGCGGGCGAGCGACGTGCACCTCCACGGCTACGACATCGAGAAGCCGCGTGACGCCCGGGAAGCCCGTGCGCATCCCGCTCACGGCGACCTCCCCGGGCGCTTCGAGCTCGAGCTCCACCATCCGGACTCCGTCCTCGCCGTCCTGGAGGTCCGGCCCTGAGCAGCCTCGGCCTCGTCGCACACGGCATCGGGGGCGTCCAGGACCTCCCCGTCCCTGCGTGGATGTTCTACTGGGGCGCGGCGCGCGGTGCTCGTCGTCTCGTTCGTCCTGCTCGGCGTCCTGTGGCGGTCGCCGCTCCTGGCCGCGCGCGAGCATGGCCGCGGGTTGCCCGCGTGGCTCTCGCGGTGTCGTCCTCGGCCCCGTGCGGATCGTCGCTGCAGGCGCTCTCCGTCGCGCTGTTCGGCCTCGTCTGGGTCTCGGCGCTCTTCGGCGACACCGACCCGTTCCGCAACCTCGCGCCGACCTGGATCTACGTGATCTTCTGGCTCGGCGTCCCGGCGCTCTCGGTCGTGCTCGGGAACGTCTGGCGGGCGCTGTCGCCGTGGCGCGCGATCGCCGACGCATTCGTCTGGGCGCGGGAGCTCGGAGGCGGCGAGGCGCAGGCCTCTGGCCGAGTACCCGGCGAGGCTCGGCCGCTGGCCGGCGGCCGTGGCGCTGCTCGCGTTCGTCGCCCTCGAGCTCGCCTACTCGGACCCGGCGAGCCCGCGTGCGCTCGCGTTCGCGATCGCGCTGTACACGTACGTCGCGCTCTTCGGGATGGCCGCGTTCGGGCGGGACACGTGGGAGGCGAGCGGGGAGGCCTTCGCCGTCCTGTACCGGCTGCTCGGCAGGATCGCCCCGCTTCCACGTGGTGGACGGGCGGATCCGCGTCCGCTGGCCGCTGACGGGTCTGGCCGGCGCGGAGACGGCTCCGGGCTCGGTCGCGTTCATCGCCGTGATGCTCGGGTCGGTGCTGTTCGACGGGTACAGCCGCACGACGACATGGCAGGACCTCGCGGCGAGGGTCGAGGGGCCCTTCGTCGTCGACCAGCCGGGGCTCGGCGAGCTGCTGGTCACGCTCCTCAGCGTCGGCGGCCTCCTCGTCGCGGTGCTGGCCGTCGGCGCTCGCCTACGAGACGGCATGCGCCGTCGCGCGGTGGACGGTGAACGCGCCACGCTCGCTCGTCGGCGACTTCGTCCGCTCGCTCGTGCCGATCGCGTTCGTGTACCTCGTCGCCCACTACTTCACGCTCTTCGTGACCCAGGGGCAGTTCGCGATCCCGCTCCTCTCCGACCCCCTCGGCAGGGGCTGGGACCTGTTCGGCACGGCTGACTTCGCGCCGTCTCTCGCGGTGATCTCGCCGAACACGACGTGGTACGTCCAGGTCGGCGCGCTCGTCGCCGGGCACGTGGCCGGGCTCGCGGTCGCGCACGACCGCGCGGTGACGATCTTCCCCGACCGGCGCGACGCGCTGCGCTCGCAGTACGCGATGCTTGCGCTCATGGTGCTCTACACGGTCGGCGGCCTGTGGGTGCTGTCGCGGGGCTGATCGCGCACCATCCGAGCGGCCTGACGCTGGCGGTCGAGGCCGCGATCCTCCTCGCGCTCGTCGTCCTCTTCGGCTGGATCTGGCTGCGCGAGCGACGGCGTCGCGTCGACCGCGAGCGCCGCGTCCCCGACATGAGGGAGTGACTCGCTCGGACCGGTCCGCCGGGGGCGTGGCCTGGTGCCAGGCACGAGGACATGGCTCGGCGGGACCTGTCTCGGTGCCAGGCACGAAGGCATGGCTCGGCGCGACATGTCGCGCGCGGTCAACGGTCAGCGCCGGCTCACGAAGCCTGCATAGAGCAGTACCGCCGCGATCGCGGTGAAGACCGACCCGCCGCCCTCGCCCAGGCCGGCGAGGGCGCTGCCCACCGCTGCGACGACGACACCGGCGATGATCGAGGCGTTGCCCAGCGGCCGCCGTCGCAGCCCCGTGAGCGCGACGACGACCGCGGCGAGGGTCCCTCCGATGTTGCCCACGAGCGCCACGGCGCGGGCGGGAAAGAAGGCGAGGTGGGCAGACGCGTCCGGGATCGCTCCACCCGTGACCTCCGGGTCGATCGGCATCGCGACGGCGACGCCGATCGAAAGCCCCGCGTAGAGGAGCGCGAGCGGTCCCGCGAGGCGCACCCGGGCTCGAAGCAGCGAGCCTGCGCCGAGGAGCGCGGCGGTGAGGAGGCCGCCGAAGAGGTAGTAGGCGCGGAACGCGCGGTCGTCCCAGCCGGCCGCGGCCCCCCAGGCGAGGCCTGCGGATGCGGCCGCGAAGCAGGCGAGCGACGCGGCCCAGGCGAGCAGCTCCGGCGAGCGTCGGCCATGCCAGCGCCGGATCAGCTCGGCAGCCAGCCGGAACGACAGGAGGGCGGCCGCGAACGGGACGAGGACGTCCATGGAGCGACAAATGTACGGCCCCGCACGTACCCGTCCCGCGCACTCGCGACGAGCCGACGTTCAGCAGGCGATCACCTTCGCGACGCACCCCCAGGACTCGAGCCGAACCACCCGCACGCCGCGCGGGCGGCGGTAGGCTCAGGACGTGGCGCGCCCGCAGAAGCTCCTCACGCCAGGCCCCACCTCGGTGCCGCCGGAGGTGCTGCGCGCGCTGTCGGAGCCCGTGCTGCACCACCGCTCGCCGGACTTCGCCGCGGTGTTCGAGGTCGCCCAGGAGCGGCTGCGCGAGGTCTTCCGCACCGAGAACGAGGTGCTCCTCCTGACATCGTCGGGAACCGGCGCCTTCGAGTCGGCGGTCGTCAACCTGCTCTCGCCGGGCGAGCGCGTGCTCGCAGTCTCACAGGGCGAGTTCGGCGAGCGCTGGCAGGCACTGGCGCGCGCCTTCGGCTGCGACGTCGTTCCTCTCGCCTACGCGTGGGGGGAAAGCCCCCGTGCAGACGACCTCCGCGAGGCACTGGATGAGAGCGGCGCCGAGACCGTCTTCCTGGTCCACTCGGAGACGTCGACCGGCGTCGTCTGTGAGCTCGGACCGCTGCTCGCCGCCTGCCGTGACGCAGGGGCGCTGTCGATCGTCGATGCCGTCTCGAGCCTTGGCGCCGTTCCGCTCGAGACGGATGCGTGGGGAGCCGACGTCGTCGTGACCGGCTCGCAGAAGGCTCTGATGACGCCGCCCGGCCTCGCCTTCGCCGCGGTCTCCGAGCGCGCCTGGGAGCGCAGCGAGAAATCCACCCTGCCGCGGTTCTACTGGGACTGGGCGCGCCAGCGGCGGGCGCAGGCGAAGGGCTCGACGCCCTTCACGCCGGCCACGTCGAACGTCGTCGCGCTCGTGGAGGCGCTCGGCCTGGTATTGGCGGACGGCCTCGACGCCGCGTTCGCTCGGCACCGCGCGCTCGGCCGCGCGTGTCGTGCCGGCGTGAAGGCGATCGGGCTCGAGCTCTACTCGCCCGACGACGACAGCGCGGCGGTGCTCACCGGGGCGCTGACGCCCCAGGGGATCGACGCCGTCGACCTGCGACTCGCTCTGCGTGACCGCCACGGGATCACGATCGCGGGCGGGCACGGCGACCTCGTGCAGCGGCTGTTCCGGATCGGCCACATCGGTTACGTCGGCATCGACGACATAGCCGAGGCGCTCACCGCGGTGGAGGAGGAGCTTCGCGTCGCCGGCGCCGAGGTCGAGCCCGGACGCGCGGCTCCGGCCGCGCTCGAGGCCTTCGGCTCCGTCGCCGCCGCGTAGATGCGGGTCCTCGTCCGGGAGCCGATCGCCGAGGCGGGGGTCGAGCTGCTGCGCAGCCGCTTCGAGGTGGACGTGGATCCGGATTCGCCCCTCGAGGACGTGATCGGCCGCTACGACGCGATCGTCATCCGCTCGGCGACCCGTCTGACCGCCGACGTCATCGACCGCGCGCGGCGGCTCAAGGTGATCGGCAGGGCGGGTGTCGGGGTCGACAACGTCGACGTCGACGAGGCGACGCGCCGCGGGATCGTGGTCGCGAACGCCCCCGAGTCGACCATCGTGTCGGCCGCGGAGCAGACGATCGGGCTGCTCGTCGCGCTCGCGCGCAACATCCCGCAGGCTCATGCCGCGCTGAAGGAGGGCCGCTGGGAGCGCTCGCGCTGGAGCGGCATCGAGCTCGCCGGCAAGACGCTCGGCGTGATCGGGCTCGGCCGCATCGGGCAGCAGGTGGCGCGGCGCGCGCTGGGGCTCTCGATGAACGTCGTCGCCTACGACCCGTTCGTGGGGCGCGAGCGGTTTCGCGAGCTGGGCGTCGACCAGGTCGAGACGGTCGAGGAGCTGCTCGGCGCGGCGGACGTGGTCACGCTCCACTCACCGCTCACGGACGAGACCCACCGCCTGATCGACCGTGACGCGATCGCGCAGATGCGCGACGGCGCTCGCCTCGTCAATGCGGCACGCGGTGCGCTCGTAGACGAGGACGCCCTCGTCGAGGCGATCCGCTCGGGCAAGCTCGCGGGCGCCGCCCTCGACGTCTTCTCGGCGGAGCCCTACACGGGCCCCCTGCTCGAGCTCGACCAGGTCGTCGTCACGCCGCACCTCGCGGCGTCCACCGACGAGGCGCAGGACCGGGCAGGCGTGATCGTCGCCGAGCAGGTCGTCGCCGCGCTCGACGGCGGCGTCGTCACGAACGCGGTCAACATCCCGATCGTCGACCAGGCCGACCTCGAGGTGCTCGGCCCGTTCATCCCGCTCGCGTCCCAGCTCGGACGGATCGCCGTCGGGCTTGCGGCCGGGCCGCCCCGCAGGATCGCCGTCGCCGCGTACGGGCCGCTCTCCGAGTACGACACTCGCCTGCTCACGGCGGCGGCGCTCAACGGATCGTTCCAGGGGCGTGTCGACCAGGTCGTCAACGTCGTCAACGCGCCCGTGATCGCCGCCGAGCGCGGGATCGAGGTCGTCGAGGAGCGCAACCGCGCGTCCCGCGACTACACGAACACGATCGAGGTGAGGCTGCTCTCGGACGGTGAGGAGATCGCGGTCTCGGGCACGACGATCGGGCCGGAGCCGCGCCTGTTCCTCGGCGGAGCGCTCGGCTTCGGGATCGACATGGAGATCGCGCCGCACATGGTGTTCGTCCGCTATCCCGACCAGCCCGGCGTGATCGGGCGGGTCGGCGCGATGTTCGGCGACGGAGGCATCAACATCGCGAACATGGCCGTCTCGCGGACGAAGGAGGGAGGCGAGGCGCTGATGGTGTTCTCGATCGACACCGCGGCGACCACGGAGCTGGTCGGCGCCCTCCGAGAGATGGGATTCGACGACGTCCGCTTCGTGGAGCTCGGGTGAGCACGGGCTGGCCGGAGCCCGTCGAGCGCGTGGCGGCGTTCCTCCGGGACACGGGCGCAGAGGCTCGCCTCGAGGAGCTCCCGACGGAGACGGGGAGCGCCGAGGCAGCGGCCGACGCGATCGGCTGCACGCTCGGCCAGGTCGTCAAGTCGCTCGTGCTCGTCTGCGACGGCGTCCCCGTCGTGGCCCTGGTCCCCGGCGACCGGAAGGCGGACACCGGGAAGGTGGCGCGTCTCGTGGAGGCACGCCGCGTGGCCGTCGCGCGCCCTCAGGAGGTCGTCGACGCGACCGGGTTCACCCCGGGAGCGGTGTCGCCGTTCCCGCTCGAGCGCGTGACCGCGGTGCTGGTGGAGCGCACGCTCCTGCGCCACGGCACGCTCTTCGCCGGCGCGGGCTCGGACCGCCACATCGTCGCGCTCTCTCCGGCGGAGCTCGTCCGGCTGACGCGCGGTCGGGTCGAGGACGTCGTGCTGGAATCTCCATAATCTTCGAAACGGCCGAGACGGAGGAAAGCGATGCAGGAGACCGGGAAGATCTGGATGAACGGGGAGCTCGTCGACTGGGCGGACGCGACCGTTCATGTCGGTGTCCACGGTCTCCACTACGGCACCGGGGTGTTCGAGGGGATCCGGGCCTACGAGACGCCGAAGGGGCCGGCCGTCTTCCGGCTCGCAGACCACCTGCAGCGACTCCACGACAGCGCGAAGCTCCTCTACATGGAGCTCCCCTACACCGTCGAGGAGCTCCGCGCTGCGACACACGAGCTCGTGCGCACGAACGAGCTGCCGGCCGTCTACATCCGCCCGATCGCGTTCTTCGGGTACGGCTCGCTCGGCGTGCACACGCGCGGGAACCCGGTCGAGACCGTGATCATGAGCTGGCCGTGGGGCGCCTATCTCGGCGAGGATGCGCTCTCGAAGGGCATCACGGCGAAGATCTCGTCCTGGACGCGCGTCGGGCCGAACGTGATCCCGCACGTGGCGAAGGCGACCGGGATCTACCTGAACTCGATGCTCGCGACCACCGAGGCGCAGCGCGGCGGGTACGACGAGGGGATCCTGCTCACCGACCAGGGCTTCGTCGCGGACGGGCCGGGGGAGAACATCTTCGTGGTCAAGAACGGGCGCATCCTCACGCCGCCGCTCTCGACCTCGATCCTCCCGGGGGTCACGCGCGACAGCGTGATCCAGATCGCCCAGGACCTCGGGTACGTCGTCGAGGAGGCGGACATCATCCGCACGGAGCTCTACCTCGCCGACGAGGTGTTCATGACCGGTACCGCGGCGGAGGTGACCCCGGTGCGCGCGGTCGACGACGTGGAGCTCGGCGTCGGCGACGTGACGCTCGAGATCCAGCGCGCCTACCTCGAGGTCGTCAACGGCCGCTCCGAGCAGTGGGGCCACTGGCTCGACGTGGTCGAGACGGTCCCCACTCCGGTCTAGCCTCCGGCGCCGGGAGCTGCTTCAACCTCGCGAGGCGAGCATCGTCGCGACGACCCGATCCTGGTCGGCGTCCGTCAGCGACGACCCGCTGGGCAGGCAGAGCCCCTGCTCGAACAACCGCGCGGAGACGTCTCCGCCGAACATCGGGTGGCCCGCGAAGACCGGCTGCAGGTGCATCGGCTTCCAGAGCGGCCGCGCCTCGATGTCCTGCGCCTCGAGCGCCAGCCTGACGGCCTCGCGATCGATCCCGAAGGCGGCAGGGTCGACGACGACGCAGGTGAGCCAGGCGTTGGTCGTCCCGTACGGCGCCTCGGGCATGAACGTGATCCCGGCCGCGCCGTCGAGCAGCTCGCGGTAGCGGTCGCGGATCCGCCGCCGCGTGGCGACCCGCTCGGGGAGCGACTCCAGCTGCGCGCGCCCGAGCGCCGCGAGGATGTTGCTCATCCGGTAGTTGAAGCCGACCTCGGTGTGCTCGTAGTGGGCGACGGGCTCCCGCGCCTGCGTCGAGAGCTTCCTCGCGTGCTCGACCAGGTCCCGGCTCGGAGAGACGAGCATCCCGCCGCCGCTCGTCGTGATGATCTTGTTGCCGTTGAACGAGAAGGCCGCGAGCGCGCCCTGCCCGCCTGACGGCGCGCCCCGATAGGTCGCCCCGAGCGACTCGGCGGCGTCCTGGACGAGCACGACGTCGTGGCGCGCGCAGACCGCCGCGAGCGCGTCGTAGTCGCAGCACTGGCCGTAGAGGTCGACGGCGACGACGGCGCGGACACGCGCGCCCGCGTCGCGGCGCTCCGTGATCGCGCGGTCGAGCAGCGCCGGGTCGAGCGTCCACGTCGATTCGTCCGCGTCGACGAAGAACGGCGTCGCTCCCGTGTAGGTGATCGCGTTCGCGCTCGCCGCGAACGTGAAGCTGGAGCACGCGACCTCGTCGCCGGGGCCGATCCCGAGCACGACGAGCGCGAGATGGAGCGCCGCCGTGCCGCTCGAGAGCGCCACGGCGTGCTCGACGCCCACGACGGCCGAGAGCTCCGCCTCGAACGCGTCGACCTGGGGCCCGAGCGGCGCGATCCAGTTCGACGCGATCGCCTCGCCGACCAGCTCTGCCTCACGGCCGGTGACGTGGGGAGGGGAGAGGTAGATGCGCGCCACGGCCAGGCGAGCCTACCCGTGCGACCATGCGCGATCGCGAGCATGATCCGCGCGCCAGGCTGTGGACGAGCGGCACAGAATCGGCACAGGTTCACCCTTGACAGAAAACGGTGTCTGACACCGATTCCTGTCAAGTGGCCGCTCGGGCCATGGCCCTCGCGGCCGCCGAGTCGTGGCACGCGGCCGTGCGGGAGGGCGATACTACGGCCCATGGCGGGCCACGGGATGGTGTTCCTCGGATTCGGCAAGTACGTGCGGGCCGACCGGATCTATGCCCTCGAGCCGATCACCGGAGACGACCGCGGCAGCGGCCGGCGCACGCTCGTGTGGGTCGAGGGGATCCCCGAGCCGGTCGTCGCCTCGCGCACGCAGGAGACGATCCTCGAGGAGATCGAGAGCGTCGCCGAGCCGGCCTCGCGGCGACGCCGCTCCGCACGCGGTGCCGTCGCTCGGCATCCGCAGCTGTTCGAGTCTTCGGAGTGACGCTCGCGGAGCTCGTCGCAGGGAGCGTGCACGACGCTGCGCCCGCGCTGATCGGGTGGACGTTCCTCGTCGACGGCGTCGGGGGGCGGATCGTGGAGGTCGAGGCGTACGACGCCGACGATCCGGCGAGCCACTCGTTCCGCGGCCCGACGCAGCGGAACGCCGTGATGTTCGGCGAGCCCGGGCGGCTGTACGTGTATCGCTCCTACGGGATCCACTGGTGCGCGAACGTCGTCTGCGGGCCGGTCGGCCACGGCTCCGCCGTACTCCTCCGGGCACTCGAGCCGACCCACGGGCTCGACCGGATGCGCGCCCGCCGGGGCACCGACGACGACAGGCTGCTCTGCTCGGGCCCGGGGCGGCTGACGCAGGCGCTCGGCCTCACGGCACCCACGACGGTGCCGAGCTGGGCGTCCCGCCGTTCGAGCTCGTCGCGCCCGACCGCGCTGCCCCCGTCGAGCGGACACCCGGATCGGCATCACCCGCGCCGCCGACCACGACTGGCGCTACGTCGAGAAAGGGACTAGCTGGTCGAGCCGCGGCCGACGAGCAGCGTGAGCGGCAGCCCCGGCTTGACCGCGACACCGGCCTCGAGGCTCTGCTTGACCACCGTCCCTGCCGGGCCGTCGCCGTACTGGATCTTCAGCTTGAGCTTCAGCTTTCGGCTTCGCTCCCGCGCGTCGGGCAGGCTCGAGCCGATCAGGTTCGGTACGAGGCCGTCCTGCGCGGCGGAGACCCAGAGGCGCACCGTCCCGTTCGCGGAGAGGAAGCCGCCTCGCGGCGTCTGCTTCATCACCTCGCCCGGTCGCGTGCGGGGCTTCGCGGGCACGTAGACGACGTCGGCTGCGAGCGGCACCGAGCGCAGGGCGACCCGGGCCGACTCGACCGAGCGGCCGACGACGACGGGAACCGAGACCTCGTTCGCGTAGCAGGCCGCCGTCGACTCCGGCAGGCGCCCTGCGAAGTACCTGATCACGCGGGTGGCGGGGCAGAAGCCGTTGTCGAGCCGCCACTTGCCGCCGCGGAACACGACCCGGGCGTCGTACGAGGGCAGGTACGGCGGCGGCGTGAACGACGTCGGCGGCCCTGCTGTCGAGCGCGCGTGTCATGAACGCCTTCCAGATCAGCGCCGGCAATGTGCCGCCCGCGACGGGCTCGCCGTTGAACTCCGTCTCCATCGGCCGGAGCTCGTTCGGGTACCCGACCCACACGGCGACCGCGAGCTCGGGCGTGTATCCCACGAACCACGCGTCGGCGTAGTTGTCGTTCGTGCCCGTCTTCCCGGCCGCGGTGCGGTCTGCGAGTTGCGCCCGCTGACCCGTGCCCTGCTCGACGACCCGCTCGAGGATCGTCGTCATCGTCGCTGCCTGGGCGGGCCCGAGGACCCGTCGGGCGACGGGCTCGTTGTCGACGACCTTGCCGCTCTTCCGGAACCGCACGCTGCGCACGACGCGCGGACGGTCTCTGGTGATCGAGCCGTCCACGCGCTTCCCGTCGTTCGCGATTGTCGCGTACGCCCGCGCCATGTCGAGCGGGTTGACCGCGACGAAGCCCAGGCCGATCGAGAAGTAGGCCGGGAGGTTGGAGCGGATCCCGAGGCGGTGCGCGGTCTCGACGATCGCCTTCGGGCCGACGATGTTCGTCAGCTGCGCGTACACGGAGTTGTCGGACGAGACCATCGCGCGTGCGAGGTCGACCTGGCCGAGGTAGCTGCCCTCGTAGTTCTTCACGGGCCAGATCCGGTCTCCGGCCACGATCTCGATCGGCTTCGAGGTGATGCGCGTCCCCGGAGCGATGCCCGTGCGGAACGCGGCTGCTAGCACGATCGGCTTGAAGGACGACCCAGGCTGGCGCTCCGCCTGCGTCGCGAGGTTGAACTGGCTGCGCCGGAAGTTCGTTCCGCCGAACATCGCCTTGACGGCGCCCGTGCGTGGATCGATCGCGACCAGCGCCGCCGCGGGCCCGTCCGGGTTGCGCAGGACCTTCTCGATCGCCTCGCCGCGCCTTCTCCTGGAGGTCGAGGTCGATCGTCGTCGTGACCTCGAGCCCGCCGCCGAACACGCGCTCCGCGCGGTACTGCGCGACGAGCTGGTCGGTGACGTAGTTGACGAAGTACGGCGCCGGCCCCCGCGTCCCGGGCAGCCCGACGTCCTCGGGCTTGGGCAGCGGCGTGGCGTTCGCCTTGCGCTGCTCGGCGGCGGTGATCCGGCCCTGCTCGTAGAGCTGGTCGAGGACGTACGCACGCCGCTGACGTGCGGCCGCGGGGTGCTGCACGGGGTCGTAGAGCGCGGGGCTGGCGGGGATCCCCGCGAGCAGCGCTGCCTCGGGGAGCGTCAGCTCCTCGCGCGCTCTTGCCCTCGAAGTACGTCCGGGCGGCCTGGAGGATCCCGTAGGCGCCGTTGCCGAAGTAGATCGTGTTGAGGTAGGCGGTCAGGATCCGGTCCTTCGACCAGCGCTGGGTGAGCTGCCATGCGAGCGCCGCCTCGCGCACCTTGCGCGCGATCGTCTGGTCGTTGCGGCTGTACGCGTTCTTGACGTACTGCTGTGTGATCGTCGAGCCGCCCTCGACGACGGACTTGCTCCGGATGTCCTCCCAGGCGGCGCGGAGGATCCCTCGGACGTCGACGCCGTTGTGCTCGTAGAAGCGCTTGTCCTCGACCGCCACGATCGCCTGCTTCATGATCGGCGCGATCTCGTCGGAGGGGACGAGCACCCGGCTCTCGTCTCCGCGGAGGATCGCCAGCACGCGGCGCTGCCCCGACTTGTTGGGCGCCGAGTAGATGACGGTGTCGACGTCGCCCCTCGGGTTGGAGGGGTCGAGGGCTCCGAGCTCGCTGCGGATCGCCGTCACGAGGCCGTAGCTGAACGCCACGCCCGCGAGCGCGAGAAGGACGAGCAGCAGCGCCAGGAGTCGCAGCTTCCGGATCCGGCCGCGCCTCGGCGCCGCCTCCTCCGTACGTCGTCGAAGCCGCACTGCGCGGCGAATTGTAGCCCCGCCCAGGGCGAATCGGCGGCGCTACGCGGTTGCGAGCACCTCGAGCAGCTCGGGGCCGTAGCGCTCGAGCTTCGCGGGCCCGAGCCCCTTCACCCCGGCGAGCTCTGCGGACGAGGCGGGTCGACGGGCCGCGAGCTCGTGGAGAGTCGTGTCGTGGAGCACGACGAATGCCGGAACGCCGTCTTCCCGCGCCCGTCGCGACCGCCAGGCGCGAAGCTCCGCCACGAGCGGCTCGCTCCCCTGCGAGACGACGGGGCGGCCGAGCGACGGGAGGTCGGCGGACGGCCTCGCGTGGAGGACGCGGAACCCCTCGCTCTCGACCTCGACCAGCGCGCCGGCGGTCTCGAGCGCGCGCACCCAACGGGTCACCTCGGCCTCAGACGCCGCCGCCAGCGACCCGTACGCCGAGGAGCGCCGGGCGGAGGGCGGCGCCTTGACGGAGCCCCGCAGCATCGCGACGAGGCTGCGCCGTCCCAGCGGCCAGGTGAGCGCCTCGACGGCGTCGACGATCGTCCGGGCCGGGTCGTCCGGCAGCGGCCCGGACGCGGCCGCGATCGGCGCCGTGCGGCGCTCGTCCCGGGGCGCGCAGACGTCGCACGCCCCGCAGGGCCCGTCGAGCGTCTCGCCGAAGTGCTCTGCGACCTGGAGATGGCGGCAGCGCTCCACCTCCGTGAAGGTGACGATGCGCTCCACGCGCGCGGCGGACTCGCGAGCGTAACGGTCGAGGAGCGTGTCGACGGCACCGCCGGCGCCGGCGGCGACGGGAAGGAGCTCGACCCGCATCGCACGTCCCGCGTCGTAGCCGCGGCGGACGATGCCCGCCTGCTCGAGCATCCCGACGAGGACGCGCGGATCGTGGCCGTCCCCGGCCGCCCGGTCGAGCGCCTCCGGCTCGACCGTCCCGCCCGCGTCGCGCAGCGCGCGGTAGACGCGCCGCAGGAGCTCCGGGGTCGGGACGTCGCCGAGCGCGAAGCGCCGCAGCGCCGACGCGTCGGCGTCCCCTGCGAGGAGCACGGTGTCGCTGGGGCGGCCGTCCCGTCCTGCGCGGCCGACCATCTGGACGTAGCTCTCCAGTGAGTCGGGATAGTTGACGAGCGCCACGAGGCGGACGTTCGCCTTGTCGATCCCCATGCCGAACGCCGTTGTCGCCACGACGACCGGCGTGCGCCCGTCGACGAAGGCCTCCTGGACGCGCGTCCGCTCGGCCGCCTCGAGGCCGGCGTGGTAGTGCTCGGCACCGATCCCGTGCCCGCGCAGCGTCCGGGCGATTTCCTCGCACGAGCGCCGGGAGCGCGCATAGACGATCGCGACTCCGTCCTCCAGCCGGCGCAAGCGGTGGAGCAGCGCGCGCAGCCGCTCCTCGGCGTTCTCCGCGCGCTCCACGTCGTAGCGGAGGTTCGGCCGGTGGACGCTCGTCCGCACGAGCTGGAGCCGCCGCCCGAGGGCGTCGGCGATCGCAGAGGCGTTCGCAGGCGTCGCCGTCGCCGTCATGCCGAGCACGGCCGGCCCGTCGAGCTCGTCGAGCGCGCGGCGGATGAAGAGGTAGTCGGGGCGGAAGTCGTGGCCCCACATGCTCACGCAGTGCACCTCGTCGATCACCACGAGGCCGACGCCGATCGACCTGAGGGTGCGGACGAACGACTCCTGGCGCAGCCGCTCCGGCGCGGCGTAGAGGATCCTCGTGGCACCCGAGCGCACCGACTCGAGACGCGCCCCCGCCTCGTCCGCGCCGAGCGACGAGTTGACGAAGGTCGCTGTCGAGCCGACCCGGGGAGGGAGCTTGTCGACCTGGTCCTTCATCAGTGCGATGAGCGGCGAGAGGACGAGCGTCGGAGACGGCCGCAGCATTGCCGCAAGCTGGTAGGTGAGGGACTTGCCGGCGCCGGTGGGCATCACGGCGAGGGTGTCGACGCCGGCGAGCGCCGCCCGCACCACGGCCTCCTGGCCCGGGCGGAAGTCGTCGAAGCCGAAGAGCTCCCGGAGAGCCGGACGCAGGTCGGTCACCCGAACGAGTGTACGGGTCGGGATCGGAGAGCCTCTGTGACGTCTTCGTGCCGAACGCGGCTACGAGAGCGTGACGGGCTCGGAAGCGATCACCGGCTCACCCGAGGGCGCCTCGGCCCCGCCGCCGTCCTCGACCGTGACCGCGACGACCGAGCCTTCGGCGACGCGGCCGTCGACCGGGATCGCAAGCGTGCCGTCGTCCGCCGCGAAGAGGCCGCCCGAGACCGGCTTGCCGTCGTCGATCACCCACATCTGGTACGTCTTGCCGGCCGGCACCGGCGGTGGGCTCGACAGGACGAGAACGGCGCGCCCGTCCTCGCCGACGACGAGCCGGCCCGTGTTGCCGGTGAGTGACGACTCCGACACGGGCTGCGCGAGCACGGCCGCCGCGGCCCGCTCGCGCTCGAGTGCGTCGCGGGCGTCGTCGAGGTCGGACGAGACGGAGGCGCCCCAGAGCCCGACCGCGAGCGCAGCGCATGCCGCGAGCGCCGCCGCGACGCCGAGCACGGGGACGAGGCGCGAGCGCCGCCGCTCCTCCAGCGAGACGACGTTCTGGGGCTCGGCGCGCGCGGCGTCGAGGATCCGCTGCCGCAGCTCGGGGCGGGGCGTGGGGCCGACAGCCGCGGTCGCGAGCGCCGAGGCAACCTCGGTGAGCGACCGGAGCTCCTCGCGCGCCTCCTCGGAGCTCGCGAGCAGCTCCTTGGCGCGCGCCTGGTCGGCCTCGTCGAGCGCGTCGAGCGCGTATCCGGCAATCAGCTCGTGAGCTTCGGCGTCCATGATCCCTCTGATTCGGCGTCGTCCAGCACCTCGCGCAGCCGCGCGAGGCCCGCGAACATCCTGCTCTTGATGGTACCCAGCGGCAGCCCGAGCCTCTCGGCCAGCTCGGACTGCGAATAGCCGCCGTAGTAGGCGAGCTCGATCGCCTCGCGCTGCGCGTCGGGAAGCGTCCTGAGCGCCGCCTGCACGCGGTCGCGCTCGAAGTCGAGCCAGGCGGCATCCTCGGCAGACCCGGCGGGATCCGCCGCGTCCGGACGGGCCTCCGCCTCGAGCGGCTCGGCTCGCCGCCGCTCTTCCTTGCGCACGATGTCGACGGCCCTGCGGTGCACGAGCGTCACGATCCAGGTGCTCGCCTTGGCCCGCTCGGCGCGGAACGTCGCGGCCGAGCGCCACACGGCCAGGAATCCCTCCTGCACCGCGTCCTCGGCGAGTCGCTCGTCGCGCAGGATGCGATAGGCGATCCCGTACGCGACCCGGCCCACGCGGTCGTACAGCTCGCCGAGCGCGCTGTCGTCGCCGCGCGCCACGAGCGCCACGAGCGCCTCGTCGGACAGGTGCGTGTCCCGGGGCAACGCCCGTTCATCTTGGCGAATCAGGGCAGGCCTGGAGAGCGTGGCGGCGAGCACGCCCCTGATTCGGCTGCGCGCGTCCAGCGGTTCGCTGCACTCGAGCGCGCGGTCCGAACCGGCGCGGTGGGGGCCGCGAACAACCTCGCGATGACCGATGACCCCCACGGAAGGAGCACGACGATGCGAAAGGCCATCGCGATCGCGGCACTCGCTGCCGCGATCGGTACAGCCGCGCTCGGCGCGGCGGTCACGCTCGGCCCGTCGGACGGGACCGCGTCCAGCCACCGGGAGGCCCCGCTGATCGCGGACGACCCCTCGGCGGACATCACGGACGTCTACGCGTTCCGCAGCCCCGACAGGCCGAGCACGGTAACCGTCCTGGCGAACGTGATCCCCGGCGAGGATCCGGGCGCCGGGCCGCACTACTACACGTTCTCGCCCGGCGCTCGCTACAACCTGAAGATCGACACGACGGGCGACGTGCGCCCCGACGTCATCTACCGGTTCGAGTTCCGGCGCAAGACCGGGCCGTTCTTCCTCGGTGACACGGCCCAGCCCTACACCGTGACGAGGATCGCGAAGGGCCGGACGACGGTGGTCGCCCGGGGCACGACGCCGCCGAACAACATCGGCAAGCGCTCGACGCCGGACTACCGGAACCTGGCCACGAAGTCGATCGTCTCGTTCGACGGTGGCGACTCGAGGCGTTCGCCGGCCAGCGGGACGACCCGTTCTTCGGCGACATCGGCGCGGTCTTCGACCTGGTCGCGATCCGGAAGGGCACGGGCAACATGGGCGGCGGCAAGGACTTCTTCGCCGGCTACGGCGTCCACACGATCGGCGTCCAGGTGCCCGATCGCCGGCCTTCAGGCGAAGAACGGCACGATCGGCGTCTGGGCCTCGGTCGACCGTCGCAAGGTCACGACCCGGGGCTCCACGACCCGCGATTCCGGCGCGTGGGTGCAGGTCAACCGCCTCGGCAATCCCCTCGTCAACGAGGTGGTCATCCCGACCGGGCTCAAGGACCGCTGGAACGCGCTCCAGCCGTGGAACGAATCGGAGTTCCGCAAGTACTACACGAGCCGATCCTCGCCGCGGTGATCAACAAGCTGTACAAGCTGGGCGCCCCGGAGAAGAACCGTGACGACCTGGTCGCGGTGCTGCTCACAGGCGTGCCGAAGCTGAACTTCACCGGGCCGAAGCTCGCCGACGTGCTGCGGCTCAACCTCGGCATCCCCGTCACGAGGAACCCGAAGCGGCTGGGCGTCCTCGCCGGGGACACCCAGGGCTGGCCGAACGGCCGCCGCCTGGGCGACGACGTGGTCGACATCGCCGAGCAGGCCGTGGGCGGGTTCCTCAAGGGCATGAAGCTCCCGCTCGGCGACGGCGTCGACACGCGACGACGTCACCCTGCTCGACGCGTTCCCCTACGTCGCGGACCCGAAGTCCGGGTTCGACAACACGAAGGGCCCAGAAGCGCCTAGTCGCTCGCCCGGCAGGCCCGGCTCCGGCGCCGAACCGAGCACCGGACCGTCCGCCCGAACGAGCAAGCGACGACCGCCTGGACGACGAAAGGAGCACGTGGGAGATGAAGGAGGGAATCAGGACACTCGCGGCTCGTGCTCGGCGCTATGCGCGGCGCTCGCTCGCGGCAGCCGTGGCCGTCGCCGGCAGCGCGCCCGAGCGGCGCGACCGCGTCGAGCCACCGGGAGGCGCCGCTGATCGCGGACGATCCGGCGCGCGGACAACACCGACGTCTACGCGTTCGTCAGCCCGGACGCGCCCGACACGGTGACCCTGATCGTCGCCAACTACATCCCGCTCGAGGATCCCGCGGGCGGGCCGAACTTCTACGCAGTTCGACCCGACGTCCTGTACGAGATCCACGTCGACAACGACGGTGACGCGGTCGAGGACGTCACGTACCAGTTCCGCTTCGAGACCAAGCTCGCCAACCGCGAACACGTTCCTCTACAACACCGGCCCGATCGGCTCCGACGCGGCGAGCGCCGAACCTGGCGTCCGCCAGACCTACACGGTCACCCGCGTCGACGAGCACGGCGCCGCGACGGTGCTCGGCAGCGAACCTCGTCGTGCCGCCGGCGAACATCGGCCCGCGCTCGACGACCCGACGTACGACCCGTACGCCGGTGGTCGTCTCCCTCGGCGGCGGCCGCAAGGTCTTCGCCGGTCCGCGCGACGACCCGTTCTTCGTCGACCTCGGCTCGATCTTCGACCTGGCGGGCTGCGGCCGTTCAACGCGTTCCACATCCTCCCGCCGAACGTCGCGGCGGCAGGGCAGGACGGCGTCGCTGAACTACAACACGCACTCGATCGCGATCCAGGTGCCGAAGACGGACCTGGTCGAGGCCCCGAACGCGGACGGGATCGTCGGCATCTACGCGTCTGCGAGCCGGCCCAAGGTCCGCATCCTGCGCGGTGACGGCACGGTGGACGCGAACGGCCCGCTCGTGCAGGTCTCGCGTCTCGGCGAACCCGCTCGTCAACGAGGTGATCATCCCGCTCGGGAAGAAGGACCGCTGGAACGCCACCGACCCGAAGGACGACGGCCAGTTCGAGCAGCACTACCTGAAGCCGGAGCTCGCCGGGCTCGTGAACTTCCTCTACCCGGCGCTCCCGGACACTCCGACGCAAGGCCGCAACGACCTGGTCTCCGTCCTGCTGACGGGTGTCAGGCTGCCGGACGGCTCGCCCTTCACCTTCACCGGGGACAGGCGTGCCGACCTCCTGCGGCTCAACACGGCGATCCCGCCGACGGCGAGCCCCAACAAGCTCGGCGTCCTGGCGGGCGACCTCCAGGGCTTCCCGAACGGCCGGCGGCTCGTCGACGACGTGACCGACATCGAGATCCGCGCGGTCGCGTGCGGTTACGGCACGACGCTCAACAGCCTGCTCGGGCTCTGCAACCTGAGCCCGAACAACATCGTGGGCGACGGCGTCGACCTGAACGAGAACACGTTCCTGCCCAACTTCCCCTACGTCGCGGCGCCCAACCAGGGCTACGCGCACACGGGTCACCGGTAGGCGGGGGGAGGGCTCGGATGAGGCGGACGACGGCAGTGCTCGTGGCCGGCGCAGTGGCGGTCGCGCTCGGCATCGGCAGCCTGCTCGGCGGCGTCCTCACCGAGACCCGTCCTGCCGGGGCGACCGCCGCAGCCGCTCCGCGGCTCGACCTCGAGACCGCTCTCTCGGGGTTCGGCCGCGGGGGCGGCACGGCGGCGACTGTCGCGATGCTGGAGGCGGGGCTCGCCCACCCCGCCCCTCGCGATCCCGACCGCCTCGGGACGCTCGGCCTCGCGTACCAGGTTCGCTGGCGCGAGACCGGCGACCCGGGGTTCCTCCCGCGCTCGGAGCGAGCGCTTCGGGGCGCTCTCGAGGCGCGACCGCGCGACGCGACCGCCACGCTCGGGCTCGGCAACCTCGCGCTCATCCGGCACGACTTCCGCGGCGCGCTCGCTCTCGGCCGCCGCGCACGCACCCTGGCCCCGTTCGCAGCGCGGCCGTACGGCGTCGTGGGTGACGCCCTCGTCGAGCTCGGGCGGTACCGCGAGGCGTTCGCGACGTTCGAGCGCATGGTCGCGGTCAAGCCGACCCTCTCGTCCTACGCGCGCATCGCCTATGCACGTGAGCTGATCGGCGACCGCCCGGGGGCGATCTCGGCCATGCAGCTGGCGCTGAACGCGGCGGGCGGCTCACCCGAGCCGGCTGCCTGGGCGCATGTCGAGCTGGCCAAGCTGGAGCTCGGCGGAGGACGCGTCGAGCGCGCGGCTGCGCACGTGCGGGCAGCGCTCGCGTTCTTCCCCGGATACGTCTTCGCGCTCGAGCAGAAGGCACGCATCGAGGCCGCTCGCGGGCGGCTGGGGACGCGATCGCCTCTGCCCGCCGGGCGGCGACGGCAGTCCCGCTGCCGCAGCTCGTCACGCTGCTCGGCGACCTCCTCGAGCGGCAGCGCAGGGCCGCAGAGGCCCGCAAGCAGTTCTCCACCGTCGCGGCGATCGACCGCCTGCTCGTGAGGAACGGGCTCCGGGTCGACCTCGAGTCCGCCGTCTTCCGCGCCGACCACCGGATCCGGCCGGCCGAGACGGTGCGCCTTGCCCGGCAGGCACGGGCCGACCGGCCGTCGATCCTCGGCGACGACGCGCTCGGCTGGGCGCTCGCGCGTGCCGGCCGCTGCCGCGAGGCGGAGCGCTGGCTCGATCGCGCCCTGCGCCTCGGCACCCGGGACGCCCTGCTCTTCTTCCACCGCGGCTATGCAGCCGGGTGCGCCGGCGACCGACCGGCGATGCGGGCGTGGTACCGCAGGGCGCTCGACCTGAGCCCGCACTTCTCGGTGCGCTGGGGCTCCGTCGCGAGCGAGGCACTCCGGTGAGGCGACTCGCGCTCATCGCCTCGATCCTGGCGTTCGCGGGGTGCGCCGCCCTCGGCCGGCCGGAGGGGGCCTCCGCGCATCCCCTGGGGAACTTCACCGTCAACCACTACGCAGGTATCGAGCTCGCCGGGCAAGCGCGTGTTCGTCCGGTACGTGCTCGACCTGGCCGAGATCCCGTCCTTCCAGTCCGGAGACGAGTGCGGGCGCCCGGCTACGCAGCGACACTCGCACGGGAGCTCGACCTCCGGCTCGACGGCGTGCGCACGGCGCTCGTGCCCGTCACGCACCGCGTGTCCTCCCGCAAGGGCGCCGGTGGCCTCGAGACGATCCGCTTCGAGGCGATCTACGCGGCGCCCCTCGGCGGCGGCGAGCTGGCGTTTCGCCGACCGCGCCTTCCCGGACCGGATCGGGTGGCGGGAGATCACCTCGTGTCGCGCGACGGCGCCCGCCTCCTCGATTCCACGGTCCCGGCTCGAAGCGCCTCGGACGAGCTGCGCGCGTACCCGAAGGACCTGCTCGCCTCGCCGCTCGACGTGCGCTCCGCGACGGCGCTCTTCACCCCGGGCGACGTCGCCGGCGCGGCTCCCTCGATCGACCGATCGGCCGCGCCCGTCCACTCGCGGGGCGGCTTCGAGAGCCTGATCGGCCGCGGGGAGCTGTCGCTCGGCGCGGTGCTCGTCTCGCTCCTCGTCGCCGCCTTCTGGGGTGCGGCGCACGCGCTCACCCCCGGCCACGGCAAGGCGCTCGTGGCGGGCTACCTGGTCGGGACGCGGGGACGCGCGCGACATGCGTTCGTGCTCGGCGCGACGGTGACCGTCACGCACACGGCCGGCGTGTTCGCGCTCGGGCTCGTCACCCTCATGCTCTCGCAGTTCCTCGTTCCGGAGCAGCTCTATCCCTGGCTGACCCTCGTCTCCGGACTGCTCGTCGTCGGCGTGGGGGCGGGCGTGCTGCGAAGCCGCCTGCGCGGCCGGCACCGTCGCCATTCCCACGACGGGGGCGGCCACCACCAGGACCACCACGCGCACGAGCACCACCATCACGACCACGACCACGGCGGGCTCTCGTCGCGCGGGCTCCTCGGCGTGGGGATCGCGGCCGGGCTGCTTCCCTGCCCGTCGGCGCTCGTCGTCCTGCTGAGCGCGATCGCGCTTCACCGGGTCGCCTTCGGGCTCGCGCTGATCGTCGCGTTCAGCGTCGGTCTCGCCGCCACGATCACGGCGATCGGGCTCGCTGCGGTGCTCGCGCGGCGCGCCTTCACGAGGGCGCGATTCGACGGCCCGGTGATCCGCGCGCTCCCCGCGGTCAGCGCGCTCGTGATCCTGGCCGTCGGCGTCGTGATCACCGCCCGGGCGATCCCCGGCATCACCTGAGCTCCGACCGAACCGGAAGGCCGCTCCCGGCGAACCAGACGCGTCACAGAACCGACGACGGAGAGGAGCCACGAGGATGTTCGGCATGGACGAGTGGATCGCAGGACTGTCGGAGGGAGCGTCCATCGGGGTCGTCATCCTCGTCGCCGTGCTGCTCGGCCTCCGGCACGCCACGGACCCCGACCACATCGCGGCGGTCTCGACGCTCGTCGCGTCGGGCCGTGAGCGCTCCACCGGCGCGGCGGCACGCCTCGGGCTGTGGTGGGGCGTCGGGCACGCCGTCACGCTCGTCGTCTTCGGCATCCCGATCCTCGTCGCCGAGCGGTACCTCCCCGAGAACGTCCAGCGCGGCGCGGAGTCCGCGGTGGCTGCCCTGATCGTGTTCCTAGCCGTGCGCCTCCTCGTGCGCTGGCGTCACGGCGCGTTCGAGCGCCACGGCGACGAGATGCACGACCACGCGCACCCGGTACGCACCTCCCACGGCGCCTTCGGGATCGGGCTCGTCCACGGGATGGGCGGGAGCGCGGGCGTCGGCGTGCTCCTCCTGGCCGCCATCCCGAGCCGTGAGGTCGCGATCGCGGCGCTGCTCGTGCTCGCTGTCTTCACCGCCGTCTCGATGACGCTCGTCACCACCGGCTTCGGCGCCGTGCTCGGCGCGGGTGGGACGCGCGGCGCCGTCGCGGCGGCGGCTCCCGGTCTCGGCCTTGCGAGCCTGGCCTTCGGCGTCTGGTACGCCGCGGCGGCCTGGAGCCTCGCGCCCTACCCGTTCTGAGGGAGCCTTGGCTGCCGGCGCGCGAGGCGGCACCTCTCGCGGCATGGCGGTCGAACCCGCGCGGGAGCGCGATCTGCACGTGCTCGCGGCGGCGATCGGCCTCTCCGCGCTCGGAGACGGGATCGCGGAGAGCAGGGGGCGGAGCCGGGCACGGGTACGATCGGCTCCCGGTGAGCACGAGCACGCCTCTCTCCGTCCTCGCGCGCAACGCGGTGCACCTGCTCCCGGAGAACGGCCTCGCGGAGAAGCTCGAGCTCGATCGCCCGTTGCGGGTCAAGCTGGGGATCGACGTCACCTCTCCGGATATCCACATCGGCCGGGCGATTCCCCTGCAGAGGATGCGCGCCTTCCAGGACGCGGGCCACCTCGGTGTCCTCATCATCGGCGATTACACGACTCGGATCGGCGACCCGTCGGGACGCTCGAGCGAGCGTCCGCTCCTCGATCCCGAGGAAATCGACCGGAACGCGCGGACCTACATCGACCAGGCGATGATCATCCTCGACCGGGACCGCACCGAGGTGCGTTTCAACGGCGAATGGCTGGCAGGCCTGGACTTCGCGGACGTCCTTCGCCTGACACGGACGACGACCGTGTCGCAGATCCTCGAGCGCGACGACTTCGCGAACCGGTACCGGGCGAACGAGCCGATCTCGGTCTCGGAGCTCCTCTACCCGTTGATGCAGGCCTACGACTCCGTCGCCGTGGAGGCCGACGTGGAGCTCGGCGGGACCGACCAGCTCTACAACCTGCTCGCGGGGCGAACGGTGATGGAGGCGTACGGGCTCGGCCCGCAGGTGGTTCTCACCATGCCGCTCCTGCTCTCGTGGGACGGCGCCAAGATGAGCTCGTCCGTGGGGAACAACATCCCCCTGACCGCCTCCCCGGAGGAGCAGTTCGGGAGGACGATGCGCATACCCGACGACATGCTCGAGCAGTGGTGGACGCTCGTCGCCGAGCAGCCGGTGCCCGACGGCGAGCCGATGGAGGCCAAGCTCGAGCTCGCGCGGTTCGTGGTGAGGCGCTCGCACGGGGACGAGGCGGCGCGCGAGGCGGAAGCGCATTTCACGAGGGTCGTCCGTGAGGGCGGTACCCCCGAGGACATCGCTGAGCATCGGCTCCCCGACGGCGACCCGGTGCATCTCCCGGCCGTCATCTCGGCCGCGTTCGGGCTCTCGACGAGCGAAGCAAGGCGCATGATCGGGCAGGGAGGCGTGAAGCTCGACGGAGAGCCGGTCGCGGAGCTCGACCTCCCGCGGGAGCGCCTCGAGGGGCGGCTTCTGCAGGCCGGCAAGAGGCGCTTCGCGCGGCTCACAGCCTCGGTTTAGCGCGTCTTGACACCCCTTCGGGCTCTGCTACACTCCGTCGGCCGCCCGAGAGGGAGGCAATGGAAAGCCCTGCGACTCCAGGAGTGCCTTCGCTCGATTCGGATACGACCTTTTCGTAGCCCGTCGAAATTGAAGGCCTCTGGCGCGAGCGGAGGCCTTTTCGTTGCCCGGCCCCTCCCCGGCATCGGTCCTTGAAAACTCAACAGCGTGCGTGTGCGACGAGAAGCGATGTCGCGTCGATCCCGACCGGTCCTGCCGGCCGGGCACGACAGATGTCGTCTATCCCGTCATTACTCGTCCTGCCATCCCGGCGGGACGGGAACTGACGCCTTTGAGCGGCGTCTTTCCGTTTGTCGTCCGGCCTCGGCCGGCCGTCAGGGAAGGACGTCGTTAGAGCTCGAAGGGAGACAACAGTTCGCCTGGTTCGCCAGGCAGCCTGTTTCTTCACGGAGAGTTTGATCCTGGCTCAGGACGAACGCTGGCGGCGCGCCTAACACATGCAAGTCGAGCGAGAACCAGGGCTTCGGCCCTGGGGACAGCGGCGAACGGGTGAGTAACACGTGGATAACCTGCCCTCGGCACCGGAATAGCCCGGGGAAACCCGGATTAATGCCGGATGGCCCCACATCCCTGCGGGGAACGTGGGAAAAGGTAGCTTCGGCCTCTGGCCGAGGATGGGTCCGCGGTG
>CAVROJ010000011.1:52500-55978 GCA_963722755.1 uncultured Actinomycetes bacterium
CGAAATATATTTAGGTATAGCGTCGCGTGTTCATTCCCGGTTGTAGAGCACTGTTTGGTCTAGGGGGCCTACCAGCTTACCGAAATCAGGCAAACTCCGAAGGCCGGAAATCTAGAGCGCGGCAGTCAGACTGCGGGGGATAAGCTCCGTGGTCGAAAGGGAAACAGCCCAGACCGTCGGCTAAGGCCCCTAATTCCATGCTAAGTGGCAAACGATGTCTGATTGCACAGACAACCAGGATGTTGGCTTAGAAGCAGCCACCATTCAAAGAGTGCGTAACAGCTCACTGGTCAAGTGATCGGGCGCGGATAATGTAACGGGGCTCAAGCATGGAGCCGAAGCTACGGACTTCACGCTTTGCGTGGAGTGGTAGGGGAGCGTTCCCATTGCGGTTAAGCGGCGGCGGAAGCCAGTCGTGGAGCGATGGGAAGTGAGAATGCTGGCATGAGTAACGAAAGAGGAGTGAGAAACTCCTCCGCCGAATGCCCAAGGGTTCCTGAGTAAAGCTAATCTACTCAGGGTTAGTCGGGACCTAAGCCGAGGCCGAAAGGCGTAGGCGATGGACAACAGGTTGATATTCCTGTACCACGTACCGTTCGCTTGACCGATGGCGGGACGGGGTAGGCTAGGGAAACCCAGGCGATGGTCGACCTGGGGTAACCGCGTAGGCCGGGTGATAGGAAAATCCGTCACCCATCAAGGCTGAGACGGGATGCCGAGCCCGCATGGGCGAAGTTCCTGAAGCCATGCCTCCAAGAAAAGCGTCTAGGGAGAACGGGCGTGCCCGTACCAAAACCGACACAGGTGGGCAGGTAGAGAATACCAAGGCGATCGGAAGAACCCTCGTTAAGGAACTCGGCAAAATGGCCCCGTAACTTCGGGAGAAGGGGCGCCTCGGTAGGGTGAAGATCCTTCGCGGATCCGAGCTCGAGGAGGCCGCAGAGAAACGGCCCAAGCGACTGTTTACCAAAAACACAGGCCTCTGCTAAGTCGCAAGACGACGTATAGGGGCTGACGCCTGCCCGGTGCCGGAAGGTCACGAGGAGAGGTTAGCCTTCGGGCGAAGCTTTGAATCCAAGCCCCGGTAAACGGCGGCGGTAACTATAACCGTCCTAAGGTAGCGAAATTCCTTGTCGGGTAAGTTCCGACCTGCACGAATGGCGTAACGACTTGGGCGCTGTCTCAACGAGGGATCCGGTGAAATTGTAGTCTCGGTGAAGATGCCGAGTACCCGTGGCTGGACGGAAAGACCCCGTGAACCTTTACTGCAGCTTTGCGTTGAAGTCTGGTGTTCGCTGTCCAGGATAGGTGGGAGGCTTTGAAGCGGGGGCGTCAGCTCTCGTGGAGCCAACCTTGGGATACCACCCTTCGGATTCTGGGCTTCTAACCCGATGCCGTGATCCGGGTCGGGAACAGCGTGAGGTGGGCAGTTTGACTGGGGCGGTCGCCTCCTAAAATGTAACGGAGGCGCGCAATGGTTCCCTCAGCACGGTTGGAAATCGTGCGTAGAGCGCAAAGGCATAAGGGAGCCTGACTGCGAGACTGACAAGTCGAGCAGGGACGAAAGTCGGCCTTAGTGATCCGGCGGTTAAGAGTGGAATTGCCGTCGCTCAACGGATAAAAGGTACTCCGGGGATAACAGGCTTATCCTCCCCAAGAGTCCACATCGACGGGAGGGTTTGGCACCTCGATGTCGGCTCGTCGCATCCTGGGGCCGTAGCAGGTCCCAAGGGTTGGGCTGTTCGCCCATTAAAGCGGCACGCGAGCTGGGTTCAGAACGTCGTGAGACAGTTCGGTCCCTATCCGCCATGGGCGTTGGGAACTTGAGAGGAGTCGTCTCTAGTACGAGAGGACCGAGATGAACAGACCTCTGGTGTATCAGTTGTCCTGCCAAGGGCACTGCTGATTAGCCACGTCTGGATGGGATAACCGCTGAAAGCATCTAAGCGGGAAGCCCACCTCGAGATGAGGTTCCCCATCACTTCGAGTGAGTAAGGGCCGTGGAAGACCACCACGTCGATAGGCGGGCGGTGCAAGCGCAGCAATGCGTTCAGCTGACCCGTACTAATTGCCCGAGGTCTTGATTTTGAACACGTTGGGTTGCTATGGAGTTTTGAAGGTGACGCGGGCCCCGGTCTCAGAGCCGGCGAGCGCGAGCCTTTGACAGTTCGGCGGTCATAGCGACGGGGAAATACCTCTTCCCATTCCGAACAGAGAAGTCAAGCCCGCTCGCGCCGATGGTACTTGGGGCGCAAGCCCCCGGGAGAGTAGGATGCCGCCGGTTATCTCCGTGCCACAGAAAGGCCGCCGCCCAGGCGGCCCTGCATTCTGGCATTCCTGGCCGGCACCGCCGCCTCGGCGCGTCACCGTCCGTCCGAGCGAGCGTCGCTCGGCAGACCGCAACCGCGCGACGCGCTCGGCGAGCGGAGGATGCGTGACGAACATGCGGGCGATGCGCTCCGTGTGGTCGAACGGGCTCACGGTGTAGAGCGGCTCGGTCGACGGCGCGGCGTGGAACTCGACGAGCTCGGCCGCGCGATCGAGGCGGAGCAGCGCGTCGGCGAGGTCGTGGGGGTCGACGAGCCCCGCGGCCGCGGCGTCCGCCGCGTGCTCGCGCCTCGGCGAGAGCAGCAGGTGAGTGAACGCCGCGCCGATCGGAGCGAGCACCGCGAGCAGGAACCGGGAGAGGAACCCGCCGATGCGCGTCAGCTCGAGCAGCGTCGTCGAGAGCAGGACGGCATACGTCTGGGTGAGCACGTCGCGCGAGCGCACGTGTGCGAGCTCGTGCGCGAGCACGGCCTCGACCTCGGGCGGGGGGAGGGCGGTCAGAAGGCCGGCGCTGACGGCGAGCGTCGAGCTTCGCGGCCCGCGTCCGACGACGAACGCACGCGGGAACGTGTCGTCGATCAGCTGGAGCTTCGGGGGCGTGATCCCGAGCTGCGCCGCGATCCGGTCAGTCGTCGATCGGAGGATCGGATCCTCTGCCAGCGCGAACGGCCGGGCGCCGAGCATGCCCAGCAGCGCACGATCGCCGACCGCGTACGCGGCGCTCGCGGCGAGCAGCGAGCAGAACGCGAACAGGACCGCGCCGCGCAGGTCGGCGAGCAGCCAGCCGACACCCGCGAACCCCGCTGCGAGCAGCGCGACGAGGAGCCAGGCCTTCGAAGATGTTGCGTGCGGCCGCCCCGCGCACGCCGCCGCGATCAGCCTTCGTCTTCCTCGTCGTCCGGTCGGTCGTCGCGGTCGAGCTCCTCGAGCCCTCGCGGCGGCCAGTCGGGCTCGGGCGCATCGCAGCGGCTCGAGCAGTGGAGGCTCGCGACGTTCTGGAGAGGGACGAGGATGTGACCGTTGAGCTCGACGTGAGGGACGTCCTCGATCGAGCAGTAGGCGGTCAGGGTCCCCTCCTGGTACTCGCCGCCGAACAACGCGAGCTCGACCTGCTCGCCCTTGTACTTGTTCGTGTAGTCCTCCACGGCCC
>CAVROJ010000012.1:0-3632 GCA_963722755.1 uncultured Actinomycetes bacterium
TCGCTCGCGCACCGGGCGACCCTACACCGTTCCCCCCCGGCCGACGACCTGTGAGCAGCGGCCGGGACAGGCGTCGCCGCCCGTCCCGGCCGCGAAGAGCGGCTAGCGGAGCGCCGCGCAGAGGCGGTCCCAGCCGCCGGGGTCGAGGCTGTCGAAGCGCCCACCCTGGAAGAGGAGCGTCGGGAAGACGGCCTCGAAATCGACGTCCGTCCAGTCCTCGACGCGGATCCCGCTCGCGTGGAGGACGTTCCCCTCGCCGCGCAGCACCACGCGCGTCGTGCCGATGATCGCCCGCTCCCCCGTTGCGTAGTCCCAGTCGATCTGGATCGAGCGGAGGTACGGCGCGGCGTTGGCCGGCTCGGCGGAGTTCCAGATGGTGCCGATGATCCGGACCTGCCGGTGCTCCGCGATGTCCTCTCCCGCATCGTCGAGCGTGTACCGCACGTGCCGCTCCATCGTGCCGCTCAGGAGCAGCTCGTAGTCACCGCAGTCGTGCTGCGAGAGGCCGTCGAGCTCGACAGGCGGCAAGACGACGATGTCGGGTCTGCCCGGCGACCGCCGTCGAGACGATCACGAGCGCCGCGGCGGCCAGGGCCGCGAATGTCGCGAATGTACGCATGATCCTTCCTCCTCGTTCGAGAACGACCAGGGGAAGGCGGCTGTCCGCCCTCCCCTGGTTGCCAGGACGAGGTGCGTCCTGGAGGCTCGGCCGGCCGGCCTGCGAGCTTGTCGTCGATTCCATGCTCCACCTCGCCTCTGCCCCTCGTGGGGCATCGCTGGCAACCGAGGCGAACGCTAGGACCCGAGCGCGACGCTCGAATCGGGTGAATCCCTGAGCTTGTTCGCGAGCTCCGTCCGCGTTCGCACGCCGGTCTTGCGAAAGACGTGCGCGAGATGCGTCTCGATCGTCTTGGGGCTCAGGAAGAGCCGTGCCGCGACGTCGCGGTTCGTGAGGCCCGACGCGACGAGGCGCGCAACCGTCGTCTCCTGCGGCGTCAGGTCGTCGAGCGTCGAGGGGTCGCGGCGCCGTGCCCGCTCGCCCGTGGCCTTGAGGGCAATGCGTGTCAGGTCGGCCCAGCCGACGGCGCCCATGTCGTCGAACACCGCAAGCGCCGCACGAAGCCGGACGCGCGCAGCCGCGCGGCGCTTCTGCCGGCGGAGAAGCTCGCCGTAGAGCAACTGGGTGCGCGCCTGCTCGAAGGAGTTGCGCCACTCGTCGTGCAGGGCGAGCGCGGCCTCGAAGTGCTCCTCGGACCCCTCGAGCGCCGCGCGGCAGCGCAGCGCCAGCGCTCGGGACGCGGGCCTTCCCGACCGGTCGGCGAGCGCCTCGAAGCGCTCGAGCGTCGTCTCCGCCTCGGCGTCACGGCCCGCCCGGACGTAGGCCTCCACCAGGTTGGGCGCGAACGAGCGCGGCGCGATCGCGTCCGCTGGCGCCCAGGGCTCGGCCACCAGTGCTTCGAGCTCCCGGATCGCGTCGTCGGTTCGGCCGACGCTCAGCGCAAGCATCCCCTTCGTCGCGTCGGGGTTCTGGTTCTCGCCCCAGACTCACCCAGGCCGCCGCCGCCGCCTCGAGGTACTGCAGGCAGTCGTCCTCACGACCGAGGAGCGCAGCGGTCCAGGCGAGTCCGCGGACGGCCATCAACCGCTCCCGGGGTTGGCCGAGCGCACGTGCGAGCTCGGCTGCCTCGGCGTCCGCCTCGATCGCTGCTGTCAACCGACCGCGGCGCGTCTCGACCAGCCCAAGCGAGTGCAGCGCGTACGGGAGCAGGCCCGGTGACCCCGTGGCTCGGCACTCGGTGACGACACGCTCGAGCACGGTGCTCGCGCGCTCGTCGTCACCGGCGGAGAACAGTGCCTCGCCGGCGGCGCAGCGGCTCCGCAGGTCGCCGGCGTGCGACACGGCTGCTGCGTGGAGCCAGAGCTCGGCCGCCCGCTCGACCTCGCCCTGCCAGCCGAGGACGTCGCCGTAACGAAGCGCGGCCCAGATCTCGGACGACCCTCCTTCGCCCTGGCTCAGCTCCCACGCGCGCTGCGCCGTCGCTTCCGCGCGGCTCGCGTCACCGGCCGAGAGCCAGGGTTCGACCGTGTCCGCGAGGACGCGCGCGGCCCGCGCCGGGTCGTCTGCGGCAACGCGCTCTGCGGCGCGCGTGAGGAGCTCGAGGGATTCCGCCGTCCTCCCTCCGAGGAACGCGATGCACCCGAGAAGATGCTCCGCATCCGTGAGGAGCGCCGGAGGCCTCGCCGAGCCGGACCGCGTCTCGGAGCAGCGGCTCGGCGGCATCGTTCCGGCCGCACTCATTCCAGGCGCTGCGCGGCGGCGACGAGTCGCCGAGCGCGTTCCCCGCGGGCAGGTGTCAGTCGGGCCGCCTGCTCGTACGCCCGCGCCGCAGCCTGCCAGCTTCGTCCTTCGGCCCGAGACGCGACGCCCTCGAGTTCTGCGGCGACGGCCTCGTCCGGCGCCGCCGCTGCGAGTGCCCGGTGCCACGCACGCCGGTCGACGGACTCCTCGTCCGCCAGGCTCGCCGCGATCGCCCGATGGGCCGCTCTCCGCGCGACGGCGTCGGCTGATCCGTAGATCGCGGCCCGGACGAGTGGGTGGCGCAGGCCGAGGCGCCCGTCTTCCACGACGACGAGCCCGGCGCGCTCCGCGACTTCGAGGTGCGACTCGTGGAGCCCTTCGAGCGCACCGGCGCGGAGGATCGTCGTGAGGTCGGCGGAGTCGATCGCCGCCGCGATCAGGAGCAGGCGCCGCCTCTCCTCGGGTAGTCCTCCGAGCCGTCGTCCGAACGCCGCGAGAAGGGTCGGGCTCGTGGGAAGGGGCTCCTCGATCGGTTGGCGTCCGTCTCGCTGCGGCGGAGTCAGCACGCCCGGGAGCTCGACGAGTGCCAGGGGGTTCCCGCCCGTCAACTCGACGAGCGCTCTCGTCGTCTCCGGGGAGAGATCCCGATCCGCCGAGACGACCAGACGGAGCGCCTCGTCGTCGGTGAGGCCCGCGAGCGTGATCGAGGGCAGCCCGTCCAGAACGACGCTCGTCGGTTCCGTCGTGCGCGTCGCCCAGAGCGCAGCGATGCCTTCGTTTCCGAGTCTCCGGCACGCGAATGCCAGCGCTGCCGCCGAACCGCTATCGAGCCAGTGCGCGTCGTCGATCAGGAGGAGCAGCGGGGCGCGCTCCGCCGTGAGCGACAGGAGGCCGAGCGTGCCGGCGTACACGGCGTACACATCCGTGTCGCTCGCCTCGAGCGCCAGTGCGCCGCGAAGCGCGGCTGCCTGTCGCTCCGGGAGGCGAGGGAGGTCGTCGAGGACGGGCCGCAGGGTTTCGAGCAGGCCGGAGAACGCGAGCTCGGACTCGGACTCGAATCCCCGCGTGCGAAGGACCTGCATTCCGTCACCGGCCGATGCAGCATGCTCGAGGAGCGTCGTCTTGCCCATGCCCGCCTCGCCGCGGACGACGAGGGCTCCGCTCTCGCCGCGGCGCGCGGCGGCAAGCAGGTCGTCGATCGTCCGCTGCTCGTCGTGCCGCCCGATGAGCACGCTCGCATCGTAGGACGAGGACGCGCTGTGAAATGCCCGCGCGCCTACCCGACGCGTAGGACGCGATCGGCCCTCACATCGCGAAGCTTCTCGACTCGCCC
>CAVROJ010000013.1:0-134456 GCA_963722755.1 uncultured Actinomycetes bacterium
AGGTCTCGCCGCGCGCGCTGCGCTCCTATCACGGCGGCGCCTACGTCGGGCCGAACGTGGTGCTCGCCGCGTCGGGGCACGTGTCCCACGACCGGCTCGTCGACCTGTTCGCCGCGCGCCGGGAGAGCCGGAACGGCGACTCACGCGTTCGCCGCTCGCTGCTCGCGCGGGTGCCGAAGCCCGGCTACCGCTTCCTGCGCCGGCGCACGGAGCAGTACCACGTCGTCCTCGCCGGCCCGGGGATCGCGCGCGACGACGAGCGCCGCTACGCCGTCTCGCTGCTCGACGCGATCCTCGGCGGATCGGCCTCGTCGCGCCTGTTCCAGGAGATCCGCGAGAAGCGCGGCATGGCCTACAGCGTCTACACGTACGGCTCGCAGTACGCGGAGACGGGCCAGGTCGGCGTCTACGTCGGGACCCGCGAGGAGAACCTCGCGGAGTGCCTGGCCGTGACGGCCGCCGAGCTCGTGGACGTCGCGAGCGGCAACCTGCGCCCCGGCGAGCTCGAGCGGGCGAAGGAGAACCTCGAGGGACGGCTGCTCCTCTCGCTCGAGAGCACGTCGAACCGGATGACCAGGCTCGGGAGGGCGCTCGTCACCGACGTCGAGCTCGTCTCCGTCGAGGAGACGATCCGGCGCGTGAGGGCGGTGACCGAGGAGGACGTGACCGAGGCCGCGGCGTCGCTGTTCGCGCTCGAGCGCCTGTCGGCCGCCGGCATCGGGCCGCGCGAGACCCGGTTTCGGGCCGCGATCGCGCGGGTCAACCCGGCGCTCGGCGAACGGGCATGAAGGTCTGCCTCTTCGGCGCCTCGGGCAAGGTCGGCTCGGTCCTGGGGCCGGCGCTCGAGCGGGCCGGGCACGAGGTCGTCGACGCCCGCTCGCGAGGGACCGGAGGGGTGCGACGTCGCGGTCGACTTCACGCGGCCCGACGCGGTTCCCGGCAACGCGGAGCGATGCCTCGCGTCGGGTGTCCCGCTCGTGATCGGCACGAGCGGCTTCGACGTGGAGGCGCTCGACCGGAGGCGCGCGTGCCGCAGGGCGTGCCGTGCATCTACGCGCCGAACTTCGCGCTCGGGGCGGTGCTGATGATGCGGTTCGCCGAGGAGGCCGCCCGTGCGTTCCCGCGCGCGGAGATCGTCGAGCTCCATGCGGACACGAAGCGTCGACGCGCCGTCCGGGACGGCGAGGGCGACCGCGGCGCGGATGGGCGGCGACGTGCCGATCCACTCCGTGCGGCTGCCCGGTCTCGTCGCGCACCAGGAGGTGATCCTCGGCGGGCCGGGGGAGACGCTCACGATCCGGCACGACACGACCTCGCGCGAGGCGTTCGTGCCGGGCGTGCTGCGCGCGATCGAGGCTGTGCGCTCGCTCCCGCCCGGCCTGACCGTCGGGCTGGAGGCGCTCCTCGAGGAGTAGGCTCCGCGCGCCGCGGCGGCGCGCGGAGCCCGGGTGACGTGCTCAGCGCGCCCTGAGCGCGGCGAGCAGCTCCTGGTGGCGGCGCTCCTCGTCCGTGACCTCCTCCTCGTCGCGGCTTCGCCATGCGCGCCATCACGGCGCCAACCGGCTTGACGACGAAGAAGAAGATCGCCGCCGCGGTCGCGACGAAGGTGATCAGGTCGGTGATGAAGGCGCCGTAGCGGAACACGGCGTCGTTGATCGTGAACGTGAGGTTCGAGAAGTCCGGCTTGCCGATGATCATCGCGACGATCGGCATCACGAGGTTGTTCACGAGAGAGTTGACGAGCGCGCCGAACGCGACGCCCAGGACGAACGCGACCGCCAGGTCGACGATGTTGCCCTTCATCAGGAAGTCCTTGAACTCCTTGAGCATCACGCCTCCGTTCTGCGAGTCTGTCTGCACGACTGCGGGATCCTTACCCGAAACCGGGACGAGTACAATCCGGGCGGTGCTCGGCGAGATCCTGACCGCGGTCGTGACGCCGTTCCGCGAGGACGGCTCGGTCGACCTCGAGGTGTTCCGCTCGCTCTGCGAGTTCCTGCTCGAGAACGGCTCCGACGGCGTCGTCGTCACGGGGACCACGGGGGAGTCCCCGACCCTCTCCGACGACGAGCGGATGTCGCTCTACGCGGCCGCCGTCGACTCGGTCGGCGGCCGCGGCACCGTGATCGCGGGGACCGGCACGTACTCGACCGCCCACTCGATCCACCTCACCGAGCGGGCGCACGCGATCGGCGTCGACGGGTTCCTCGTCGTGACGCCGTACTACAACAGGCCTCCGCAGCGGGGCATCGTCGCCCACGTCGAGGCGGTCGCGGCCGCGACCGACCGGCCGATCGTCTTCTACGACATCCCGTCGCGGGTGGTCGTCGACGCGGAGCCGGAGACGATCTCGCGGCTCGCGGAGATCGAGAACGTCCGGGCCGTGAAGCAGGCGAAGCCGAGCATCGACGCGGCGCGCCACGTCGTCGCGTGCGGGCTCGACCTCTACGCCGGCGACGACGACCTCGATCCTCCCGTTCCTCGAGGTCGGCGGCGTGGGGGGCATCTGCGTCCACACGCACGTCGTCGGCCCGCAGGTGAAGGAGATGGTCGCGAGCTACCGCTCCGGCGACGTCGAGCGGGCGCATGCCCTCGACGAGGAGCTTCGCCCGGCGATCGAGATCCTGCGCGTGCAGACGAACCCGATCGCGATCAAGAAGGCGCTCCAGCTCCTCGGCCACGAGGTCGGCGGCCTGCGGCTGCCGCTCGTCGAGGCCGACGAGGCGGAGACGCCCGAGATCCGCAGCTGCCTCGAGCAGCTCGGGCTGCGTCGGCGCGCTCGCGGCGTAGCCCCGACGGTTTCGCCGTCGAGCACCGTCCGTAGACTCCGGTCCGTGAGACGCCGCTCAGGATCATCCCGCTCGGCGGCCTCGGCGAGGTCGGCAAGAACATGACCGTCTTCGAGCTCGGCGACGAGCGGATCGTGGTCGACGCAGGGCTCGCGTTCCCGCGCGACGAGCACTTCGGCGTCGACCTGGTGCTGCCCGACTTCTCGTACCTCCTCGGGAAGCCGGTCCTGCGGCCGATCGTGCTCACGCACGCGCACGAGGATCACGTCGGCGCGCTTCCCGTACGTGCTGCGGGAGGTCGAGGTCGAGGCAGGTGCTCGGCACCCGGCTGACGCTCGGCCTCGTCAAGTCGAAGCTCGACGAGCACAGGCTCGGCTCCGCGACGGAGCTCACCGAGGCGGCGCCGGGCGGCGAGCTCGATGCAGATCGGCCCGTTCCGGCTCGAGTTCGTGCGGATGGCCCACTCGATCCCGGACTCGATGGCGCTGGTGGTCGAGACGCCCGCCGGGCGCGTGCTCCACACCGGCGACTGGAAGCTCGACCACACGCCGGTCGACGGCCTCAAGACGGACGTCGGCGCGCTCGCGGAGCTCGGCAACCGTGGCGTCGACCTGCTGCTCGGGGACTCGACGAACGCCGAGCGGCCCGGGATGACCGGCTCGGAGCGGCTCGTCGGCGAGGCGTTCCGCCAGCTGATCCCGCTGCGCACGGGGAGGATCGTCGTCGCGTCGTTCGCGTCCAACATCCATCGCGTGCAGCAGGCGGCGGAGGTGGCGATCGCGAACGGTCGCAAGGTGGCCGTCGTCGGGCGGTCGATGCGGAAGAACATGAACATCGCGCGGAGCCTCGGGCTACGTCGATCTTCCGGACGACGCGATCGTCTCGCCGAAGGAGGCGATGGACCTCCCGCGCGACGAGGTGCTCATCCTCTGCACCGGCAGCCAGGGAGAGCCGATGTCCGCGCTCACCCGCATCGCCTACGGGGACCACCAGAACATCGACGGTGGAGCGGGGCGACACGGTGATCATCTCCGCGAAGCCGGTTCCGGGGAACGAGCTCCGCGTGCACGACTCGATCAACCAGGCTCGCGCGGCTGGGCGCGGAGGTGCTCCACCAGGAGATCGCGCCCGTCCACGTCTCGGGCCACGCGTGCTCCGAGGAGCTGCGGACGCTGCTCTCGCTCGTCCGCCCGCAGGCGGTGATGCCGATCCACGGCGAGTACCGGATGCTCGCGGCCCACGCTCGGCTCGCGAGCGAGGCGGGCGTGCGCGACGAGGACGATCCTGCTCGGCGAGAACGGCTCCGTCGTCGAGCTCACGCCGGACGGCGCGCGGATCGTCGATCGCATCGAGGCGGGCGTCACGTTCGTCGACGGGCTCGGGGTCGGCGACGTCGAGGACGTCGCGCTCCGCGACCGCCGGCGGCTGTCCGAGGACGGTGTCCTGATCGTGGTGACGACCGTCGCGCTCACCGACGGCGGACGGCGGAGAGATCGCCCCGTCCGAGCTGATCGCGCGCGGCGTGGGCGAGGACGAGGAGCTGATCGGCGACCTCCGCGACGAGGCGGACCGCATCGTCCGCGAGCTCGCCGGGAACGGCGTCACCGAGATCAAGCTCCTCCAGGAGCACATCCACGACGGCATCGGCCAGGTCGTCTACGAGCGCACCCGGCGCCGGCCGATGATCCTGCCCGTGGTGATCGAGGTCTGATGGATGTCGCGCGATGACCGGCTGGGCGGACGTGCTCGAGGCGAACGGCTCGACGCCGGCCAACGTCCGACGGCTCGTCGGGCCAGCTGCGGGCGTGCGAGGCCGCGGCGATCGCGTTCTGCCGGCTGCTGGAGCGGTGGGGGAGAGGCGACGCCGTCCCGGCGACGCCGGGCGCCCGCCGTGCGGCGTTCCGTCACGCGGCCGACCGCGTCGAGACCGCGCTCGCCGGCCTCGAGGCGCCGCTCTCCGCCTACCTGCTCGAGCTCGAGCCCGACCGCGCCGAGGGCCGGTCGTGGTACGGAGGGCCGGGCGCAGGCGAGCTCGTGGAGTGGCGCCCGGTGCTCGAGCGCGCAGGCGTGACCGCGTGCCCGAACCGCACCGCGGCGGTGTACCTCGAGCTCGCCGTGCTCGTCCGGGCGCTCCAGGGCCTCGAGGACGCGGCCCGCCTCGAGGCCATGCCGGACCGCTCGTCGCTCTGGGCGGGGCTCTTCGACCTGCGCGACACGCTCCTCGGCGCGACGGTCGACGACCTCCGCGCGCTCGCCGCCTAGAGAACGCGGTGGAGCCTCCGGTTCACGTGAAGCCGTGGATAGAGGTGGAACATGGCGGACGCGCCCCGCATCGTCGTCGTCGGCTCCGTCAACCTCGACCTCGTCGTGCGCGTCGCGCGCCTGCCCGCGGCCCGGGGAGACCGTGGGCGGCGGGACGTTCGCCCGCGTCCCCGGCGGCAAGGGGGCGAATCAGGCGGTCGCGTGCGCACGGCTCGGCGCGGAGGTGACCCTCGTCGCGTCGGTCGGCCGCGACCCGATCGCGGACGAGGCGCTCGCCGGGCTGCGCGAGGAGGGCGTCGCGCTCCAGCTCCAGGAGAGCGACGACGACGCAACCGGCGTCGCGCTGATCCAGGTCGACGCTGAAGGCGAGACGACGATCTCGGTCGCACCGGGCGCGAACGCCTCGCTCGCTCCCCGCGGAGCTTCCGCCCCACGACGCCGTCCTGTGCCAGCTCGAGATCCCCGACGCCGCGGTGCTCTCGGCGTGGGAGGAGTGCACCGGGCTCTTCTGCCTGAACGCGGCGCCGGCCCGGCCGGTCTCGGTCGACGCAGACCTCACGGTCGTCAACCGCCACGAGCTCGAGACGCTGGTCCGGCGTGACGGCCTCGTCGCGTTGACGCTCGGCGCGGAAGGGGCGGTCCTCCTCGACGACGGGGAGGAGGTCGCGCGCGCGGCGCCTCCACCCGTCGACGCGGTGGACGGCACGGCCGCCGGTGACGCATTCACGGCCTGCCTGCTGGTGTCGCTGCTCGAGGGCCGCGCCCAGGACGATGCGCTTGCCCGGGCCTGCGCGGCCGGAGCGCTGGCCGCGTCGCGCTTCGGCGCCCAGCCTTCGCTGCCGACGGCGGCGGAGATCGACGCCATCCTCGACACCGGCTCGTAGAGGCGAGCTGATTCACCTCGCCCCCTGCACGACGCCATGACGACTCCGATCATCCTCGACTGCGACCCCGGCCACGACGACGCCGTCGCGCTGCTGCTCGCCCTCGCCAGCCCGGAGCTCGAGCTGCTCGGCGTGACGACGACCTACGGCAACCAGACCCTCGAGAAGACGACCGGCGAACGCGATCCGCGTCCTCGAGCTCGCGGGCCGCGCGGACGTCCCGGTCGCAGCCGGCGCGGACGGGCCCCTCGAGCGGGAGCTGGTCGTCGCAGCCCACGTGCACGGGGAGAGCGGGCTCGACGGGCCGACGCTACCGCCGCCGAGCATCGAGCCGATGTCGCACGGACGCCGTGGAATGGATGGCCGGCGCGATCGCCGACGCTGCAGGCCCGGTCACGCTCGTCCCGACCGGGCCGCTGACGAACGTCGCGCGCTACCTCGACGCGCACGGGAGCACCGGGGATCGAGCGGATCGTGCTGATGGGCGGTGCGATCGCCGAGGGGAACATGACCCCGGCCGCCGAGTTCAACGTCTGGGCCGACCCGGAGGCGGCGCAGGCCGTGCTCCACGCCGACGTCGACGTGACGATGATCGGGCTCGACGTGACGCACCGGGCCGTCACGGGCGCCGACGTCCAGCGGCGGCTCCGAGAAGCGGGCTCGATCGGCGTCTTCGTTGCCGAGCTGGTCGACTTCTTCACCGTCTACCACCGCGAGACGTACGGCTGGGACGGGGCGCCGATCCACGACGCCGTCGCGGTGGCACATGTCGTCCAGCCGGGCCTGGTCGAGACGAAGCCGAGGAACGTCGAGGTGGAGCTCGAGTCGGAGCTCTGCCGCGGCCGGACCGTGGTCGACCTCTGGCTCCGCACGGGCCGTCCGCGCGAACGCCCACGTCGGCGTCGACCTCGACACCGACGCGTTCTTCGACCTGCTCGTCGAGCGACTCGCGCGATTACCAGCCCGCTGAGTGGATCCGTAGAGTGGATTCCACCGCTCGATCCCCCGCCTGCGGCAGGTGCAGATCCCTGAAGGCGCCCGCTGTCGCGGTCGCAACACCTCGCTGACCCGAGCGGTAGCGTTGAGGTCGTGGCGACGTCCTGGTCTTCGTCGAGGTGCCGTCCGGCTCACGGAACAAGTACGAGCTGGACGCCGAGACGGGTCACCTCGTCCTCGACCGCCGCCTCTTCACGTCGATGTCGTACCCGGCGGACTACGGCTTCGTGGAAGGGACGCTCGGCGAGGACGGCGATCCGCTCGACGCGCTCTGCCTGGTGGGCGAGCCGACGTTCCCAGGCTGCCGTATCCCCGCGCGCGTCGTCGGCGTGTTCCACATGACGGACGCCAAGGGCCCGGACGAGAAGATCCTCTGCGTCCCGCTGAAGGACCCGGCGTGGATGCGGATCCACGATGTCCACGACATCCCGCCCGAGCTCCGCAACGAGATCGAGCACTTCTTCCAGGTCTACAAGGACCTCGAGGCGGAGAAGGTGGAGACGCGCGGGTTCGGGAACCGCTCCGAGGCGGAGGCGATCGTCGAGGAAGCGCGCGCCCGCGTGAGCTAAAGAAAACCCGCATCCTGCGCGTCAGAGAGGTGTGATCCGTCGACGCGGAGCGAGCCTGGACGAGCTCGAGGCGCTGTACCGCAGTCGCTTCGACGTCTTCGCGCGCGTCGCGGCGAGTGTCACGGGGGATGCGGAACGGGCCTGTGACGCGGTGCAGGAGGCGTTCGCCGTCGCGGTGCGCAAGCGCGGCTCGTTCCGCCGTGAGGGGCCGCTCGAGGCATGGGTCTGGCGGATCGTGCTCAACGTGGCGCGCACGGACATGCGCCGTACCGCCGCCGAGGTCGACTACGACGACCGGGCCGCTCTCGAACGGTCGGCCCGAAGAGAACGCCGAGCTCCGCGCCGCGCTCGCGCACCTGCCCGAACGGCAGCGGACGGCCGTCTTCCTCCGCTACTACGCCGACCTGGACTACGCCGCCATCGGCGAGGCGCTCGGGATCCGAACCGGCACCGTCGCCGCGACCCTCAACGCCGCGCACACGGCGCTCCGCAGCCACCTGGAGGAGGTACGTACGTGACGGATCTCGACCGCGACAGCCTCGAGCGCGTCCTTCCTCCGCGCCCGGCCGAGCCGACTGGAACGACGTGCTCCGCCGGGCCCCGCGGGCACGGCGAGGGTCGACTCGGCTGGCGTCGGGGCTCGTCGCGGCGGCGCTCGTCGTCGTCGGCGCCGCGTCTGCATTCGGAACCGTGCGCGAGCTCTTCCTCGGCCCGAGGGACAACTCGAAGATCGCCTTCATCCACAACACGCGCAAGAACTGCTGCCCGCACGAGCTCTGGATCATGAACGCCGACGGGAGCAAGCCGCTGCGGGTCGCACGCGACGTGGACTGGGGTTTTACGTGGTCGCCCGACGAGCGGCAGATCGCGTACTCCCGGATCCGGCGCGGCCACGGTCACGACATCCACGTCGTCAGCGCCGACGGGAGCGGCAAGCGCCTGCTGACGCGGAGAGGCTTCGAGCCTCGCTGGTCACCCGACGGGCGAAGGATCGTCTTCGTCAGCGCCCGCGACGGCAACCTGGAGATCTACGTGATGAACGCCGACGGGAGCAAGCAGCGGAATCTCACGCGCACCGACGGCGGCGATGGCTTTCCCGTCTGGTCTCCGGACGGGCAACGGATCGCGTTCATGTCGGGGCGTGACGGCAACCCCGAGATCTACGTGATGAACGCCGACGGAAGCGACCAGCGCAACGTGACCGGCGATCCGGGACACGACTTCTTTCCGGTCTGGTCGCCGGACGGGCAACGGATCGCGTACATGTCGGGGCGTGGCGGCAACCCCGAGATCTACGCAGTGAATGCCGATGGGAGCGACCAGCGAAACCTGACCCGGAACGCGGCTCACGACGGAAGTCCGGCATGGTCTCCCGATGGGCAAAGGATCGCCTTCACATCACGCCGATCCGGTTTGTCGGAGATCCACGTGATGAACGCCGACGGCAGCGGCGAGCGAAATCTGAGGGCGCGCGTCGGCCGCGACTCCGGTCTTGGCTGGTCGCCCGACGGGAGGAAGATCGCCTTCACCGCCGGCAGCACCGAGGTCTACGTGGTGAACGCGGACGGGAGCGACCGCAAGCGACTGACGCGGTCGCCGTGGGCGAATCACTTCGCAGGGTGGTCGCCCGGGCCGCCACGAGGTTCCTGAAAGCCGCGTGCGCAGGACTCACGCCGGGGGCGCAGAAGCAGCAAGCCCATGGCCACGAGGAAGAAGCGGGCCACGCCTGCGCGGACGCGCAAGCCGCGCAGCCCTGCCCGCGTCCGCAAACAACGCGCGAAGCGCCAGCGAGGGCATCACCGTCCCGAGCTCTGGGGGCTCGGCTTCGTCGCGGTCGGCCTCGTGCTCGCGACCGTCCTCTGGCTGGGGTGGGACGGGGGACGGGTCGGCTCGCACCTCTCCGACTGGCTGCGCTCCGGAGTCGGCTCGGCGGCTCCGCTCGTCCCGCTCACACTGCTCGGGATCGGCGGGCTGATGCTCGTCCGCAGCGCGCTCGTCGACCTGCGCCCGTTCCGCACGGGCATCGCCGTCGGGCTGGTGGGGCTGATGGTCACGCTCGGAGAGGAGCACGGAGGCGCCGTGGGTGGCGCGCTCGGCGGCGGCCTGGCAAGGGTGCTCGGCGGCGCAGGGTCGCTGATCGTCGGCGTCGCGCTACTCCTCGCCGGAGTGCTGCTCGTCACGGGCGCGTCCGCGGGTGCCGTGCTCCGCCGCTCGGGGCACGCTGTCCGGCAGGCGGGGAGCGCGGCCCGCCGCTCGATCGAGAGCATCGAGTGGGCAGACTGGAGCGATTCCGAGACCTCGGCCGACCCGTTGCCCGCGCTCGGGCAGCCGACGGGCAGGCCCGGCCCCATGCCGATCGACGGGATGGAAGCCTTTCCGGACGTCGTGGCCTCGGGACCGCTGTCATCGGGGCCGCCGCCCTTGCTGCACCCCGAGCCCGAAGAGGACGAGCCGACCGCCGACGACGGTGCGCTCGTGTTCGACGCGCCGGCGAACGCAGCCGAGTACAGGCTTCCCGACCGCTCGCTGCTCAAGCCGAGCCCGCCCAGCCGGGCCGACTCGGCCGACGTCAGCGCCCGCACAGCGCAGGTGCTCGTGCAGACGCTCGCGCACTTCGGCGTGGAGGCGACCGTGGTGGGGACGATCGCGGGGCCACGCGTCGTCCGCTACGAGCTGCAGCTCGCCCCGGGGACGAAGGTCTCGAAGGTCGCAGGGCTCAAGGACGACCTCTCCTATGCGCTCGCGACGACGGAGATCCGCATCCTGGCGCCGATCCCCGGCAAGCAGGCCGTCGGCGTCGAGGTCCCGAACCTCGCCCCGCGCATGGTGACCCTCGGAGACATCTACGAGGACCTGCCCGGGTCGGCAAGCCCACTGTCCGTCTGGCTGGGCAAGGACATCTCGGGGAACGCGGTGTGGACCGACCTGGCGCGGATGCCGCACCTCCTGATCGCGGGTACCACGGGCTCGGGGAAGTCGGGCTGCATCAACACGCTGCTCACCTCGATCCTGCTCCGCGCCACCCCGGACGACGTCCGGATGATCCTGATCGACCCGAAGCGGATCGAGCTCAACTTCTACGAGTCGATCCCGCACCTCCTGACGCCGGTCGTGTCGAGCCCGAAGGAGGCATCCGCAGTCCTGCACAACGTCGTGGCCGAGATGGAGCGTCGCTACGAGCGGCTCTCGCTCGTCCGGGCCAGGAACCTGCCCGAAGCGAACCGCGCCTTCCGGGCCCGTGGGGAGGACCCGCTGCCGTACCTGCTCGTCGTGATCGACGAGCTCGCCGACCTGATGATGATCTCGCCGCAGGCGGTCGAGGACGCGATCATCCGCCTCGCCCAGAAGTCCCGTGCGGTCGGCATCCACCTCGTGCTCGCGACGCAGCGCCCCTCGGTCGACGTGATCACAGGGATGATCAAGGCGAACGTGCCGAGCCGGATCGCGTTCGCCGTCTCGAGCCAGACCGACTCCCGCGTGATCCTCGACGGCGCCGGAGCCGAGAGCCTGCTCGGCCAGGGCGACATGCTCTTCAAGCCGCTCGGCACCTCGCGTCTCCAGCGGGTCCAGGGGGCGTTCGTGACCGAGGAGGAGATCGCGCTGATCGTCGAGCAGGCGCGTGCGCAGCGGGGGCAGGAGCTCGACGAGACGCTGCTCGCGATGCCCGAGGGCGCCACGCCTGACGACGGTGACGACGACCTCGACTTCGACCCCGACGAGGATCCTCTGCTCGACAAGGCGATCGAGATCGTCGTCCAGACCCAGACCGCCTCCGTCTCGCTCCTCCAGCGCCGCCTGCGCGTCGGCTACACACGCGCAGGACGGCTGATCGACATGCTCGAGCGCCGGGGGATCATCTCCGGGTACGAGGGATCGAAGCCGCGCCGCGTCCTCCTCGAGGAGCACCAGCTGGCCTCCGTGATCGGGCCTCAGTGATCTCGCGCCCGGGACACGATTCCTAACAACCTCGGGGCCCGAGAACGACTACTCTGCGGCGGTTGCGGCTTCGGTCCAACTTCGGGTTGAATCCCGCGTCACAGAGGCGGGAGGCTCCGTCAAAGCACCATCAAGGAGGGGTACGTGTCGATTCGTAAATGGATGGTCCTCGCGTCGCTCGCGCTCGTCGCGGTGTCCGCGCTGACCGTCGCCTCTATCAGCTCGGCGAAGCCGACCAAGGGCCAGGCGACGACGCTCAAGGTCGCCGTCGTGACCGACATCGGAGGCCTCAACGACAAGGGCTTCAACGCGCTGGCCGCCAAGGGCCTCAAGGAAGCGAAGTCGAAGCTCGGCGTGGGGACTCGCGTGTACATCTCGGAGACCGCGGCCGACTACATCCCGAACCTGTCCGCGGCCGCACGTGGCGACTACGACCTCGTGATCGCGAACGGGTTCCTGATGGGCGACGCGACGGCGGCGGTCGCTAGGCGCTTCCCGGACACCAAGTTCGCGATCATCGACTTCCCATGGGTTGCCCTCAAGGGCAAGCCGAAGAACGTCCGCGGGCTGGTCTTCAAGGAGGCCGAGGCGGGGTACCTCGCCGGCGTCGCGGCCGCGACGGTCACCAAGGGCGGCACGGTGAGCTCGGTCGGCGGTCAGGACGTGCCCGCCGTCGTCGCGTTCCTCGCCGGTTACAGGGCCGGCGCGAAGAAGACGATCGCCAAGACGAAGGTGCTCTCGGGCTACTCCCAGGAGTTCGTCGACCAGGCGAAGTGCAAGGAGCTTGCGCTCAACCAGATCTCGCAGGGCTCCCAGGTCGTGTTCGCCGCGGCCGGCGGCTGCGGGCTCGGCGCGCTGCAGGCGGCGAAGGAGCAGGGCGTGTGGGGGATCGGCGTCGACGCCGACCAGGCCTACCTCGGCACGCACATCCTCACGAGCGCGACCAAGAAGGTCGACCTCGCGGTGTTCACGACCGCGCGCCAGGCCGTCAACAACCAGTTCAAGGGCGGCGTCGACGGCGTCTTCACCGTGAAGAACGGTGGCGTCGGCTACGGCAAGGTCAGCGCCAAGGCCCCGCAGCGCGCGGCGTTGATCGCGAAGCTGAACGCGGTCTCCAAGCAGATCGCAGGCGGCAAGGTCAGGGCGCCGATCAAGTAAGCGACGCGCTACGGCACGGCATGAACGGGCGGGCCCCAGGGCCCGCCCGTTTCGTTTCGGAATCGCGAGCAGTCGGTGACGTGCCGCGCGGAATGCGGGCGGTGAGGCTTGCGACACTCGGAGTGGTCACGTCCTCGCGCTGCTCGTGTCCGCCTGCGGCGGGGACGAGGACGGCGGCGAGGCGGAAGGCTCCGACCTCCGGTCGCCGTCGTCACGGATCTGGGCGGCCTCGACCGCGGCTTCAACAACCCTTCGCGAACGAGGGCCTCCAGCGCGGCGAAGGACGAATTTGGGGTGGACGGACGGGTCTTCATCTCGAAGACCGCCAACGACGACGTCCCGAACCTGACGGGCGCGCGCGCGCGACGGCTACGACCTCGTGATCGGAACGGCTTCCTGATGGGCGACGCTCTGGCGACGGTCGCCGGGCAGTTCCCGGACACGAACTTCGCGATCATCGACTTCCGTGGGCGGCCCTCGAGGTGCTCCCATGAACGCGCGCGGGCTTGTCTTCGCCGAGCAGGAGGCGGGCTACCTGACCGGCGTCGCCGCGGCCACCGTGGGCGAGGGCTCCTCGGTGAGCGCGGTGGGCGGCCAGGACGTGCCTGCCGTCGTCGCGTTCCTCGCCGGCTACGAGGCGGGGGCGAAGGCGACCGATCCCGAGTTCGACGTCGCTCGACGGGCTACTCGCAGGACTTCGTCGACCAGGCGAAGTGCAAGGAGATCGCGCTCAACCAGATCTCGCAGGGGTCGGACGTCGTGTTCGCCGCGGCCGGCGGCTGCGGGCTCGGCGCGCTGCAGGCCGCGAAGGAGCAGAGCGTATGGGGGATCGGCGTCGACGCCGACCAGGGCTACCTCGGCACGCACATCCTCACGAGCGCGACGAAGAAGGTCGACGTCGCCGTGTTCGAGACGGTGCAGGACGTCATCGACGGCACGTTCGAGGGTGGCGGCGACACGCTCTTCGACGTCGCGAACGGCGGGGTCGGGTTCGGCGAGGTCGAGCTCCGAGGCGCCCGATCGCGACGCGCTGATCGACGAGCTCGAGTCCGTCGCGGACGACATCGCCGCGGGCGACGATCGACATCCCGCGCGAGTAGCGAACCCGCGCCTTCGCGGATACGCAACCGGCACTTCGCCCGCCGCGCCGCATATGATCGCGCGCAATGTCCGCCGAGCGCCCCGTCGTCCTCGAGATGGAGCACATCACGAAGCGCTTCCCGGGCATCGTCGCGAACGACGACGTCAGCTTCGATCTGCGCGAGGGCGAGGTGCACGCCCTCCTCGGCGAGAACGGCGCCGGCAAGTCGACGCTGATGAACATCCTGTACGGCCTCTACCACCCGGACGAGGGCGAGATCAGGATCAAGGGCAGGCCGGTGCAACTCGGCTCGCCGCGCAGCGCGATCGACGCCGGAGTGGGGATGGTGCACCAGCACTTCATGCTCATCCCGGTGATGACGGTCGCAGAGAACATCGTCCTCGCCTCCGAGCCGACCCGGGACGGGGTCCTGCTCGACATCCGCACGGCGGAACGGCGGGTCAGCGAGCTCTCGGAGCGCTTCGGCCTGGCCGTCGACCCGAGAGCCCGCGTCCAGGACATCACCGTCGGCCAGCAGCAGCGGGTCGAGATCCTGAAGGCGCTCTATCGCAACGCCGAGATCCTGGCGCTCGACGAGCCGACCGCAGTCCTGACGCCGCAGGAGGCGGGCGAGCTGTTCCAGATCATCCGTGAGCTCACCTCACAGGGCACGTCGATCATCTTCATCAGCCACAAGCTGAACGAGGTGGCCGAGATCGCCGACCGGATCACCGTGCTGCGCCGCGGGAAGCTGATCGAGACCCTGCCCGCCGAGGGAGCGACCGAGGCGAGTCTGGCACGCCTCATGGTCGGCCGCGAGGTCCTGCTACGCGTCGACAAGAGCGCTGCCAAGCCGGCGGGCCCGTTGCTCCAGGTCGACGGGCTCCACGTCCTCGACGACCGCGGGATCGAGAAGGTCAAGGGAGTCTCGTTCACCGTGCACGGAGGCGAGGTGCTGGGGATCGCCGGGATCGACGGGAACGGCCAGACGGAGATGATCGACGCGATGACCGGGCTTCGAAGTTTGGCGAGCGGCACGGTCAAGGTCGAGGGAGCCGACATCACCTCCCGCGACGTCCAGGGCCACTTCGACGCCGGGCTCGGGCACGTGCCGGAGGACAGGCAGCGCCGCGGCCTCGTACTCGAGTTCTCGATCGGAGAGAACCTTGCGATCCACGACTTCGGCAGTCCACCGGCCTCTCGCTTCGGCTGGCTGTACCCCCGTCGTCTGCTCGAGCGGGCGGCGCAGTTGATCCGCGAGTTCGACGTGCGTGGCGGGGGGCCGGAGACAAAGGCCGGGGCGCTGTCGGGCGGCAACCAGCAGAAGGTCGTGCTGGCGCGCGAGATCGACCGCGATCCCAAGGTGCTCATCGCCGCGCAGCCGACCCGTGGCCTCGACGTGGGCGCCATCGAGTTCGTCCATCGCCGGATCGTCGAAGAGCGGGACGAGGGGCGGGGCGTCCTCCTCGTGTCGCTCGAGCTCGAAGAGATCCTCTCCCTCTCCGATCGGGTTCTCGTGATGTACGAGGGCGAGATCGTCGGCGAGTTCCCACCGACCGCGACCGAGGAGGAGCTCGGGATCGCGATGACGGGGGGCGGCCGGAAGGTGGAGGCTGCGTGAGCGACGCCGCGCCCCCGACGCCGCCCGAGGGCGTCGACCCGTCGGGTCTAGGCCCGGAGGTACGGCAGTCCTTCGTCGAGCGATACAGCGTCGCGCAACGCGCTGAAGGGATCGTTGCGCCGCTTCTGACGACGGTGCTCGCGTTCTTCGTCGGCGGTCTCGTCGTGCTCGTGACGACGGGCAAGAACCCGGTGACGACCTATCGTGCGATCTTCGAGGGCGCCGGCTGGTCGTGGTTCTTCGAGGTCGGCAACCACCGGATCGGGCTCCCGTGGAGCGATGCGACGGTCCCGTTCCCGTGGAACGTCGACGATGTCGAGTCCCTCGCCGCGGTGAACCTCCAGCAGACGCTCATCGTCACGACCACCCTGATCCTCACGGGCCTCGCCGTCGCGTTCGCGTTCCGGTGCGGCATGTTCAACATCGGTGGGCAGGGGCAGTACCTGTCCGGGTCGATCCTCGCCGTGTGGATCGGGACGTCGTTCGAGGGGATGGGCGCGTTCTGGCACATCATGCTCGCGGTGGTCGTCGGGACCCTCGCCGGGGCCGTGCTGGCCGGGATCGCGGGGTTCCTCAAGGCGACCGTCGGCGCCCACGAGGTCATCACGACGATCATGCTCAACTGGATCGTCATCTGGACGGGCTCGTTCCTGTTCGGGGTCGGAGGCCCGCTCCAGAACGACACGCAGGCGTCGGTCCCCTTCTCCAACGACATCCTCGAGCAGGCCAAGCTGCCGATCCTCTGGGGCGACCCGCTGCTGCAGGGGCTCCACATCGGCTTCTTCGTGGCGATCGCCGCGCTCGTCGCGTACTGGGTGATCCTCAACCGGACGACGCTCGGCTACGGCGTGAAGGCGGTCGGCTTCAATCCCGAGGCGGCGCGGTACGGGGGAATCAGCGTCGCGCGGAACTACTTCCTGGCGATGGCGATCTCGGGCGCGTTCGCCGGGCTGGCGGGCGCGATCGACATCCTCGGCTGGCAGTTCCGCCTCTCGACGGGGGACATCCAGAACAGCCAGCTCGGCTTCATCGGGATCGCGGTCGCGCTGCTCGGGCGCAACACAGCCATTGGAGTGTTCTTCTCGGCGCTCCTGTTCGGCTCGCTCGTGACGGGGACGTCGACGCGCAACCTCGACCCCGAGATCTTCCAGCCAGAGCTCGCGTCGAACCTCACGCTCCTGATCCAGGGCCTCGTGGTGCTCTTCGTCGGCGCGGACATCGTGATCCTGTGGCTGCTCCGCCGGGTGCGGAGGCGGGCGATCGCATGACGAGCGTCGCGGTTCCGATCGCTGCCCGGCTGCCCCAGGGCCTTCGCCGAGTGGCGTGGCTGGGGATCGCGATCGGGCTGCTCGCGGCATGGCTCGCGCTGCCTCCGCTCACGATCCGGTCGCTCGTGCCGAGCCTCGTCCTCGCGCTCATCGCGGTCATGCTCGGCGTCGGCGTCGCGATTCGCGGCGAGCGGCGCTTCGGCGCGTTCGCCGTGGCAGCGGGGCTGTTCGGGTTCGGGCTGGCCTACCTCGCGACGGTCTCGGGGGTCGGGAAGCTCGAGAGCGTCGTCGTCTGGTCGGCGCTGTTCGCCGCGATGCTGCGATTCGCGACCCCGCTGGCGTTCGCGGCGCTGGGCGGGATGTTCTCCGAGCGGTCGGGTGTCGTCAACATCGGCCTCGAAGGGATGATGCTGATGGGCGCCTTCTTCGGGATCATGGGCGCCGACAAGCTCGACTCGTGGTGGCTCGGGCTGCTCGTCGGGATCGTGTCCGGGGGGGTCGCGGCGCTCGTGCACGCGTTCTTCGCGATCCACCTCGGCGCGGATCAGATCGTCAGCGGGACGGCGATCAACTTCCTCGCGGTCGGGGTGACCGGCTACCTGTTCATCGACATCTACGGGACCGAGGGCACGCCGACCGACATCGAGAGCATCCCGGACGTGAAGCTCGGCTTCATCGACGACGTGTCGTTCCTGGGGCCGATCTTCGGCCAGCTGAACCTGATGATCTGGATCGCGATCGCGCTCGTGCCGCTGACCTGGGCGATCATGTTCAAGACGCCGATCGGCCTGCGGATCCGCGCGTGCGGCGAGCATCCGAAGGCCGCCGACACGGTCGGGATCAACGTCTACATGGTCCGCTACGGCGCCGTGACCCTCTCGGGGATGTTCGCAGCCGCGGGCGGCGCCTACCTCTCGATCGGCTTCGTCAACTCGTTCAACGAGAACATGACCGCCGGCCGCGGCTTCATCGCGCTCGCGGCGCTCATCTTCGGGAACTGGCGCCCGTTCGGCGCTCGCCGCAGCGTGCCTCCTGTTCGGCTTCTCGAGCGCGCTCGCCCAGCGACTGCCCGAGTACTCACAGTCCGCCGCGGTCCTGTTCCAGGCCCTGCCCTACGTGCTCACGCTGATCGCGGTCGCGGGCGTCATCGGGCGCTCGATCCCGCCCGCGGCGGTCGGCAGGCCCTACAGGAAGCAGTAGTGGCGGCGGTGGTGGCGACAGGCTCGGAGGCGCGCACGGCCGGGAACGGCCGGGCGGTCGCGGCCGTGATCGTCGGGCTGCTGGCGGTCGCGACCATGCCCGTGGCGATCCTCGCAACGCGATACTCGGAGTCGTACGAGCTGCTGCACGCGGGGTTCGCGATCCCCCTGGCCGTGCTCCTCGGTGGCCTCGCGATCGGCCTCGCGCGGGGCGCGCTCAGGCACGACGACATGCGCCTCGGCCGGGCCGGCGGCCGTCGTACGGCGAGGTTCGGTCGGGCGCTCGGCGTCCTCGGCATCGCCCTCGGCGCGACGGCCCTCGTCGCCGTCGCGGTCTACGGGATCCTCACCTATCTCGGCGAGCGCTAGGAGCGGAAAACGCCGATCCCGAGGTTGCCCGTCGCCGTCCACCGGCTTCGGATGACGTCTAGACTGGCCGCTCGTGTTCGAGATCGGCTCGAGCCTGCGCGAGGCGCGCATCCGCCAGGACCTCGACTTCGAGGAGATGGAGGCGCGGACCAAGGTCCGCGCGAAGTACCTGCGCCACCTCGAGGAGGATCGCTTCGACCAGCTTCCCGGGCATGCGTACACCAAGGGGTTCCTCCAGGTCTACGCCGACGAGCTCGGGCTGGACGGCCGGCTCTACGTCGAGGAGTACAACTCCCGCTACGTCGGAGGGGAGGATGGGGCCGGCGCGGCGCGGGCCCCGCGCGTCTCACGTGTCCCGTCCGGAGGGCAGCGGCGGAAGCGTGACCGCCGGGAGTCGGGGACAGTCGGCGTGGCCCTTGCGGCGATCTTGCTCGTCACCGCGCTCGTCATCGCCGCCTGGCGCTTCGGCGGGCACGAGGATCCCCAGGTCGACGGCGTCAACGCCTCGACGCCCCGTCCCACCTCGGTCTCCACGCCGAAGTCGATCCGTCAGCAGGTGACGCTCACCGTCCGCGCCGTCCGCGGCGCGTCGTTCATGGAGGTACGCGCGGGCTCCGAGACCGGCAAGCCGCTGTACACGGGAACCCTCGAGAAGGGGCAGCTCCAGCGCTTCACGAAGAAGGCGCTGTATCTCTCGGTCGCCCGCCCACGGAACGTCGTCGTCAAGGTCGACGGCAGGCATTACGCCCTGCAGCCGAGCGGGCGACTGACGGTGTCCGGGGCGACCGCCGTCAGCGGGTGAGTCACCGCCCCCGCGCGGCGATCGTCGTCACGGGCAGCGAGCTCGTGCGGGGCGAGCGAACCGACCGCAACGGGCCGTTCTACGCGCGCGAGGCGCTCTCGCTGGGCCTCCAGCCGCAGCGGATCGTGATCGTGGGCGACGAGCCAGACGGATCTCGAGGGCGGTGCTGCGAGCGGCGAGCGAGGCCGACGTCTGCCTCGTCTCGGGCGGGCTCGGGCCGACGCACGACGATCGCACCGTCGAGCTCGTCGCGCGGGTGGCGGGCGCGCCTCTCCGCGTCGACGCCGAGCTCGAGGCGCACATCGAGGGCGTGTCGCGCGCGGTCGCCGAGCGGCTCGGCCGCCCGTACGCCGATTTCGCCCCCGGGGTGACCAAGCAGGCGACCGTCCCGGAGGGCGCGGTCGTCGTGGGGATCGCCGGCACCGCGCCGGGGCTCGTGCTCGCCTCGGAGCGCTGTGTGTACGTCGTGATGCCGGGGCCGCCCGGCGAGCTGCGCCGCCTCTGGCCCGCCGCGGTCGAAAGCGCGCCCGTTCCAGTCCGTCCTCGCACGGACGACGCCTCCCGGGCGGAGAGTGCTCCGCTTCTACGGCGCCAGCGAGTCGGCGGTCGCCCGCGCGCTCGCGGAGGCGGGCGGGGACGGGGCCGGGGTGGAGGCGACGATCTGCGCGAGGGACTTCGAGATCCACGTCGATCTCGTCGTCGAGCCGGGCGCCGAGCGCACGCGCGGACGAGCTCGTCGAGGCGCTCCGGGAGCCGCTTCGCCGCCATCTGTTCGCCGAGGACGAGCGCACGGTCGCGGAGCTCGTCCTCCAGCTCTGCCGGGATCGCGGCCTGCGCCTCGCGACGGCCGAGTCGTGCACGGGCGGGCTCGTCGCGGCGAGGCTGACGGACGTGCCAGGGGCGAGCGACGTCCTCGCGGGGGCGATCGTCGCGTACTCGGACGACGTCAAGACCGCGGCAGCTGGGCGTGCCGGCCGAGCTCATCGCCGAGCACGGCGCGGTCTCGGCCGAGGTCGCGGCCGCGATGGCGAACGGCGTGCGGGAGCGGCTCGGCGTCGACGTCGGGATCGCCGTAACCGGGGTCGCGGGGCCGGGCGGCGGCACGCCGGCGAAGCCCGTGGGGCTCGTCCACTACCACGTCTCCGCGCCCGACGGCGAGAAGGGGCACGAGTTCTCGCTCCCGGCCGACCGGGACACGATCAGGTCGCGGGCGACCGTCGCCGCGCTCCACCTCGCGCGCCGTGTCCTGACACGAAGTCGGCACGAAGACGTATGACCCCGGCGGGTAGCGTCGGGGGCGATGACCGCCTGCGGCTCTTCCTCGCGCTCCAGCTGCCGCCTGCCGACACTGGACGTCCTCGAGCGCTGGGGCGCCGAGCACCTCCGGGGCGGCCGTGTCGTCCCCCGGGAGCACCTCCACGTCACGCTCGCCTTCCTCGGAAGCCGCCCCGCGACGGAGCTCGACGTGATCGTGGAGCGCCCTGCGCGAGGCCGCCTCGGCGGCGCGGGAAGCATCGCCCTCGAGCCCGTCGCGTGGCGCGAGACACGGAGCGTGGGGATGGTCGCCCTCCGCGACCTCACCGGGGAGGCGAGCGCGCGCTCGCCGGCGCGCCTGCACGCGCGCCTCGCCGAGCTCGGGGTCTACCGGCCCGAGTCGCGGCGCATGGCTGGCCGCACGTCACGCGTGCTCCGCTTCCGCGAGCGGCCGCGGCTCGACCCGCCGCTGCCCGGAGACGGGAACATTCGTTCCGTCCGGTGCCGCTGCTTACCTATCTCGACTGCACCCGTCCGGCGCTCGGTACGAGGTGCTCGAACGCGTCTCGCTGACCGCAGGAGGATGAATCGCATGAACCGGGAGGAAGCGCTCGACGTCGCGCTCGGCCAGATCGAGCGACAGTTCGGCAAGGGCTCGGTGATGCGCATGAGCGACGCCGCCCAGGTCTCGATCGGGGCGGTGTCGACGGGCTCGCTCTCGCTCGACATGGCGCTCGGGATCGGCGGGCTTCCGCGCGGGCGCATCGTCGAGATCTTCGGCCCCGAGTCGTCGGGCAAGACGACGCTCGTCTACCACGTGATCGCGGAGGCGCAGCGACGCGGCGGGATCTGCGCGTTCATCGACGCCGAGCACTCGATGGACCCGACGTACGCGCGCCGGATCGGCGTCGACATCGACCAGCTGCTCGTCTCCCAGCCGGACACGGGCGAGCAGGCGCTCGAGATCGCGGAGCTGCTCATCCGCTCCGGGGCCGTCGACATCGTCGCCGTCGACTCGGTCGCCGCGCTGACGCCGAAGGCGGAGATCGAGGGCGAGATGGGCGACAGCCACGTCGGCCTGCAGGCTCGGCTGATGAGCCAGGCGCTGCGAAAGCTCGCCGGCACGCTCAACCGCACCGACACGATCTGCATCTTCACGAACCAGCTGCGCGAGAAGATCGGCGTCATGTTCGGCTCGCCCGAGACGACGCCCGGCGGCCGTGCGCTGAAGTTCTACTCGTCCGTCCGCCTCGACATCCGGCGCATCGAGACGCTCAAGGAGGGCACCGAGGCGGTCGGCAACCGGGTGCGCGTGAAGGTCGTCAAGAACAAGGTCGCGCCGCCGTTCAAGCAGGCCGAGTTCGACGTGATCTACGGCCAGGGGATCTCGTGGGAGGGCACCGTGCTCGACGTCGGGCTCGAGCGGAAGATCGTCACGAAGTCCGGCTCGTACTTCTCGTTCGGCGACGAGCGGCTCGGCCAGGGCCGCCAGAACGCGACCGCGTTCCTGACCGAGAACCCCGACCTCGTCCAGTCGATCCTCGCCCGGATCCAGGCCGAAGCCGGCCCCGAGCAGATCGTGTCCGCGCGGCTCCTGCCGAGCGCCGGCGGCGCCCCGGCCGGAGGTGGCGCCGGTGCCGACGAGGTGGCGGCGGAGGTCTGAGCGACACGACGGCCGCCGATGGCGACGGATCACCGCGCTCCGCGGCGCGGGCAGGCGTGTCGCGGTCGAGCTCGACGGACGCCCGTGGCGGACGATCCCGGTCGATGCCGTCGCCGAAGCGGGCCTGGCGGTCGGCCTCGAGCTCGACCGGGCGCGCGCGCGGACGCTCGCCGCGTCCTGCGCCGCCAGCGGGCGCAGGACGGTCGCGCGTGCGAGCGCTCTCGCGGCGCGAGCACTCCCGCTCGTCGCTCGAGGCTCGCCTCGCGCGCGCGGGCGTCGCGGCGGAGCGATCGCCGGGAGGTCCTCGACCGGGCCGAGCGGGCGGGGCTCGTCGACGACGCGCGCTTCGCGGACGCAGCGGGCGCGTCGTCTCGCGGAGCGTGGCGCGGGCGACCTGCTCGTGCTGGACGATCTCGTCGCGCCACGGCGTGGGCGAGCGCGTCGCGCGCGCAGGCGGTGTCGTCTCGAGCTGGAGCCGGAGCGCGCCCGCGCCGCTCGAATCGTGGCGAGCCGCGGGGCTGAGCGCGCGGACGGTCCGCTACCTCGCGTCGCGCGGCTTCTCCGAGGAGACCCTCGAGCCGCTCGTTGCGGATGTCGAGAGCCGAGCGCTACGATGAGCGGGCTTCGATCCGGTAATTCCCTGCAATCGCGTAGTTCCGAACCCGTTGAAACCGTGACCCTCGTGTCGACCACCGACCTCTCGTACCAGCAGGCGCGCCCGGCGTGCCCGCCGGAGGACGCGCCGGCCTAGAGCCACGCAGCAGCGAGCCGGGACCCCGCGCGAGCGGGGGAGTGCCGGATGTGAGCACCCGCGGCGCCGCCGCGGACAACCCAGCCTCCTGGAGGAGTGGAGATGCTCACGGTCATCGCGCTGCTGGTCGGACTCGGGGTGGGAGGCGCCGCCACCGCGGTCTGGCTCCGCGCGTCGAGCGCGTCGGCGGTGCGCCGCAGCGAGGAAGAGCGGCGCCGGATCGTCTCGGACGCCGAGCGGGAGGCCGAGACGATCCGCCGCGAGGCCCACGTCGAGGCGCGCGAGGGCGCGGTCAGGCTGCGGGCGGAGGTCGAGAGCGAGGTCCGCGACCGCCGGGTCGAGATCGCGAAGGTCGAGGAGCGCATCGCTCAGCGGGAGGCGGAGATCGACCAGAAGATCGTCGAGGTGACCCGGCGGGAGCAGGGGATCGGCGACCGCGAGGTGCACCTCAAGCAGCTCCAGGAGGAGCTGAAGGCGACCCGCGACGAGTCGCTCAAGGAGCTCGAGCGGATCTCCGGGATGACGCTCGGCGAGGCGAAGGCGGCGGTGCTCGAGCGTTCGCAGGACCTCGTCCGGCACGAGCTGGCCCGGTCGGTTCGGCAGATGGAGGAGGAGGCGCGCGGGGAGGCGCGGCGCCGGGCGCGCGCGCTCGTCGCGGACGCCCTCCAGCGGGTCGCGGCGAGCCACACCGCGGAGACCACGGTCACCGTGGTCGAGCTCGCGAGCGACGACATGAAGGGGCGCATCATCGGCCGCGAGGGCCGCAACATCCGGGCGCTCGAGCACCTGACGGGCGTCGACGTGATCGTCGACGACACGCCCCACGCGGTCGTGCTCTCGTCGTTCGACGGGATCCGCCGCGAGATCGCGAAGCTGACCCTCGAGAAGCTGATCGAGGACGGCCGCATCCACCCGGCCCGGATCGAGGAGATGTACTACCAGTCGAAGGCGGAGCTGGAGGAGCAGATCCACCAGGCGGGACGCCAGGCGGTCTTCGAGGCGAACTGCGGCGAGTTGAACGAGGAGCTCGTCACGATCCTCGGCCGGCTCCGGTTCCGCACGAGCTACGGGCAGAACGTCCTCAAGCACACGCTCGAGGTCGTCCACCTCGCGGGGCTGATGGCCGCCGAGCTCGGAGCGGGCGTGAAGACGGCGAAGCGCGCGGCGCTGCTCCACGACCTCGGCAAGGCGATGACCCACGAGGTGGACGGCTCGCACGCGCTGGTCGTCCGCGCAGCTCGCGCGGCGCCACGGCGAGTCGGAGGGGGTCGTGCACGCGATCGAGGCGCACCACTACGAGGTGCAGCCGCAGACCGTCGAGGCCGTGCTCCTGATCGCGGCCGACGCCGTCTCGGCGTCGCGCCCCGGTGCCCGCGGCGAGAGCCTCGAGCACTACATCAAGCGGCTCGTCCGCGCTCGAGGAGATCGCGACCTCGAAGCCCGGAGTCGCGAAGGCGTACGCGCTCCAGGCGGGCCGCGAGATCCGCGTGATCGTGGAGCCCACCGAGGTCGACGACGACGGCACGGCGCTCCTCTCGTACGAGATCGCCCGTCAGATCGAGGACCAGCTCGAGTACCCCGGCCAGGTGAAGGTGATCGTGATCCGCGAGTCCCGGGCGATCGAGGTCGCGAAGTGAGCGGGGCACGCCGAGCGACTCGGTGACGATGGACGCGACGGCCGCAGCCGGGGCGTGGGTCGACGGCTGGTCGCGTGCCTGGCCCTCCGGTGACACGGATGCGGTGGCGGCGTTGTACGCGGAGGAGGCGAGCTTCTTCTCCCATCCGTTCCGCGAGCACCAGGAGCCGCGCGCCTACGCGGCGTGGGCGTTCGCGGAGCAGCTGAGCGCCGTGTGCCGGTTCGGCAGCCCCGTCGTCGCGGGCGACCGTGCGGCGGTCGACTGGTGGGCGGTGATCACGACGCGCGACGGGGCCGAGGAGACGATCGCCGGCACGTCACTGCTCCGCTTCGACGCCGAGCGGCCGCGTCGTCGACCAGCGCGACGCCTGGGCCAGCCGGGACGGGCGTCACGAGCTGCCCCACTGGGCCACCGGGTAGGCCGCCGCCCGTTGGCACCGATCGACCTTCGGCGGCTCGCGAGCACCGCGCGGGAGGTGGCCGCCGAGTGGGGTCTCGAGCTCGGGCGCGCCGTTCCCTCTCGCCCGGTACTCGTACGTCGCGCCGGCCGGCAGAGACGCTGTCCTGAAGGTGACGCCCGCCGACGACGACGAGTCGGACGAGGAAGGCGACGCGCTCGCGCTGTGGGCCGGCGACGGCGCCGTCAGGCTGGTGCGACGCGACGCCGGTCGGCGGGCGCTCCTGATCGAGCGAGCCGACCCCGGCACCGATCTCGCAGAGCTGCCCGAGGACCACGCGACCGCGATCGCGGTGGACCTTGGCCTTCGTCTCTGGCGGCCGGCGGGAGAGCCGTTCCGGTGGATCGGCGACCATGTGCCACGCTGGCTCGACAAGGCGGAGCCGGGCGCGGGCAGGGAGCTGCTGCCGCTCGCGCGATCGCTCTTCGACGGACTGGACATCGGTCGCGCGACGCTCGTGCACGGCGATTTTCACCACCACAACATTCTTGCGGCGGGCTCCGGCTTCGTCGCGATCGACCCGAAGCCCATGCTCGGCGAGCCCGAGTACGACGTGGCGTCGTTCCTCTGGAACCCGCTCTCGTATCGGATGCGGCTGGACGTCACGGAGCGGCGGCTCGCGGCGTTCGCGGCTGCCGGACTGGACGAGTGGCGGATGAGGGCCTGGGCGGTGATCCGCGGCGCGTACCTCGGTGCGGACGAGGGTGAGGCGGATGTGCTGCGCGCGCTCGTCTGAGGGTCGCTGAGGCGCGGATACCATCGGTTGGCCGTGCGCCGTTACCACGTCACTACGCGGTGGCCAAAGCGCATATGACCCGTCGAAACAATAGAGGCGGCAAGAACCGTCACCAGCGTCACTCGATCAGCGCCCCTTCGTGGGCATTCGAAGTGACCGTCGGACAATCCCCTATGCGGCGTCAGGGTTGCAGTTCTGTAGCGTCGGCGTCCTGAAGATCTACTTCGCCGGTCCGCTCTTCACGCCGTACGAGCGCTCGTTCATCGACGAGTGCGCCGCCGCGCTGCGTGCCGACGGCTTCGAGGTCTTCGTTCCGCACGAGCACGAGCTCGCGACGGGCGTCGACGTCACAGCGGCGTGGATCTTCGCGAAGGACCGGCCGGGGATCGAGCGCGCCGACGCGATGCTCGCGATCCTCGACGGCCCGTCGGTGGACGACGGCACCGCGTGCGAGATCGGGATGTTCCATGCGCTGATGCAGTCGGATCCGTCGAAGAAGGGCATCGTCGGGCTCCTCACCGACATCCGCGGCATGCGCGGCGAGTCGACGGGAGTCAACCTCTTCGTCCAGGGTGCGATCGAAGACGTCGGCCAGATCGTCGCCTCCATCGACGAGGCCCGCGACGTGCTCAGAGCCTGGAGATAAACCCAATCCCGGTGCCCTCCTCAGGGCGGCGGGGCTACCATCCCGGCGTGCGGAGGTACCACGTCACCACGTTCGGCTGCCAGATGAACGCTCACGACTCGGAGCGCATCAAGGGCATGCTCGAGTCGCTCGGGCTCGGCGAGGCGCCGGAACAGGCCGAGGCGGACGTCCTCGTCTTCAACACCTGCACGATCCGTGAGAAGCCGGACACGAAGCTCGCCGCCTACCTCGGCGACGCGGCCGCGCGCAAGCGTCGCCAGCCGGATCTCGTCGTCGCCGTCGGCGGCTGCTACGCGGAGGCGCAGCGAGAGCGGATCTTCGAGCGCTATCCCTTCGTCGACGTCGCCTTCGGGCCCGGCTCGATCCCACACCTGGGGGAGTGGATCAGGGCGGGCGGGTACGCCGTCCCACGCGGGCAGGTTCGGTACCCACGAGACGTTCGCGGCGACGCTGCCGATGCACCGCGAGAGGCGCTTCAGCGCCTGGGTGCAGGTGTCGATGGGCTGCAACTCGAAATGCGCGTACTGCATCGTCCCGGCCGTCCGCGGACGCGAGCAGAGCCGCCGACCCGGCGAGATCGTCGCCGAGGTCGAGGCGCTCGCCCGGGACGGGGTCAGGGAGCTCACGCTGCTGGGTCAGAACGTGAACTCGTGGGGGCGGGACCTCGCGCCGGAGCTCGTGACCGAGTTCGGCGAGCTGCTGCGGGCCTGCAACGCAGTCGAGGGCATCGAGCGGATCCGTTTCACGAGCCCTCATCCGAAGGACTTCCGTGAGCCCGTCATCTCGGCGATCGCCGAGTGCGACGCGGTCTGCGAGCACATTCACCTACCGCTGCAGTCCGGCTCGTCACGCGTGCTCAAGGCAATGCGCCGCACGTATTCGCGCGAGCGCTACCTGCGGCTGGTGGACACCCTGCGCGACGCGATCCCCGATCTCGCGCTCGGCACCGACCTGATCGTCGGCTTCCCGGGCGAGACGCGAGGACGACTTCCGCGAGACGCTCGAGGTCGTGGAAGCGGTCGGCTTCGACAGCGCGTTCACGTTCGTCTACTCGCCGCGGGCCGGCACGGAAGCAGCGGAGATGCCCGGCCAGATCGACGGACGACGTCAAGCGCGAGCGGATGGAGCGGCTCGTCGAGGTCGTCCAGCGCGTCGGCGCCGCGAGGAATGCGGCGCGGGTCGGACGCGTCGAGGAGGTGCTCGTCGAAGGCCCGAGCCGGACCGATCCAGCCCTGCTTCGCGGCCGCACGCGCCGGAACACCATGGTCAACTTCCACGGGGCGGCCGCGCCGGGCGACCTCGTCCCCGTCGAGATCGAGAGCGCAACGTCGACCACGCTGAAGGGCCGTGAGCGGTCGCTGGTGCCGGCCTGAGGGGTCTTCCGCGGTGGATGTGGACGGATCGGCACACATCCGGCGCGGACGCGTGACAGACGCGTCGCGGCTTTCGCGTTAGGCTCGAAGCGTGGGGAGGAGGTCGGTGGCCCGAACGGGGACCGAATCCGACATGTCCGAAACGGTCAGCTCCAGCCCCGGCGCCGAGGCACGCGCGGGACACCGCACGGAGAGAGCAGGAAAGCTCGCGCACGGCCGCCGGGACACTCGCCGTCGAGGTGATCGCCGTGTTCGGGCCGACCGCGTCCGGGAAGAGCGCCGTGGCCGAGGCCCTCGCGGATCGGCTCGGCACGGAGGTCGTCTCGGCCGACGCGATGCAGGTCTACCGCGGCCTGCCGATCCTGACGAACCAGCCGTCGTCGCCGACGAGGCTCGTCGCCATCCGCTCTCTGGCGGACGAGATGAGCGTGGGCGCCTTCGCCACACTCGCCCACGCGGAGATCGATCGGCTCGTCGTCGATCGCGGGGCCGCGGTCGTGTCGGGCGGGACCGGCCTCTACCTGAGAGCCGCGCTCGTCGACCTCGGCGTGCCTCCCCGAGCCGATCCCGCGGCGCGGGAGCGCATCGAGCAGGAGGTCGAGGTCGACCGCGCGTCGGCGCATCGTCGGCTCGCAGGGCTCGATCCACGTGCCGCGGAAGCGGTGCACCCCAACGACCGCAAGCGCCTCGTCCGCTCCCTCGAGCTGGCGGAGGCCGGCAGCTCGCTCGTCGCGAGCCGCGACCGGCTCTGGGACGGCTCCACGCGACGACCGACGTTCGTCGCCGGCCTCGACGTGCGCGACGACGTCCTCGAGCGCCGGATCCGGGCACGGACCGAGTCGATGTTCGCACGCGGTGTCGTCGACGAGGTCAGGGCAGCGCTCGCGCAGCCCCTGTCACGGACCGCCGAGAAGACCCTCGGCCTGGCAGAGATCGCCGAGCTCGCGCCGGCCGAGGCGCTCGAGCGGATCGTCGTCCGCACCAGACGCTACGCCGCGTACCAGCGGAAGTGGATGAGGCGGATCCCGGACCTGACCCGGTTCGACGGTGAACGGGATCCGGGCGAGATCGCGGACGAGATCCTCGCGCGCGTCCGCCGCTGACGCCGGCCGGTTCCGATGAGCAGGGGCATCCGTCGCAGGCGTGTACTAGCCTCACGGCACGATGCGCTTCGAGAAGTGGCATGCGCTCGGCAACGCCTACCTTCTCGTCGAGCAGCCGGACGCGGGCGACCTCACGCCGGAGCGGGTGCGCCGGCTCTGCGACACGGACACGGGCATCGGCAGCGACGGCGTGCTCGAGGTGCGCCACCGCGACGGAGCACGCGCGTCGATCCGGATCTGGAATCCCGACGGCTCGACCGCCGAGCTCTCGGGCAACGGCACGCGGATCGCGGCGGCGTGGCTCCTGCGAGAAAGCGAAGCTCCGGAGGTCGAGATCGAGACCGAGGACCGGGTCGTCCGGGCTTCGCCGGGCGGTCGCGGCGGCATCGTCCGTCAGGACCTGGGCGTCGTCACGGTGGGGGCGGACGAGGAGCTCGAGGTCGCAGGAGAACGGCTGACGATCATCCCGGTCGACGTCGGGAACCCGCATGCCGTCGTCCTGCGGCACGAGCTCTCGCGCGACGAGCTCCTGCGTCTCGGGCCTGCGATCGAGGCGCACCCGCGCTTTCCGGGCCGGACGAACGTTCAGCTTGCCAGGCCCGAGCCGGGCGACGTCGTGTCGGTGCTGGTGTGGGAGCGCGGCGCGGGGGAGACGGCCGCGTCGGGATCGTCCGCGGTTGCCGTGGCGGCGGTCGCGACGGCCCGTGGCTGGAGCGACACGCCGGTGCGCGTGGCGATGCCCGGAGGCGACCTGGTCGTCTCGCTCGAGGGCCGTCGTGCGGTGGTGGAGGGACCCGCCGAGCAGATCTGCGCAGGCACGACGGCCCTCTGACCGTCCTCCACCGCGGCACCGACCCGCCGCCTCGGTGCGTCACACGGCGAGCTCGAACTCGCGCAGCACGTCGTTGAGGCTGAGCCGGAGGTCGTGCGACGCCTCCCGCCAGCCGATCACGAGGGCGCACGCCAGCTGGTACGTCCCGGCAGGGAACGTCCGCGGCCTCGTCCCGGGCACGACGACTGCGCGAGGCGGCACCTCGCCGCGGTACTCGACGGGCTCCGGTCCCGTCACGTCGATGATCGGCACCGACGCGGTCAGGGACGACGTTGGCCGAGAGGACGGCGCCCTCGCCGATCCGGACGCCCTCGGTGACGATGCAGCGCGAGCCGAGGAACGCGCCGTCCTCGACGATCACGGGTGCCGCCTGCGGCGGCTCCAGGACGCCGCCGATGCCGACGCCTCCTGCCAGGTGGACGTCGGCCCCGATCTGCGCGCACGAGCCGACCGTCGCCCAGGTGTCGACCATCGTCCGCGGCCCGACCCACGCGCCGATGTTGACGTAGCCGGGCATCAGCACGACGCCCTCCGAGAGGAACGAGCCGCGGCGCGCGACGCCCGGCGGCACCACGCGCACCCCGGCCGCCGGGTCGACGTGCTTGACGGGGATCTTGTCGAGGTAGCGGAGGCCTCCGACCTCCATCGGCTCGACCTTGCGGAGCCGGAAGTAGAGGAGGATCGCCTTCTTCGCCCACTCGTTCACGACCCAGCCGTCGGGCCCGGGCTCGGCGACACGAAGCTCGCCCCGGTCGAGCAGGTCGATCGCCTCCTCGATCGGCCCGGCGTCGAGCTCGCCGCTCTCCCACATGGCCTCGATCGTCTCGCGGAGCGCCATCAGAGGACATCCTCCAGGATCGCCGCGGCGCGGGCGCACTCGTCCTCGGTGGGCACGAGCGCGTAGCGCACGTAGCCCTCGCCGGACGGCCCGAGGTACGAACCGGGCGTGACGAGGACGCCGCTCTCGAGCAGCCGCGCCGCGTGCTGCTCGGACGACTCGCCCGCGGGAGCCGCGATCCAGAGGTACATCGTCGCCGGCCCGCCCGCGTCGCGCAGGCCCTTGCGCCGGAGGACGTCGAGCAGCAGCTCTCGCTTGCGGCGATACGCCTCCCGGGCCCGAACGACGTGCTCCTCGTCGCCCCACGCGACGACCGAGGCCCGCTGGACGAACTCCTGCGGCGCCGTGCCCACGTTCGGGCGATACTGGCGGAGCGCGGCGACCAGCTCGGGATCGCCCGCGACGAACCCGCTCCTGAAGCCGGTCATCGACGATCGCTTCGACAGCGTGTTGAACGCGACGACGTTCGTCCGGTCGGCGAGCTGGAGCGCCGAGGGCGGCGGCTGATCGAACCAGAGCTCCGTGTACGCCTCGTCCGAGGCGAGCACGAATCCGTGCTCCCGCGCGAGCGCCGCGAGCCGCTCGAGGAACGGGAGCGGCGCGACGGCGCCGGTCGGGTTGTTGGGGGAGTTCAGCCAGAGGAGCGCGGTACGGCTCCAGACGTCGTCGGAGACCGCGTCGAGGGCGGGGAGGAAGCCGTGCTCCTCGCGGAGCGGCAGCTCGACGACACGCGCGCCCGCGAACGCGGCCCCACGGCCCGGGACGGGGTAGCCGGGCTCGGTGACGACGACGGTGTCGCGCCCGCCGGGGACGTCGAGCACGACCTGGGCGAAGGAGAAGATCGCCTCCTTGGAGCCGAGCGTCGGGATGACGTGGACGTCGGGGTCGAGCGTCACGTCGAAGCGCCGTTCGACCCAGGAGGCGATCGCTTCACGCAGCTCCGGCAGGCCGATCGCGGCGGGGTAGCCCATCCGCTCGCGGACGCCGTCGCGCAGCGCCTGGATGATCGCGGGATCGGTCGGCTCGCGCGGGTCTCCCATGCCGAGGTCGATCACCTCGAGACCCTGTGCGCGTCGCTCGGCGGCGGCCTGGTTGAGCCGCACGAACGGGTACGTCGCCGTCGCTGCGCAGGACGGGGGAAAGAGGCACGGGCGGACGTTAGTACACGCGTCCGGCCTCGCTCGGCGCCGGCGCTACTCGCGCGCCGCCGAGCGCGACCGCACGCAACGCCAGGTACGCGCGCTCCAACGCCGCGATCTCGACGAGCTCGTCCCTCGCATGGGCGTACCGCGTCGCTCCCGGGCCGAAGTTCACGGCCGGGATCCCGCGCGAGGTGAAGTCGGCGACGTTGGTCCACGCCTGCTTGGGCGCGACCGGGAAGCCGCCTTGCGCGCGCAGCGCCTCGACGAGCGGTGCGTCCACGACCACCGCCCCGGGAGGCGAGTTGCCGAGGATCTCGACGGTCGCATCGGTCGGCACGAGCGAGCGCACGAAGTCCTCCGCCTCGGCCGGCGCGCGGTCGGGCGGGTAGCGGACGTTCAGGGTGGCGATCGCACGGTCGGGCACCACGTTGTCCGCCAGGCCGCCCTCCAACCGCGTCACCGAGACGACCTCGTAGAAGGGCAGCCCATCCAGGATCGCCTCGCGGCGCTCGTGGGTGGCCACCCGTGCGAGCCCTTCGATCGCGCGGTGGAGCGCGTTGTCGGCCAGCCAGGGGCGCGCGGAGTGGCCGCTGACTCCGTGGAAGGTCACGCGGGCGGAGAGGTTCCCGACGCATCCGGCCTGGATCTCGAGATCCGTCGGCTCGAGCAGCACGGCGAGGTCGGCCTCGTGGACGAGGGGGCACGCGTCGAAGAGCGCCGGAAGAGGGTTGTGCTGCGGGGGCAGCTCCTCGCGGCCGAACAGCAGCAACGCGAGATCGACCGGCCCCGGATCCTGCTCGCCCAGGTCGCGGACGAGCTCCAGGGCGACCGCGACACCGCCCTTCATGTCGCTCGCGCCGCAGCCGTGCACGGCACCGGCGTCGAGGCGGCCGGGAACGTTTCCCTGGGCGGGAACGGTGTCGTAGTGCCCGGCGAGCACGAGCAACGGCGTGCCCGGACGCCGCTCGCGCGCCCAGAGGAATGCCTCGTCCCCCTCGAAGACCGGTTCGAACGGGGGTGGGACGAGCGAGCGGAGCCGCTCCCGGATCGCGCGCTCGTGAAGGCTCTCGGAGGGGATGTCGACGAGCTCGAGCGTCCTTCGCGCGAGCCGCTCTGCGAGGTCACTCACGTCGGCGAGCCTACCGCCCTCCGAGCGGGGGCATACTTCCGCTGATGACGTCAGGCGGATCCGAGCTCCGGGACGGCCCGGAGCCCGAGCGTGGGCTGCTCCTCGCGGTGATGCCGAAGGGCGCGGACATCGACTCGGAGCTCGCGGAGCTGCGCGAGCTGGCCCGCACGGCGGGCGTGGCGCCGGTCGCCGAGATCGTCCAGCGCAGGATGCACGCGGATCCTCGCCGCTACGTGGGCAAGGGCAAGCTCGAGGAGCTGAAGGAGTCGTACGGCAGCCACCAGGCCGAGGTGCTCGTCGTCGACGACGAGCTCCACCCGGTCCAGCAGCGCGCGCTCGAGGACGCACTCGCAGCCCGCGTCGTCGACCGCACCCAGCTGATCCTCGACATCTTCGCCCAGCACGCGGTCTCGGCCGAGGGGAAGCTCCAGGTCGAGCTCGCGCAGCTCGAGTACAACCTGCCGCGCATGCGCGGGATGTGGAAGCACCTCGAGCGCCTCGGCGGCGGCGTCGGAACGCGCGGCCCCGGCGAGTCGCAGCTCGAGACCGACCGTCGGCTCGCGAACCGGCGGATCACGCTGCTCCGGCGGCGCCTGCGCGAGCTCCGCACGCACCGCGCGACGCGGAGGAAGGCGCGCGCACGCTCGGAGACGCCGACCGTCGCGCTCGCCGGGCTACACGAACGTCGGCAAGTCGACGATCCTGAACGCCCTCACGGGGGCCGAGGTACCCGTCGAGAACCGGTTGTTCGAGACCCTCGATCCGACCACGCGGAGCTTCGAGCACGAGGGCAAGCGCTACCTCGTGACGGACACGGTCGGGTTCATCCGGCGTCTGCCCACCCAGCTCGTCGAGGGATTCGCCTCGACGCTGGAGGAGACCCTCGTCGCCGACGTCGTGCTCCACGTCGATCGACGCCTCGCTGCCCGATGACGTGATGTCCGAGCAGATCGACGCCGTCGAGACAGTCCTCTCGGAGATCGGGGCGGGGGAGATCCCGGTCATGCGCGTTGCGAACAAGATCGACCGGCTCGACAGCGCCGGCCGGCGGCGGCTCGCAAACCGGCTCCCCGACGCGGTGCCCGTCTCGGCCGCGACCGGGGAAGGGCTGGACGAGCTGAAGGCGAGGGTGGCCGAGGTCTTCGCGGACCGGTTCGACGAGGTGCGCCTGCTCGTGCCGTACGACGAGGGCCGTGTGCTCTCGGACCTGTACGCGCTGGGAGCGCCGATCGACGAGCGGAAGGACACGGACGAAGGGGTCATCGTGCGGGCGCGGCTTCCCCACCGCGACGTGCGCCGGTTCGCGCCCTATCTCGTCGTGGGGGCCGAGCCGGAGACGGGATAGTGGAGGCGGCCGGCACGGCGCTCGCGGTGAAGCGGCTGCGGCCGGACGCGCTCGTCCCCACGCGGGCCTACGCCGGCGACGCGGGGTTCGATCTCGCCTCCTGCGAGCGCGTCGAGCTCGCGCCGGGCGCCCGGGCGGTCGTCGGAACCGGCATCGCCGTGGCGATCCCGCCGGGGCACGCGGGCCTCGTCGTGCCGCGCTCCGGCCTCGCCGCCCGCCACGGCCTCGGCAAGGTCAATGCGCCCGGCCTGATCGACGAGGGGTACCGCGGCGAGATCAAGGTGATCCTCCACAACACGGATCGAGACGAGCCCTTCCTGGTCGAGCCCGGAATGCGGATCGCCCAGCTCGTCGTGGTCGAGCTCCCGCCGATCGAGCTCGTCGAGGTGACGGAGCTGCCGCCGAGCGAGCGCGGGGACGGGGGGCTCGGCTCGTCGGGCTGACCATGCGTCCCGAGCCGCGCATCCGGGTGTCCGCGCTCCTGCGCTGGCACGGGGCGATCCTGCTCATCCGGCACGAGAAGCGAGGGCGCGAGCACTGGCTCCTGCCCGGCGGAGGCGTTCGCAGCGGGGAGACGCTCGTCGAGGCGCTGCAGCGCGAGCTCGCGGAGGAGACGGGCCTCGTCGGAGAGCGCGACGAGCTGCCCGTGGAGGGCCCGATCGCGATCGTCGAGTCGATCTCGCCCGAGCGCAGCCTGTGGTCGAAGCACGTGGTGCACGTCGTCTTCGCGGGCGAGCTCGACGGATCGCTCGAGGGGGTTGTCTCGAGCGACGAGGCCGTGCGCGGGCATCGCCTGTTCTCGCCGGACGAGCTCGACGGGCTCGTGCTGCACCCCCCGATCGCGCGCTTCCTCAGCCACTTCCGGCCGGGCGATCCCTGCGTCTACCTCGGCGCCCGCTGGGCGGAGTGAGGCTCAGGCGGGACGGCCGCCGCGCGAACGGGCGCGGCCGGCGGCGACGGCGTGCGCCTCGGAGCTCGAGCTCGTCGGCGAGCGGCGCGAGCGGCTCGGGCTCGCCGCCCGTCGCGTGCGCGAGGGCCCAGGAGAGGAGCAGGTCGGCGAGCCAGGGGTTGCGCGGCAGGAGCGGCCCGTGGAGGTACGTCCCGAGAGCGCGCCCGACCCGGCAGCCCTCGAAGCCCGAGGTGCCGTCGTTCCCGTACCCGGCGACGACGCGGCCGAGCGGCGCGGCGCCCTCGTCGAGGCGCGTGCGCCCCGCGTGGTTCTCGAAGCCGGCGATCGTCCTGCCCGGCTGCCTCTGCGAGCGTGCTCTCGAGCAGCACGTCTCCGATCATGCGCGTGTCCCCGGCCACCGTCTCGTGCGGGAAGAGCCCCACGCCCTCGAGCCAGGACCCGTCCCGCCCGCGATACCCGCGGCCGAGCAGCTGATAGCCGCCGCAGACCGCGAGGAGCGCGACGCCGTCCTCCACGGCCTCCCGGATCGCGTCACCGCGCGCCGAGAGGTCCGGCGTGATCATCGCCTGCTCGCGATCCTGGCCGCCGCCCACGTAGAGGAGGTCGTACGACGCGAGACAGGGCTTCGCCCCGACGCTCACGGGCTCGACGCTCGAGCTCGTGGCCGCGTGCCGCAGCACGGCGCTCGAACACGGCGATGTTGCCGCGGTCCGCGTAGATGTTGAGGTACTCGGGATAGAGATGGCCGACGCGGATGATCACGGCTGACCGTCGCTCTCCCAGTAGGGGCGCGTCAGGCCTCGGCCGGTAGCGATCGCGCGGAGCTCGAGCATCGCCGTGTACGTCGGGAGGATCACGAGCTCCCCGCCCGCCGGTGTGAGCTCGAGACCCCGGTCGAGCGCCGTCTCGAGGTCGGGGACGAGCTCGAGGCGGTCGTGGCGGAAACCCGGCGTAGGTGAACCGCAGGGCGAGCTCGGCGGCGCGCTCGCCGCTCGCGACGATGCGCTCGACACGCTGGAGCACGGGCTCGAAGTCGACGTCCCAGATCCAGGAGACGTCTCGGCCGTCCGCGATCCGGTCGTTGAGGGCGACGACGAGCGTCGGTGGGACACCGCCGTCCTCGAGCGTGCGCAGCGCCTCGTTCGCGCCGGCCGGGTTCTTCACGAGCAGCAGGAGCACGCCGCGGTCGTCCACCCTGAACCGCTCGAATCGCCCGAAGGCCGCCCGAAAGCGCCCGAGGCCCGCGGCCACGGCGTCGAGCTGGACCCCGAGCGCGAGGGCGAGGGAGGCGGCCGCGAGCGCGTTGTACACGTTGTAGAGACCGGGCACGCGAGCCGGACGGCCGTCTCTCCCTGCGGCGTCCGGAGGGTGAAGGAGACGCCTTCCAGCCCGTCGGGCTTGATGTCGCGGGCGGCGACGTCGAACGGCGGTCGGGCATGGCCACAGGAGTCGCAGCGGTAGGCGCCGAGATGGCCGACGTAGGCGGCGTCGTACCGATAGGGCCGGCCGCAGCGCACGCAGTACTTCGAGTCCGATGCGTGCTGGAGCCCGGAGCGCGCCAGTCGCGGGTCGTCGACGCCGAACAGGAGTGCTCCCTCGCGACCCTCCGCGAGCGAGGCGACGAGCGGGTCGTCGGCGTTCGCGACGAGCGTCGTCCCGCGGCCGAGGCCGGCGACGGCGCTCCGCCAGCGCTCGGCGATGTGCTCGAGCTCGCCGTAGCGGTCGAGCTGGTCGCGGAACAGGTTGCCGAGGCACACGACCCGTGGGCTCGTCCGCCGCATCACCTCGGGCAGCACGAACTCGTCCACTTCGAGCAGGCCCAGGTCGGCGTCGCGCGCGGCGAGGAGTGTCGAGGCGACTCCCGATGCGAGGTTCGCCCCCGAGTGGTTCCAGGCGAGCCGGTGCGTGGGGGAGAGGATGGAGCTCGCCATCGCCGTCGTCGTCGTCTTCCCGTTCGTCGCCGAGACGAGCACGACGCCCTGGGAGAGACGCGCGGCGAGCGCGTCGAGCGCGCCCGGGTCGAGCTTCCAGACGAGCTTCCCGGGGAGTGTCGTCCCGCCGCCACGACCGGCGGCGCGCGAGAGCCGCCCGACGAGCCGGGCGGCAGACGTCTCGAGCGTGAGCCGTGCACCCATGGCGCCGAGCCTAGACGAAGCCTCTCGCTCTACCATACTTGCAAAGCGTCGAAAATGCTCTAGCATAGTTGCATGGCCCGGCAACGCCGACGTCACCCGGCGCTGGAGAGCATCGACGAGCACGCGCTCGCCGAGTTCCGCGCGGGTTTGCGCCGGCGGTACACGGACGAGGAGATCCTGGACGAGCTGCGTGCGTCTGCGGCGCGCATGGGCCGTTCTCCGACCATGCGCGAGTTCGCGGCCGACGCGGAGGCCTCGGTTCATCCACAGACGGTGATCGAGCACTTCGGCACCTGGAACGCGGCGAAGCGCGCGGCGGGGCTCCGGCCGAGGCGCTTCATCAGCCGCGAGGAGCTCGTCGCGCAGCTTCGCGAGCTGGGGGAGGAGCTCGGGAGGACGCCCACCGTTCGTGACATCGAGGAGCATCGCGGCCGCATGGCGTCCAAGTCGCTGATCTGGCACACGTTCGGCTCCCTCGCGGCAGCGCTGAAGGAGGCTGGGTTCGACGTCCCGGTCGGAGAGGAGCGCCTCGAGCGCGCGATCGCCGACGGCGCCGTTCTCGCCCGCGAGCTCGGCCACCTGCCCAAGATGGCCGAGTGGAAGGACGCACGGGCTCGCGACGCAACGCTGCTGTCCGAGTGGCAGGTCTACCGGATGGTCGACGTGCAACCCGGTGCGTGGTCTGCGTTCCAGTTCCTCGTCCGCGAGCGCCTGCGCGAGGAGGGTGTGCGCGTCGGTCCGGACGGGACGCTGCCTGCCGACCTCAGGCCGGGGCGATGAGCGCGGCGAGGCGCTCGAGGCAGAAGCGGCCCTCGTGCGGCGCGCGCACCGCCGGCAGCTCGCGCTCTTCGCGGTAGCTCCGATCCGGCGTCCAGCGACGCTCGTCCACGAGCGCGCCGTCGACGAGCGTCAGCAGCCGGCCTTCCTCGACCTCGGTCTTGCGGAACGTCGTTCGGAGCGCACGCTCCACGACCTCGAGCGCCGCACGGGTGGAGGCGAACAGGACCTCGTGCCTCCCGCGGGCCATCCACAGGGGACGGCCGATGCCGCGAGCCACGTGAAGGGCCTCGGGCTGCCGCTCGTCGATCCAGGCGGCGGCCAGTCGTCCCGACGAGCTCCTCGAGGACGTCCGGGGAGCTTCCCGCGATGCTCGACGAGCGCGAAGATCACCTCCGAGTCCACGGTCATCTCGGGCTCGTCCCGCACGAGATCGTGACGGCGGAAGAGCTCGTCGTCATTGGCGATGATCCCGTTGTGGATCCCGGTCACGCGGCCGTGGCGGACGGGATGGTTGTTCGCGGCGATCGTCGGGTGGCCCTTCGTGTAGTCGCGGACGTGAACGAGAACCTGGCGGGCGCTCTGGGGGACGACCACGGCGTCGAGCAGTGCGCTCGCGCCGGTCTGCTGCTTGCGCACCTCGAGCGGGCCGTCGGCGCGGTGTGCGTAGCCGACCGCGTCGGCGCCGCGCTCCGCGATACCCGCGAGCAGCGCCTGGGCGGCCAGCGTCCGGTTCACCCGTGACGCGTTGCCGAAGCTGTAACCCGCGATGCCGCACATGTCTGTCTCCTGGACGGTGACGCCGGACGCCGTCTTCTTCACCGTAGTCGGAAGATCGTGAGGGAGGTGTTCGGATTCCGGCCGTCCTAGCGGCCAGGTCCAGCCCTTCGGACGCCCCAGTCAGCCGAACGGACGGGTTTCGGGCCGAAATGCACCGGTAGCCTCGACGTGTACCTCAAGGGGGGGAGGGGTGAAGCCGATATGACTTCCGTGGAGAACGCTGCGGAGCCGTTGTTCGATCCTGCCCACGAGGCGCCGGACGAGGTCGAGACGGGTGAGCCCGTCCAGGACCCGCTGAAGCTCTACGTCAGGGCGATCGGCGACGGCAGGCTGCTGACGCCGGTCGAGGAGCGCGAGCTCGCGCGGCGCAAGGACGAGGGGGACGAGGTGGCGAGGCGACGGCTCGTCGAGTCGAACCTGCGCCTCGTCATGTCGATCACGCGCAACTACACGCAGAGCGGACGTCCCACTGCTCGACCTCATCCAGGAGGGGAACCTCGGCCTGATGCGCGCGGTCGACAAGTTCGACTGGACGATGGGGTTCAAGCTGTCGACGTACGCGACCTGGTGGATCCGGCAGTCGGTCCAGCGCGCCCTGGCGGAGCAGAGCCGGACGATCCGGCTGCCCGTCCACATCGCCGACCAGGTGCGCCGCGTCCAGCGGGCTCGCCGCGCCCTCGGGCAGCAGCTGAGCCGCGACCCGACGTTCGACGAGATCGCGGCGGAGACCGACCTGACCCCGATCAGGGTCTCGGAGCTCCTCGACCTGGTTCAGGACCACGTCAGCCTCGAGACGCCCGTGGGTGACGGGGAGAGCGTGATGAGCGACCTGATCGAGGACCCGAACGCGGTCGGGCCCGAGGCGGCGACCGCGCTCAGCCTGCGCTCCACGGAGCTCGCGCGGGCGCTCGCCCAGCTGAAGCCCCGACTCCAGCGCGTCCTCTTCCTCCGCTACGGCCTGGACGGATCCGGAGGCCGCACGCTCGAGCAGGTGGGGGTCGAGCTCGGCATCACCCGCGAGCGGGTCCGCCAGCTCGAGACGCGCGCGCTGCGGGAGCTGCGGCACGCCGCGCCGGGCCTCGAGCTCTACCTCCGCGTCTGAGCCGGCCGAGGCCGGCGGGCCGCCTCAGCCCTGGACGGCCTGCATCTCCCGCAGGAGGGAGAGCCGCCGCAGCGAGTCCAGCTCGATCTGCCTGACGCGCTCACGGGTCAGCCCCAGCCGGCGGCCGATCTCCTCGAGCGTTCGCGGCTCGTTCCCGTCGATCCCGTAGCGGAGCGTCACGACTTCGCGCTCGCGCTCGGGAAGCGAGAGAAGCGCGTTCCGCAGCGTCTGGCGGCGAAGCTGGACATCCACTGCGTCCTCGGGCAGGGGCTCGTCGCCGGCCACGAAGTCGCCGAGGACAGCGTCGTCCTCGTCTCCGACCGGCGCGTCGAGGCTCGTCGACGCGCGGGCCGCGGCGCGCACCTCGAGCACCTGCTGCGGCGTCAGCGATGCCTCGTCCGCGATCTCGTCCAGCGTCGGCTCCCGCCCGAGCTGTGTCCAGAGCGATCGCTCGGCCCTGTTGATCTTCTGCATCCGCTCGACGATGTGCACCGGCATGCGGATCGTCCGCGCCTTGTCGGCCAGCGCGCGGGCCACCGCCTGCCTGATCCACCAGGTCGCGTAGGTCGAGAACTTGAAGCCGCGGCGCCAGTCGAACTTCTCCACGGCGCGGATCAGGCCGAGCGTGCCCTCCTGGATGAGGTCGAGGAACGGCAGCCCCTGGTTCCGGTAGTTCTTCGCGATGGAGACGACGAGCCGCAGGTTCGCCTGGATCATCTCCGACTTCGCGACTGCGTCGCCCCGCTCGATCCGTTTCGCGAGAGCGACCTCCTGGGCGGCGGTCAGGAGGCGATGGCGGCCGGCCTCGCGGAGGAAGAGCTGCAGCGCGTCGGTCGTCGACTCGACGGGCGTCGGGGGGACCGGGGCACGTTCGACCGGAGGCGACTCCACGATCTCGATGCCCCGCTTGTCGAGCTCGCGGACGAGCGCTTCCTGCTCGAGCCCCGTCAGATCGTGCGTCTCGACGATCTCGTTCACGTCCGGCGCGCGGATCGAGCCGGCCTGCTCGCAGGTCTCGAGCAGCGCCCGGAGCTCGTCCTGGGCGAGCAGGGACTCGATGTCGACGGTCGTCACGGGCCGGGGCGGCGGTGGGGATGCCGTGCGAAGCGCTCGGTACGAGGTTCCCACACACCGGGGGGGCTTGGCAACCCCTGGCACAAGGGATTTCGGGCTGGCGCATGCGCAGAATACGCCGTACTGTGCGCCTCAGGGAGGATGGACGAACGGGGATATGTGGAGCAGAGGCGTGCGCCGGCGGGATGCGACGGCTGCGGGCGCACGGCCGAAGCCTCGGGGATGGCGGAGCAAGGCTGGGCGGTCAGCCCGCTGTCCGCCGCGGTCCCGGGCACGTACTGCATGAGCTGCGCATCGGCCCTCCGCATGCTCGAGTGGTTCGTCCGGTGCGTCGACTGCGGTGCGAGCGTCGAGAGCGAGGGCGCGGCAGAGCAGCAGGGCTGGCGCTTCTTTCCCGACGAGCTGGGCCAGCTCCAGCCGCTCTGCGGCCTCTGCAGCGCCGCGCGGCGCTGACAGCGGTCAGCCCATGCACTTCGCGATCAGCTAGACATCGGTCATGGACATCCCCGAGGCCAAGCTGGAGCAGACAGGCGCCGGGCTCGTCCCGGCCACGGCGGGCTGGTTCGTCCTGAACGCGCGCGACGCGAGGTGGAACGCCCGCCCCGGCAGGCAGAGCGTGAGCTTCACCGGCAAGACCGAGTGGGAAGCCGACACGCTCTTCCCGATGCTGGGCGTCAATCTGGCCGTACTCGAGCCGGGCGAGCCGAACTCGTTGTACCACTGGGAGACCGAGGCGGAGGCGTTCCTCGTCCTCTCCGGGGAGGCTCTCCTCGTCGTCGAGGGACAGGAGCGGCCGCTGAAGCAGTGGGACTTCGTCCACTGTCCGCCCAAGACCGACCATGTGATCGTCGGCGCAGGGGACGGGCCGTGCATCCTCCTCTCGATGAGCTCACGGGAAAACCAAGCCTTCGGGCCGTACGGCGAGGACACGGCAAACGACATCGCGCGCAAGCACGGAGCCAGCTCCGAGGTCACGACGCAGGACGCGGAGCAGGCGGACGCCAACTGGCCCGAGTCGCAGCCGACCCGGTACCGCGAGGGCTGGCTGCCGGGTTAGGCGGCGTCGGCGGAGCGCCTGAAGGGCAGCCAGGCCGCTGCGGGGGCGATTCGACTTCATGCTCCGTCTCAACGGTGAGGTCTGCGGGACAGTGAATGCGTTGAGTGCGGCTCGCAAGGGCTGACGCAGCCTTAGGGCGTGTTCGCTCGTGAGCCGCCACAGCTCGCTCATTCCCGCACTTGTAAGTGAGTTCCCGTGGGTCCAAGATCCGTGATGGGGAAAGGGTGGGATGCTGTACTGCGTCGAATGCGGCTGCTGTTCGGGTGAACTCGGCAAGGGCTGGGTCGCCTTCTTCGGCGAGGACCCTGACGGGATCGACCCGCCGTGCACTGTCGTCTACTGCCCCGTCTGCGCCGCCGCCGAATTCGGCTACCGCCCCGACATCGCAGCGAACTACGTCTGCGCCTGGGAACCACTCCCAGCCGAGCGGACGGACGGTCTTCAATAGATGCGCGGGATAGCGGTCTGGCTTCGACCGTTGGAAGTTCCAAGGGTGGTTGGCTGTCTCAGTTCGTTCGGAACCCTGGCCGGAAGCGCCAACTCGGAAAATCGACTCGCAGTTCACCCAGGTGCTCATCCCACGCCGACTCTTCGAGTTCCTGCGGCGGTTCGTGGAAGACCTCACCGGCCTCGATTCGGAACCCCCAGCTGAACCCGAGCAGCGGCCGGACCTCCAGGCCCTCACCCTCATCGTCCGGGACGCAGAGATAGCTGCGAGCCGTCCAATCGAGATCGTCGCGTGAGGGACGGGAAGGCGCGTCGAACAGCACGGGGCTGATTCCCAGCCAGCAGAACGGATGAGGCAGATCTCCGAGAAACACCAAAGGATCCAGTTCGAACTCTCGACCCTTGCTTCGGTTGTCAGAGGAACGCACGAACTGAACCCAGCCCATCAACGCGGAATAGCCCCGGCCGCTATACACCACAGTGGCGGTGCACACCGGGAAATCGCGATCCTTCTCCTGGCCCCCAAACGCGAGCGGATCCACGTTCCGTTCTAGATCGACCGCAACCCAGCCCGCGTGGTCATTGAGCCTGAAGTCGATGATCACGCCTCCAGACTCTACCGCCCGCGTAAGGCCCCCAAGCGTCGCCCCGCCGCTTGGTAAAGCCAAGGCAAGGTGCCGGCGTCCAGCCCTCTAGTGGCTCGGCCTGTCTTCCAGCGGCCGCATAGACAGAGCTTGGTTAGCGTGCTCTGATGCCCGACGATCTTCGAGCGTGGCGCTGAGATGAATCTCAGGGAGTGCGCGCCGGGTCGGTGGGCTTAGCGGTGGACGAGATCTGGTTACACGGAGCGGTGGAGATCGCCGGGCTGATCCGTCAGCGCGCGGTGTCGGTTGTCGAGGTCGTCGAGTCGTTCTTGCGGAGAATCGAGGGTGTCAATCCGGCGATCAACGCCGTCGTCACGCTCGCCGCAGAGTCCGCGCTAAATGAGGCACGGGCAGCGGACCGCTCGATCGCCCGAGGCATGGTCGCTGGCCCGTTTCACGGTGTTCCGTTCACGGCGAAGGACGTATTCGAGACTGCCCGAGTTGAGACGCGGGTGGGGCTGAGCGAGCGCGTCGGGATCGTGCCGAGTGAGGACGCGGTGGCGGTGGCCCGGATGCGGTCAGCGGGCGCGATCTTGCTCGGAAAGACAAACGTTCCTCCGGGAGGGTCGGGTGGAGTCACGGACAACCCGGTTCACGGCCGGACGCGAAATCCGTTTGATCGGGAGCGTTCTGCGGCTGGAAGCAGCGGGGGCGAGGCGGCGATCCAGGCGGCTGGGGGATCGCCGGTCGGTCTCGGCAGCGACTCCGGTGGAAGCCTCCGGGTGCCGGCTCACTACTGCGGGATCGCGAGTCTCAAACCGACGACTGGGCGAGTCCCGAACACCGGCGCTTTCGCGCACAAGGGCGGGTTGAGCGACAGCCGAACCCAGATCGGGCCGCTCTCGCGGTTCGTCGAGGACCTCGCCCCGACGCTCTCGATCATCGCCGGTCCAGACAGCCGCGATAGCGGGGTCGTCCCGGTGCCCCTAGGCGACTCGGGCGCAGTCCGTCTCGGCGGGCTACGGGTCGCGTTCTACACGGAGGACGGCGAGACCGCGACCACCCCCGATACAGCTGCGGCGGTGCGAGAGGCAGCAGAGGCACTGCGGCAGTCCGGCGGCCGTGTGACCGAGCGCTGCCCGGCGAACGTCGGTCGCAACGCGCTCGACATCACAAGGCGCTACTGGGACTGGAACGACCTCGAGGGCGGAAAGTCCGTTCAGCTGCTTGCCGACTGGGATCGGTTCCGCACCGACATGCTCACGTTCATGGAGTCGGTCGAGATCATCCTCTGCCCGACCGCGCCCACGCCCGCCCCCCTCCACGGCGAAGGTCTCGAGACGATGTTCAACTACACACTTCCGTACTCGCTCACCGGACAGCCTTGCGTCGTCGTGCCGTCCGGCCGTTCGCGCGACGGGCTGCCGATCGGCGTTCAGATCGTCGGCCGGGTATGGCGGGAAGATCAAGCAGTCGCCGCCGCCCGCAGTATCGAAACCACGATCGGAGGGTGGCGCCAGCCATCCATGATCTAGTGGATGGGCGTTGATCCGCGTTCTCTTTCCCGAGCTGGCGTTCGTGGCGATGACGCTGGTCCGAACGAAGATCGCCCGGATCGGAGTGCACGGCTGGGGTCTGCGTGAGCGAGCAGTGGAGCGCGACCGCTGATCGGTGGGCAGACCAGATCCGCATACAGCGCCGCTTCGTCACCCGAGTTCGAGCGATACGGACGCCCGCGGGCGATCACGTCGCTCAGCGACTTGCGGGAAGCCTCGCAGGACGGGTCGTGCTTGCGAGGGAGCGCCAAGATGTCTCTTGGGCTCCATAACCACACGTGCCGCCTACCAGGCCGCATCGCCATCCTCATGCCGGAGGGGGTGGTTCGCGACGGCGGCGAGGTGCGTCTTCGCACTGCTCTGAGAGGAGACCGCGGCCCTGCCGAGAAGTCGGCTCGGCGGCCGATGCACGAGTCTGACCCCGGTACCCGCGTCGCACCGACGCACGTCCGCCTCCCGGTCCACTCGGCGAGAGCGTCGGGCCGCACACGCTCCAGATCCTGATGACCGAGCACTGGAGCCTGCTCGCCTCGCGCGGATTCGTTTACACGGAGACAATGGGGCGGACGTCCATCTTTGTCGCCGCCCTCACGGGCTCCGTCGTGGCTCTCGCGCTGGTGGCGCAGGCGACTGACGTGGGGGACAGCTTCGTCGCCTTCGCTCTTGTGCTGCTGCCGGTCGTGTACTTCCTCGGCGTGGTGACGTTCGTGCGTCTCCTCCAGGTCAACTGGGAGGACACGCGCTGGGTGCAGGGCATGAACCGCATTCGCCACGCGTACCTCGACCTCGCGCCGGAGCTCGAGCCGTACTTCGTGACGAGCAGGTACGACGACGACATGGGGATTCTCCAGTCCGCGGTCGCGATGCGGAAGTGGCCGTCGCCGGCCCAGGGGTTCGTCGCGATTCCAGGCGTGGTCGGCGTGATCGACTCGGTCGTGGCCGGAGCGATCGCGGGCATCGCAGCTGTCGCGCTCGATTTCGGCACGGGAACGGCGCTCGCGCTGGGCGGGTTGCTGTTCCTCGTCTCGCTGGTCGGCTTCGTCGCCCTGGGAGACCGTCAGATCGAACGCTTTCGAAGCGAGATCGACCCGGTGTTTCCGTCGCCGCCGCGAGACGGCTAGTACTTCGCCGAAGGCCGTTGCCTGGAGAGGCACGATGCGGTGCTGGATAAGGGCCTTCAGGGTCGACTCGGCTTAGAAGCAGTTCAAGAGACGGGCGCATATGACTGAGGACCCTCGGGCGCGCCCTTCGGGCCGCGTCGCGCGTGTCTCGACTTCCCGGATGCCAACACGCCGGCTGCGTCTCTGCCATGCCGCGGTACGCCGGCGCGCCTTGTTCGGCCAGCTCGATTACCGATCCTGTCGAGGTCACCGATCGCCGATGACTTTCGCCCGCCTGCGCGGTCTATGCCATAACCCTGTTGGTCGTTCCGAGGACGCTTCGAAGGGAGGATCTGATGAACACGCCGCCGATCGTCTCGCCGCAGGAGTGGCAAGCCGCCCGCGAGCAGCTCCTCGTGAAGGAGAAGGAGCACACCCGCGCCCGCGACGCGCTCGCCGCCGAACGGCGGCGAATGCCATGGATGGCAGTCGAGAAGGACTACCGGTTCGAGGGCCCGAACGGCCCGGCAAGCCTGGCCGACCTGTTCGAAGGTCGTCGCCAGCTGATCGTCTACCGCTTCTTCTACGCACCGGATATCACGACCTTCGCCCCGGGGGGCTCGTATCCGGAGCGAGCGTGTGTCGGCTGTTCCTTTCTCGCCGACCAGGTGGCGCACCCCGCCCACCTGAACGCCCGCGACACGACCCTCACCTTCGTCTCGCGCGCGCCCCAGGCTGACATCCAGGGCCTGAAAGAACGGATGGGCTGGGAAACCATCCCCTGGTACACCCTGACGGACGACTTCGACACCGACTTCGGGGTCGACGAGTGGCACGGCACGAACGCCTTCATCCGCGACGGCGACCGCATCTTCCGCACGTACCTCATCGACAGCCGCGGAGACGAGGCGATGGGGAGCACGTGGAGCTACCTCGACATCACCGCGCTGGGTCGGCAGGAGGAGTGGGAGGACTCACCCGAGAGCTACCCGCAGACGCCGCCCTACCAGTGGTGGAACTACCACGACGCGTACGGAGGGGCAGCATGAGCGATCAAAGCCCCGCGCTGAAATCTGCTGCTCGCGCAGCAGCTCCTGCGCCACTCGTCGGGCGCGACGACGCAGGACTATCCGCACCCGAGCCGCGAAGACCTGCGCAGAACGCCCTTTTTCGAGAAACGCGATTCGGCTTGATCAGAGGGATCCCGATATCGCAACGCACGATAATGCGCGTTATGTCAAGTAGCGACAGGAACGCCTGAACACCCCTTCCCCGCCGTCGGACACGCGCAGGAGTTCGTCGACGCGATGCCCGGAGCCGAGCATGTGGTGCTCCGCATTCGGCGCACATGCTGCCCTACCAGCAGCCGGATGCCTTCATCGCCGCTCTGCGGGCCTTTCTTTGCGCCGACGCTGCGGGCGTCGTGCGGTCGTGCGCCCCGCTGACCACCAGCACCGGACGGGTCGACCTCGACAGCTCCGTTCTCAGGTCGATCAGGCTCGACGTCGCCGACCGCGAACCCTCATGGACGAGGACCGTAACCCAACGACGCTAGAACGTCGCCGCGCGAGCGCCCGTCACGATGAGCAGCACGATGATCGCGGCTGCGATCAGGCGGTACACCACGAAGAGCCCGTACGTGTGGCGCCGGACGTAGCCGAGGAGCCACTGGATCGCGAGGAGACCCGTCCCCCAGGCTGCCAGCACGCCGACCGCGAAGGGCCCCTTCCATCCCGCAGGCAGGTCGCCGAGGACGACGTCCTGGACGCCCTTGAGCACCACCGCACCGAGGACCGTGGGGACGAGCAGCAGGAACGACAGCCGCGCGGCCGCGTCGCGATCGAGGCGAGAACAGCCGCCCTGCCGAGATCGTGATGCCGGAGCGTGAGACCCCAGGCGCGAGGGCAAGCGCCTGCGCGACACCCACGGCGAGGCCCTCCTTCAGCGAGAGCTCGTGCGCCTGCCTCGTGGCCGGCCTACGGTCGACGAGCCAGAGCACGACCGCGAACACGGCCAGCAGGATCGCGATCTGCCACGGCTCTCCGAGGTGGCCGGTGATCACGTCCTCGAACGCGAGCCCGACGATCCCCGCAGGGATCGTCGCGACGAGCACGATCCACGCGAGACGCTCGTCGGGCGTCTCGATTCGGCGGGTGCGAAGGGTGCGGAACCAGCCCCGCACCATCGCCGTGAGATCGGGGAGGAAGTAGCCCCCCACCGCGAGCATCGTGCCGAGGTGGAGCGCGACGTCGAAGGTGTGGTTGAAGTCGTCGTTCTCCTCGAGGAACGTCCAGTCGCCGAGCCAGGGGACGAGCACGAGATGGCCGGAGGACGAGATCGGAAGGAGCTCGGTGGCCCCCTGGACGATGCCCAGCACGAGCGCCTGCCAGTTCGGGAGCCCGCCCGCCGTGTCCCCCACTCCGGCCACCGTGAGCACGATCGCCGCGCCCAGGAGCACGGCGGCGAGTACGTACGTCCGTCCGCCGCGCACCGCGGCATCGTAGTCGTGGCCCGGCCGTTCCGAGCCTGTTCACGAGTGGGGAAAGGACGGAAAAGGAAACGGTGCAATTTGCGGGTTTCTCCCGCCAGGGGCGCTTGACCTCGCCCTGTCGGGGCCGTAGGTTTGCCGTGCACCGAGCACGGAGCGCGACTAGGTCGAAGCCCGTCACGCAGGCACTACGCGCAAGCGGAAGGTCGACGTGGCAGGTGGACGAAAGCGCCACCGGCTCGGTGAATTCTTTTTGGTCCGCAAGGCAGGAATCCACCGAGTGGATTCCTGCGGCGGCGATCCCCGCCTTCGGCGGCGCGCAACGTCCCTGAAGCGGCGGCTTCCGGCCCGCCGCGACTGCTCCGCACGCTGCTCTGCGGACGCCGCGAATCGGAAGGCCCGATGCTGCACGACCTGCCTTCGTGGCGCTCGTCTAGGATCGCGTCGATGCACCTGCGCATGCCGAGCATCGATCGAGGCGTCCAGAGCTTCCTCTGGGCGGTGGTCTTCTTCCTCTTCCTCTACTTCGGGATGCTCGCGATCGCGATCTCGAAGTCGACCGCGCTCGTCCTGTCGCTCGTCGCGGGCTTTCTGGTCTTCCTGTTCGTGCGCACGCGCGGCGACGCCGACCCGCGCGATCGGCGCTAGGCCACGCGTCCGATCTCCGCGCCGTTAGCGGCGTTCCGTGCTCAGGCTTCTGAGCAGCTTCCGCGCGAGGTCCGGCCCGAGCGCCTCCTCGAGACGCACCTTGGCGGGCGGGCGGCGACGCCGCGGGCGCCCCAGCGCGAGGCAGTCACGCAGGACGTGGAGATCGCGGGCACGGGTGTCCGCTGGAGGTGGTTCGACGGCTGAATCCATGTCATTCGCAATCGGCCGCGAGCCCGCCGCGTGGGCGATCCCTCCCGGGAGTGAAAGGATCCTCACCCATCGAGGAGAAGGCGCCTCTCGTCGAAGGTGGCCGAGTCGAGCTCCGCGCGGAACGCGTCGACCGTCCGGAGGGCGTCCTCCGCGAACACGTGAGGGACGACGCCGATCCGCGCGTCGGTGTGGAACGGCACGTCGACGTGCGCCGGCGTGACCAGGTTGATGGACGTCGACCCGCAGACGGGGCAGCGAATCGCCACGGCCACCGTGTCGGGGCACGGCGCGAGCAGCCGGAACGCCGACGGCGTGACGGGACGCGGCGCGTTCTCCACGTAGCAGAAGAAGCACCACGGCCATTCCCCCCGCCCGATGTGCGCGGACGCGATCCCGGACAGCTCCGCCGCGAGGTCGTCCCGACGTGACGTCATCAGGTTGACGTAGGTCGTGCCCTCGTCCAGGCCGAGCGGCGCCCAGTCGAGGTCGTCGTGGCCGACGAGCGCGACGTGGTCGTCACCGCAGGCGCAGAGGAACACGACGCGATAGACGGCCGGGTGTGCCGGCCCCGGGAGCCGCTCGATCTCGCGGAAGGAGGACAGGCGCACGCGGCTGCTCTCGGCCGCACTCGGGCACGGGAGGCGAAAGGTGCCGGTGAGCGCGTCGACTCCACCCATGGACAAGGTGTAGCCGCCCCGCCGGACGGCGTCGAGGCCCGCCGCGGGTCAGTAGGAGATCAGCGCGTGCACGTCGGTGCCGTCGAGCTTCTCCCGGCCGTCGAGGAACGTCAGCTCGATGACGAAGAGCGCGCCGACGACCTCGCCGCCGAGCCGTTCGACGAGCTCGACCTTCGCGTGGGCGGTCCCGCCCGGTCGCGAGCACGTCGTCGAGGACGATCACGCGGGCGCCGGGGTCGATCGCGTCGGCGTGGACCTCGAGCGAGTCGGTGCCGTACTCGAGCTCGTACGTCGCCCGCACCTTCTCCCAGGGGAGCTTGCCGGGCTTCCGCGCCGGGACGAACCCGCAGCCGAGCTCGTACGCCAGCGCGCCGCCGAAGATGAAGCCACGCGCCTCGGCACCGAGGATGATGTCGGGATTGCGGGGCCGCGCCCACTCGGCGAGGTGCTCGATGGTCGACCGGAACGCCTCGGCGTTGCCGATCAACGGCATCAGGTCCTTGAAGACGATTCCCTCCACCGGGAAGTCCGGGACGTCGCGCACCAGTGCCTTCAGCTCGTCGGTCGTCATCGCTCGGAGGCCTCCCGGAGGTCGCGGACGAGAAGATGCTGGGCGAGCTCCGTGGCGACGCCCGCGAGCGCCTCGAGGTCCTCGAGGGCGGCGCGTCGTCGCGCTCAGGTCGCGGGAGCGGAGCCCGCTGGCGACGAGCTGCTCGAGCAGCGCCGACTGGCGGCCTGCCGCCGTCCGGAAGGCACGCAGGTGCCGTGCGTCGAGACCGTGGCGTGCAAGGCGACCACAGGCGGCCGCGATCTCGACGTCGCTCTCGCGGTAGATCCGCTCGCCGGACTCGATCCGCGGCGTGACCAGGTCGTACTCCTCGAGCCTGCGGGCGAAGTCCGCCCCGATCCCCGCGCGCTCGCAGAACGCGGCCAGCTCGAGCTCGCCGCTCGCGTCGCGGAGCGCCGGAGGACGTCGCTTGGGGCTGCCGGCTGCCGGGCGCGTCGAGCGCGTCCTTGATCACGCGGAGCGGCAGGAACTCGTCGCGCTGGAGCCGCAGGATCGTCTCCAGGCGCTCGACGTCCCCCTCGGAGAAGAGCCGGTAGCCGCCGCGCGTTCGCCGCGGCCGCAGGAGCCCCTGATCCTCGAGGTAGCGGATCTTCGAGATCGAGATGTCGGGGAACTCGCCGCGCAGCCGCTCGCACACCGCGCCGATCGTGTGCAGCCGCGCCTGCGTCGTGGTGGGCTCGGTGGCGGTGCTCATGGCAGCAGGAAGGTCATCCGGTACTTGCCGATCTGCACCTCGTCATCGGCAGACAGCACCGAGCTCTCGATCCGGTGGCGGTTGACGAACGTCCCGTTCAGGCTCCCGAGGTCGCGGATCACGTACGTCGAGTCGTCCTCGCGGACGATCTCGGCGTGCCGCCGGGACACGGTCACGTCGTCGAGGAACACGTGGCAGTCGGGCGAGCGGCCGATGAGCGTCCTCAGGCCGGCTGTCTCGAAGGTCTCCCCCGCCCTGCCGCCGCCGGAGCGGACGACGAGCGCCGGGCCGCGCGCCTCGATGGCCTGGACGCCGTCCTCGACGTCTCCGGGCCCCAGGCTGAGGGTCGTCTCCCCCTGCTCGTCGCGCCGCAGGTACGCGCCGCAACGGGCGCAGTAGTTCGAGGCCTCCGGGTTCTGGAAGCCGCACTCCGGGCAGTACACATGGCTCATCGAGAGCCGCCGAGGATCGGGCCCAGCTCGTCGGGGTCGAGGTGGAGCCCGCGGCGCCGTCGTTCGCGCTCGGCGCGCAGGATGTCGATGCGCCCGTGCAGGACGCGCCGATGGAGCGAGATGTCGTCTTCCTCGCGCTCGAGGCGGAGGATCATCGTGCGGAGGTCGTCGTCGGAGAGCGAGGGCATGTCGGGGAGGACCTCGCCCGCGTCGTCGGCGGGAGGATCGCCCGTTCCCTCGAAGATCGGGCGTTCGAGCGCAGCCGGCGCCGGGAGGTCGAGCGTGCCGGCCTCGACCTGGCCGCGCAGGCGCGCCACCCGCTCCCCGCGGAGCGCGTCGATGCGCTCGTGGAGCTCTCTGCGACGGCGCGAGACGGCGTCCTCTTCGTCCTCCGTGCCGCGGAGCAGTCGCTCCAGGTCGTCGTCGCTCAGGCTGGCGAAGTCGGGAAGCGCATCCACGGTGATCTCGAGCACCTTTCGTCGGGAACCATCGATTCAAGCAGCCGGACGGCCGAGGGGTCAACCTCAACTTGAGGCTTGCTCCAGGGTTCGCTGCTCGGCGGCGTCTCCCTGCACGATCGACCTCGATCAGCGAGGCGACCTCGGCGGCCAGCTCGATCGTGAGCTCCTCGGTCGCGCCCTCGGCGAAGAGGTGGACGAGCGGCTCGTCCGGATCGGGCAGAACCTGCACCCATCCGCGCTCGTCGTACGCCTTGACCCCGTCCTGGAGGTCGACCCGGCGCGAGGCGAGTTGCTCGTTCAGGAGCCGCATCACGAGGCCCTTGCGGCCCCACGGGCACGGGAAGCGCGCGGTGCACCAGCGTCGGCCGGGGAAGCTCGGCGACGAGCTCCGAGACCGGGCGCTCCTGGGTCGCCAGCAGCTCGAGCAGCTTGCAGACGGCGGTCACGGCGTCGTAACCGGGCACCACGTCGGGGAACACGAAGCCACCGGTCGGCGCAGCCGCCAGCACGACGCCCTCCTCGGTCGCGGCGCGGGTCAGCTCGCTCACCGAATGCGGCGTCCGCACAACCGTCAGGTCGGAGCCCTGCACCAGCTCGTCGACGAGGTCGCTCGCAGTGACGGGGACCGCGATCCGGCCGGAGCGGCCGGCCAGCGCGAGTAGCCGTACGACGAGCAGGAGGCCGAGGTCGGCCGGGACGGTGTCGCCGCGCTCGTCGATCAGCAGGAGCCGCTCGGCTGCCCGATCGAGGACGACGCCGAGGTGCGCCCGGACGCCGGTGACGATCTTGCGGGCATCGATCGGCTCGAGCTCCTCCCCCACCTCCTCGACGTAGAAGCCTCGCGCGCCGATCGCCTCGACTCCGAGGGGCCCGAGGACGAGCGGAAGCGTGAAGGCGGCCGGCGAGTACCCGTAGTCGACGGCGACCCGGAACCGACGCCGTCGGATCGACTCGACGTCGAGGGCGTCGAGGATGTCCTGCGCGTAGCTCTCGCGGACGCGCGCGGGGTACGTCGTCTCCCCCACCTCCGCGAACGTCGCGCGGCGGAGCTCCTGGCGGCTGAAGTGCTTCTCGACCTCCTTCTGGAGCTCGGACGTCATCTGGTTGCCGGGCCACTCGAAGACGCGGACGTGGATCACCTCGGGGTCGATGCTGGAGCGACCCACGTGGATGCCCGCCTGGAGGGCCTGGGTCTTGAGGACGTGACGGGTCACGGCGGCCGGCGAGATGCGCAGGTCGGCCACGTGGACACCGGTCGACGTGAGGCCGGCGATGAGCGCGCGCTGGATCATGCGGCACGCGTCCGCCGACGCGCGGCTCGCGACGACGCGGTCGCCGCGCCGGAGCGCCGTGCCGAGCGCGGCGGCGAGCCGGACGGCGGTCTCGGGGGTGAGGTCGACGTTGACGAGGCCCGTGGCGCCGTCGCGGCCGAAGGGCGTGGTCGTGGCCCGTGTCTCCCAGACGACGCTCTCGTGGATCTGCGCGCCGGTCTCGATCTCCTTGAACGGGTAGACACGAACGCCCGGGAAGAGGCTCGCTTCAGGCCCGATCGTCACCTGGTCGCCGATCGCGACGCCTTCGTGCACCCGGACGTGGTCGCGGAGGTCGCAGCCCCGGCCGAGGATGGCGCCCTCGACGACCGCGCTGCGGCCGAGGTACGTGCCGGCGTCGATCACGCTCCGCTCGACCCGCGCCCCCTCGCGGACGATCACCCCCCGCGAGAGCACCGAGTAGGGGCCGATCGAGGCGCCGTCGGCGATGCGGCAGTTGACGCCGATGAACGCCGGGCCTTCGACGCCCTCGACCTCCCCGATGTCGACCTCCTCGCTGACCCACACGTTGCCGCGGAGGCGGAGGCCCGGCACCTCGAGCTGCACGCGCCCGTCGAGCGCGTCGAAGTTCGCCTGGCGGAACTGGTCGAGGTTGCCGATGTCCTGCCAGTAGCCGCCGAGGACGTGCCCGTAGATGGGACGACCCATCTCCAGCAGCAACGGGAACAGCTCCTTGGAGAAGTCGTAGGGCCCGTCCGCCGGGATGTGGCGCAGCACCTCCGGCTCGAGCACGTAGATCCCCGTGTTGATCGTGTCGGAGAAGACCTGTCCCCAGGACGGCTTCTCCAGGAACCGCTCGACGCGGCCGTCCTCGTCGGTGACGACGATCCCGAACTCGAGCGGGTTGTCCACCGACTTGAGCCCGATCGTGACCGCGGCCCCCTTCGCCTTGTGCGCCTCGACGAGCTCCGTCAGGTCGACGTCGCAGAGCGCGTCGCCGGAGATCACGATGAACGTCTCGTCGAGCCGCTCGCGCGCGAGCCTGACCGACCCCGCCGTGCCGAGCGGCTGCTCCTCGACGGAGTAGTCGATGTCGATGCCGAGCGACTCCCCGTCGCCGAAGTACGAGCGGATCGCCTGCGGCATGAACGCGACCGTCACGACGACCTCCGTCATGTCGTGCCGGCGCAGCAGGTCGATGATGTGCTCCATGCACGGCTTCCCGACGATCGGGACCATCGGCTTCGGCTGATTCGACGTCAGCGGGCGGAGCCTCGTCCCTTCGCCGCCCGCCATCACCACGGCCTTCATTCGCGCACCTCACGCATCGCCTTCGCCACATACTGCCCGGCGGCGATCACGGCGAGGACGAGGCTCGCCCAGAAGAGGGCCAGCGGCCACCACGTGTCGCGCTCGGTCACGAGCACGAACGCGAGCGAGGCATACAGGCCCCAGGTCGCGATCTTGCCCAGCCGGGACACCTCGAGCTGGTAGCCCCGAGGGGCGACCAGCTTGTAGCCGCCGACGAGGAGCAGGTCACGGAGCAGGATCACGAGCGCGACCCACGGCAGCCGGTCGTAGACGACGAGCAGCACGACGCAGACGTCGATCATCAGGCGGTCGGCGAGCGGGTCCGCCACCTTCCCGAACGCCGACTCGACCCGCCAGCGGCGGGCGAGCCAGCCGTCGACCTGGTCGGTCGTCGCCGCGAGGGCGAAGACCACGCCCGGCGGGCCAGCTCGGGCCGTCCTGGTCGCGGACGAGCAGGACGACGAAGAGAGGGATCGCCGCGAACCGCAGCACCGTCAGCGCGTTGGGCAGCTGGCGGAGCGGCGCGGAGACCGTCGAGCTCGACATTCGACACTAGGTTAGTGTCGTCGCCCGTGACGCGAGCGGTCACGCTCCCCGGCTTCGTCAACGCCCACAGCCACGCGTTCCAGCGGGCGCTGCGGGGCCGGGCCGCCGGCGCGCGACTTCTGGGCCTGGCGCGAGGGGATGCTCGCCGAGGCGAAGCGCCACTCGACCGGACACCGTGCGCGAGCTCTACGCGCGCACGTACGCGGAGATGCGCGCGGCCGGGCTACACCGCGGTCGGCGAGTTCCACTACCTCGGGCTCGACACGGCCCTCGCCGCCGCGGATGCGGCGGCCGAAGCCGGGATCGCGTTCGTCTGCCTCCACGTCGCGTACGCCCGCGGAGGCCTGGAGCGGATGCGTCAGGAGTCGGTGAGCGCCTACCTCGCCGAGGTCGAGCGGCTCCGGGAGCGCGGGATCGCCGTCGGCATCGCCCCCCACTCCGTCCGCGCCTGCCCGCGCGAGTGGCTCGAGGAGCTGGGCCGCTACGCCGCGCGGAGGGGCTCGTCGCTCCACGTCCACGCGGACGAGCAGCCGCGGGAGATCGAGGAGTGCCTCGCCGAGCACGGGCTGCGCCCGATCGAGCTGCTCGCAGCCTGCGGCTGCCTCGGCGAGCGCACCACGGTCGTCCACGCGACGCACGCCAACGGCGCCGAGCTCGACCTGCTCCGGGACAGCGGCTCGACGATCTGCGCCTGCCCGACGACAGAGGCCGACCTCGGGGACGGCTTCCTGCCCGCTCTCCGCGTCCGACATCGCGGCATTCCTCTGTGCATCGGATCCGACTCGAACGTCCGCATCGACCCGTTCGAGGAGCTCGGGAGCTGGAGGGCATCGCACGGCGCCAGGAGGGAAAGCGCGGCGTCTTCCCCACCGACGAGCTGCTCCGGATCGGAGGCGCGAACGGTGCGCAGCGCGCTCGGCCTCGAGGCATGGGACGAGATCGAGCGTCGACATCGGAGCACCGGTCGCTCGCACGGCGTCGCGCCGGAGCATCTCCACGCGGCGCTCGTCGCCGGGTGCGCTGCAGACGTCGTGATCCCGCCCGGCTGAGCCGACGGAGCCAGCCGGCCCTGTCTCGCCGCCATGTCCTCGTGCCAGGCACGAGCCATGTCCGATCGGACACGCGCGTACGGACGTGGCTGCGTGCCAGGCACGAAGCCATGTCCCGATCGGACACGCCTGGGCCCGGGAGCCACACGCCGCTACGCTGCGCCTCGATGGACGTCACCGAGCAGACCTTCGACGATGCCGTCCTGCAGCGCTCGCACGAGGTGCCCGTGGTGGTCGACTTCTGGGCCGAGTGGTGCGGGCCGTGCCACGCGCTGGCGCCGGTCCTCGAGGGCGAGGTCGCGGCACGGGACGGCGCGGTCGAGCTCGTCAAGGTCGACGTCGATGCGAACCAGGGCCTCGCCGCGCAGTTCGGCGTCAGCGGGATCCCCGCCGTCAAGGCGTTCCGCGACGGGAAGATGGTCAAGGAGTTCGTCGGAGCACAGTCGCCGACATCCGTTTCCGCCTTCCTCGACGACGTGCTCGCTCCTCCGCGCGCCGACACGCTGGTGGAGGAGCTGCGCGCGAGCGGTGAGCTGCCCGAGGTCGTCGAGGCGCTCGACGCCGGCGACGTCGAGCGGGCCCTCACGTTGATCGTCGACGCGGTGCCGGCCGCGGACGACGCCGAGCGTGAGCGGCTCCGCGAGGTGGCGGTCGCGCTGTTCGAGCAGCTCGGCCAGGACGACCCGGTCGTCTCCGGCTTCCGCCGAAAGCTCGCGACAGCGCTCTACTGAGACCTGGCGGCCCCGACGGCGCGTGCGCGAGACGGGCTCCGTCGTGGGCGCGACTCCGCGGAGCCGGTCGACCCAGTACGTCGTGCGGTCGAGGTAGGCCCGCTGGGCGCGCAGGCCCTGCAGGCCCCACGCCCCGTCGTACGTCTGCGTAGGGCCCGCTGGCCCGCCGCGCAGGCTCGATCTGCGTGCCCTCGTGCCACTCGTTGTAGCTCGTGATCGTCACGACGTCGGGGCTCGCCCTGACGGCCGCCTGCCACATGTGGTCGTACCACCGTCCGTCGCTTCGGTTGCGGATGCGCGCCTCGCCCGTCGCCCGGTAGGCGTCGAAGCCCGGGCCGACCGAGGGCGCGCACGCCAGCCCGAGCTGCCGCGCGCTCGCACACATCCGCCCGAACGACCTGCCGTCGTACACGAGCACGTCGTACGTGTAGAGGCCCTGGAAGCCCCCTCTGAGCGCCTTGCCGGGCAGCGACGTGTGCGCGAACACGCGGAGCCCGTCCCGAGATCTGCGAGGGCAGTCCGCCAGTCCGTCGTCGAGGTCGCGGCGCCGAGTCGTAGACGTACACGTCGCGGATGCCGAGGTCGGAGAGGCCCCGCAGCGCCGTCGACGACGCCGGCCGGGGTTCGGCCCGTCCCACGGCTCCACGTGGAGCGCAACGCCGAGGCCCGCGCCCGCGCGCGCCGCGGCGCACCGGGCGAAGACGGGAGTCCTCGACCGAGCCGGGCCCCCACCAGGAGACGATCACCGTCTCGATCCCCGTCGCCGCGATCTCGCGCATCTGGGCGCGGACCACGGAGGAGACGCTCGAGGAGTACGGCCCTCGGGCCGGGTAGTAGTTCGAGCCGATCGCCTGCGGCGGGGCGTGCTGCCCCTGCCCCCAGTGCAGCCACGCGCCGTCCACGTCGGGCGTCCCGTACCACGCGTAGTAGAAGATCGCCGCTTCCGGCGCGGGCCGGTCGATCGGCAGGGGCGCGCCGGCACCGCCGCCCGCCGCCACGAGCGCCGCTCCCATCGCCGCAATGAAGGCCGCCCGCCGCATCGAACGCGCGGATCCTACTGCTGCGGCCCGGCTCGTGAGAAGACGCACCCACCTATCCGGTGGGCCAGTTCGTAACGGCCTACCGTCTCGCGACCGGCGAGCTACTCGTCGTCGGGCTTCAGGAGGTCGATCAGGCCACCGATCTCCTTGTCGAACTGGGCCGGGTGACGCATCCGGATGTCCCGGTGGACGTGTAGTGGCTTCGACGCCCCACCCGAGTGCTCTCCACGTGGCCCGACTCGACCAGATCCGCGACGATGCGCTGGGCCGCCCGCTCGGTGATCCCTACGATCTCTGCGATCTCGCGCGTCCGGATGTCCGGATCACGGGCGATCGCGAGCAAGACCTGGGTGTGGTTCGTGACGAATCGCCAGGCCTTCTGGCCGTTGCTGTCGTTGTTCGTGCTTGACATACGAACTTTTTTTCGTATTATCTTTGTCGCGTATTCGGTTTCGTCACAAGCATAGCGCATAACTCGGTCGTAGGAGGCGATCGTCAATGGCCGTCGAGAACCACAATCGCTCGGAAGACACACGCCCTTCGGAGGTCGCCCACCGGCAGTCGTACGTGCGCGAGGTGAACGAGGGCGCCGTCGGGATGCCGCAGAACGGCGACGCAGACGAAGTGAGCATCCTGTGCGAGTGCGGGCGTGGAGAGTGCACCAGCACCCTCCAGCTGAACGGCGAGGTCTACCGGAGCGTCCGACGTCAGGCCACCTGGTTCATCGTCGTCGATGGGCACGAGGTCCCCGGAAGTCGGTCGGGTGAAGCAGAGGCGTGGGACGTGGACGATCGTCGAGTCCACGTACTCCCCGAACGGCACCGAGGCGTACTCGTCCAACGGGCGATCTGGCACCCGGGCGGCGAGTGATCTCGTGCACGAAGCCTCTGACCGCGAGGAGGCAGGTGCGCCCAGCGGGCGGCGCAGGTCGATGTGGGAAGGTCTGGCGGCTCACGAACCCCAAGCACCCCGAGTTGCAGAAAGCCGCAGTAACTCGGTCCCGTCCCCACAACGGTGCCCCCTCCGGGGCGGTACAGGTGCTCGGAGCCGCCGGAAGGATCTTTGCCACTGCCGACGGGCCTCAAACACCCGGTTCGCGCCGGTCGTCTCGGCGGTGGGACGGCCGTCAGTCCACCGCTCGATCCCGACGGGCCTCGCGGAGCTCTCGCATGTCGGCCTGCAGGCGAGCGTTCTCGGGGCAATGTTCCATCAGGTCGGCCAGCCCGTCGCCGAGCGCGTCCAGCCTCTCGTGCATCGCGACCTCGTTCCGCCGCTGCGGGTTCTGGAGGAGCGCCAGGAGCAGGAAGGTGACGGCGCAGCCGCGCTAAACCCGGGCACCGCCCGCTGCCGACATAGAGCTAGCGCCCCGGAGTCCTCTCCAGCACACCGGGGCGCATTAGCGTCGCTTGAGCGTCTGCTTGTGCCCGCAGACCCACGTCAGGTCACCGAGGCGCGAATTGCCAGCCTTCTTCGATCGGGGGCGCCGAGATTCGAACGCGGGACTTCTAGTCCGTTTGGGCTGGATGCCCGATACACCTAGATGCGTTTGGCCTCACTCGAGTGAAGCGAGATTGGCCTGGATAGCGCTGGAAAATACCCCATGCCCGTTGTCCGATAAGGAAATACAGCGTGGCATCTGGTCGTTACCGCCGTGGCAGCCTCTCGCTCAGGGGTGGCGCGCGGTGAGAGTCGCATACTCGCGTTCGTTCTGCCTGAAGGCCCAGCACGACCTCGCTGGCTGGCGGGGCGGTCACAAAATCTGGGGTTCACGAGGGGCGACCGGAAGGCCGCCCCTCGTTGCTTGTTCTATGGAATGACGAGGCCCCAGATCTGCTGGTCGAGGCCGCCTGCATTGGGGCAGCCGTCGGCCGACCAGGCACCAGTGGCGGGATTCTGGGTGCGGCACTGGTGCACGTCGAAGCCGTCTGTGCCGTCGCCGTTGGTGTAGCGAGGATCGGTTCCGGCGACGGTGTCGCGGCCGTCCGTCCAGTTCATCAGGACGGTTGTGTCGACGGCCGAGACGTAGTTGTAGTCACCGAAGAACGGGACATCCCGGTTGCCGAACTGCTCCCACTGCAGCGGGTAGGCGACCGACGAGGCGGGGGTTGACGTCCAGGAGGCGCCGTCCGTGGCCGAGGTGGCGTAGAACGACTGCACAGCGGCGCCCGAGGATGTGCTCCCGGGCGGGTTTGCAGCGACGTGCTGGTTCTGGAACGGAACGCTGATGAAGCTCCCGTCCGGACCCCTTGCCGTGTCGGCCCGGGTGTCCTGCCAGACGACATGGAGGTGCCCCGCGTTGGCGTCGATGTCGGGGTAGAACTGGTTGCCTGCCCCCTGGGGATCGATCCGCGTCAGTGGCGTCCATGTCGTTCCGCCATCGGTCGTCTTCGTGAAGTAGATCGCGCTCTGGCTCGCGGTGCCGGAGACGATCGTGCCGTAGGAGGGACGTGCTGCCGGCCGCTGCGTGCCGGGAATGGTGGCTTCGATGACGACGTAGAGTGCGTCCGGGTCGCCCATCGCGGTCGGGTCGGCGGCGTTGCGAGGCGCCGAGTTGACCCGACCGAAGACGTAGCCCGACTGGCATGCGAGTGGGCCGTCCCCGCAGTCGCGGGCGTCGTTCTTCACCGTCGGCCCTTCACAGCCGCCGAGGGTGCCGTCGGCCGCCAAGCATGACTCGTAGCGGGCCTGTGCCATTGCCGTCGGCGAGCCTGCATGGTCGGTCATGTCCCAGTGGATGAACTCCTGGGCGATCGCCGGTTTCGTGAACGTGGCGCCTCCATCGAGCGACTTGACCCAGGCGATCGCGTCCGCCTGCGCCTGCCCCCGGTCGGCGTTGAACTCGTACTGGCGCCAGGTCACGAAGACGGTTCCCGTCCTGGTGACGGCGATGTCGCACTCTTGGTTGCCGTGGATCGACTCGGAGATCTTCTGCGTGCGCCACGTCCGACCGCCGTCGCTCGAGCGTGCGAATTCGATGAAGTTGTTCGCCCCCGAGCCGGTGAAGCGCGCCCAGCAGACGTAGACGTTGCCGGCAAACGTGCTGTTGACGCCGTCGTCGGCCTCGAGCTCGACCTTGTCCTCGAAGTGTCCGAGGAAGATCGGGCTCGGCGTACCGCGTGCCACGATGCTCGTGAACTCGTAGTCAGGAGCAGCGAACGGCGGCGACCAGTTGTAGCGCGCCACCCAGATCGAGCCGTTCGCGGGCCTGCTCCGGTTGAACGCGATTCCGCCGTAGTAGAGGTGATTCGCACGATCCCAGTCCTGTACGGGATCGCCTGCCGACGTCACAAAGTTGTGCAGCGGCGACGCCTGCCCCTCCGCCGAGGTGTCGGTCGGGTAGCCAGGCAGAAGGCTGTTCGTCCACGTCGCGCCCCTGTCCGACGAGTAGTAGAACCCGGCCCACGCGTCCGTCGTCGTCGACACCGGGCAGTAGTCGTTCGCCCCGGCCGTCATCTTCGTCGGTGCGAGCGGATTGACCGCTGCCGTCGGCTCGTTCTGCTGCCGCTCGCCGCCACCCTCGTCAGCCGGAGGCGTGGGCGTCGGTGCGTCCAGGGCGGGATCGCTGAAGTCGCTGCTGCACGAGGCGATCGTGATGTCGGTCCCGCCGTCGTGACGGACGTACGGCTGATCGGTAATCCGTACGTCGGCGATCGCCGAACCGGCAACAGTGAGAGCCGCCAGCAGCGCTACAGCCGCTACAAAGACGTTCCTTGCCATCTCTCCCCCTTCCTTGGAGCTGGGTCGAGAACAAGATTCCTCCGCGCGGATGTTCGCAAATTACGTGCGCGGTCGCGTCCCTCAAATCGACCTGGGGGCACCCGCCTCTTACTTCGGCCAGCATCGCCGCACCTCGCGGAGAGAAATGCTGAGGGCGCGGTCACGCTTGGCGGCACGCCTAAAAGGGCGCTCGCCCTGAGTTGCAGTTGGGTGAGAGAGTGTGCATCGATGCCCGAGGATCACTTTGGCGAGCACGTAGCTGCTCGCTTTGACGAGCGGTATGCGCACAAGGCTACGCCTGCGGTCGTCGACCCCATCGTTGACTTCGTCGCGGAGCTTGCTGGGCGCGGTGCCGCGCTCGAACTGGGCGTTGGCACCGGTCGGATCGCGTTGCCGCTTGCGCAGCGTGGCGTGCCGGTGCACGGGATCGATCTGTCCGAGGCGATGGTCGCGCGACTGCGTGCGAAGCCTGGTGCGGAAGAGGTTGACGTCACCGTCGGAGACTTCGCGACCACGACAGTCGAGGGCAGCGTTCTCTGTCGTTTATATCGTTGCCAACACGATCATGAACCTGACAACACAAGACGAACAAGTCGCGTGCTTTCGCAATGCCGCAGCCCACCTTGAGCCGAACGGGTGCTTTGTCATCGAGGTACTAGTCCCTCGTCTACAGCGACTCCCGCCGGGCGAGACATACCAACCGTTCGCCGTGGAGTCCACGCACCTTGGCTTCGACGAATACGACGTTGTTCGGCAGGGTCTGATCTCGCACCACTATTGGATCGAAGATGGCAAGGTCGAGGTGAACTCGCCGCCGTTTCGCTACGTCTGGCCGTCGGAACTCGACCTGATGGCGCGGCTCGCAGGCATGACGCTGCGCGAACGATGGGGAGATTGGAGGCGCGAACCGTTCACCGCCGACAGCGCGAAGCACGTTTCCGTGTGGGAGAAGTCTGCTCCGGAGGTCTGAGGTCACGCACGACCGTCGGGCGGCGTCTGAGGCAGCGGCTGCCATTCGCCGTTGCCAATGTAGATCTCGGGGTTGCGTCCGCCGTCGAGGTTGACGGTGCCGATGGGCGGGTCGTCGTACCAGCGTTGCGACCAGCGGTAGGGCTTCTCAGGCGGGGCGGGTGGCCGGTTGCCGTTTGGTCTTGTTGGCTCTCCCTGAGATTGCAGCTGGCATGTGAGACTCCGACGTAGCCGCCGCGGGTTTCGTTGTGGTCGAGATGCCATTCCTCACCCTGGTGGATCGGCTCGTTACAGCGGGCGCAGGTGGCTTTGCCGGCGTTGACGAGAGGTGCGATGGCGGCGCGGCGGCGTTGGTGTGCCGCGCCCCAGCCGCCGCGGGGGTGGCTTGCGGAGGCGTCCGGCAGGCTGCCCGTCAGCTCGCGCGCGCCGACGCTCACGGGCTGGCCGATGCGCATGAGCTCGGCGGCTTCGCGGCCGAGCGGTGTGTCGTCGAGGGTGAGGTCGGCTTCGATCCAGCCGGCGCGTTCGCGGATCAGGAACAGGCGGCCGACCTCCAGCGCGGGGTCGTGGTCGATCAGGATCGGGATCGTCCAGGGTCGTTCAAAATACGCGCAAGATCGTGCCGCAGCCGTTGCCTCGCGCGTTCAGGCGTCAACTCCAAGTCGAGGACGACGCGAAGTTCGAGGCGATCCTCAGAGAGGTGGGTGACACCGAGACGGGCTGTTCCGGCGGTAGAGGATCCCCGTCACGTCGAGTGCGGCGAGTGTGGCGACGAATTCGACTGTCTTCTGGCCGGGGCCGTGACTACCGGAAACGCCTGGAGGTCCCCGCGGTGCCGGCTGCCGGGATCGGCACAAGCCGCGAGCGTGACACAGCCATCCGCGTACGACTACCCCCCCACCCCGAGCGATGCGCAACTGGTGGTTGCCGCGGTTCACGATCGTGAGATCCGCGAGCTCGCAGCGTCAAGACGTACGCGCACCTTCTGCCTGACTCGGCAGACCGAGCGAGGGTGGCGCTGGACGCGTACATCAACAACGCCGTGAAGGCGGCGGAAGGACTAACCGGTGACGCTACGCACTAGCCCGGCGGAAAACCGTTTCCCCCACAGTTTGCGTTGTCGAGCAAGGTTGGAATCGCTGTCGGAAAGGCTCCCGCGAGAGCACGCACTGACTCCCCGAGGTTCTCCTCGGGAACGAACGAACTCGCGAATCCGGAGCAATTGTGTCCGTTGTTCTGCGGCGGATCAGCCAGTGCAGAGCCGCAGGCGACTCCTGCCGTCACTCCAGCCATGACCGCGAGTGCGATGCGATGGCGCATTTCCCCTCCCCCTAGTGGCTGTCGTCGCGATCTTTTCGCATCAGCGCGAGCTAGTCAACAGCGTTCCGACGGGAGACACGGAACGTCCGACCTAGAACCTGTTTCCAAAAGAGCACGCGAATCGGGGCACCTACGGGTGCCCTTTTCGTTGTTTGTGGACTTTGCGGGGACTCACCCCGAGGACCTTCGCCGCGTACTGCGACGAAAGTCCTGCAAATCGGCGATCGGGGCGCCGAGATTCGAACTCGGGACCTGCTAGTCCCCCAGACTAGCGCGCTAACCAGGCTGCGCCACGCCCCGCGACCGCCCCATCCTAGCGGGCATCCCGAAACCGGCGAGTTGGCCTCCCTCCACTGTCGCTCCGCCGTCGGCGAATGGCAGCAGAATGGCAGCGGGCCGCACGGTAACCGGGCACGGATTGGGCACTCGCCGAAGCAGACACGGTTGTTCATCACGGCAGGCGAAACGGTTGGTGCATTCGAAGGCACAATCTCGTCGCCGAGCAGTGGCTGAAGCAATTTCCTCACTACCCAGGGTGACTCGTTCGTGGTCAGCCTCCGCGTACGCCGCAGTCGTTAGACCCGGAGGCTGAATCCACTGTATCTGCGGCGGGTGCGACCGGGCTAGGTTCGGGCGTGGTCGACGACGCCGTCGTCGACGACGCCCTCTCGCCCAACTTCCCGCTCGGTGAACGCGGCAGGCTCATGGGGATAGCGCTGACGACCGTGATCGTTGTCGGCGGGTTGAGCGCGTGCGGAGGTTCGGACGAGTCGGCGGATTCGACGGCCGAAGGGTTGACGGCCCAGATCCGGGAGACCTGCGACGCGCGCGCGTCGTCGTTCGCCGGTCGGGGCGAGTTTCCGGTGAACAACTTCGACCCGGAGAATCCCGAGCCGGCGGATCTTCCCGCAGTCGGTGATTACTTCGCCGCGGGACTGACCGAGCAGCGGCAGGCGATTGCCGAGCTGAAGGCACTAACTGCGACCGGCGCGCAGCGCGAGCAGCTGGATGCGCTGATCGACGCATGGGAAGCCGAGTACGCGGGCGCCCAGGCCCAGATCAAAGCTGCACGGGCCGCCGACGTCGAAGGCTTCGTCGCGACGCTGGACGACGCGGCTGCCACGAACGCCGCGGTCGCGGACGCCACGGATGCGCTCGGCGTGCCGGACTGCGGACAGGCCTGAGCGCCCGGGGCAACAACCCCGGCGACGACTTCCTACCCCAACCGTTCGCTCAGACGCCACCGGGGGTCCTGCAGAAGGATGTCGCGGAGCTCCTCCAGCCCCGGCGGTGGGTTTTCGAGGGCCTTGAGGATCGCCTCGCGCTCGGCAACCGTCAGCCCCAGTACCTGGGCGCGGTAGAGGAGGGCTGTGTCCAGCCGTTGCGCGAGCTTTCGGTCGACAACCCGGGCGAGTTCCCGAAGCAGTCGCTCGTCGATCGGGACGCCTCCCACCAACATTCCTGTTCCTCTCGGCCGCAGTAACGAGAGTCGCTGCTTCGTCCAACGTCAATTCTTCCCGGAGGCCGAGTGCCGCAAACGCGGGTGGCTTGGCGAATCGTGGTCGAGGAAGCTCGGGAGGCGGCGTCCTCCCAGGGCGGCGGTCGTCGGGGGCGCAGGAGTGCAAGATGTTCGAAGCGGAAAGGTAGGTGCGCCCCGGGGCTCGACTCGCCGTGGCTCCCCCCGGCTGCGGCACGCTCCGGGGCGCACCTACCACTTCGGTAGCGGAGGCATTTCGGATGAGCGCTCTTCGAGCACCGACGCCGGCTACTCGGGCGCGGGGCCGAAGTGCAGGCCGTATTCCTCGTGTCAAGCGAGGGATGCTCTCGCGATCGACGTCGAGGCCGTAGCGGGCGGCGATCGCGGCGAGCGCGCTCGGGTCGGATGGGGCTGCCTGGAGGAGATCGACCACCTCGGCGAAGTACCCCTCGAATCCAGCGGGCGAGATCAACTCGAGGATGCGGGCGGGCGTGTCGCCGTCGTTCCAGAACGTGTGCCACTGCTCGCGCGGCTTGAAGATCAAGTCGCCGGTCTCTCCGTACACGACCTCGTCACCGAGAAGCGCGCCCACGCGTCCCTCGAGGACGAAGCTGTACTCGTCCTCGAGGCTGTGGCGGTGAAGAGGCGCCGCCAACGCTCGCGGAGGGATGGGGTGCTCGACGAGCGCGAAGCCACCGCCCGTCTCGTCACCGGAGAGCATGAACCGCACACCCATCGACCCGAGCATCCCGGCGTTTCCGTCGTTCGGCCCGAGCACACGCGCTCTCGTCGGCTTGTTCATTCGCCGCTCCCTCCGGTCGACTGGTACCGCGGGGCGATCCGCGGTCGCTCGATTGATGCCAGATCGAGGTGACGCGCTCAACTGACATTCGCAAGCGCTCCGGAAGCCTTGTCTCGGCGGAGCGCGACCACGACCGTCTGCCCTCCCGAGCACGGATCGGGGTATCAATCAGGGCGATCAGCACGACCTCTCGGCCTGGCGCCGTGATCGGTCGCGCGTTTCGATACGGCCGTCGAGGAAAGGAGCACGCTGTGGGCTACACGAAGAAGAACCTGGAGACGGAGGTCGAGAACCAGGCGACCGCGTTCGGGATGGGGGAAGGGATGGAAGCCCGGTTCGCGCGTTCGGCGCTCGGCGGCGAGACGCTGGGCCTCAGCCTGATCAAGCTCGCGCCCGGTTTCCGGATCCCGTTCGGCCACAAGCACGAGGGCCAGGAGGAGGTCTACGTCGTGCTGCGCGGCTCCGCCAGAGTGAAGGTGGACGAGGAGACCGTCGAGCTCGGCGAGCGGGATGCGATCCGCTTCGACAAGAACACGATGCGGGCCGTCGAAGCGGGGCCCGAGGGGGTCGAGTACGTGGCGTTCGGGGCCGGTGACGATCCGCGGGACGCCGAGATGGTCCAGGGCTGGTGGGGCGACGCGGGCTGAGGCGGGGTCCGGCTCCCTCCCACTCCTCTGACCGATTCGCACCACCCCAATGGATCGCACGCGAAGGTGCGGCCATCCAAGCGAGGTATGCCCGCCCAAGTGCGCCCCCGGTGAGGTACGCACTGTCCGCTCCCCGGCCGTGCAGTGCGCCGCGGCCGTCGCCCTCCCGACCGGCGGTCAGGAGAGGCGCTTGTACAGGCGGTCGACGAGCGCGGGGGTCTGCTCGAGCTTGTCGATGATGAGCCGCACACGAACCTCGCGGAAGTAGTCCGGCTTCACCCCGAGAGCCTTGCCGATGCGCCCGATCACCGCGGTCGACGGCACACGCCTGTTGCCGTGGACGATGTGGTTGAGGTAGCCGGCAGACAACCCCGTCTTCTCTGCGAGGGCACGGTACGTGATCCCCGTGTCGGCCATCAGCCGTTCGATCGCGGGGCCGAGGGGCTCACTCGCGTACGTCCGTTTCTTTGCCACCATCAGTCCTGCCCTGTCCAGTCAATCACAGACGCGCTCGGTACGCGCGAATCCCCCTCGTCCGCCCTGCGGCGCACGTCGACGGCCCCGTCCTCGAGGCTCTTCCGGCCCACCGTGACCCGCGACGGGCAGCCGAGCAGGTCGGCGTCGGCGAACTTCTCGCCCGGGCGCGCGTCGCGGTCGTCGAGCAGCACGTCGCGGCCCGCCGCCGAGAGCTCCTCGGCAAGGGCAGCCGCGAGCTGCTCGACCTCCTCCGAGCCGCCGGCCAGCGAGAGCACGTGGACGTCGTACGGAGCGACCGAAGGCGGCCAGACGATCCCGCGCTCGTCGTGGTGTTGCTCGACCACCGCAGCGATCGTCGCGGCCCGGACCGATCCCGTAGCTCCCCATCACGACCGGGCGCTCGCGGCCGTCCTCGTCGAGGAAGGTCGCGTCGAGCGCCTCCGAGTAGAAGCGTCTCGAGCTTGAAGATGTGGCCGACCTCGATCGCCGGCTGGACGCTCAGCCGACCGCCGCAGCACCGGGCATGCGTCACCCTCTTTCGCCTGCCGGATGTCGGCGAACGCGGGCTGGTAGTCGCGCCCTGCCTCGACGCCTCGGAGATGCCAGCCGTCGCGGTTCGCGCCCGCGACGAACTGGCCCTCGCGCAGTGCCTCGTCGGCGATCACCTCGACGTCGATCCCGATCGGCCCGAGCGACCCGCCGCCGGCGCCGAACGCCGCGCGGATCTCGGCCTCGGTCGCCGGGCGGAACGGCGCCTGGAAGAACGTCATGCAGCTTCTCCTCGCTCAGGCGATCGTCGCCCCTGCACGCACGGGCGAGGACGAGACGGTCGCCCGTGACCACCGGCATCGCCTTCGACGTCGCCGCGTCGTCGATCCCGAGGAACTCCGCGAGGCCCTCGATCGTGGTCACGCCGGGCGTCTCGACCTCCTCCGGCGCGTCGAGCGCCGCCGGGAAGTCGGGGACACGGGCCCGGCCTCGCGCGACCTCGATGTCGGCGTAGTAGTCCCCGTTCTCGCACGCATGAGCTCGTTCTCGCCCGAGCCGGTGGGCGCGAGGAAGCCCCAGCGACTCCTTGCCCCCCATGGTCCCGGACTCCGCCTCGACGAGGAACGCCTCCACCCCGCACCGATCGAAGATCCGCACGTACGCGTCCTGGTGCCGCCGGAAGCTGACGTCCAGCCCGGCTTCGTCGCGGTCGAAGGAGTACGAGTCCTTCATGATGAACTCGCGCACGCGAAGCAGGCCGCCGCGGGGCCGCGCCTCGTCTCGCTCCTTGATGCTGAAGTGGTACCGGAGCTGCGGGAGCTCGCTTGTACGACCGCAGCTCGCGGGCGTGGAAGGTCATCGTCTCCTCGTGCGTGAGGGGCAGCACGAACGGCCGGCCGACTCCGGTCGGAGAGCTTGAAGAGCTCGGGAATCGCGATCCGCCCGTGCGCTCCCAGAACTCGGCCGGGGTGAGCACCGGGCAGAGCATCTCCTGGCCGCCGATCGCGTCGATCTCCTCCCGGATGATCTGGACGACCTTCTGGTGGACGCGCCAGCCGGCCGGGAGCCATGTGAAGAGGCCCGCTCCGACCTGCCTGATCAGGCCGGCGCGCACGAGGAGCTTGTGCGAGACGGCCTCCGCGTCTGCCGGGTCCTCCCGCAGGGTCGGGAGGAAGAGCGTCGACTGGCGCTGCAGCACGGAGCGAAATCTAGATGCAGACGACGCGTGGTCAGTCGTCGAGGCGCAGGAAGCCGCTGACGCGCGTCGTGTCGCCGTCGCCGCTCGCCTGGAGGATGAACGAGTCGAGCGACTCGATCGCTCCTCGCTTCGGGCGGGACGCTGCGTTCGAGACGTCGCTCGATCAGCGCGAGCAGGCCGTCCACGTCGAGGTAGACGAATCCCTTCGTCCGCTCCTCCAGCCCGACGTCCTCGGCGGCCCGCGTGTACGCCTCGGCGTCGACGAGCTTGTCGCCGTCTGCTGTGAAGAGCCGGATGCCCGTCGGCGCCCGTCGTCGCTATCAGCGTGCCGTCGTCGAGACGCGCGTACGAGATCGTCACGTCGTCGCCGCTGAGCCTGCGTACCTCGATCCCGTTCTCCGTGGCGATGGTGACCGTGGCGTCCATCGTGCTCGGCGAGCTTCCGCACCGCTCGGTCGAGCGTCTCCCACGTCTCGTCCGGGTCCGGCGGGTCGAGCGCGAGCGTGACCTCCGGGGTCGTCCCCGCCGCTCCGGACGTAGAGCGCGCCCTCGCCGGAGAGCCCGTCGACGAGGCCGTCGAGCGAGATCCCGGTCAGCTGCTCGATCCGTGCGGACAGCCCGTCGACGTCCACCCCGCCCTCGACGCGGTCGAGGATCGCCTGCGTGCCCCCGAACGAGAGAGCCGCGACCGCGTCGGCAGGGCACGCGGCGGAAGAGCTCCGGCTCGTAGCGCGTGTCGGCGCCGCCCGGCGCCGGATCCCCATCGTGGCAGCAGGCCGTCGTCCTCCGCGGAGAGCGCCGCCGCGAGCCACTCGAGGCCGAGGTCCAGCTCCGAGCGACGCCTGCTCGACGCAGCTGTCCGAGATCCTTCGAGAGGCGCGCGGCGTCCACCCACACGCGAGCGAGCGCCTCGTCGGGCAGCGCGGCGAAGCCTTCCGTGAACGCGTCGACGTCCTCGAGCGTCCCCGCTCGAGCGCGGCCCGGTAGGCGTCGATGCGCGGCCTGCGCTCTGCGCACGGCGCCTCCAGCCGTCGACATGCTCGTCACGCAGCGACCGGCGTGTCGCTCTTCGCGACCAGCGCTTCGAGCTTCGCCTCGCTGTCCGGCTGGACGAGGACGATCGGCTCCTTCTCTGCCGTCGCGACGACGACGACCTCGGGGCCGAGCGCGGGCGCGACATCGTGCTTCCCAGTCGAGGCCCTCGTCCGTCGAGCGCCGACGTCGACCGAGCTCGGCGAGCCCGTCCCGCGCCGCCGGGGATCCGCTCGAGCAGGCGCTCGGCCTGTCTGCCACTGGTCGGAGCCCTCGTCGGTCGTGATCGTGGCGTAGAGCGAGCGCGTCGGCCGGGGCGAGCGACGCGGACTCCGGGATCGCCGAGCGCCGTCTGTCTTCGCGCCCGCGCAGCCCGCGGCGAGCGCGACGGCGGCGAGAGCGAGCAGGCGCGAGGGTAAGCGCGCGCACGAGGCATGCCCAGACCGTATCGGCGCGGGCGGCCGGGAAGCTGAACCGCGGCGCGGCGGTCAGTCGGCCGCGGCGGCAGGCTCGAGAGGGATCAGGCTCGCCTCTGCCATCGCGAGCGCCGCCGGCTTGGCCAGCTTGAGGCGCTTCGGGCGGGGCATGCCCGCCTCGATCCAGCGGTCGATCTCGTGGAACAGCTCGTCGATCAGGACGTCCGACGGGACCTTCTTCAGCACGCGGCCGTGCGCGTAGACGAACCCGACGTCGCGGCCGCCCGCGATGCCGAAGTCGGCGTCGCCCGCCTCGCCCGGGGCCGTTGACGGCGCAGCCCATCACGGCGACCTCGAACGCCTGCGGGTAGTCGCGGAGGCGCTCCTCGACGACGACCGCGAGGCTCTCGACGCCGACGTTGTCGCGGCCGCACGAGGGGCAGGCGATCATCACCGGCCCGCGCTCGCGCAGGCCGAGCGCCTTGAGGATCTCCCAGGCGACCTCGACCTCCTTCACCGGGTCGGCGGTGAGCGACACGCGCATCGTGTCGCCGATCCCGTCCATCAGCAGCGAGCCCATGCCGACGGCGCTCTTGATCGACCCGGCGAACGGCGTGCCGGCCTCCGTCACGCCGAGGTGGAGCGGGTACGGCACCCTGTCGGCGAGCATCCGGTAGGCGCGGATCATCGTCGGCACGTGCGACGCCTTGACGGAGATCTTGAAGTCGCGGTAGTCGAGCCGCTCGAGGATCTCGACCTGCTCGAGCGCCTCCACGACGAGCGCCTCGGCGGTGTCCTCGCGCGCGAGCGCCTCCAGGTGCTTCGGGAGCGACCCGGCGTTGGCGCCGATCCGCATCGGGATCCCCGCGCGCTTGGCCGCCCTGACGACCTGCTCGGTCTTGTCGGGGCCGCCGATGTTGCCCGGGTTGATCCGGACGGCATGGACGCCGGCGTCGATCGCCTCGAGCGCGAGCGAGGCGTTGAAGTGGATGTCGGCGATCACCGGGATCGGCGAGAGGCGGACGATCAGCGGCAGCGCCGTTCGCGTCCTCGCGCTTCGGCACCGCGACGCGGACGATCTCGCAGCCGGCCGACGCGAGCGCCGCGATCTGCGCCGTCGTCGCCTCGACGTCGTGCGTCTTCGTCGAGGGTCATCGACTGGACGACGACCGGAGCGCCGCCGCCGATCGCGACGCCGCCGACCCTGATCCCGTGCGCGCTCGCCATCGGCGTCAGGGTAGCGGCGCCCGACCGGGACATGTCCTGGTGCCAGGGACATCGAAGCCCGCTCGTCCGCTCGGGGCGTGCACGCATGAGCGCGCGTGCGCCGTCGAGCCCTCCCCCACGCCGTGGCAGCTCGCGCCGCCGCCCGACGACCACCCCGACGACCTCTGGGCGGTCGGCGCCGACCTCGAGCCCGGGACGCTCCTCGCTGCGTACCGGCTCGGCCTGTTCCCGATGCCCGTCGGGACACGGCTCGGCTGGTTCTCACCGGCGCGGCGCGGCGTCGTTCCCGCTCGAGCCTTCACGCCCTCGCGCTCGCTGCGCCGTGCCGCGCGGCGCTACGAGATCCGCGTCGACACGCGTTCGCGACGGTCGTCGACGGCTGCGCCAGGCCCGGCGACCGCACGAGCTGGATCGACGACCGCGATCACCGGCGCGTACACGCGGCTGCACGCGCTCGGCTGGGCACACTCGGTCGAGGCGTGGGACGACGAGGGGCTCGCGGGCGGGCCTGTACGGCGTCGCGATCGGCGGGCCTCTTCGCCGCCGAGTCGATGTTCCACGCGCGCACCGACGCGTCGAAGGCCGCATTCGTCGGTCTCGTGGAGCTCCTCCGCGCGGCTGGCGACGCGGATCGGCGGCTGCTCGACGTCCAGTGGCTCACGCCGCACCTCGAATCTCTCGGCGCCGTGGAGCTCGCAGGACCGAGTTCGGCGTCGCCTTGCCGACGCACTCGAGCTCACCGATCCCTGGCCCTGATGGATCCGTCCGCGGTGCGACCGGAGGCCGGCTTTGCCGCGGGACGCCGCGCGCGTGGCCTCGCCGCGGCTGAGGAGGGCTCGTGGTGGGGGAACCATGGGTCCCCTACGTCTAGGAGAGCCGGCCGATGTCGTTCGAGAGGCCGATCACGAAGAGCAGCAGGACGAGCCCGATCCCGACCACCGAGACGCGCTCGTAGACCTCCCGGCGAACCGCCCGGCCGCGGACGCCCTCCGCGACGGCGAACACGATGTGGCCCCCGTCGAGCGGGAGCAGCGGCAGGAGGTTGAGAAGCGCGATCGAGAGCGAGATCAGCCCGAGCACGAACAGGAAGCTCTCCGTGCCCTGCTTGGCCGCGTCCGAGGAGCCCTGGACGATGCCGACCGGGCTCGCGATCTGGTCGCGGCCCTCGCCGGTCACGAGCCGCGCCAGAGCGGCGCCGATGTCGCGTGTCACGCGCCAGCTCAGGTCGAGCGATTCGAACGCCGCCTCGTGCACCGGGAGCCCTTCGCCGGCGAGGATGAACCCGAGTCGATAGGCGCCGTCGTCCATCCGGGCGGCGGTCGGTGGCAGGCTGACCTCCTGTCCGCGACGAGCGACGACGACGGTCAGCGGCCGCCCGTCGGAGCCCGAGATCAGTCGCGAGATGTCCTCGGGCTCGACGACGGCTCCGTCGATCGTGACGATCCGATCCCCGGCCTGGAGGCCCATGCGCGCCGCCGGGGTCCCCTCGGAGACGCGCTCCACGGTCGTGGTCGCCGCGCCGACCGAGGTCATGAAGAGGCCGGTGAAGAGGACGAGCGCGAGCACGACGTTCGCCGCCGGCCCGGCCGCGATCGCCGCAGCGCGCTTCCAGGTCGCCGCACGCCAGTAGGCGTTCGGCCCGAGCGAGTCGCCGAGATCCTCGATGCCCTTGCGCGCGGCGGCGCCGTGCGCGGCGGGAGGTCGCTCTCGTCGACGAGCTCGCTGCAGGACCCGCAGCGAGTCGCGGGCGGCATCGTGATCTCCTGCGGCGAGCGCGCCTCGCAGGCGGCTCGTGGCACCGGACAGCGACGGCGCGTCCGCGAGCGCGCGGCCGAGGCCCGCGTCGACGTCCACGGGCGAGGGCCGGTGCATCCCGGGGATCTTCACGAAGCCCCCGAGCGGGACCGCGCCCAGGCCGTACTCGATCCCGTTCCGCGTCGTCTTCCAGATCGCCGGAGGGAAGCCGATGTAGAACCGCCGCGGACGCATCCCGAGCGCGAGCGAGACGAGGAAATGCCCGAGCTCGTGGACGAAGATCAGGATTCCGAGCCCGACGATCGCGACGAAGATGGTCATGCGGGCTGCAGTCCCCTCGCGGCGAGCCGGCGGGCCTCGTCGTCGGCCGCGTGGAGGTCGTCGAGGTCGCGCGCAGGGGCGCCGTCGACGCGCGCGAGCGTCTCCTCGACCACGGCCGCGATGTCGAGGAAGCCGATGCGCCCCTCGAGGAAGGCGGCGACGGCGACCTCGTTCGCGGCGTTGTAGGCGCACGGCGCCGTCCCGCCCCGCTCTCCCGCGGCGCGCGCCAGCGCGAGCAGCGGGAAGGCGTCGTGGTCGACGGCCTCGAACCCGAGCGTCAGGCCCTCGAGGTCGAGCTGCTCGACCGGCGTCGCGGCCCGCTCCGGGTAGGTCAGCGCGTACGAGATCGGCACCCGCATGTCGGGCAGCCCGACGTGTGCGAGGAGGGCGCCGTCGCGGAACCGCACGAGCGAGTGGACGACGGAGGTCGGGTGCACCACGACCTCGATCCTGTCGTACGGCACCGCGAACAGCCAGTGCGCCTCGATCAGCTCGAGGCCCTTGTTCGCGAGAGTCGCGGAGTCGACGGTGATCTTGGGGCCCATGCTCCAGGTCGGATGCGCGAGCGCCTCGGCCGCGCGTGACCCCCGCGAGCTCGTTGCGGGCGCGGCCGCGGAACGGGCCGCCGGAGGCGGTCAGCACGAGGCCCGCGACCGTCGCGGGGTCGCGTCCCTCGAGGCACTGGTGGAGCGCCGAGTGCTCGCTGTCCACCGGGATCAGGAGCCCTCCGCCCCGCTCCCGGCGCGTCGAGCGCGAGCTCACCCGCGGCGACGAGGCTCTCCTTGTTCGCGAGCGCGAGGGTGACGCCGCGCTCGAGCGCCCAGATCGTGGCGCGCACGCCCGCGAACCCGACGACCGCGTTCAGCACGACGTCGGGCTCGCTGCGCTCCAGCAGCGCGACGGGGTCACCGCCGACCTGGGCGTGCTCGACGCCGAGCTCGGCCGCGAGCGCCTCGAGAGGCGTCGAGCCGGATTGGAGCGCGCAGACCGCGAGATCGGGGCGCGCGGCGACGATGTCGATCGCCTGCCGGCCGATCGATCCGGTCGCACCGAGCAAGGCGACGCGTTTCACGTCCGGGAAGGATGCCTGACGGTCTGTGACACGCCTGTTACGCCATCGCCAGCAGCGCGACGTAGGCGGCGGGCGCCGCCCAGAGGAGCGAGTCGACCCGGTCGAGCACGCCGCCGTGGCCGGCGAGCAGCCGACCGAGTCCTTGACCCCGAGATCGCGCTTGACGGCGGACTCGAAGAGGTCGCCCAGCGTGGCCGCGAGCGCGATCACGAGCCCCAGGATCAGCGACTCGGCCGTCGAGATGACGTCCTGCTCGTAGAGCGCGAAGAACGTGACGGCGACGGCGGCGAGCGTGCCCCCGACGAAGCCCTCCCAGGACTTGCCCGGCGAGATCGCGGGCGCCAGCCGGTGACGTCCGATCGTGCGGCCGACGAAGAAGGCCGCGGTGTCGTCGGCGAAGACCGCGAGCAGCGTGGTGAAGATCAGGAGCCGGCCGTCGGCGGGGATGTCGCGGAGCAGCATCAGGTACGCCAGCCCGCCTCCGACCCAGCCGACGCCGAGCAGGGTCACCGCGAACGCCGCGACGGCGCTCTGCCGGGCGCTCGAGACGAAGAAGACGAGGATCGCCGCGGGCAGCGTGGCGAGGATCCCGGCGAGCACCCACGTCCGAGCCGCCGAGCTGCGCCCCGAGGAGCGTGAGGACGAGGCCCACGTACCCTCCGAGCACGATCGGGTGGAGTCCCCGGGCGATCGTGTAGAGCTCGTGGAGAGCGAGGAGACCCGCCGACGACGGCGAGGCCGAAGACCCACCAGCCGCCGAGCCAGACGACGCCGAGCACGAGCGGCAGGAGCACCGCCGCCGACGACGAGCCGAGAGACGAGCGGGCTCACGACCGGGAGCGCGCGCCGAAGCGGCGCTGGCGCGCTGCATATGCCTGGACGGCAGCGCCGAGATCGGCCGCATCGAAGTCGGGCCAGAGGGTGTCGGTGAACACGAGCTCGGCGTAGGCCGCCTCCCAGAGGAGGAAGTTCGACAGGCGGAGCTCGCCCGGAGGTGCGGATCAGCAGGTCGATCTCGCCCATCTCCGGGGCGTACAGGCGGGCGGAGAGCGCGTCCTCGTCGACCGCGGCGGGATCGACGCCGTCCTCGACCAGACGCCGGGCCGCATGCGCGATCTCGGCCCGGCCGCCGTAGTCGAACGCGATCCACAGGTCGAGCGTGTCCAGCTCCTCGGTCTCGCGCCTCGAGCGCGCCCATCTTCTCCTCGAGCCACGGCTCGATCCGGTCGCGCCGGCCCAGGAAGCGGGTGCGGACGCCCTGCTTCGCGAGGTCGGGCAGCTCCCCGTCGATCGTCTCCGAGAGGAGCTCCATCAGGTCCTCCACCTCGTCCGTGGGGCGCGTCCAGTTCTCGGTCGAGAACGCGTAGACGACGAGCGTCTCGATCCCGAGGTCGATCGCCGCCTCGACGACCCGGCGGAGCGCCTTCGTGCCCGCCCGGTGGCCGTCGGCGACGGTCAGTGCCCGCGCCTCGGCCCAGCGGCCGTTGCCGTCCATGATGATCGCCACGGCGCGCGGTACCCGCGCGTCGTGGCTGACTGGACCGGACGGTTCGTCGGACACCAGGGGGTTCATTCGAGGTCTGCCGCCGCTGGGCGTCAGACCTCCATGATCTCCGCTTCCTTGTGCTTGAGGAGCTCGTCGATCCGCTTGACGTGCTCGTCGGTCAGCTTCTGCACCTGCGCCTCGGCACGACGCTCCTCGTCGTCGCCGACGTCGCCGTTGCGGACGAGCTCCTCGAGGTGGCGCATCACGTCGCGCCGAACGTTGCGGATCGCGACCTTGCCGTCCTCCGCGGAGCGGCGGACGACCTTCACGAGCTCCTTGCGGCGCTCCTCCGTCAGCGACGGGAATCGGGAGGCGGATCAGCTTGCCGTCGTTCGACGGCGTCAGCCCGAGGTCCGACTCCATGATCGCCTTCTCGATCGCCTTGATCTGCGTCGGGTCGTAGGGCTGCACGGAGAGCAGCCGCGCCTCGGGGGCGCTGATCGTCGCCATGTTCGAGAGCGGCGTCGGCTGGCCGTAGTAGTCGATCGTGATCCGGTCGAGCAGCGCCGTCGAGGCGCGCCCGGTGCGCACCGCGTTGAACTCGCTCCGCGTGTGCTCGATCGACCCGTCCATCCGCCGCTCGCAGTCCGCCAGGAACTCCTCGATCGCTGCCACCTACGCCATCCTCCTCTCGACGTCGCTACGAAGTGCGCTCATCTACGCCCGCCGGTGTGGAGACCACCGTGCCGATCCGCTCGCCGGAGGCGATGCGGACGATGTTCCCCTCGGCGAGCTCGAAGACGTGGATCGGGACCCCGTTGTCCATGCAGAGGGACAGCGCCGTGGTGTCCATCACCTTCAGCCCCCGCTCGATCGCCTCGAGGTGCGTGAGCTCCGGCAGGAAGCGCGCGTCGGGGTCGAGGCGCGGGTCGCCGTCGTAGACCCCGGCGACGCCGTGCTTGGCCATCAGGATCGCCTCGGCGCCGATCTCGAGCGCGCGCAGGGCGGCCGCGGTGTCCGTCGTGAAGAACGGGTTGCCCGTGCCCGCCGCGAAGATCACGACCCGTCCCTTCTCCAGATGCCGGATCGCACGGCGCCGGATGTACGGCTCGGCCACCTCGGAGACGGTGACGGCGGACTGCACCCGCGTCTGCGCCCCGAGGCGCTCGAGCGCGTCCTGCAGCGCGAGAGCGTTCAGCAGCGTCGCGAGCATCCCCGCGTAGTCCGCGGTCGCGCGGTCCATCCCCTCGGCCGCGGCGCTCATGCCGCGGTAGAAGTTGCCGCCGCCGACGACCACGGCGATCTCGGTGCCCGCCTCCTGGACCGCGAAGACCTCGCGGGCGATCGACTCGACGGTGTCCGGGTCGACTCCGTACTCGCGATCGCCCATCAGGCTCTCGCCGGAGAGCTTGAGCAACGCCCGCCGGAACGCGGGAGCGACCCGCGCGTCCGGCGCGGCCCGCTCCGCGAGCTCCTCGGGCGGAGCGCTCACGAGCCGGCGACCGACACCCGTGCGAACGCCTGGACCTTCGCGCCTGCCTCGTCGAGCGCCGCGCCGACCGTCTTCGAGGCGTCGTGGATCCACGCCTGCTCGAGCAGGACGCCTCCGGGGGCCGCGGCGAAGAAGCGCTTGGCGAGCATGCCGTCGACGATCTTGTCACGTGCCTGCTCCGGCTTGGAGGAGACCTCGTCGGAGTTCAGGTAGATCTGCCGCTCCGCGGCGACCACGTCGGCCGGGACGTCCTCCCTGCGAGGTGTATGCGGGGCCGCGAAGGAGATGTGCATCGCGACCTGGCGGGCCAGCTCCTCGGTGCCGCCCTCGAGCTGGACGACGACGCCGATCTTGTTCGCGGGCGGGTGCACGTACGCCGCGAGGGTCCCTCCCTCGAAGCGCTCGGCCCCGGCGATCACGATGTTCTCGCCCAGCTGGGCGATCAGCTCCGTGCGCTCGCCGTCGAAGCCTCGACGGCGGCCGGCCCGTCGGCGTGCACCGCGCGGAGGACCTTCTCGCCGAAAGCCTGGAAGGCGTCGTTCTTCGAGACGGGCTCGGTCTCGCAGCCCAGGCCGACGATCGTGGCGACGCCCGGCTCGACGATCACGCCGACGAGCCCTTCGGTGGTGGCCCGGTCGGCGCGCTTGCCGGCCGCGGCCATGCCCTTCTCGCGGAGGAGCGTGCGGGCGGCCTCGAGGTCGCCCCCGGTCTCCTGGAGCGCCTGCTTGCAGGCCATCATCCCGGCCCCGGTCTGGTCGCGGAGCTGCTTGACGAGGGAAGCGCTGATCTCGGTGACGCCGCTCACGACTGCTCCCTCGTCTCCGCGCCGACCGCTTCGGGAGTCTCCGCTGCGGCGCGGCTCCTCGGCCTCCTCGGCCGTCTCGGCGGTGGGCGCCGCCCGCTCTGCGGCTTGCGCCTGCGTCTCGCCTGGCGGGCGTCGCCTGCGCGCCGGTCTCTGCGGCCTCCGGCGCGCCCTCCGGCTCGCGCGCGGGCGCCTGCTCCGCGTCGCGGCGTGAGCTCGGCCTCCGTGACCTTGGTCGACGCGTCGGCGATGCCGTCGGCGATCGCCCGGATCACGAGCGAGCACGAGCGAATCGCGTCGTCGTTGCCCGGCACGACGTAGGTCACCTCGTCCGGGTCGCAGTTCGTGTCGACGAGCGCGATCACCGGCAGGCCCAGGCGCTGGGCCTCGCGCAGCGCGAGCTGCTCCTTGCGGAGGTCGACGATGAACACGGCGTCGGGCTGGCGCTTCATGGTCGACACGCCGCCGAGGTTCGCCTCGAGCTTCTCGAGCTCACCGGTCATCGCGATCCGCTCCTTCGCCGGGAGCAGGTCCAGCTGGCCCTCCTCCTTCAGGCGCCGGAGCTCCTGGAGGTACGCGATCCGGTCGGCGATCGTGCGCCAGTTCGTGAGCAGGCCACCCAGCCAGCGATGCGCGACGAACGGCTGACCGACGCGGGTCGCCTCGCGCACGATCGCCTCCTGCGCCTGCTTCTTGGTGCCGACGAAGAGGATCGTGCCGCCCCGCTCGGAGACGTTCCGCGCGAAGTCGTGCGCCTCCTGCAGCAGCGCCTGCGTCTGCTGGAGGTCGATGATGTAGATGCCGCCGCGCTCGTCGAAGATGAAGCGCTTCATCTTCGGGTTCCAGCGGCGCGTCTGGTGACCGAAGTGCACTCCGGCCTCCAGCAGCTCCTTCATGGAGACGACTGCCACGATGAATCCTTTCGGTTTCGGTTGCGGTGCGCCGGCGGGCGCGGACGGAACCGGGCTGAGAGCGCCGGCACCCCCGTCCGGAGGCGTCGCCGGGTAGGCGGGTCTGAACCGCCGAATGGTAGCTGGGACGGCTCTCAGGTCGTCTCGCGGGCGCGCTCGAGCGCGGCCGCGAGGTCGGGCGGCAGCGGGGACGTGAGGTCGAGCTCCTCCCCCGTGAACGGGTGCACGAGCCGGAGCCGGTGGGCGTGCAGGAACTGCCGCTCGAGCCCGAGGTCGCCGGCGACGCCGTACGTCGGGTCGCCGCACACCGGGAGCCCGACGGCCTCGAGGTGGACCCGGATCTGGTGCGTGCGGCCCGTCTCGAGCCGGATCTCCAGCAGCGCGCGCTCGCCGAGGAGCTCGCGGAGCTCGAACCAGGTGACCGCCTCCCGCGGCGTCGCGGTGTCGAGCGAGTGACGCGTGCGATCGCGCCGGTCGCGGCCGATCGGCGCCGTGATCCGCCCGGTGCGCGAGCGGGGCTGCCCGCGGACGAGCGCGAGATAGCGCCGCTCGACGCGACGCTCCCCGATCGCCTCGGTGAGCCGCGCGTGCGCCTCCGGTGAACGCGCGACGACGAGCAGGCCGGACGTGTCGCGGTCGAGGCGGTGCACGATGCCCGGCCGCTCGGGATCGCCTCCTGCCGCCCCGAGCGCGACCAGCCCGTGGGCCAGCGTCGTCCGCTCCTCGGGCCCCGAGGGATGCACGACGAGCCCGGCCGGCTTGTCGACCACGAGCAGGTGCACGTCCTCGAACACCACCTCGAGCGGGAGCTCGACCGGAGCCGAGCTCCGCCTCGCCGGGCAGGTCCACCTCGAGCTCCTCGCCGCCGGCGAGCCGGTGGCTCTTCGGGCGGGCGGTCCCGTCCACGAGCACGGCCCCGCCCACCACGAGGCGCTCTGCGAGCGCGCGTGTCCCGACGCCCGGGAGCTCGGCGACGACCGCGTCCAGCCGTCGTCCCGCGTCCGCCTCAGAGACGCGAGAGCGGTGACGTGCCAACAGCGGGGCTGGAACGGTCGGCCGCGACGAACGAGAGGAAGAGGACACCGACCCCGACGACGATGAACGTGTCCGCGAGGTTGAACGCGGGCCAGTAGTCGAGATCCAGGAAGTCGGTGACGTAGCCGAGCCGGAGCCGGTCGACGAGGTTCGAGATGCTCCCGCCGAGCACCAGGCCGACCGCCACCGGCAGGAGCGGATGGCGCCGCCCGGAGCGGGCGAAGAAGACCACCATCGCTCCGATCGCAACGGCCGTGAGCACGATCACGATCGAGGTCGAGTCGGAGAACAGCCCGAACGCGATGCCCGTGTTGCGCACGTGGTGGATCGCGAACGGGCCCGCGATCTCGACGGCGTCTCCGAGCGTCAGGCGCCCGGAGACGAACGACTTCGTCAGCTGGTCCGCGCCCGCCGCCGCGAGCGCGACGAGGCCGAGGCCGACCCACTGGCCGACGCCCGCCGCCAGCGACCGCGACGCGCCCGGAATCGGCTGCAGCGCGTTCGTGGCGGAGCCGACGCGCACCTCGAGCTGGGAGCGGGCCGGCTCGGCGCGGGCGGGCTCGCTCATCGGCGCTCCTCGTCGCGCTTGCAGGAGACGCAGAGCACGGCGTACGGCACGGCGTCCAGGCGCTCCTCGGGGATCGGCTGCCCGCAGCGCGTGCACGTGCCGTACGTCCCCTCGTCGAGCCGGGCGAGCGCGGCGTCGATGTCGCGGACGAGCTGGTCCGCGTTCTCCCCCAGGGACTCGTCGACCTCGCGGTCGAACATCTCGCTCGCGTGGTCGGCGAGGTGCTGGTCGCCTGCTGCGCTCGACAGCTCGCCGTCCTCCTTGTCGTCCTCCGACGATGTCCTGCGCGGCGCGGAGCACACGATCCCTCATCGCCAGGAGCTCCCCTCGGCGGTCTTCGATGTCGATGCTCATGCGTGCTCCTCCCCGGAGGAGAGCCGGCGCTCCGCCTCCTCGAGTGACAGCCGATCGAGCTCGACGATCTTGTCGCGAGCCGTGTGCCCGGCGACGACCCTGAGGTCGCGCCGCGTCACCCCGAGCGTCTCGGCGAGGAGCGACACGACCTCCTCGTTGGCCCGGCCGCGCTCGGGGGCCGCGTGAACGCGGATCTTCCACCCGTCGCCGTACCGTCCGACCACCTCCGAGCTCCGCGCTCCGGGCGTGACGCGGAAGCGGAGCCGCACGGGCGTGCTCGACCTGCTCGAGTGCTCGACGGAAGGCACGCCCCAAGGATAGTGACCGGCTTATCCGGCGAGCCGCCTCGGGCCCGGAATCCCCGCGCGGAGCGGCCTCCTCGGACGCCGCTTCCGACGGCACGTCGGCGACGTCTTCCTCGTCCGACAGCACCTCGAGAGCCGCGCGCAGCATCGTCCGGATGCGCTTCGTCTCGGAGAGGAGCTGCTCCTTCTCCGCGATCGCGTCGCGCAGGAGGCGACGGCCCTCGGCGCTCGCCTCGGAGACGGTCAGCTCGGCCTCGCGGCGGGCCTGCTCCTTCATGTCCTGGGAGGCGCGCTCCGCCGACACGAGCGTCGAGCGCAGGAGCGTCTCGAGCTCCACGTGCCGGGCCACCTCCGACCTCGAGCACGTGGACACGCTCCGTGAGCTCTGCGCGCTCGCGCCAGACGGCCTCGAAGCTGTCGGCGACCTCCTCGATCGCCTTCTCGACACTCGAGCGCCGGTAGCCGAAGAGGCCGCGTCGCATGTCGAGGTGCCTCACTTCAACGGGTGTCAGCGGCATGTCGTCTCTCCCTTGCTCAGAGGATCCGGTCGATCAGCGCGTTCACGAGCATCCCGAGCAGGTAGAGCGCGAACACGCCGGCGATCGGAGACAGGTCGAGGGGGCCGAGCGGCGGGATCACGCGTCTGAAGATGCGCAGGTACGGCTCGCAGACGTCGTAGAGGAACTGGCGCACGCGCTCGAGGGTGGGCGACGCGCCGCCGGGGATCCACGACGTGATGATGTAGGCGAGGATCAGCAGGACGTAGACGCCGACGAAGACGGACACGAAGCGCTGGACCGACGTCGCCGTGTCGGCCAGCAGCATCGAGCCGACGCCTGCGTCGCCCACGACGAGGGATTCTCGCCGAGACCAGCCGTTCCTGCGTCCTCGCCGCCGTCGACGATCCTGCTGCTGCCTCCCCTGTCGCGCGGCACGAGGCGGGCGGAGCCGGGCTCTGCCCGGCGGGAGCCCGCCGCCCGGGGACGTCAGGGGTCAGGCCTGGTTGAAGAAGGCGCCTGCCGGATCGAGCGCGCGGGCGCGCTCCTCGGCCGACACCTCGACGTTCCGCGGCGTCAGGAGGAACACCTTGTCGGCGACGCGCTGCATGCTGCCGTCGAGCGCGTACGTGAGCCCGCTCGCGAAGTCGATCAGCCGCTTCGAGAGCTCGGTGTCGGCTGACTGGAGGTTGAGGATCACCGGCACGGAGTCCTTGAAGCGGTCGGCGATCTGCTGGGCGTCGTTGAAGCTCCGGGGGAGGACGAGGTGGACCCGCACCTGCGACGAGGCGTTCTCGACACCCCGTAGCCGCGAGCGCCGGGACGACGCTCTGGCCGACGTCGCCTCGAGCTCGGGCTCGGAGACGCTGTCGGGCTCGGACCAGCCCTCGGCCTCGCGGCTGCGCGGGAAGCCGCCGGACGTTCGCCCTGTCACGGCGGCGGTAGTCGCGCTCGAGCTCCTCGCCCGTCGTGGTCAGCTCGTCGTCCCATTCCTCGTCCTCGGCGATGCCGAAGTAGACGAGCGTCCGGTTCCACACGTCGCCCAGGCCCATGTCAGGCGGGATCGTAACCCCTGCCCACGACGGCTGACCTCCGTCGGCGGCCGCACTTCGCCCGCCGGTCAGCGGAAGAGCGTGGAGCCGACGCGGATCAGCGTCGCCCCCTCCTCGACGGCGACGCGCCAGTCCTGCGAGGTGCCCATCGACAGCTCCGCGAGGCCGTGCTCGGCCGCGAGCCCCGCGAGCCGCCGAAACCATGGTCGCGAGGCCTCGGGGTCGTCGGCCAGCGGCGGCATCGTCATCAGCCCGCGGATCGCGGGGAAGCGCTCGAGCCAGGCCGCGATCTCGTCGGGCGCCACACCGGCCTTCGAGGGCTCGCCGGAGAGGTTCACCTCGAGCAACGCGGGCACGGTGAGCCGCCGCGCGGTGGATTCCGAGTCGAGCGAGTGGACGAGCTCGCAGATCGGGTTGACGATCTTCACCTTGTTCGACTGCAGGTGGCCGATGAAGTGCCAGCGGAAGCCATCTCCGTAGACCGCGTGCTTCGCCGCGAGATCCTGCGCCCGGTTCTCCCCGACGACCTCCACGCCGGCCTCGGCGAGCGTGCCGAGCTCTTCCAGGGAGACGTACTTCGTCGCCGCGACGACGGTGACGGCGGGGCCGGCTTCCTCCCGCATCCGGTGGTAGCGGTCCCGGACCACCGCGGCGCTCAGGTGAGGCATCGGCGGGCCTCCTCGAGGAGGGTCGCACGGTCGTTCGCGGCAGGATCGTCGATCACGATGTCCAGCAGGCGCGCGAGCTCCTCGCCGAGCGCCGGGCCCTCCCGGTAGCCCACCTCGATCAGGTCGTTGCCGTCGACGGCGAGGTGCGCGAGCCGGTGCGGGCTGTCCCGCTCCTCCTCGAGCCGACGCTCGAGGATGGCGAGGTGCTCGTGCTCCCAGGGCTCGACCACCTTCGCGGCGAGATCGGCGCGCTTGTGGGCGACGAGACGCTGGGCGCGCTCGATGCCGTGCGAGGCGAGGAACCGCCGCGCGAAGAGCCCGTCGATCGGCCCGTCGAGGTGGAACGCGTGGCCCGCCACGAGACGGGCAACCTCCTGCCGGAGGACGTTCGGGTAGCGCAGACGCCGGAGCACGCGTCCCGCGATCACCGCGCCGAGCTGCGCGTGGTCTTCGCCCGACCGGTCGGCGTCCGGCTTGCCGAGGTCGTGCAGCAATGCCGCAAGGCGCACGGGGAGCTCGTCCTCTGCGTCCGCGGTGTTCTGCACGACCGCGAACAGGTGCTCGTCGAGCGGCGCAGGCTGCCGTTCCGTGCGGAGGTCGTAGCCGATCGCCGCCTCGTACTCGGGAAGGAACTGGACGAGCGCGCCCGTGTCGCGCGCGAGCCGGAGGGCCTTCGCCGGCTGCATTCCGAGCAGGAGCTTCGACAGCTCGCCCATCCCGTCGGCGGCCAGTCCGCCGCCGATCCGCTCGGCCGAGACATGGCGCAAGCCGGGCGCCTCGGCCCGCATCTGCGCGAGCGTCTCGCTCCGTGAGCGTGAACGACAGCTGGGAGAGGAGCCGCAGGCCGCGCAGAATGCGCAGCGGGTCCTCCCGGAAGCTGTCCGGGCCGACGGTGTGGAGCTCGCGCCGCTCGAGGTGCTCCAGCCCGCCGAAGGGGTCGACCAGCTCGCCGGTCTCGAGCCGGCGGGCCATGGCGTTGACGGTGAAGTCGCGCCGCGCCATGTCGTCCGCGATCGACACCGTCGGGTCGGCGACGATCTCGAAGTCGCGATGGCCCGGCCCCACGCTCCGCTCCTTCCGCGGAGGCGTCAGCTCGATCCCTGCGGGAGCCAGCGTGCGGATCGCACGATCACGCGGGTAGAAGCGGACACCCACGAGCTGGCCGTGCACCTCCATGTCCTCCACGGCCCCGTGCGGCTCGAGCGCGGCCCGCAGGCCTGCGTGGTCGACGCCGGGGACGAGAAAGTCCTCGTCCGCGTGCTCGATCCCGAGGAATTCGTCGCGCACAGCTCCCCCGACGACGTACGCGTCGAGGCCGAGCGAGCGGACGTAGCGTCGGATCTCGGTCGACACGGCAGGGCGAGATATATCTCGCCCTGCGCTCAGAGGTGCGCGATCGCCTCGATCTCGACCAGGGCGCCGGACGGGAGCTGCGCCACCTGGAACGTCGACCGCGCCGGCGGCCGGTCGCCGACTCGGGCCGCGTAGACCTCGTTCATCGCCTGGAAGTCGCCGAGGTCCATCAGGAAGACGCTCGTCTTGACGAGCTGCTCCATCGAGCTCCCCGCCGCGTCGAGGATCGCCGCGAGGTTCGCGAGCGCCTGCTCGGTCTGCTGCGTGATGTCCCCCTCGACGGTGGTGTCGCCCGGCTTCAGCCCGAGCTGCCCCGCGACGAAGACGAGGTCCCCCGCCACGATCGCCTGGTTGTACGGAGCCCCCTGGAACGGCGCGGGAGCCGCCTCGGTGCGGATCACGGTCTTCTCCATGCGTGCCTCCTTCGTGCGTCTCTGCGTCAGCGGGCGGGCTCGCCTGCGCGCGCGAGCGCGACGCCGAGCGCCTTGAAGATCGCGGCGAGCGCGTGCCCGGTGTCCTCGCCCTCCATCAGGCGCACGTGCACGGTCAGCCCCGCCTCATCGGCGAGACGGCCGAGGAACCGCGCGGCCAGGTCGGTTCCGAGGCCACCGGCCCCTGTCAGGTCTGCGTTCGACGCGACGAGCGGGCGCTCCGAGCGCTCGACGACGACCATCGCGAGCGCCTCGTCCGCGGGGACGGTCGCCTCGCCGTGCGCACCGGGCGCGAGCCGTGGCGCGATCGCGCGACCGAGCGCCGTGCCGGCCGCGTCGACCTCGGCCTCCGGGTCGTCCGGGTCGATCTCGAGCGCCAGGTCGAAGCGCGCCGCGCGGGCGAGCTCCGCGAGGAGGTGGTCGAGCACGGGCACCCCGGTCGCGACGTTCGCGACGCCCGTGCCGTCGGCGATCCGGGCGCCGCTCACAGGTCGGCGCGCTCGATTCCCGCGCCGAGCCCCTGCAGCCGCTCGTCGATGCGCTCGTAGCCGCGGTCGATCTGGCCGATGTTGCCGATCGACGACTGGCCTTCGGCGCAGAGTGCCGCGATCACCATCGCCATCCCGGCGCGGATGTCGGGGCTCTCCAGGCGCTGACCGTAGAGCTTGGCGGGGCCCGTGACGACGACGCGGTGCGGATCGCAGAGGATGATCCTCGCTCCCATCGACACGAGCTTGTCGACGAAGAACAGGCGGCTCTCGAACATCTTCTCGAACACGAGCACGGTGCCGCGGGCCTGGGTCGCCGCCACGACCGCGATCGAGGTCAGGTCGGCCGGGAACGCGGGCCAGATCCCGCTCTCGATCTTCGGGATCTGGTCGCCGAGGTCGTCGACGACATGGAGCTCCTGGCCGGGCGGGACGCGAACCGTGGTATTGCCGACCTCGAGGGCGATGCCGAGCTTGCGGAACGCCGGGACGATCGCGATCAGGTCGTCCGGCTCGACGTCCTCGATCGTCACGTCGCCGCCCGTTGTCGCTGCGAGCGCCGCGAAGCTCGCCACCTCCACGTGCTCGGGCCGGATGCGGTGGGAACCGCCGCCGAGCCGGTCGACGCCCGTGATCCTGAGGATGTTCGAGCCGATCCCGTCGATCCTGGCACCGAGCGAGACGAGGAAGTGGCAGAGGTCCTGGATGTGCGGCTCGCAGGCCGCGTGGCCGACGATCGTGTCTCCGTCCGCGAGGACGGCGGCCATCACCGCGTTCTCCGTGGCCATCACCGAGGCCTCGTCGAGGAACATGCGCTTGCCGCGGAGCCCGTCGGTGCGCAGGTCGTAGGCGCCGTTCAGCTCGAACTCGACGCCGAGCTCCATGAACGCGTGAATGTGCGTGTCGAGTCGGCGCCTTCCGATCACGTCCCCGCCGGGTGGCGGCACCGTCGCTCGGCCGAAGCGTGCGAGCAGCGGCCCGGCGAGCAGGAAGGAGGCCCGGATCTCCCGGCCGAGGACAGGGTCGAGCTCGGTCTTCGACACCGAGCTCGCGTCGACCGTCACCTCGTTCGCCCCCGTCCACTCGGCCGTGGCGCCGAGGTCGGCGAGGATCTCGACCATCGTCTCGACGTCGCGGATCCGTGGGACGTTCGAGAGGACGACCGGCTCCGACGCGAGCACGGTGGCCGCGAGGATCGGGAGCGCCCCGTTCTTGTTGCCGGCGGCGCGAACTGTCCCCGACAGCGGACGTCCGCCCTCGATCACGAACGACTGCATGCGGGGCGGTATCGTACCCGGCTCCGTGGAGGTCACCCGCGACAGGGCCTGGGAGACGCTGACCCGCTACACGAAGAGCGAGTCTCTCCTGCGTCACGCCCTCGCCGTCGAGGCATCCGTGCGCGGATACGCCCGTCGGTACGGAGAGGACGAGGAGCTCTGGGGCTGCGTCGCGCTGCTCCACGACTTCGACTACGAGATCCACCCCACGCTCGACGAGCACCCCCAGAACGGTGCGCCGATCCTCCGGGACGAGGGCTACCCGGAGATCGTGATCCGCGCGGTGCTCTCGCACGCGGAGCACCTCGCGCTGCCGCGCGAGACCCAGCTCGAGCGGACGCTGTTCGCGTGCGACGAGCTCTCCGGGTTCGTCCATGCCTGCGGGCTCGTGCGACCGAACGGGCTCGACGGGCTCGAGCCGAAGTCGGTGCGCAAGAAGCTCAAGCAGCCCTCCTTCGCGGCCGGCGTGCACCGCGACGAGGTCTACGCCGGCGCCGAGCTGCTCGGGCTCGAGCTGGACGAGCACATCGCCAACGTGATCGCCTCGCTGCAGCCGATCGCCGCCGAGCTCGGGCTCCGCACCGCGGCCGACGCGGCCTGACGGCGTCCGCCCGGAGAGCGGCGCGTGCGCCCGTCGCGCGCGGCTCGGAGCGCAGGGTCGGCGCGCGGCGGCTGGCGCCGTGGTGGGCGAAACGACGTGCCAGGCACGTAGACACGTTCGCTCGAGCCACGCCCCGGAGAGCCATCTGGATCCGCAGAGCATCGAGGTCTACGTTCTCGCTCGGATGGGTCGAGCGCTTCGCGTCCAGCCGGTCGGCGGCTTCGTGCACCTCACGACGCGCGGCGTGAGGCGGGAGCCGATCTTCGTGGACGAGGCGGACAGGCGCATGTTCATCGCGTTTCTGGCGCAGACGGTGCATCGCTGCCGCTGGACGTGCCTGGCCTACTGCCTGATGACGAACCATTTCCATCTGCTCATCTCGCTCTCTGCGCCGAGCCTTTCGAACGGAATGCACCGCCTCAACGGGCTCTACGCACGCCGCTTCAACGAGCGCCATGGGCACACCGGGCATGTATTCGAGGCGCGCTTCTCGTCACGCGTCATCGAGTCGGACGAGCACCTTCTCGAAGCGATCCGCTACGTGGTGCTCAACCCTGTCCGGGTCGGAGAATGCAACGACCCGGGCGAATGGCCGTGGAGCAGTTTCCGCGCTACTGCTGGGCTCGAACCGTGTCCGCGCTTTCTCGCAGCCGCGCGCGTCCGGCGTCTCTTCGGGCGCGGAAGAGGAGGCGCGGAGCTCTACGCGGCCTTCGTTCGCGAGCGGGCCGTCCCGTTCGTCGGCTCCTGAGCCCGCCCGGTGCGGACGTGTCGGGTTCGGACGTGGCTACGTGCCTGGCACGCCCGAACCCGCCGCAACGCGCACACCGCGGCGCGCTCAGCCGTCGAGCGCGGCGACGAGGCGCTCGAGGTCGCCGTCGCTCGTCCACCAGCCGCAGGAGACTCGCACGAGCCCGCGCCCGGGGATCTCCCGGACGTGCACCCCCGCCTCGTGCAGCCGCGCGACGACCGTCTCGGGCTCCTCCTCCCCCGGCCGGAAGGCGACGAGCGTCGAGCGGGCCGGAGGCATCACCAGCTCGACGCGGGGGGCCGAGCAGCTCGCGGCACCGCTCGGCAGCGGCCCACGCACGCTCGAACCACCACTCCGGCCGTACCTCGAGCGCCGCGAGGATCCCCCGGAGGGTCGCCTGCGACCACCAGCCCGGCTCGAAGCGGCGCGCGTCGGGCTGCGGGTCGAAGGCGCCGTTCGGCTCATGACGCCGCTGTGCGAAGTAGCTCGGAGACGTGACGGAGACCCGCTCGGGGTCCGCAACCACCAGCGCCCCGGTGCAATCGGGGCCGCAGAGCCACTTCTGCCCCGAGATCGTGAGGAAGTCGAGCCCGCCCGCGTCCGTCGGGATCGCCCCGACGGACTGGGCCCCGTCCGCGAGCACGGGCACGCCGCTCTGCTCGCGAAGCTCGGCGAGCGGGAGCACGGCGCCCGTGGTCCAGGTCACCTGGGACGTCGCGATCAGGCGCGTGCGTGGCGTGACCGCCGCGAGAATCGACTCCGCGTCGGGCGGGACGACCACGACCCGCGCCGGCGTCGCACCGAGCGGGCCGAGCAGGCCGAAGTGCTCGTCGGTGGTCGTCACGACCTCGTCGGCGGGCTCGAGCCCCAGGCCACGCAGCACGATCGCGCAGCCGTCCGTCGTCGAACCCGTGAGAGCCACGCGCTCCGGTTCCACATCGACCAGCGAAGCGAACGCGCGGCGCGCCTCGTCGCGGAGGGCGATGGTCTCGTCGAAGTACCCGCGGCCGCTCCGCCCCTCGGCAAGGTCGCGATCGAGAGCGGCCGCCATGGCCTCGACCACCGGCCGAGCGAGCGGCCCGAACGTCCCTGCGTTGAGGAATGCGATCGCCTCGAGCACCGGGAAGAGCCGACGTGCTTCCTCGAAGGTCACGCCGGCACCTCGATCTGCGCCTCCACGACCGGGTGGTCGGAGAGCAGGACACCGTGGTGCATCCGCCGTTCCCGGGGCCATGTGGCGACGGCCTCCGGCTGCGCTCCGCGCACGAGGACGTGGTCGATGCCACCCTCGACCGGGGCCGAGAAGTCGGCGAGCTGGGGATTCCCGACGTTGAAGTCCCCTGCGAGCACGACGACGTCACCGGGGCTCGATACGCCGTCGGCGAACGACGCCGCGCGCGCAGCTTCCTCGCGCGGCACCTCCGGGTGCGCGAAGTCGTTCGACGCGTGAAGGTTCGCGACGACGACGCCCGACGTTCCCGCGATCCGAACCGCGTGGACCAGCCGACGCTCACGTCCGGAGCTGCTGATGCGCTCGTGCCCGAGCCCGGTCGCCGCGTGGCGGGGCGCAACGAGGATCGTGTTCGCCTGGCCGGCGAGGCCCGAGCGGAAGAACCCCTGGTGCGCCCGGGTGACCCACTTCGAGAACGGCCCCGGCCAGAGCGGCGGACGGGTGACGGCGTCGAAGCGCTTCATCCCGGACCAGTCGTCGATCCGGGGCAACGCCCAGACGGGCACCTCCTGCAGGCACACGACATCCGGCCCGTCTCCGGTCACGAGCTCGATCATGCTCCGGAGATAGCCGGTGCGCCGTGGTGGGTGGGCGTTGCCGTGGAACACGTTCCAGGTGCGGACGAGGAGCTCCATTGTCCTGGGCTCCGAGGCTACGGGTACCGTCGTCGGCCTGCGCCGATGCACGTCGTCCTCGCCGATCCACCCGCCTTCACGCCCCCGTACGACCACGAGCTCGCGGCCGCCCTCGCCCGCTCTGGAGCCGAGGTGGAGCTCGTCACGTCGCCGTTTCGCTTCGGCGAGCGGCCCGCACCCGACGGGTACGCGCTCGACGAGGCGTTCTATCCGCGCTCGAGCAGGATCGGGAGGAGCAAGCTCCGCATAGCGACGAAGGTGCTCGAGCATCCGCGCGAAATGCGGCGTCTTCTCGCCCGTCCCGCGGACGTGCTCCATCTCCAGTGGCTCGCGGTCCCCGAGCTGGACCTCGTCCTGCTCCGTCCCCGCACACCGCTCATCTTCACGGCGCACGACCTCCTCCCGCGCCGGACGGCACGTCGCAGCGGGCTCTGGAGGCGGCTTTTCGCCCGCTTCGACCGCATCGTCGTCCACTCGGAGCGCGGTCGCGACGCGCTCGTCGGGCTCGGCGTGCCCGCCGGCAGGCTGAGGGTGATCCCCCACCCCGTCTTCCGGAGCGACCCGCCGCGCGCCGACGACGGGCGAACGATCCTGGCGCCGGGCGTGATCCGGCCGTACAAGGGCCTGGCCGACGCCGTCCACGCGACCCTCGCCGTGCCCGACGCGCGGCTTCTCGTGGCGGGCGACCCGCGCATCCCGCTCGACGACCTGCGGCGGGCGGCGGGCGACCGGGCGGAGTGGCGGCTCGGCTACCTGGGAGCGGCGGAGCTCGAGCGGGCCTTCTCGGAGTCGACGGTCGCCGTCTTCCCTTACAGGGCGGAGCTCGACCAGTCGGGCGCGCTGCTACAGGCTCTCGGGGCTGCGGTTCCCGCCGTCGTCTACGACGTGGGCGGCCTCGGCGAGGTCGTCCGCCGCTTCGAGGCGGGGCGCGTCGTCCCTCCGGGGGACGTCGACGCGCTCTCGCGCGGGATCCGCGAGCTGGTCGACGACCCGGGCGCGCTCCGGGCCGCACGTGCAGGGGCCGCGCGCGCACGCGACGAGCTGACCTGGGACGCCGCGGCCGCCGCACATCTCGAGCTCTACCGGGAGCTTCTGTGAGGCTGCGCCGGGGCGGGCAGTTCGACGAGCTGGTGGCTCGCCAGCTCTCGCTGTTCGCCGGGGACGAGGCTGACCTCCTCCAGGAGGCCGCGGACGCCGAGGACGCGTGGGTGCAGTCGGGAAGGGACACGGCCGAGGAGGCCTACGGCGACTACCAGCTCGTCGTCGACGCCCTCGCCGACCGCCTGCTGGACATCCGAGAGACCTACGCTGCGACGCTCACCGGGGACACCGCGGACGCGTACCGGCGCGCGTTCGCCGCAAGCGCCGCCCGTCGCTTTCGCCGGTACGCGTCGCTCGTCGCGGACCTGGAGCCGTGAGCTACGACGCCTCGTCGAGCTCGAGGTCGTCGTCCGGCCGGCGCGGACGCAGCGAGCGGGCGAGCTTCAGGTGGGTCTCGGCCTCGTCGTGACGCCCCTGGTTGCGGAGGGCGCGTCCGAGGGCATAGTGGGCGTAGTCGTCGGCGGGCGAGAGCTCGAGTACCTTGCGGAACTCCGCCTCGGCCTCGGTCCAGCGCATGATGCGGAAGTAGGCGATCCCGAGCGCCTCCCGGATGGAGGCCTTCTCGGGCTCGAGCCGCTTCGCCTTCTCCAGCGAGACGGTCGCCTGGGCGGGCATGCCGCTCCGAAGGTGGGTTCGACCCTGCTGGTAGAGGTCGTACGCCGCGCTCATCCGATCATCGTGCCGACGCTGTCAACCCGGGCCGGAGCGAGCGCAGCGAGAGGGCCGCGCGCAGCCTCTCAGCCGGCCGCTCCCGCGCGGACACGGCCGAGAGCACCCGGTCGAGCTCCGCGCGGGCGCGAGCGGCGGACTCGCTCGTTCTCACCTCCGGGCCGTATCGGGCCTCGGCAAGAGCGTCCGTCAGCGTCCCCGCGGGCGTCGCGAGGATCCGTTCGACCTCGCGGCGCAGCTCCGACGTGGTCGCGTTCGGCGTGACCGACGCCCCGCGGTCGACCAGCGCCGCGACGAGCTCCGCCCGCACGCCCGCAGCGAGGCTGCGTGGCATCCGCTCGACGGAGCCGCACCGAGCGCCGCGCCCGTTTCGCGAGCACCACGAGCGCGCGCGGCCGCAAGCGGGACGCCTACGAGCACGACGAGCCACCAGGGGAAGCTGGTGTCACGTGCAGGGGGCTCGACGGCCGGTGTCCCCGGGCCGGTCGGCTGCGGCAGCGTCGGGGTGAAGTCGAGGAACCGCCCCGTTCCGAGCGCCCGCACGGCGTCGGCGGAGTCCGAGGCGAGCGTGTAGACGGCCGACAGCGTGCCGCGACCCGGCGTCGGGTCGAAGGCGAGCCATCCGTACCCGGCGAACCAGGCTTCGACCCAGGCGTGCGCCTGCTGGTCGGTGACGGTCCAGACCCCGGCCTTCCAGGTTCCCGCCGTGAAGCCGACCGCAATCCGGGCGGGAACGCCCAGCAGCCGCAGCATCACCGCCATCGCGCCCGCGTAGTGCTGGCAGTAGCCGGCGCGCGTCACCTCGACGAAGTCCACGAGCGGAGGGTTGCCGCCGGCGGCCGGCGGCGGATTCTCCTCGTAGCGGAAGCCACCGCGGCCGCGGAACCATCGCTCGAGGACGAGCGTCGCCTCGTAGGGCGAGCGAGCCCTGGCGGTGAGCCTGCGCGCCTCTTCCCAGAGCGGACGGTACGACCAGAGGGGCTGGTAGCGGTCGTCCTCGAACAGGCGGTCGATCCGTGCCTCCCGGCCCGCAGCGGCGTACCCGGCGAACCGCGCCCGGCCCAGCTCGAGGTACCGGCCGGTCGCGCTCGGGTAGCGCGGCGGTGAGGCCGCGAGCGCGCGGGGCGTCGGGCGCGGCGCGTAGCTCCAGACCGTGTACTTCGTCCCGCGCCGCACCGGCCGCGTGGCGCGCATCACACCGCCGTCGAGGTACACCAGGCGGCCGAGCGAGCCCCCCTCGACGCGTGCAGGCTGGGACGCCGCCGCGATGCGCGTCTCCTCGAGGCCCTCGACCGTCACCTCCTGCTTCAGCCAGTCGCCGCGGTTCGCGTCGCGTCGCGGGACGAGCGAATCGGCCGGCAATGTCCGCCGCGCGCTCCCGATGTCGACCGGGTAGAGGTTCTCGATCCAGCGGTCGGCGGCGAACGTCTCCAGCGTCGACACACGCCAGTACTCGGCACGCTTCGGCGCCCGCACACTGAGCACGACCGTCGGCCGGGCCGGGAAGTCGATTCCGTCGTAGGAGGCGTCCCAGACGTAGCGGACGTCGGCCGTTCGCCCGCTGGCCGCGAACGGGTCCCAGCCCCGCCAGTCGACGCGACCCTCGCCCGGCGAGACGCCGGCCAGCGCGACCGCGCCCGATCCTCCGACGATCCCGGCCGCGAGGCCGAGTCCGGCGAGGCCCCGACGCATGTCGCGCGCGCTGAGCACCACGGACGCCCAGAGCACGGCGGCGAGGGCGAGCACGCCGAGCGAGAGGGCGTGGCGGTCCTCGAGCAGCACCGCCGGGAAGCCGACTCCGACGGCCACGCCGGCGCCGACGAGCGCGATCCGGCGTGCGCCCGAGCCCAGCGAGGCGACGAGCGCGGCGGCGAAGGCGCAGAGCACCACGAGGCCGTGCAGCGTCGGCTGCTCGACCGGGTCGAATGGAGCACGTACCGCCGGCGCGTCGTGCAACGCCGTCCAGGCCCGATCCAGCGCGGTGTGAGGCCACGTGTCGAACACGATCGACAGCACGGCGGCGGCGACGAGGGCCGTCAGGACGGCGCGCCAGCGACCGTCGCGGGCCACCGCAGGCACGAGCGCGAGCGCCGCGGCGCCGGCGAACTGCCGCCACGCGACCGGATCCTCGAGCATCGTCCAGGCGAGCCCCACGACGCCGACGGCGGGGACCGCGGCGACAATCGGCCGAAGAGCCGCTAACCGACATTCCGGGCCCGTATCCCTGCGAGCGCCTCCGCGAGCGGCTCGCCCTCGCGGACGACGGCGAGCGGGACACCCGCCGCGGCGAGCCGGAGCAGCGTCGGCGAGGCGGCGGACGGAGGACGTCCCGCGTACGTCGGCGCGTCGATCGCGACGAGCGCGCTCGACCGACCGACGGCCCGTCGCGCGACGAGCGCGTCGGCGACGGCCTCCGGTCGTGCGGTGATGACCACGAGCTCGGGCACGTGCGCGAGGACGCCGCGCGCGGCGACGAGGCGCTGCAGCGGCGCTCCGCGAGCGGGCTCCACGCCCGCGAGGGCATCGAGCGCGGCCTCCCAGTCCTGCGCAAGCCCGCTGACCCTGTGGACCTGCGGTGTCGGCGCTCCGATCACGAGCACCGCACGGCGTGAGCGCGCCGCGTGCGCGCGCACCAGCCCGGCGGCGACCCGGACGGCCTCGTCCAGGCTCGACCCCCCTGCGAGGCCCGGCGACGGCCTCGGCCTCGACGTCGAGGAGGACCGCCACGCTGTCGCGCGGAGCGTCCTCGAGCTCGCGCACCATCAGCTCGCCGCGCCTCGCGGACGTCGGCCAGTGCACCGCCCGCAGCGGCTCGCCCTCCACGTAGTCGCGCACCCCGTGCGGGTCGAGCCCGCTCGGGCGCCGCAGGGCGGCTCGGCGGCCTCCCTCCCCCCACCTGCCGGAGTCCGTGAAGAGGCTCTGCAGCTCGGGGACCCGTGGCCGCACGAGGACGGTCGCCTCTCCGGCGACCTCGATCTCGACGCTCGTCAGGCCGAGTGGGTCGTGCGCCACGAGAACCCCCGGCCCGAGGCGATAGCGGCCGCGCGGAACACGCTCGAGGGCGAGACGGGCGTGCCCTCGCCCGTCGAAGCGCATGACCCGCTCGCCCAGCGGGCCGAGTCGGTCGTGCAGCTCGACCCGCGATGCGAGCCAGCGACGTCCACGGAGGTGGACCGCGAGGCGCAGCGTCTCTCCCTCCACCGGGGCATGCGCCGGGGCACCTCGCTCTGCCGTCGAGCCCGCGCGCAACGAGTGCCGCCCAGAGGCGCGTCGATGGCCGCCGCGAGAGCGAGCCCGATGCCCATCACCGCGAGCGCCGTCGAGCCGACGAGCCAGGCAGCGACGACGACACCCGCGGCCAGCAGAGCCGTGCCGCGGCGTGAGCTCACACCGGCGCGGGGGTCGCGGCGAGCGCCTCGGAGACGACCTCCTCCGCGGCCACGCCGGTCGCCCGGGCTTCCGGCGCGAGGATCAGCCGGTGGGCAAGCACCGACTCGGCGAGCGCCTGCACGTCCTCGGGCACGACGAAGTCCCGGCGCTCGACGAGCGCGCGCGCCTTGGCGAGGCTGAGCAGGGCGATGCCCGAGCGCGGGCTCGCCCCCAGCGCGAGCCTGCTGTTCCCGCGCGTGTGGCGCAGGAGGGCGACGACGTACCGGGTCAGGCTCTCCTCGACGTGGATCCCCCGCGCCGACTGCACGGCTCGCACCAGCTCGTCATGGCTCGCGACCGGCTTCAGATGATCCAGCGGCGGCTCCGTCGTCTGCTCCTCGAGCATGCGCGCCTCCTCGGCATGCGGGGGGTACCCGATCGTCATCCGCACCGCGAAGCGGTCGAGCTGCGCCTCCGGCAGCGGGTACGTGCCCTCGTACTCGATCGGGTTCTGCGTCGCGACCACCAGGAACGGCCGCTCGAGGACGTGCGTCGCACCGTCGACCGTCACCTGTGTCTCCTGCATGGCCTCCAGCAGCGCCGACTGCGTCTTCGGCGACGCGCGGTTGATCTCGTCGACGAGGAGCACGTTCGCGAACACGGGGCCGGGGCGGAACCGGAAGGTGGCGCTCTGGCGGTCGAAGACGTTGACCCCCGTGACGTCGGCGGGCAGCAGGTCCGGGCGTGAACTGCACGCGGTGGAACGCCAGGTCGAGCGACCGGGCGAGCGCCTTCGCGAGCACGGTCTTCCCGACCCCGGGGACGTCCTCGACCAGGACGTGGCCCTCCGCGAGCAGGCAGAGCAGGGGCAGCCGCAGCGTCTCCCGGGAGGCATGCACGGCGGAGCCGAGGTTCGCGACGACCCGATCGGCGAGCGCGGCGGCCGCCTGATCCGCACCCAGGGCGGGGCTGAGCCCGGCACGCTCGCTCACGACGCCTCCGGGAGCAGGCGCTCCACCTCGTCCAGGATCGCGTGGGCGATCGCGAGCTTCGACGCCTTGGTGACGACCCGCTCGCCAGCGCGCGAGATGAGCACGACCTCGTTGTCGGAGCTGTCGAACCCGACGTCTCCTCTGCCCACGTCGTTGTAGACGACGAGATCGACGTTCTTGTCCGTGAGCATCGCCCGCTTGCGCGCGAGCCCGTCCTCCCCGCTCTCCGCGCCGAAGGCGACGAGCACCTGCCCGTCGCGCCTGCTGGCACCGAGCGCACGGGCCACGTCCGCCGTCGGCACGAGGTCGATCCTCCAGGGCTCGGAGCTCTTCGGACGTTTCGCCGGGAGAGACTCCGACGGGCGATAGTCCGCGACTGCGGCTGCCATCAGCACGACGTCCGCATCGGCGCGCGCGAGCGCTTCGCGCCGCAGGTCGGCCGCCGTCGGCGTCGGCACCAGCTCGACGCCCTCCGGCGCAGCGACCTGCAGGTTGGCCGCCAGGAGCGTCACCACCGCCCCGCGTTCCCGCGCGGCATCGGCGAGCGCGACGCCCATGCGACCGGAGGAGCGGTTGCCGATGAAACGCACGTTGTCGAGCGGCTCGCGCGTCCCCCCGGCCGTCACGACGACGCGCTTCCCCGCGAGCGCCCCGTTCTCCGCCGGATGGCCGAGAAGGGCCGCCGCACGTCGTGCGATCTCGTCGGGCTCCGCCATGCGGCCGGTGCCGACGAGGCCTTCGGCCAGCTCCCCGTGGTCGGGGCCGACCACGTCGGCGCCGCGCTCGACGAGCAGCGCGAGGTTGGCCTGCGTGGCCGGGTGCTCCCACATGGCCGTGTTCATCGCAGGAGCGACGAGGAGCGGCCCCCGGTGCGCGAGAGCGGTCTCGGTGAGCAGGTCGTCGGCGAGCCCGTGGGCGAGTCGCGCCAGCGTGTGCGCCGTCAGCGGCGCGACGACGAGCAGGTCGGCATCCTGCAGATGGGGGTAGGGGTCGGCCGGCGGCTCCTTGCGCGCGAGCGCCCAGAAGGTCTCGGCGGCGACGAACCGCTCCGCGCCGTGCGTCGTGATCGGGGTGACGTCGTGCCCGGCGCGGACGAGCAGGCGCACGAGCTCGCAGGCCTTGTAGGCCGCGATGCCGCCCGTCACACCGACGAGGATCCGCGCCACGGGCACATTGTGCCCGCCGAAAGCGGGGCTACTGCGCCGGCGTCTCGTACGCGAAGCTGAGCTTGCCCCGCGCGATCTCTTCCATCGCCATCGTCAGGTAGTTCTTCGATCGCGACTCGACGAGCGGGGGCGGCGCATCCTCCAGCCCGAGCCCTTCCCCGAGCTGGTGGTGGTAGTTGTTGATCTGACGCGCTCGCTTCGCGGCCATGATCACGAGCGCGTACCTGGACGCAGGATCCGACTTGGTACGCGTGTGCGAGAGAAGCTCGTCGATCCGGGGCTCGATCATCGGTGCGCCATGGTACCTGCAGGCCCCCTACCCCGGTTCAAGGGCGGTGATGCAGGCGCAGCGGCTCCCGTGGGCCTAGGAGCCCTGGGCCTCGGAGCCGCCGAAGACGGACGAGCCCGCGGAGGCGAGCACCAGCTCGCGCTCCACGATCGCGGCCAGCACCTCGCCCGCGCGGACGATGTCGTCGTTCCTGACCATGTAGCGGAACTTGTGCGCCTGCTCGAGCTGGTAGCGGGCGAGCATGATCCGGTCCTCGATCTCGCCGGTCGATTCGGTCGCCCGCTCGCGCAGGCGCCGCTCGAGCTCCTCGACGTCGGCGGAGATGAAGATCGTGCACGCGCCGGGAACCTCCTCCTGGACGTGCAGCGCGCCGTCGAGCTCGAGCTCGAGCACGCACACGCGCCCCTGACCCGCGATGCGCTCGATCTCCGAGCGAAGCGTCCCGTACCGCCGCCGCGAGACGTACTCGACCCACTCGAGGAACGCGCCCTCCGCGACCTTCGTCGCAAACTCCTCGTCGCTGAGAAACCAGTACTCGCGCCCGTTGTCCTCCCCTGCCCGCAGCGGTCGCGTCGTCGCGGAGATCGCGACCTCCAGCTCCGCCGGCAGCCGCTCCAGCAGCATCCGGATCAACGTGCCCTTCCCGGCCCCCGAGGGCCCCGTGACGACGAAGACGGGTCGCACCGACTCGATCCGGCCTCGTCGGCCGGGGCTCACCTGTGGTTGAACAGATTGACGAGCTCGGTCCGCTGCCGCTCGGAGAGGCCTCCGACCGTCTTGGACTGGCTGATGCGGCAGTGGTTCAGGAGCCGCGCAGCCTTCACACGGCCGAACTTCGGGACTGCCATCAGCATGTCGAAGACCTTCGCGGTCGAGACGTAATCCGGTGGATCGAGCAGGATCGACTCGATCTGGACACGCCCCTCCTTGAGGTCCTTCTTGAGCTGGGCACGCCTGACGCGGATGTCGTTGGCACGCTGGAGGGCTTCCATCCGCTGATCGAGCGAGCGAGCGGGCGCCTGGGCGTGCGTCTTCGACGTGACCATTGAGGCGCCGAGTCTAGCACCCTCGGGCGGTGAATCAAGCAGTACCGTTTTCCCCTGTTTGCAGCGTTTTTTCCATCACGACAACAGCAGTTGGACGCGCGTCGAGAGGATCGGCGAGCCCGCGGGCCGCCGCTTCGGCCTCCAGCTCGGCCCTGACCCGAGCCGGCGCAAGCGGATCGGCGAAGAGCACGGTCCCCAGGGCCACCGCACCGGCTCCAGCGGCGACCAGCTCGAGCGCGTCGAGTCCCGTCCACACCCCGCCCATGCCGACAATGGGCACGTCGACCGCCGATGCGCAGGCATGGACACAGGCCAGTGCGATCGGCTTCAGGGCCGGCCCCGAGTACCCGCCGACGGCTCGCTCGAGCCGGGGGCGCAGCGTCTGCGGGTCGAGCGCGAGCCCGCGGATCGTGTTGACCAGCGACAGCCCGTCCGCCCCCGCGGCGACCACGGCCCGGGCCGCGGCGGCCGCGTCCCACTGCGCGGGCGAGAGCTTCGCGTACAGGGGCTTCTCCGTCGCCGCGCGAGCGGCCGCCACGAGCTCCGCCGCCGTCTCGGGCGCCTCCTCCACGTTCGGGCAAGAGAGGTTGAGCTCGACGGCGGATACCCGCTCCTCCCCGTCGAGGCGCTCGCAGCAGGAGGCGAAGTCCGCGGCCGAGAAGCCGCCGACCGACACCCAGAGCTCGACTCCGAGCCCCGCCAGCCGCGGCAGGTGGTCCGTGACGAAGACGTCGATCCCGGGCCCCTGCAGGCCGATCGAGTTCAGCATCCCGTGGTCGGTCTCGGCGATCCGCACGGGTGGGTTTCCACGCCTCGGGAGCGGCAGGATCGTCTTCGTCACGAAGACGTCGAGGGTTCGCGCCACCTCGGGGGCGGTCAGGGCGTCGAGGCATCCCGAGGCGTTGAGGATGGGGACGGTCAGCTCGTGCCGTCCTCGACGCTGGACAGGGGCGACGGGGCTTGTCCCTCCTCGGAAGCGTGAGCGACCATCGGCGGAGCCGGGCCTTGCCCGGCGGGAGCCGCCGCTGCCTCCCGGGATGTTGGGGCGCAGAGGAGGTGGCTCGTTGGGGAACCAGCGGTTCCCCCACGCACGACAGGGCCCTCGACGCAGAGCCTCGCGTACCCGCCGTCACGCTCGACGACGCAGCCGTAGCAGGCGCCGTAGCCGCATGCCATGGGGGCCTCGCGCGCGAGCTGGGCCCCTGCCACGCGCTCTTCGATCGCGTCGAGCATCGGCTCCGGGCCGCAGGCGAGCACGTCGCCCGGCTCGGCGGGCAGGGCGTCGGTGACGAGCGTCGGGTCGAGCACGACCTCGGCGTTCGGGACGAGCGCGGCCGCCTCGGCATGGTGGGCCGTGCGGAACCCCAGCAAGGCGGGCGGTCGACCGAGCCGTTCCGAGAGGTACGGAAACGGGGCGATCCCGATCCCGCCGCCCACGAGCAGCGGGCTCGAGACGGCGAGGTCGAACCCCTTGCCGAGGGGGCCCGTCACCCTGATCGCGTCCCCCGGCTCGAGGCCGGCGATCGCATGCGTCCCGGGCCCGATCGGGTCGACGAGGAACCCCAGCTCGCGGGTTGGGGCAACGCAGAGGCTGAAGGGCCTCGGCAGCACCCGCCCGGGCGCCTCGAGCATGAAGAACTGCCCCGGCGTTCCGGGCCGAAGCCCGGAGCGCCCGAGCCTGAGGAGCCGGTACGGGCCGATGGGCTCGTTCGCGACCACGTGGAGGTGCTCGCTCTGCATTCCCTAGCCGGTTCGGCCGGAGGCGGTTACGGCAATACGCTCCTGCAGCGACAGGGTTGCCTCCGCGCGGGCGTTCGCGATCGCGTGCACGGCGGCTGCTGCCCCCGCGATCGTCGTGATGCACGGCACGCGGGCCACGAGGGCCGCCTCGCGGATCAGGGAGCCGTCCGCTCGGGCACCGGAGCCCTGCGGCGTGTTGACGACGACGTTGCAGCGGTGGTCGCGGATCAGGTCGACGACGGTCGGTTCGCCGGGGTCGGCGTCCGAGACCTTCCCGACCTCCTCCACGTCGAGACCCGCCGCCCTCAGTGTCCGCGCGGTGCCGTTCGTGGCCACGAGCTCGAAGCCGAGCCCGGCCAGCGCGGCGGCGATCGGCGCGATGCTCGGCTTGTCGACGTCCCGGACGGAGAGGAAGGCGACCCCCGACGTGGGCAGGGGGCGGCCGGCGGCGCGCTCGGCCTTCGCGAACGCGGTGGGCAGGTCGGAGGCCGTCGCCATCACCTCGCCCGTCGAGCGCATCTCCGGGCCGAGCACGGGATCCGCTCCCGGGAAGCGGGCGAACGGCAGCACGGCCGCCTTGACGCTGACCTGCGCGGGCCTCGGGGGCGTCAGCGCGAGATCGGAGAGCTTCTCGCCGTGGGCGAGGCGGCACGCCGCTTCGACGAGGTTGACCCCGGTCGCCTTGCTCGCGAACGGCACCGTGCGCGAGGCACGCGGATTCGCCTCGAGGACGTAGACGGTCGAGTCGGCGATCGCGAGCTGGACGTTGAGCAGGCCGACGACGCCGAGCGCAGGCCCGAGCCGCTTGACCACGTGCTCGACCTCGAGCGCGTTCGCCAGCGTCAGCGATTGCGCTGGGAGGACGCACGAGGAGTCCCCCGAGTGGACACCCGCCTCCTCGACGTGCTGCATGACCGCGCCGATGAACACGTCGTCCCCGTCGCAGAGCGCGTCGACGTCGATCTCGATCGCGTTCTCGACGAACCGGTCGATCAGGACGGGGCCGCTGACGGCCGCCATCGCCGCCCGCAGGTCGTCCTCGTCGTCGCAGACGCGCATCGCGCGCCCGCCGAGCACGTAGGACGGCCGCACGAGCACCGGGTAGCCGATCTCCCTGGCGGCGTCGAGCGCCTCCTCCACGTCCTCGACGGTCGACCACGGCGGGCAGCGCACGCCCAGGTCGCCGGCGAGCGCGCCGAACAGCTCGCGGTCCTCGGCGAGGTCGATCGCCGCATGCGGCGTCCCCAGGATCTTGTACCCGGCCGCCTCGATGTGCCGGGCGAGGCGCAGAGGCGTCTGGCCGCCGAACTGCGTCACGACCCCGAGCGGGCGCTCCCGGTCGAGCACGGCCAGCACCTCCTCGGGCGAGAGCGGCTCGAAGTAGAGCCGGTCGGAGGTGTCGTAGTCGGTCGAGACGGTCTCCGGGTTGCAGTTGACCATCACGGCCTCGTAGCCGAGCGCGCGGAACGTCTGCACGGCGTGCACGCAGCAGTAGTCGAACTCGATCCCCTGCCCGATCCGGTTCGGGCCGGAGCCGAGGATCACGACGCGTGGCTTCGTGGCCGCCGGAGGCCCCTCGTCGTCCTCTCCCCAGGTGGAGTAGAGGTAGTTGGACGCGGCCTCCACCTCGCCCCCGCAGGAGTCGACGCGGCGGTACGCGGGCCGGATCCCCCGCGCGTAGCGGGTGCGGCGCACGTCGTCGCCCGACGTCCCCCAGGCCGCCCCGATCGAGTCGTCCCCCCACCCGGCCCGCTTCGCGCGGCGGATGTCGCCGGTGCGGAGCTCCCGCTTCGCAGCCTCGAGCTGCTCGACGAACCAGGGGTGCAGGCCGTCGGGCAGGTCGTCGATGGTCGCCCACGGTGTGGGAGAGCCGGGATCCAGCTCGCGCGAGCCGAATGCCTTGAGGAACGCCTCGGTGAACGTCCGCCCGATGCCCATTGCCTCGCCGACGGACTTCATCTGCGTGCCGAGGGTCGGATCGGCGCCCGGGAACTTCTCGAACGCGAAGCGCGGGAACTTCACCACCACGTAGTCGAGGGTCGGCTCGAAGCTCGCGGGAGTCGTCTTCGTGAGGTCGTTCGGGATCTCGTCGAGCGTGTAGCCGACGGCGAGCTTCGCGGCGACCTTCGCGATCGGGTAGCCGGTCGCCTTCGACGCGAGCGCCGACGAGCGGGAGACCCGGGGGTTCATCTCGATCACCCGCAGCTCGCCGGTGTCGCGGTGTCGCGCGAACTGGATGTTCGACCCTCCGGTCTCGACGCCGACCGCGCGGATCACGGCCGCGGCCGCGTCGCGGAGCTCCTGGTACGCCTCGTCGGAGAGCGTCATCTGCGGCGCGACGGTGACGGAGTCGCCGGTATGGACACCCATCGGGTCGAGGTTCTCGATCGAGCAGACGACCACGACGTTGTCGGCGCGGTCGCGGATCACCTCGAGCTCGAACTCGTCCCAGCCGCGGATCGACTCCTCGACGAGCACCTGGCCGATCGGGCTCTCCGCCAGGCCGCGCTCCACCTGGGCGCACAGCTGCTCCGGGGTCTCCGCGAACCCTCCGCCGTGGCCGCCGAGCGTGAACGCGGGACGGACGACTGCCGGGACAGGGGCATCTGCGAGGTCGTCGGCCGACTCGACGATCCGTGAGACGGGCACGGCAAGCCCGCAGCTCTGCACGGCGTCGCGGAAGAGCTGACGGTCCTCCGCGCGCCGGATGACGTCGATCCGCGCCCCGAGGAGCTCCACGCCGACCTCCTCCAGCACGCCTGCGGTCTCGAGCTCGACGGCGAGGTTGAGGGCCGTCTGGCCGCCGAGCGTGGGCAGCAGCGCGTCGGGCCGCTCCCGCCGCAGCACGTCGGTGACCCCTTCGAGGTCGAGCGGCTCGATGTAGGTCCGGTCGGCGAAGCCCGGGTCGGTCATGATCGTGGCCGGGTTCGAGTTGACGACGACCGTCCGGTAACCGTCCTCGCGCAGCACCTTGAGCGCCTGGCAGCCGGCGTAGTCGAACTCGCACGCCTGTCCGATCACGATCGGCCCGGAGCCGATCACGCAGATCGAGCGGAGATCGCGCCTGGCGGGCATCGTGGGCTAGCCGAGCCCCTCGACCCAGCGCTCGAGGATCGGCCAGGCATCGTGCGGCCCCGGGCCGGCCTCCGGGTGGAACTGCAGGGACTGCGCGCGCAGGTCGGGGAAGTCGAATCCCTCGACGGTTCCGTCGTAGAGCGAGACGTGCGTCGCCTCCGCCTGCTCGGAGGGGACGACCGCGAACCCGTGGTTCTGGCTCGTGACGAGCACGCGGCCGCTGCGGCGGTCGAGCACGGGGTGGTTGGCCCCGCGGTGCCCGAAGGGGAGCTTCGTCGTCTCGTGCCCGGTCGCGAGCCCCATCAGCTGGTGGCCGAGGCAGATCCCGAGCATGGGCACCCGGCCGAGCGTCTCGCGCACCACGCGGGTCTCCTCGACGAGCGGCGCCGGGTCGCCCGGGCCATTCGAGAGAAGGACGCCGTCGTGGCCGGCGAGGTCGTCCGGGTCGCAAACGTGGGGGTACACCGTCACCGCCGCGCCGGCCGAGTCCAGCCGACGGAGGATCGAGCGCTTGAGGCCGTAGTCCACGACCGCGACGCTGACCCGCCCTTCCTCCGCGACGACGTACGGCGCCGGGGTCGACACGTTGGCGACGAGCGCGGATCCCTCCATCGTCGGCTGGGCGCGGACCTGTTCGAGCGCGTCCGGGACTGCGAGCCCCCGTTCGTCGGCGACCGTCACCCCGCGCATCGCTCCGGCCTCGCGCAGGCGTAGCGTGAGCCCGCGCGTGTCGATCTCGTCGAGGGCCACGATTCCTCGCTCTGCGAGCCAGAGCGCCCAGTCCTCGCCGCCGAGCCGCCGCATCAGCACCGCGCGGGCGTGCGGCGCCGCCGACTCGAGCCGCCGGTCGTCCACCCCGTAGTTGCCGACCATCGGCGCCGTGAAGCAGACGAGCTGCGCGGCGTAGCTGGGGTCGGTCACCGTCTCCTGGTAGCCGGTCATGCCGGTGGTGAACACGACCTCGCCGAAGGCCGTCCCCGCGGCCGCGACCGAGCGCCCCGGAACACGGTGCCGTCCTCGAGCAGCAGGTAGCCCTGCGCAGGCGCGCTCACGCCGCGAACACCACCCTGCCCGCGGCGACGGTCTTGACGACCGCCCCGACGAGTGTCCGGTCCAGCAGCCAGGAGTTGGCCGAGCGCGACCGGAACGCATCGGCGCGGACCGTCCATTCGGCGTCCAGATCGAGGAGGACGAGGTTCGCAGGCTCGCCGACGGCGATCCGCGGAACGGGCAGGCCGAGAGCGCGCGCCGGGCCGGCCGAGAGCCGCTCGAGCAGGGTCGCGAGCGGGACTTCCCCCTCGCGCACGAGGAAGGTGTGCAGCGCCCCGAACGCGGTCTCCAGCCCGGTGACGCCGAACGGGGCCTCCTCGAAGGGCGTGTCCTTCTCGTGCCGTGCATGAGGCGCGTGGTCGGTGGCGATGCAGTCGATCGTGCCGTCGAGCAGGCCCTCGACGAGCGCGAGCCTGTCGTCCTCGGTGCGGAGCGGCGGGTTCATCTTCACGTTGGCGTCGAGCGTACGGACCAGCTCGTCGGTCGCGCAGAGGTGGTGCGGGCTTGCCTCCGCGCTCACCCTCACCCCGGCAGCCCGCGCGCGGCGGACGGCCTCCACCGACGCGCGTGCCGAGAGGTGCTGCAGGTGCACGGGCCGATCCTCGTAGGCGGCGAGCGCGAGGTCGCGCTCGACCATGAGGCTCTCCGCGACGGAGGGCCAGCCGGTGAGCCCGAGCTCGGCCGACACGGCCCCCTCGTGCATCTGCCCGCCGCGGGAGAGGGTCGGCTCCTCGCAGTGGAGCGCGAGCGGTCGGTCCGCGACGGCGCTGTAGGCGAGCGCGCGCCGCATCAGCCCTGCCGATGCAACCGGCCGTCCGTCGTCCGTGAAGGCGACCGCGCCAGCTGCTGCGAGCTCCGCCATCTCGGTCAGCTCCTCCCCGCGCTGGCCCTTCGAGATCGCCGCCGTGAACGCGATGGGCACCACACCCTCTTCGCGCGCCAGCTCTACGAGCGCCTGGAGGACGGCCGCCGTGTCGACGACCGGGTCGGTGTTGGGCATCGCCACGATCGCGCAGTAGCCACCCGCCGCGGCGGCCTCGCTGCCCGAGGCGATCGTCTCCTCGTCCTCCCTGCCCGGCGTGCGCAGGTGGACGTGGGGGTCGACGAACGCAGGGGCCACGACGAGCCCGTCGGGTGCCGTCGCCGCGCTCTCGACCGCCGTCACGACCCCGTCCTCGACGGTGACCGTGGCAGGGCCGTCGAGCCCCTGAACCGGGTCGACGACGCGGGCCCGTACGGTCAGCGAGTCCAGCCGGCCGTTCCTGTGGGCCAGCATCACGCGACCTCCATCACGGGCATCGCGACCCTGAGGCCGGGCGCGGTGAGCAGGTCGTAGAGCACGGCCATCCGCACGACGAGGCCGGACCGCACCTGTGCGGTCACGAGGGAGGCTCCCGAGTCCGCGACGCGCGGGTCGATCTCCACTCCGCGGTTCATCGGCCCGGGATGCATGACCACCTGTCCGGGACGCACGCGCTCGGGCGTCACGCCGTAGAGCGCCGTGTACTCGCGCAACGACGGCACGTACGCGGATTCCATCCGCTCGGCCTGCATGCGCAGCACGTACACGACCTCGACGTCCCCAAGCGCATCGATCGAATGGCTGATCTCGCAACCGAGTGCGTCGATCCCGCGCGGCAGCAGCGTCGGAGGCCCCACGAGCACGGGCTCTGCGCCGACGAGGAGCAGCGCCTCGACGAGCGAGCGAGCGACGCGCGAGTGCAGCACGTCGCCGACGATCGCGACGGTCACGCCTTCGAGCCGCCCCAGCGACTCGCGGATGGTGAAGAGGTCGAGCAGTGCCTGCGTGGGGTGCTGATGCTTGCCGTCCCCCGCGTTGACCACGTGGGCTGCCGTGGCGCCCGCAACGAGGTGCGGTGCCCCGATGTGCGGGTGCCGGATCACGATCACGTCGGGGTCGTACGCGCCGAGCGTCAGCGCCGTATCGCGCAGCGACTCTCCCTTGTCGACGGAGGATCCGGAGGCGCGCAGGACCATCGTGTCCGCGGAGAGCCGCTTCGCGGCGAGCTCGAAGCTCGCCAGCGTCCGCGTCGAGGACTCGTAGAAGAGGTTGACGACGAGCCTGCCGCGCAGGGTCGGGAGCTTCTTCACCTCGCGGTCGAGCGACCGCTCGAGGGCGCGTGCGGTGTCGAGCAGCCGCTCTGCGTCCGCCCGCGTCAGGTCTCCCACGCCGAGCAGGTGACGTCTTCTCGGCTCACTCATCGCGACCTCCCGTCGGATCAGGCTCGAGCACGACCCGGTCGCGGCCGTCGATCTCCTCCAGCTCGACGCGAACGCGCTCCCCGAGTGCCGTGGGCAGGTTCTTGCCGACGTAGTCGGGGCGGATCGGCAGCTCCCGGTGCCCTCTGTCGACCAGGACGGCGAGCTGGACGCGGTCGGGGCGACCGAAGTCGAGCAGGGCCTCGATCGCGGCCCGGATCGTCCTCCCCGTGAAGAGGACGTCGTCGACGAGCACGCAGGTTCGCCCCTCGAGCGCGAAGTCGAGCTCCGTCGCGCGGACGACGGGTTGGGCGTGAAGTGGCGCCGAGCGGCCACGGACGAGGACGTCGTCGCGGTGGAACGAGATGTCGACCGTCCCGATCGCGGGCTCGACGCCGCTCCGCTCGGAGACCAGCCCGCGCAGGCGGTGCGCGAGCGGCACGCCGCGCGTGTGGATCCCGACGAGCGCCAGCGCGGGAAGGTCGTCGTTCCGCTCGATCAGCTCGTGGGCCAGCCGCGCAAGGGTTCGCGCGAGGGCGTCTTCGTCGAGGATCTCGCGCGCCGCGTCGCGCGGGGGTGAGCCGGTCTGCACGCTTCGCTCCTTCCCGGCCTCACTGGACCGGCTTAAAGGGGACACCGCGAGTCTAGCGCGGGGTCACGACGGGCAGCCGCCCCGGTCCGAAACGGACGTGTCCTGGTGCCAGGCGCGAAGACAGGTCCACTCCCGACGCATCCTGGTGCCAGGCACGAAGACATGTCCGTTGGGGCCGTGTCGTACGGTCTTCACATGGTGCTCACCCACGATCGCGAGGATCCCGCCGTGCCCGGCTCGGAGACGGTCACGCCGGACATGCCGCGTGGCCGGCACGTTCCGCGCGCCGCGCTCGCCGTCGCGGGCCTCGTCGTCGTTTCCACCGCGGTTCGCTTCGCCGCGGCGCAGTCGTTCACCACGCCGTGGATCGCGCCCGACGAGATGGTGTACGGGATGATCGGCGAGAGCCTCTGGTCGCAGGGGACGCTCGGCCTGCGCGAGCTGCCCTCCCCCTACTACAGCCTGCTCACCCCGGCCCTCGTGGGCGCGCCGCTCGCGGCGCTCGACCTCGACGCGGGCATCCAGTGGGCAAGGCTCCTGCAGGCGCTTGCGATGTCGCTCGTCGCGGTGCCGACGTACCTCTGGGCCCGGCGGGTGGCGTCGACCGGCTGGGCGCTCGCCGCCGCGGCGCTCGTGCTCATGGCGCCCGCGCTGCACTACTCGGGATTCCTGATGACGGAGCCGCTGACGCTCACGGTGGTCACCGTCGCCCTCCTGATGCTCGCCCGGGCGCTCGAGCAGCCGTCGCTGTGGCGCTACGGGGTGTTCGTGGCGTGGGCGACCGCGGCTGCCGCGGTACGGCTCCAGGCGCTCGTGCTCCTCCCGGCGTTCATCGTCGCGGCCGTGATCGACGCTCTCGCCGCGCGCGACCGTGCGCGGCTCCGCCCTGTCCTCGGCCTGGGCGCTCTCGCCCTGGGCGTCACGATCGTCGTCGGACTCGTGACGATGCTCGCGGGAGGGGAGCTCTCCTCGCGCCGCCTGCTCGGCGCCTACACGCCCGTCGGGCAGGCCACGCCCGTCGCCTCCGACCAGCTCGCCGAGATCGCGTGGCACGCCTTCGGCATCGCCGTGATCGGGCTCGGCATCACCGTGCTCGCGACAGCGGCGCTTGCATTCCGCGTGCTCACAGGACGTGACCGGGACCCTGCGCTTCGAGCATTCGTCTCGGTGACGCTCGCGTACGTCGTCCTGCTCGTCCTGCAGGTCGGCCTCTTCGCGGCGTCGTTCGTTGGCACCGTGGCGGAGCGCTACCTGATCACCGCATTGCCCCTGCTCGTGATCGGGCTCTGCGCCTGGGTCTCGCAGGGAGCACCGCGCGCGCTCGCGATCGTCCTCCCGGTCTGGGGCGCGATCGTCGTCGGCGCGCTACTCGTGCCGATATCCCAGATCGCGGTTCCCGAGACGCTCCCGAACACGCTCACACCCGCCTCTCTCGGCGCGCTCTCGAGCAGTGAGGCGCGGTACGCGCTGGTCGCTGCGGCGCTGGGAGCCGGGCTGCTCGTCGTGCTGGTTCCGCGCCGGAGCGCCTGGGTGGCCGCGGTCGCCGTGGGAGTCGGGCTCGCGCTCGTCTCGATCGACTCCGGACGGCGGATCGACGACGCCTCGTCCCACGAGCAGCGGGCGGCGATCGGCTCAGGGGCCTCGCGCCTGGCTCGACGACTCCGGCGTCGACGGGGCCACGCTGCTCGTCACCGGCGACCGGCTCTGGACGGCCACGGCCAGGACGATCTTCTGGAATCGCGGAATCGACCGCGTCGTCCGCCTCGGGCTCGGAAGCGATCCCGTTCCCACCCGTCACCTCCTCGATCGAGGTGGATCCCAGGGGCGTGCTGCGCTCGGGCGGGCGGAGCGGCGCTCGACTCGCGCCTCCTCGTCACCCCGTCGACGTTCAGTGCTCGCCGGAGAGCGAGTCGCGGAGAGCCCGGCTGCCGACAGCGAGACGAACGGGCTCGTGGCGTGGCGTCCGGAGCCGCCGGCACGCGTGCTCCTCTCCACGGCCGGGTTCCTGCCGAACGGCGACTTCAGCGGCTCGGCCCGCGTGACCGTCTACGCGTGCGGTCAGGGCACCCTCGACGTGACGATCCTCGGCAAGACCGGCCATCCCGTCGACGCACGAGTGAACGGGATCACCGTCGCACGGCTCGAGACCCCGAACGAGGACGCGATCACGCACCGCATTCCCGCGCCGCCGTACGCGAACGGCACCGAGCCCTGCGTCTTCGAGCTCGTCACCGCCGGCTACGCGGGCTCGACGACGATCGCCTTCGCGCCGGCCTGAAGATGTCGACGGGCGTCAGCCCGGGAGCTGGTCGTCCGGCTCGGTGAGCGCCTCGATGGCGTCACGCGCAGCGTCGAGCTCGTCCGCGGCCACGAGCAAGCGCACCGGGACGTCTCCGTGCGCCCCGGGATGCTCGTCCACCGCTCCCTCGAGCGTGGCCTCGATCCCGGCGCGCGTGAGCAGGGCCTGGAGCTCCTCGGCCTCGTCCACGCTCCCCGCGACCGCCACCTGGACAAGCTCGCTCATGCCTCGGACCCTACATCCTCACGAGGGCGACCGCGCCTGCCGCCACGCGGCACCAGCTCGGGCCCGCCGCGTTCCGGCAAAGGCACCGTGACGAGGTCGAAGTCGCGCGGCACGACGGTGCGCGGAAAGAGCTGGCGCGCCTCCTCGGCGACGTCCGAGGCCGGGTACCTGGCCGAGATGTGCGTCAGCACGAGGAGCCCCACTCCGGCCTCGCGCGCGGCGAGCGCCGCCTCTCCGGCCGTCGAGTGCTCGGTCTCGCGGGCCCGCGCACGCTCCTCCGCCAGAAAGGTTGCCTCGTGCACCAGCACGTCGGCTCCGGCGGCCGCCTCGACGACCGACGCTGTCGGCGCCGTGTCGCCCGTGAGCACCAGCGTGCGTCCGCGACGGGCCGGGCCGACAACCTGCTCGGGTAGCACCGCCCGGCCGTCGGGCAGGGTCACGGGCTCGCCCCTCTGCAAGGCGCCCCGCGCGGGGCCGTCGGGCACGGCGAGAGCGTCCGCGGCCTCAACGTCGAAGCGACCCGGACGTTCATCCTCCCGCAGCGCGTAGCCGAGCGCCTCAGCCCCGTGGGCGACCCGAAACGGCTCGACACGGTAGCCGTCGCGCGTGACCGCCTCCCCCGGGGAGAGCTCGATCACGTCGAGCGTGTACGTCAGCCTGCCGATCACCACGGCGAGTGCCCCGAGGAGCGCCCGCGTGCCGCGTGGGCCGTGCACCCTGACGGGGAGCTCGCGACCGCGCAGGGCGAAGGTCTTCAGCATTCCGGGCAGGCCGAGCACGTGGTCTGCGTGGAGGTGCGTCAGGAAGATGTCCTCGAGATCGACCAGCCCGGTGTCCGAGCGCAGAAGCTGCCGCTGTGTGCCCTCGCCGCAGTCGACGAGCAGGCGGTCTCCGCCCCGCCGCAGCAACGCCGCGGACGTGCCGCGCGAGGCCGTGGGCGCCGAGGCGGCCGTCCCGAGGAAGACGAGGTCGAGGTCCACGGGCGCCGATCGTAGCCCGGTCGCGCGCCCGTCGAGGGTCGCCTGACGCCCGCCGAGCGGGATGCCTGGCCGCTCGGCGCGCGCCGCGCTCGGGCCGCCGCGTAGGGCGGCGTTGCGCGTTGATGGGGCTGCGCCCGGCGGCGCGCCTGAAGCTTGCCCACTCTGCCCCCACTCGGCGCCCGAGCACGCTCGACGCCCCGCGCCTCGCAGTCCACCGAGCCATGCGGCTGAAGTGTCCCGAACCGGCTGCGCTCCTTGCGGATCCCTCCACCGCGTGTCCATGGCGTGCCCGCCGGCGTCGGGTGCCCCACGCGCACGTCTCGTGTGGCGTCGGTCGACCGTGTCGCCTCGACCGGCCGTCACACCTGGGCCGTCACACTCCCGGCGCGATCACGATTCCCATTCGTCACACCTCTGCCGATAGCGTGAAGTCAGGGCACCGGGGGTGCCCCTGGGGGTGGTTGTTCTCGCCGGTCGTACGGGTAGCGGAGACCGGAGGGCGAGCACCGCCTTCAGGCTCGGGCGGGGAAGGCCAGGTCGGTGTAGACCATCTCGCCCTTGAACTTGCGGGCGACGGGATCCCACGGGAAGAAGATCGCGTTCCGCCACTCGAGCTGCTCGCCGGTGGGCTCGTTGTCGAGCCAGCGGCCCTCGTGCGTGGCGGTCACCATCGCCTCCTCGCAGACGCCTTGCGGGCCGATGACGATGTAGTCGAGGTCGAAGTGGATATCCGGGAAGGCTGTCAGGAGCTCCGTGTAGAAGCGTGCGGCGCCGTCGTGCCCTTCCCAGCGCGCCCCCGTGCCCGCGACCGTGTAGACGCAGTCCTCGGTCAGCGTCGCGATCAGCCCGGGCAGGTCGCGGTTGTCCTCGGCGATCGAGTGCGCCTTCCAGAGCTCGCGGATCTCCTCGTGCTCGTCGGGGTCGGACGGTCGCCGGAGCAGCTCCAGGATGCGTTCGCTCGCCATGGGTCTCCGATCGTTCGGGGCACGTGGACTGTCGGCCGAGATATATCTCGCCCGGTCGTCTCGGCGCTACCTACGACGGGAGGACGAGCACCTGACCGGGCACGATCGTCGTCGATCCGAGCCCGTTCCGCTCGCGCAGCTCCCAGACGCCCTCGCGTGGGTCGCCCGGAAACGTGCGCTCGGCGATCGACCACAGCGTGTCACCCGGCTTCACGCGGTAGCTCTGCTCCGGCCCGCCCGCGCCTGACTCGCCGGCGAAGAGCGCCCAGAGCAGCAGCACGGCCAACGCCAGGAGGACGATGCGGCCGATGGATGAGAAAGCGAACACCTGTTCGTAAGCATGACAGAACATGTGTTCGGTGTCAAGACGCTACGCTCGACGACCTGCCCTCGGTCCGCCCGCGATGCTGACCTCCCAGATCTCGACCGTCGTCCATCCGTGGTACCGGCAGTTCTATCTCCGCCGGGGTGACGCCGAATGGGCCTCGGACCGCGTCACCGCGGAGGGCTACGCGGTCAGGATCGAGGCGATCGACGGCTTCGTGTACGTGGGGACGAGTATGTACGGCCACCCGACCGCGGTACGCGTCGAGGTCCACGACACCGCCCCGGACGCCCCCGACGACGCCGACCACGAGGCGGAGGTGCCGCTGGTCGGAGGAGGGCAGCTGGCCGTCTTGAGCTGGGGGGACGACGAGCCCGTGGCGACCGCCGAGCTGCCGGACGGCCCCTGCCGGCTACGGGCGAGCTGGTTCGGCGTGGCGGACGCCGAGGCGCATCCGGACAACGACCTGGGCGGCGAGGATCCATCGCCCGAGCGACTGCTGTTCCAGGCCTGGCCCGCCACCCCGACCGCGGCGCACGTGATCCGTCACTGGGCCGGGACCTAGACGGGGCGTACGGTCGTCGACGCGCGCGCCGGGTTCGTCTCGGCGCTCAGCTTGACCGCAAGGGTGTGCGGCCCGACGAGACGCTGAAGGCGCACGGTCGTCCGGCGGTTCTGCGGCACGCGAGCGGACGCGCATATGCCAATCTGCGGCTTGCGAGCGGCGAGGACGCGCTTCGCGCTCGACAGCGTGTGGGCGCCTGGCAGGAGGCAGACCCGCGCCGATGCCGCCTCCGCCGTCTTCAGCTCGACAGCGATGTCGTCGGTCGCGACCCTGACGCCCGGTCGCTTCGCGCCGAGCACTGCCCGCGCCGGCCGCCACGGCCCGCTCGCGCGCCCGGCGCAGCCGCCGTCCGAGACCGCTGCCCGCACGGCGTCGGCTGCCGGCCGCGGTGTCCCGTCGAGCCGATGGAGACCCGCCTGGAACCCCGCGCGCGCGCGGTCGTCCCGAAAGCCGAACACGTTCACCTGCGCGATGTCGGGATCGCAGGCGGCTCGACGCACGAGCTGCCCGTAGATCGCCGCCTGCGTGCCCTCGTCCGTCACCGCGACGTTCTCGAGGCCGTCGTAGCCCTCGTGCGCGGCAGTGTCCACCTGCCAGCCGACCTCGTCGAGGTAGAGTCGGAGCCCCTCGCGGGTCGTGGGCTGGCCGGTTCCCGCGAAGGCATCCCAGAGCGCTTGCTTGACACGATCCAGGTTGACGAAGCCCGCGTTCGGCCATGGGTAGCCGCGGGCCAGGGGGTCGGTCGCACGGTTCGGATAGGGATGGAAGCTGAGCCCGTCCATCAAGGGCAGCTCCCGCCCGCTCGACCGGTACCACGCGCCGAGCGCTGCGAGGAACCTCACGGGGGAGGTGGACACGTTGCTACGGGCGAGCGGACGGTCGTTCCCCCGCGGCGAGAGGCCCGACGCCGACGACCGTGAGGTCCGAGTCGACCGCCTTGAGCGCGTCGTAGCCCGCCGCGAGGAACGGCCCGAACGCCCGCGCCGAGCGCTGCTTCGCACGCCAGAACTGCGGGCGCCAGAAGGCGGGCTGGTTGGGCTCGTTGCCGACCACGAACTGCCTGACCTCGGGATATCGTCCCGCCAGCTCCGCGAGCCAGGCGCCGAACCTCTCCGGGCTCGCGAGGCCGCCCTCGATCTCGCGCGGCGGGTACGGATACGTTGCGAAGACGACGCCCAGGCCGGCCCTGCGGGCGGCGGCGACGGTCAGATCCAGTAGCGGTCGCTCACCGAGCGCGAGCGGGTCGCTCGGCTGCCAGCGGACGGTTACGACCGTCTGACGCAGACCGAGCGAGGCCATCTGGTCGTAGAAGGCAGCGCCGGCGTCGGGCTCGTACTTGCCCGTGTCGTCGTTCGCGCCCACGTCCGCGCCCCACGCGGCACCCGTGCAGACGAGCGCGCCCGCCACCGCGACCGCGAATGACCGCAGTCGCCTCTCCCCCCTCGCCGATCTCACCCGCCGCAGACTCCCCTCGTGTGACGACGCCGCACGCCCCCGGTCCGGCGGCTCGGGATGCTACAGCATCACGAGGACGGTCGAGCACGGCGTCGAGGAGGGTGTCCGCTCCGTCTCGCACCGGGTCGCACGTGGGCAGGCCCGTCGCTGCCGCCGCCTCCGCGATTGCTGTTCGGGCGTCGGCGTCGTCCAGCCCCGCGGTGTTCAGCGCGACCGCGACGACCCGCGCCTGCCGTCGCGGCAGCGGACGCCTGCTCGTGCAGCTCGACGAGGTCGCGCGAGCGGCGGGATCGGGTGACCCGGGGAGCCTTCGATCTCCGTCGCGCCGGCGCGATGGCAGAGGACGAGGGCGTGCGGCACCGACCCGTGGAAGAGCCCGAGGGTGACCCCGGAGTACGCCGGGTGTACGAGCGAGCCCTGGCCCTCGACGAACAGCAGCTCGCCCCCACGGCGGCGGCCCTCGACGACGAGTTGCTCGGCAGCGCCCGCGAGGAAGTCGGCGACGACCGCGTCGACTGCCATCCCCCAGCCCGCGATCGCGATCCCGGTCTGTCCCGTCGGGACGAAGACCGAGGCGATCCCGCGCGCCTGCGCTGCCCGGTCGAGCTCGAGCGAGACCGTCATCTTCCCGATCGCGCAGTCCGAGCCGACCGTGAGCACGATCCTGGCGTCGACCTCGAGGTTCGCGCCTGTAGGGCAGTCGAGACCCGAAGGCGGACGGCGCAGGTCGCGGAGGTCGACGCCGACGCGATCGGCGAGCGGGCGAAGCTCGGGATCGTCGGCGAGCATCTCGTGCAACCCGCTCTCGATCGCGAGCCCGTGCTCGATGCAGGCGCGGAGGAGCGCGCGCCAGGCTGGAGGGAAGCGCCCTCCCTGGGTTGCCACGCCGACGAGGGCGACCTGCGGGTCGAACGCGAGGGCCGCATCGACATCACCCACGATCGGGACTCCGGCCTCCTGCTCCCCGGCGCGAACCGAGTCGAGGATCGCCACGACGTCCTCGCGGCGATAGCGCAGCAACCCGTGCATCGTCTTCCCGTAGTGCCTGTCGGCGGAGAAGCCCTCGGCGAGGATCAGCGTGCGCTCACCCGCAGCCAAGGCCGGGCTCCTCCGAAGGAACCTGCACGCCGTCGCGGAGCTCCGGCCCGGGCGCGGGATCGTGGGCGAGCAGCAGGTTGCCGTCGAGGTCGACGTGGTCGCAGAGCGGCGCGACGGCGCAGCCCGCGGCGATGCCCAGCCCCGACTCGACCATGCAGCCGAGCATCACGCCGAGCCCGAGCGCCCGCGCCGCGTGCGCCATCCGGAACGCCTCGCGGATGCCGCCCGACTTCGCGAGCTTGATGTTGATCCCATGCGCGACCTCGCGGCAGGCCGCGACGTCGGACAGCGTGTGGCAGTCCTCGTCGACGTAGATCGGGATGGGCGCGCGGCGGCGGAGCTCCCTCCCACCCGGGTCGCCCTCGCGCAGCGGCTGCTCGACGTACTCGACGCCGAGCGCGGCGAGCTGGCCACAGGCGTCGAGGGCCTCGTCCACCGTCCACCACTCGTTGACGTCGACCTGCAGCGGCAGGTCGGTCACCCCTCGCACCGCCCGAACGCGCTCGACGTCGAGCCCGTCCCCGCCGCCGAGCTTCAGCTTGAGCCGCCGGAACCGCGGCGCGGCGGCCTCCGCGCGGCGGGCCATGTCGTCCGGCTCCCCCAGCCAGACCGTCCACGAGGTCGGCGGCCCCGACCGAGGCACCCCGAGCAGCCGGTAGACCGGCACTCCGAGAAGCTTCCCCTGAAGGTCGTGGAGCGCCGCGTCGAGGGCGGACTTCGCCGCCTGCTCGCCCTCGATCGCGCCGAGGCGGGCGCCGATCTCCTCCATCGCGAACGGGTCGTCGCCGACGAGGTGACCGTGGGCCTCGACGAATCCGAAAGCAGACTCGGCGGTTTCACCGTAGCGCTCGATCGGCGCAGCCTCCCCGCGTCCCTCGGCACCGTCGTGATGCAGGGTGACGTGGACGACGTCGGCCCAGTCCTGCGACTCGCGGCTGATGACGAACGTCTCCGCGAGGTACAGACGGACGATCTCGGCGCGAACCTCCATCTAGAGCGACGCGACGTAGGCCGCAACGTCGGCGGCGTCCTGCCCCTCCACGAGGCCGGCGGGCATCACGCCGCGGCCCTCCGCGACGATCGCCGCCACTTCCGCCGCCGTGAGCCCGGTTCCGACGAGCGCTGGACCGACCCCTCCCGACGCGTCAGTCCCGTGACAGCCCGAGCAGTTCACCGAGAAGACGGTCTCGCCGCGTGTCGACGTCGCCTTCTGCCTCGGCGGCCGGGGCGGTGTCCGGCGTGAACGGGTGCCACGTGGCGAGGCCGAACGTCGCCAGCGTGACCGTCACCAGCAGGATGACCGGCGCGAGCGTCTTTCGCGTCGTCATCAGAACCCGAACCGCACGTTCGTGAAGTACCAGAGGGACGACGTCAGCCAGAGCGTCGTCAACACCGCCGCGAGCGAGCCGCCGAGCGCGGGCAGGACCCAGTGCGGATACCCCTTCCATCGGATCACGAGAAGCTTGGCGGCGAACACCCCGTAGACGAACGATCCTGCGACCGCGTGCACGGTGACCCGCGCGTCGGGCGTCTCGAAGCCGAGCATCGTGACGCAGTGGAAGAACACCGGCAGGGTGAGGAGCAGGGCGATCCGACCCGACCAGCGATGAACGCGCCTCGCGGTCGTGAACGACAGCGGCACGACCCGCTGGAGCTTCCCCCACATCCGCGAAGCGGTGAGGACCTGCACGATCGCGAGCGCGAGCGCCAGGTTGCGAGCCACGCCTTGGCTGCGATCGTGGACGAGAAGACGGCCTCGACGATGTCCGTGTAGGTCGAGCTGACGTCCCCCGGCGGCACGGAGCGAGCCTAGATGATCGACGTGCGGCGCGAACGCGACGCAGACCCGGCTAGACTTGCCTCTCCCCGGCGCCCGTAGCTCAGGGGATAGAGCGCGCGCCTCCGGAGCGCGAGGTCGCAGGTTCGATTCCTGCCGGGCGCACTAAGCGGCATGGCCACGCGAAAACGGCTTGAAACCGTGGGTCAGTCGTGCGAGAAACCCCGTTTATGCGAAACGTGCGGCGCCCGGTGGGGCCCCGGGGATCAGCACCTGAACCTACGCTTAGGACGCAAAGAAAAAGGGGTCGTTCACCCCCTGGGTCGGTTCAGGGAATGCCTTCCGATGTCCATGACACGGAAGGGAGCACCCGGATCGTCGAGTTCTCGTTCTATCCAACCCCGGAGCAGCCGAGGTGGGGCCTGCTCCACGTCCTGACCGACGCCTACTCCGAGAACCCGTGGGGCCGTCGCGGGACGATGCGTGGCGACCCTAATCTCGTCCGCGCGTTCAAGCAGGCGTACCAGGAACGCGGGCAGGTGCTCACTACGTCTACGCACTGACGGACTACCGCGAGGTCGACCGGTCGATCGCGCTCGCTCGCGCGAACGCCCTTTGACCGAAGCCGTGGACGAGCGCAAGATGTCTGAGCAGGGAAGTGCAGGATCGGAGGACGCGCGTGTCGCGAGTTGCAGTTGTGACGGTGGTGGGTCTGCTGGCCCTAGCCATCGTCGCCACGGCAACAGCAACTCAACGCGACACCGCGAACATCGAGCCGTCGGAGCGCGTTCGAGGGATGCTGGTCGTCCAAGGCACCCATAATCGGGCTGAGGGGGATCTGTTCGGCTTCCTCTGCGCTCCAAACATTCTCAAGCCGGGGCGCTACCGGCGTACATGCTCTGAAGTCTCGCGCGTCACGAGGCTGTTTGTCGGCTACGGAATGTGGGGGCCAAAGGCAACGATCGAACGGATCTGGAACCCGTCGGAGTGGAGCATGTGGATCGACGGCCAGCGCGTCAGCCTCGACGAGTTCGGCACCACCGATCGAACGCTCTACGGGGACCGGCCCGCGGGCGGAAAGGACGTCACGCTGCGCGAGTGGAGCGTGACCCTGGTCCGGCCGACTCCGGGACGTCACACGATCCGCTACCGGTTTGGATCATCGCCGCAGGACACGATCGACGCGACGTGGGAGTTCAAGGTCGCGCAAACCTAAGCGAGCGAGTCATCCGATAGCACCGTTCGCGCGACGGCGTGAGGCCCCCGGTGCGGCCCTCGGCCACGAAAAGGTGCCCATTTGCAGGCGGCTCCGATTCCTGGCGGGCGCATCGCCGGTACATCGCAAATTCTCGCAGACCCTGCAGAAATGCAGAGGTTTCCCGGCTCTTTGCAGGAAAAACACGTGCTCTGGCCGGCGTGCCACCGATGCACGCCAATGTGCACGCGGTGCCTACCCCGGTACCTACCTTGGGTTCGCCAGGCTAGACAACGACCGCGAAACCCCAAAAGCTCGGTCGGCACGACCACCCCGCCCGCCCAATCTGCTCGAGCCAGTCAACCCCCGCTCCATGTCGAGGTCCTCGGGCAGATGCATCGGGCACAGCAACCCCACCGGGTAGGCGGAGGGTAACGATGCCGATCATGCGTCGGATTTGTCTCTTGTATTTCGACTGCCGCCCTCGTAATCGCACCAGCAGCGGGCGCTTCCCATCTTGCGATGCCGGAGAGCACGCTTTAGCACAAAGGGAAGATCTACGTCTCGCTGATCGGCGACCCAGAAAACAACGACGGCGCCGTCGTGACGGTCGATGCCAAGGGCAGAGTCACGGGAACGCTCGCTCAGGCAAGTGCAGGTAACCAGCTCGTCGATCCGACGGGCATGGCCGTTACTGCATCCACACTCTGGGTCAACGATGGGCGGCGTATCCGTAGCTACAACGTGACGACGGGCACCCCAGGACGCGTTATCGCTATCCCCGGAAGCGTGTTCATCAATGACCTTGCCGCCGACCGCCGAGGGAACTTGTGGGCGAGCGATAGCGAAACGCGCAGCCTCTACCGAATCAGCGGAGCGGGACGAGTGACTCGCCTCTCTCTACCGAAGAGTTTTCCGGGTCTGCCAAACGGAGTGGCTCTGCACCCCACCAGCGGCGAAATCTGGTTTGTCACCTTCAACGAGTCCGCCCTCGGGGGTGCTCAGGTGGGACGGGTGAACCGTGCGGGCGCATTCGCAGAAGTGATTCGTTCGCCTCGTCTCAGACAACTCGACGGACTCGCGTTCGTCGGTCGGCATGCGTATTTCTCCGACTTCGGGAACGGGAGCATTTGGAAGCTCTCGCCCGATGGCACGTTGACGCGGCGAGCGACACTCGCGGGAAGTCCGGCAGACATCTCTTACGCTCCGGGCTTGAAGCGGTTGCTCATTCCCCTCATCCAGGGCGGGCACCTGGCAACGCTGAAGCCGTAACGGCGGGTGGTACAGGTTGCTCGGGCTCGCGCGGTGCCTACCCCGGTGCCTACCTCGGGCTAAAACGCTCTGGGCAGAGTTGTTCGATTCCTGCGAGTCCCATACAGGACCGCTGGTTTCGCGGCAACGGCATGAAACGGTGTGACGCACGTGACCCCGGCGTCGGAGAATGCTCCTGCCGTGCGTTTCCGAGCCACCCGTGCCCTCAGGCCCAGGCGACGCTCCCCACCAGGGGTGCCCTCGCGTTACCCGCCGCTACGAGGGGTAAACACCCAATTCGGGCCCTCCTCTAAACGGTGCAGCAGGCGATGTCAGAGAACGACGAGGCCGGCAACTTCGGGGTGTGGAGGGTCGCCGGCTTCGTCCCCAGGCGGGCTGCGGACTGGGATGCGGACTCGCCGGGTTTGCGCCTCTGCCCATTACGCGTTCAGCTGCGCCCGAACGAGTGGGAGGACGTCATCGGGCTCGGGGTAGCGGCCGAGCATCGACTTGGTGAACACGAGCGTCCCGTCGAGGTGCACGTCGAAGATCCCGTTCGCTCCCGGGACGATCTCGATCGCCGCCAAGTCGTTCTCGTGCTCTTCGAGTAGGCGCGCCAGCAGACTGGTGGCGTTCGGCGCGGCGCCTCAGGGGACGCAGTACTCGATCCGGATGTGGTGTCTGTCGGCCATCCGGCGATTCTGGCAGTTCCGGTGCGACTGCCGATCCGAGAGCGTGAGAGCCGCGACTCGCGGCGGATCAGCCGGTCGGCCGGATTGGTGCCGCGGATCGCTGCGCTGCAACCACCTTCGCCGCCTCCTGCCCCCTCGAGCGGGAGGCCGCTGCGCCCACGCGGAGACCGATGGACGTCGACTGGATGGCACCCATGGTTGTCGCGACCTGTCGCGTCGATGCCGACGGGCCTTCAGCTCCATCGCGTGCTTCAGCTCCTGGACCTCCTCGCGCACATCCATCTCTTTGGCCGGCTCCGTCTCCTTGCCCGGTGTCTCGTTGCGGGACTCAGCAGTCATGGTGCTCATTCGAGATCACCTTTGGTTGGGTGTGGCGCCTGTCGCAGCCTCGCCGCGGGGAAGACGAGCGGGCGTCAACCGTCGTCGCGGTCGAGCGCGTCTTCGCCGCCCGAGTAGCTGAGGACACCGCCGCGGCGACCAGAATGGCGGCGATCACACCACCATCGCCGAACTCGGTCGTCTTGAGCGAGAGCTCCGTCTCGCCCTGACTCCGACTCGACATCTCCGGGACACGCCCTACCCGTGCGTGACCACACTGACTCGATTGCTGCCATTGAGGGTCCTCCTTCGGTGCGTTGTGTGTGGTGCGGAAGAGAATCGGGCGAGCCTTCCGTGCGCACAACCTGCCCCGATCGCAGAGCCAAGTCCCTGGCTTCGAAGCCGTCGAATGCGTCGTGATGAGGGCGGTTCCCAACCGAGACCCAAACTTGCGTCCCGGAAGGCTCGGAGCGGGGCGCCGATTGCCCGTCTTGCGCACCTCCCCCTACCCCCGTCTCACCTTCGTGTCGGGCTACTAGGCGCTTCTCGTGGCCCGGGTTATCCTCCGCCGGTGCAACTCCGAGGGGACGCCAAGCTGGAACTGTTGAAGGGCGTGCCGCTCTTCGCGAGGTGCTCCAAGGCGGAGCTGAGGCAGATCGCGAGGCTCGCGGACGAGGTCGACCGCGACGAGGGCCGGACGCTGATCCGTGAGGGTCAGCGCGGACAGGAGTTCTTCGTGGTCGTCGAAGGCTCCCTTCGCGTGACCCGCGAGGGCAGGAAGGTGAGCGATCTCGGCGCCGGTGACTTCGTCGGTGAGATGGCGCTGATCGCCGACCTGCCGCGTACTGCGACGGTGACTGCATCCACTCCCGTGCATCTGCTCGTGCTCACGGACCGCGGGTTCCGCGACTTGCTGGCACAGTCGCCGTCGATCGCGACCAAGATCCTCCAGGGCCTCGGAGAGCGCCTGCACTCGGATTCGCTCTGATCCTCCGATTCCGTAGGATCCGGCGACTGCAGGAGCGTCAGCCGCCGCATACCACGCCGGCGTAAGCCCTCGACGAAAGGAGTCGACGATGCTCGGAGACCACGATGTAGGCGCCACGCTCGCCGTTGCGGATTTCGCCAGGTCGAGATCGTTCTACGAGGACACGCTCGGCCTCGAGCCTCTGATGGAGCAAGAGGATTCGGCGGTGTATCAGAGCGGCAGCTCGAGGGTGCTCGTGTACCGCTCCGACTACGCCGGCACGAACAAGGCGACGGCGGCGACGTGGGCGGTTGGCACCCAACTCGACTCGATCGTCGACGCGCTTCGGGCGAAAGGCGTGTCGTTCGAGCATTACGATCTTCCGGGAACGACACGAGACGGCGATATCCACTCGATGGGTGGGATGCGAGGCGTGTGGTTCAAGGATCCGGACGGCAATATCCTCGCCCTGGTGGACCAATAGACGCGCCGTGACGCACGAGCAGGCACTCGAGGCGATCCGCGCCACGCTGCAGGCCGCGCCCGCGCCGGTGTCGATCGCGGTCGTCGACGACCACGGGGAGCTCGTGGCCTGCCTGGCGATGGACGGCGCCGCCCGCGACACGCTCGAGAACGCCCGTCGCAAGGCGTACACGGCTGCGCGGAGCGACGCGACGTCGACGCGCGCCCTCGCCGAGAAGGTGCGCGGCGCTCCCACCGAGCTCGCGAGCTTCGATCCGCAGTTCTCGTTCTTCCACGGCGGAGTGGCCGCGCTCGCGGACGGTCGGCGCGTGGGTGCCGTCGGCGTCAGCGGGCTCCCCGGGGCGGAGGACGAGCGGCTGGCCGTCGCGGCGATCGGCGCGGCGGGGCTCGAGCCGGGCACGTGACGCGCTCCGGCGCGAGCGTGCGGTGCCCGAGACCGGGACGGCCGCATGGTCGAGTCCGGCGGCTCTCACAGCTCGAGCCGAAACGTGCGCGTCACTCCGGGCCGTCCTGGCTGCGCGACGATCTGGGCGCGTGCCGTGACCCATCCCTTCAGCCGACCCCGGTAGACGACCTGCACGACGCCGCTGGTCCGCGGTCGGAGGTCGCGGCGCGTCGGCGCGGAGGCGCGTGTGCGCGGCCCCGCGCTGCAACGAGATCCGACACGCGCCCGCGCTCCAGCGTCTCGGTCACGTTGCCGCGGTTGCTCACGCCGAGCTCGAGAATCCGTGCTCCGCGCACGCGCCGCACTCGGAGACCGCGCAGAGCGAGCCGACGGACCACCCGACCGGGTGCGCGCACGACCACCACGACGCCGATCCTCATCCGGACGACGACCCCCGCGCGCCGCCGCGGCCGGGTCGTGAGCAGCACGAGGGCGTCGTGGTCTCCCGGCTCCGCACGCGCGGGCACGCGCGACGAGACCGTGAGCCGACCTGCTCGCCCCGGCTGCGAGCGGGAACCGGGCCGGCCGGACGGAGAGCCACGACACTGCGGCGCGAACGCCACCCCGTGGAAGCGATTGTCGGTCGCCCGCGGAGATCGAGCGAGAACCCGGCCCGTCCGACGTCGACGACCACCGGGCTCCGGCCGGGGTTGGTGACACGCAGGCTCGCCCGACCCGAGCCCACGAACGAGACGCGGGCCGGAGTTGCCGTCAGCGCGAGCGGCGGCCGTGTCGCGCCCGCGCCCGCCGAGGCGGGCGCGAGCGCGACGGCGGCGAGCGAGACGGCGACGAGGAGGGTCGCCCGGCTCATCGACCGATGGCCGTGAACGTGACGGTCGCCGCGTACCTGCCCGCCGTGACGACGGGAATCGGCGAGACGAAGCCGAGGCGCGTGTCCCAGACGTCGCCCGTCGGGGCGCTCTGCGCGGCGGTCGTCCCGACGAGCAGGTCGGCGGCGGGCGCGATCGGGATGGCGGCCATCGCCCCACCCGCGAGCGAGCCGCCGATCGTCCCGCCGCTCGGCGCGGTGCCGGCGATGCCGAGCGGCAGATCGGCCGGGAGGAAGGCCGTCCGGTGGACGGTCAGCGCGTACCCGCTCGCATGGTTCGAGACGACCGTCACCCGCTCGGATACCGGGCGCCGGGGTGGCGCCCGAGGTCGTGTTCCCGAAGCTGACGCTCGGGCGCTCGAGCGCGATCGAGAGGACGGGCTGGATGTCGACGTCCACCGCCGCGCCCTGGGAGACGCCTCCCGCGGGCGGCGGCTCGACGCCGCACGTGGCCACCGCGCTCGACGAGTTTCGCGGTGTCGGGACGTCGGCCGAGAAGTCCGTGGCGTTCGCGTCGGTGTCCGTGCAGCCACCGCCGCCGCGCACCGCGGCGGTCGTGCTGTCGAGTGCGGCAGCCGGCCCGCCACCCTCGTAGTCCACGGCGGCGCCGTAGCCGACCAGGTCGGCGACCGAGGTGACGGCCGAGCAGCTCCCGGCGGACGCGCCGCAGGTGAGCGCGCGTCGAGTCGCGCACGACCGCGACCTTGCCGCCCGAGACGGCGAGGTTCGTCGTCCCGGTCGCGTCGGGGGTCGGCAGAGGTGCGCCGACGGCGCCCGCCGACGCGAGCTGGACGAGGTAGCGCCGACCGGGCGCGATCGACCCGGTCAGCGCGGTCGCCTGCCAGGTCGTGCCGCCCGCCGAGGCGTACTGGATCGTCCAGCCGCTGACGTCGATCGGCGGCCGAGCCGCGGTTGAAGAGCTCGACGAAGTCGTTCGCGAAGCTTGCGCCGGCGTTGCCCCCGCCGGCGTAGACCTGGCTGACGACGATGTCGGGAGAGGCGCTGCGGGCGGCCGGCACGGCGAGCAGGCCGCCGGCGACGAGGATGAGGAGGACGAGGGCTGCGACTCGAGGCATGTGACGGCTCCGATCCGTGAGGGGAAGGTGATTCCCTTCCTCATAGCGTGTTGTCAGATCGGGCGAAAGGGCCCGGCGGCGATTGGCACACATTCGGCACACATGCCTGGGCGTGAGGTGCCTGCGTCCCTGCCGTGACCCGCACGGCGCGGGGTTACTGTCCCCGCGGTGCGCGGCTTCCTTCGCAGCCTCGATCCGCAGCTCCCCCGCTCCGTCCACACGCTCCAGCTCGGAGGGCTCGTCAGCGCGCTGGGCAACGGGATGCTCCTCCCGTTCCTCCTCATCTACCTGCACAACGTCCGGGGAATCGGCCTCGGCGTCGCCGGGCTGATCGTCGGGCGCCAACGCCGTCGTCAGCGTCGTCGCGGGGCCGGTGGCCGGGACGCTCGTCGACCGGTCCGGCGGTCGCCGGGTCCTCGCGCTCTCGCTGGTGGTCCTCGCGGTCGGGTACGGAGGTTTCGCCCTCGTCCACGAGCCGTGGCAGGGATTCCTCGCGGCGGCCGTGACCGGTCTTGGCAACGGCTTCTTCTGGCCGGCGCAGTCGACCCTCCTCGCGTCGCTGTCACCGCCGAACAAGCGGCACGCCACGTTCGCGATGCAGCGCGTGATGATGAACCTCGGGATCGGCGTGGGCGCGCTCGTCGGCGGGCTGATCGCGAACGCCGATCACCCCGGGACGTTCATCGCGCTGTTCCTGCTGGACGGGGCGACGTTCCTCGTCTACCTGGGCGTGCTCCTCGCCGCCGTGCCGGAGCCGGCGCCCGTGCGGGCCGCCGGCGCAGAGAGCAGGCAGGGGAGCTACGGCGCCGTGCTGCGTCACCGCGCGTTCGTCGCGCGTGATCGGGCTCAACACGCTGTTCGTGTTCGCCGGCATGTCCGGCTTCGAGCTGCTGCCCGTGTTCGCGAAGAACGAGGTCGGCGTCACCGAGGGCGCGATCGGGGCGATCTTCTTCGTCAACACCGTGGTGATCGTGCTCGCCCAGCTCCCGATCGCGAAGCTGTCCGAGGGGCATCGGCGGATGCGGATGCTCGCGGTGCTCGGCGTCATCTGGGCGGCGTGCTGGGTCGCCGTCTCGATCGTCGGCGGAAGCGTCGACGGCACGACCGCCGCTGTCCTGCTGGCCGTCGTGATGGCTGCGTTCGGGATCGGCGAGTGCATCCACGGCACCGTGCAGGCACCGCTCGTGAGCGACCTGGCGGAGCCGCGGCTGCTCGGCCGCTACATGGCTCTCTCGGCGCTCTCCTGGCAGCTCGGGTTCGCCGCCGGCCCGGCCGTCGGCGGGTTCCTCCTCTCCGTCAGCCCGCTCGGTACCTGGCTCGTGTGGGCGGCCCTCTGCGCGCTCGGCGCCGTCCTCTCGATCGCGCTCGAGCGCACGATCCCGTCGGCCGTCCGCCGCACGCCCGTGGCCCAGGCCGCGTGAGCGCCGCTGCGAGCGCGGGCAGGCAGCGGCACTAGAATGACGAACATGGTGCCGACGACCGACGACCCGCTGAGTCCCCGTGCCCAGCCTGCCCCGCATCCGCAGGAGCACCCGCTCGCGCCCCGGCGCGGACGACGTCGCGCGCACCCCGCAGGTCGCTGAGCTCGCAGCCGGCGGGCTGACCTGGGTCAACGTCGTCGCGCCCGACCTCGACACGGCCCAGCTGCTCGCCGAGCGCTTCGGCTGGCATCCGCTCGACGTCGAGGACATCGTCTCGAAGCGCCAGAGGCCGAAGGTCGACGACTACGAGGAGGAGCGCTACCTCTTCGCCGTCCTCCACTTCCCGGTCTACGACAAGGCCGTCCAGCGGCTCAACGCGGCCGAGCTCGACGTCTTCATCGGCCAGGACTACCTCGTCACGCTCCCGAACCGCGAGCTCCTCCCGGTCACGCGGCTGTTCGCTCGCTGCGAGGCGGACGAGGCGTACCGCGAGCAGCTGTTCGCGAAGGGATCGGGTCGCCTGCTGTACGAGGTGCTCGACGACCTCTTCGACTACTGCTTCCCGATCCTCGACAAGATCGGCCACAAGCTCGACCGGGTGGAGGACGACATGTTCGAGCGCGCCGCCGAGGACGTCGTTCGTGACATCTCGAACGTCAAGCAGGAGATCATCTCGTACCGCAAGGTGATCAAGCCGGAGCGCTCCACGCTCCGCGTGCTGGAGCGCCGCGCGAACCATAAATAAAAAAGAATGAGGACGTCGTGCGCGACATCTCGAACGTCAAGCAGGAGATCATCTCGTACCGCAAGGTGATCAAGCCGGAGCGCTCCACGCTCCGCGTGCTCGAGCGTCGCGCCAACCGCTTCCTGCCGGAGGAGCTCGAGCTCTACTTCGACGACATCAACGACGCAGTCGAGCGCATCTGGGACCAGCTCGACAACTACAAGGAGGTCGTGGAGGCGCTCGAGTCGACGAACGAGTCGGTCATCTCACACCGCCAGAACGACGTCCTGCGCCTGCTCACGATCATCAGCGTCACCATGCTCCCGCTGACGCTCATCACGAGCGTGTTCGGGATGAACGTCCTGTTCCCGGGCGAGGCGACCTCGACCGCCTTCTGGATCATCCTCGCCGCGCTCGTCGCGACGCTCGCGACGATGATCGGCTTCTTCCGCTGGAAGGCTGGCTGTGAGGATTCATGCGGGCTGCGGCGCTGTTCTCGGGCTTCGAGACCACACCGGGACCACACCAGCACGGCGTCTCACGGCTCGATTAGGGCCAGAATCCGGTCGGTTCGAGCTTCCTCGGGGGCCATGACGTGCGTGTACACGTCAAGGCTCATGGACGCTTTCGAGTGGCCCATCCGCTCGGCGAGCTCGCGGGCGGGCATCCCGTTCGCGTGCCACAGCGAGCCGCGACGGTGGCGCAGGTCGTGCGGTGAGTAGCCGGGGATCCCGGCGCTTCGGCAGGCACGCATCATCGAGTCGGGCATCGTTCCTTCCTTGAGGTCGCCGAACAGCTTGCGGCCGGTGGCGCGGTCGTCGGGTGGAACCGTCTCGAACAGGTGCTCCATGAGCCACGGCGGAACTGCTCGCCACAGCACGCGGCGGGTTCCGCGTCGCCCCTTACCCCGCGCGAGCGGATCCTTGAACCGGCGACGTCGACGTCCTGCCACCCCAGGCGCGCAGCTCGGCGACCCGTGCCGCGGTCTGCTCGAGGAACACTGCCGGGAGCCGGAGCCGCCTCGACAGCTTGCCGAGCATCGCGAGGAAATGCTCGACGGTCGGCGGCGTCGCTTCCTCGACGTCGACGTAGGGGAGCTTCACGGACTTGTGACGGGCCGGGTTTGGGGTGACCTCCGCGTAGTCGAGCACCGGCCACCTGGAGCTCGGCGTCATGACCATCACCTTCCTCCACGACCCCGGCTGCCCCGTCGCCGAACTGCTCAACCCGAGCGACCCGTGAACACGCCGCATCCATGCTGATCCGTTGCGCTCCACGACAACGAGAATTGACCCGATCGTGTCACCTACCGCCCCGCCGCCCACATCTACCGTGGCCCATGCGAGCTCGGTGCCCGACCTCCGCCGAGGTGCATCGCCAGGGCGGCAACGGCGCACCCCTGGGATAGGTGGGGCCTATGCGGGCTCGCGTCTGCGCGAGAGACTCGGTCCTCCCCCGACGGGTCTCTCGCGCAGTCTTTTTAGGCTGGGCAACAGCCAGTGACCCCCGCCCTGAAAGTTTCTCTCCCCGACGGTTTTCGGACTTGTAAACGCTGTTCGCGGGCGTTTCGTGTGATTCACGGCAATCAGCGTCTCTGCGGTCCGTGTCGGGTGGGTCGGCCGGCGGGGTTGCGCCAGGGGGTGACGCGCACGTTTGGGGAGCGCCGCTGCGATCGCTGCTGGTCGCGTTCGTGGCGGTGGCGGAGCATCAGCGGTATTGCTCGCCCCGGTGTCGGTGGCTTGTCTCGCGCTCGGGACGACAGGAAGTACGCGACCCCATCGCATCGCGGTGCTCGGAAGCGGTGGGCGCTGGTTGTGGCAGCGAGGCGGGGTTCGCTGCGCGCGCGGTGCCGCTTGCCGGTTTGCGGAGCTCGTCGACGGTCAGCTCGTCGGTGGCTTGATCCCGCCGGGCGCGCGGTGGCATCTCGGCCACCCGGACGGCGAGGGCGAGCCGATCTCAGCGCCAGAGCATGTGCGCCTGCAACACGTCGGCACCGGCACGGTTGCGCGCCAGGTGGAGGCGCGGACTGTGACGCGGGCGAGCGGCTGGAGTACCTCGAGCCGAAGGTGCGCGCACGGGGTCGTCCGCTGTGGTCTCTGCGGTTGGCTGATCCGGAAGGGTTCTGGCGTGGCGGGTGGGCGCTAACGGGCCGGAGCACGAGCTGTGTGAGCACGAGCCGTGTGCGGGGGGCCCGCCGGGGCCGAATAGTGGGCCGCGGCTGTGGTCGCAGGACTGGGGCGCACCGTTCGACGACGACTGAGCGAGCCTGCTTCGGTTCAGTGGGGTGATGCGGCCCGTGCGGCGGCGACGGCCTCGAGTCGAGTGTTGACGCCGAGCGCCCGAAACAGACGGCGGACGTGGTTTCTGACCGTCTCGGGACTCAAATGAAGCTCGGCGGCGATCTGCTTCGTCGAGCGGGCCTGCTCCAGCAGACGAAGCACCTCGACTTGACGAGGGGTGAGGTTCGGGGGTGGCGTTCTCGGGCTGTCGTCGGGGCGCTCCTCGATCAGCCCGAAGACGCCGACCACCGTTTCACCGTTCCTCAGCGGCACCCCGCTGACCTCCACGGCGACTCGCTTCCCGGCGGTCGAGAGGAGGTGGCCGGTCGCCTCGGTGGCCGCGGAGGTGCCGAGCAACTTCTGCGTGAACAACTCGCGGGCGCGGGGCTTGTCCTCGGGTGCGACGACGGAGGTGAAGTGGCGACCGCGGATGTCGCCGACGAGCCGTTCGGCTGCCGGGTTGATCCACCGGACGACTCCGGTCTTATCGAGGACGTAGCTTGGGACGAGCACGTCCTGGAGAGCCTGCTCGACGTCGCCGCCGACTTTCAGGCCGCCAGTTGCCATCTCGGAAGTGTGACTGATCCAGCGCCGCTCGATCTCGACGACGACGGCGAGTGGGTCGCGGGCGACCGCAGCCGCCTGACCCGGCGCTAGACCAGCCAGTACACGGCGCCGGGCAATACGACAGCTGGGACGCGCTGATTAGCCCATTTGGGTACAGCGGCGGCGAGCCGAGTGAGGCAACGTTGTCACTGAGCCAAGAAGCTCGAAAACAACGACAAGAGGAGCAATCTTCGTGAGGAAGTTCATGATCATGGCCGCTGCTGCGGCTGTCCTGGCCCTTCCGGTCAGCGCAAGTGCAATGACCTACGGCGACCAGCCCGGCTACGACAAGGCGTCGAGCTGTGGTGCGGGCCACGGCACGTTCGGCTACCTGGGCGAGCAGGGCGCTCGCCACGACCTCGGTCAGGGCGACAAGACCCCGGCCGGCTCGGTGAAACTCGGCGCCGACGGCCCGGCCACCGGCTCGGCCAACAGCACCCTCTGCGGCAACCGCTAGACAGGCACAACCCGGGGGATCGGTGGCCGTGACGGGCCGATCCCCTGGGTTGATCCCGCCGCTAGACACCGGGTGCGGCCCCAATGCATCCACGCTTAAGCGTGACAGGGAGAAGCCCCTGGGAGGCTGACTCTCACCGGGCCACCCGGCTCACCGGCACGCTGACGGGCCCCGAACCGGGCCGCTAGCGGCCGTTCGGGACGTGTCCAGAACGGACAACGGTTTCCAGACCACACCGGGACCACACCGGGGCGGCATTTCGCCGCTTCTACGGCAAGGACGGTCACGGAACCATGCGGTTTGCGCATGGTTGAGCGGCTATGTGCTTCTTCCGCTGGAAGGGCTGGCTCTAGACAGATGTGTCGGTACGAAACGTCACGTGTCGCTCAAGGGCCGGCGCGACGCACGAGCTCAAGGGTCGGCCAGACCCCCTCGACGCCCTACCGGACCCCGGTGGACGCCGGGGCGCGCTAACGTCCCAGCAAGGGCAACGGGAATCCGACGCCGCGACGGCTCCGAACTGAAAGGTGAGAGACGTGCGTGCGACGATCAAGGAGAAGCGGGAGGTCGCGAAGGGGACATTGTTCGTGACCTTCGACCTCCAGGACGCGGAGGTCGACTTCAAGCCGGGGCAATACTTCTTCGTCACGTTGCCCGACGTCGGCCACCAGGACGAGAAGGGCCTTCGCCGGCACATCAGCGTCGTGACGTCTCCGAACGAGAAGGGCACTCTCGGCCTCGCCACGAGAATGCGTGACACCGCCTTCAAGCGAACGCTCGCCGAACTGGAGGTGGGCTCCGAGGTCGACGTCGAGCCGCCCAAGGGGAAGTTCATGCTGCCCGACGACACGTCGCGCCCGCTCGTCTTCGTCGCCGGGGGCATCGGGATCACCGTCTTTCGCAGCATGCTTCGCTATATCGCCGAGGAGCACCTTCCGTATCGCGTCACGTTGATCTATTCGAATCGGGACCGCGAATCGACGGCGTTCCTCGACGAACTCGTGGGGCTCGACCGCGAGCTCGCCGGCTTCCGGCTCGTCTTGACGATGACCGACGACCCGGGATGGGACGGCGAATCACGCAAGATCGACGGGCAGTTCTTCGAGGCGTACCTCGAAGGCGACTTGAACGAGTACACCTTTCTCGTCGCCGGCCCGCCGGGGATGACCGAGGCGATGGAGAAGGCGTTGGACGAAGCGGGAGTGAGGGAGAAGAACGTCATCGCCGAGGGCTACACCGGCTATTGAGCCGGGGCGGCGAGAAACACGTGCCGGAGACGCTTCGCCCGCGCGCAGATCCAGGCGCAGTGCACAGTGGGAGCATTCGCAGGAGGCGGCGGTCCCGCCGACCCGGCCGGATGCTCCTCGAGCGGGACGGCACGGCCCGCCCAACCTTCGAGCACGGGAGTGACGCCGCGCCAGGCCTCCTCGGCTTCGTCGCCGCCGATCGAGAAACAGCTGCAGGCTGACATCGTCCGGGCCGTCTACGCCGATCCTGAGCTCGTCGGCCGATCACCCGCCCGCCGGAAGCGTACGATCGCCATCTTCCCACGCGGCGGCTGCGGGCCTTGCCGGTGCGCGATTGAGGACCGAGACAACGCCTGCCGGGAGGATTCCTCCCGGGCGGGCGGGTCGTCGACCGTATCCTGGTTGGCGTGGGCGACCTTGTTCGAGTGGCGTTGGTCGAGAACGAGCCGGCGGCGGAGATCGCGGTCGGTCTGTTGCGAGTGGAGGAGATCCGTGCCATCTGGCAGCAGGCCGGCTCTGCGTCCGGCGGTGTGAACATCGGATCGGCCGGGGGGATCAGCGGAGCTTTCGAGGTGCTCGTGCTGCCGCAGGACGCGGAGCGCGCCAGAGAGCTGTTGGCCGCCTCCGAAGAGGAGCCTCGCTCCAGCTAGCCGGTCTGACCGACGCCCGATGAAAGGGCCGGGGGCGGTGGGCCGTCGCCGCCACGGCGGGCCACCGCCACTCCCGTGCCTCACCTGGAATGACGCTCGACAGCCCCGAAACTTGCGCGTTCGCGCGAAGTTCCCCCAGAAGAGGGACACCCTGGAGGGTGATGTCCGGCCCACCGGCTAAACGGGGAGGTGCGTCCCGACCCAGAACACCCCGTATGCGAGCAGAGCCACCCACACGACCTGTGCCACTACCACTCCGGCGACCAGTAGTAGGCTGCCCGCGCGTCGGATCGGGCGGCTGGTCGGCCGGAGGGACTCAGGTTCGGTCTCTTGTCCCCCGTGCTGTGGTCGATCGACGCCTGGCTGTTGATCGCCCTTGCCGTACGCTGGTTGACGCAGCGCAGCCGTCGGCGGTGCGCCAAGTAGGTTCGCCTCCATATTCCATCCCCCGTTCTTCTCCCCCGCGCCGTGTCCGGATCGGCGCCTTCCCACAGGGAGTCATACACTTTTCTTGGCCGCGTGTGTAGGCGGCGACGTCTTCTCGACGTCGTCGGCCCCCACGATCGCGCGCCGGGCGTGCGCCGCTATGCGGGCCGACTCGGACGACACGGTCAGCTTCTGAGCACCGTGCTCTAGCGGCGCGGCGCCGGGATCGGCTCGTCGTGCTCGTCTTGCGCATCCTTCACGGTCTTCTCCTCCGGCTGCTCGCGCGCAGGCGCCCGATCGGGCTGCTCGACGTCCGCAGGGTCCTGCTTGGCGCTGCCGTAGCCGTGCTCGCCGGGGTCTTGCTGACGCTCGGGGGTGGACATCTCGCCTCCGTCGGTCGGGGAGGGAGGGATACCCCGCACAGCGGAGGCCCACACGTCGAGCCCAGCCGAGCGTGGAGCCCCACCGTCGAGCGCGCTCACCCTCGACGTCGCGCCCACCCGAAGGGCTAGGCACGTCTCGCCCCGCGGGGGAAGTGCCGCAAGGCACCATCACCGACGGTAGTGACATGGTGAACGAGGGTCTACCGAGCATGACGACCCTCACGAGAGGGGGACGGTCATGACTGCGGCACAGTTCGAAGGTCTACGTGTCGACGAGGCGGCCGAGGTTCTGGCGTGGCGCTTCGACGCGCTCTGCAGGTCTGGGTACGACCTCGATGCAGCGGCGGTGCTCGCCGCGAACGTCGAGGTCGACCTGCACGATGCGGTCGATCTCGTGCATCGCGGCTGCCCGCCCGAGCTGGCGGCGCGCATCCTGCTCTGACGAACCGCGACGTCGGAATCCACGGCGGCGGATTCCGACGTCGGGGACCCGTCCCCACGTAGGGGCGAGACGCGTCTCGCCCCTACGCCCCCGCGACTCCCTACGTGATGCGGAGGCCCTCGAGCCCCGGTTCTGGCTCGGGGAGCTGCGGGTCGAGCCGCTCGAGCGCGCCCGCGACGAGCTCGCCGACGGCGAGCGCCTTCACCCAGTTCCGATCCGCCGGGACGACGTACCACGGCGCCCAGTCGGTCGACGTCTCGGTCAGCGCCTCGTCCCAGGCCGCGACCAATCGTCGAAGCGCTCGCGCACCTTCAGGTCGTCGCGGCGGAACTTCCAGCGCTTCTCGGGGTCGTCGAGCCGCTCCTGGAGCCGCTCGCGCTGCTCGTCCGCGAGATGTTGAGGAACGCCTTCAGGACCGTCGTGCCCTCGTCGACCAGCATCCGCTCGAACGAGCTGATGTGCTCGTACGCCGCCGCCACACCTCCTCGGGTGCGATCTCGTGCATCCGCACGGCGACGACGTCCTCGTAGTGCGAGCGGTTGAAGACGCCGATCTCCCCGCGCGCGGGAAGCGCTGCGTGGATGCGCCAGAGGTAGTCGTGCTGGACCTCCGCGCCGACGGCACCTTGAACGAGGTCACCCTGCACGCCCGTCGGGTTGACGCCCGTCGAACACACGACGGACGACACCGTCCTTCCCCGACGCGTCGAGGCCCTGGAGGACGAGCAGGATGCTGTGGGGTCCTCGGCGAAGAGACGGTGCTGGAGCGCGTCGATCCGCTCCACCAGCTCGTCGAGGCGCTTCTCGCCGTCGTCCTTCGCGGTGCCCAGCGGGTCGGCCGGGTCACGGTCCGCGATCCCGGCTGGTGTGCCGGGCTCGACCTTCAGGCCGTCGAGCATCGGAGGGACTCTAGACTCCTCGCGATGGCAGATCGCGGCTCCTTCCACCTGGGCTACGCGCTCGATCCGCAGACCGGGAAGGCGGGAAGCGACCGGGTCGTGCTGGGCTCCAGCGACCTGACGACCCATGGCGTCGTCGTCGGCATGACGGGCTCGGGCAAGACCGGCCTCGCGGTCGTGCTGCTCGAGGAGGCGCTCCTCGCAGGCATCCCGACGCTCGTCCTCGACCCGAAGGGCGACATGACGAACCTCGCGCTCGTCTTCCCCGACCTCGCGCCGGCGAGCTTCTTGCCCTGGGCGAGCGAGGC
>CAVROJ010000014.1:0-45161 GCA_963722755.1 uncultured Actinomycetes bacterium
GACAAAGTGCACGCCCGCCAGACGCTGCTCAAGATCGCGCTCACCCACCATCCTCGCCTTCGACTACCACCACTCCAACAAAGCCTTTTAGCGAGCGCATTCATGCGGCCTCGCGCCCGAACCTCCGCGGCTCGAGCCCAGCGAGCAGAATCACGTGGGCGTTGACGGCGGCCTGGGGACCGAGAGGTGGCACCAGGGAAAGATTCGGCAGCGGCAAGCCCGCGGACGAAGTGGCCATGAATCTGTTCCGCGGCCTCGTCTCGTGATCGGACACAACCTCGGCGTGGAGCCCGATCTCGCCGAGCGCTTCACCGTCTCCAAGGACTGTCGCGCGTACCGGTTCACGCTTCGCCCCGACGCCGTGTGGAGCGACGGCGAGCCCGTGACAGCCGACGACTTCGCGTTCATAGGCCCGAATGGCCGGGACGACGTGACCGGGCTCCTGGCTCGACGGGGTGAGCGCGAACGCGCCGACGGGCGCACGCTCGAGATCCGCTCGACGAGCCCCGAAACCACTTCCTTACCTGCTCGGCCACCCGGCGCTCTTCGCCTGGCCGGGCACGTTTATGAGCGGAGGGAGATGACCGGCATCGCGCCTGCCGCTCGTCGGAAACGGCCCATTCGTCCTCACCAGCCGCGACGCGCAACCGCGCGTGCTCGAGGCCGCTCCGAGCTGGCGGGCGCACGCGGAAACATCGGCGAGGTGACGATCGAGCTCGAGCCTCGCGGACACGCGCCGCCGAGCGGTGGCGAAGCGGCGATTAGACGTCCTCGACGACGTGCTCGCCGAAGCGCCGTCGCCGACGACAAGAAGGTTGTGCAGCGCTCCCGGGAGTGACGACCGTGGTATCTCGGCTTCGACGCGAGACGGGCGCCGCTCGACGATGCCCGCGTCCGCCGTGCCTTCGCGCACGCCATCGACCGGCACGGCCCGGCCGAGCTCCTCGGGGAACCGCGGCCGAGACGGGCGGATTGCTCTCGCCGGCGATGCCCGGGCACTCGGACCGCGTTGCCCCGAATTCGACCCGGATCGTGCCCGCGCCCTCCTGAGCGAGGCGGGCTACCCGGACGGACGCGCCCTCGGCGAGATCGTGTCTGCGAGACCCGAGCCTCTGGGAGGACGCGGCGTCCGACATCGCCGCCCAGCTCGCGCGATCGGCGTTCGGGTTCGACTTCCCTGCGTGGCCTCCATTGCGACGGGTGGCCGCGATCGAGCGAGCCGGCGCCCACGCCTATCTCGGGGCCTGGGGCGCCGACCTCCCCGACCCGGGCGGCGGCTTCCTCGAGCCGCTCCTCCGCTCGCGCCCTGGCTCTACCGCAACGGGCGGCTCGAGAGCTGCTGCCCGCGCGGCCACGCTCCACGACCAGGACGAGCGCCTCCGCACGTACCGCGAGTTCGAGCGCATCTGGATCGGCGAGCAAGCGGCCGTCGTACCGTCGCGTACGAGGACCGCCTGTTGTGGCGGCGCCCGTGGGTCGCGGGAATGTGGGTGAACGCGATCGCGAAGTCGACGTTCGCCGAAGCCGTCCCTCGGCCGGAATTGCGCTCCACGCGGGGACCAGGCTGATGCGCCTGAAGCCGGCCCCACTCGGGCCCCCACCCTCCATGACCAGTTCGGTGTGGACCCTCCGCCGAGTCACCCTCGCGCGTCGCATGCCCGCGATTGGGCCCATGGTGTCACTAACGCGATGGGGGGTGGGGCAGCCCTGGCCTCGACTCGTATCCCCCGTATGCGCGCGCGTGCGCGCGACAGGGAATGGCGAGCGTTCGCGGCGAGCCGCCCCCCGACCAGGTCCCACCGCGATGCTCACCGCGAGGGGGAGGGGTGGTTGGTTGCTGGAGCGCCGACTCTGCCAGTCGGAGGTCGCGCCGAATGCCCGATGGATAACGGCGTCGCGACCGCGTGTCAGATCGTTGTCAGGTCCGAGCCGGCAAACGGCGATGCCCGCGGCGAACGCTGCGAGGTCGGTAGAGTCGGGCGAGGCATCAGGAGAGCGAGCATTGGCTCGCCGCCAACCGGGTTCGCCCACGGTGGCGCAGGAGATGCGGCCCCTATGGGGCAAGGCGAAACGAAAGAGGCGTGCAATGAGTGAGCCACGGCCGGACGGGCGCAAGCCCCCGGCAAAGAGCACCTGGCGTCAGGCGCGGCCAGACGATCCCATGTTCGGGAAGATCTTCATCGTCCCGATTCAGCTGTTTGTAGAAGAGGAGCCTCAGAACCTTCGCGAAGCCGAGGATTGCTCGCAGGGCGACGATCTTGAATCAAGCTCGTAGCACGGTGGGAGCCGCACGAGCACTTATGCCGCCGCGACCGGGCCCGGCGGATGGCGTCGGTCGGAGGATGGGTACCCAGGAGTGCCACGCTTGTGGCCACCGACATTCCCAGTCGGGCGTCGCGACGGATCACTGATGGATACTGACTTCACGAGGCCATCAGATCCGCCTCAGATCTCGGGCGCGGTGGTGGCCATCGCGACGTGGTCAGTGCTGGCGAACGCCTCGCGTGCGCGCGCTGCGCGCGCAAGGAAGTGGTGGGCGTTCGGAGCCCCAGCCGCCTCCCAAGCCCCCGCGTGATTGCATCGCGGGTGGTGGCGGGCATCAAAGGCCCCGATCACGTCGCTCGACCACCGCGGGCACTCGATCCTAGACCTTAGGTCAGTCCCAGCCCGAGCAGCCGCAGCGATTCTTCGGTTGGGGGATGCACCTCTGTCAGGTGCAACAAGCGCCTGCGTGAGTGAGTTTCGCGGCGACGCGTTCGGCGTCCAGGCGGCGAGAAAACAAGGGGGAAGAGGATGGGTTCATCATCGACACCGAAGCAGGTTCAGAGGCGAGGGCGGCTCAGTCTCTTTTTGGGGGCCGTTTTCGCGGCGATGACAGTCGCTGCTGTTGCCTATGCAGCCGATATCCAAACGGACGCGGTTCTTTCGACCAATCTCGCCGCTCCTAGTCAGGTAGCCATTGGAAGCAACGGCTTCGTGATCAAGGTTTGGGCGGTGGGGAGCATCAACAACGCGAACGCGACAGGGCAGGCCAAGGTCGTCACCAAGTATTTCATGGCAGCCAACGGGTCGATCACGCCCTCAGCGAACGCGGCGGATCAAACGACTCTTCAGTTCACGACAGGGGTCAATTACAGCCAGAGTCCTCCGTGTGGTGCGACGCTGGCCACGTCGATCCAGGGTCGTCCGAACAACCCGTTCGTCGTCAACGCGACCCTGGTTGTGGCGTCCGGCACCGCCGACAACACGACTGGGACGTTGACGGTCGCAACGACCGGCAGCACCGCTCTGAACGCAGACAGTACTCCGGACACCGGGATCGTCCAGGTTGACGCACCTGTGACGAATACCGCGCCAACGGTTTCCGTCACTGGCGTAACGCAGGGGGGCACATACGAGATCGGCTCCGTGCCGGTTGCTGGCTGCTCGATCCTCGACGCCGAGGACGGAAATTCCACAGCAGCCGCCTCGCTCGGCCCGATCAGCGGCGCAAACAGTGCTTATGGCCTCGGCTCGCAGACCGCAGGCTGTTCGTACACCGACGGTGGTGGGATCACACGGTCGGCGTCTGCGACCTACTCCATCGTTGACACCGTCTCCCCGGCGATCATCTTGTTCAGCCGCACACCGTCCGCGAACAGCTTCGGCTGGAACAACAGCGCCGTGACGCTCGTGTGGAACTGCTCGGACTCCGGATCGGGCGTCGTCGCGGCGACGATCACCAAGACCGTCTCAACTGAGGGCCAGAACCAGTCGGAGTCTGCGCACTGCACCGACCACGCGGGCAACACGTCGGCCACAAACACGGTGACCGGGATCAGCATCGACACGACGGCTCCCACCGCACCGACCGTGACCCTCAGCCCGGCTGCCAATGCGCAGGGATGGAACAACGTGGCGGTCACAGCGACCTTCGTCTGGAGCGGCGACGCCGGTGCCGCTGCGGCGCAGAGCGGCGAGGGAAGCTGCACCACGCCGACGACCGTCTCGGACGAGAGCTTGACCGGCGCGGGCACCGCGATCAGCGGTACCTGCACCGACAAAGCCGGGAACACGAGCGACTCCACGGCGGTGACCGTGAAGCTCGACCTGACCAAGCCGACTATCACGGCAGATAGCGGCACCTACCTGTCCGGAAGCTGGACGAACCAAACCGTGACCGTCACGTTCACTTGCTTTGACGCGCTCTCGGGCCTTCTCGGCACATGCCCGACCACGGTTGTAGTCAGCAGCAACACGGCTGTGGCAGGACAGAACGTTTCCGAAGCGTCTCCGACAACGCCGGAAACACGGAGACGAGCAACACGATCAATGTCAAGGTGGACAAGACGAAGCCGACCATCAGCGGGTCAGCGAGTCCAACTGTCCCGGACGGTTCGAACGGCTGGTACAAGACCGCGCCGACAGTCACCTTCAACTGCGGTGACGCCCTGTCGGGGATCGCAAGTTGCGTCGTGGACGGCAGTTCACCTGCGAGCAGCAGCGTCACGCTCAGCGAGAGTGACACCGCTCAGGCAGTAAGCGGCACCGCCACCGACAACGCCGGGAACAGCGAGATCGACTCCGTCACCGGACTCAAAATCGATCTGTCCAACCCCGCTGTCCCGACATGGGGTAGCGGCGGAATCAGTGACGGGGAAGCTACTACTTCGGCTCTGTTCCAGCCGCCCCGCCGTGCACATCCTCAGATGTGATCTCGGGCCTGCGCGACTGCCTCGTAAGCGGGCGTCGACCACCGTCGGTACCCACACCCTTACCGCCACCGCCACCGACAACGCCGGTCGGACGAGCACCGCGACACGCACCTACACCGTGCTCGCATGGACGCTGAAGGGCTTCTACCAGCCTGTTGACATGAATGACGTCTGGAACACCGTCAAAAACGGCTCGACCGTTCCACTCAAGTTCAACATCTTCGCTGGCACAACTGAGTTGACCGACACCGCCTCGGTGAAGTCCCTGACGGCAACGCCCGTCACATGCGGTGATGCGAGCGCCCCGGCAGATGAGATCGAGGCTCTCGCCACGGGTGGCACAACGCTTCGCTACGACACGACCGGGGGTCAGTTCATCTACAACTGGCAGACGCCGAAGCAGGTCGGCAACTGCTACAGCGTCAGCGTCACAACCCAAGACGGCTCAAAGCTGACAGCGCTGTTCAAGCTGAAGTAGACGCGCCGGTTATGCGAGGGGAACGCCGCGAGGCGCTCCCCTCGCACGCTCCTCCCCGCTTTCGGTTGGGAGCCGGAGTTCAGTGCCGCCTCGGGGGAGCTTCAGAGTGGCTGCGAGAGAGTCGGTCAGGCTGTCCTCGCGTGCGTCTGGTCCCGGGCATGCGTAACGACGCAGCCTGCCGAAGAACGTGGACATGCCCGCGTTCCATGGTGACGAGTGACTCGCCTGCCATGACCCCCCGTAGCGAGGCTGTGGTTTGGATCTCTCTCTCTTTTGTCCCACATGCGTCGGCTGTGTGGACTGCGGTTACCGGGCGCTTCATCGAGTTGAGCCACCAGTCGGCGTCGGCGGAGATGAGGTCGCGCGCGTCGTCTGACGCGATCTGGCGATCTAGTTCTTTCGGTTTCGTTCGGCGTACGAGCGGTGTCGTGCGGAATGGCAGAGTGGCACTCCTTGCGGAGCCATTCACGGTTGTGCGGCTCATTGTTCCTACGGTCGCCGTCCTTATGATGAGCATCAGGGACGCAATCTCGTCCGCACCCCTCGCACTGGTCGGGTCGGTCGCGGCGGAAGCGTTTCGGATGCGGGCGACGGACATCCGAATTACGTACGATTGGCGCGAACACGCTGTCGCGCACGACACCGCCCGCAAACGCGCTCCTACCGCAGTCCACACAGCCCAACGGGCTGTCGCCTTCGGCATCGCGGATTTCTCGCCAGCAGTCCTGGTCCTTGCAGCGCACCGTTATCGCGGTGGATCGCATCCGTGTTTGCGGGGATTCCCGATGTCGGCGCTGGAAGAACTCTTGGAGCCAAGGGCAGTCGCGTCAGAGATGACGGAAGTGAGCGCCATCCAAGTGACTTGTCCGCTGTGGACGTCCCGGTGCGACAGCAAGATCGGTACCCGCATATTCACGACAACCTCCATGGCTGTCTTCATCAACGAACAATTCATCCCGGACGACCAGGGCATGCCCCAACCGGCCAATTCATAGACGCCTCACGAAACGAATATAGCCGATATGCAGGGATTTCCTGATGGGCCGTGCTGGATTCGAACCAGCGACCTTGGGATTAAAAGTCCCCTGCTCTACCAGCTGAGCTAACGGCCCTACAGGCTGAGTGTAGGGTGCGGCCTGCCGGCGAGGTTTGCTGCAAACCGGCGTGGGGACTGCTCTTCCGGAAGGGTGGCGAGGGGCAGCGTGACCGCCTCCTCGACGAACGCACACACGCGGTCGTCCATCGGGATCGGGGAGCCGCCGACTCGGAGGACGACACGCTTGCCGACGTCCGCGAGGTCGATGATCTGCCCGGCGGAAGGGATCTCCTCGAGCGGGACGAGGACGTAGCCGCGCGTCGTGGGCGCGAAGGCGAAGCAGGCCGACGCCGGCTCGGGCTTCGGCGCCTCCTCGAGGACGATGCCGACCGCCGCGGGCTCCGCAGACTCGGCGACGGAGGCGGCGATTGCGATCGGTTCCCCGACGTCCTCGGTGGGGGCGACGTGCCCGTTGCGCGACTCGACGTCGAACAGCGCTTCCACCTGCTCGAGCACCGGCTCGGGCACTTCCTCGAGCTCCGGCTCCGACGCAAGCTCCAGCGCCTGCTCGGGCACTTCCTCGAGCTCCGGCTCGGACACAGGCTCCAGCGTCGGCTCGGGCACTTCCTCGAGCTCCGGCTCGGACGCAACCTCCAGCGCCAGCTCGGGCACTTCCTCGAGCTCCGGCTCGGACGGAAGCTCTGGCGCCGGCGCGTGCACTTCCTCAAGCGCCGGGTTGGACGCAACCTCTAGCGCCAGCTCGGGCACGTCCTCGAGCGCCGGCTCGTGTCCTTCCTCGAGCGCGGGCTCGGGAGCAAGCTCGACCTCCGGCCCGGGCTCGGGTACCGCTTCGAGCACGGTCTCGCCCCACGCGGGCTCCAGCTCCGGCTGCGGTTCAGCCTCGGGCTGGAGCGACGGCTCGTCGCGCTCGAGGTCACGCACGGCCTCGAGCAGTGTCCCGGCGGGCTCGGGCTGCGGCTCGCGCTCGGGCTCCTCGGCGAGCTCGACCGATGCTTCGACGGGCTCCTCCGGCCGTGGGAAGTGGTGGACGGTCGGCGTGGGGCCGCTCGTCGGTCGGCTCGGCCTCGGCCTCGGTGGTCTCACCCAGAGCGGCCATCTGCTCGGCGAGTGCCCCCGCGAGCTCGAACTTGCTGATCACGCCCTGGGCCACGAGCGCCTCGCCGAGGCGCTCACCCGTCTGGCGCTGCCGTTCGAGCGCCTGCTCGAGCTCCTCCTGGGAGACGAACCCGCGCTCGACGAAGATCTCCCCGAGACGACGCCAGCTGGCGTTGTCCTCCGGCCCCGCGGAGCCGCCGAGCTTCGCCCACTGCTCGGCGACGACGCTCGCGAGCTCCTTGCGCGAGACGCCGAAGCGCTCGACGAGGATCTGACCGAGCTGCTGCCCGGTCTCGTGCTGGAGCTCGAGGGCCACACGGATCTGGCTCTCGGAGACGAGGCCCCGCTCGACGAAGAGCGCGCCGATGAGACGCGATTGAAGCGGCTGCGGAACAGGCATGTTCACACTTATCGGCAGTCACTCGAACTGGCTATAGGGTGAACTTGCGGCGGTGACTAGCCGGCGGCCTCGCCCGCGTGCACGATGCCGTGCTCGTAGGCGAAGACCACGGCCTGCACCCGGTCGCGGAGCCTGAGCTTCATCAGGATCCGCGCGACGTGCGTCTTCACGGTCGTCTCGCTCACGAATGCCTCGGCGGCGATCTCCGCGTTCGACAGACCTCGGGCGATCAGCCGCAGGATCTCCAGCTCCCGTGCCGTGAGGTCGTCGAGTCCAGGTGGCGGCTGCACCGTCGAGACCGGGGGCCTCCGGACGAACTCCGCGATCACCCGGCGGGTGACGACCGGGGAGAGCAGCGCGTCGCCGCCCGCGACGATGCGGATCGCCTCCACGAGCTGCTCGGGCGGCGTGTCCTTGAGCAGGAACCCGCTGGCACCCGCCCGCAACGCCTCGTACACGTACTCGTCGAGGTCGAAGGTCGTGAGGATCAGGATCCGCGGCCCTTCCTCCTTTCCCTCGAGCAGCCGACGCGTCGCTTCGAGGCCGTCGACGTTGGGCATGCGGACGTCCATCAGGATCACGTCCGGCTGCGTCTCGCGCGCGGCCAGCACGGCTGTCAGACCGTCGGCGGCCTCGCCGACGACCTCGATCTCCGGCTCCGACTCCAGGATCATGCGAAAGCCGGCGCGCACGAGCGACTGGTCGTCGACGATCAGGACCTTCGTCGTCACACCCGCCCACCGAGCGGAAGATGCGCCTTGACCACGAACCCGCCACCGGCCCGCGGGCCGGACTCGATCGAGCCTCCGACGAGCGAGACTCGCTCGCGGAGGCCGGCGAGCCCGTGCCCGCCGCCGTCGCCCACGGGCTCGGAGCGGCCGTCGTTCGCGACCTCGACCTCCAGCTCGCCCTCCTTCCACCGCACCGTGACCCACGCTCTGCGCGGGGCCGGCGTACTTGAGCGCGTTCGTCAGCGCCTCCTGGATGACACGGTACGCGGAGAGGTCGACGCCCGGCGGGAGCTCCCTCGGCTCCCCTTCCACCTCCAGCTCGACGGGCAGCCCGGCCTCGCGGACGGTGCCGACGAGAACGTCCACCGTGCGCATCGAGGGCTGCGGCGCGAAGTCGGGCGTCGACGCCCTGGTCGCGAAGGAGGCCGACGAGCCGCCGCATCTCGGTGAGGGCCTCCCGCCCAGTGGTCTCGATCGCCTCCAGGGCCAGCCGCTCCCGCTCCTGCTCCGGGCGCAGGAGCCGCCTCACAGCTCCGGCCTGCACCGTCATGACGGAGACCGAGTGCGCGACGACGTCGTGCAACTCCCGCGCGATCCGCTGTCGCTCCTCCGCTACGGCGCGCCGGGCTGCGGCGGCGCGGTCAGCCTCGAGCCGCGCCTGGAGCTCGTCGTACGGCGTGAGCGAGGGGCCCGATTCCATCCTGCGGACGGTAGCCCACCCCGTGGCGCACGGCATCGTCCTCCAGAACGATCCCGCGCCCTCCGGCAGGGTGAACGGGCGGTAGCTTCTGGGACGTGGACGTCACGCGGATCGACGAGGGCCTCTGGCGCTGGACGACCGCCCACCCGGACTGGAAGCCCGGCGACGACTGGGACCAGGACGTGGGATGCGTGTACTGGGAGGTCGACGACGCCGTCGTCCTCCTCGACCCGCTCGTGCCGGCCGCGCAGGCTCAGCGAGAAAGGTTCCTCGCCTCGCTCGACCGCGACGTGGAGCGCCTCCGGCAACCGGTCGTCATCCTGCTGACCTGCTCGTGGCATGCTCGCAGCGCCTCCGAGCTGGCCGAGCGGTACGACGGACGGGTGCACGATCCGTCGGCGGTCGAAGGGCTTCCCGGCGAGGTGGTCGCCGTGCCGGCGCCGGCCGCCGAGGAGGTGGTCTACTGGCTGCCCGGCGCCCGGTCGGTGGTGCCCGGGGACGCCCTGGTGGGGACGAACGCCGGGCTCGCGCTCTGCCCCGAGTCCTGGCTCGACTCGCGTGGAGCGCTGGATCAGCTGGCCGGCGACCTTGCTCCCTTGCTCGACTTCCCGGTCGAGCGTGTGCTGACCTCGCACGGGCCGCCGGTTTTCGACGACGGCCGCGCAGCGCTTGCCCGCGCCCTCGAGCGGAGCTGAGTGTCAGGCCGCCGCGTAGGCGGCGAGAGCGTCGAGCACCGCACGCAGCCGGAGACCGTCGGCGGTCAGCCGGTACTCCACGCGCGGCGGCCTCGCGTCGATCACGCGCCGCTCCAACAGGCCCGCTCGCTCGAGCTCGACGAGGCGCTGCGCCAGCGTGCGCGGCGGGATCTCCCCGACCGCCTGCTTGAGCTCGTTGAAGCGGCTCGCGCCCTCGGAGGAGGCCCAGAGGATCGAGACCGTCCACCGCCCCTCGAGGAGGCCCGCCGCGCGGCGAACCTCCTCGGGGACGGGGCTGCACTTCCGACAGCGTGCGTCATGCCGCGACGTGAGGGTGACGCCTCGACTTCGCCGGCTCGAGCGCGATGTCCAGCACCTCGTCGAGCGACATCACCGGATGGAACGCGAGCTCCTCGCGGACGTGCTCGGGCACGTCGTCGAGGTCGGCGCGGTTTCGCTCCGGGACGACGACGTCGGTGAGGCCCGCGGCGTGTGCGGCGAGCACCTTCTGCTTGAGCCCGCCGATCGGGAGCACGCGCCCCTGCAGGGTCAGCTCGCCGGTCATGCCGACCGTGTGCCTCACGGGTCGCCCGCTCAGGAGCGAGGCGAGCGCGGTCGCCATCGTGATGCCGGCGCTCGGCCCGTCCTTCGGGATCGCCCCCGCCGGCACGTGGACGTGGAACCGCCGCTCGAACGCCTCCTGGTCGATGCCGAGCCGATCGGCCTGGGAGCGCACCGCGGAGAGCGCGATCTGCGCCGACTCCTTCATCACGTCGCCGAGCTGGCCGGTGAGCGTCAAGCCCCTCGCCGGGCGATGCGGTCGCCTCGACGAACAGCACGTCGCCGCCGGTGACGTTGACGGCGAGGCCCGTGGCCACGCCCGGGACGGCTGTCCGCTCCGCCGCCTCGCGGAAGAACTTCTGCCGGCCGAGCGCGTCGCGCACGGCCGCGATGTCCACGGCGACGGGAGGCGTCGCCTCCTTCGTCACGATCTTCGTCGCGGTCTTGCGCAGGATCGAGCCGAGCTCCCGCTCGAGCTGGCGGACGCCCGCCTCGCGCGTGTACTCCGAGATCACCGCCTCCAGGACGTCGTCCGAGATCGAGACCTCGCTCTCCTCCAGCCCCGCGCGCTCGCGCTGTCGCGGCCAGAGGTAGCCGCGAGCGATCGCGACCTTCTCGTCGGTGGTGTAGCCGTCGAAGCGGATGACCTCCATCCGGTCGAGCAGCGGCCCGGGGATCGTCTCGGCCATGTTCGCCGTCGCGATGAAGAAGACCTGGGAGAGGTCGACCTCGACGTCGAGGTAGTGGTCGCGGAACGTGGAGTTCTGCGCGGGGTCGAGCACCTCGAGCAGCGCGGCCGACGGGTCGCCGCGCCAGTCGGCGCCGACCTTGTCGACCTCGTCGAGGAGGATCACCGGGTTCATCGTCTTGGCGTCGCGCAGCGCGCGCACGAGGCGGCCCGGGCAGCGCGCCGATGTACGTGCGGCGGTGGCCGCGGATCTCGGCCTCGTCGCGGACGCCGCCGAGCGACATGCGCACGAACTCGCGGTTGAGCGCCTTCGCGACCGACTCGCCGATCGACGTCTTGCCCGTGCCGGGCGGCCCGATCAGCGTGAGGATCGCGCCGGCGCGCTTGTCGGGCTCGATGCCGCGCTCCTTGCGGAGCTTCGCGACGGCGATGTACTCGACGATCCGGTCCTTGACGTCCTCCAGGCCCGCGTGGTCGGCGTCGAGGATCTCGCGGGTGTGCTCGGGGTCGAGCACCTCGTCGGAGCGGACGCCCCACGGGACGGCGAGCAGCCAGTCGAGGTAGCTGCGGATCATCTGGGACTCGGGCGAGCTCTCGCCCATCCGCTCGAACCGGGCGAGCTCCTTGTCGGCCTGCTCGCGCACGGCCTCCGGCATGTCCGCCTCGTCGATCTTCGTCCGGTACTCCTCGACGACCGAGGCGTCGTCCTCGCCGAGCTCCTTGCGGATCGAGTCCATCTGCTTGCGGAGGAGGTACTCGCGCTGCTGCTTCTCCATGCCGGCGTTGACGTCCTCGCGGATCCGCTGGCGGATCTGCATCGTGCGAGAGGCGCTCACGCTGGAACGAGAGCGCGAGCTCGAGCCGGTCGGTCACGTCGACGGTCTCGAGCAGCTGAACCTTCTGGGCGAAGCTGAGGTCGGGCGAGTAGCCCGACGTGTCCGCGAGCGCCCCGGGCTCGACGATCGAGCGGACGAACGCCTGGATACGGCCGTCGTCGCCGCGCAGCTCGAGGATCTCCTCGACGACCGCGCGGTACTCGGTCTCGAGCTCGCGGATGCGCTCGTCGGTCGGGACGCCGTCCTTCCGCTCCTCGACCTCGACCAGCAGGCGGCCCTGTCCATCGGTCTCGGCCGCGCCCGCGATACCCCTGTGCAGGCCCTCGATCGCCACGGCGACGGCGCCGCCGGGCAGGCGGACGCGGTCGGTCACCCGCGCGACGGTGCCGACGGCCGCGTACTCGCCCTCGTGCTTGGGCACGAGCAGGACGCGGTCCTCGTCGCCGACGTCGACCGTCAGCGTCACGTTCATGTTGGGGAAGACGACGATGTCGTCCAGTGGGACGAGCAACAGCTTGGTCACATCGAATACGCTCCTCGGCGGTAGTAGATACAAAGATTGTACCTAGTACGTTCGAGTCAGCGCGGATCCTGACCGCACGCAAACCGAACGCTCACAAACCCTTCGCAGCCGCCCGCTCGAATACAGGGGAGGCAATCCGCGATCCCCAACCGCCTCCCGGGGGTCGGGCACGGATGGGCCGGCAGCGCACTCCGAGGGCGCACGCCGACCCGCTGCGAGGGCGCCCGGCGTGGCGCCCTCGCGCCTCATGGCGTGCCTGGCGGCGAGCGGTGTCAGACACCGCTTCCTGTCAAGAGCAAGGTGTGCCGACTCGGTGCCACCTCGTCCACAAGCCGGAAGCCGTACACAGCGCGTTCCGCGCGCCTTCGAGCCCACCTCGAAGCCGAGCCGACCCAGGGGCGTTCTCCGCTCCATCCCGCATGCATGCTGGGCTTGCAGGCTGTGGAGCGATCGGTGCGAAACCGGCACACGTTTCCCTTGACAGGAAACGGTGTCTGACACCGACGCGCCCCACGTCGCGGAGCGGCGGGTCAGCGGCGGCAGCGCGCTACCCGCGAAAGCGCGCGAAGGCGGTCTTCGCGACCTGCCCCGCGAGGACGTCCGAGCGGATTCCGGCGCCCGCGGCACGGTGGGTCATCACCGCCGCGACGAAGATCCCGCCGTGCCAGACGACCAGGCCCGCGTCGTGGCGCGCCGGGTCGACCCAGCCCGCCTTGTGGAGCACGGCGCACCCCGGCCCGCTCGCCCACGAACGCGGTCGAGCTTGCCCCGGTCACGCACGTGCGCGAGCAGGTAGAGGAGGTAGCGGGCCTCCGCGGGGCTGACCCCCGAGCGGTCGCGTCCGAGCGGGCCGAGGCCCGCGCTGCCCAGCCAGATCGCACGGTGGAGGCGCGCGAGGTCGACGGCCGTCGTCGCCTTGCCGACTCCCCAGGCCGGCTGGTCCGACCACGCTCAGAGGGACTCCCGCGAGATGCGATCTCCCTCGGAGGGCCGAGGGCCGTCTCGATGACGTAGCCGCCGTACATCACCGTTCGCTCGAGCCCGATCGACCGCATGACGCTGTCGACGAGGTGGCCGCCCGCCGCTCGTCGAGCCGCCGAGCCACGACGAGGAGGCGGTTCGCGGACTCGTTGTCCGAGGCGACGAGCAGTCGGCGAACGAGCTCGTCGAGCAGGCGTTCCCGGCCGAGGCGGGCCGTCGGTGCGCGCGAGCAAGGTCACCGCGATCGCGAGCTTGAGCGTCGAGGCGGCGGGAAACGTTGCTCGGGCGTTCCATGCGGCTGCGGCTCCCGTCGTGAGGTTCTCCACGTACACGGCCGAGGTCCCCGGGAACCCGGCCGAGAGTCGCCGGATTCCGGACTGCAGTCCCGGGTCGAGCCTGGGAATGCGCACGCGTGGCCGGGCAGCGCGCGGCAGCCCCAGGACGTGATGGACCGTCGTCCCCGCGCGGCGGCCGTCGCCGTGGACGGTCTCGACCCTCACCCTGACCTCGCGCGGCGGGAGCTCCACGTCGACCACGAAGGCTCGCTCTCGCAGACGCAGCTCTCGGACGACCTCGCCGTCGACCCGGACGATCACGCGTCGCGCCCCCCGCGCGGCCCGACCCTCGACCATCCCGTACGAGGCCTGGTAGGCGGCCGGCCGCTCGATCACCGGCGGCGCCGGGCCGGAGGCGGCGGCGGCGAGGTGATCACGGTCGAACCGTAGCCTTGTCCTGGTCGTGCCGATACTCGCGCATCTGGACCTCGACGCCTTCTTCGCGGCCGTCGAGGAGCTCGAAGACCCGTCGCTGCGGACGCGGCCGCTCGTGGTCGGCGGCGACCCTCGCGGGCGGGGCGTCGTCGCGACTGCGAACTACGTCGCGCGGCGGTTCGGGATCCGCTCCGCGATGAGCTCCGCGGAGGCGTTGCGTCGCTGCCCGGACGTGGTCTTCCTGCGGCCGAGGCACGCCCTCTACAGGCAGTACTCGCAGGCCGTCTGGTCGTGTGTCGAGGAGGTCGTGCCGCGCGTCGAGCGGACCGGGATGGACGAGGGATACCTCGACCTCGGCACGGTGCTCGACTCGTTCGCCGGTGCGCGCCGGCTGGCGGAGGCCGTCCAGGTCGCGGTGCGGGGAGCGACCTCGCTGACGTGCTCGCTCGGAGTGTCCACCTCGAAGGTCGTCTGCAAGATCGCGTCGGACCGGCGAAAGCCGGGCGGGATCACGGTCGTGCCCCCGGGTCGAGAGCGACGTTTCCTCGCTCCCCTCCCGACGCGGGTGCTGCCCGGCGTCGGCCCGCGCGCCGAGGAGCGGCTGGCTGCGGCCGGCATCTCCACGATCGGCGGCATCGCCGCGCTCTCGGACGTGGAGCTCCGCGCGGTGCTGCCCGGGCAGGTCGGTCGGCTCCTGCGCGATCGCGCGCGGGGGATCGACCCGCGCGACCTCGAGCTCGACGTCGAGCGGATCTCGATCTCGACCGAGGAGACCTTCGAGCGCGACCTCAGCGACAGAGCGATGCTCCACGCGGAGCTGCGGCGGATGGCGGACGACGTCGCTTCGTACCTGCGCCGCGACGGGCTCTCGGCCCGGACCGTGACGACGAAGCTCCGCTACACCGACTTCTCGATCCGCTCCCGGTCGACCACCCTGCCGACACCGATCGACGAGGCGGAGCGGATCGGCGGAGCTTGCGTGCGCTCTTCTCGACCGGGGCCTCCGAGATCGCCCGGGAGCGCTGCGTCTCGTCGGCGTCGGCGTCTCCGGGCCTGACGGCCGTGCGCCAGCTGACGCTCGACGAGCTCTGAGGGCCGAACGGGCCATGTCCTCGTGCCAGGCACGAAGACATGGCCGCGTCGCGACAGGTCTGCGCCGGACGTGCGGTGAGAGTCAGGCGCGCAGCAGCGGCCGCGTCAGGCAGGTCGGTCCGCCGTCGCCCTTGCGCGAGATCTCGTCGCCCCGGTACGTCACGACGTCGACTCCGGCTCGCTCCATCCGCCGTCGCGTCTCGTCGTTCCCCTCGAGCGCGAGCGCGCGCCGGGGACCGAGCGCGAGCACGTTCGGCCCCATCGACTCGAACTCCTCGTCCGGCACGTCGACGACCTCGATCCCCCGCTCCGCCAGCAGCCACATGAGGCGGGTCGGAGCGAGGCGCGGGTAGACGAGCGCGAGGTCGCGGTCGAGCGGCGAGATGAGCGACATCAGGTGCATCACCTCCGCGGCGCCGTTCCAGTGCGGAAGGTCGAACGAGATCACCTCGACGCCGGGGAACAGCTCTCGAAGGGTCGGCGACCGCATCCGGGCTCGTGCGATAGCCGATCCCGACGAGCAGCGTCTCGTCGTCGAGCCAGACGGTGTCGCCGCCCTCGACCGTCGACCGGCAGATCGACCCGCCCGACGACGGGTACTCCGGCCCGCTCCAGCGCCGCGACGGTCGCCTCGGGCTCGCGCCGGCGACCCTCCTTCCCGGGATGGAGCAGCACGGCGCCGTCCCGCCCGACGAGCGTCGGGTCGTAGGTGTAGATCGCGTCCGGGTTGCCCGGCTCGTGCTCGGAGACGATGACCTCGGCGCCCGCCTCCTCGAGCAGCGCGCAGAAGGCCTCGTGCTCGTCCTGCGCGGCCGCGACGTTCGGAGCTGCCCGCCAGCCGTACGCCTCCCAGGCTCCCCCGTCCTCCGGGAGTGGCCGCCGCACGAGCACGCGACGGAGCTCGCCCCACATCGATGCGCTGCCGTAGCCGTCCACGGCGGCGCAGGCTACCCAACGGCGTTCGCGGGCCTGCGCCCGTCGAGCAGCACGGCCCGGAGCGCCTCCACGCAGAGCATCCCCATCGCCACGCGCGTCTCCCTCGTCGCGCTGCCGAGGTGCGGCGTGAGCACGACGTTCTCGAGCTCGAGCAGGCCCTCCTCGACCTCCGGCTCCCGTTCGAAGACGTCGAGCGCCGCACCCGCGATCGCCCCGGCGCGGAGCGCGTCCACGAGCGCGCGCTCGTCGACGATCGGCCCGCGGGCCGTGTTGACGAGCACCGCGGAGGCGGGCATGGAGGCGAGCGCCCGTGCGTCGATCAGGTGGCGGGTGTCCTGCGTGAGCGGCACATGGACGCTGACGATCTCCGCGTCGGGCAGGAGGCGACCCAGGTCGTCGCCCCGACCCGCGAAGGCCGGGCGGGCGCCGAACGCCTCGGCGAGCCGTGCCGTCTCGCGGCCGATCCTCCCCGGCCCGACGATCAGCAGGCGCTTCCCGTCCAGGCTCGCGCCGAGCATGAACTCGAGGGAGAACTCCCACTCGCCGCGCCGGCGGACGAAGCGGTCTCCCTCGGCGATGCGCCGCAGCAGGGCGAGCATCAGGCCGACCGCGAGCTCGGCCGTCGCGCGCGTGAGGACGTCGGGGGTGTTCGTGACGACGACTCCGCGCCGGGCCGCCTCGGCGAGGTCCACGTTGTTCACGCCGACCGCGTAGTTCGCGACGACCCGGAGCCTCGGCCCCGCCCGGTCGAGGTAGGCGCCGTCGACGCTCGTCGTGAGCATCGAGACGATCCCGTCGGCGCCCTCGGGCCCCGCGACGAGCTCGAAATCCCGCGCGAGCGCCGCCTCCACCTCGGCGGGGACGGGCGCGGTGACGTGGACGCGCGGTCGCGCCACCTCGACTACGGGAGCACGCGCGGGCGGTGTCCCGCCGAGTACACGTCCTTGCGCAGGATCAGGCCGTTCTCGAACGGGAACACATCGATCCCGTCCCACTCGAGCCGCCGCCCTTCCCCGTCGGTCGCCGTCGCCGTCCACTCGCTGACGACGAGCCCGTCTCGCGCGTAGAGGCGACGTCCGCGGAACCGGAGATCGGGCCAGTTGGCGAAGATCCGGCCGATGTGGTCGCCAACCTCCGCACCCTCGGCTCGCTCTCCAGCGGTGTGGTTCTCGAACACCATCCCGGGCGCGTGGAAGGAGACGATCGCCTCGAGATCCTGCGCGTTCCAGGCCTCGTTGTAGCGCTCGATGATGCGCTCGAGCTCCGCGGCGGTGTCCGGCCCGCTCACGGGGCGAGTATGTCAGGCCGCCGACCTGTAGGTACGGTGCCGCAGTCCAGGGACACACGACTGGAAAGGGCATACCATGCGTAGAAGCACCTGGCTTCGCCTGGGCATGGTCGCGTCGCTGGTGGCGCTCGCCATGCTCGCAGGAGAGGCAGCGAGCGGTGTGAGCGCCGCATCCGCCGACCGCGCCGCGCACGACCTGGTTTCCTGCCCCGACGGAGCCCCGCCCTCGCCCGGGTCAAGGCCGGCGCGAAGGCGCAGGAGCCCGAGCTGTACCCGAAGAATCAGGCCAACGCCTACGGCGTCCTCGAGGACAGGCCGACCTTGCCGAACGGGAGCGTCCAGCATCCCGACGGTGTTCCACATGATCTCCGATCACGAGAACACGCCCGCCGAGCAGGCCCGCTGGGAGAGCCTGATCGCCGCCCAGATGCAGGTCCTGAACGACTCGTTCGCCGGCACGACTGCACCTGACGCAGCGGACACGCCGTTCAGGTTCGACCTGACCGAGATCACCTGGTCGGTGAACCCCGACTGGTACACGGTCGTGCCCGGGAAGGCCGGCCATGAGCGCGACATGAAGAAGGAGCTCTACGGCGGGGACGCGCGGACGCTCCACGTGTACGCCGCGAACATCGGGGGCGGCCTGCTCGGCTGGGCCTACTTCCCCAAGGGCTACAACCACGGCCGCGACTTCATCGACGGCGTCGTGATCCTCGACGAGTCGATGCCGGGCGGCACGGCCGGGAAGTACGCGTTCGGTGACACGCTCACGCACGAGGTCGGGCACTGGCTCATGCTGGAGCACACGTTCGCCCACGGGTGCTCGGCGTCGGGCGACTGGGTCACCGACACGGCACCGGAGGCCCATCCGCAGTTCGACTGCCCGATCGGCGCCGACACCTGCGCGGCTCCGGGCCTCGACCCGATCCACAACTTCATGGACTACACGCAGGACACCTGCATGGACATGTTCACGCAGGGGCAGGCGGACCGGATGAGCGACGCCTGGCTGCAGTTCCGCGCGGGCGGAGGCAAGTCCTGATCGACTGAGACCGTTCGGGAAGGCCCTACCGGGTTCCGGCTGGGCCTTCCCGACCGAGACGGCCGGAGAGCCAGTCGACCGCGGCCGCCCACGCGGCGTGACCGACGTCGATCACGTCGAAGTGGTCGGCTCCCGGGACGGCGAGCGCCTCGGCGTCCGGGTCCAGATCGGCGTAGTCGCGGCTCTGCGACACCGGGACGATCTCGTCTGCGCTGCCGTGGACGAGGAGCTGCGGCGACGCCGACCGGCGCGAGGGCCGCGGGGGAGGCTGCGGCGTAACGGTCCGGCTCGTCCTCGAACGAGCCGAGCAGTCCCGCGACGGCGCCGCCCCCGAGATCGTCACGCCACGCGCGCTCGAGGTCGCACACGGCCGCCTGCGCGATCGCTGCGACCGGCCGGACGCGCGGCTCCGCGCCGGGTGCCTCATCAGGAAGCCGGTGCCGAGCCGCGAGCCAGAGCGCGAGGTGCCCTCCGGCCGAGTGGCCGCACGTCGCGACGCGCGCCGCGTCCACCTCGTCGACCTCCGCGAGCCGGTCGACGGCGGCGGCGACGTCCTCGAACGTCCCCGGCCAGCCGCCGCCGTCCTGCCCGACGCGCCGGTACTCGACGTTCCACGCTGCGATCCCGCGCCGCGCGAGGTCGGCGGCGAGGGCGGTCATGAGCGTCCGGTCCCACCCCGTCCGCCAGAAACCGCCGTGGAGCAGCACGACGCACGGCCACGGCCCACCCTCCCGCGCCGGGAGGTGAAGGTTCGCCACCTGGTTCGGGTGCTCCCCGTAGGCGATGCAGGGCGCGGGAGGGACCTTGTGTCGATTCGACACAAGCCTGTCGTCACGCCAGCAGGGCGCGGTGGCGTGCAAGCGCCTCCAGGAGCCGATCCACGTCCTCGTCGACGTTGTAGAGGTGGAGCGCGACGCGGAGCTTGTCCTCCCGGGAGGAGACGATCATCCGCTCGGCGGCGAGGGCTCCCACGAGCGCCGTGACGTCACTCGAGCGCACGCACACGAGCGGCCCGCGTCGTGACGGGTCGCGCGGCGTGGGCACCGTCGCTCCGAGCGCCTCGAGCCCGTCGAGCAGACGGTCGACGAGACCGCGCACATGGGCCTCGATCGCCTGTGACTCCGACCTCCTCGACGAGCGAGAGGCCGGCAACGCCTGCGTACAGGGCCGGCACAGGCGGCGTCCCGGAGTCGAACCGGCGCGCGCTCCGGTGCGGCGAGTAGTCGGCGATCGACATGGCGAAGATGTCCTCGTCGGCGAACCACCCCGTCTGCGTCGGCACGAGCGCCTTGCCGCACCTCGGGCCGGACCCACATGAATCCGAGACCCGCCGTCCCGAGCAGGTACTTGACGGTCCCGCCCGTGACCACGTCCGCGCCGAGCGAGCGGACGTCGAGCTCGACCGCCCCGCACGCCTGGTAGCTGTCGGCAAGCACGATCGCGCCGGCTGCGTGGGCCGCCTCCGCGATCGCGCCGACGTCGTGCCGATGCCCCGAGCGGTAGGAGAGCGTCGTGCAGCAGACGAGCGCCGTCCGCTCGTCGATCGCCTCGGCGAACCGCTCCGCCGGGATCTCCCCGTCCGAGCCGGGGTGCACGTGGACGACCTCCGCTCCGCGGAGCTCCTGCGCATGCGCGATCTGGCCGACGGTCGGGAACTCGTACTCGCTGATCACGATCCGGTTCCGCTCGCCGTCGAGCGGCAGTGCCGAGACGAGCGCGCTCACTCCCTGCGAGACCGAGGTCGTGACGGCGACGTCATCGGCCTCGGCGTGGAGCAGGCGCGCGATCGCGGAGCGGAACGTCTCGTTCCGCTCGACCCAGAAGTCCCACTCGGCGCCGTTCGCGTCCCAGCCGGAGAGCCACTCCTCGACGGCGTCCGCGGACGCGATGCGACAGCGCCCCCTGCGAGCACGAGTTGAGGTAGGTCGCGCTCTCGAAGATCGGGAACTCGCCCCGGATGGGCGCCCCCGGCCTTGTCTCGACGTCGACGTCGCGCGCACTGGTCATGGCTTGCTGCTCCTCTAGAGGTTGGGCGGTGTCGTGACGCCGAAGAACCTGGCCACGCCGGGACCCGCGTTCCGGAACGAGTGCGGGACATCCGAGCGGTAGTACGCGCTGTCACCGGCCTCGAGCACGATCGGGTCGCCGCTCGCCCACCGTCAGCTCCACGCGACCGTCGATGACGTGGACGAACTCCTCCCCGTCGTGGCGCGTCGGATCCGCCATGCCGCCTCCCTCGTCGTACACGTTGATCACGGGCATCATCGCGTGGTGGCCGTCGGCGGTCAGCATCTGGATGGAGATCCTCTCGTCGGTCAGTCGCACCGAGCGCCGATTGTCTGCGCGGACGACCTGGACCGGTGACGAGTTCGGCTCCTGCACGAGGTCCGCGATGCTCACTCCGAACCAGTGCACGAGCCGCATGAGGCGGCTGACGGTGATGTCGCTCTTCCCCTTCTCGACCATCGAGAGGAACGACGTCGAGATACCCGTCCCCTCGGCGACGTCGGCCAGGGAGACGCCGCGCGAACGGCGCAGCTGACGAAGCCTCGCGCCGACCTCACTCGTGCTCGACTCGCGGTCGTTCCCATCGCGTAGCTCGACGCTGCCGGTGGGATCGATGCTCGTCATGGGGTCCAGGTCTCGATTCGGTGGCGCAGGAGGAGGACCTCCGCCTCGTGGGAGACGACGAGGCGATGCCAGCGATCATCCTCCATCGAGCGCGTCCGCCAGGCAGTCAGGAGCACGAGGCTCGCCGTCGGGGGCTCGCCGAGGTCGTCGCCGGGCACGACGCGCGCGCTGATCCGGCGCACGAGCCGGGCCGGATCGTCACCGACCTCGAAGTCGACGATCCGCCTGGTGGGATCCGCGTCCGCTCGAGCGTAGGTCTCGCCACCGTCGAAGAGCGATGTTCCCCTGACCACGCCGTCGGAGTGCGCGACCGCACCCCAGCAGCCCAGCGCCCATTCGCCGAGCCGGCTTGGATCGGACAGGTATGCGAACGCGTTGTCCGCCGTTGCCGAGCAGAGCGACGAGACGCAGTGTGCGAGATCGGTGGTGGTCACGGTCGTGCGTTCTCGGGGCGCCGGCGCGGCGCCCCCGAGGACGAGTTGCTACTTCCGGATCTTCAGCTGTCGAATGACGTCCTGCTTGCCGTCCTTGTACGTGTAGACGTTGTACAGGGCGGCCTTGAGGTCGCCGTTCTGGTCGAAGTCGACCGGCCCTCCCACCCCTTCGTAGTTGATGTCCTTGCCGGCCTTGATCGCCCGGATGGCTCCGGTCAGGTTGAGGTAGGTGTACGTCCGCCCCGGCGCCGACGCGACCCTGGGGATCTGCTTCACGATGTCGGATCCCCTGCCGGAGTTCGCTGCGACGGCGGCGAGGATGCAGATCATCGCCCCGTCGAAGTTGTTCGCGTCGAGCGTCTGGCGGTCCTTCGTGCCGGGCCTGGCCGTGAAGAGCTTGTGGAACTCCTCCCCTGCCTTCGTCCCCGTCGGTGAGCCCGCGACCGTGCCGCGTGCGCCCTCGAGCGAGGCAGTCGGGATGAACGACGGGATGGTGGCCGGCCAGCCGCCGGCGACGAAGAGCCTCCGCCCGTTGAACCGACCGGTGCGCAGGAGCGCCGAGCCGATCTTGGCGTAGTTCGCCGGGAAGTCGAGGATGACGTATGCGTCAGGGTTGCCCTTGACGATGTCGTCGGCCTCGGAGTTGTAGCTCGCGGCGGTCGGGTCGTAGAGCAACGGCCCCTGGGTCTTCATCCCGACCCGCTCGAGCGCCGTCTTGAGGATCGGAAGAAGGCCGGTGCCGAAGGCGTCGTTGCGCCCTGCGAGCGAGATGGTCTTCCCGGCCTCCCATCTCCTCCTTGATCAGGCGCGCGAGGATCGGCGCCTGCAACGTGTCGGAGGGCATGGTGCGGAAGAAGTAGCCGTTGTCCTTGAGGTCGGTGAGGGCCGGCGACGAGTTGTTCGGCCCGATCTGCGGGACACGCGCGGGCACGGTCGCGGCCTGGGCGATGGCGATCGAGCTTCCCGACGTGAGCGCGCCGAGAATGCAGTCGGCGCCCTTGGAGATCATCGTGCGCGCGGCGTTCACGCCACCCTCCGGGCGTCGTGCCGTCGTCGGCGTACTCGATCTCGATCTTGACGTTGTTGATCCCCGCCCGTCGGAGCGAGGTCTTCGCCTGCTGGACGGCGAGGCCGGCGGCCTTCGCGTACGCCGGGCCGAAGACTGCCGACGCCCCGGTGAACGGGACGACCACGCCGATACGGAGCGTGAAGCCTGACTGGGCGCCGCTCGCGGTCGACATCCCGGCAACCGTCGCCGAGAACTGCGACGGCCGCGACGGCCGCGAGCCACCGCACTCCGGTTCTGCCCTTCATAGAGCCCTCCTGTCTCCACGTGCGCCCCAGACGGGACGTACTGGCTTCCTGCCTCCACTACGCGGCCCGCTCCGATGGCGGTGGGGCACGCTTCAGTTCCGAGGACGGGTCTCAACTCGCGTTGACCGTACAACATGTTGAAGGCGAGTTCAATATGCCGGATTCGGCCTGATAGGCTCGCGCGCCGGTGGAGTACCCCGAGCCCGACTTCGACCCCCCGTATCGAGTGCTCGTCCTCGTCGCGGCCACCGACGGCTGGTACGAGGCGACGGCGGAGGAGCGCGACGTGGCGACGGACGAGCTCGGCCGCATCCTGCGCGATGCAGGCAACGACGGCGCGCGGCTGCTCGCGTCCTTCGACGACGACCTCTTCCTGACCGGACAGCCCGCCCCGCTCCCGTACACGATCTTCGTCCTCTACGACGTCGACGACCTCTCCGTCGTCGTCCGGCTCGTGCACCGGGTCCGCACGTCGCAGCTCGGCCGCTTTCTCAGGCTCGAGGCGCGGGTCGGCCGACACCTCTTCGTGCTGGATCACTGAGCGTCGTCCGCCGACGCGAGACCCGGCCCGCCCAGGTACAGGTCGACGACCTTGGGGTCGTGGAGCAGGTCTCGCCCCGTGCCCTCGAAGCGGTTCTGGCCCCCGTCCAGCACGTAGCCGCGGTGCGACATGGCGAGCGCCCGGCGAGCGTTCTGCTCCACCATCAGGATCGCGATCCCGGCCGCGTTGATCTCGGCGATCTTCTCGAAGATCAGGTCGACCGCGATGGGCGACAGACCCGGCCGACGGCTCGTCCAGCAGCAGCAGCTCGGGGCCTGCCATCAGCGCGCGGGCGAGGGCGAGCATCTGGCGCTCGCCGCCCGAGAGCGTCCCCGCCGGCTGACGCCGACGCTCGCCGAGACGAGGGAACAGGTCGAGCATCTCGCCGAGGCGGGCCGCCGGGTCGGCCGGAGCGCAGGACCAGCGCGCCCAGCTCGAGATTCTCCTCCACGCTCATCGTCGCGAAGACGTTGTCTCTCTGAGCGACGTACCCGACGCCCCGTGCCACGATCGCGTGCGGCTTCTTGCCGGTGACGTCCTCGCCCCGGAGGCGCACGCTTCCCTCCCAGGGCGGCAGCAGCCCGATCACGACCTTCACGAGCGTCGACTTGCCGGCCCCGTTCGGGCCGACGATCGTCACGATCTCCCGCGGCCGGATGCTGACGCCGACCCCGTTGAGGATCGGGACGTCGGGGAAGTAGCCCGCCTCGACGCCCTCGATCGCGAGGATGCTGCCGTCCCGGTCAGGCATCGAGCCCACCGTGGGCGGCTTCCATTCCCAGGTACGCCTCGATCACGCGCGGGTCGTGTCGGATCTCCTCGGGAGGCCCACTCGTGATCACCCGGCCCTCCCCCATCACGACGACGGTGTCCGAGTAGCGCATCACGACGTCCATGTCGTGCTCCACGAGCAGGATCGTGACGCCACGTTCCGCCCGCAGCCGCTCGATGTGCTCGAGGAGCGAGCGCCCGAGCGTCCGGTTGACGCCGGCGAGCGGCTCGTCGAGCAGGAGCAGCCGCGGCTCGAGCATGAGAGCGCGGGCAAGCTCGAGGAGCTTCCTCTGGCCGCCGGAGAGCGTCCCTGCGTAGTCGCGGGCCTTCGGGGCGAGCCCGAAGACGTCGAGGAGCTCGACGGCGCGCTCGCGTGCGGCACGCTCGGGCCGCGCGCCACGCGGGCCGGAGCGGAGCCAGCAGCATCCGCTCGCCGCGGTTGGGCGCTGCCAGCAGCATGTTGTCGATCACCGACATGACGGCCAACGCCTTCGTGAGCTGGAACGTCCGCACCATTCCCTTCCGGGCGATCGTGTGCGGTGCACGGCCGTAGACCGACTGACCGTCGAACACGCACGTCGCCGCCGTCCCCTCGCTGGAAGCCCGTGAGCACGTTGAAGAGCGTCGACTTGCCGGCTCCGTTGGGGCCGATCAGGGCCGTGATCGTCCGCGGGGCGACGTCGAACGTCGCCCGGTCCACCGCGAGGAGGCCCGCGAAGCGCTTGGAGACCGACCGCACCTCGAGCAGGGGACGCTCAGCCGCGGGCACGCAGCATCAGCTCCTCCCGCTTGCCGAAGATGCCCTGCGGCCGGAAGACGACCAGCGCCATCAGGACGAGCCCGACGATCATGAAGCGCAACGCGGCGACCCGGGCGTCCGACAGGGGAAGCTCGAGGTACCTGGTCGCCTCGAGGACGAAGATGATGAAGAACGAGCCGACGACCACTCCGCGGTAGCTGCCGAGCCCCCCGAGGATCACGATCACGTACCCGTACGCGGTCAGGATCGGCTCGAAGTTCGCCGGTGACAGGATCGAGATGTTGAGCGCGAGCATGTAGCCGGCGATCGCGGCCAGCCCTGCTGCGAGCGCCAGCGACTGCAGCTTGAACACGAACGTGTTCTTGCCCGAGCGCACGCGCGGCGTCCTCGTCCTCGCGGATCGCGTTGAGGACCCGTCCCCACGGCGAACGGACGAGCAGCGCGACGAACGCGGCGAGGACGAGGAACAGCGCGAGGTTCACGAGCAGGAGCGGAAGGAGGAAATGGGGCTCGATCCCCAGGTGCTCCAGCCAGCCGTCGATCCGTGCGGAGGCCTCCGTCCACGTGTCCGAGTAGCCGAACAACCCCAGGTTTCCGCCGGTCAGGCCGTCCCAGTTGTCTGCGACGTAGCGGACGATCTCGCTGAACGCGAGCGTCGAGATCGCGAAGTAGTCGGCGCGGAGCCGCAGCGACGGAAGTCCCACCAGGAGCGCCGCGACGGCCGCGACCCCGATGCCGGCGAGCAGAGCGAGCCAGAACGAGACGCCGGACTTCACGACGAGGATGCCCATCGTGTAGGAGCCCACTGCCATGAACCCGGCCTGGCCGAAGTTGAAGATCCCGGTCGTGCCGATGTTGAGCTGGATGCCGAGCGCAAACACGCCGTACGTCGTCGCGAGCACGCCGACGTTGATCCAGAAGTCCACGTTCTGGAGGAACTCGAACGAGACGCCGAGGAGCCCGCCGGAGGTCATCGCTCGACCGACCGGCCCCGCCCGAAGAGGCCCTGCGGGCGGATCAGGAGGACGAGGATCAGCACGGCGAACCCGACGGCGACCTTCATGGCCGGGTCGATCACGAGGGTCGACCATTCCTGCACGAGGCCGATCAGCAGCCCCCCGGCCAGGGCGCCGTAGGCGTTGCCGATGCCGCCGACGACGACGGCGGCGAAGATGCTGAGGATCAGCCCGAAGCCCAGGTTGGGGTTCGCGACCCCGGCAGGCAGCGCGTAGAGGATCCCGGCAAGGCCCGCCAGCCCGGCGCTCGCGGCCCAGGTGATCAGGACGATCCGATCCGTGTCGATGCCGGTGGTCTCCGAGAGCTCGATGCTGTCGGAGAGGGCGCGCGCCTGGCGGCCGAGCGAGGAGTACTTCAGCGCGACCGCGACGAGCAGGATGACCGCGAGGCCGACCAGGGTCACGATCAGCTCCGTGCGCCCGATCCGGAGCTCGCCGATCCGGACACCCGCGGTGATGTTCGCCCCCGTCGCCCGATCCTCCGGCCCCGCGACGAACGCGATCGCGTTCCGCATGAAGAAGGCCAGCCCGAGCGCGAGCAGGAGGAGCTGGAGCTCTCCGACTCGCCTGCGCCGCACCGGGCGCCAGAGCCCGACCTCGAGGAAGAGACCCAGCAGCGCGGTGGCGACGACCCCGAAGAGCACCGAGAGAACCAGCGGCAGGCCGAGCGCGTTCCCGGCGATGAGCATGTACGCGCCGAAGGTCAGGAACTCTCCGTGCGCGAAGTTGACGAGCCTCAGCACACCGAAGATGAGGGTCAGGCCGACTGCGCCCAGCGCGAAGTAGTTCCCCGCGACGATGCCGTTGATCGTCACCTGGCCGAGCTCGCGCCAACCCTCCGCGATCCCGAGCGCGAGAGCGGTGGCGGCCAGGAGCGCGATCAGGACCATGCCCGGATGGCGACGGATCCGGTCGACGGGACCGTCTCTCGGCGCTTCGGCGGCGGCTAAGGGACGGCACCGTGTGACATGTTACGGCGCGATTGAACGCGGACCCGCCGAAGGCTGTCAAGCGCCCGCCGGCGGGCACCGTGCCGTGGAAGGCGCTACCGGCCGAGGTACGCCTTCCGCAGGTCCTCGTTCTCGAGCAGGTCGGCCGCCTTGCCCTCGAGGACGATGCGGCCGGTCGAGAGCACGTAGCCGCGGTCGGCGATCGAGAGCGAGACGTTCGCGTTCTGCTCGACCACGAGCATCGCGACGCCCGAGTCGTTCACCTGCTGGATGATCTCGAAGCTCCGCTCGACGAGGATCGGCGCGAGCCCCATCGAGGGCTCGTCCATCAGCAGGAGCTTCGGCTTCGACATCAGGGCGCGGCCCATCGCGACCATCTGCTGCTCGCCACCGGAGAGCGTCCCCGCGAGCTGGGAGCGCCGCTCGTAGAGGAGCGGGAAGAGCGAGTAGACGCGCTCGAACTCGTCCTTCAGGTCCGCCCGCCGCCGGAGGTAGGCGCCCATCTCGAGGTTCTGGAGCACGGTCATCGGGCCGAACAGGCGGCGGTTCTCCGGGACGATCGCGAGCCCGCGCCGGATGCGGTGCGCGGTCGCCATCCGCGTGACGTCCTCGCCGTTCAGGAGGACGCGGCCGGTGCGCGGGCGCACGAGCCCGAGGATCGTCTTCAGCGTCGTCGACTTCCCCGAGGCGTTGCCGCCGAGCAGGCACACGAGCTCGCCCTCGCCGGACGACGAGGTTCGAGTCCTGGAGGATGTGGATCTGCCCGTAGTAGGTGTTGATGCCCTCGAGCTCGAGGAGCGGCGCGCGGCTCGGTGAGGGCGGACGCGCTCACTTGCGGGCCGTCCCGCCGGTCCCGAGGTAGGCCTCGACGACGCGCGGATCGGTGGCGACCGCGTCGAACGAGCCCTCCGCGATCTTGACGCCGTGGTCGAGCGCCACCACACGGTCGGAGATCCCCTCCACGACGTGCATGTCGTGCTCGATCACGAGGATCGTGTAGCCGCCCTCCGTGCGCAGCTGCCCGATCAGCTCGGTGATCTCCTGGGTCTCCTTCGGGTTCATCCCGGCCGCGGGCTCGTCCAGCAGCAGCAGGCGCGGCCTTGGTCGCCGTCGCGCGCGCGATCTCGAGCCGGCGGCGGTTCGCGTACGAGAGCGAGTAGGCGGGCTGGTCCCAGCGGTAGCCCATCAGCCGCTCGCCGAAGAACGCGAGCCGCTCCTCGGCGAGCGCGCGGATCTCGCGCTCCTCGCGTCGCTGCCCGGGCGTGCGCAGCATCGAGCGGAGCGGGCCCGGCATGCGTGTGGCCGTAGGCGGCGGCCATGACGTTCTCGCGCACCGTCATGTTGAGGAACAGCCGCAGCGTCTGGAAGGTCCTGCGCGATCCCTTGCCGCGTGATGCGGTGCGGCTCGAGGCCCGTGATGCTCTCGCCTTCGAAGAGGATGTCGCCCTCGGTCGGCTCGTAGATGCCGGTGACGAGGTTGAACAGCGTGGTCTTGCCCGCGCCGTTCGGGCCGATCACGCGACACGATCTCGCCCTCGTCGACGTGCAGGTCGAGGCCGTCGACGACCCTGAGCCCGCCGAAGGCCATCGACACGCCGTGGAGCTCGAGCAGCGCGCGTCGGCCATCACACGATCTCCACGCGCTTCTCGCCGAGCAGCCCCTGCGGGCGGGCGATCATCATCGCGACCAGCATCGCGCCGAGGACGATGTAGCGCGTCGACTCGGGCTGCGCGAGCATCACGTTCTCCCAGACGAACGCGGCGAGGTAGAGCGTCGGGACCATGAGGGCGATCCGCACCCAGCCGCGCACGAGCGTCAGCGCGAGCGACCAGCGCGACGAGGCCGATGTACGAGACCGGCGCGACCCAGCTGGCGAGCTGCGCCGGGACGATCACCCAGTCGGCCGCCCACGCGCGAGCCGGCCGCCGCCGCCGCCGGCCCGGCGGTCCACGCGTCGTCGATCGCGCCGGCGACGAGCCGCGCGACGAAGCCGAAGCACGATCGTGCCCCCGAGGACGACGGCGAGCTTGCGCGACGGCGCGGAACACCGCGACGAGCGCGAGCAGGACGACGACGTAGAAGAGGCCGCGCGCGTCGCCGGGGTCGCGGAGCACCTCGAGCAGGACGCTGACGATGACCGCGCCGAGCACGACCCCGGCCTGGCTGCCGGCGCCGCCGAGGATGACCATCGTGTAGACGGTGATCAGCAGCGGGAACTCGAAGTTCTGCGGGAAGACGCTGCCGTTGAGCGCCGCGGCGAACGTGCCCGTGAGCGGCGGCGACCGACGGCGCCGAACGCGAACGCCATCAGCTTGAGCCGGTTGACCGGCATGCCCATCAGCTCGGCGGCGAGCGGGTCCTCGCGCAGCGACCGCCACGCGCGGCCCGTGCGCGAGTCGTTGAGGAGGCGGAGCGCGACGTAGACCACGACGAAGAACGCGAGCGCGACGTAGAGGTACGACGATGCGAAGAGCCCCTCCGGTGGTCACGCGGGAGCGTCCAGCCGAAGATGCTGAACTCGTCGACGTTGAGGATCCCGTTCGGCCCGTTCGTGATGCTCGTGGCCGAAGACGTCGTCGCCGTTGTTCGTGAACGTGAGGAACACCTGGAAGAAGAACAGCGTGACGATCGCGAGGTAGTCGCCCGTCAGCCGTCGCGACGGCAGGCCGACGAGCCAGCCCGACGATCGCCGCCGACGATCGCGACGAGCGGGATCACGACGAGCGTCGGGCAGGTGGATGTCGAACTGGTCCGAGCCGAGCAGCGCGTACGCGTACGCGCCGATCCCGAAGAACGCGACGTAGCCGAGGTCGAGCAGCCCGCCCCAGCCGACGACGATGTTCAGCCCGAGCGCGAGCAGCATGAAGACGACGGTGTCGAACGCGACGCGCCGGACGTAACCGCTCTCGAAGCCGACCGGCAGCAGGCAGATGATCGCGACGAAGAGCGTCAGCCACGCCCACCACGGGACGGCCGCGAGCCGCTCCTCGAGCGTGCCGAGCAGGCCCGCCGCGGCGCGTGCGGCGCTCGCCGTGTCGCGCGACCCACTCGTCGCGGCCGACCGCCGGGCTCGTCGCGCCTTCCGCCGCGCTCGCCTCGGCGGCGCCCTCGAGCGGCTGCGTGAGGTCGTCGTCCAGTCGGTCGGGTCGGCACGTGACTCAGACCTTCCTGATGTCGGCCTTGCCGAAGAGGCCCTGCGGGCGGAACAGCATGAACACGATCAGGATCACGAACACGAGCAGGTCGGACCACTTCGTCGAGATGTAGCCCTGGGTGTAGGCCTCGGCGAAGCCGAGGATCAGCCCGCCCGCCATCGCCCCCGGGATCGAGCCGATCCCGCCGATCACCGCGGCCGTGAACCCCTTGAGGCCGGCGAGGAAACCGATCGACGGCGAACGTCGGCGCCCGCAGCGCGAACAGCACGCCGGCCGCGCCCGCGAGCGCCGAGCCGAGCACGAACGCGAACACGATCACGCGGTCGATGTCGATGCCCATCATCGCCGCCGCCTCGCGGTCGTGCGACGTCGCCTGCATCGCCTTGCCGGTCCGCGTCCGCGTGACGAGCACCAGAGCACGACCATCAGCGCGAACGCGCGCGAGATGATCATGATGCGCAGCAGCGGGACGCGCACGTTGCCGATGTCGAAGCCCGTCGAGGAACAGCACGCCGTCGCCAGCGAGAACGCGTCGTAGTCGCGCTGCTCGGCGCCGAAGAGGAGCTGCATCGAGTACGCGAGGAAGAACGAGACGCCGAGCGCGCTGATCAGCGGCGCGATCCGCGGTGCGTCGCGGAGCGGCCGGTAGGCGAAGCGCTCGATCGCGACGCCGAGCACGGCGCAGCCCGCCATCGCGGCGAGCGTGATCAGCGATGAGCAGGAGCCAGACCGGGACGACGGGTCGGTCGAGCCGCCGAGCAGCTGCAGGGCGCCGAAGCCGATGAACGACCCGACCATGAACACGTCGCCGTGGGCGAAGTTGAGGAGCTTGAGGATCCCGTAGACGAGCGAGTAGCCGAGCGCGATCAGCGCGTAGACGCTCCCGAGCGTGAGGCCGTTGAGCGTCAGCTGGATGAACGTGTCCACGCGGGGCCGCGAGTCTACAACCGCGCAGACCGGACGCGGCCCGGCGCTGGCCGGGCCGCCCCGATCGCGTCGCGCCGGCTAGCCGACGAGCTTGTACGTGCCGTTCGTCTGGATCTGGAAGATGTAGAACTTCGCGTTCAGCGGCTCGTTGTTCGACTTCGTCGAGAAGCGGAACGTGCCGCCCGAGGATCGAGTTCGGGATGACGGTCGACCTTCTTGACGTTCCTGAGGACGGCGCTCCGGTTCTGCGATCGTGCCGCTTGCCCGCGTCGCACGCCTTCTTGATCGCGTTCAGCGCGACCTGCGTGGCGAGGTAGGCGGGCGGCCCGAACGACCCGAGCGGCGCGCTCGGGTTGTCCTTCTTCCACCCGGCGATCAGCGCCTCGTCGACCGCGATGCCGCTGATGTCCGGTGCGAAGTTCGAGACGTACGAGCCGGCGAGCTTGAACGCCGCCGGGGCGTTCGACCCGTCTCCGCCGAACACCTTCGCCCGCTTGCCCTGCTCGAGCAGCTGCTGGCCGAACGTCTGCGCGTCCGCGGGCTGCTGGGTCGGGAAGAACACGATGTCCGCGTCGTTCGGCACGCGCGTGACGAGCGACGAGAAGTCGGTCGTGTTGACCGACGTCGACTGCCTGATCGTCGTCGACGCCCTTCTTCTTGAGCGCCGCCTCGGCCGCATCGGCGAGACCGACCGAGTACGGCTCCTGGAAGTCGATGATGGACGACCTTCTTCGCGTTGAGCTTGTCGGCCATGTAGTTCGCGTCGCGTCGGGCCCTGGATGTAGTCGCCGGGGACGACCCGGAAGAACCCGGCGTGCCTTCCTTGTTCGGGCCCTTCGTCAGCGACGTCCGCGTCGCGGACGGCGAGATGTGGGCGATCCCGGCCGCGGACAGCGCGTTGCTCGCCGAGGCCGCACCCCCCGACGTCGCCGGGCCGATCACCGCGACGAGCCGGGAGTCGGCGATCATCTTCTGCGCGACGACGAGGCCCTCGCCCGGGCCCTTCTCGACCGGCGTGTCGCCGAGCACGAGCTGCACCCTCAGCCCGAGGGGCCTGGCGAGCGTCTTGACCGCGTACCTCGTCCACGACAGCTGCTCCTGCCCGAGGAAGCCGGCACCACCCGTCAGCGGAGTGATGAGCGCGATCTTCAGCGTCCCGGTGCAATCGACCGCCTCTGCGCGTGCGACGGTCGACGACCCGGCTCCGGCGGTCGATGCAAGCGCTGCGGCGACGATCGTCGCAAGCGCGAGCACCACTCCTCCGCGTCCTTTCATTCGTGCCTCCTTCATAGACCCTCTCGTGATGAGACTCCGATTCTTCGATCGGGATTGCGACCCCGGCACGCGTCCGCAGCGGAGCGCGGCGAGTACTGTCGCAGGGCGCCAGGTGACATGTCAATACGTCGCCACGTGGTGCGGTCAACCCCACCGGCATCCGCAACGTCAAGGGCTACCGTTGCGTGCCGTGGCACCCGTCGTCGAGGCGATCGACCTCCACCGCACGTACAGGACGACCACCGGCACCTTCCGGCGGCGCTCGATCGACGTCGAGGCGGTGCGCGGGGTCAGCTTCGAGATCGAGGAAGGCGAGCTCTTCGGGCTCCTCGGCCCGAACGGCGCCGGGAAGACGACCACGATCAAGATGCTCATCACCCTGCTCATCCCCACCTCCGGTCACGCGCGCGTGCTGGGGCACGACGTCGTCGACGACGCACACTGGGTGCGGGAGCGGATCGGGTACGTGTTCGGCGGCGACCGCGGCCTCTACGAGCGCCTCTCGGCGCTCGACAACCTGCGCTACTTCGCCGAGCTGTACGGCGTCGACCCGAAGCGGCAGCGCGAGCGAATCGGTGAGCTGCTCGAGCTCGTCGGCCTCGAGGGACGGGAGAAGGAGCGGGTCGAGGGCTACTCGCGCGGGATGCGCCAGCGCCTCCACATCGCCCGCGGCCTGCTCCACGACCCACCCGTCCTCTTCCTCGACGAGCCGACGATCGGGGTCGACCCCGTCGGCGCGAGGGAGCTCCGCCAGACGATCGCCGGGCTGAAGGATGCGGGGAAGACAGTCCTCTTGACGACCCACTACATGTTCGAGGCCGACTCGCTCTGCGACCGGATCGCCGTCGTCGCGAAGGGACGGATCGTCGCCGAGGGAACGCCACGCGACCTCAAGGGCAGCGTCTCGGAGGGTGTCGTCGTGGAGATCGAGGTCTACGGGATCGAGGATTCCACCGTCGAGCTGCTGCGCACGATCGAGGGCGTCAACTCGGTCGCCGTCGAGGACCGTGACCAGGCACAGGTGGTGGTCGTCCAGGCGGATGTGGGCCGCGAGCCGACGCACGACGTCCTCGCCCGCCTCGACGGCGTCTCGCTCGGCCGCGTCACGACCCGCGAGCCGACGCTCGAGGACGCCTACGTGGCGCTCGTCACCGAGCAGCCCGTCGCGGCGGATGGCTGACGCCGCGCCTGCGGCCGATCCCGACCGCACGTCTCCCTCGCTCCGCCTCGCGCGCGTCCTGGCCGTGGGGTTCGGGCTCCACCTGAAGATGATGATGCGCTCGTCGTTCGACGGCTTCCTCGGCGTGCTGTGGCCGTTGTTCTTCGCGACGATCGCGTTCCTCATGTTCCGCGCGGGAGCGGGCGGCGAGTCGCTGGTCTTCGCATCCTTCGGCGCCGCGGTGATGGGCATCTGGTCGTCGACGAGCACGTCCGCCGGCTCGGCGATGCAGCGCGAGCGCTGGCACGGGACGCTCGAGCTGCTCGTCTCGGCGCCCGTCCATTTCGCCGCCGTCCTGCTCCCGGTGACCGTCGCGATGTCGGCGCTCGGGCTGTACAGCATGACCGCGACGCTGCTCCTGAGCCGCTTCGTCTTCGGGGTCGACCTGCCGTTCGAGCAGCCGGTCGCGCTGGCGGTCGCGATCGTCGCGACCGTGGTCTCGATCGGCGCAATGGGCTTCCTGCTCGCCGTGTCGTTCGTCCGTTACCGCACCGCGTGGGCGCTCGGGAACCTGCTCGAGTACCCGGTCTGGCTGATCGCCGGGTTCCTCGTCCCCCTGGCGCTGCTCCCGGCCTGGGTGAGGCCGATCTCCTGGGTGCTCGCGCCGACCTGGGGCGTCGACGCGATCCGCGAGGCGGCGTCGGGCGGTGGGCCCTGGCCCGAGATGGGGCTGGCGCTCGCGCTCGGGGCGGCGTACCTCGTGATCGGGATCGCGGTCCTCGAGACGGTGCTCTCGAGCGCGCGCCGCGCGGGATCGCTCGCCCTCGCGTGAACGCTCTCAGGATCTTCTTCGTCGGCGGCCTGATCAGCTTCCGGGCGCTCTTCTCGTTCCTCCGCCCCGAGATCTACATCCCGTCGATGCTCGTCGCGCCGATCTTCCAGATCCTGCTGTTCGTCTACATCGGACGCTCTGCGGGCCTCGAGTCCGACGAGTTCTTCGTGATCGGCAACGCCGTGCAGTACGCCGCGATCCCGTGCCTCTTCGCGATGACGTTCACGATCGGCGGGGAGCGCTTCCAGCACACACTGGGGTACATCCTCGTGAGCCCCGCGCCGCGTCTGCCGCTCTTCCTCGGACGGGCGCTCCCGGTGGTCGTCAACGGCTTCTTCGTGGCGGCGTTCGCGCTCGCGGTGGGCGGCCTGATCGTCGGCATCGACGTCCCCGCGTCGTCGTACGCCCCGCTCGCGCTCGCGACCGCGATCTGCGCGTTCTCGTGCACCGGCCTCGGGCTCGTCGGCGCGGGCATCGGGCTGCTGCTCCGCGAGCAGGCCGTGCTCGCGAACATCATGTTCGGGGTGCTCCTCGTCTTCACCGGCGCCAATGTCCCCGTCGACGAGCTTCCCGAGTGGATGCAGGCCATCTCGGAGGTGCTGCCCTTCACCCACGGGATCGAGGCGGCGAGGCGCATCGCCGACGGCGAGGCGCTCTCCGACGTCGGCGGGCTCCTCGGCGCGGAGCTCGTGATCGGGGTCGTGTACGGCGCGATCGGCTACGCCTTCATCCGCAACGCCGAGCGGCTGAGCCTCCGCCACGCCACGCTCGACCGCGCGTAGCAGCGGGTCGCCTTACAGACGGCTTACGTCGGAGCACCGGTTCGCTAACGCGGGCCTGTGACGATCCGGACGTGAGGGCTCTCCTCGTGCTCCTGGCGGCGTGCGCGGCGCTCGCGGCGGCGGCGCCTGCGACCGCGGCCGACCGCGTCGTCGAGCGTGGGATCGTCCAGGCGGCCGGCCCGACGGCGATCGTCCTCCGCGCTCTCGACGGGACGGAGATCACGGTCCCTGTCGGCCCGGAGACCCGCTACCGGCTGAACGGGCGCAGGGCCACCTCCGGCGCCGTCCGCCGCGGCCTCGTCGCCGAGGCGGTGACCGTGGGCTCGGGGCCGGCCCTCGTGATCCGGGCCTTCGGCCGGGTCGCGGACCGGACCGAGGTCGGCCGCCTCGTGCGAGTCCGGCCCCGCGCGCTCGTCCTCAGGCGTGGACCGGGAGACACGATCCGCATCCCGATCACGGCGAGGACGGCCGTGTGGCGCGCGGGCGGTCGCGTCGGAGTGCGGGCCCTCCGCCCCGGGCTGAGCGTCGAGGTCGTCCTCCGGGCGAACGGAGCCGCGCGGGTCGTGCTCGTGCGGCAGGGGACCGCCTGACATGCAGAAGGGCGGCACGATCCTGGTCGTCGAGGACGAGCCCGACATCGCGTCGCTCGTCCGCGCGTACCTCGAGCGCGACGGGTTCCGTGTCGTCTGGGCCGAGCGCGGCACCGAGGGGCTCCAGGCGCTCGAGCAGCACGACGTGCGGCTCGCGATCCTCGACCTGCAGCTGCCCGACACCGACGGCTTCGACCTCTGCCGCGCGATCCGCGCGTGCTCGCGGCTCCCGGTGGTGATGCTGACCGCGCGCGACGAGGAGGTCGACCGCGTAACGGGTCTCGAGCTCGGCGCGGACGACTACGTGACGAAGCCGTTCTCCCCGCGCGAGCTCGTCGCCCGCGTGCACGCGGTGCTGCGGCGCGCGGAGCCGGAGACCGACGACGACGTGCTCGTCGCCGGCGACGTCACCCTCGACCGGCGCTCCCGCTCGGCGACGGTCGCCGGCGTGGACGTCGAGCTCACGGCGCGCGAGTTCGACCTGTTGTGGCACCTCGCCGAGCGGCCGGGCGTCGTCGTCGGCCGCGAGCGGCTGCTCGAGCGCGTCTGGGGGCTGTCGTTCCCCGGCGGCACGCGCACGGTGGACGTCCACGTCGCCCAGCTCCGCCGCAAGCTCGGCCGCCCCGACCTGATCCGCACCGTGCGGAGGGCGGGCTACAAGCTGGTGCCGGGTTGAGCCTGCGCTCCCGCCTCTTCCTGGGCATCGCCGGGACGGTGCTCGTGTCGCTCGTCGTGACGGTGGTCGCAGGAGCGCTGCTCACGCGACGCTCGCTCGAGCAGTCGGCGATCCACGCGCTCGAGCGGCAGGTCGAGCTGATCGCCGCGCAGCGGCGCGACGAGCCCTCGCGGGGACCGGAGGTCGAGCTGGGACGGTTCCTCGCGACCGACGAGCAGCGACTCGCGATCCTCACGCCCGCCCAGGCCGAGCTGCTGCTCCCGGGCTCGGGCGCGCGGAGGATCAGCTCGGGCGCCCTCGCGAGCGGGAGCGTCGACGTCCGCGGGACGCGCTTCCTCTATGCCGCCCGCCGCAACGGCGACGAGGCGATCGTGCTCCTCCGCCCCGCGTCGCGGCAGGCCGCCGACTGGACGCCCTTCGCGCTCGGGCTCGGCCTCGCCGGGCTCGTGGGAGCGGCGCTGGCGGGGATCGTCGCGCTGCTCCTCGCCCGTGCCGTCGCGCGGCCGATCGCCCGCGTGTCCGATGCCAGCCGTGCGCTCGCGACGGGTGAGCATCCCGAGCCGCTGCCGGTGTCCGGTCCACGGGAGGCATCGACGCTCGCCGCGTCGTTCAACCACCTCTCGGACGAGCTCGCGCGCACACAGGATGCGGAGCGGGCGTTCCTGCTCTCCGTCAGCCACGAGCTCAAGACCCCGCTGACCGCGATCCGCGGCCATGCGGAGGCCCTCGAGGACGGCGTCCTGGAGCCGGTCGGAGCGGCGAGGGTGATCGAGCGCGAGGCACGGCGGCTCGAGCGGCTCGTCGGCGACCTTCTCGACCTCGCCCGGCTGCGCCGCCGCTCGTTCGCGGTCCGCGCCGAGCCGCTCGACCTCGGCGAGAGGGCGGTCGCCGCCTTCGAGCGGCACGAGGGCGCGGCCCGCTCCTTCGGGGTCGGCCTCTACGTGATGGCCGAGCCGGGCTCCGCGCGCCGTCGGCGACCCCGACCGCGTGCTCCAGGCGCTCTCGAACCTCGTCGAGAACGCGCTTCGCTCGACGCCGCGCGGCGGCACCGTTCGCATCGTCGCCGGACCGGGCCGGCTCGAGGTGGTGGACGACGGCCCGGGCGTGGAGCGAGGCCGATCTGCCGCACGCCTTCGAGCGCTTCTACCTCTACGACCGCCTTCGCGGCGAGCGCCAGGTCGGCACCGGCCTCGGCCTCGCGATCGTCCGCGAGCTCGCCGAGGCGATGGGCGGCTCGGCCGAGGTGCGCAGCGAGCCCGGCGTGGGCTCGACGTTCACGATCAACCTGCAGGTCCCGGAGGGAACCCCCTCTGCCCCGGACGGCGGACGACCGGAATTCGTGCTGATCGCACGTTCGTAGCGCCGAGAGCGCTTGTGTCGAGCCAACACAGGCGTTGCCTACGTCGCCGTCTCGCATCGCACTCGCTCCGTGTTGCCGGCCGTTCGCGCCGCCGCAACGTGCGAGCTCGGAGGCCGGACGCTCGGAGTTCGGCTTGCCGCACTCCTCGACCGCGGGTGGCTGGCTACGGTGCACCCCGTGAGCGCGCGGCTGTTCTGGATGGGCTGGCTGTTCCACCTGAAGGGACTCACGCACTCGCTGTTCTTCGTGCTCGTCTCGGTGCTCCAGCCGGTGATCTTCGCGTCGATCGCGTTCTTCATGTTCGAGCCGGCAGCCGCGAGGGGACGCTGCTCTACGTCGCGCTCGGCGCCGGGCTGATGGGCATCTGGTCGGCGACCCTCTTCGGGTCGGGAGGCGCGATCCAGTGGCAGCGCTGGCAGGGCACGCTCGAGCTGATGGTGGGCGCGCCGCCGCCGTTCTTCGCCGTCCTGCTGCCGCTGACGGTCGCGACCGTCGACGATCGGCGCTCTACTCGGTCGTCGCGACGCTCGTCTGGGGGCGCGTCTTCTTCGGCGTCGCCGCTCGACTTCGCGCACCCGCTCCAGCTCGCCGTCGCGCTGCCGGCGACCATCGTCAGCCTCGGCATGCTCGGGCTCGTGCTCGCCTCGACGTTCGTCCTCTACCGGCAACGCGAACGCGTTCTCGAACCTGCTCGAGTACCCGGTCTGGCTCGCCACGGGGCTGCTCGTGCCGCTGACGCTGCTGCCCGGCTGGGTCGAGCCGATCGCGTGGGTGCTGTCGCCGACCTGGGGCATGCGCGCGATCCGCGACGCGGCGCTCGGCGGCAGACGCGTGGCCGGAGATCGCGCTGTGCGTCGGCGCTCGGGCGTCGTCTACTCGTCCTCGGCGCGATCTGCGCTCCGCGAACTTCGAGCGGCTCGCGCGCAGCGCGCCACGCTCTCGCTGACGTGACCGCCGCGCCGCGGGTCTTCTTCGTCGGCGGCGCGATCTCGTACCGCGCGCTCTTCAACTGGATCAGCCCGCTGATGTACGTCGACGACGATGCTCGGCAGCCCGCTCTTCCAGATCCTCTTCTTCACGTACCTCGGCCGCTACGCGGGCAGCAGGACGACGCGTTCTTCATCGTCGGCAACGCCGTCCAGGTCGCCGCGATGTCCGGGATCTACGGGATGACGATGGGGATCGCGAACGAGCGCCAGTTCGGCACGCTCTCGCCGCTGCTCGCCACGCCGGCGAACCGGCTCGCGATCTTCTCCGGCCGGGCGCTGCCGTTCATCGCCAACGGGCTGTTCGTCTCGGCGTTCGGCTTCGGCGTCGGCTGGCTGCTCCTCGACTTCCGGCCCGCCGACGGGAGCGTGCCCGCGCTCGCGTTCGTCGTGCTCGTGACGACGTGCTCGTGCGTCGCGCTCGGGATGCTGATCGGCTCGATCGGCCTGCGCGCGCGGGACGTCTTCTTCGGCGCCAACCTCGTCTACTTCCTGATGCTGCTCGTCTGCGGCGTCAACGTCGCCGTCGACGACCTGCCCGGCTGGCTCGCGCGCGATCGGACGCTGCCTGCCGCTCACGCACGGGATCGAGGCGGCGCGCGAGGTCGCGGCCGGCGCGCCGCTCGGCGACGTCGCCGGGCTGCTCGCGACCGAGGCGCGATCGGGCTCGCTCTACGCAGCCGCCGCGTACGTGCTCTTCCGCCTGTTCGAGGTCGAGGGCCGCCGGCGCGGCTCGCTCGAGACGTACTGAGTCATAGGCTCGCGCCCGTGGAGACGGACCTCGCAGGCAAGGGCGTCGTCGTCACGGGCGCGTCCGGCGGGATCGGAGCGGCCTGCGCGCGGGCGTTCGCCGCGGAGGGCGCCCGCGTGCTCGTCCACTACCACCGCGGCGAGGAGCGGGCACGCGCGCTCGCCGACGAGCTCGGCGGGGCGCCGATCGCCCGAGCCGACCTGACGGTCGAGCGGGAGGCCGACCGGCTGTTCGACGACGCGCGCGCGGCGCTCGGCTCGGTCGACGTGTGCGCGGCGGTCGCCGGCGTCTATCCCGCCGAGGACGTCGCCGTCCGCGAGATGTCGCTCGCGCGCTTCGAGCGGACGATCGCGCTGAACCTCACCGCGACGTTCCTCACGGCGCGCGCGTTCCTCCGCGGGCTCGCGGCAGCGGCGCGGCGCGCTCGTGCTGGTCGGGTCGACCGCCGGCCGCTTCGGCGAGGCGGGCCACGCCGACTACGCCGCCGCGAAGGCCGCGATCCAGGGCGGGCTGCTCCTCTCGCTCAAGAACGAGGCGGCGCGGATCGGCCCGCGCGTGCGCGTCAACGCCGTCGCGCCCGGCTGGACCGTGTCGCCGATGACGCGGGGGATGCTCGAGCGAGGACGACGTGCGGCGGATCACGCGGACGATGCCTCTGCGCAAGGTCGCGACGCCCGAGGACGTCGCGGCGCAGGTCGTCGTCCTCGCCTCGGAGCGGCTCTCCGGCCACGTCACCGGCGAGCTCGTCACGGTCGCGGGCGGCATGGAGGGCCGCGTCCTCCACCGACGAGCCTGAGCGACGCTAACGGGACCTGAAGGCGCCGCGCTTGGATGGAGGTCCGAGCCGGCGCTCAAGGACGTGCGGGTCGCTGCCGATGCGAGAGGCAGCTCCAACGGTCGGGAACTGACGGCAATCATTTCCGCGGCCGCGGAGTGGAGATCGGGGCGGCGATGGCCGCCCCCTCTCCGTCCTCTGGCACACTCTCGGCGGCGAACGCGCCGCAAGCATGACCCCGGCGGGGTGATGAGCGGCCGCCGCGGCGGCGCCGCCGATGACCGCTTCGGCTCACCGGACGCCGCTCGGCGCGGAGGGGGGCCGGCTCCCCGCTACGAGGGAGCCAGCCGTGTCGGAGCGGGGCCCGGCGGCAGCCCCGCTTCGTCCGGGCCACCGGGGCTGCGACGGCGAGCCCGCTTCCGAGCGGGTCGCTAGAGTGGCCGATCCGTGAGCCGTTTCCTCGATCGCCTGCGAGCCGGCCCTCCGCTCGTCGCCGACGGCGGCATGGGCGCGCTGGTCTCCGGCGCCGTCGCCGGCCTGCGCTGTCCCGAGGAGGCGAACCTCCGCGCGCCCGAGAGCGTCGTCGCGGTGCACACGAGCTACATCGCGGCGGGCGCCGAGCTGATCGAGACGAACACGTTCGGCGCGAACCGGCGCAAGCTCGCCCGCGCTGCTGCTCGACGACGCGTTCGAGGAGATCAACTCCGCGGGCGTCCGCCTCGCGCGCGAGGCGCGCGAGGTCTCGGGCCGCGACGTCTTCATCGCGGGCTCGATCGGCCCTCTCGGCGAGCTCGAGGTGTTCGACCCCTCCGAGCACGGCCCGCTCTACGCGGAGCAGGCACGCGTGCTCGAGGGACGCGGCGTCGACCTGTTCATGGTCGAGACGTTCTTCGACCTCGAGGAGCTCGTCGTCGCCGTCGAGGCGGTGCGCGGCGTCTCGTCGCTCCCGATCGTCGCGCTGCTCACGTTCGACGACGAGGCCGAGATCACCGGCGGCGTCGGCGCCGAGGCTGCGGCGCGGCGCCTCGCCGCGCTCGACGTCGCGGCGATCGGGACGAATCACGGCGCGGGCCCGACGGTCGCGCTGCGTGCCCTCCGCGAGATGCGCGACGCGGGCATCCCGCTCGCCGCCCTGCCGAACATCGGCCTCGCGAGCCTCGCCGGCGGCCGGGTCGTCTACCCGCACTCGACCCCCGACTACTTCGCCGAGTTCGCCGTGCAGGCGGTCGAGCTCGGCGCGCGGATCGTCGGCGGCTGCTGCGGCACGACGCCCGCCCAGATCGAGGCGATCCGCGAGGCGTTCGACGCCGGCCGCGCTGCCGACCGCGCGCGCTCGAGGTGGAGGAGCCCGAGCTCGCCCTTGCGCCCGCCGCCCGCGCCGAGGAGACCGGCCTCGCGCGCGCGCTTCGCGAGGGCGAGTGGGTCGTGTCCGTCGAGCTCGACCCGCCGAAGGGCGGCTCGCTCGACGGGCTGCTCGAGGTCGCGCGCACGCATCCGCGCCTCGGGGCACGTCGGCTTCGTCGACGTCAACGACAACCCGATGGCGCGCGCGCGGATGAACGCGCTGATGACCTCGGCGACGCTGCAGCGCGAGGTCGGGATCGAGACGATCCCGCACGTCACGCCGCGCGACACGACCGTGATGGGGCTCGAGGCCGTCCTGCTCGGCGCCCACGCCGAGGGCATGCGGAACGTCCTGGCCGTCACGGGCGACCCGCCGCACGTCGGCGACTACCCGGGCTCGCGCGGCGTCTACGAGGTCGACTCGATCGGCCTCGTCCAGCTTCTCTCGTCGCTGAACCGCGGCGAGGACTACCTCGGCAAGGGAATCGACGCCCCGACGTCGTTCTTCATCGGCGTCGCCGTCAACCCGTCGGCCGCCGACCTCGACCTCGAGCTCGAGCGGTTCCGGCGGAAGGTCGACGCAGGCGCGCAGTTCGCGATGACCCAGGCGCTGTTCGACCTCGAGCTGCTCGACCGCTTCGTCGAGCGCCTCGGCGGCGCCTGGCCGATCCCGGTGCTGGTCGGCGTCTGGCCGCTCCGCAGCCATGCGATGGCGCTCCGCCTCCACAACGAGGTGCCCGGGATCACGGTTCCCGACCGGTGCTCTCGAGCGCTCCAGGCCGCCGGACCGGACGCGCCTGCCGTCGGACTCGGGCTCGCGCGGGAGCTCGTCGAGGCGCTCGCGGGCGCGCGCGGCCGGGATCTACGTGATCCCGCCGTTCAAGCAGCCGACCGCCGCGCTCGACCTGTTCGACTGACCCGCGACGCGCGTCGGGGTCGGCGTGGCGCGCACCGCCGCGGTGCTCTACCCTCCGGCCAGGCGTTCGGAGGGAGCAGATGAGCCGACCGAAGACGCTGCGGCGCGCGTTCACGCGGGGGGAGGTCCGCCGCGTGATCGTCGCGCACGCCGACACGCAGGCACCGCGCGCGCTCGACTCCGCCGACGCCCGCGCCGCCCACGAGCGCGCACGGGCCTTCTTCGAGCGGCCGGCGAAGGAGCGCTCACAGGAGAGCTTCCTCTTCGACGACACGCCGCTCGCCGACCCGTCCGTCCGGTCGGCGCTCTGGGGCGCCTGCACCGGCAAGTGCGCCTACTGCGAGGCGCCGCTCACGGAGCAGGCGATGCTCGTCGACCGCTTCCGGCCGGCGAGCGGCGCGCTCGCGCTCGACGGCTCCCTCAGCCCCGACCACTACTGGTGGCTCGCCTACGCGTGGGAGAACCTCTACCCGAGCTGCGCCGAGTGCCAGAGCTTCAAGGGCTCGCGGTTCCCCGGTCCGAGGAAGCCCGGCCGCGCCCGGGACGACCGGGGTGGCGCTGCGGGACGAGCGACCACTCCTGCTCGAGCCGCGTCACGACGATCCGGAGCAGCACCTCGTCTACACGGAGGACGGCTCCGTCGTCTCGACGACCGACGAAGGGGCGCGCGACGATCGAGATCCTCGGACTCAACCGTGCCCAGCTCCTCGCCTCCCGCGTCGAGGCGCTCGCCCAGGTGAGGAGCGATTGGGAAGAAACCGCGGCGGGGATGGCCACGAAGAGCGGGCCTCGACCCCGTGGCCTTCGACCGCCTCTTCGATCGCGCGCTTCCGTTCTCGGCGCTCCGGCGCCAGTTCCTCAACACCTGGGCCCAGGGCCAGCGAACGGAGATCGACCAGGCGCTCCAGGCGTCGCCGGAGGGACCTTCGTCGGTCGCAGAGGTCGTCGGGCGACCTGCGCGGTGGTCACGAAGGCGGAGCGAAGCGGGTCAAGGGCGCGTTCGACAAGGCCCAGATCGCGCAAGACGCCTACTCGCTCGCGGGCGAGGCCAACGCCAGCGAGGACTACTTCAGGCGCACTCGCCGGATCGAGCGGATCGAGGTGCGCAACTTCAAGGTCATCGGCGACCTGTGCCTCACCCCTCCGAGCCTCGCGTCGTCGACCGCGACGGCGCCTGGCTGATGCTCCTGGGCGAGAACGGCTGCGGCAAGAGCTCACTCCTCCAGGCGGTCGCCTCGCGCTGATGGGCAGCACCGGAGCGGGACGCGCTCGGCCTCGACGCGAGGACGTACGTGCGAAACGGCAACGAAGCGGCCACGTCCGCGTCCACCTCGCCGGAAGCCCGGAACCGATCGAGCTCCGCTTCTCGCGGAGCAGCGAGCGGTTCGAGGGCGGCGCGCAGACGCCAAGGTGATCCTCCTGGGCTACGGCGCGACACGGCTCCTCCCGCGCCGCGGCGAGCGGGCTCCCCCGCAGACGTCGTCGCTCGCCCGGGTGCAGAACCTGTTCGACCCGTTCTCTCCCATCGGCAACTCGACCGACTGGCTGCTCTCGCTGGAGGACGACGTCTTCGACAGTGTCGCGCGAGCGTTGAAAGGCCTTCTCGCGCTGGAGAGCGACGACCGCCTCGTCCGCAACCGCCGCGCGGGGCGCGTCGACGTCGAGGCGTTCGGCCTCCGCGTCCCCTCGAGCATTGAGCGACGGCTACCAGTCGGTCGTCGCGCTCGCCACCGACCTGATGATCACCCTGCTACGGCAGTGGCCGAGCGTGGACGCCGCCGAGGGCACCGTGCTGATCGACGAGCTCGGCGCGCACCTCCATCCGCGCTGGCGGATGCGGATCGTGCCGAGCCTCCGCCAGGTGTTCCCGCGCGTCCAGTTCCTCACCTCCACGCACGACCCGCTCTGCCTGCGCGGCCTCGGCGACGGGGAGGTCGTCGTCGTCAAGCGCGACCCCGAGGGCCAGGTCATCGCCGTCACCGACCTCCCGTCCGTCGGCGGGCCTCCGCGTCGACCAGCTCCTGACGTCCGAGCACTTCGGACTGAACAGCACGATCGACCCCGAGCTCGACGCGCTCTTCGCCGAGTACTACCTCCTCAAGGCGAAGCCTCAGCCGGACCGCCGCCGACACGAGCCGCCTGGAGGAGCTCGAGGTCGGCTCGACGGCCTCGAGGTGCTCGGCTCGACGCGGCGCGAGCGGATCGTGCTCGAGGCCGCCGACGACTACCTCGCGAAGGCCGGCGCGATCGCCGACCCCGCGGAGCGGCTCGAGCTGAAGGCGTCGACGAAGAAGCGGATCGCGGCGATCTGGGAGAGGGCGAGCGAGGGGAAGGCGCTCCGGTGATCAAAGCTCGCTGCCGAGCGCGCCGCAGGAGCTGATCGACAAGGGCGCGGTCGAGCTCGGCAAGGCCCGCGCGCACTTCGGCGACACAGCCCTGGAGGGCAAGCCCTTCGCGTTCGGCGTCTACAAGCTCACCGCTGTCAAGGATGCGCTCAACGTCACGTTCCACTTCAAGTGCGCCTACTGCGAGAGCTACTTCGGGGCGACCCAGCCCCTCGACGTGGAGCACTTCCGGCCGAAGAGCGGTGTGCTGGTCGGCTCCGAGCTCGTGTGGGGCATCTACTACTGGCTGGCCGCCGCTGGGGGAACCTCCTTCCCTCGTGCACTGACTGCAACCGGCCGCGCAACCAGGCACTGCCCGACGGC
>CAVROJ010000015.1:0-13281 GCA_963722755.1 uncultured Actinomycetes bacterium
ATCGTCTCCTTGAACGCCCCAACACCCTTGTCGGTCCATCCTCACGGCAGACCGATCGTCCCGCTCCCAGCGGATGTGAACGCGAGTTACAACCACTCGCGCCAGATCGCTCGACACAGCAGAGTGCCGGCCCTGCAAGTTGGAACTCTGTTCGCCTAGGCTCCTCGCCTCGCGCGCTGACGCGCGTTGGCGGCCTTTGGGCTTTCGGCCGGGGTTCTAGCCAGCAGGGCCAGTCCACGAGTCTACTCCCTCGAGCGAAACAAACCTAAGACGGGGGCGGCTACCTAGAGAGGCGTCCTCGGCCGAAGTAGCCAACGACAGCCAACACAACAATGACGATGATGACGATCCAAAGCCAGGTCGGCATCGTGATCCTTTCGTTAGAAGCATGTTGATTCTACGGCGGGCCGACCGGTCTTCACAGCGTGTGCTGCAAACGCCGCGAGCAGCACGATGACAACCGCGTCCATCATGCGAAGGCAGGAGAACTCGCATCCCTCGCTTGAGAACTGCGCCGCATCGCAGTTCGCTAGCAATCGAGCTGGTCTCCAGAATGAGAGCCAGTGGAGTGGACGACAACTTCGCCGCTCTGAAGCAAGTACTCGAAGGTGCGCGGCCTAACTCCGGGTGAGTTCGCCAGAGGAACTCTCGCGCCGGTCAGCTGAGCGATGTCGGAGTGCCGTCGCGGAGCGATCTCCGACCTGCCGCCACATGGGATGGTCAATCCAAGCGGTAGCGAGACGCGGCAAAGTCGTTAGTGAGATATTCAATCGCCAGGCTCCTTTGGTGGTCAGTCCCGAGCGACCACATATGCGATCCGGGTGATGCGAACGGCCCTCCTCACAGCGATCCCGGGCGGGCGACAGGCTGCATGAGTCTCGGCGGGCGGCAAACGCCCCTCGTAGTACACCTCAGACGTGAACGCACAGATCTCCGGACGGAGGCGCCAGGTGTGCTCGAGGTCGCCGAGGAAGACGAGGTTCCCCGCGGCGGAGCCAACCGCCATCGCGTCGGCGAGCGATACCTGGCCAGCTTCGTCCACGAAGAGCGTGTCCACGAATCCCTCGAAATTCTCGCGCGCGAAAAGCCAGGACGTGCCCGCCACGAGCTGGAGATCCTCCTCTAGAAGTTGCTTCCAGCCGTCGGCGCTGTCGATGAACCGCCCTTCGAAGCGCGACTCCGCGTTCCCGCCCGTCGACTTCTTCCGCTCTTTGAAGTCGAATCCCTGCTCACGCGCCTCCCTCTCGATCTCCTCGAGGAGCTTGTTGATCGCCTTGTGGCTCAGCGACGTCACGCCGACGCGCTTGCCGTCGCGCATAAGCGCGAAGGCCATCTTTGCCCCCTGCCACGTCTTGCCCGAGCCCGGCGGGCTTTGCACGAACAGGTGACTGACGTCAAGCGAGAGCGCGGCCGCGTGCACGCCGGCGTCGAGCCGCGCCCGCGGCAGCCGCCGCTCGAGGATCTCCGTCACCGCGCCGCCGCGCTCCCCGGCGAGGTACGCCCGGGCGAACCGCTCGACCGAGTTGCGGTGGTGCCGATCCGGGATCGGCGGACGGTGGCCTGAGGACGTCGAACCCGACGCGGGACCGTCAGCCCTGCGGGGCCGAGCCGGAGCTGCGTCGATCCGACCAAGCCGCCGCCTTCCTGGCCGTGCGCCACGATCGTGTCGTCCTCGACATCGATCCAGGCGGCGAGGCGGTTCGCCTCTCGGAAACGGCCGGCGTCGCAGAGTCGCTGGAGATCGCCTTCCTCGAGGCGATCCGGCGGCGGCTCGTCGTAGCGGGCAACGCGGACGTCGAACGGGAGCTTCGGCATCCCCTCGATTTGCCTCCGGCGGGATCCACGAGATCGAGGTGACCGAGGACTCGATCCTCATCCGGAGATCATCGCTCAGCGCCGCGCGTAACCGCTAGAGCGGCGGCATGAGCCGCGCGACCGCGCGCGGGCGCGGGACGTCGTCGTCGTCCAGGGTGTCGACGATGTCGGCGAGCGCGCGGTAGGCGTCGGCCTTCGCCCGCGCCGACGCGAGCCGTGCCTGCGTGAGCGGATACGGAGGCTCGAGCCCGGCGGCGATGCGCTCGACATACGGTGCCGTCACCGCGTCGGGCGCGGCTGTATAGCCGCTCTGGAAACCCTGGAACAGCCGCTCGAGCGAGCTCATGAGGATCCGGAACCGCGCGTACCGGTGGTCGTTCCAGTGCGGTCGCTGCTCGAGCGGGCCGTCCTCCGGCCCAGAGAAGAGGTCGATGAGGCGGCCGCCGGCGTGCTCGCCGCGAGCGATCAGGCGCGACACTTTCTGCTCGTCCATCGCGAGGTTGAGCCCGCCCTCCCCGCTCGCCAGCTTGATGTGGATGACGCGCTCCCGGAAGCCCGGCATGCGCGCCTGCGCGTTGTCCCGCCAGTTCTGCATCGCGTCCTTGATCGCGATCGCGAAGTCCCTCATGGAGCTCGGCTCCTTCCAGGAGTCGCGCGCTCGTTCGTTGACGCCGACCGGGTCCTGGACTCCCTGGCTCGGATCGTCGAGGTCCGGGTCCTCGTCGCGCTCGAACCCGGCGAGGTTCAGCGCGAAGGTCGGTCGCGTCGGCAGGGGCGCATCGAAGAAGTGGACGGGGAAGTTGGAGGAGATGCCGCCGTCGGAGAACGCGAGCCGGGTCAGGCGATGCCTGCCGTCACGGCGGTACTTGATCTGCCAGAGCGGCACGGTCGATATGAGCACCGGGAAGCTCAAGCTCATGCGCGCGGCGACGACGATCGGCAGGTGCGCGCCGCCCGGGAAGTAGAGGAGCCGGCGCCCGGGCTCCTGGGCGCGGATGATCTCGGCGGCCTCCTCCTCCGGCTCGGCGGCGTGCGCCTCCATGTGCTCGACGATCTCGCGCGGGAAGAAGCCCCCCCACTCCGCAGGGTCGAAAAGGAGGCCACCGTCCTCCGACGTCTTCGGTCGCCAGCGGTCGCCGGTCGTGGGGATCCGCATCGGTCGGCCGAATGAGAGGTTCGTCGTGATCACCTGCAGGTCGACGTCCCGCTCGGACGCGTTCCAGCCGAGGTGATCGATCAGCCTCTCGCGCTCCACGAGCTCCGTCTCCGTCTCGTCCCCGCGGAGCGGCGGAACCCCCCACAGGTCGGCGAACGTGAGCGGTACGGTCCGTCGGCCGCCTCACGCGACGCCGCCCGGCCGCACAGGGTCTGGACGAGCCGGTGCAGCCAGACGGTCAGCACCGTGTCCTTCCCGCTGCCCGGGCCCAGCCGGCACAGGCCGAAGTCGTTCCCCGCGACCGCGCCGAGGGCCGCCAGCGCGTCGCGCGCGACACCGAGCACGAGGATCCAAGGAGCGAGCGCGATGAGAGCGACGGCGAGCCACCACGGGACCGCTCCCGCAACCCCGAGCACGACGGCGAGGACGACGAGCGCGAGCGCGAGGAGCGGAAAGCGCCAGAACGAGCGGATCGTCGCGACGATCCCGCGCAGCGCGCCGAAGCGCTGGAACGCGAGCGCCGCGTCAAAGAGCGCGCGCGTCGACGGCTCCGGCTGGAACATCGTGAGGATGAAGGGAGCGCCGTCGACGGTGCTCGCGAGCTCGCGCGGGACCTCCGCCAGCCGTTCGAACCCGCCGCTCGAGCGGCCGTGCTCCGCCGCTGCGGCAGCCACCGCCGCGAGCGCGCCCGCCGAAGCGCCGCCGATGCTCCGGAACCGGTACCGCTGCGCAAGCTTCACGACCGCGCCCGGGTAGACGACGCCGCTGGTGATCCCGCCCTTCATGACGATGTCACACGAGAGCGGTGGATTCCGCCACGCGTCCCCGCTGGTCACGTTCACGGCGATCTCCTTCCGACGGCGGCCTCCACGCTACGCCCTCGCGCGTGGTCTGGCAACCGCTCGTTCGAGCGCTTGACAACTCCTCGGGGTAGTTGGATCATCAGGTCGTCGTCAGGAGGGCTCGTGCGCCACACGAGGGGCGGTCGTGCGCAAGGGGGTCGTCGTGGCCACTAGGCCGCAGCTTTCGCGAGCCGCCGTCGTCGTCGCGATCCTCGTCCTGGCGGCGTTCGCCGGCTTCGTCGTCTTCCTGGTCGGTCAGGTCGGCGAGGACGAGACCGAGTGGGCGCGGCTCGCATGGGTCTTCGCGTCGGTCGAGGCGATCGCGTTCGGCGCGGCCGGCGCCCTCTTCGGGTCGAGCATCCAGCGCGAGCGAGCCGAGAAGGCCGAGGACTCGGCGCGCGCGAACGCGCAGGACGCGGCGAACGGCCGCGCGCTCGCCGAGGCGATCAAGGCCGAGGCGCCGCCCGAGCCCGGCGGCGGAACTGTCGGCGGCGACCTCGAATCGTTGGGTGCCGGGCAGCGGGACGCGGCCGCGAGCATCGCCTCCCGGCACGCGGAGCTCGCGAGGAGGCTCTTCCCGTGAGCGAGCACTGGCTCAGCGAGGCGAACTCCGATCCACGCACGCACGCGCTCGTGGTCGGGGTGAGCAAGTACGAGTTCCTGACCGAGGACGGATCGCCCGGCCCCGGCGGGCGGCGAGACGTTCGGCCTCCAGCCAGGCGAAGACGCCGGCGACCTCGGCGTTCCTCTTCGCCAAGCTGGCTCGAGTCCACGTACAACGGAGCCCGAGGCGCCGCTCGGGAGCGATCCGCCTCCTGCTCTCGCCCTCCGAGTGGGAGGAGGAGAACGTCGCCGACCTCGCCGAGATCCCCGGCGAGGCGATCCCGGCGACGCGCGACGAACGTCGAGGAGGCGGTCGACGAGTGGTTAGACGACTGCGCGACGAACTCCGACAACGTCGCGATCCTGTACGCGAGCGGTCACGGGATCCAGATGTCGCCGGACGACGGCGGGATCGTGCTGCTCGAGGACTTCGCACTGCTCCCGAACGTTCTCGACTTCTCGCTCGACGTCGGCGCCGTCCGCAAGGGGATGGCCGGGCCGACGATGGCGCAGCGGCAGTTCTACTTCGTGGACGCCTGCCGCGTGCGAGCCGGAGGAGGCGCTCAAGTTCCAGACGCTGGGGCACGGCGTCGGGCTCCCAGCACGTTCGAGGGCAGGGGCGCGCGTCTCGGCCGTCTTCTTCGCGGCGACCCGAGCACCGAGGCGCTCGGCAAGCGCCGGGGAAGGGACGCTGTTCGTCCAGGCGCTGATCGAGTGCCTGGACACCGCGCTCGGCGTGGACGACCACGTGCAGGCGGACGGCACCTGGGCGGTGACGCGACGACGCTCGTGCAGCGCACTCCCGAAGCGCGTCGAGCAGCTTGCGGAGGCCTTCGGCGCCGAGCAGATTGCGACGACCGGCGGCCAGCTCGAGGACGTCCCGTTCCACGACCTGCCGGGGAAGCCGCAGGTGCCGATCACGATCGGGCTCGAGCCGCCGCCCGACGCGGCCGCCTGCGCGCTGGGCGCGGCCTGTTGGACCCCCGGCCGCCGAGTCTTCGACGGCGAGGCGTTCGCGCCGACGATCGCCCGCGAGCTGTCCCGCGGGCAAGTACCTGCTCGCGGTCGCGATCCAGACGCCGACGCCGCCGTTCGCCGACGTCCCGCTCTTCCTCGTGGCCCGGCGCTGCCGCCGGCGTTCACGGCCGTCGTGAAGGTGGTGCCGGAGCAGGACGTGCGCACCGGCACGCCTGAAGGTGACAGTCGCGATCGCCGATCCGTACACCGGCAGGCCGATCAACGTCATCGACGCGAGACGCTCAAGCTCGTCGAGACCTCGGCAGCCTGCAACGAGGAGATCGCGCTCCCGGCCGGCACGTACGTCGTGAGCGCGACGCTCCCTCCGGCGAGCGCTCGGTCGGAGTGGCCGAGGTGGCCGCAGACGAGCTCGCCGAGCTCGCGCTCGCGAGTCGAGCGGCCGTCGCCGCGCCCGAGCCTCCGCCGCCTCCGCCTCCGCCGCCAGCCGGCCGCCGCTCCCACGCCCGAGCTGGAAGGGCTCGGCCCGCCTGCCGGAGCCGACGCCGCCCTGGCGGGGAGCGTGTGGTTCCACGATTCCGGTCCGGACACGAGCAGGGCTTCGAGCCCGACGAGCCGCGGCTCGACGTGCTCGCGCGCGACGCGGGAGCGGGCCGAGCTCGACGTGCGCGCCTCGGGGGAACGGGATGCTGTTCGCGCAGGTCGCGCGTGCCGGCGAGGTCCCGCTCAACGTCGCGCTGCCGATCTTCGGGCCGACGAGCTCGCGGTCGTGCCGGCTCACCCTCGAGCGCGCGGGCGCCGCACACGGCGCGACGTGTCGCTCCCGGACAACCCCCAGGTCGACGCCGTCGCCCGCTACCTGCAGAGCGGCCATCTCGCGAGGCGGCCGAGCGTGATCGCGGAACGCCGAGCAGCTCCTCCAGCGAAGATGGCCGATCCTTTCGGCGCCGCGCTCGGCGGGTACGCGCTGCTCCGCTCCGGGCAGCTCGACCGGCTCCACCACTGGCCGCAGAACCTCGCGGACATGTTCCCCTGGCTCCCAGACGGCGCGGTCATCGCGGGCGAGGAGGCGCGCTCGAGGGACGACCACGCGGCGGCGATCGAGCTTCGTCTGCGAGGCCGGCCGGCGCGGGCTGCCGGTCTTCGCGGCCGGGCTTCTCACTCCTCGCGTCCCGGCTGCGCGAGTACGCGGGCGCGCCGCAGGCGGCGTTCGGCGCGAACGGAGGCCTCGTCGGACGAGGCCGGGCAGCACTGCTCGAGCGAGTCCTGCGCGTGATGCCGTTCGTCGACTTCGCCCGCGTCTCGTTCGCGTTCCGCGGCGAGCCGTGTCGGACGACCCGGCGAGTCGCAGGACGCCTGTTCGACTTCGGACAGCCGGATGGCGGAACGTCGGAAGGAGCTGTGACGCATGCTGCGGATCGAGATGCTCCCCGCGAGGAACGGCGACGCGCTCTGGATCGAGTACGGCGACGCCGAGAGCCCGCGCCGGATCATCGTCGACGGGGGCACGGAGGGGTCGTGGGACGACCGGACGGGCTGCGCGCGCGGATCGAGGCGCTGCCGGAGGACGAGCGCCAGCTTCGAGCTCCTCGTCGTCACGCACATCGACGTCGGACCACATCGACGGCGGCCTCGAGCTGCTGTCCGGACGACGCGCTCGGCGTGACGTTCGGGGACGTCTGGTTCAACGGGTGGCGCCACCTCCCCGACACGCTCGAGCCGCTCGGGCCGGTCGAGGGAGAGCTCCTCACGCGACGCGATCCTCGAGCAGGGGCTCCCTTGGAACGACGCGTTCGGCGGCGGCGCCGTGGTCGTCCCGACCGAGGGCGCGCTCCCGCGGGCGACGCTCGCGGACGAGCTGAAGATCACCGTCCTCGGCCCCGGGCCTCGAGCAGCTCGTCGAGCTGCAAGCCGGCTGGCGGGAGGCGGTCGTGGAGGCCGGGCTCGACCCCGACGCGCCGCGCCGCCGAGCCCCCCGAGCCGCTGCCGCCGGGGCTCGAGACGCTCGGGACGACGCCCGACGTCGCCGCGCTCGCGGCATCCGTCTTCACGCAGGACACGGCCGAGCCGAACGGCTCGAGCATCGTGCTCCTGCTCGAGCACGACGGCGACGAGCGCGCTCCTCACCGGCGACGCCTTCCCCTCGGTGGTGCTCGACGGGCGTGAGCCGGCTGCTGGCCGACGCGGCGGCGACCGGCTCGCGCTCGACGCCTTCAAGGTGCCGCACCACGGAAGCCGCGCGAACCTCTCCTCGCCGCTGCTCCTGACGCTCGACTGCAAGCGCCACCTCTTCTCCTCGAACGGCTCGAAGACGAAGCCACCCGCACCCGGAGGCGCGTCGCGCGAACGATCGCCGCGGCCGGGGCCGGGCTCGACGCTCTTCTTCAACTACTCGACGACCTTCAACGAGCCCTGGGCGGACGACGAGCTCGAGGACGAGCACGAGTACGACGCCGTCTTCCCGGAGCAGGCTGGCGCGGGCCTTTCGGTGACGCTCGGGGAGGACTGAGCCATGCCCGAGTACGAGTCCTTCCGAATCCGACTCGAACGGGTCTCGGAGGACTCGGACGACTATCGGGTGCATGCCGCGAGCACGAGCGGAGAGGTGAACGGCGGCTTCGCGGTCCCGCTCTCGCACGTCGAGCTCGAGAACCTCGTGCTGCGCATGAACCGGCCGCGCAGCGTGACGCGGGGGCCGGGCTCGTCGGAGCTGCAGACGGTGCGCAGATTCGGCAGCGATCTCTTCTCGGCCCTGTTCACGGGCGCCGTGCGAGACCTGTATCGCGACAGCTACTCGACTGCACGGCAGTCGCGCAAGGGATTGCGCATCACCTTGGGCCTCACGGGCACCCCGGAGCTGATGGATCTGCCGTGGGAGTACCTCTACGAGCGACCCGACTTCCTCTCGATCTCGACGTGGACGCCGGTCGTGCGCTACCTCGAGATCCCGCGCAGCTCGGCCACCGTTGGAGGTGACTCCGCCGCTGCGAGATCCTCGCGGCTCGTGAGCGCGCCTTCCGACGTCAGTCGAGCTCGACGTCGGCCGGAGCAGGCAAAGCTCGAGCAGGCGCTCTCGAAGTGACGGAGCGCGGTGCGGCCGAGATCGACTGGCTCGAGCGGGCGACGCTCTCCGATCTCTCAGCGGGAGCTACGACGCGGCGACTTCCACGTGTTCCACTACATCGGTCACGGCGGGTACGACGCGACCCTGGGCATCGGCGTGCTCCTGCTTCGAGGACGAGCCGGAAAGAGTCGGCGGGTCAGCGGGCAGAGCTTGGCACGATGCTCGCCGACGAGGACACGCTGCGGCTCGCCGTGCTCAACTCGTGCGAAGGAGCGCGAACCTCGAGCGACGGATCCGTTCGCCGGGCGTCGCGGCGAGCCTCGTGCAGCGGGAGATTCCCGCCGTCGTCGCGATGCAGTTCGAGATCACCGATCGACGCGGCGATCGTCTTCGCGGAGGAGTTCTACGCGGCGATCGCGGACGGCTACCCGGTCGACTCCGCGCTGGCAGAGGCGCGAAGGATGATCTACGCCGAGCGGCAACGAGATCGAATGGGCGACGCCGGTGCTCTTCATGCGCGTCGCCGACGGACGCATCTTCGACGTCGCCGAACCGGCCCAGCCTCCCCCGCGTGAGGTCGAGCCACCTCCACCCGTGCCGCCGGAGCTGCCGCCGCCGCCGCCTCCACGACCGCAGGAGGAGTTGGAGCCGAAGCCGGTCTCCGTGCTCTGGACGAGCCTCGTCCTCGCGATCGCCGGCGTGTTCGTCGTCGGTCTCCTCTATCCCTGGGACGACGTCGGCCGCTCGTGGGTCGACCGCCACTTCCATCCGAGCGTCGGCGCAGCGGGGAACGTCCTCAGCGCCCTGGCACCCCTCGCGCTGATCGCGGGGACGGTCGTCGCTGTCCTGCTCGCTCACCGATCGGCGGCGTGGCGGCTGCTCGCGGGAGGGCTGCTCGTCGGCCTCGGTGTAGCGGGTGCGGCGAAGTACGGAGGCCTCGTGGCGAACCAGCTCGACAAGGAAGGGACGCGGACGGACAGCATCATCGTCCTCGCGTTCGTCGCGTTGTCCTCATGTGCGCTCGCCGTGCTGGGCACCAAGCTGGCGGCAGGCGGGCTGGACCGATACGTCTCCGGCAGGTCGAAGATGATCGCCGGCGGGCTGGCGCTCGTGGGCGCCGGATTGGTCGTCGTCGGATCCGCTGTCGAGTACAACGGCACCACCTCGAAGTCGATCCTCGAGGACGACGGCTGGTTCGCAGCGGATCCACTCGTCGGCGCGCTGGTCGCGCTCGGCGCGATCTTCGTCGGTCGCGGCATCGGACATGCGGGCGCCGGTGCGCTCATCGCCATCGGGGTTCTCGGGCTCGCGCTCTGGCCGCGCTTCATCGGTGTGCCCATCCTGATCGACGACCGGTTCGGATCGGCTGCTCCCGGCGGCTTCCTGGGACTGCTCGGTTCGGCCTGCCTGCTCGCGGCGGGCGTCATCGTCGCGTGGCCGCATCAGACACCTCCAGCAACGACCGCGACGCCGGACGAGCCGCACGCGGCCGTATCAACCTGAAACGAACGAGAGGGGGACCACGTGAACGAGCAATACGTCATCTTCGAGATCACTTCACCGATGCGGGACGAGGGCGACTTCGGGCTCGAAAGCCTCGGAGTCGGCGACAATCCTCCGGAGGCCACCGTCCACGCCGCCGAGCTGTCGGAGGCCGAGGCGGCGGACGAGCGCCGGAAGCCCACCCAGATCCTCGCCCCCGAGCTCCCGACGATGCTCATCGAGCCGGTCTCCATGGCCGAGGCGGCCGCCCCGGCCGCTGCGGGAGCGTCGTGGGGGATCGAAGCCGTCGGCGCTACGCAGAGCCCGTTCACGGGCAGCGGGATCACCGTCGCGGTGCTGGACACCGGCGTGGACTCGAGCCACGAGGCGTTCCAGGACGTCAACGTGACGCGGCAGGACTTCACGGGCGAGGGCGACGAGGACGAGCACGGCCACGGCACCCACTGCGCCGGGACGATCGCGGGTCGCGACATCGGCGGATTCCGCTTCGGTGTCGCCACCGGGGTCACGGAGCTTCTCGCGGGCAAGGTCCTCGGGAACGAGGGGGGCTCGACGGACGCGCTCGTCAACGGGATTCACTGGGCGGTCGGCAACGGGGCGAACGTGATCTCGATGTCGCTCGGCATCGACTTCCCCGGCGCCGTCGACCGAATGGTCCAGCGCGGCCTGCCCGTCCAGCCCGCGACCTCGAAGGTGCTCGAGGCATACCGCGACAACCTGCGTCTCTTCGGCGCGATCGCGGAGTTCGTCCGCGCGCGGGCCGCCTTCGACGGCACGACGATCATCGTCGCGGCGACGGGGAACGAGAGCGAGCGCGAGCGCGCCCAGGACCCGTACACGATCGGCGTGGCCCCTCCGGCGGCCTCGGAGGGATTCATCGCCGTGGGGGCCGTCGGCCAGGCGGCCGGCGGTGGCTTCGGGATCGCGAGCTTCTCAAACGCCGGCGCCACGGTCGTCGCCCCCGGCGTCGACATCAGGTCGGCCCGTGCGGGAGGCGGCTTCGCGGACGCAAGCGGCACAAGCATGGCAACACCGCACGTCGCCGGCGTGGCCGCGCTCTGGGCCGAGAAGCTCCAGACGGAGGAGGGTGAGATCGACGTCGAGGTGCTGAGGGCGCGACTCACAGGGAGTGGTCGGGTCCTCCCGGCACTCGGGTCGGACGATGTCGGGACCGGTCTCGTGATGGCTCCCGCCGCTTAGGAGGGGCCGGGCGCTTCGCGGCCTTGACTTCATGAGGGGATCTGTCATCGTCGAGTGAGCAGCGAAGGGGGGTTCGTGAGCCATTCGGCTCCGACATCGTTGCTGCGGCAACTCAGCGGAGACTCGTCCTCGAGACGCGCTACCGAACGCTGCGGGCACGTGCGCGCCTGGACCCGGGAAGGGGGCCGTCATGGCCAGACCTCGTGACGTCAACAAGCTGCAGTCGTACCCGCTGCTGCGCGAGCTAAAGGCATCGCTCGGAATGGACTGGGTGCGCCGTCGAGGCGCTCATGCGATGGGAATCGGACGAAAGCTCGTCAACGGAAAGAAGACCAACGCCCTTGCATTGCGGGTCTACGTAGCCGAGAAACGGCCGCTCGCGACCCTCGGCGCCGACGAGCTCGTGCCGTCGGAGGTGCGGTTCCTCTCACGCAAGGGAGCGCGAGAGTCGACGCTTCCGACGGACGTGATCCAGACACTACCGGCACGATCGGAGGCAATCGACCCGGAGACGAAGATCCGTCCGGTGCCCGGCGGGGTCAGCGGCGGCATCAACGGCAGCACGGGCACCATCGGCGGCTGGGTCTGGGACACGACCGACGACACGATCGTGCTCGTCTCCAACAACCACGTGCTCCTGAACACCATCGGCGCGGACATCCTCCAGCAGGGAACGGCGGACGGAGGCTCGCTGCCGGCGGACAAGATCGGCGACGTCAAGCGCACGATCCCGCGAACCACGACCGGAACGAACACCGTCGACTGTGCGATCGGCGACGTCGACAGTTCGACCCTGCACGACCTCACGGTCGTCGACATCGGCCCGGCCGTCCACGCGATCGCGGTCGCCTCGCTCGACCTGGAGGTCGAGAAGTACGGCCAGTCGACACGACACACGTTCGGCGAGATCACCGACGCGGACTGGAACGGGATGGTCGACGGCACCTGGTCGTTCGACGACTGCTTCCGGGTCGACGTGATCCGTCCGAGCTCGGACTGGTCGAACAGCGGCGACTCGGGATCGCTCGTGTTCTCGCAAACACCGATCGCGTCCGGATCGACCATCAAGCCCGTCGTCGGCCTCCACTTCGCCGGCGCGTCCACGTACGGAGTCGGCTGCAAGATCCAGAACGTCTTCCACGAGCTCGACCTCACGACGCTCTGCGCCGGAGCGTTCTCCGCGCTCCTCGATGCGCTCTTCGACGCGGAGACCGAAGGCGAAGTGGGCGAGGAGGCCGAGGCGCGGCTACGCCGCGTGTCGGGCGCCGCCGCGCTACGGCGTGCGCCGCTGACGTTCGTAGGCGGCGAGCGCTCCGCGGCCCGACGCTTCTCGACGGGCCTTTCCCGAGATGTCGAGAAGCGCCTCGCGACTACGCGCGAGGGTCGCTTCCTCACGGACTTCGTCGACGCTCACCGCGCAGAGCTCCTCACCTTGCTTACGCAGGATGGAGATCTCCGCCGCGCGACTGTCGCCGCTCTGAGGCCGCTCCTTGCCGGAGCGACGACCACGATGGACCTCCTCGAACGCACCTTCACGGCCGGCGACCTGCGCCGCATCGACGCCTTGGCCCGCGAGGTGCAGCGCGCGGGAAGCGCGCAGCTCCGAAGGGCTGTGAAGCCGGTCTTCGCCCTCCGACCCACCGCGGAAGGCAAGACTGTCGCGGACGTGGTCGGTATCCGTCCTTGACCAACGCGGGGGAGGCGCGAACGCTTGAGCTTCTACGGGAGCTGAAGCGCGCTCGGGGAGAGGAGTTGCGGCAGCGCCACGGAGCGCACGCGCTCGGCATCGGCCGGAGGACGCACGGGGAGCGGGGGACGCTCGCGCTCGTCTTCTACGTCGTGCCCGGCGGCGAGCACGAGCCCGTTCCCGACTACGTCGAGCTCGTCCCCGAAGGCTCGATGGAGCCCGTGCGCCTGCCGACGCACGTGGTCGTGACCGAGCAGGCGGCGTCCGAGAGCGAGTAGCGCCACCGTCCGCGGCGGCCCGCGGCGAGATTCTCCATCTCCTGGCGGTCGATCAGCTCCGCCGTGATGACCGCGACCCGAAGGCGCGTCCGCGTATAGAGCCGTCAGATGGTTCGCCTCGCGGAACCGGTCTTCGTCTCTAGGTCGCGCAAGATCGC
>CAVROJ010000016.1:0-29941 GCA_963722755.1 uncultured Actinomycetes bacterium
CGGCGATTCTCGGCTGGGGTGATCTGAGTTCCGAGACGGTGGTGAGGGAGTTCGTTCGGAGCCGCCCGTTGGTTCGTTTCGGCCGACGCGCGCCGTCGAGACTGTCAAGCTGGACGAGCGATGCAACGCGTAGAGAGTGACCTCGTGATCGAACGCCCGGTCGAGGAAGTCTTCGGACTTCGTGCTGACGAGCGCAAATCAGTGACTTTGCCAGGTCGCTCGCTGCCATAAACGCTCCATCCGTGTGAGTGCCGGTCGTTCTCGTCAATGACGCGACTCGCGTAAGGCCAGCCGATCCGTAGTCATTACGGATCAGGACGAGTAGTGCGCCCGGATGACTGAATAAATCATTCAGTCAAAGTCGCGACTATGGAGGCTGCGAATCGACCGAAGACGAGGCGGCCGCGCCGCAGGACCGACTGGAGGACATCGTCCAAGCGGGGGCGGACGTGTTCGCCGGCGGGGCTACCGCCGGACCCAGATGGCCGACGTGGCCCGGGAGATGGGAGTGTCGCCGGGCAACCTCTACAACTACGTCGACAGCAAGGACGCGCTGTTCTACCTGGTGCTCCGCCGGATGTTCGGGGAGCGGCCGGGCGATCGGCCGTTGGAGCTTCCCGTCACGGGGGCGAGCGTCACTGTCACCTCGGAGTGGGTCGCGAAGCGACTGGATTTCGTGAGTGACTTCCCGGAGCTGGAGAGGGCCTTCGCGCGGAGGCGACCGCCGACGCCAGGAGGCTGAGGTCGAGGCGATCGTGGGCGAGCTCTACGACGTGCTCGCCCGGATGCGCCTGGGGGTGGACATGATCGAGCGGTCGGTCGAGGACCTACCCGAGCTGGCGAGGTCTTCGGCGGGCTGCGCCGGGAGCTGTTCGCCCGCTACGAGCGGTACCTGCGACAGCGGCGAAGGCCGGCACGATCAGCGGTCGCAGAACCCGAGGCCGTCGCCCACCTCATCGTCGAGCTGTGCTCGTGGGCGGCCGGCCGTCGCCCCAACGATCCGCAGGCAACGGGGATCTCCGACGCCACCGCGCGCCGGGCGGTGTGCCGCTTCATCGCCGACGCGCTCGATCGCGCCTCAGCGCAACGCGCAGTTCGCACGCGAGCGAACGGATGAGGCGCTCCACCCTCGTCATGACAGGCGCCGCGCGTGGGGCCGGAGCTGGCACGCCGACGTGGGCGGCCACCCTGCGAAAGGAGCCGTCATGGCCCGCGCCGACACTCTCTTTTTAGGTCTCTCGACCCTCCTCAGCGCGGAAGCGGCCGGGGGACCGAGGCGGGCCGCAAGCCCCCAGCGAAGCCTTCGCTCCGTCGGCGCCCGCAGGCGGCGGCTGCGGCTCGCCGCGCGGATCGGGCTCGGAGCGATCGCCTGGGCGCTCCTCATGCTCGTGCGTCGTGCTCGCGACCGCGGCGACCTTCTGGGTCGCGCTCGCGGTCGTGATCCTCCGCAGCGCTCCGCAAGGCAAGGCGATCTCGGCGTGGCGGTCGTGCTCGCGCTTCACCGGCGGCGCTGTTCTGGCTGGTCGACCAAGTCCGTGACGCCGAAGCGGATCGTCCGGCGAATCGTCGCGCTCGGCGTCGGCGCGTCTGCTCCTCGCCGGCGCCGTCTGGGCAGCAAGCTCGCCGACGACGCGCTCTTCGTCGCACGCGACATGGCCTGGGGCGATCGGACGTCCTCGACTACCGAAGTTCCCCGCGCGCCCAGTGCACAACGCGCCGCCCGTCTTCAGGTTCAAGTCGCGCCCGTCGCCCGAGCGTTCCAGCCGATCAAGTACACAGTCGGCGGCAAGGCGAGAGACGGCGGCTTCGACGAGTTCCTCCGGTCGACCAACACGACCTCGTTCATCGTCATCAAGGACGACGCGATCCTCTACGAGGGCTACTTCAACGGCTACAGCCGCGACTCGATCGTCACCTCGTTCTCGATGGCCAAGTCGGTCACCTCGGCGCTGGTCGGCATCGCGATCGACGAGGGCTACATCGGGAGCGTCGACGACCCGATCGTCGCCTACCTGCCCGAGCTGCGGGCCGCGGCTTCGACGACGGTCACGATCCGCCACCTGCTCCTGATGTCGTCGGGCATCCGGTACGTGCAGGACGAGGATCTCAGCGGCCTGCAGGACTCTGGCCGTTGCAGCGACGACGCGCTGAGCTACAGCTACCCGAACCTGCGGCGCCTGGCGCTGCAGCTACCGCCGAGCAAGGAGCCCGCGGGACGGCGTTCAACTACAACCCCTACCACCCGATCGTTGCTCGGCATGATCCTGGAGCGGACCACGCACCGGCCGGTCGCCGAGTACCTGCAGGAGAAGATCTGGCAGCCGCTGGGGATGGAGTACCCGGCCTCGTGGAGCCTGGACAGCGAAGCGAGCGGCTTCGAGAAGATGGAGAGCGGCCTCAACGGCCGCGCGATCGACTTCGCCAAGTTCGGTCGCCTCTTCCTCGACAACGGCAACTGGAATGGCAAGCAGATCGATCCCGACGGCGTGGGTGACGGAGTCGACCTCGCCCGATCCGGCCGACCACCGGCCCTTCCTCTCGTACGAGGACTGGAAGGCCGCCGGCGGCTACTACAAGTACATGTGGTGGGGCATGCGCACGCCGGACGGCGGCTACTACTACAGCCGCCCGCGGCCACCTCGGGCAGCTGATCAGCGTCTTCCCCAAGGACCGCGCTGGTCATCGTCCGCTTCGGCCGCGACGAGGACGGCGTCGACTCATGGGAAAGGTGATCGAGACGGTCGCGGCAAGGCGAGGTAAGCGGGCAGTGCGTTGGTGTTGAGTCGACGTCCAGCGCGCGCTGAGCAGCGGCGTGCCGTCGTGCCTGAGCTTCCCGCTCGCGTTCACCGAGCATGACCTTGAGGAGGTGGTGACGGCCGCACGCTTGGAGCGAGACTGCCGCAGGCCGGCTCGCGCAGCACCATCCGGCGCTCGCGTGGGCGGTCGCGCGTGCGCTGCCGGTCTCGAGGAAGGAGATGGCGCTCGCCGTCGGCGTCGTCGCCGTTGCAGTCGGCGGCGTCACGGTCGCGTCGCTGCGGAACCTCGACGGCGACCTGCGCCTCTTTCGGATCGCTCTCGCCGCGTTCTCGGCGCACTCGCTCAGCCACGTCGGCGCGTCCGCGCTGTTCCGCGGCTACACGCCGGGAGTCGCGACCGTGCCGCTCGTCATCGTCCCGCACACGCTCTGGGCTTGGCCGCGGCGCCGCCGCACCGGCCTCGTCACGACCACGGCGGAAACCGTTCGCGCAGCGCCGCAGCGTGCGTCGCCTTAGTCCTGCCCGCAACGCTTCTCGGCCACGTCCTCGCCCATGGCTCACGCGCACGCGGTGGACTGAGACTCTCAGGGACCTCCTCAGCAGTCCTGAACCGCGACCTCGGCTGAAGAGTGCGGCACGGCCGCGAGCGGACTCGACAATCTCGCTCGATCGTTACCCACGGACGACAGGGAGGACGGCGATGGCGCAGCAGGGGCAGGTATTTCCCCTCGCCGGGCAGGGCAGCAACGGGAGGCGGTGGGCGTACCGCTATCGGGTCGGTGGCCGCAGCTCCAAGCGCGTGCAGCGAGGCGGGTTCGAGTCGGAGCAGGCGGCGGCAGAGGCGCTCGAGCGGGCGCTCGAGCAGCTGCGGCGCGAGCAGGGTCGGTCGAGTCGCCGACGCTCGCCGAGTTCGTCGACGGTGTACCTCGCCCAGCACGAGGCCGAGCCGGAGACGATCGAGAAGCTGCGCTGGCTGCTCGCGAAAGGCGGTGCGCGGCCTTCGGCGACATCGCGGCTCGAGCGAGCTTCGCTCCGCCTGAGATCGCCGCCTGGCGGATGACGATCCCGCCCGGGCACCGCTTCGAGGCGACGCAGGCGCTTCGGCAGGTGCTCGCGCGGGCGGTCAGCTGGGGGCTGCTCGACGTCAACCCGGCCAAGCACGGGGTCGAGAACCCGCAGCGGCGGCTGCACGGAGAAGCGGCCCGTTCGAGTCGTGGGAGGAGCTCGACGCGCTCGCCAGCAGGCTCGGGCCGCGCTACGGGCCGATGGTGCTCTTCGCCGCCGCGACCGGGCTGCGGCCGGGCGAGTGGATCGCGCTCGAGCAGCGCGACATCGACCGTGAGGCGCGCGTCGTCTACGTCCGCCGCGCCTTCAGGAACGGCCGGCTCAAGATGCCGAAGACGAAGGCGAGCATCCGCGCGGTACCGCTGCAGGCGGTCGCGCTCGCGGCGCTCGACGCAGCTGCCGCGGCCGATCCAGACTGCCTGCTTCTGTTCCCGTCCGTCGCGCGGCGGCCACTTCGATCTGCACAACTTCCGCAACCGCGACTGGAAGCCGGCGCAGACGCGGCCGGGATCACGCCGCTCCGGCGGATCTACGATCTAGGCACACGTTCGCGACCTTCGCCCTCCGTGCCGGCATCTCCACCTTCGACCTCTCCCGCTACATGGGAACGAGCCTCGACGATGATCGACCGCCACTACGGCCACCTCGCCCGCGACGGTCGCGAGCACGCGATCAAGCTGCTCGACACCTACAGAGCCCCGAGCCCTTCGACGTCCACGCGGTGGACGCCGCGTGGACGTCGAACGCGTCGTCCGCCGCCAACCCTGACAACGGAAACCGCCGACTGAGCAGGGAGAAATCCGAAGCCCTCTGACGGACTCGAACCGTCGACCCCCTCCTTACCATGGAGGTGCTCTACCAACTGAGCTAAGAGGGCGAGGCTCGTAGGTTAGCCGGTTCGCCTGCGCCGATCGGGCTCGGCCCGGCGGATGCCGAGCCGAGCCTCGTTCCTGAATTCACTAGACAACGCATCTCGCACGATGCGGTCCGTCGCCGATTTCAGGGCTTCCGGATCGCGACCGCGTTGAAGGTGGTCGTCGGCGGCTGCGGTGAGGTGAACCGCGCGTTCGGCAGGTAGAGCCGGTTGCCGAACTCGGCGACCGTCGTCGGGATGTCGAAGCGAGGATCCGTGAGGAACTCCGTGACCACGCCTGCCGTCCCCGCCCTGTTGAGCTCGACGACGGCGACGCGGTTCAGCTGGTTCTGGACGACGAAGAGCGTGCGGCCGTCGAGCAGCAAGCCGTCGCCGTTGTTGAGCAGCGTTCCTCCGAGGTCGACCCTCGTCGCAACGCCCGTGGACGGATCGACCCGGAAGAGCAGGCCGGTGGACGACTGGATGACGAGCAGCGCGTCGCCGTCCGGCGTCCGCGCGATGCCGTTGAGGTTGAACCCGGCCTGGTGCACGTAGTCGCCGCCGAGCGGCAGCTTGACGACGTCGCTCTGGTCGGGGAGGCTCCCGGCCCGCCCCAGCGGCACCTTGTAGAGGAACGGCTGCATGGAGTCGGTGAACCAGGCGGCGTCCGGGGTCAGCACGACGTCGTTGACGAACGTCGGTGCGGTGGCGAACGTGTAGCTGGCGAGGATCTCGCCCGTGACGGCGTTGACCACGCGGGCGTCTCCGCCCGGCCCGCCGGCGACGAAGAGCCGGAAGCGATGGTCGACCTTCATGCCGACCGACGGCGTGCCGGGGCCCTGGCTGAACACCGAGCCGTCGCCGGTGACGAGGTTCACGCGGTAGATGTCCCCGTCGGCACGGGAGCCGAAGAACGCATACGGCGCGGAGCCGATCGCGATGCCCTCCGGCAGGAACCCGGTCGGCAGGGCGAACTCCGTGGGGAAGACGGCCTGGCCGTGGGCTGTGCCCGACTTGGCGGCGCCGGTCGCGCTGGGCGCTGCCGAAGCCGGCACGGCCACCAGGATCGCGGCCACTGCGGCCAGCGCGATCCCCAGGACGGTCGTGGATCGGAGACGTCGAATCATCGTGTGCTCTCTCCTTCCCTCGCTCATCCGATCGGGCTGTTCAGTCAGTGGCTACCCCTCGTGTCTACGGTCGAACCACGTGAACGGATCGGTCGAGGCGCGTCGATAACCGCATCGTCGCACCGAGGCGCGTCGGGGGCCCCCGGCGGCGAAACCGCCCGGCCTCGGCGACCGTAGACACCGGGGACGGGTTCGCGCGACGAAGGAGTGGACGATGCGGAGGTCTCCTGGAACACGCGTTGTGGCGTCGGCGTTGCTGGTCGCGGCCTGCGCCGTACTGGCGGCGGCCGGGAGCGCGGCCCAGCGCCCGACGGTGAAGGTCGTGCGGACGTCCGGACTCGGAAAGGTCGCTCGCCACGTCGAGCGGGCTGACGCTCTACCACTACACGGACGAGAGGCGGGGGAAGATCGCGTGCAAGGGCGCGTGCGCGAGGTTCTGGCCGCCGTTGCTCGTCAACGCGGGCACGAAGCCGGCGGCGGGCCCGGGTGTCCTCGCCTCGAAGCTCGGCACGATCAAGCGCCCGGACGGCGGGCTCCAGGTCACCTACAACGGCCTTGCGCTCTACCGGTATGCGCCCGACAGGAAGGCCGGCGACGTCAAGGGCCAGGGGGTCGAGCGCGAGTGGTACGTGATCTCCTCCTCGGGGAAGATCGTCACGCGCGCGGCGACAGCCCCGCCGCCGCCCTCGTCACCCCGCCGCCGCCCGCCACCGCCACCGCCACCGCCGCCGCCTTACTACCCCTAGGAACGTCCTCCGGATCGCGTAGATCCGCACAAGGCTGATCCGGGTCGTCGCCGATGCAGCCGGGCTCCCGTTTCGCCAGGCTGGAACGAGACGTCCACGATCGGAGGCGAACCGAGATGAGAGAGCGCGACGAAGGTGCTCGCGACGGCTGCCGGAACGGCGGCGGCGCTGGAGGCGGCCCGGCGGATCATGCGCACGCCGGTCCTCACCTGGGGCGCGACCGACGAGGAGGTGGCGCGGAAGCTGCCTGGCGACGAGCTGCTCGCCGACGCGGCCGTCGTCTCGACGCGCGCGATCACGATCGACGCGCCACCCGCGGCGGTGTGGCCATGGCTCGTCCAGATGGGCGCGGGCCGCGGCGGCGCGTACACGTACGACTGGATCGAGAACCTCTTCGGCCTGGAGATCCACAGCGCGGACACGATCCACCCGGAGTGGCAGGACCTCGCCGTCGGCGACGTGATCCCGGGCAGGAAGAGCCTCTCGGACTTGCGGGTGGAGGTGCTCGAGCCGGATCGCGCGCTGGTGCTCCGGTCGACCGACGGAACGTGGGTCTGGGCTTTCGTGCTCGACGACCTCGGCGGCCGGACCAGGCTGTTGAGCCGGAACCGGATCGCGATGGTCGACCCATCGCTCGGCGACCGGATCGGGATGGCCGTGATGGAGCCCGGCTCGCTCGTGATGGAGCGCAAGATGCTTCGCGGGATCAAGCGAGCGAGCCGAGCGGCTTGCGGCGCACCGCAGTGCACGTCACTGCCGCGTAGGGCAATCAAGCGCGACGGGTGTCTCGCTGAGGCCAGACACCCTCGTGCCGAAACGCCCGGCGAAGGGCCTTTGATCTCTGCGCAACCCGTGGCGGCCGGCTTGCCGGCCGGGGAGGCCAGGCGGCGGTCGCCGCTGCGCACGCTGAAGGAGGGGGTTGGTGGGGGAGCCCTGGGTCCCCACGCCGATGCAGGGAGGAGGATTCGAACCTCCGAAGGCTGAGCCAGCGGGTTTACAGCCCGCCCCCTTTGGCCACTCGGGAATCCCTGCGGGAGCGCGGATTGTAGCCGCGTGGCACCTAGACTCCGGCTGGTGCAGACCTTCGACGCCCTCGTCGTCGGCGCCGGGCCGGCGGGCTCGTCGACCGCGATCCACCTTGCCCGTGCCGGCGCGCGCGTGCTTCTCGCCGACAAGGCGCGCTTCCCACGCGACAAGCCCTGCGGCGGCGGTCTCACCGGGCGGGCGCTGAAGCGGATCCCGGTGGACCCGTCACCCGTCGTGGAGCGCGACGTCGATCGCTTCGAGCTTCGCCTGCGCTACGGCTCGAGCTTCGCCCGCACGCCACGACGAGCCTCTGATCCGTATGACGCAACGCCGGCGGCTGGACTCGTTCCTCGCCGAGCGGGCCGCAGACCTTGGAGCGGAGCTGCGGGACGGCGCGCGCGTGGAGGCGCTCGAGCTGGACGAGACCGGCGTCACAGCCCGTGTGGGACCCGACACGGTGCGCGCGGAAGTGGTCATCGGCGCCGACGGTGCGAACGGCGTCGTCGCACGCTTCGCGGGACTCGTGGACGGCATCGTGCGAGGCGTCGCCCTCGAGGGCAACGTGCCGCTCGACGCTCTGTCGGGGGATCTCGAGCGGACGGCCGTGATCGAGCTGGCGGTCGTGCCCGGCGGATACGGCTGGGTGTTTCCGAAGGGCGACCACGCGAACCTCGGCGTCGGGGGCTGGGGGAGTGAGGGGCCGCGGCTGCGCGAGCACCTCGCCCGTCTCGCGCGAGAGCATCGCCTCGATCCCGGGTCGCTGAGCGACGTCCAGGGCCATCGGTTGCCCATGCGGCGGCTGGGCACTCCGGCGGGCGCGGGCCGCGCGCTGCTCGTGGGGGACGCGGCCGGGCTCGTCGATCCGCTCTCCGGAGACGGGATGTACGAGGCGTTCGTCTCGGCCCGCCTCGCGGCGGATGCGATCCTCGCCGGCGACCTGCCCGGCTACACCGCAGCCCTGTCGGCGACGCTCGACCGGCATGCGGCCGCGTCCTGGGCAGCGAAGCGGGCGCTCGACCGCTATCCGCGTATCGTCTTCGCCGCTGCCCGAGCCCCCGGGGTCTTCGACGTCGTCGCCGGACTGCTCTGCGGCGACGTCGCGCACCCGGCGGACGCGCGCGGCGCAGCCCGCGGCCCGCTCAAGCTCATCGCCCGCCTCGCCGGATAGCGAGCGCGCCTACTCCTCCGCAAGCGCCTCCGCGAGCAGCGACGTCGCGTAGGCCCTCCAGGCGAGGTCGGGATCCGAGAGCAGGAGCGCGAGCGACTCACGTGCGCCGCGGAGCCCGGCGACGTCGGCGCGAAGCGCCTCGAGCCCCGCGCCGAGCAGCGCGCGCCGGTCTGGCGCGTCGAGGTCGTCTGCCAGCGCGCCGGCCGCCCGGCCGAAGGGATCCAGCGTGCGCCGCGGGTCACCCCCCGCGACGAGGAGGAGCTCGGCACGGCGGATCGCGCCGTTCAACTCGTCCTCATCGACCGGGACGTTGTGTCCGGCGAAGAAGCAGAGCATCACCCACTGCTCGGTCTGCTCGGCGCGCTCCACCGAACGAACCCAGTCGCGGATGGTCTCGCGCGCCACGCTACTGCCCCGCGTCGATGCCCTCGATGCCCTGGCTCACCGGGCTCACCGCTCGGACAGTAACCCGAGCGTCCGCGCGCCCGATTCTCGGCCGGACGGATGTTCGGATTCCGTTCACATCCTCCTCTCGCCGATCAAGAAGGGCCAGCCGTCGTCCGATAGGACAAGGATGGGTGGTGCACGTCTCGTCTCGCTGCTCGCCTGCGCCGCGGCGCTGGCCGTCCCCGCGTCGGCGCTCGGATCGGATCCGGCCGCCGAGCAGCTGTCGGCCGCCGCGCCCACGTCCGCCAAGAGCTGGGCCGCGCCACAGATCGCGTCCGTCGTGCTGGCGGGGCTGATGGGACCGAACGTCCCGTCGTTCCGGGCCGACGACCTGCTCACGCGCGGAGAGCTGCACGAGGCGATCGTCGCGCTGGGGAAGCCCCACCGGGTACCACTCGATCCCGGTCGGATCGTCACGATGCGCGAGCTCGACGCGCAGCTCGTCGCCGCCGTCGGGCTGCTCCCGTCGGCCCGTACGATCCGGCTCGCGGCGCGCAGCGCCGGTCTCGAGCCCACCGACATGCTCGGCACGGAGACCGTCGCCCGACTGCTCGGGCTCCGGCTGAACCATCCGCAGGGCAGCGAGGATCTCGAGCGCGCACCGAGGGCGCCGGCCTCGCGGGCAGAGGCGGCCTACTCGCTCGCGAAGCTCCGCTTGCTCGACCCCGCGCGGATCGCGCTCGTCCAGGAGCTTGCGGACGGGTTCACGGTGCCGGCGCTCTCCGGCCTCCAGCGGGAGGTCCTCGCCCGCGCGCTGCGTCTCGTCGGCCAGCCGTACGTCTTCGCGGGCATGTCCGAGAAGACGCAGACCCTCTGGAGCGCGACTGCCCGCGGCAACACGATCACCGTGCCGGGCGGGTTCGACTGCTCGGGCTTCGTCTGGCGGGTCTACAAGCTCCAGCCGTTCGCGAACACGCCGACGTTGGCGGCGGTGCTGAAGGGCCGCACGAGCTATGCGATGAGCGGGGAGGTCGCCAGGCCGTTGCGCATCGATCGCTCGGCGCTCCAGCCGGCCGACATCGTCTTCTTCGGGGCCCGGGGGCCGAAGTCGAAGCCGTCGGAGGTCGGTCACATGGGGATTTACGTCGGAAACGGGTGGTTCGTCCACTCGTCGGGAGGCGGCGTCACCCTCCAGCCGCTCCAGGGGTGGTACGCAGAGACGCTCGCGTGGGCACGTCGGCCGCTGGCCGAAGCCGGTCTGACCGTCTAGGCCCTGTTTTTCCGCCGGCGGCCGCGGGTAGGCTCCGGGCGTGCGCTGGAAGAAGGTTCAGGGCCCGGGCGACATGGAGGACCGCCGCGGGCAGGGCGGTGGCATGCTCGGCGGAGGCGGTCTTCCGATCCCGATGGGGAAGGGGGCCGGCGGCCTCGGGATCATCATCGCGATCGTCGTGGCGCTCCTGCTCGGCGGAAACGTCATCGGCGGCGGCGGAGCCGACAGCGGCTTCTCGCCGGGGGGTGGCCTCCAGCCGTCGCAGCCTGCCGATCCGGGAAGCCAGGCAGCGCGGGGCGACGACGACCTGTTCGAGTTCACGAAGTTCGTGAGCAAGGACACCCAGGACATGTGGACGCAGGTCTTCTCCTCGGCGGACAGGCAATACCCGCGCGCGCCCGTCGTCACGTTCACGAGCGGAACGCAGACCGGCTGCGGGCCGGCGTCTGCCGCCACCGGACCCTTCTACTGCCCGGCCGACAACAAGATCTACCTCGACCTCTCGTTCGCCCAGGAGCTGTCACGACGGTTCGGCGCTCCCGGCGACTTCGCGTGGGCGTACGTGATCGCGCACGAGATCGGGCACCACGTGCAGACGGTGCTCGGGATCGAAGGGGAGGTGCGGCAGAAGCAGCAGAGCGACCCGGGGAATGCGAACCTGTACCTCGTTCGGCTCGAGCTCCAGGCCGACTGCTTCGCCGGCGTGTGGGCCCACTCCACGTACGAGCGCGGGGTGCTCGAGGAGGGCGACATCGAGGAAGGGCTCACGGCTGCGTCCGCCGTCGGCGACGATCGCCTCGGGGCGCGGAGCCCGGAGCAGTGGACGCACGGCTCGGCGGCGCTCCGGTCGGAGTGGTTCCGGAAGGGCTTCGAGTCCGGCGACGCCAACGACTGCGACACGGGCAGCGTCGACATCTGAGCCGCCCTCCCGAGGGTGGCTCGCGGTGGTGCGCACGGTCGGTGTCAGACACCGTTTCCTGTCAAGACGTCCGGGGGAGACGTGCCCCGCCGGTCGCGGCGAGGTGGCGTGCCGGCCGGAAGCCGGGGCGGCAAGCCGTTCGTACGGTGTGGATGAATTGGCACAAAATCGGCGCGATTCCCGCTTGACTGAAATCGGTGTCTGACACCGCTCGGCGCCTCGGCGCTGCGACCGCGCCCTCGGGCCTGGCCGCGATACCCTCAGAGGACACGGATTCCGAGAGGAGTGAGCGATGACGGAGCTTGCGGAGGCGCCGGCGGCCGGGCGCGACCAGACGATCACCCGGATCCCACACTGGATCGGCGGAAAGCGCGTCGACGGCACGTCGGGCCGCAGCGGCCCGGTCTACAACCCCTCGGCCGGGCGACAGTCAGGCGCCGTGGACCTCGCGTCGGTGGAGGAGGTGGACGCCGCGGTGCGGAACGCCGCCGAGGCCTGGGAGTCCTGGCGCACCGTGTCCCTCGCGAAGCGCGCCGAGCTCTTCTTCCGCATCCGCGAGCTGTTCCACACCCACCGCGAGGATCTCGCGAAGCTCCTCACCGCGGAGCACGGGAAGGTGCTGTCGGACGCGATGGGCGAGGTCGCACGCGGGCTCGAGGTGATCGAGTACGCATGCGGGATCCCCACTCTGATCAAGGGTGAGTTCTCCGAGCAGGCGTCGACGGGGATCGACGTGTACTCGATCCGCCAGCCGCTCGGCGTGGTGGCAGGCATCACGCCGTTCAACTTCCCCGCGATGGTGCCCATGTGGATGTGGGCGCCGGCAGTCGCCTGCGGGAACTGCTTCATCCTCAAGCCCTCCGAGAAGGATCCCTCCGCCTCCCTGCTGACGGCGGAGCTCCTCAAGGAGGCTGGTCTGCCGGACGGCGTCTTCAACGTGGTGCACGGCGACAAGGTCGCGGTGGACGCGTTGCTCGAGCACCCCGGTATCGCCGCGATCTCGTTCGTCGGCTCGACGCCCATCGCCCGCTACATCTACGAGACCGGCACGAGGCACGGCAAGCGCGTCCAGGCGCTCGGAGGCGCGAAGAACCACATGATCGTGCTGCCCGACGCCGACATCGAGATGGCCGCCGACGCGGCGGTCTCCGCGGGCTACGGCTCGGCCGGCGAGCGCTGCATGGCCGTGTCCGTGCTCGTCGCGGTCGGGGACGCGGCCGACCCGCTCGTCGAGGCGATCAAGGCGCGGCTGCCGAAGGTCAAGGTCGGCGACGGCATGCAGCCCGACTCGGAGATGGGCCCCCTCGTGACGCGGGAGCACCGGGACAAGGTGGCTTCCTACATCTCCTCCGGCTCGGAGCAGGGCGCCACGGTCGTGGCCGACGGACGCGAGTCGACACCCGACGGGGACGGCTTCTTCCTCGGCGTCTCGCTGCTCGACAACGTGACGACGGAGATGGACGCGTACCGGGACGAGATCTTCGGCCCCGTCCTGTCCGTCGTCCGGGCGGCGAGCTATGACGAGGCGATCGGCCTGGTGAACGACAACCCGTACGGCAACGGCGTCGCGCTGTTCACGCGTGACGGAGGCGTCGCGCGTCAGTTCCAGTTCGACGTCAGCGCCGGCATGGTCGGCATCAACGTGCCGATCCCCGTGCCCGTCGCCTACTACTCGTTCGGGGGCTGGAAGGCGTCGCTCTTCGGGGACTCGCACGCGTACGGGCCGGAGTCGATCCACTTCTACACGCGCGGCAAGGTCGTCACCTCGCGGTGGCCCGATCCCGCGACCAGCAAGGTCGACCTCGGGTTCCCGCAGACCAGGTAGGCAGAAATGCGTCGGGCCGCAACCGTTGACCAGCCGGCCCCGATGCGTGCACAATCCTCACCTGTCGGTCGGGGCGGACCTGCGGCGCCGCCCCGGCCGCCTCTCGCATGATGCGAACGCTCATCGAGGGCTTCGAGCGCGATGCGGTCACACTCGCGCGGCTTCTCGCGCGCGAGGGCCGGCGAGTCACGCTCGCCGGCCCGGGCACCGCCTCTCAGCAGGCCCTCGCGCTCCGCGCGAAGGGCGTCGAGATCAGGGCACACGCCGACCTCGACGCCAACCCCGGCCAGCACGACGAGGCGTTCCTCGACGTCTGGACGCCGGAAGTCGCTCCCCGCGTGGCTCTGCTCCGCGAGAGCGGGTGCGTCGCTGCGTTGCCTCGGCGACTTCGTTCTCGAGCGCTCCGAGGCGCCGACGATCGGCGTCACCGGGACGGCGGGAAAGACGACGACCGCGGCGTTCCTCGCGTATCTCCTCCGTACCGCCGGGGTCACGGTGCACACGAGCACGACCGCACGCGCGGCGAACCTGTGGCCGACGGACGAGCTGCTGCCCCCGCCGGCGGACGGCATCGTGCTGATGGAGCTCACGAGCTCGCATCTCTGCTTCACGACCCGGAGCCCGAGGATCGCGGTGATCACCTGCTTCTGGCCGGACCACCTCGAGCTGCACGGGTCGCTCCACCGCTATCGGGCGGCCAAGGAGGCGATCGTGAGCCGGCAGTCTCCGGACGACGTCGTGGTGGTGAACGAGGACGACGATGCGGCGGCGATCGCAAGCGCGTCTCCCGGTCGGCGGTTCGGCTTCTCCGCGAGGGGCGAGGTGGACGCGGGCGCATTCGTCAGGGGGAAGGAGGTCGTTCTGCGCGACGCGGCAGGCGAGCGGTCGTTTCAGGTGCCGACCCGAATGGACGGGCCTCGCCTGCAGGCGCTGCTCGCCGCCGCCGCGACGGCACTGGCGGCCGGCGCGCTGCCGGAGCAGCTCGGCCCTCCGCAGGCGCCCCCCTTCCGTGCCACGCGAGTCGGGCGGCTGGGTGCCACGGAGCTGATCGACGACGGCATGGCAGCGACTCCCGCCAAGACGGCGGCCGCCCTGCGGAGACGTGCCGCCGGATCGGTCGTGCTCGTCGCCGGCGGAGAGCTCGAGATCGCGGGCCTCCCCGTCCACTCCTCCCCCGAGGAGCAGATGCTGCTCGAGCAGGCCTGCGCCGAGGCGCGCCGGGTCGCACGCCTCGTCGTGCTCTTCGGCCCCGCGGCCGCACGGCTCGCGCCGTTCTTCGACCGGAGCCAAACCCTGCGCGCCCAGACCCTCGACGAGGCCATCGCGCTCGCCTCCGAGCATGCGGAGGAAGCGAAGGTGCTCGTGGTGTCCCCGATGTTCCCACTGCCGCCCGCCGATCGCGAGAGCATCGCCCCCGCGCTCGAAACACTTGCGCAGGCAAGGGAATAGCTGCTAGGCTCCTCCCGTTACTTGTACTAGCAACTATTTTCTGCGCAAGCAAATGCGCACGACGCGGGAGGAAGAACGTGAGCAGCACCAGCACGATCGACACCGGCATCCCCACCGGGACTTGGGCCCTCGACCCGACCCACTCGACCATCGGGTTCAGCGTCCTCTACATGGGCGTCGCTCCGTTCCAGGGCGCGTTCCGCACGTTCGAGGCCACCTTCGACGAGCAGGGGCTGCGCGGCACGGCCAAGGCATCGAGCATCGACGTCGACAACGACCAGCTCGCCGAGCACATCGCTTCGCCCGACTTCTTCGACAGCGCTACGTACCCCGAGCTCTCCTTCGAGGCCGGCCCGGTCGAGCGCGACGGAGACCGGGTGACGTTCGAAGGCATGCTCGAGGTGAAGGGCAACCGGGCACCGATCACCCTCACGGGAACGATCACCGACCCCGTCGCCGATCCCTGGGGCAACAGCAAGCTGGGCGTCTCGCTCGCCGGGACCGTCGACAAGAACTCCGTCGGCCTGACGTGGAACGCGCCGCTTCCCGAGGGCGGCTCGATGCTGGCCGACGAGGTCGAGCTCGACGCGAAGCTCGTCTTCGTCCGGAGCGCCGGGAACGAGTCGTAATGAAGGTCCTCGGCCTGGCCGGCAGCCTCCGCGCCGACTCGCTCAATGCGCAGCTCCTCCGCCTCGCCGCGGAGGAGCTGCCTGCGGGCGTCGAGCTCGACGTCTACCGCGGCCTGGCGGAGATCCCGCCCTACGACCAGGATCTCGAAGACCTGGTACCGGCACCCGTCGAAGCCCTCAAGCGACTCGATCGCCGACGCGGACGCTGTCCTCCTCGCGACCCCCGAGTACAACGGCTCGATCCCCGGCCAGCTCAAGAACGCGCTCGACTGGGTCTCGCGGCCGATCAGCGAGTCGCCGATCAGGGGCAAGCCCACCGCCGTGATCGGAGCCAGCACCGGAGCGTTCGGCGCGATCTGGGCCCAGCGGGAGCTGAAGAAGGTGCTCGGGCTGATGAGCGCGAAGGTGCTCGACGTCGAGCTCCCGGTCGCGAAGGCCGACCGCAGGCTCGCGGACCCCGACCCCGAGCTCCGCGCGGAGCTGGCCGGCGTGCTCGAGGCGCTGACCTCGGCGGCTGTGGCAGAGCCCATCGCCGCCTGACCGCGCCGAACTGCCTGGCTGATCCGGGCAGAGCCGGCCTCCTCGACCCGGGCTGGGAGCCGCGTCGGGGCGGTCCCGCTGTGCGAGACTCGCGGCGTGCGTGTGACGATGCTCCTCGCCGACTTCGCCCAGGTGTCGGACGGCAAGCTCACGGTGGTAGGCGGAGGGTGGTCGCTGACCGGCCCGGAGCCCGTCCCGTTCGGCATCGCGATCCTCATCCGCGTCCCCTGGGACCAGGCGAACCAGCGGCACGTCATGCGGCTCGAGCTGCTCGATGCCGACGGCATCGCGGTCGACATGGACACCGACGACGGGACGCAGCCGGTGGTGTTCTTCGACGACTTCCCCTTCGAGGTGGGGCGCCCGGCCGGTCTCAAGCCCGGCACGCCTCTCGATTTCCCCGTAGCGGTCAACTCCGGCCCGATCCCGCTCGACCCGGGGCGCTACGAGTGGCGGCTGACGATCGACGGCGAGGCCGACGACGAGTGGCGTCTTCCCTTCACCGTCCGGGTCGAGGAGGAAGACGCCGATCTGACGCAGCTCGGCGGGGGCCGCACGCCAGGGCACGTCGGCGACGTGCATCGCGGGCTCGAACGGCCTGAGCCGCTGACAGGATGGGGCCGTGGCGCACCGCCTCGCCCTCGTCGCCCTGATCGCAGCCTGCGCGTTGCCGTGCGCCTCGTCGGCACCGGCGGCGCCGCGGGAGAGCCTCGAGCGGCTGATCGGCACCCGGCTCGTGGTCGGCGTGGACGGCTCGACCGCGACGCCCGCGCTCCTGCGCCGCGTCCGGAGCGGCCGCGTCGGCGGCGTGATCCTGATGGGGCGAAACGTCCGCTCGGCGCCGCAGGTGCGGGCGCTGACGGCGAGCCTCCGCGCGGCGGCCGGAGAGGCCAACCGGCCGATCCTGATCGTCACCGATCAGGAAGGCGGCGCCGTCCGTCGATTCCGCTGGGCGCCGCCCGCCGCGTCCGCCGAGGAGATGGGACGCCTCGGTGAGGCCGCCCTGCGGCGCCGCGGGCGCGACACGGCGCGTGCGCTCGAGCGGCTCGGCCTCGACGTCGATCTCGCGCCGGTCGCGGACGTGCCGGCGGTCGAGGGATCGTTCATCTCGCGCCAGCGGCGGGGCTTCTCGACGATCCCGATGCGTGTGGCGAAGTCGGTGACCGCCTTCTCGGCGGGGCTCCTCGACGGCGGCATCGCGCCCACGCTGAAGCACTTCCCCGGGCTCGGCCTCGCGACGAAGACGACCGACCGAGTGGCGGTAGCGATCGACGCCGACGCGGCTGCGCTCGAGCCGGGACTGGTTCCCTACCGCCGCGCGATCGCTGCGGGTGTCGTGCCCCTCGTGATGGTCTCGAACGCGTCGTACGCCGCGTACGGCGCCCGGCCCGCGGCCTGGTCACCCGCGGTGCTCCGGCTCCTACGCGGGCTCGGGTTCCGCGGCGCGACGATCACCGACGCCCTGGAGGCGCTCGCGACGACGCAGCGTGTGTCGCTGGCCGAGGCAGCCATCCGGGCCGCTCGCGCCGGCGTCGACCTGCTGCTGTTCGTCGGCTCGGAGCGATCCACGGAGCGGGTGTATCGACGCGCTCCTCGCCGAAGCACGCGCCGGTCGCCTCCCGCGGGCCGCGCTCGAGCGAAGCGCGGCTCGCATCGGCGAGCTCACCGCGACGTACGCGGGCTAGATTCCGTCGATGTCTCGCCTGAGGGAGGCTGCCGTGAGCGCGGCGCTCTACGCCCGGAGCGCGTCCCGGGTCGCGCGCCGGCGGCGGCGGCCTCGGCACCGAGGAGCGGCTCGTGTTCGTCGTCGGGTCGCCGCGCTCGGGAACGACGTTCACGGCACGGGCGCTCGGGTCGCTGCCGGGCTTCGTCGACCTCGACGAGGTGCAGCCGTGGAAGGCGGCCATCCCGGGGCTCATCGGGCAGCCCGAGGACGAGGTCGCGGCGCGGCTGCGCCGGATCCTCGAGCGCGTGCGCACGCTCGGCCTGGCGCGCGGCCTGCGAGGCGTCGAGCAGACCCCGGAGACCAGCTTCGTGCTCGCGGCGGCGCTCGACGCGTACCCGGAGGCCGTCGCGGTCCACGTGATCCGCGACGGGCGAGACGTGGTCACCTCGCTGCTCGAGCGCGGCTGGCTCAGCGCCGAACGGACCGGGGCGGACGACGCTCGGCTGCCGTTCGGTGCGCACGCGAGATTCTGGGTCGAGCCGGGGAGGGCGGAGGAGTTCTCGCGCGTGTCGGACGCGACCCGCGCGGCCTGGGCCTGGCGGCGGTACGTGACCGCCGCCGAGGCCGTCCCCGGAGCGGACGGTTCGGCTGCGCTACGAGCAGCTCGTGGCGGACCCCGCCGCTGCCGCCGCACCGGTCGCCTCGAAGCTCGGCGTCGACGCCGAGGCCGTTGCCGCGGCGTTCGCCCGGGCGCACGACACGTCGGCGGGCCGCTGGCGACGCGATCTGACGCCGGAGCAGCTGGCCGACGTCGAGCGCGAGGCGGGCGCCGAGCTCCTCGCGCTCGGCTACGAGCTCAGCGCGGCGCCGAAGCCGGCGTAGCCACGGGCACGATGCCGAGCCGCTCGAGCTCGGCCATCACGAGGGCGACCGACTCGTCGGGCGAGAGCGCCACCGTGTCGGCGACCACCTCGGCGTCGTCGGGCTCCTCGTAGGGGTCGTCCACCCCTGTGAACTGCGTGATCTCGCCGGCGAACGCCTTCGCGTACAGGCCCTTGACGTCCCGTCGCGCGCACTCCTCGAGGGGTGCCTTCACCCAGACCTCGACGAAGGGGCCCTGCTCCTCGACGAGAGCGCGCACCCGCTTGCGGGTCGCGTCGTACGGGCGAGATCGCGGCGACCACGACGGCCGCGCCGTGCCGGGTGAGGCGCGACGCGACCCAGCCGATCCGCTCGATGTTCGTGTCGCGATCCTCGTGCGAGAAGCCGAGCCCCTTCGACAGGTGCGTCCGCACGACGTCCCCGTCGAGCACCTCGACGTGCAGGCCCCGCCGCTCGAGCTCGGCCGCCACCGCGTGGCCGATGGTGGTCTTCCCGGCGCCCGAGAGGCCGGTGAGCCAGACGGTGAAGCCGGAGTTCTGCGCCGAGGCCACGGCGGAGTGGTACCAGAGGCCTGCGACGTGGGAGCGATGCTTCCGGCCATGCCGAACGAGTGTCAGCGACTCGCCTCGCCGCGATCGGGATCCAGCTCCTCGCTCTCGGCCCCCTCCTCGCCTAGGCGCCGTCGACGGATGGAGCAACGGAACCGCCGTGGGCCGCCAGCCCGAGCGGAGGACGGCCACGAGGGCAGGCGGCGTGACCAGCGCTACCGATCCGCTCGGACGCGGCCCGCGCGCGACGTAGCCACCGGCTGCCCACGTCAGCAGCTCGTCGCCGAGCACGAGCTTCGGCGAGCCGTCGCGCAGCACGAACGCGCCGTCGGGCAGCTCGTCCGCCTCCGCCGGGTGGAGGCGGTGCCCGCGGGTCTCCGGGTCGATTCGCTCGCCGTGGAGCCGCGCGTCGATCGCGTCGGCGCCGGCGTCTCCGTGGAGGTCCCGCCAGAGCTGACGTGAAGCGGTCGTAGTCCTCACGGCGACACTCGGCGCACGGCCGGTGACCGGCCGCGAGCGCGGTCGCGTCGTCGAGGAAGAACAGCTCGGTGTAGCGGCCGGGCTGCATCAGCGGAGAGCGCCGACGGCCGCGGAACTCCAGACGGCAGGCGATCCAGCGCCTCACCTGGTAGCGGCGGCGGATGCGCCCGTCTGCGTCGTGCAGGCAGCCCCGGTTGCCGTACACGAGGCCGCGGGCCGGGTGCGCGATCAGCTCTCCCAACGGCGTGACGCGGTTCTGGAGCGGCACGTCCGGCGGTTGTAGCATCCGTCCTTCGTCGAGGATTGGAGCAAGCGTGAGCCAGCTGAGCTTCGACGCCGATCTCCTGCCGCGCCTGGAGGCCCTCTACCGGACGGTCGAGATCCTGCGTCGGCGGCGCATCGTGCGGGAGACCCTGGCCGCGGCACCCGGTGAGCGCATCCTCGACGTCGGCTGCGGCCCCGGGTTCTACGTGGCGGATCTCCTCGAGGACGTCGGCCCCTCGGGCTCGATCGTCGGCGTCGACCGCAGCCCGCAGATGCTGGGCGCCGCGCGACAGCGCAACGAGGCGAAGGCGAACGCGTCGTTTCTCGAAGGCGAGGCGACGGCGCTGCCGGTGGAAGAGGGATCGTTCGACGCGGCGTTGTGCGTCCAGGTGCTGGAGTACGTGCCGGATACGGTCGCTGCGCTCGCGGCGATGCGACGGGCGCTTCGGCCCGGCGGCCGGCTGCTCGTCTGGGACGTCGACTGGAGCACCGTCTCGCTCCACTCGACCGATCCCGCGCGCACGGCGCGGGTGCTCGAGGCCTGGGACGGGCACCTCACGCATCCGGCGCTGCCGAGGACCCTCGCGGCGCAGCTCCGATCGGCCGGGTTCGAGCAGGTCGAGGCGGAGGGTCACTCGTTCTCGACGGTCGAGTACGAGCCCGGGGCGTTCTACGCGTCGATGATCGCGCTGATGGAGGACTACGTCGGGGGGCGAGGCGACTTCCCGCCCGACGAGCTCCGTGCGTGGTCGGACGACCTGCAGGAGCTGGGGAGGCGGGGTGAGTTCTTCCTCGCACTCACCCAGTTCTGCTTCACCGCGCGCTGAACAGCGCGCCGCCTCGCCTGCGGAGAGGGGCGGCGCTGCCGCCCCTCCCCATCGCTCGACGGGCGCGGCTGCTCAGCGAAGCGAGACCGCGACCTGCTCCAGGAGACCCAGCGCGTCCTGCAGGCCCGCCTCCATCCCGGAGGCGATGTGTGCGTCCCGGTGCTCCTTGCTGGAGTGCTGCCCCAGGATCGTGAGGGTCGTGCGCCCGCCCGCCTCGGTGAACGTGACGGTGTTCACCGCCTCTGCGTCGGGCATGCCCTCGTAGACCTCGGTCGAGACGATCCGCTCGTCCGGGACGATCTCGCGGTACTCGCCGTGGAAGGCGACCTCGAAGCCGTCGTCCGTCACCATCACGTACCGCCACGTCCCGCCGACACGCAGGTCGATCTCGCAGATCGTCGCCGTGCCGCGGTTCGCGTGCCACCACCGCTTGACCAGGTCGGGCGTGGTCCACGCCTTGTAGACCAGGTGCCTCGGCGCGTCGAACTCCCGGGTGATGAGGATCTGCTCATCCGCGGGGAGCGTCACCGTCGCTGTGCGGCTGGTCGTCGCCGCCATCTGCTTCCTCCTCCTGCTCGAGTTCCTCCAACACGGCATCGAGCTGCTCGAACCGCTCCGTCCAGGAGCGCTCGTAGTCCTTCACCCAGTCGTGAATGGGCTTGAGCGCCCGTCCGTCGAGCCGATACAGCCGCTGCCGTCCTTCCTCACGCACGTCGACCGCCCCCACCTCTCGGAGCACCCGCAGGTGCTTGGACACCTGTGGCTGAGACATCCCGAGCACGGCCACAAGGTCGTTCACGGGCCGCTCTCCGCCGGCGAGGAGATCCAGGATCTGCCGCCGCCGGGGCTCCGCCACCGCGTTGAACGCATCTGCCGTCGTCGCCGCCCGTGCCATGCGCGGACATTATATTCCTATATCGGAATATGTCAAGCCGGAGCGCTTCCCGGCCACGCTGTCAACAGACGCCGGCGAGCGTAGGCAGTCTTTGCGGGAGAGGCAGGTCAGCTCCGAAGGAGGCTCCGACGTGAACGACGACCACCTCGAGCCACGACTCACGCGCACCGCCGTCCTGCGGCTCGCGGGCGCCGGCGCCGCGGGACTCGCGCTCGGCGCTCGCACCGGCACGCGCCGCACCGACCGACGCGGCGGCGGTCGAGGCCGCCGCGCGCGCCTTCCTCGCGTCGCTGTCACCGGCCGACCGCGACCGGGCGTCGTTCCCGTTCGCGGGCGCCGAGCGCACCCGCTGGCACTGGACGGTGCCTGCCTCGGTGCCGCGGAACGGCCTTCCGCTCGGAGCGATGTCGGCCGGGCAGCGGAGGCTCGCGCTCGCGCTGCTGCGCTCGAGCAGCTCGCCGGCCGGCTTCCGCAAGTCGCTCGACATCATGGCGCTGCAGGGCGTGCTGCAGCGCATGAACACGGGGTTCAGCGATCCGTTCGACCCCGACCGCTACTACGTCTCGGTGTTCGGCACGCCCGGGGCCCGAGCGTGGGGCTGGCGGTTCGAGGGGCACCATCTCTCGAGGCACTTCACCGTCGTCGGCGGCACCCTCGTCGCCGAGCCGTTCTTCCTCGGCGCCTGGCCGACCCGCGCGGCGAGCGCGTACCGCTCGGTCGCCCGCGGCTACCGGACGATGCCGCGCGAGGAGGACGCCGCCCGGGAGATCGTGCTCTCGCTCGACGGCCGGCTCCGGAGGCAGGTGGTGTTCTCGTCGGAGTCGCTCACCGACCACCTCACCCAGAACGCCGTCCGGGTGAGCCCGCTCGAGCGGGTGGGCGTGCTCACGGGCGATCTCCCGTCCGCGGCGCAGAGGCGCGTGCTCGAGATCCTGCGCACGTACCTCGCGAACCATCCGCCTGCTCTGGCGCGCGAGCGCGCTCGCCCGGATCGAGCGGGCGGGCATCGGCCGCACGCGCTTCGGCTGGGCCGGCAGCACTCGCCCCGGCGTGCCCCATTACTACCGGCTGCAGGGACCGACCTTCCTGCTCGAGTTCGACAACTCGAGGAACAGCGGCACCCACATCCACAGCGTCTGGCGCGATTTCGAGCGCGACTTCGGCCGCCATCTTCTTTAGCGTTGCCGGCCGGCGTGCCGGGCAGCCGACGTCTTCGATGATCTCGACGAGCTCGTCCAGGCGATAGCCGTGGTGGCGCGCGAAATCGACGAGCTCTCCGGCACAGGAGGATCTCTTCTCCTGGTCACCTGCGCAGAGGCAGTGAGGCAGTCTGCCGGGTCCACTCGACCCGGGACGACGACCGCTTGCTCCCCAACACGGAGGCAGAGGAGCAGAATGGGTGGCGTCAGGAAGGGGCGAGATACGTGTCCACGAAGCGATCCACCAGCTCGGCCGCGTCGCGCGGCGGGCTGAGGGGCGTCGACCCCAGGAGCATCGCCGTCGCCGGAGTGCTGATCCTGTCCGCGGCGCTGAGCCTGCTCCTCGCCGGCTGCACCGACGAGCCGCGGCGGCTCGTCATGGACGACTTCGAGTCCAGGGAGCTCGCCGACTGGCGAACCGTCTCGGGCGGCGCCGGTGGCTGGTTCGTCTACACCGACGGCCAGAAGGCGCCTGACCCCGCGCACAGCGATCCCAACGTCCCGTTCGACCTCCCGAACCCGCCGCAGGGCACGCACGCGGCGGTGACCGACATGAACGGTCCCGGCACGCGGATCCTGTACCGGGACGTGACCCTGGACGGTCGCCTCCGGCTTCACATGAGGGTGTTCTACGCCGGCGGCGACTTCAGCAGCCCGGATACCCTCGCGTACGACGCGCCCGAGGCGAATCAGCAGTTCAGAATCGACCTCGTGCGCCGCTCGGCGCCGATCGACTCGGTCGCGAAGGGCGACGTGCTCGTCAACGTCTTCCAAACCTCGGCCGGCGATCCGGGCCGCCGCGAGCCGACCCCGGTCAGCGTCGACGTGTCGCGCTGGGCGGGCCAGACCGTACGGCTGCGGCTCGCAGGCGTCGACAACAGAGGCCCTCTGCGCGCAGGAGTGGACGACATCCGCTTTGCGCCGATCGATTCGGGCGCGGACGCCGGCATCGAGCTTCCGGACACTCCCGTGGCATCACGCGCCCTGAACCTCGTTCTCCACCGACTGACAGAGGCGGACGCGTTGACGGCGCTTTCCGACCGCGCCGCGGAGCTCGCACGCGAGGGTGAGTTCTCCGGCGCGCTGCTCGTGGCGCGTGACGGAAAGGACTTGCTCCGCAAGGCCTGGGGCCTCGAGAACCGCGAGGTAGGCACTCGCGAACACTCCCGACACGAGGTTCCGCATCGGGTCGATGAACAAGATGTTCACCGCGGTGGCGACGCTGCAGCTCGTCGAGGAGGGCAAGCTCGCGCTGGACGACACCGTCGGGAAGCATCTCCGGGAGTATCCAAACGAGGATGTTGCCTCGAAGGTCACCGTGCGGCACCTGCTCACGCATACCGGCGGCACCGGCGACGTCTTCGGTCCGGAGTTCGACCTGAACCGCCTGAAGCTGCAGGGAGCACCGTGACTACGTGAAGCTCTACGGCTCGCGCGGGCTCACCCACGAGCCCGGCGCGCGGCACGAGTACTCGAACTACGGCTTTGTCCTGCTCGGCGCGCTCATCGAGAGGGTGAGCGGCATGTCCTACTACGACTACGTCCGCGAGAAAGTCTTCCAGCCGGCCGGGATGGCGTCCACCGACTCCCTGCCCGAGAGCGAGAAGGTGGCGCGGCGCGCCGTCGGCTACACGCGAGCTTTGAACGGCGCGATGGGAGGCGAACACCGAGTTTCTCCCCTGGAGGGGCACGTCGGCGGGCGGCGGCTACTCGACGGTCGGCGACCTCCTGCGCTTCGCGCAGGCGCTGGAGTCGGGGAAGCTGATCTCGAAGGAGACGCTCGAAGAGGCGACCCAGGCACACGAGCAGCAGTACGGGTACGGCTTCGGCGTGCAGGGGGAGGGCTCGCTGCGGAGCTACGGTCACGGCGGTGGAGCACCCGGGATGAACGGCGAGCTCCGGGTCTTCCCGCAGCTCGGCTACGTGGTCGTCGGCCTCAGCAACCTCGACCCACCCGCGGCGTCCGGACTCGTGGAGTACTTCGCGCTTCGGATGCCGGATCGGTAGCCCTCCGGAAGGCGTTCGTCAGAACCGGCGGGGTCGACGACGCCGCGTGTCGCTCGTCGATGGGCGCTCCGGAGTCGTGTCGCGAATCCGCGTACCCTTCTTTCGGCGTACCTCCAGCAGGAGAATCGGTGTCCGTGGCGCGGCGTGCGCCGCACACGGCGAAGCGTCCGAGGAGGGTCGAGTCGTGACGGAGTTCCAGCGGTATCTGGCGGAAGAGGTCGCCGAGGATCATGCGGACGGCCTTGTCTCCCGGCGCGAGGCGCTGCGTCGCCTGGGGTTGCTCGGCCTGAGCGGTGCCGCGGCCGCTTCTTGCTCGCCGGGGCCGTGGCGGACCAGGCGAGGGCGCTGACGGGTGCCGCAGCGCACGCCGGGGCGGCAAACGCACTCGGCGAGCGGCGGAGGTCGAGGCCGCGGCGCTCCCGACCCGGGAGATCACGTTCCGGGGGCCGAGGGGACGGAGGCTGATGGGCGCCTGGGCATCGGCGCGTCAGCCGCGCGGGGGCGTGCTGGTGATCCACGAGAACCGTGGGCTCAACGACTCGATCCGCGCGATCGCGGGCCGCCTCGCAGCGAGCGGCTACTCCGCCCTGGCGATCGACCTGCTCTCGGAGGAGGGCGGCACGAAGTCGTTCTCGGACGAGTTCGAGGCGATGGCCGCGCTCGGGTCCGCCCCGACATCGCGATTCGTGGCGGACATGAAGGCGGGGGTGACGGAGCTCCGCCGCAGGCTCCCGGGGAAGAAGGTGGCTGCCACCGGCTTCTGCTTCGGCGGCGGCATGACGTGGCTCCTGCTCGCCTCGAAGGAATCTCGCCTGGCCGCCGCGGTTCCCTTCTACGGCCCCTTCCCCGAGAACGGGAACCTCGCCGGCACGAGGGCTGCGGTGCTCGGGGTGTACGCAGGGCTCGACTCGAGAGTCAACGCCTCCCGCGCCGCGGCGCGCGCGGCCCTGCGCAAGGCGGGCCTGCGGCACCAGATCGTCACCTACCCCGGCGTCGACCACGCGTTCTTCAACCCGACCAGCTCGCGCTACGACGCGCCGGCGGCTTCGGCCGCCTATCGCCGCGTGCTGAGCTGGTTCGGCACCCACGTCGCGAGCTGAGCCGGGACGGCCGAGTGCGTGTCGCGTCGCCGTCGTGCGCCGTCCGAGCGGCTCGTATCGCAGGAGCGTGACGCCCGAGTCGTACGACGTCGAGTCGAGCAGCCGCATCTCGGCCCTCTCGCCCTGGTAGGGCCGCGTGCCCTCGCCCCACACGGCCGGATGGAGCCAGAAGCGGAGCTCGTCGACCAGGCCGTTCGCGAGCAGGTAGCGCGGCGAGCTCGCCGCAACCGATCAGGAAGAGGTCTCCGTCGAGCTCGCGTCCTTCAGCCGAGAGATGCCCTCGGCGGCGTCGCCCTCGATCGCCGTGGCATTCCACTCGAGCGTACCCTGCAGCGTCCTCGAGGCGACGAACTTCGGCAGCGGATTGAGCATCGTCCGGCCCACTCGCTCCGCCTGCTGCAGCCAGAAGCGCCGCGAGGCCGTCGTACGTCTTCCGTCCGAGCACCATGCCGGCGGCGTCCGTCGAACTGGTCGCGGGAAGCACGATGCATGGCCACCCCTCGGGATGTACCACTCGCCGACGTCGGTCGACGGCGTCGACGGTCATCGTCGTCGTATTGATCAGCCGGCTCACCCGACCTCCTTGCTCGATGTCTCTGCCGCATCACTATCGCCGAAGGCGGCCGACCCCCCGAGGCGAGGGCGAGCGCGGCGCTAGGCTCGCCGGATGTGGGCCAGGGTGCTCGCCGCATGCATTGCGCTGGGCGTGGGCACGGCCGCAGCTCTCGCGTCCCCGCCGAGCCCGCTGGCCCGCCAGCTGGCGATGCTGCCCCGGATCGACGCCGCTGCGCGGGCCAGTCTCGGCGGCGACCCCGACTCGATGCAGCGCCGTTACGACGCAGCGCGGGATCTCGCCGAGTCGACCCGCCGGGCGGTCGTCCCGAAGGGGTGTGACCGGCTTCAGGACGCGCTCACAGCCTCGCCGAGGCCGAGATCGCCGTGACCGAGGCATACGACCGCCTGCGTCCGTGGCGGGCCGCGCAGAGACACGCGGAGGCCGCACGACGGCGCGTCGAAGGCATCCGCCCCCGTTGCGCGGCCGGAGGTGTCACCGCACCGGCGGACGCCGTCCCGGCGCTGTCCCTGCCCGGCGCGGGCGAGGTCTTCTTCGGGCGCGTCGCCGGCCCCGCGCCGGCGAGAGTCGACCAGGGTGCTGATCAACGTCAACGGGGCAAGAGTCGGCGACTGCACCGGTCCGGCGGCGGCCGGTTCTCCGTGAGGGCGACCGTGCGCTCCGGGCCGGCGCTCGTCGAGGCGCTCTTCCTGAACGCCGCCGGCGAGCAGGTCGGCGCCGCCGTGTCGCGAGATGCGTTCGCCCTGCCGCGCGCCGCGACGAAGGCCACCCGCGAAGCCGCGACACGACCGCGCGCTCTCGGCCCGGCTCGCAGCGGCGGGCCGTGCCTTCAACGGCTATTCGTCGGTTCGCCTCGAGAGGCTCGGGACGGGGACCGTCGCGGAGTGGCAACGGCGCCGCTCGGTTCCCCGCAGCCTCGACCGTCAAGCTCGCCGTGATGATCGAGGCCTCTCGGCGCTTCGGCCTCGGGCCGAGGTCGCCCGTGCTCTACGACGTCAGGCAGGCGGCCCGGTGGTCCTCGAACCTCGCGGCCAACCGGCTCTTCGGAACCGTCGGAGGGTGAGGAGGGCAGAGCGGCCGCCGAACGGAGGCTGCGGTCGCTCGGGGCGCCGTCCAGCACGTACCCGGGCGAGTACCGGGTCGGCACGTCGTACGACGCTGGCCCATCCCAGCCGCCCCTCGGGACGACCCGAGTCACCACCGCCCGGGACCTCGCCTCGATCCTGCGCGCCATCCATCTCGCCGCCACCGGAAGGCGTGCAGGGCTCGACGCCACCGGCCTCCGGCCCGCGACGGCCCGGGCGCTGCTCCGAGCCCTGCTGGACAGCGACCCCCGAGGCGACAACGTCGGGCTCGTCAGGCCCTATCTGCCGGCGGGAACGGCGGTTGCCCAGAAGAACGGCTGGCTCTCGGACAGCCGCTCGACCGCCGCCATCGTCTACGACGAGAGCGGGCCTGCGATCCTCGTCGTCCTGACGTTCCGCTCGGGCGGCCTCGGTCTCGCCCAGGCGCAGTCGCTGGGAGCGAGCTCGACCCGGATCGCGCTCTCCCGGTCGAGAGGGCCCTGACCGGAGCTCCTCGGCGACCTGGGCTAGGCGGAGGCTCCGGCTGCCGTTGCCTCGGGAACCTCGATGGAGACCACGAGCGAGCGGACGGCGTTGTCCGAGGCGCGGCCCCGGCGTTGCGGATCACCTGCGCGTCACCCTCGGGTTCGGGCCCTCCTGAAGGGCTACGGTTGCTCGATGAGTACGGAGCCGGCTCCACGCAGCGCAGTCGTGTTCGGGGCGCGAAATCTCGGCCGCGCGGTGATCGAGCGTCTGACCGCCGAGGGATGGGCCGTCGTTGGCGCCGCCCGTCGCAGGCGACGCTCGACGGCGTCGCCACCACGGGTGCCGTGGCGCTCGAGGGAGACATCACCGAGAGGGCGAGCGTTCAACAGGTGCTCCTGAAGGCGGCCGAGCTGCACGGCCGGGTCGATCTGGTCGTGAACGCGGCGGCTCCCTACGGCGGCGATCGAAGCGGCCCGTTCGGCGGCGGCCGTCTCAGCGAGGCGGCAGCGGATGCGTTCGAGCCCTGGGCGGCCGCACCCGCCCGCGCGGCCTTCACATTCCTCTCCACCGCGGGTGCGTTCCTGCTCGAGCAGGGCGGACCCGCGACCGTGGTGCAGGTGACCGGCGGCTCCGCGCGTCGCGCCATGCCCGGACGCGGCCTGTGGGCCGCGGGGTCCTTCGGCGTCCGTGCGCTGAGCAACGCCGCGGCGCTGGAGCCAGGGAGCACGGCATCCACGTCGCGCTGCTGATCGTCGACGCGGGCATCGAGCCGATCGGCGGGGCACCGGCGGGCGAGCCGACCGAGGCCCTCGCCGATCCTCGGGCGCTTGCCCGCGCGGTCGAGTTCCTCGCCGAGCAGGGCGCAAGGGGCGCGACGCACGAGCTGCAGGTCACGCCCCTTGGCCAGCGCTGGTTCCCCTGACGGCCCGCCACGCGCCACCTCGACCGGGCAGGAATTTCTTGACGAGGCCGCCTCGGCGCCGAGCTTCCAGGCGTGGAGTACAGGATCGTGTGCATCTCGCATGCAACGGGTCCGGCGGCGAAGAGGTGGGACGGCGGGGCCCGTTGCCCAGCGTCTCGGCTTCCTCTACGTCGACGACGAGATCATCGCGCGGGCAGTCGACCGAAGGAGGGTATCGACCCTGCGGAAGTCGCTGACGAAGAGCGGCGAAAGTCGCTTGTCGTCCGCATGCTCGAGGGAATAGCCCAGAGCGCGGGGGACGCATCTGCTCTCGCTCGGCAGCCGCTCGCCTGGCGTCGGGGGGAGGAGTTGAGCAGCGACGACATTCGCGTGTTGATCCGCGAGACGGTCGCTGCAGACCGCGGCCCGTGGAGAGGTGGTGATCGTCGCGCACGGTGCGTCCCATGCTCGTCTCCCGTGCGCAGCGAGGCGCTCCGGGTACTCGTGACGGCGTCCCCGAGAACCGTGCCATACGGATTGCGGACCGTAGGGGCCTCGACCGAGCCGGGCTGCCGTTCGCGAGTTGAAGGACTCCGACGCCGCTCGACGCGACTACCTGGAAGCGCTTCTACGACATCGCAGAGGAGTCGCCGATCCACTACGACGTCGTCGTCAACACGGATGCGTGGTCGGTCGACCAGGCCGCGCGACGGTCGCACAGGTCGGGTCGACCTGACGACCTGACGGTTTTCCGATTCGGCGGCCGCGCCTGCATCGGGTTGCCGGATCAGCTCGACCGCGACGCGTCATGGGCCACGCGCAGGACAGGGCGCGCTCTGAGCGAAGGACGTCTGTTCATGGGCTCGGCGGCCTGACGAGGTATGGCTGGACACCGATGTGCTCTGGTTCCGCGAGAAGCCGCGGGAGCCTTTCGCTGTTAAGCCTGACCGTGCCGGCGTTCGTGAGCGGAGGGCTGAAGCGTCTTTTCGTGCCGGCCGCCACCGGGTTCGAGGCGTCGCGGCAGCGGCGGCTGGCGAGGCAGGCGGCGCGTCGACGCCGGCTCCTCACGCGCACGGTGCCGGCAGTCGCCCTCGTGCTCGGTTCGGCCACCATGCTCCCGATCGCCGCACTTCGGCAGGGCAGCGGTACCCGGGATCCCGGCCCGCTGCAGGCTGACCCGCCGAGCCTCGCGTTCCGGCTCAACGACGAACGTGTCGCCCGAGGCACGCCGGGCGTATGGCCGGCGCGTCTTCCCGGGAGCCGGCGGCGCGAACTGTCGTACGGAAGA
>CAVROJ010000017.1:0-7709 GCA_963722755.1 uncultured Actinomycetes bacterium
TGTTATGTACGCCTTAGAACGACTCGATTACGTATTGCTACGAGCACGAGGGCGATCTTCGCGAGCAGGATCTGCCCGTACGACGTCTCCCAGAGGTCGGACACGGCGGGGAGCCGCTCGATCGCGACGACTGTGCCCGCGACGACGAGCGCCGCGACGAGCCCGATCGCGATCCGCGAGAAGCGGAGGAACGCGGTGCGCCGCAGGTCGGGCGCGAGCGGCCAGACGACCACCGCGAGCGTGAGCACGCCTCCGACCCAGAGCATCGCCGTGACGAGATGCACCCAGTCGGCCACCTGACCGACCACGGATGCGTTCGGCTCGGTTGCCTGGTGGCCGGAGAGCGGGTAGCTCCAGACGAGCGCGAGCGCAAGGAGGAACGCGGGCCACCTGAGCCCTGGTCGGTCGAGCACCCAGGCGACCGCGAGGATCGTGAGGCATGCCCCGAATCCGAGCGTCGTGACGAGGAAGGCAGTGCCGAAGCGAGTCGACTCCGCGAACGGCGAGAGGTCGGCGTAGAGGAGGTCGACGCCCGAGACCTGGAGCGCGTTGGCGGAGCGGATCACGAAGCCGACGATCCCCGCATTGACGGCGGCGACCGCACCGAGCACGCCGAGCAGGTGGACGCGCCGCTCGACGCGCGGATCGACGGTCCGTGGAAGGACGAGCAGCCGGATGCCGACGACGCCCACGAGCAGCGCCAGGGAGGCGAAGAGCGCCCAGCGGGCGACATCGTCGCGCCACGTCATCCCGGAGGCGCCCACCGCCTCGGTCGGCGGCGGCGGGTCGACGCCGACGCCGAAGGTGAAGACGCCGGTTCCGACGTGCCCGTCGGCGGAGACCTCCCGCCAGCGCACCGTGTATGCCTCGCCCCGGACGAGTCCCTCGACAGGAGCCTGGATCACGGTTCCACGCGCGGATTGGCCTACCGTGCCGGAGAGGCGGCGCCCGTCCGCCGCGAGCACGACGATCGCATCCGGGGGCGCCGTGACGGACTGGTCGAACGCGAGCCGGATCTCGGTGGGCGCGACCTCGACACGGCCCTGCTCGGCCGGCGTCGCGCGCAGGAGTGTCGCGTGCGCCGCTGCGACGCCCGGCACGACGAGGGCCGTGAGCAGCGCCGCGAGGAGCGCACGCCTCACGGGACGGGCACCCCACCGGCGAGCTCGGACAGGTGCCCGAAGATCGGGGCGACGTCACGGTCGGAGAACAGCATCACCGAGACCGCGATCCACGCTGCTGCGAACCCGTACGCCCAGACCGAGCGTCGCGGACGGAAGGCGGCGCCCAACGGGAAGATGGCTGCGATCACCATCGTCCAGCCGATGGTGTGGTGGAGGAACGCGGAGCGGGCGAAGAGCCAGCCGTTCTGCTCGTGGATCAGGAACGACGCGCCTGAGACGACGAGTCCCGCCGCGATGACGAGCGACCAGTAGGGCGAGACGAGCCTCCCGCGAACGACCGCGAGCTGCACCGCACCCGCGGCCGTCGCGGCCTGCGCCCACACGGCGTGCGCGAGGAGATGGAGCGTCGAGAACGTCGAGAAGATCGCGATCACCCAGAGCCAGAGCCCGCCGAAGAGCAGCAGGCTGGGCCAGAGGTGCGCCCGCCATGGGCGCCGCCGGAAGACCTCGGGCCCGACGATCGCCTCTGCCAGGAGGACGAGCGCGAAGAACAGGAACCCGGCTGCGAACAGCCAATGCGCGATTTCAGCCCGCGGCAGCATCTCCGTGCTCGCGCTGCTCGAGGTCGTCGACCACCCCAGGTGCGACGACGAGGGAGAACAGGAGACCGACGAGCACGACGAGGAGCGGCGGCTGGACGAGCCACTCCCAGATTCCCTTCCCGTCCGGATAGAAGAACGTCACGCGGTACGGCTGCGCGAACGCCCACACGATTCCGCCGAGCACGGTCAGCGGGCCGAGCGCCTCGATCGCGAGCACGCGCATGCCCCGGCGTTCGGCGAGCGACTCCTCTGCCGCGTTCGTACGAGGTGTGACGAGCTCGTTCACGACTGTCCGGTTGCCTCTCTTCCAGTCTGGCACGGCCGGGCAGGCGGGCGCAAACCGCCCCCGGCACGGACGGGATTTAAGGAAACCGTCGTAGCGAGGGCGAGCGCGACGAGGGATGATCGCAGCCGTGCGGACGCTCGTCGCAACCGTGTCCGTCGCGCTCCTCGCGGCAGCGGGGCTTACCGTTGCTGCCACCGCGACGACCACGAAGAACGGTCTTCCCGCATACACGGACGGCTACACCGGCTGGCGCAAGCTGAACAGGCGGCCGATCACGACGCCCGGAGCCCACAACGGGATCAAGAACGTCTACGCGAGCAGCCCCCGCGCGGCGAACCGACGGTTCCCGAACGGGACGGTGATCGTGAAGTCGATCGCCGAGCCGGGCGCGAAGGGCCTCGCGGCGCAGGTCGCGGTCATGCGCAAGGTGCAGGGGCGGTGGCAGTGGATCGAGTACACGCTCGACGGCGGCCGCTACGGCGTACTGGCGCGCGGTTCGCTCTGCACGCAGTGCCACATGCAGGCGCGCGCCAACGACTGGGTCTTCACGAGGGGCTGAGCGCGCCTACCGCGTGATCACGCCGTCGGGTGTGACGTTCACCCCGTGCGCGCCGAAGTCGTCACGTGAGAGCTCCCGGACGACCCCGTGAGCCGCCTCCGTCCGGTCGAGCGCGGGGACGCCCGCGCCGACGAGAATGGTCGGGACGAGCCGCCCCGTCTCGAAGGTCCCGTCGCCACGGAGGATCACGCGCAGGACCGCGCTCGTCGAGAGGGGGCCTTCCAGCGAGCCCCCCTTGTAGGCGGCCAGGCTTCCGAGCGAGTAGGCGATCAGGCGGCCTCGGTACCACTCCATCCCGCGGAGCACGCGCGGTCCGTGGCCGACGACGAGGTCGGCGCCTGCGTCGACGGCGCCGTGGGCGAACCGGACGACATCGCCGCGGTTCTCACCTCGGTAGCGCTCCGTTCCGGGACGGACGTGCTGGCGGTCCGCCCCCTCGGCGCCGGCGTGCATCGACACGATCACGACGTCCGCTCGCCGCGACGCTTGCCGGACGAGCCGCTTCGCCCGTGCAACGTCGGTGACGGACGCCGCCCACGGGTAGGAGGAGAACCCGACAAGCGCGACGCGGATCTGCCCGACGCGCTGGATCGTCACCTGGCCGGGGCGGCCGGTGTGCTGGAGCCCGACGGCGCCGAGCGCCGAGATCGTCTGCTCGAGCCCGCTCGCGCCGAAGTCGTAGGCGTGATCGTTCGCGAGGTTCATCACCGTGAACCCGGCGTCGGAGAGCCGGGCCGCGTACGCGGGCGGCGTCTGGAATGCCTGGCAGTCCGCACTTCCGGAGCCGCAGGCCGAGTCTCCACCCGTCGAGAGCGTCCCCTCGAGGTTGCCGAGGACGACATCGCCCGCGAGGTCCGCCTGGACGTCGGAGAAGAGTGACCGGCCGCCGTTCGGGGCCGAGCCCATGACGATGTCGCCGGTCGCTGCGATCGTGACCACGCCCGGTGGCGCCTTCGGCTCGGCGGCGGCGGTCGGCTTGGGCGGCGGCGTCGTATCGAGCGGCGCCGGCTGGGACTGGGCCGTGACGACGGGCTCGTCCCCGCCGTCCACCACGAGCGAGAAGAGGAATCCGGCGACCACCACGACCGCGCCCGCGCGCACGATCAGCGCGATGACCCGCATGGCTGGGGACTAGTCCCGGTTGCCGAGGAAGATCATCGCGTAGTACGCAAGCTGCGTCAGGGCAGCGAGCGCGGCTGCGACGTAGGTCATCGCGGCTGCGGTGAGCACCTTGCGCGCGCCCTGCGACTCGCTCCGCCCCAGGAGCCCGAGGTCGTTCACCTGGGCGAGGGCGCGACGCGAGGCGTCGAACTCGACGGGCAGCGTCACGAGCTGGAAGAGCACGACCACCGCGAAGAGCAGGATCGCGAGCTGGATCAGGCCCAGAACCTGCGCGAACATCCCGATCAGCAGCAGGAAGAACCACGCGTTCGACGCGAACGAGACGACCGGCCAGAGGGCCGCGCGCGCCCGGAACGGGCCGTACGCCTTCGCGTGCTGGATGGCGTGCCCGACCTCGTGTGCCGCGATCGCCGTCGACGCGACAGAGCGGCCGCCGTAGACCGGCTCGGACAGGTGCACGGACTTGTGGCGCGGGTCGTAGTGATCGGAGAGCGGGCCGCCGGGCGACGTCTCGACGGGGACGTCGTGGAGCCCGTTCCGGTCGAGGATCTGCCGCGCGACGTCTGCTCCGGAGAGGCCGTTCGCAACGGGGACCTGCATGTTCGCCGCGACGGTCTTCTTCAGCCAGTGCTGGACGGCAAAGCCGATGATCAGCGGCGGAATGAGAAAAAGCAGATAGAGGCCCAGGCCATCCATAGGACGCGAAGCGTACCAACGGCATGTCCGGGATTGCACGGCCTCGGGAGCCGCAACCCGACCGCAATCTGCGTAGCCTCCACGTCCTGATCGCGCCCGGATGGCTTGGCCCGTCGGAGCTCCGCATCGGCCTCGGCTGCATGCGCCTCTCGACGGACCCGGACCGCGACGAGGAGCGTGCGTTCGACACGATCGCCGCCGCGGCCGCGGCCGGCGTGACCGTGTTCGACACCGCCCGCGCATACGGCCACGGCGACCGGGAGCTTGGCCACAACGAGCGGCTGCTCGTCCGCGGACTCCGTCGCAGCGGCGCCGCGGCAGGAGCGCGGATCGTGACGAAGGGCGGCATGCGGCGGGTCGGCACCGCGTGGGCGCCCGACGGGCGGGCAAGGGCAATCCGCGCCGACTGCGAAGCGAGCCTCGCGTCGCTCGACGGGCTCCCGGTCGACCTCTACCTGATCCACGCGCCCGATCCGCGGACGCCCTGGCGGACGTCGCTCCGAGCCCTGGCGCGAGTCGTCGACGAGCGGCTGGTTCGCCGGATCGGGGTGTCGAACGTCAACCGCCGGCAGCTCGACGAGGCGCTCGAGCTCGCACCGATCGCCGCGGTCGAGGTGTCGCTGAGCCTGCTCGACGACCACGCGATCCGGGGAGGCGTCGTCGAGCGGTGTCGCGAGGCCGGGATCGCGCTGATCGCGCACTCGCCGCTCGGCGGCCCGCGCCGCGCGGCCGGGCTGGCGCGCCGTCCCGAGCTCGTCGCGGTCGCACAACGGCTCGACGCACATCCGCACGAGGTCGCGCTCGCATGGGTCCTCGGTATCTCGCCCGGCGTCATCGCGATCCCTGGGGCTCGACGCCCGGAGACAGCGGGCTCGGCCGCGCGCGCCGCGACGCTCGCAGTGGGCGACGAGGACCGGGCTGTCCTGGCCGATGCGTTTCTGCACCGTCGCCCCGACCGCTCGACGCCCTCGCGGACCCGGGCCGACACGGACGTCGTGGTCGTGATGGGCATCCCCGGCGCGGGCAAGAGCCGGGTCGCAGCGGATCACGCCGCGCGCGGCTACCTCCGACTGAACCGCGACGAGCGCGGCGGCACGCTCCGGGCGCTCGCCGAGGAGCTCGACGCGACGCTCGCGTCCGGCGCGACTCGCGTGGTGCTCGACAACACGTACCTCACTCGTGCAGCGCGGCGCGACGTCGTCGACGCAGCCGTCCGACACGGCGCCGGCGTCCGCTGCATCTGGATCGACACGCCGTTGGCGCAGGCGCAGGCGAACCTCGTCGAGCGGCTACTCGACCGGTTCGGGCGGCTCCCGACCCCGGACGAGCTCCGCGCGCACGGACGCCGGGAGCCGGGCCTGCTGGCGCCGACGTCCCAGATGCGCGCGCTGCGTGAGCTCGAGCCGCCGGCGGACGACGAGGGGTTCGCCTCCGTCGAGCGGGTCGCGTTCTCGAGGACACCGTCGTCGTCGACGGGCGGTGCCGTCTTCATCGCCGTCTCGGCGATGCGCGAGCCGGGATGGATGGCCGCCGTCGCACAGGGCGATCCGGCCGCCCCGCACCTCGTCTTCGACTGGCGCCCCGGCGGGTCACCGGACGATCTCGAGCAGGAGGTCGCCGAGCTGTCGGGCGTCGTTGCCGCTGCCGGGTCGGCCGTCTGCCCGCACGGCGGCGGCGCCCCGATCTGCTGGTGCCGCCCGCCGCTTCCCGGACTGCTCCTCGCGTTCGCGCGCACACACGGCGTCGATGCGGCGCGCTCGACGCTGATCGGCACGTCGGCCGCACACCGGACGCTCGCGACGACACTCGGCGCGCGCTACGTCGAGCCCTGACGCTCCTCCGGCCCCTGCCGCCGACCGCGGCGGATCCCGGCGGTGACCGCGAGCGCCGCGCCGGCGGCGAGCAGCGCGCCCACGCCGAGCAGCGCGAGGCCGATCCAGAGCACCGGGTCGAGCTCGGCGCCGATCGAGACCTCCGACGAGACGCCGCGTGACCCGTCCTCGTTCATGAGGACGGCCTGCCAGAAGCCCTCCTCGGGCTCCCATTCGAGCGTCTGCTCGCCCGTTCCCGAGGCGCTCGCGACCCAGAACGCCTGGTCGCCGGGCGGCCCCTCGGGCGCAGTGCCCGGCTCGCGCTCGTAGCGAGGGTCGCCGTCGAAGTCCGAGACGGCGTCGCGCTCCACGCCGTCGAGGTACCTCGCGACATCGACGCGGCGCGCGATCCCGACGAAGACCGGTCGCTCGCTCTCGCTGCGTATCCGGACCGTGCCGAGGAAGGTGTCGAGGGCCCACTCGGCACCGCTGGTGTCGAGCTCGGCGCTCTCCGACACGATCGCGTACGTCGGCGTCGACAGGTCCTCGCTCGGTGACATGAGGAAGCCGTCGTCGTCGCGCTGGGTCTGGTCGATCGCGACGAGCGCGCATCCTCCGGCCAGCGTCGCGAACGCGAAGAGCGCGGCGATGCTGCCGAGCACCAGCAGCACGATCCGCCCGGCACCCCCACCGCCGCCCGCGGCGGGCGGCGCAGCCTCCCCGGTCTCGGGCTGCGTCACGAGGGCCTCCGTGGCGCCCCCGGCTCGGCGCCGCCCTGCTCGAGACGGAAGGGCGGATACCGGTCGGTCATCAGGCCCGCATACACCGCGACCCGCGCTACCCAGCGGTCGAGCCCCAGCACGAAGTCGAAGATGCCGCGCGGGTAGCGCCCGGTGAAGACGAGCGCCACGCCGGCGAAGAGGACGAGCAGGCCCACGAGGCCGACCGGGACGCCGCCCCACTGCCACTCGTCCGACCTCGACGCGGCGAACGATCCCCCTCCGACCATGATCCCGACGAGCACGTACTGCGGGATCGCGAGGAGCCACCACTTGACGAGCACGAGGCCGCGCGACAGGCGCTCGGGGTACTCGACGGCCAGCGTCGCCGGGTAGTCGGGCGCCTCGTCGAGCGTGAACGGCGGGTAGCGGTCGGTGCCGAGCGCGCCATACGAGTAGAAGGCGACCCGCCACGTCCAGCGGAGGACGCCGACGTTGAAGTCGAAGATCCCCCGGGGATACCGCCCCGTGAAGAGGATCGCGAAGAACGCGACGACGGTCAGCACGAAGAACGCGAGCCACAGGAACGCCAGCACGAAGTAGTGCGGGATCGCGAGGAGCCACTTGACGACCCAGAGCCACCGGCTCAGATCGGCGTCGAGCCTGCCCTCGATCCTGACCGGAGACGCGGACTGCGCTTCGGTGCCCTGGCCGGTGGTCATGGCCGGACTCTTACACGCCGGTCGTCGCGGCCGCAGCCGCGAGCTCGGCCCCGATCGACGCTGGAAGC
>CAVROJ010000018.1:0-167297 GCA_963722755.1 uncultured Actinomycetes bacterium
GGCTCGCGCAGGGCGGCCAGCTGCACCCGGTGCAGCAGGCGTTCCACGAGGAGCACGGCCTGCAGTGCGGGTTCTGCACGCCGGGGATGATGCTCACCTCGGTCGCGCTCCTCGAGGCGAACCCGAGCCCGACGGACGAGGAGATCCGCTGGGCGCTCTCCGGGCAGATCTGCCGGTGCACGGGCTACCAGAACATCGTCCACGCCGTGCAGAGCGCGGCCAAGACCATGAAGGAGGCGTAGGGATGTCGGCAACGCACGAGGTCCGCGGCGTCGGCCACTCCGTCAGGCGCAAGGAGGACGAGCGCTTCCTCCGCGGCAAGGGCCAGTACTTCGACGACATCACCCTGCCCGGGATGCTCCACATGGAGATCCTCCGGGCCCCTACGCGCACGCGCGCCTGGCTCGATCGACACCTCGGAGGCGCAGGCGCTGCCCGGCGTCGTCGCCGTCGTCACGGGCGAGCTGATCGCGCAGCACAACCTCGCCTGGATGCCGACGCTGTCGGGCGACACGCAGGCCGTGCTCGTGACCGACAAGGTGCGCTACCAGGGCCAGGAGGTCGCGTGCGTGATCGCCGAGAGCGCGTACATCGCGAAGGACGCGCTCGAGCTGATCGACGTGGAGTACGACCCGCTGACGCCGTCACGAACCCGCAGCAGTCATCGCCGACGGCGCGCCGCTGATCCGGGACGAGAAGGAGGGGCAGGACTCCAACCACGTCTACCACTGGGAGTCGGGCGACAAGGATGCGACCGAGCGCGCCTTCGCCGAGGCGGACACCGTCGTCGCCTCGACACGCACTACCCGCGCTGCCACCCCTCGCCGCTCGAGTGCTGCGGCTGCATCGCGGACATCAATCCGGCGACCGGGAAGGCGACGATCTACCTCACGTCGCAGGCGCCGCACGTGCACCGGACGCTGTTCGCGATCGTGGCCGGGCTGCCGGAGCAGCAGATCCGGATCATCAGCCCCGACCTCGGCGGCGGCTTCGGCAACAAGGTGCCGATCTACCCCGGGCTACGTCGTCGCGACCGCGGCGTCGCTCCTGCTCGGGCGGCCCGTGAAGTGGGTCGAGGACCGCACCGGGAACCTCATCTCGACCGGCTTCGCCCGCGACTACCACATGCGCGGGGAGCTGGCGGTGAAGGGCGGGAAGATGACCGGCCTCCGGGCGACGCTCCACTCCGACCAGGGGGCGTTCTACGCCGACGCGCAGCCGTCGAAGTTCCGCGCCGGGCTCTTCCACATCGTCACCGGCTCGTACGACATCCCCACGGCGCACGTCGTCGCGGACGGCTGGTACACGAACAAGGCGCCCGGCGGCGTCGCGTACCGGTGCTCGTTCCGCGTCACCGAGGCGTCGTACCTGATCGAGCGCCTCGTCGACAACGCGGCGCACGAGCTCGGCGTCGACCCCGCGCAGTTCCGGCTCGACAACTTCATCCAGCCGGAGCAGTTCCCGTACGAGTCGGCGACCGGGTTCGTCTACGACTCGGGCGACTACCCCCAGGCGATGAAGCTCGCGCTCGAGAAGCTCGGCTACGAGGAGCTGCGCCGCGAGCAGGTGGAGGCGCGGGAGCGAGGGGCGGCTGCTCGGGATCGGGATCGCGTCGTTCACCGAGGTCGTCGGCGCGGGCCACGGCAAGGAGTACGACATCGCCGGCCTGCGGATGTTCGACTCGGCCGAGCTCCGGGTGCACCCGACCGGCAAGGCGATCCTCAAGCTCGGCGTCAAGTCGCAGGGCCAGGGCCACGAGACGACGTTCGCGCAGATCGTCGCCGAGGAGCTCGGGATCCCGAACGAGGACATCGAGGTGCAGGAGGGCGACACCGACAACACGCCGTACGGGCTCGGCACCTACGCGAGCCGCTCGACGCCGGTGGCCGGCGCGGCGACGGCGGTCATCGCGCGCAAGCTGCGCGACAAGGGGAGGGAGATCGCCGCGCACCTGCTCGAGGCGTCCGCCGACGACATCGAGTTCGACGCCGGCCGCTTCTTCGTGAAGGGCTCGCCGGAGCGGTCGAAGACGATCCAGGACGTCGCGTTCGCCGCGTACACGAACCTCCCCGACGGCATGGAGGCGGGGCTGGAGGGCGTCACTACTACGACCCGCCGAACATGACCTTCCCGTTCGGGACGTACGTGGTCGTGGTCGAGGTCGACCGCGGCACGGGCCAGTGGAAGCCCCTGCAAGGTCGTCGCGGTCGACGACTGCGGCGTCCGGATCAACCCGATGATCGTCGAGGGGCAGATCATGGGCGGCCTCACGGAGGGGTACGCGATCGCCGCGATGCAGCAGATCGACTTCGACGAGGACGGCAACTGCATCGGCTCGAACTTCACGGACTACCTGATCCCGACCGCGTGGGAGACGCCGGAGTTCGACCTCGGCGAGCTCACGACGCCCTCGCCGCACCACCCCTCGGCGCGAAGGGCGTCGGCGAGTCGGCGACGGTGGGGTCGCCCGCGGCGTACGTGAACGCCGTGATCGACGCGCTCTGGCACGCGGGGGTGAAGAACATCGACATGCCGCTCACGCCGGACAAGGTGTGGGAGGCGATGAACGAGGCGGGGATCGCGGAGTGAGCGACCCGCGCGCGAGGCGGATCGCGGGGCGGTGCTCGTCGAGGCCGGCCGGCTCGCCGCCGAGGGCACGCCGTTCGTGCTCGCGACGGTCGTCTCCGTCCGGCGGCCGGCCTCGGCCCGGCGCGGCGACCGCGGCATCGTGACGGCGGACGGGCGGCTGGTCGGCTGGGTCGGCGGCGCCTGCTCCGAGCCGGCGGTCGTGCGCGAGGCGCTCCACGCGCTCGCGGAGGGAACGACCGCGCCTGCTCCGGATCTGCCCGCCCGGAAGCTCCGAGGGAGAGGAGGGCGTCGTCGTGGCCGAGAGCTCGTGCGCATCCGAGGGGACGGTCGAGGTGCTGATCGAGCCGCAGTTGCCGCAGCCCCTCGCTCGCGGTCGTCGGGGACAGCCCGGCGGCCGTGACCCTGCGCGAGCTGGCCGCCGCGATCGGCTGGAGGGTGACGACCGACCTCGCGGCCGGAGCCGAGGCGGTCGTCGTCGCGACGATGGGCCGCGGCGACACCGAGGCGCTCGACGCCGCCCTCGCCACGCCGGCCGGCTACGTCGGTCTCGTGGCGAGCGCAAGGCGGGCAGGCGTCGAGCTCGCGGCGCTGCGCGAGCGAGGGCTCGACGAGGAGACGCTCGCGCGGGTGCGGAGCCCGGCCGGGCTCGACCTCGGCCCGCTGACCCAGCCGGAGATCGCGGTGGCCGTGCTGGCGGAGCTGGTCGCGTGGCGCCACGACCGCGGGCCGCTCGGCGAGCTCGCCGGTCGAGGCGGTCGACCCGGTGTGCGGGATGACGGTCGCGGTGGGCGCCGACACGCCGTCGGCCGAGCACGAGGGGTCGACCTACTGGTTCTGCTGCCCCGGCTGCCGGGGCCGGTTCGCGCGCGAACCCGGCGAAGTACCTGGCCTCCGCCTGAGATCCGTGACGGCGATGACCGCCGTCGAGCACTCGGAAGCACGACCGGCGCCAACGGGCTGTCGGCGGAGGAGGCAGCGCAGCGGCTCGCCGAGCGCGGCCCGATCGAGCCGCCGGGAACGAGCCGCTCCTACGCGAGCATCGTTCGCGCCAATGTCTTCACGGTCTTCAACCTCATCCTGCTCGTCTTCGGCGTCGTCACGCTCGTGTTCGGCGACTGGCGCGATGCGCTCTTCCTTGGCGTCCTCGTCTCGAACTCGGCGATCGGGATCGTCCAGGAGGTGCGGGCGAAGCGCGCTCTCGACCGGCTCGCCGCGCTCGTCGCGCCGACGGCCGACTGTCGTTCGCGACGGCAACGAGCGACGCGTCCAGGTCGAGGAGCTCGTCGTCGGCGATCTCGTGCGGCTCGCTCCAGGTGACCAGCTCGTCGCGGACGGGACGCTCGAGACGAGCGAGGTTCTCAGGCTCGACGAGTCGATCCTGACCGGGGAGTCCCGCCCGGTCGCCCCAGCGCCTGGGGACGAGGTTCGCTCGGGCTCCTTCGCCGTCGAGGGCTCGGGGAGCTTCACGAGTCGAGGCGGTCGGGCCGGAGAGCTACGCAGCCCGCATCGCCGGAGAGGCGCGCGCCTTCCGGCATCCGCGCTCGCCCTCGAACGGGCCCTCAATCGACTGCTCCTGACGCTTCTCGTCGTCATGGTGCCGCTCGGCCTCCTCCTCGGCGTGGCGCTGTGGGAGCGCCGGACTCCGTCTCGAGGAGGCGGTGCCGACGTCGGTTGCGGCAGTCGTCAGCCTCATCCCTGAGGGGCTGATCCTGCTCGCCAGCCTCACCTACGCGGTCGCGGCCCTCCGCATGGCCCGCAGGGGTGCTCTCGTCCAGCAGCTGAACGCGGTCGAGTCCCTCGCCTCCGTCGACGTCGTCTGCCTCGACAAGACCGGGACGCTGACCGAGGGCGGTCTCCGCGTCGCCGAGCTGATCCCGGCCGAGGGCCACGAGGCCGAGACGGTGCGCAACCGCGCTCGGGCGTCTTTGCGGCGTCCGCGCCCACCCGCAACGCGACACTCGAGGCGATTGCGGAGGAGCTCCCGGCGGAGGCTGTGGAGCCGCGCCGGCTCAGGTGCCCTTCTCGTCGCGTTGGCGCTGGAGCGGGCTCTCCTTCGAGGGCAGGTCGCTTCCTGCTCGGCGCACCGGAGCGGCTTCGTGCTCGGACGGCTCGCGGAACGCGCCGCAAGCGAGACGCAGCCGCGGGCGCCGCGTGCTCGCGTTCGCCGAAACCGGCAGCGCGCTCGACCCGGACAGCGCCGAGCACGGGCCGCCTCCCGAGCTCGAGCTGCTCGCCCTCGTCGTTCTGGCCGAGCGCTTGCGCCCCGAGGCACGCGAGCACGGTCGAGTACTTCCGCCGCGAGGGCGTGGCGCTCAAGGTTCTCTCCGGCGACGACCCGGAGACTGCCGCGGCGATCGCCAGGGACGCGGGCATCGACGGAGGCCGCTCCGCTCGACGGCCGCGAGCTTCCGGAGGATCCTGAAGAGCTGCGCTGCGCGTCGCGGAGCGAGTCTCGGTGGTCGGGCGGATCTCGCCCGAAGGCAAGCGCCGCTTCGTCGAGGCTCTCACCGACTTCCGGCCACTACGTGGCGATGGTCGGAGACGGGGTCAATGACGTTCCCGCGCTCAAGGCGTCACGGCTGGCAATCGCTCAGGGCAGCGGGGCCCAGATGGCGAAGAGCGTCGCCGACATGGTGCTCGTGCGCGGCGACTTCGCGGCGGTGCCGGCGATGGTCGCCGAAGGGCGGCAGATCCTGCGCAACCTCCAGCGGGTCGCCAGGTTGTTCGTGACCAAGTCCGCCTTCGCCGCGTTCCTCATCCTCTCGATCGGCTTGACGCCGACGGCGTATCCGCTCCTGCCGCGCCACCTGACCCTCGCGGCCTCGCTGACGATCGGGATCCCCGCCTTCTTCCTCGCTCTTGCTCCGAGCTCGGGGGAGTTCCGGGCCGAACGATTCCTACGGAACGTCTCGAGCTTCGCGCTTCCCGCCGGAACGGCTGCGGGCCTCGCGGTCCTGTCGAGCTACGCCTTTGCGCTCCACGTCCTCGACCTGCCGGTCCTCGATGCGCGAACGGTCGCGACGACGGTGCTGGTCGTCGTCGGGTGGTATCTGATCATCGCCCTAGAGGGGTCGGGTCGCGTCCGCGGGGCAGCCGTCCTCACCCTCTGCCTCGTGCTCGCGGCGGTCTACGTCGCCGTGTTGCTCGTGCCGTTCGCGAGGGACTTCTTCGCGCTGGCCCGGCCGAGCCTCGGGATCCTCCTGATAGCCGGCGGCGGCTGTTTCGTGGCAATCGGCGGGCTCGTGCTCAGCTCGGACGCCTTCATCCCCGGGCGCGGGCCTGCGGAGAGCCGTCCCTGACGACGAGGACCGAGCACGAGGCCTCGTGCGCGACCTGCTCCGAGACGCTCCCGAGGGCGCGGGCGCCGTGGACGCCGCGGCTTCCGACGACCAGCAGGTCGGCGTCGCGCGCTGCCTCGACGAGCTCGTGGGCCGGCCTACGGCCCTCCACGGAGAGGACGCTCAACCCGGCGCCGAGCCGTGACTCGAGACCGCGGGCCGCCTCGAGCGCCGCTTCCGCCTCCGGCGAGCCGTCGACGCCGACGACGACCGTCCGCGGGGCCACGGGCCGGGGCTGCGGCCCCGGGCGACGAGCACCGTGCACGCCGCGTGGTGGAGCACGTGCGTCGCAACGCTGCCCAGGACGATGCCCGCGATCCGGCGACGCCGTGCGTGCCGACCGCGAGCACTCCGCCCTCGGTTGCGGCGGTGTGGATCAGGCAGGTCGTGGTGCGCCGGACGCCTCGAGGGCCGCGAGGTCGGCCGCGTGCGTCACCTCCGCCCGGGCACGCTCGAGTGCGCTCGATGCGCGCCGGTGAGCTCCTCCACCTCGTCGAGCGGCGGGCGCGGCGTGGACGGGCGTTGCGCCGCGACCTGGAAGTGGATCGCGACGGTCAGGTCGACGGCGGCGACGAGGACCAGCCTCCCGCGCCCTCCTCGAGAAGCGCCATGTCCGCTTGGCGCACGGCTCGAGGCTCTCGGGCGATCCGTCGACCCCGCAGACGATGCGCTCGAAGATCCTGCGTCGACTGTAGTACGCCGCGAGAGGGCCGGGATATGATCGCCGCGTGTCAGCCGTCGTCGACGACCTCCGGGCAGTGCGCCTGTTCAGCGGGCTCAGCAAGCGTGAGCTCCGGGCAGCTCGCCCGGCTGGTGAAGGAGCGTCAGTTCCGCCCCGGCGTGGAAGTCGTCAAGGAAGGGACGATGAGCGGCGTCGGCTTCTTCATCGTCGCCGAGGGCGAGGCGTCCGTGAGCGTCGACGGCGAAGAGGTGGCCCGCATCGGCCCGGGCGGCCACTTCGGCGAGCTCGCGCTCCTCTCGGGCGACGCCCGCGCCGCCACCGTGACCGCCGTCACGCGCCTCCGCTGCCACGTGATCGCGTTCTGGGACTTCCGCAAGTTCGCGAAGGAGCACCGGATGTCTCCTGGAAGCTCCTCCAGCACCTCGCCGGGATGATCACCGGCGAGCGCGAGCGCCGTGCCCGAGCGGCGTTGTCGGTCGGCTGAGCATCGCGCCGACGCCGCCCGGCGGTCAGCGTGCTGCGGCAGGTGGCCCGGCGCGCGCCGGAGCGTCGAGCCCGACTCGGCCCGCCTCCTCCTCGTCCCGTGACAGCTGCTCGTGCCGCCACGGCACCACCACCTCGCGGATCACGATGTCGAGAACCGCCACGGCCGGGACCGCGACGAACGCGCCGGCGGGCCCCGCGAGCGACGCCCCCACGAGGACGCCGAGGAACACGAGGAGCGGGTGGATGTCGAGCTGGTCGCCCTCGACGACCGGCGAGATCACGTACCCCTTGGCGTTCTGGATCACGATCGAGGCGACGAAGGTGAGGATCAGCGCCCGCGGCCCCTCGAGCGCCGCGATCGAGAGAAGCGGCACGCGCGCGAGCCAGGGGCCGATGCGGGGGATGAGCTCGCCGAACGCGACGACGAGCGCGAGCGGGACCGCGAAGGGCACGCCGATCGCGAGGAGCGAGGCGTACGTGAGCGACCCCACGATCGCCATCACGATGAGCTTCGCCCGCAGGTAGACGCCCATCCGCTCCCAGCTGCGGTCGAGCACCATGGCGACTCTGTCCCGATGGTCCGCGGAGACGAGGGAGAGGATGAAGCGGCGGATCCTCGCGCGGCTGGTCACGAGCAGCAGGGAGATGACGAAGACGCTCACGAGGTCGAGGAGGATCGAGAAGAGGTCGCCGGGCAGCGCAGTCGCGCGTTCCCCGGCGCGCTCGAGGATCGCGTTCCCGAGCCTCGACACCTGCTCCTCGAAGGGCGGCAGGGCCGGATAGTCGTTGCGGAGCTCGGCGTACGCCTCGCGGACGCGCTCGAACCGGTCGGCGTACTCGGGTGCCCTGTCGGCGAACTCGGCCACCTGTCCGAGGAGCGGAGGCACGACGAGCCACCCCACCCCGATCAGCACGCCGAACGAGACGAGGTAGATGAGCGCCGCCGCGAGCCCGCGCGGCACGCGGAGCCGGTCGTGGAGCCATTCGCTGGGACCGCTGAGCGTCGCCGCGAAGAGCATGCTCACGAACAGGATGAGCAGCACGTGCCGCAGCCAGAAGAGCAGGAGGATCCCGACCGCGGTGAGGAGGGCGAACAGGAGGCCGAGGTAGATCGGCATCGCCCGCCTCACGAGCGACTCCCCGGAGCCGGCGTGCGTGGCCATGCCTTGGGCTACCCGTCTTGCGCGATGCCGAAAAGCGACGGTGAGGCGGGTTGACGTGCGCGATACGGGAATTCCCCGATGCAGGCGACCCGCTCGGCGCGCTGGACTGTGAGCGTGGCCGACGGCAGCGGACCGTTGACGACGAGGGCGGCGGGGGTCTCGACTCTCGCCGCCGGCCTCTGGCTGATCGGCGTCGGGCTGTGGGCCCGACGCGACGTGAGGCACGGGCTGGAGCGCGAGCGGATCACGACGACGTCGGACGCGACTCCGCCGGGCGCGCCGGTCACCGACGCGGCGGCCGCGCGGTCGATGGCCGAGGTGATCAGGGACAACACGCTCGCGTCGACGGGCGGAAAGACCTACGGCGAGACCGCGGCCTACGTCGACGCCGAGGGGCAGCCGACGGCCGATCGGGAGCTGGCCGCGAGGGACGCGTTGACAGGGGAGCCGCTCGAGAACCCGGAGCACGCGCTCTGGATCCAGTCGACGGCGCTGCAGACGGCCCTCATGGAGGCGTATCTCGCGCAGCGCCTCGCCGAGCTGACGGTCGGCCTCGGAGCAGTGTTCGTCGGCGTCGGCGCAGGGCTCGCCGCGGCCGCGCGTCGTTGAGGCGACGTTTCGGGCCGGGACGAGGCCGTAGGCGCGGGATGGAAAGTCCGCGGTCTCGCCGGGTGGGGAGGCTTCGGCCCGAGGGGTTGCCGGTGCCCCGCCGAGGCAGGGCACCGGCGTCGATCCGGTCAGGTGAGCAGGCCGCCCCGCCTTCGCCCGGCCAGCATGGAGGCGACCCACAGGATCACGGCGGCACCGATGATCGCGGCCGCCCAGGTGCTCAGGTCGAAGAACTCGTCGATCGGGTCACCCAGGCCGAGGGCCCACGCGAGGAGGCCGCCGAGCATTGCGCCCCCGATGCCGAGAATCGTGGTCATGATCACGCCGAGGCTCTCTCCGCCCGGCACGATCTTCTTCGCGACGATCCCTGCGAGCAGGCCGAGCACGATCCATCCGATGATCCCCATCTCCGTCCTCCGTTTTCGGGCTTCGTCAGGCGGTCTGCGTGTCGTCGTTGCCCGTCGGCGCGTCGCGCGACGAACGCACCGGCGACGACGGCAAGGCCCGCTGCCAGCCCGGCTCTGACGGCGAATCGACGCCGCCGGCCTCCGCCGTGCCCGGCCAGTGCGTTCAACCGCCGCTCGAGACGCTTGCGTGCGATCCGGGTGGCCACCCACCCGATGACCGCGTTTCGCTTCGTGAAGATGTGCATGGCCCGGGGATACCCCGGAGCCGGTCGGGAGAAACCGCGCGACTGACCGTCGGGCCGCCGGGAGTCTCCCGCCTGGCCCCGGCCGCCGTGATTGACTGGCCGGCGTGAAGGGCACGTCGGGCCTGGAGCGGCGCCGGGCCCGCGAGGGGCAGCTCGCGATCCTGGGCGCCGCCGTCGCATGGTCGACGGCGGGGCTGGCGCAGCGCGAGCTCGACGCCGACCCCGCGACGCAGGTCGCGGGCCGCTCCGTCTTCGCGGCGATCGCGCTGTTCGCGCTCGTCCTCGCGACGGAGCGGCGCGGCACCGTTCATGCCTTCCGCTCGATGGGGCGGTGGGGGCTCGCGATGGCGGTCTTCCTCGCGATCTCCTCGGGCACGTTCCTGCTCGCGCTGAACTACACGACGGTCGCGAACGTCCTCTTCATGCAGGCGGCGGCGCCCATGATGGCCGCCCTCCTCGGCTGGGTCTTCCTTTCGGAGAAGGTCGACCGAAGGACCGCGATCGCGCTCGCCCTCGCAGGCGTGGGCGTCCTCCTGATGGCGGCCGGCTCGTTCGACGCCGGGGTCGCGGCCGTCCTGCTCCCGTTCGTGATGACCGCGTCGTTCGCGGTCGTGATCGTGATCGCACGCCACCGGCGCGAGGTGTCGATGATGCCGGCGACGCCACCTCGCAGGTCCTCGTCGTGCTCGCGTGCGTCCCTTTCGTCGCGTTCGGCTCCGTGAGCCGGGGCGACTGGGCGATCCTCGCCGCACTGGGTGTCGGGCAGATGGGCCTCGGCCTCGCGCTCCTGACCATCGGCGCGCGCCTGATACCCCCGGCCCAGGTCGCCGTGATCTCGCTGCTCGAGATCGTCCTCGGGCCGCTCTGGGTGTGGCTGGCCTACGAGGAGCGCCCGACGACGGCGACGCTGATCGGCGGGCTCGTGGTGGTCGGCGCGGTGGTCGTGCAGTCATGGGCCCCGTCCCCGAGGGAGTCCGGCTCCCGCGAGGCGGCCGAGGCGCGGGAGCCGCAGGAAGCAGACCCCTGCGGAGTCAGTCCCCGAGGCTCACGTCTAGATGCGGCAGCACCTTGCCGGGATTCATGATCCCGTTCGGGTCGAAGACCTGCTTGATGCCCTGCATCAGCGGGACGAGGTCGCCGTGCTCCTGCTCCAGCGCGTGGACCTTGCCGAGCCCGATCCCGTGCTCGCCGGTGCACGTGCCGCCGCGGGCGAGGGCGTCCGTCACGAGCAGCTCGATCAGCTCGTCGGACGAGCGGACCTCGTCCGCGTCGTCGGGGTCGACGTGGAGCGAGAGGTGGACGTTGCCGTCCCCCGCGTGGCCGAGGATGCCCGCCACCAGGCCCCGACGCTCGACCTCCTCCCGTGCGAACGAGACGGCGCCGGCGAGCTCGGAGAGCGGTACGCAGATGTCCGTGGAGCGGGGCTTCTTCCCCGGGGCCGCGGCCGCGGCCGCGTAGGCGGAGGAGTGGCGGGCGGCCCACAACCGGGTGCGCGCGGTGGGGTCGCGCTCGGAGACGACGTCGGTCGACCCTTCGGACACCGCGATCTCGCGCACGAGCTCGAGGTCGGAGGCGACCGTCGCCCTCGCTCCCGGTCGCCTCGACGTAGAGCGACGGGCCTACGGGGAGCCCGGTCCCCTGGTGGGCGTTGATCGCCCGGATCGTCCAGGCGTCGAGCAGCTCGACCCGCGTGACGCCCGCTCCCGCGGCGACGATGGTCGTCGCGGCGCGGCAGGCCGACTCGACGTCGGGGAACGCGAGGCGGAGCACGACCGCGTGCTCGGGGATCCCGTGCAGGCGGACGGTCAGCTCGGTGATCACGCCGAGCGTGCCCTCGGAGCCGATCAGCAGGCCCAGCAGGTCGTAGCCGGCCGAGGTCTTCGGCGCCCGGCTCCCGGCGCGGACGACGCGGCCGCCGGCGAGCACCGCCTCGAGCGCGAGCACGTTCGCGCGGATCTTCCCGTAACGCACGGTCGTCGTCCCGGCCGCGTTGGTCGCCGCCATCCCGCCGAGCGTCGCGTCCGCGCCGGGGTCGACGGGGAAGAAGAGGCCGTGCTCCGCCGTCGCGCGCTCCAGCGCGCTCCGGGTGACCCCCGCCTGCACCGTCGCGGTGAGGTCGGCCGGGGAGACGTCGAGCACGCGGTCCATGCGGGTCAGGTCGAGTGAGATCCCGCCCTCGACCGGGATGACGTGACCCTCGAGGCTCGACCCCGCGCCGAACGGCGTCACGGGGATCCGACGCTCGTCGGCGAGCGCGAGCACGGCTGAGACCTCCTCGGTCGTGGTCGCGTAGACGACGACGTCCGGCCGGTGCGGCCGATGGAAGGTGATGTCCCCCGCGTGGAGGTCACGCTCGGACTCGCCGTCGGAGACCCTCCCCGGGTCGCCGAGCGCCTCGACGAGCGCGTCGCGGAGCTCGAGGACCGTCATGGGCACACGCGGAGACGCTCTCGAGGTGTGGGACACGAGCAGCATTGTCGCCCACGAGCTGCCCCCGACGCGAATGATCGATCACGGTCTGGTTGTCGCCTCGATAAATGTCTGACATTATCGCCGGATGGAGGCGCTGCTCCGCAAGCTCGCTGCGGCGCGCACGTTCCTGATCTTCCCCGGTGACGAGGAGCGGAAGCGCGAGCGCGCGCTCACGAGCGCGGCCGACGCGGTGGTCCTCGACCTCGAAGACGGCGTCGCGGCGGAGGCGAAGGACGAGGCGCGCGCCGCGGTCGGCCCGTTCGTCGAGGCTGCGGGCGTCCCGGCGAGGCTCGTCCGCGTCAACGACCCCCTGAGCGAGGACGGGGCGCGGGACCTTGCCGCCGTTGCCGGGCTCGAGGTCCCGGTCGGCGTCCTCGTGCCGAAGGCGACCCCGCAGGCCGTCGACCGGGCGGCCGAGCTCGAGCGCCCGCTGGTCGCGCTGGTGGAGGACGCGGCGGGGATCCGGGACGCGCACGCGCTCGCCGAGCATCCGGCGGTCTTCGCGCTCGCGCTCGGCAGCGCCGACCTGACCGCCTCCCTCGGGCTCGTCCCCGACGGCTCGGGCTCGGAGCTCCTCTTCGCGCGCTCTCAGCTCGTCGTCGCCTCCGGTGCCGCGCGCATCCGGCCGCCGATCGACGGGCCCTGCCTGGACGTGCACGACCCGGCTGCGCTCGAGCGCGAGGTCGCGGCCGCCCGCACGCTCGGCTTGCGCGGGAAGATCTGCATCCATCCCACCAGGTCGAGGGCGTGCGGCGGGGCTTCGCCCCGACCGAGAGGAGCTGGAGCAGGCGCGTCGCGTCGTCGCCGCATGGGCGGCGATCGTCGCCGAGGGGGACGCGGTCGGCGTCGTCGACGGGATGCTCGTCGACCCGCCGGTCGCCGAGCGCGCGAGGGCAGTCATCGAAGCGAGCGAAGGGAGTGGGACGGCATGAGCGTGACGGAGCCGCCGGCCGCGCCGAAGGAGTGGCGCGGGCAGGTTCTTCGAGGACTTCGACGTCGGGGACGTCTTCCGCAGCCGGCTCGGGCGGACGATCACCGAGACGGACAACACGTGGTTCACGAACCTGACGCTCAACACGAACCAGGTGCACTTCAACGCGCCCTACGCCGAGGGGACGCGCTTCGGGCAGATCCTCGTCAACAGCTGCTTCACGCTCTCGCTCGTCGCCGGCCTCACCGTGCCCGACACGAGCGAGAACGCAGTGGCCAACCTCGGCTGGACGGACATCCGCCTCCCGAAGCCCGTCTTCGTCGGGGACACGCTGTGGGCGGAGAGCGAGATCCTGGAGCTTCGCCCCTCGGAGTCGCGCCCGACCGTGGGGATCGTGTCGATGCGCTGCCGCGGGGTCAACCAGCGCGGGGAGGTCGTGATCGAGTACCTACGCACGTTCATGGTGCTGCGCCGGGGCGCGCCGGAGGCACGCGTCGTCGTTCCCCTCACGGACACGCCGTGGGGGGTGGGCTGACCGTGCACGCCCAGACGCAGGAGCAGCGCGAGATCGTCGCGCTGGTGCGCGAGTTCGTCGACCGCGAGGTCGTCCCGCAGGCCCCGGCCTTCGACCACGACGACGTCTTCCCCGACGCCGCTCGTCGAGCGGATGCGCGAGCTCGGCCTGTTCGGGATCACGATCCCCGAGGAGCACGGCGGCCTCGGCCTCGACGTGACGACGTACGCGCTCGTCCAGGCCGAGCTCTCGCGCGGCTGGATGTCGCTCTCGGGCGTCCTCAACACGCACCTGATCACCGCGCGGATGATCGCGACGCACGGCACCGACGAGCAGCGTGCGCGCCTGCTCCCGCGCATGGCCACCGGCGAATGGCGGGCCGCCTACTCGATGACGGAGCCGCACGCGGGCTCTGACGTCCAGGCGATCCGCACGACCGCACGCCGCGAGGGCGACGACTGGGTGATCGACGGCCAGAAGATGTGGGTCACGAACGGCCTGCGCTCCTCGCTCGTCTGCCTGCTCGTCCGCACCGACCCGGAGGCAGACCCCCCGCACCGGGGGATGACGGCGTTCCTCGTCGAGAAGCCCGCGGGCGCGGCCGACGTCCCCGGCCTCACGATCGCCAAGCTCGAGAAGCTCGGGTACAAGGGCGTCGAGTCGACGGAGCTCGCCTTCGACGGCTTCCGGACGCCGGCGTCGTCCGTCCTCGGCGGCGAGGCCGGGCTCGGCCGGGGCTTCGCCTGGTTCATGGAAGGGATCGAGCTCGGCCGCATCAACGTCGCGGCGCGCGGCGTCGGGATCGCGACGGCCGCGCTCGAGGCTTCCCTGCGGTACGCGCGGGAGCGCGAGACCTTCGGCAAGCCGATCGCGGCGCACCAGGCGATCCAGATGAAGCTCGCCGACATGGCGACGAGGATCGAGGCCGCGAGGATGCTCATGCTCTCGGCCGCGGCGAAGAAGGACCGTGGCGAGCGCGTCGACCTCGAGGCGGGCATGGCGAAGCTGTTCGCCACCGAGACCGCCCAGGAGGCAGCGCTCGAGGCGATGCGGATCCACGGCGGCTACGGCTACTCGCCCGAGTTCGTCGTCGAGCGCCTCTACCGCGATGCGCCGGTGCTCGTCATCGGCGAGGGCACGAACGAGATCCAGCGGCTCCTCATCGCGCGCCGCCTGCTCGAGCGGGCCGAGGCGAGCGATCCCGGGACGGAGGCACGCGGATCGTGACCGGCCCGCGGTCGGACGGCGGCGCTGCGGTCGAGTCGCCTGCATGACGCCGGTGCCCGCCAGGCAGGACGAGCGGGCCGCCCTCGAGGGGCTCCGCCGCGCGCTCGCCGGCGACGCCGTCGGCACCGAGCCTCCGCCGGCCGCGGGCCCGCAAGGCGTACCAGCACGTGGCGGAGCAGCTCCGCCGGCTGATCCTGACCGGCGCCCTCCAGCACGGCGAGCGCCTGCCGACCGAGTCGACCCTGGCGGCGGAGTTCGGCGTCAGCCGCGCGACTGTGCGCGAGGCGCTCCGCATGCTCGCCGCGCAGGGCCTCGTGGTCGCGACGAAGGGGGCGAAAGGAGGCACGTACGTCACCCGGCCGAGCCTCGACTACGCCTCCAACCTGCTGCGGGCCAACGTCGCCCTGCTCGCGGAGATGGACGACATCACCCTCGAGCAGCTGCTGGAGGCCCGGCGGGTGATCGAGGTCCCCGCCGCCCGGCTGGCCGCGCGGCGACGGGTCGACGACGACCTCCGGCGGCTCGAGGCCTCGATCGCGGACGACGCGCGACCGCACGGCACGGACGAGCGCTACCGGGCGAACACCGGGTTCCACACGAGCCTGATGGCGGCCTCGGGCAACGCGCTGCTCGAGGTGGCGGCGCTCCCCGTGTTCGCCGTGCTCCAGACGAGCCTCGCACGCTCCGGGCTCGGCGCGCGCTTCGCGCGGCGGATCGAGGCGGACCACCGGGTGATCACCGATGCGATCGTGCGGGGCGACGAGGACGGCGCGGAGCAGGCGATGGACGCCCACCTCGACTACCTGCAGCCGCACTACCGGCGCGTCTGGCGGCTCGCGCGCGAGCCGCGGCGCTGACAACGGTCTGATTCGACTGGTACTGAGGCTCGCGGACACTGTCGCGTGGCGCGTCGCTGCCCGAGGTCAGCGCTCGCGGGGCTGCCAGCCGAAGCGGCGCGCCGCGACCGCGTAGCCGGCGACCCCCCAGGCCGCGAGCACGCCGACCGCCCCGAGGTCGCTCGTCAGCGCCTCCCCGTGGAGGTACGCCCCCTCGAGCATGTCGATCAGATAGGTCAGCGGCAGCACGTCGGCGATCGCCTGGAGCACGTCGGGGTAGCTCCCGGTCGGCCCGAACGAGCCGGAGAGGAAGGCCATCGGCAGGATGAGCAGGTTGACGACGGCCGACGAGCCCTCCGCGGAGCGGATCAGGGACGCGATGCCGAACCCGAGCCCTGCGAACGCGACGCCTCCGAACAGGACGACCGGGATCAGCGCGGGCCAGCTCTCCGGGCCCTGGGCGTCGTACAGGAGCACCCCCAGCGCCACGGTGAGCGCCATCTGCAGCACGAACACGACGAGCGTCGAGGCGAGCACGGCGCCGAGGTACGTCGCCGGCGGCAGCGGCGTCGCGCGCACGCGCTTCAGGAGCCCCGCCTCGCGCCGGATCACGAGGGTGATCGCCAGCCCGCCGAACGCCGTGTTCGCGCAGCCGTAGCCGAGCATCCCGACGAGCAGCCGGTCCGACCGCCGGGACGCCGTCGATCGTCCCGTCGTACACCGCGCCGAGGAGCAGGAACAGCATCGGCGGGAACACGAACACGAACACCGCCGACTCCTTGTTCCGCCAGAACAGGAGCTGCTGCATCCGCAGCTCGTGCCCGAGCATCCGCGCAGCCAGCGTCATCGCGCCTCGTCGCCGTCCACCAGCTCGAGGTACACGTCCTCGAGCGTCGGCCGCCGCACCTCGAGCGCCTCGAGCTCCCGTCCCTCCGCGACCGCGCGGCTCGTCAGCTCGGCGAGGACGCGGGTCGGCTCCCCCGTCGTGACGACCACCTCCCGGCCGTGCTCGCGGTAGCGGATCTCGACCTCGGGCGTCGCGCCGATCAGCTCCGAGGGCGTACCGATGCGGACGAGGCTGCCCTCGCGGATCACGGCGACGCGGTCTGCGAGCTGCTGCGCCTCATCGAGGTAGTGCGTCGTGAGGACGATGGTCTTGCCGAGCGACCGCAGCGAGCGGACGAGGTCCCACGCCGTGCGCCGGGCCGCGGGGTCGAAGCCGGTGGTCGGCTCGTCGAGGAAGACGAGCTCTGGATCGCCGACGAGCGCCACGCCGAGGTCGAGACGGCGCTTCTGGCCTCCGGACAGCGTCTTGACGCGCGCGTCGGCCTTGTCGGCGAGCCCGACGAGCTCGATCACCTCGTCGACATCGCGCGGACGCGGGTAGTACCCCGCGAACATCCGGTGCACCTCGCGGACGGACAGCGCCGGCGGCAGCTCCGAGTGCTGGAGGACCACGCCGATTCGCTCCCGGTGGGATCCATCGCTCCGCCACGGGTCGACGCCGAGCACGCGCACCTCGCCGGCGTCGCGCTGCCGGTAGCCCTCGAGGATCTCCACGGTCGTGGTCTTCCCGGCACCGTTGGGCCCGAGGAGGCCGAAGACCTCGCCGGGGAGGACGTCGAAGTCGATCCCGCGGACCGCCTCGGTGCCGTCGTAGGCCTTCCGCAGACCACGGACCAGGATCGCGGGAGCCGCGCTCACGCGTCGAGGTCGAGCTCGGCCATCGCCCCCGGGGAGAACCCCGGGTCGGCACCCGTCACGGCGAGCGCGATCTCGGAGCAGTCGGGCTGGTGGCCGACGGTGGCGACTGGCCCCTCGAGGCCGGCGAGCGAGTCGCGCAGGTCGCCGACCGTCGCCCCCGGCGCAAGCCGTGAATCGGTCCTGATCGGCGCGTTCGTCTCGGTCGCGATCGCCTCGGCCGTCTGGCGCGCTCGGAGGAGCGGGCTGGCCAGGACGAGCATGGGGGGATCGGGGAGCGCGGCCAGGCGCTCGCCGAGCTCCCGCGCCTGCTTGCGTCCCTTGCCGGTCAGCTCGCGCAGCTCGTCCGGGTTGCCGGGCGCCGCCTTCGCATGTCTGCACAGGTAGACGCGCACCGGCGCGAGCATAGTCGCGCTCCGAAATGGGGGATGGAGAGCGCGGTCAGGGATCACGGCGCAGCCGATCGAGCCACGCGCGGCCGCCGCAGGTACCGCCACAGCAGCGCCGGCCGAAAACCGTGAGCGGGAGCAGGGCCGCGCCCGCATCGTCCACGTCTTCCGGATTCCCGCCCCGAGTTCTAAGACCCGCGTAAGGAACCCGAGGTACAAGGAAGGGATGCACGACCGCACGATCGGGCGCGCGGCCTTCCTCGGCATCCTCGGCGCCGGTGCGGCGGGGCTCTTCTTCGGCCGGGACGCGCTGCGCCTCGCGGGTGGCGTGGTGCCGGACTCGGTCGAGGCGATCGTGCCGGCCTCGGGCTGGCGGATCTACACGATCGGGAGCTCCATTCCGAGCATCGACCCGCTGGCCTACCGCCTGACGATCGCCGGTGCGGTCGAGCGGCCGGTCACCTACACGCTGGCCGATCTCCGCGCCCTGCCGCGCGCGAAGCAGGTGTCCGACTTCCACTGTGTCACGGGATGGAGCGTGAACGACGTGCGCTGGGCGGGTGTCCGGTTCCGCGATCTGCTGGACGAGGCGGGTCTGCGACCGTCAGCCAAGGCGCTCAGGTTCGTCTCGGACGAGGTCCCGTACGACGACACGCTCTCGCTTCCGCAGGCTTTCGCCGCCGACGCGCTGCTCGCGCTCGACATGGACGGCAAGCCGCTCTCGGCGGCGCACGGCTTCCCCGCTCGGGTGGTGATGCCGCGGATGTACGGGTACAAGAGCGTCAAGTGGGTCACGCGGATCGAGGTGCAGACGCACCTCGACCACGTGGGGTACTGGGAGCTCCGCGGCTACGACGAGGACGCGTGGATCGGTGACTCGAACGGGCTCTGAGCGCGTGCGATGGTCCCCCGCTTCGGCGCGACGGAGCGCGCGCTGCACTGGGTGCACGCGAGCGGCTTCCTCGCGATGCTCGCGACCGGGCTCGTGCTCTACCTGCCCGCCCTCTCGGAGCTCGTCGCGCGGAGGAACCTCGTCAAGAACGTCCACCTCGTCAGCGCGCTCGCCTGGGCCATCGCAATCGTGCTGGTCGTGGCGCTCGGCGACCGACGGCGCCTCGCCGCCGACTGGCGCGAGATCGAGGCGATCGACGCGGACGACCGCAGGTTCCTGCGCGGCCGGAGGGCGCCGCAGGGCCGCTTCAACGGAGGGCAGAAGCTGAACGCGCTCGTCACCGCCGCGTTCGCGCTCCTGTTCGGGCTGTCCGGGTTCTTCCTCTGGCTCGGAGAGCGCGACCACCGGTTCCTGTTCGACGGGACCGGGACGGTGCACGAGACCCTGACGCTGCTCTCGGTCGGGCTGCTCGTCGGTCACCTCTACCTCGCGGTGATCCACCCCTCGACGCGACACGCGCTGCGCGGGATGACGCGGGGCGACGTGCGCGAGGACTGGGCGCGCGAGCACCATCGCAAGTGGGTCGAGGAGGCTCGAGCGCGGGCTATAACCCGCCCGTGACCTCTCCATCGCTACGTCATCGCCGACGTCTTCACGGACACGCCGCTGACCGGGCAACCAGCTCGCGGTCTTCACGGACGCCCGCGGGCTGGACGACGCGACCATGCAGGCGCTCGCGCTCGAGATCGGCTTCTCCGAGACCGTGTTCGTGCTTCCTGCCGAGGTGGGGGGCACGGCCCGGATCCGCATCTTCAACCCGCTCGCCGAGATGGCATTCGCCGGGCACCCGATCCTCGGCGCGGCGTTCGTCCTCGGCGCGCCGCTCCAGCTCGGGGTCGTCGAGCTCGAGACGGGCGCCGGCATCGTGCCGGTCGCGCTCGAGCGCGACGAGTCCGGTCGCCTCGTGTTCGGCCGGATGCGCCAGCCCGTGCCTCGGGTCGAGCCGGTCACCGCCCCCGAGTCGCTGCTCGCGACGCTCGGGGTGGAGCGCTCGCTCCTGCCGATCGAGCTCTACGACAACGGCGCGCGCCACATCGTCGTGACGCTCGCGGCGGAGAGCGAGGTCGCCGTGCTCCGGCCCGACGGGCCCGCGCTCGCCCGACTCGAGGTCACGGGCGTGAACTGCGTTGCGGGCGCAGGGACGAGCGTGGCGCAGCAGGATGTTCTGGGCGAACGGCGAGGACCCGGCGACCGGCTCGGCCGCAGGGCCGATCGCGTGCCACCTCGCACGCCACGGCCTCGTCGGCGTGGGGCGAGGAGATCGTGATCGCGCAGGGCGTCGAGATCGGCCGCCCCTCGACCCTCCACGCGCGCGCGGAGGGCGGGGGCGGCCTGATCGACGCCGTCGAGGTCGGCGGCGCGGCTGTCGTCGTCGCCCGCGGCGAGTTCCGGCTCTAGCCCGACGAACTTCGCGACGAGCTGGTCGACCTCGTCGTCCGACGGGAGCTGGCCGTTGGGCGAGAGCCCGTTGACGAGTTGCGGGACGATCTGCGCGAGGGCGCTCGCGGCCTCGTCCTCGGGGACGCCCGCCTGCTGCGCGAGCTCGCGGACGGTGTCCTCGCCGACCACGCTGCGGACCTCCTGCGGGCCGATCGGTGCGTTCTCGCCGGTGCCGACCCACGAGTCGGCTTGCGCGGAGAGGCCGCTCGCCTGGGCACCCTGCATCATCTTCTGAAGGCCGCCGCCCTTGAGCAGCTTGATGAGCAGCGGCCCGATCACGGCGGCCAGCGCCGCGACGTTCATGCCGCCTCCGCCCCCGCCGGGCTGCGCGCCCATGCCGCCTCCACCGCTCGACCCCGACCCGCCGCCGAGGAGCCCGCCGAGGATGTCCTGGAGGCCGCCGCCTCCGCGAGCTTCCGCCGCTTCCGCCGAGCAGCCCTCCGAGGAGGTCCTCGATGCCGCCGCCCTGCCCTGCCGCGCTCCTTGCCCTTCGTGAGGCTGCCGATCAGGTCGTCGAGCCCGCTCATCGTGTGTCTACCTTTCTTCGTGGGAACCGGGATCCTTCCACACGCGGGCCGGTCAAGCCGTGAACGCGACAGAGGTGATCTCGGGCAGCTCGACGGCGAGCGCCGTCCAGAACCGTCCGCCGTCGCGCGAGACATGGAGCCGTTCCGCCGTCGCGTACACCATCAGGTCGGGGTGATCCGGCGAGATCGCGATCGCCACGCCCGGCGCGAGCCCGGCGCCGGCTTCGCGCCAGGTCGCGCCCCCGTCGTTCGAGACGACGAGGGGCGGCCGGCGGTCGACGACGGCGACGACCGTCGAGCCGTGCGCGGCAGCGGCAAGGACGAGCGGAAGGTCGACCGCGGGCTCCGGCGCCGGCGCGAGTCTCCTCGCCGTCGACCTCGACGACCTCGTCCTCGTCGAGGTCGACCTCGACGGTCCCGAGCGCGCAGCCGACGAGAACGCTCGTCATCCGACGGTGATCAGCTCCGCGACCACGTCCGCCGCGCGCTCGGCGGCCACGACGGGCCCGAGGCCCCGCGCGCGCCCGTCGACGTAGACGAGGGAGAACGCGTCGCCCGCGCCCGTGGGGTCGACCGTCCCTCCCGCCGCATTGCGGCGGCACGGATGTCGCATCGTCCCGGGTGACCACGAGCGCTCCCTGGGAGCCGAGCGTGAGCACGATCTCGGGGACGCCGAGCGCGCGGAGCGCGTCGGGCTCGAGGCCTCCGGCGAGGATTCGGCCCTCCTCCTCGTTCAGCTTCAGCACCGCGAGGTGTCGCAGCACCTCGCGGTCGAACGCCCCGTCCCGGATGAGCGGCCCCGTCCGGGCGAGACGCACGATCCCCTGCGCGTCGAGCAGCAGTCGCCGTCCTCCGTGCGCGAGCGCTTCGATCGTGGCTGCGGGGAAATGCGAGCGGAGCAGACCTGCGACGAGCACCCAGCTCGCCCCGTCCATCGCCGCCAGCGCCCATCCGTCGATGTCCTCCGGCGTCCACGGCTCTCCGACCGCGTCGACCGTCATCACCCGGTGGTCGCCCTCGTAGTGGAAGCTGAACGCCGTCGTCTCGGTCGCGTCGGCGCACGTCACCGGCAGGCCGAGGGACTCGAGCGGCGCGAGGACGGTCGCGCGGTCGCCGGGAGCGCACCGCGTGACCGCGACGGCGTCCGCCCCCACGCGCGCCGCGGCCCGGGTGGCGTGGAAGACGCCGCCGCCGGCGCGAGGAGCCGCGCCGGCGATGCGGTCGACGGCGAGGTTCCCGATCGTCGCGATCGTGCTCATGCGCGTGCCGGCCGCGCGCCCACGCGGCCGGTGGCGACCGCGACCGCGAGTGCGAGGACGAAGGACACGAGGAAGCTCGGCAGCGTCGCCCCGATCCCCCAGGCGGGCGGATCGAGGCGCTGGACGTGCTCGACCCACCAGCCGGGGCCCGTCGGCGAGAGCCACTGGTACGCGGCGAATCCCGCGACCCAGGCGGCGATCAGCCCCGCGCGCACCGGCTCCGCGCCGAACACGTCGGCCTGGTCGTAAAGGCGTCCCGATGCGAGCCAGTCGGCGAGCAGCACCGCGAACAGCGGCACGAAGCACGAGCCGAGCAGGAACAGGAACGACTGGAAGCTCGTCAGCTCGAGCGCGAGCGCCCCGATCGTCCCGAGGGTCGTCGTGAGGACGACGAGGAGCCGCTGCGGTGCCCGAGGCAGGAGATTCTGCAGCGAGACCGCGCCCGAGTACGCGTTCGCGAACGCCTCGTCGGTCTCGGCGACCGTCAGGGCGAGCAGCGCCAGGAGCGCGACGAGCCCGCCCGCGGCGACCGCGGCGGGAAGTGCCGCCGCGTCCGCGATGTCCCGCGTCAGCAGGACGACCGCGCCGAGCGCGAGCAGCAGCGCGTCGGGCAGCAGATAGCCGACGCCCGTCCCCCAGAACGCGGCCCTCGGGGTTCGGGCGAAGCGCGTGTAGTCGGCCGCGAGCGGGATCCAGGAGACCGTGACGCCGACGACGATGTCGATCCCCTGCCACGTCGAGAGACCTCCCTCGCCGGGACGGTTCCATGCCTCCTCGAGCCCGCCGCCCGTCAGCGCCCACCAGGCGAGGTAGGCGACCGCGAGCGGGACGACCCACACGGCGACGCGCCGGATCACCGTCCTGACGACGCCGATCGGGCCGAGCAGCCCGAGGAGGAGCGCGGCCGCGCCGAACACGAGCGTCCAGGCCCAGCGCGCCTCGAACCCGAAGAGCTCGTCGGACAGGGCCGCCGCGGCGGTCGCGATCACGAGCAGCTCGAAGACCGTCCAGCCGAGGCACTGCACGACGTTGATCGCGGTCGGCAGGTACGAGCCCCGCGCTCCCAGCGGCGCGCGCATCAGCACCATCGACGGCACGCGCGCCTGCGCGCCGATCGCACCCGCGGTCGCGAGCATCAGGTTCCCGACGAGGCAGCCCACGAGGATCGCGACGAGCGCGGCGGGGAGGGACAGCGCCGGCACGAGGATCGCCCCCGCGACGACCACCAGCAGCGAGACGCCGAGGTTGCCCCAGAGCAGGCCGAGGTCGAGCCCGCCGAGGACGCGCAGCCGCTCGGGCACCGGCTCGATCCCCCAGGAGGTGTCGCGCTCGCTCACGGCTGCCGAGGGTATCGCCCTGTCTCACGCACGGCATCGGTGCTCGTGCGACGCGCGGGTGTCAGCTCTGGCCATGGCTTCGTGCCTGGCACCTGGACACGTCCCGGTCGGCCATGGCTTCGTGCCTGGCACCTGGACACGTCCCGGTCGGCCATGGCTTCGTGCCTGGCACGAAGCGACGGCTCAGGCTGCGGTGTACGTGCCGCGGACGCGGACGAGCGCGGGGGCGTCGCTGCCGTGCTCCACGCGCAGGACGTCGCAGACGAAGAGCGTGTGCGTGCCGACCTCGACCTCCTCGCGGAGCGCGCACTCGAGCCAGCCGAGCGCGCCGACGAGCATCGGTGCACCGCTCGCGCCGCCTGCGGTCGCGATCCCGTGCCACATCCCGATCGGCGGCACGCCGCGGGCGAAGTGCTCCGCGAGCCAGTCCTGCCCCGCCGCGAGCAGCGAGATCGCGCAGCCTCCGGCCTCCCGCAGGAGCTCGTGGAGCGCGGCCTGGCGGGAGATCGAGAAGCCGATCAGCGGCGGGTCGAGCGAGAGCGCGACCAGCGAGCCGACCGTCAGCCCGAGCCGCTGGCCGCCGGCGTCGACCGTGACGACCGCGATGCCCGCGGGGAAGCGGCCGAGGAGCGCGCGAAGCTCGTCCGAATCGGCCATCGGCCCATCCTATGAACGTCGCCTCGCCCGCCGCTATGAGGCCAGGAGCTTGCGCAGCACGTACTGCAGGATGCCGCCGTGCTGCACGTACTCGCGCTCGCGCGGGGTGTCGAGCCGCAGGGTCGCACGGAACTCGCGATCGTCGGCCCTCACGGTGACCTCCCGCGCCTCGCCGTTCTCGACCCCGGTGACGGAGAACGTCTCGCGCCCGGTCAGGCCGAGCGACTCGCGCGTCTCGCCGGGGAGGTACTGGAGCGGGAGGATCCCCATCATCAAGAGGTTCGAACGGTGGATCCGCTCGTAGCTCTCGGCGATCACGGCCTTCACTCCGAGGAGGCTCGGGCCCTTCGCCGCCCAGTCGCGTGACGAGCCCGAGCCGTACTCCTTGCCGGCCAGCACGATGGTCGGGACTCCCTCGGCGATGTAGCGCTCGGCGGCTTCGAAGATCGTCGTCTCGTCGCCGGAGGGGAGGTGCACGGTCCACGTCCCCTCGGACTCGGGGACGAGGAGGTTCCGCAGCCGCACGTTGGCGAACGTGCCCCGCACCATCACCTCGTGGTTCCCGCGGCGAGAGCCGTAGGAGTTGAAGTCGGCCCGCTCGACAGCCGTGACTCGATCAGGTAGCGCCCGGCGGGGCCGTCCGGCTTGATCGCGCCGGCCGGCGAGATGTGGTCGGTCGTGACCGAGTCGCCGAGCGAGACGAGGCAGCGGGCGTCGAGCACGTCCTCGACCTGCCCGGGCTCGCGGGACATGCCGTCGAAGTAGGGCGGCTTCCGAACGTAGGTGGAGGCCTCGTCCCAGGCGAACACCGAGCCCTCGGGCACGGGCAGCTCACGCCACTCGGGGTCGCCCGTGTAGACGTCGGCGTAGGTGCGCTCGAACATCTCGCGCCCGATCGCTTCCTCGACCGTCGTGCGCACCTCCTCGGGGGAGGGCCAGACGTCGGAGAGGTACACAGGTTCCCCGCTGGGCGTGTGGCCGAGCGGCTCGGTCACCAGGTCGACGTCCATTCGCCCCGCCAGCGCGTAGGCGACGACGAGGGGCGGGCTTGCGAGGTAGTTGGCCTTCACCTCCGGATGGATCCGCGCCTCGAAGTTCCGGTTGCCGGAGAGCACGGCGCACGCGACGAGCTCGCCCTCTGCGATCGCCTTCGACACCGGCTCGGGCAGCGGCCCGGAGTTCCCGATGCAGGTCGTGCACCCGTAGCCGACCGTGTGGAACCCGAGCGCCTCGAGGTACGGCGTCAGCCCGGCTCGCTCGAAGTACTCGCTGACGACCTTCGATCCCGGCGCGAGGCTCGACTTCACCCACGGGCGCCGGTCGAGCCCCAGCTCGACGGCCTTCTTCGCGAGCAGCCCGGCGGCGACCATCACGGAGGGGTTCGAGGTGTTGGTGCAGGACGTGATCGCGGCGATCACGACGGCGCCGTGGCTCAGGTGGACGATCTCCCCGTCGAGCTCGCACGAAATGCCCTCCGTCCACACCGGCGCGAGCGCGACCGGCGCCGCCCGGACGGACTGGTCGCCCTGTGGCGCGTCAGAGCCGGGCTCGACGTGGGCCGGGGCGTCGCTGGCCGGGAACGACTCCGCGACGGCCTCGTCCAGGGCGTTGCCGTAGTCGACGCCGAAGGTGCCGAGCACCTCGAGGAAGGAGCTCTTCGCCGTTGCGAGCGGGATCCGGTCCTGCGGCCGACGGGGCCCGGCGAGCGAAGGCTCGACCGAGGAGAGGTCGAGCTCGACGACCTGCGTGTACGTGGCCGGCTCGGCGGGGTCGTGCCAGAGCATGTTCTCCTTGCAGTAGGCCTCGACGAGCGCGACCCGCTCCTCGGTGCGCCCGGTGAGGCGGAGGTAGCGAAGCGTCTCCTCGTCGACCGGGAAGAAGCCGCAGGTCGCCCCGTACTCGGGCGACATGTTCCCGATCGTGGCGCGGTCGGCGATAGGCAGCCCGGCCAGCCCCTCGCCGAAGTACTCGACGAACTTCCCGACGACGCCCGCCTGACGGAGGATCTGGGTGACCGTCAGCACGAGGTCGGTCGCGGTCGCGCCCTCGGGCAGCTGGCCGTGGAGGCGGAACCCGACCACCTGCGGCACGAGCATCGAGATGGACTCGCCGAGCATCGCCGCCTCGGCCTCGATCCCGCCGACGCCCCAGCCGAGGACTCCCAGGCCGTTGATCATCGTCGTGTGCGAGTCGGTGCCGACGAGGGTGTCGGGGAACGCCTGCCCCTCGCGCGACTCGACCACGCGCCCGAGGTACTCGAGGTTGACCTGGTGGCAGATGCCCGTGTTGGGCGGCACGACCTTGAGAGCGTCGAACGCGCCCTGGCCCCAGCGCAGGAACGCGTAGCGCTCGCGGTTGCGCTTGAACTCGAGCTCGGCGTTCCGCCGGATCGCGAGCCGGCTCGCGAAGTCGTCCACCTGCACCGAGTGGTCGATCACGAGCTCGGCGGGGATGAGCGGGTCGATCAGGCTCGGGTCGCCGCCGAACGAGGCCATGGCGTCGCGCATCGCCGCGAGGTCGACCACCGCCGGCACGCCCGTGAAGTCCTGCAGGAGCACCCGGGCAGGGGCGAAGCTGATCTCGCTCGACGGGTCGGCCGCCGCGTCCCATGTCGCCACGGCCTCGACGTCGGCGTCCGTGACGGTCTCGCCGTCCTCGCGTCGCAGCAGGTTCTCGAGCAAGATCCGGAGCGTGTAGGGGAGGCGCGCGACGTCGTAGCGCGACTGCAGCGCATCCAGGCGGAAGACCTCGTGCTCGGTGTCTCCGACGGCGAGGGTGGAGCGGGCGCCGAAGGTGTCGGGATGGGTCATATCGGTCTCCTCGATGCTCGGTGGGGCAAGGAAGCGTTCACGGCTCGAGGGTGAAGCCGAGGACGCGGAAGTCGGTGTCCAGGCCGAAGACGGCGGCGGCACGGCCCTCCGTGGCCGTCACGGCGCCGACGCAATCGGTGAACGAGAGGGTGAGATCCGGGTAGCGCTCCATGCAGGTCCCAGGCCCTGGCGTCGAGCGCGGCGTCGGCGTGGCGGACGATCAGCCGTCCGGCCTCGACTGCCGCCTCGAGGAGGCTGCGGAACGCGATCGCCGCTTCGAGCCCGGCGTCGAACCGCAACCGGGTGGCCGTCTCCGAGACGACGAGGTCCGACGTCAACAGGACGTCGCCCGCCTCCCGCAGCGCGCGTGTAGTGGTCCCGGATCCGTTCGTGCGCGCGGTCGCGGCGCCAGAGCAGCGCGATGAAGGCGCCCGAGTCGGCATAGACGACCCTCAGACCCGCTCCTTCGGCGCGCCGTAGAGATAGTGGTCGTGCTCCTCCGCGACATCGTCGGGCCCCGTCTCGTCGGGAACGAGCCCGATCAGCCGCTCGAGGGGATCCTCCGGGTGCTCGACCCCGTCCGTGAGGTAGCGGTGCAACGCCTCGCGGATGTGCGAGGCCTCCGACCGTCCGGTGCGCGCTGCAAGGCGCTTGAGCGCCCGCTCGCTGGCGTCGTCGAGGTAGATCTGCTTACGACGCATACATCGCAGTATACATCATGGAGCCTGGATCCGTGCGAGCTCCGCGTCGGGGACGAGACGCTGGATCGCCTCGAAGAGCTCGCGCTCCTCGACCCTCACGTGGTCGTGGAGCAGCGTGCCGAGCTCGCGGAGCGTGTCGGGCGAAACGTCTTCCGCCGCCACCTCCGCCCGGAGCGCCCGCGCGAGCCCGTGCAGCTCCATGTGCTCGCGCAGGATCCGATCGACGAGCGCCGCGTCCGCGCCCGGGTGCCGCAGGTAGACGGGGAACAGGCTCTTCCTCCTCGCGCCGGAAGTGCTCGACGGTGACCGTGAAGAACATCTCGACGTACGCGGCTGCGGCCGCAAGCCGCTCGCGGGGCTCCGCATCCGCCGCCGCACGGAGCCGCCGCGCCTGGACGAGCTCGTGGTGATGGTCGTCGGAGAGGGGCACGAGCGACGGATGCCGCTTCACGGGGTGCGCTCCGAACGGCGAAGCCTCTCGAGCCCGCGCTCGGTGAGCGTGGGGCGCTCCGTGTCGAAGTGACGCGCGACCGCCTCCCCGTACGGGCGGGAGACCCGCCGCGCATACGCTCCGAAGCCCTCGCTCGCGACGGGGCGCAGGTCCTCGCGGTAGGGATCAAGCAGGTGCTGGCGCCCGACGTACCGTGCCGAGTTGAAGAAGGCGAGGCCGATCCCGACCGAGACCTCGAGCAGGCTCGCGCGCTCCCGCCGGGCAGCCTCCCGCAGGCCGTCGAACACGCGCGCGAGCTCGTCCGGGGCCGGGAGCGAGACAGCGTCGCGCCTGATCTGGCCGAGCGATTGCCTGAGCGCCTCGACCTCCAGCGGAGGGATGTCGACGAGCCGCGCGGTCGTTCCGGAAACCCCCTCGAGGCCGGCGAGGAGCTCGTCGACGGAACCGGGCTTCGACCCCTCGGGAAGCACGCCCGCGCGCACGAGCTCGCCGACGAACGCGTCGAGGTAGACGCGCGACCCGTGCGTGACGTCCGCCGCGGCCGCCAGCACCCAGAGCGGGGAGAAGCCGAACGCCGCGATCGAGCCGAGCTCGACGACGTTGCCCGCGCCCTTGCGGACGGCGAGCCGGCCCGGGTCGGGCTCGTGCTCGCCCTCGACCGGCGCCCTGGCCGGGACGCCGCCCACGAGCTCGATCGTCACGCGGAGGAGGTTCTTCGCGGTCGCCTCGTAGAGCCGGGACCTGCGGACGAGCCGCGGCAGCGCGAGCTCGAACGTCTCGTGCAGGGTGCCGCCGAGCACGGCGGCGAGGGTGCGCACGAGGCGCTCGGGCAGCGGAGAGCAGGAAGCTCGCGGTCGGGCGGAGTGCCATCACTACCATCATCGTGGATGGCGACCGACGCGCTGCGCGCGCTGCTCGAGGACGCGTTCCCCGGAGGGGAGGTCGACGTGGTCGACCGCACCGGCGGAGGCGATCACTTCCACGTGACCGTCTCGAGCGACGCGTTCGACGGCCTGTCGCTCGTCGAGCAGCACCGCCTCGTGAACCGTGCGCTGGCCGCGCCACTCGCCGACGGCACGATCCACGAGCTTCGCATCACGACGAAGAAGGGATCCAGATGACGCTCCGCGACCAGATCAAGCAGGTGATCGACGACGAGCCCGTCGCGATCTTCATGAAGGGCACGCCCGGAGCGCCCGGCGTGTGGCAACTCGCTGCGTGCGCTGCAGGCGCTGTGGCAGGCGGGTGCGCCGATCACGGCGGTCGACGTCCTCCCCGACCCCCAGATCCGACAGGAGCTCTCGGCCCTGACCGACTGGCCGACCATCCCTCAGGTGTTCGTCAAGGGCGAGCTGCTCGGCGGGGCGGACATCACCGAGGAGCTCTTCGCCTCGGGCGACCTCGGGAGGAAGCTCGACGACGCGCTCGGTGCCGAGCGCGAGCAGGTCGTGAAAACGGTCGCCGTCGCCGCAACGACGGCTTAACGCCTCACAACAGAGCGTTCACGAGGCTGCGCCTATAACGACGGCGTGAGCTCTTCCGAGTCACCAGTTCGCCCCGACGCGGGCGGCCCGACGCGATCGGGTCGAGTCGCGTCCGCCGCGAGGCCGCTCGCCACGCTCGCCGCGGCTTCCCTTCTCGGCGGCAGCGCGGCGCTCGCCGGCGCCTGGGCCTTCGGCGCGTTCGACGATGCCGCGCCGACGGAGGAGGCCACGCCGATCGAGAGCCAGCAGACGGCGGCCGCCTCCTCCGCAGGCTCGACCACGATCGACGTGGCCGAGATCTACCGTCGGAGCGGCCCCGGAGTGGTGCAGATCACCTCGACCTCGTCCGGCGCGCCCGGAACCGACGTGTTCGGCAACGTCGTTCCCGGACAGGCGCAGCGGGGCCTCGGGTCGGGGTTCGTGATCGACAAGGAGGGCCACATCGTCACGAACTTCCACGTCGTCGACGGGGCCGAGGAGATCGAGGTCAGCTTCTCGAACCAGGACACGGTCGACGCGAAGGTCGTGGGCACGGACCCCTCGACGGATCTCGCGCTGCTCGAGGTCGACGTCGACGCCAAGGCCCTGACGCCGCTCTCGCTGGCCGACTCCGACGCCGTCGAGGTCGGCGACCCCGTGGTCGCGATCGGAAACCCGTTCGGCCTCGAGCGCACCGTCACCGCCGGGATCGTGAGCGCGCTCCAGCGCGAGGTGCGTGCGCCGAACAACTTCACGATCGACCACGTGATCCAGACCGACGCGCCGATCAACAGCGGCAACTCGGGCGGCCCGCTGATCGACGCCGAGGGGCGCGTGATCGGGGTCAACTCGCAGATCGAGACCGCGAACGGATCGGGCGGGAACGTCGGGATCGGGTTCGCGGTGCCCTCCAACACCGTCAAGAGCGTCGTCGCCCAGCTCCTCGAGAACGGACGCGTCGACCGCGCGTACGTGGGCGTCACGCTCCAGGAGGTCGACTCCGAGGTTGCCCGGGTCCTACGGCTGCCGGCGGAGGAGGGCGTGCTCGTCGGCTCGGTGGAGCCCGGGAGCCCCGCTGCGAAGGCGGGCCTCGAGGGAGGAGACACCCAGGTAGTCGTCGCGGGCCAGAGCTATCAGCTCGGCGGAGACATGATCGTCGCGATCGACGGCAAGGACGTCACGTCCGGCGACGCGCTCCGCGAGGCGATCGCGGCCCACGAGCCGGGGGACACCGTTCGCCTGTCGGTCGTTCACGCCGACGGCAAGAAGGAGACGGTCGAGGTCGAGCTGGGGCGAGTGCCCGAGCGCAGCACGTCATAGGTCTTCGGCGGGCCTCGCCCGCCCACGAGAGCAGAGGTTGGTCGCCTGCCCGCCTCTGCAGCCCGCCGCCGCCGAGAGGCGGCGGTGGCGTTCCCGCCCTTCTAGCGGCGCTCCCGGAGCGCGGCATCGGTCTGCTCGTAGCCGCGCGCGACGAGCGCGCGCTTGTCCTCCAAGGGCCATTCGAGGCCCGTCCGGAACGTCGAGTCGAGCGCATCGTCGCCGGGGTCGCCGCGGACGATGGTCAGCGGCAGCGCGCGGTCGTGGCGGAAGGGGAAGCGCGCACCGGCGAAATGCGCCTGGACCTCCGCGACGGCGGCTCGGCGGCGCCAGGGAGCGGCGCTGCGCCGGACCGTCGCGAGCACGTCCTCGCGGAGCGCCTCCAGCTCGCGCAGGGACGCGTCCCTGTCGTTCGCCGCGCGCACCTCGAGCTCCGTGTTGCGCGCAACCGTCACCCGCATCAGGCGGACGATCATGTCCGCGAGGTGCGCGGGCTCGCCACGCTCCTGACGCTCCTCCGCCGCGCGGAGATCGCCGATCAGCGCGCGCACCGGAGGCACTCCCCGGAACCGCTCGAGCCGCCGGCGGAGCCGGGCGAGGTTCTCTCCCGAGCCCCGCGTGACGCGGGAGATGTAGCGGAAGCCGATGATCTCCCCGACGTCCGGGTTGTCGTAGGCATGGCCGAGCGGGAAGTTCCGCACCCAGCCGCCGTCCGTCCCGATCACCTCGCCGACCCGGAGCGGCAGGACGAGGGCGCTGATCGCCGCCGAGGCGAGCACCGCACTGGCCATGACGTCGCTCGGCGTCGTCCGGCTGGAGTAGACCCGCTCGTACGCGTGGCGCTCGTCGAGCTCGCCGTCTGTGACGTCGGTGACCGTCACCACGAGCTCGATCGGCATCGTCCCGACCTCGCGGGCGAGCTCGTCCACGGGCGCGATGCGCCGGGCGATCGTCTCGGGCAGCGCGTAGTCGTGCAGGCCGTTCAGGGGGGTCTGCCACAGCCGGTTCGGGCGGAACGTCTCCTCCGGCCGGAGCTCGAGCACGAACTCCTCGAGCGCGTCGAGCCGGTCGAGCGCCGCCATCACGCCGCAGAGGGCGCCGGCGGACGTGCCGTAGATCCAGGCGACCCGCTCCCAGAGCGGATCCTCGCGCAGGCGCTTCAGGAAACCCAGCTCGAGCAGGAGGCCGTTCATCCCTCCCCCGGAGAGCACGAGCGCGAGATCGCGGTCGGTCATCGCATCTATTGTGCTGGCGTGGAGCGGGAGGCACCGCAGCGGGGCACGCTCGACGTCGCGGAGGAGGAGCTGCTCGAGGACGAGGAGCTCTGGCGCGACGACGACGCGGGGAACCACACCGGCTGGTGGTGCGTCAAGACCGACCCCTTCCCGTGCCCCGCCAACGGGTGCAGCTTCGTGGCGGACTTCATGACCGCCGCCCACCTCGTCCTCGTCTGGCAGGACCGGGACGATCCGAACCTCCTGTGGCACGCCAACCGCGCGAAGCAGGTCGGACGTAATCCTCGGGTCGTCTCCTACGAGTCGGGCTACGGGCCCAGCGCCTCGTACTACGCGTGGGAGGCGGCGGGACGGCCCGTGCACGGGATCGCAAACGAGCGACCGGTGTCATCCTGACGAAGGTTACGCACTAACCGTCGAAGCCTCTTGACCGGTAGCGCAGGCCGCGCTACGTTCACCGCGTGGCCTCGAGCTTCCAGCCCGGCGGCCGGCTGCCGGCTCCCGCCCCGCTCGATCTCGTCCAGGACTTCGTCAACACGGAGATCCCGGACTGGAACCGCGACGACATCGCCACCCCGGCCGCCCTCGGGGCATGGCTCGAGGGGCGCGGCCTGACCCGGCCGGGAGACGACGTGAACGGCGAGCTGTTCGTCGCGGCGCGGGCGCTCCGCTCGGCGCTCCGGGAGCTCGCGCTCGCGAACACGCTCGGCGTCCCGCCCGGGGCCGACCGGCGAGCCGCGATCGACGCGGCGCTCGGGGCGTTCCCCCTCGTCGTCCGCGCCGGGAGCGAGGGCGTCGGCCTCGCCCCCGCGGGCACCGGTGCAGCGCGGGGGCTCGGGGCGCTCGTCGCGCTCGTCGCCGAGGCCCGCGCGGCCGGGGCATGGGAGCGCCTGAAGGCGTGCCGGCAGGAGACGTGCGGCTGGTTGTTCTACGACGGCTCGCGGAACCGCTCGTCCAGCTGGTGCTCGATGCAGGTCTGCGGGAGCCGTGAGAAGTCGCGGGCGTACCGGCACCGCCGGGCCGGGGCCGAGGGGTAGCGGTGCGCGGTGCCTGGTACGTCGTCTCGCTCGCCCTGCGGCGGCTCCGCCGCCGTGACGGCGGTGCGCTCGGGGCGGCGCTCGGGATCGCGGCCGCGGCGGCGGTGCTCGCCGGCATCCTCGTGGGAGCCACCGTCGCGAAGGACCGGAGCGTCGCGCAGGACGTCGAGCGGCTGCCTGCGGCGGCGCGGGCGGTCCGGGCGTCGTGGTTCGGGGTGCCGGCCGGGCGCGAGGAGCAGTGGGCGAGCCTCGACCGGGAGGCGCGCAAAGCCCTCTCGCCTCTGCCCGTGGGCGAGCCGACGGCCATCGCGCTCGTCCGCGAGAGCACGATCGGCGGCGTCTTCGTCGGGCTCGCCGCGGTCGACGGGCTCGCCCCGCACGTCGTTCTCCGCTCGGGGCGCCTGCCCCGGGCGTGCGCGCCCGAGCGCTGTGAGGTGCTGCGCCTGCGCGGCGTGGGCAGCCTCCCCGACGTGCCGGGCCTGCGCGTCGTCCAGGTCGGGACCGCAGCGCTGCGCTCGCGCCAGCTGTTCGGGGACTTTCTCGCGCCGACGGACAACGCGCTCGCCGACGCCGCACTCGCCCCGGCGCTCGCGGAGGCCGCGCGGTACCACCGCCCCGAGCCGGGGCCGCTCGTCGTGGCCGAAGGCGTCGCCGGCCTCGCCGCCTCCCCCGTCCTCGACCGCTCGTACCGCAGCTACAGCTGGGTCCAGCCGCTGGGCGCGGGGACACCGCGGCTGTGGGAGATCGGCGCGCTCGCGGCGGAGGCCGACCGCGCCAGGGCAGAGCTCCAGTCGAGCTCGTTCGCGTGGTCGCTCTCGCTCCCGTCGCAGGAGCTCGAGGCCGCGGAGCGCGACGCTGCGGTCGGGGGCCGTCGCCTGCTGCTCGTCGGCGGCGAGGCGGCCGCCCTCCTGGTCGCGTTCGCGATCCTGGCCGCGGGGGCGCTGCGCCGCGACCTCGCCGCTGCCCGGCGGCGTCTGACCTGGCACGGTGCGACCGGTTGGCAGCGGGGCCTCCTGACGGCGACCGAGAGCGTCGTCGTGGGCTTCGGCGGGGCCGCCGTCGGCTGGGTCGTGGGCTGCGTCGGCGGGGCGGTCGCCGCCGCTTTGGCGGACGCCCCGGTGGGGGCGGTGCTCGCGGAGAGCGTCCTCTCGCCGACCGGACTGCTGCTCGGCCTCGGGGTCGCCGTGCTCTCGGCGCTGGTGCTCGCGGTCACCGTCTCGGTCGACGCTCGCCGCCGGGGCGGCCTCGGCCTGCTGGACCTCGCCGCCGTCGCGGCGCTCGTGGCGGCACTCGCGATCTGGGCGAGCGGCTCGGTCGACCCGGACGAGCTCGCCACGGGCGGCGCGGCCCCGATCGTGCTCCTGCTCCTGCCGGGCCTCGTCGCGTTCGCCGCCGCCGTCGGCGCCTCCAGGCTGCTTCCCGCGGTCGGCCGGCTGCTCGCGCGCCGTGGTCGGCGCGAAGCGCGGCTGGCGGGGGTCTCGGTCTCGCGGTCGCCCGGAGCGGCGGGGATCGCGGCGGCGTTCCTGGCGCTCGCCGTTGGCCTGGCGGTGCTCGCGGAGGCGTACCGCTCGACACTCGCGACCGGGGAACGCGACCAGGCCGCCTACGCGGTGCCGGCCGACGTGGTGGTGCGGGAGGACCTCGGCGCCCTCGTCCCGGTCCTGCGCGCGGCACCGCTCGAGCGCTACGCCTCGGTTCCCGGGGTCGAGGCCGCCCACCCGGTACTACGCGCCTCCGCCAGCGCCGGGCCCTCGGCAGCGGTCTCCGGCGTGACCGTGCTCGGCCTTCCACAGGAGGCGATCCGGCAGCTGCCGCTCTGGCGGGAGGACTGGGGAGCCTCCCGCGGCCGGCTCGTCGAGGCGGTCGCGCCGCACGGAGACACCACTCTCCGCGGCGCGCCGCTCCGCGGCCCGGTGCTCCGCCTCTCGGTCGGCCCGGGGCTGCTGTCGCTCCGGGCAACGGTGGAGCAGCCCGACGGCGCCTTCCGGCGGATCGACCTCGGCTCGGCAGACGCCCGTCGGCCGACCGTCCTCTCCGCCCGCCTGCCCGAGCGCGCCCGCGGCGGCCGGCTCGTCGCGATCACGCTCGTGCCGCCGCGGATCCTGGAGCGGGGCTCCGACGAGGGTGTCGCGCTGCGCGGGACGACGACCCTGGACGTCGCCGGCACGTCGCTCGACGGCTGGCTCGGCGAAGGAGGTGCCACGGTCCTCGCCGCTCGGGAGGCGACCGGGTCGATGCGGGTCGGATACGCGGTGACGCCGCAGCGCGTGGCGCGCCTCCGCCCGCGGCAGCCCACGGACGGGGCGCCCCCGGCCGCCGCGGTGACGCCCGAGCTGGGCGAGCTCGCGGGTGGAGTCGGCGGCAGGCTCCCGCTCCTCATCGGGGGCGAGCCCGTCAACGTCGAGGTCGCCGCGGTCGTCGAGAGGATCCCGGGGACGACGGGCGATGCGGTCGTCGCCGACCTCGGAGCCCTCTCGACCGCGATCAACACCGCTGCACCGGGTGCGGCGCCGGTGTCGGAGCTGTGGCTGGACGTCGAGGACGGCGCGCGAGGAGAGCGTCGAGTCCGCGCTCTCCCGGCGACCCTTCGCCGTGCTGGCGAAGAGCTCGCGTGCCGCGCTCGAGGAGGATGCCCGGCGGGACCCCCTCGGGCACGGGACGCTCCTCGCGCTCGTGGCGGCGGCCCTCGCCGCGCTCGCGCTCGCAGCCGTCGGCCTCGCCCTCGCGGTCCGCGCAGACCTCCGCGACGACCGCGGCGAGCTCACCGACCTCGAGGCGCAGGGGGCGACGCCCTGGTCTCCTGCGACGCATGGTCACGACGCGCGCGGGCCTCGTCGCCCTGACCGGCGTCGCGGTCGGGGCTCTTGCCGGCGTCGCACTCGCGTTTCTCGTGACCCGGGTCGTGTCGGTGACCGCCCGCGCCGATGCGCCGGAGCCGCCTCTCGCGACCACCGTCGACCCGCTGGCCCTCGCACTCGGGGTCGCGGCCTTCGCGGCCGTCGCGGTGGGGCTCGTCGCGCTGACGACGCGGTCCGCGTTCGACGATCCGCGCGGCCCCGGCCGGATCGGAGGGGAGACGTGAGCCCGTCCGCACCGGCCACGTCTCGCCCGGAGGTCGGGCCGGGACGCGGGACGCCGCTCGTCGACCTGCGGGACGTGTTCGTCGTCCACCCCTCCGAGGACGGCGGCGTCGCAGCCCTGCGAGGGCTGACCCTCGCGGTCGAGCCCGGGGAGCTGTGCGTCGTGCTCGGCCCGAGCGGGGCGGGCAAGTCGACGCTCGTCCGCGTCGTCGCCGGCCTCGAGCGGCCCTCGGCCGGCCTCGCCCTCGTCGACGGCCTCGACGTCGGGGCCGCGCCCGCCTCCGTGCTCGCCCGCCACCGGGCCCGTGTGGTCGGCTACGCCGGACCAGCACTACTGGCGCGCGCTCTCGAACGACCTGACCGCGCTGGAGCTCGTCGCGCTCCCCCTGGGGCTGCGCGGAGCCCCTCGGGCGGAGCGCGAGCGGCGGGCGCGCGCGCTGCTCGAGCGTGTCGAGCTCGTCGACCGCGCCGACGCGCGCCCCCGCGAGCTCTCCGGCGGTGAGCAGCAGCGGATCGCGCTCTGCGCGGCGGTGTCGCACTCACCCGCGCTCCTCGTCGCGGACGAGCCGACCGGCGAGCTCGACGAGTCGTCGGCGCGCGGCGTGCTCGATCTCCTCGCCGGGCTCGCACGCGAGGAGGGCGCCGCCGCGCTGGTCGTGAGCCACGATCCCTCCACCGCCGCGATCGCCGACCGCGTCGTGCACGTCCGGGACGGACGGGTGGGCGAGGAGCGCCGGGCGGACGAGGACACGATCGTGATCGGTCGGGGCGGGTGGCTCCACGTACCGGAGGAGACTCTCCGTGCCGCCGGGATCGGGGACCGTGCCGTCGTCCACCTCGGTCGAGGCGTCGTGGAGCTTCGTCCTGCCGGTGACACGCCCGCCGATGCGACCGCGCCGGAGGCACCTGCCACGGCCTCGGGCTCCGTCGTCGAGGCCCGTGGCGTGACCCGGCGGTTCGGCCTCGAGACCGCCCTCGAGCGAGTCGATGCGACGTTCCTCCCAGGCACGCTGACGGTCGTCACAGGGCCCTCGGGATCCGGGAAGTCCACGCTGCTCGCGCTGCTCGCCGGCCTCGACACGCCGGACGAGGGCGAGGTGCTGGTGGACGGGGTCGTGCTGTCCCGGCTCGACCGCGACGCGCGTGCGACCTTCAGGCGGGAGCGCATCGGGGTGGTCGGGCAGACCCCCGGGCTTTCCGGGATGCTGACCGCCCGGGAGAACGTCGAGCTCACGCTGGGCCTGAGGGGAATCGACGGCGTGGAGGCGCACGATCGGGCGATGGACGCGCTCGCGATCGTCGGGCTCGCCGACCATGCGGCGCGTGCCGTCGACCGGCTCTCTGCCGGCGAGCGGGAGCGCGTCGCGCTGGCGCGCGCCATCGCGGGTGGCCCCGGCGTGCTCGTGGCGGACGAGCCGACGGCCCGCCTCGACAGCGTCACGACGCTCGCGATCGGCGGCCTCCTCGCGGATCTGGCCCGCGAGCACGGGACTACCGTGATCTGCGCGACGCACGACCCGCTGCTCGTGACGCTCGCGGGCGCCGAGCTGCCGCTCAGCCGCACCGCTGCCGCGTCCGTCTAGGATCGGGACGTGGCGAGCGCGACGGACACCCTCCATGTCTCCGGCATCCGCTGCGAGCGCTGCGTGATGCGCCTCGCGACGGCGCTCGAAGGTCAGGCGGGGCTCGAGGGCGCTCACGCGAGCCTGATGGGCGAGGTGAGGCTCACGTGGGACGACGAGCAGACCTCGCGCGAAGCGCTCGTCCGAGCTCTCGCCGGCGCGGGATTCCACGAGCGCGTGGGCGTCTGACGCGCGGCTTCGTTGCGCGCGGCGGGAATACCCTGGCCCCCGCGGCCGTTCACCATCCCGTAACGACGCTGCTACGGTAGCCCGGTGGTCGAGCCCGACACGGCCGAGCCGGACGGGGCGCGACGGATCGCGACGGAGGCACGCGACCGTGTGCGCTTCGAGGAAGAGGCCCTCGCGCTCGCCGACCAGGTCTACCGGGTCGCACGTCGGTTCGTCACCACCCGAGAGGAAGCCGAGGATCTGGTGCAGGACACCTACGCGAGAGCCTTCAGGAGCTGGCAGTCCTACACGCCCGGCACCAACCTTCGTGCGTGGCTGCTGCGGATCCTCACGAACCTCAACGTCGACCGTGGCCGGCGGTTGCAGCGGCGCCCCGACGAGACGCCGCTCGAGGAGAACGACTACTACCTCGCCAACAAGGTGGCCGAGTCCGCGGGGGAGCAGGTGCTCGACCAGGACCGTGTCGTCGAGCGCCTGTCGCAGGATTCGATCGTGACCGCGCTCTCGTCTCTCCCGGACGACTTCCGCGACGTCGTCATCCTGGTCGACATCGGCGACTTCAGCTATGCGGACGCGGCCCAGATCCTGGATATCCCGATCGGCACCGTGATGTCGAGACTCCACCGGGGCCGTAGGCTCCTGAAGTCCAGGCTCGCGGAGGAGGCGGTTTCATGAGCGACGACTGCGGCAAATGCGAGGAGCTCCTGCAGGGCTATCTCGACCGCGAGCTGACGGACGAGGAGGTCACGCAGGCCGAGCTCCATCTGAACGGGTGCGACTACTGCCGCCGGCGCTACCGCTTCGAGGAGCGGCTTCGCACGTACGTCCGCACGCACCGCGGCCGAGCGGATGCCTCCGGGGCTGATGGAGAAGCTCACGCAGCTGCGGACGACGGACCCGGGCGCCTCGCCCGTCTGAGTCGCCCGGCGTCCCGCCCTACGGGTCGAGCGCTGCGAGATCCTCGGGCGTGTCGACGTCCCCGGGGGCCCCGAGATCGTCGCACGGCACGAGGCGCGGGTCGACGACGCGGAGGCCCTCGTCGGGGACGTCCGCCCAGACGCGCCTGGCAGCGAGCAGCGGATGGCCCCTCTCGCCCGCCGTAGGAGGCGGCGACCACCTCGCCGCCCTCCGATCGCCAGCTCGAGATCACGCGGGCGACCGCCTCCGGGTGGAGCAGCGGGCCGTCCGCCATGATCACGACCGCCGCGTCGACGTCGTCTCCGAGCGCCGCGAGCCCGCAGCGGAGCGACGCCCCGGGACCGCGCTCCCAGTCCGGGCAGCGGACGAGGCGAGGCGAGCGCGAGCCCGCGTGCCGGTCGAGACCGAGCTCGTACGCCCCCTCGACGACGACGACCTCGTCGACGGGGCTCGCGGCCAGCCGCTCGAGGACGCGGGGGAGCAGGCGGTGCTGCTTGGGCGCCCCGAACCGCGTCGCGGCGCCGGCCGCGAGCACGACCGCGGCGATCCGGCTCATCCGCTCGAGGCGGCGGTCACGGACTCGACCACGACGGGCAGGAGCGGTTGCTCCGTCGTCGGGTCGCCGATCGCGTCGATCAGCAAGGCGACGTCGAGCCCCTCGGTGACCCTCCCGACGACCGCGTACTCGGGCGGCAGCCCGATGTTGGTGCCGGTGACGACGAAGAACTGGCTGCCGGCGGTGCCGGGCGGCTCCGCTGCCGTCTTGGCCATCGCCATGACGCCCCTCACGTACGTCGTGTCGGAGGCGGGCGCGTCGACCGTCGAGTAGCCGGGCCCGCCGGTGCCCGTCTGCGTGGGGTCGCCGCCCTGGATCACGAATCCCGGCACGACGCGATGGAAGAGCGTGTCGTCGAAGAACCCGTCCTCGGCGAGCGCGACGAGCGACGCCGTGGTCGCGGGAGCGCCCGCGGTGTCGAGCGTCACGACGAACCTCCCGCAGGAGGTGTCGAAGGTCAGCGTCCAGGTGCGCTCGGGGTCGAGCCGCTCGCCGGGCTCTGTCGCGCCGCCGTCCTTCCGCGGCGCGGGCGCCTCGACCTTGGAGCACCCTGTCGAGCCCTCGGTCTCCGTTGCCTCGGTGGTCGTGGCGGCCGCTTCGTCGCTCCCGTCGTCGCCCCCGCAGCCCGCTGCCGCGAGGAGGAGGACGAGCACGAGCGTGAGGACGACCCGTGGCATGGCGCGGAGGGTAGTTGACGCCGGTCGACCGGGGCCTGTAGTGCTTGCAGGGTGGCGATCTCCCTCGAGGTGAACGGCGAGGCCCACGCGCTCGACGTCCCGCCGACGCGCCGTCTGCTGAGCGTCCTGCGCGACGACCTCGCGCTGCTCGGGGCGAAGCACGGCTGCGGAGAGGGCGCCTGCGGGGCCTGCGCCGTCCTGCTCGACGGGAAGCCGGTCGTCTCGTGCCTGCTCCCCGTCGGCGCGGCCGAGGGGCGTACGGTGACGACGATCGAGGGGCTCGACGAGACCGCGGCGGCGCTGCAGGAGGCATTCGTGGCCGAGGACGCGCTCCAGTGCGGCTTCTGCACGCCGGGTCAGATCGTCTCCGCGAGCGCGCTCATCGCCTCCGACCCGACGCCCACGCGAGAGGCGATCCGCGTGCGATGGCGGGCAACATCTGCCGCTGCGGCGCGTATCCGAAGATCGAGCGCGCGATCCTGCGCGCGTCCGGGCAGGCGGTCGGATGAGGCCGCGGCTCGTCAAGTCGCAGCGGGAGATGGAGGGCCGCTTCGAGGACGTCTGGGTGCTCGTCGACGAGGACGACGACCTCGAGACGTGGGCCGAGGGCGCCGAGCTCGACGTCGTCGGGAAGCCGGCGACGCGCCAGGACGGCCTGCTGCGCACGAGCGGCGCGGCCCGTTACACGGTCGACATCGCGCTCCCCGGGATGCTCCACGCGCAGGTGCTGCGCGCGCCGGTGGCACGTTGCCGCGTGAACGGGCTCGACCTCGAGGCCGCCCGGGCGACCCCGGGCGTTCGGGCCGTGCTCGGGCCCGACGGGCCGTTCACGATGCGCGGCGACGCGGTGCTGACGGCCGAGCCCGGCTGGGCCGGTGCGCCGATCGCGGCCGTCGCGGCCGACACTCCGGAGGCCGCCGCAGCGGGGATCGCCGCGCTCTCCCCGGAGCTCGAGGCGCTGGCGCCGCTGGAGCTCGAGGCGGGGCTCGAGGAGCAGCGTTTCACGGAGGAGCCGCGCGAGACGGTGCGCGGCGACCCGGACGGCGCGCTCGCGGGCGCCGACGTCAAGGTCGAGCTCACGTGCGAGACCCCCGCGCACGTCCAGACGCCGCTCGAGCCGCACGCGGCCGTCGCGCGCTGGGACGGGGACTCGCTCACCGCCTGGGTCTCGACCCAGGGGATGTTCGATGCGCGGCGCGAGCTCGCGGGGCGCTTCGGGCTCGAGAACGAGCAGGTGCGGGTGATCTCGGAGTACATCGGCGGCGGGTTCGGCGCGAAGCAAGGCGCCGGCGTCGAGGCGCTCCTCGCGGCCGAGCTCGCGCGCGCCGCGGGTCGGCCCGTGCGGCTTGCGCTCGGCAGGCACGAGGACCAGCTCGTCGGCGGCCGGCGCGCCTGGACGCGCCAGACGGTCACGATCGGTGCCCGCCGCGACGGCACCCTCGCCGGGATCGAGCTCGCAGCCGTGGTCGCGATGGGCGCCGCGGGCTGGATCTTCCCCGTCGGCGAGCCGGCGCTCTCGCTCTACGACTGCCCGAACGTCCGCGCGATGATCTTCCCCGTCAGGACGAGCCTTCGCGCGCAAAACGCGTTCCGCGCGCCCGGCGTGGTGGAGGGGGTGACGGTGCTCGAGCAGGCGATGGACGAGCTCGCGCGCGCGCTCGAGATGGATCCGCTCGAGCTGCGACGGCGTGAACCACGTCGAGCTCGACCAGGGCTCGGGTCTTCCCTACTCGAGCAAGCGACTGCTCGCCTGCTACGACCGGGCCGCCGAGCTCGCGGGCTGGGCGGAGCGCGACGCCCTCCGCGAGGCGAGCTCGGACGGCCTGCTGCGCGGGATGGGCTGCGCGACGCAGATCTGGTGGGGCGGCGGCGGGCCGCCGGCGCACGCGACGGTGCGCCTCGACTCGCAGGCACGCGCGCTCGTGACGACGGGGATCCAGGACATCGGCACCGGCACGCTGACGTCCGCGCGAATCGTCGCCGCGGAGGAGCTCGGGCTGCCGCTCGACCGCGTGGTCGCCCGCGGCGGCGACACCGCGCCGAACCTGTACGGGCCGGTCGCGGGCGGCTCGATGACGACGCCTGCCGTGATGCCCGCGGTGCGAAGCGCAGCCGGGAGCGTCCGCCGCACGCTCCTCAGCCTGGCGGCGGACGTGCTCGAGATCGCCGCCGCCGACCTCACGATCTCCGGTGGCCGGATCCGCTCGCGCGACGGCGCCCTCGACGTCGACGTGATCGAGGTGACCGGCAAGCTCGGCAACGCGACGATCGACGGCTCTGGCGCGCGCGGCCCGAACCCCGAAGGGTTCCGCGTCAACACGTTCGGCTGCCAGATCGCCCAGGTCGCGGTCGACCCGGGGACGGGGGTCGTCACCGTCGAGCGCGTCGTCGCCGTGCACGACGTGGGGCGCATCGTCAACCCGCTCGCGGCCTCGAGCCAGGCGGAGGGCGGCGTGATCCAGGGGATCGGCTACGCGCTCTCCGAGGAGCTCCTCACGGACCCGACCACGGGGATCCCGGTCAACGGCCACCTCGACGACTACAAGGTGCCCACGATCGCAGACGTGCCCGAGATCGTCGTCGACTTCGTCGACGTGCCGGACGCGAACCTCCCGAACCTCGGCTCCAAGGGGCTCGGCGAGCCGCCGATCGTGCCCACCGCCGCCGCGATCGCCAACGCGTTCGCCCACGCGACCGGGCGCCGCGCCGCCGCGCTGCCGCTCACCCCGGCCCGCGTGCTGGAGGCGCTCGCGTGAGCGGATACGCGCGGCCGGCGCTCGCTCGACGAGGCGCTCTCGCTGCTCGACGGCGACGGCGCAGCGCCCCTCGGCGGCGGCACCGACCTCGCCGGCCAGCTGGACCGCGGGATCACCTCGCCGACCCTCCTCGTCGACCTCCGCGACGCGGGCCTCGGCGCGATCGAGGAGCGGGACGGCGGACTGCGGATCGGCGCGACGGTGACTCTCGCCGAGCTCGCGGCCTCGCCGCTCGTCGCGAAGTACGCGGCGGTCGGCGCGGCGGCGTCGCTTGCAGCGTCACCGCTCTTGCGAAACGTCGGCACCGTGGCCGGCAACCTGTGCCAGCACACGCGGTGCTGGTACTACCGCGGGGCCGAGTGGCACTGCTGGCTCGGCGGCGGCGACACGTGCTTCGCGCAGGTCGGCGACCACCGCAAGCACGGCCTCCAGCCCGGCGACTGCATCTCCGCGCACCCGTCCGGACCTCGCGCCCGCGCTCGCCGCGTCCGGGGCCACGGTCGAGACGAGGTCGGGACGCGGCGCCCGCGAGCTGCCGCTGCTCGAGCTGTACCGGCGCCCGACGGCGGACAACCGGTCGCTGCTCACCCTGGAGCCGGGCGAGCTGGTGGTCGCGGTGCGCCTGCCCTCGCCGCCGGACGCGTCCGCCTACGAGCGCCTCGGCGAGCGGGCAGCGTTCTCGTTCCCGCTCGTCGCGGTCGCGGCGGCGCGACGCGGCGAAGAGGTCAGGCTGGTCGCAGGAGGCGTCGCGAACGTGCCGTGCGAGCTCGACCCCTCCGACCCGCTCGCGGGGCTCCCCGGTAACCCGCAGTCGGCGTGGAAGCGAAGCGCGCTCGCGACGCTCGCCGAGCGGGCGCTCCACCGGGTGCAGCACCGCTAGGACGCCGCGGGAGGAGCGGCTCGAGCAGGGGAGGCCGGAAGAGCGCGCTCTACGCCGCGTGCGTCACGGCCAGGACGCTCGCGAGGTGGACGAGGCGGAACGCCCCGCGCTGCGCGCGGCGTCGATCTGCGTCGTCCTCCGTCTGCGAGGCGAGGTCCCAGAGCTCGCGCGTCGCGACGAGGAGCTCACGGATCTGGTCGGTCTGCTCACGGTGCCCGTTCGACCGCTCGTCGCACGCGTTGATCGCCAGGCCGACGACGCCGTACGTGTCCGACGAATGACGGAGCCAGAGCATCGCCGAGGCCATCGTCAGGTACTGGTGGATCCGCAGGAACGTGACCGGGTGGGACAGCTCCGTCGGCCCCTGCGGGGCGCTCGGGGCAGGCGGCTCGAGGCCGTCGGCGATCCGTGCGGCGGTGTCGTGCAGCAGCGCGCGCACCTGCGCGTCGTCGAAGCCCGCAGGCCCGTGCCGTGCGCACCGCCATCAGCAGCGAGTTGGGCTGGCGGCCGTACGGATAGTCGGAGGCGTAGACGACCTGCTCGGGCGGCACGAGCCGGTACAGGTCGAGCAGGTCGAGCGGGCTCCACACGGACGTGTCGAAGAAGACTCCCGGCCGGCCCGCGAAGTTCCTCGCCATCGCGGCGAGGTCGACGATCCCGGCGTGCGCGACGATCAGCGCGGGCGGCGCATGTCGGTCGAGCAGCGCGCGCGAGCGAGTCCGCGATCGGCGGCAGGCCGCGGCCACCGTGGATCAGGATCGGCACCCGCCGCTCGGAAGCGAGAGCGAAGATCGGCTCGAGCCGAGGGTCGTCGGGGAGGAAGCGCTGCGCCCGCGGGTGGAGCTTGATGCCGCGCGCGCCGAGATCGAGGCACCGCGTCGCCTCCTCCACCGGGCTCTCGTCCAGGTCGAGCCGCACGAAGGGGAGGAGCTCCGCCGGCGCCGCCCCCGCGTGCGCGATCGTCCGGTCGTTGGCCGCCGAGAAGCACGGGCGCCGGTCAGGCTCGTCGAGGCAGAACACGAACGACCGGGCGATGCCGTATGCGCGCTGGATCGCCAGCAGCTCGTCGCGGTCGCCGACCATCCCGTCGATGTCCTCGCCGAGATGCGTGTGCGCGTCGAACACCTCCGCATCGACCGGCAGCTCGGCAAGGGTGAGCTTGGTGTAGAGCTCGAGAAGGCCGTTCGCGCGGTCGATGGCGTCCACGACCTGAGTGTAGGGGCGGTCAGTCTCCGGCGGTGGACAGGACGCGCTCGACGAACGCCGGCTCCGGGTACGGACCCGGCCCAGGCGTAGCGGCCGTCGACCACGATCGCCGGCACCGCGTGGACGCCGTGGCGATCGGCCTCCACGGCGAACTCGGAGGCCTCGATCCCTTTCGAGCTGACGCGCGGCGACGCGAGCGCCAACCGGTACGCCAGCAGCACGGCCGGCGGGCAGTGCGGTCAGGTGGGCGTGACGAAGACGTCGAGCGTCACGTCGCGCTCGAGCGCGGCGAGGCGCTCCAGCGTGGAGGTGCTCAACGACGGGGCGGCGCGCCCTGCTTCCGCGATCGCGTGGACCAGGGTCGTCAGCTCGTAGCCCAGGGGCATGCCCAGGTACTCGAGCCGCGGAGCGATCGTCGTCCGCGGCCACGGCCCGGGGTCGGTGTGCTCCGTCACGGTGAGCGACACCCTCTCGGAGAGCGCGCACACCGATTCGACGACGTCCCGCGCGACGGCGTTGGAGTCGATCTCGCGCCCACCCGCCGCGAGCAGCGTGACGGGGCTAGCGGTCGGCCCCAGCTCGAGCGTCACGTCGACCCTTCGCTCGAGGCCCGCGAGCGCTTCCCGGATCGCTTCCTGCTCGCGGTCGCCGAGCGCGATCCCCATCGGCTCAGGCCCCCAGGGCGGCGACCTTGTCGCTCAGGTACCCGAGGTAGGGCGCCGGGTCGATCTCCGGGGAGCCGGTGAGCCGCTCGATCGTCTCCTTGGGCGTCAGCTTGCGTCCGAGGGCATAGAGGTTGTCGCGCAACCAGTCGGAGAGCGGGAGCAGGTCGCCGGCCGCGAGCTGCGCGTCCAGGTCGGGCAGCGCACGGCGCACGACCCCCCACAGCTGCAGCGAGATGACGTTGCCGAGGGCGTAGGTCGGGAAGTAGCCGATCCCACCGCCCGACCAGTGCACGTCCTGCAGCACGCCGTGGGCGTCGTCGGGGACCTCGATGCCGAGGAGCTCCTGCATCCGCGCGTTCCACGCCTCCGGGAGGTCCTCCAAAGCGACTCTCCCCTCGATCATCTCCTGCTCGAGCTCGAACCGCAGGATGATGTGGAGGCTGTAGGTCGTCTCGTCCGCGTCCACCCTGATCAGCCCTGGCTCGGCCCGGTTGATCGCGCGCACGAAGGCGTCCAGCTCGACGTCGCGGAGACGCGGGAACGTCTCCTGGAGCGGCGCGTACCAGTGCTCCCAGAACGGACGGCTCCGGCCGACGAGGTTCTCCCAGGTGCGGCTCTGCGACTCGTTGATCCCGAGCGACGGCGCTCCGTGGAGGGTGGAGCGGAGCAGGGAGTCCGCGATCCCGTGGGCGTAGAGGCCGTGGCCGGCCTCGTGCATCGTCGACCAGATCGACTCGAGGTCCTCGGCGCGGTAGCGGGTCGTGAGCCGGACGTCCCGATTCGAGAACGACGTGCAGAACGGATGCGCGGTCGGGTCGAGGCGCCAGGCGCCCTCCTCGAAGCCGAGCGTCGCGAGCACCTGCTCGGCGAACGCCCGCTGCGCGTCCGGCGGGAAGTCGCCCTGGAGGAACGACGCATCGACGTCGGGGGCGGCGGCGACGAGCTCTCCGAGCGCCGGCCGCAGCGTCGCGAAGACCTCTCGTACCTCCGTCGTCAGCATCCCCGGCTCGTAGTCGTCGAGCAGGGGCGTATACGGGCTGTCCGACCATTCGAAGCACTCGACGTAGCGCCGCTTGAGCTCCACGTTCGTCCGCAGGTACGGCAGGAACGAGGCGAAGTCGTTCGTGCGGCGCGCCTCGACCCAGGCGTGATGGCCGCGCGCGGCCTGGAGCGTCATCTCGGCGCGCAGGTCGTTCGGCACGCGTCGGGCCTTGTCCCAGTCGCGCCTCGTCACCCGGACGAGGCTCCGGTCGTCCGAGTCGTAGGGGAGCGACTCGACGAGCGGCTCCGCCGCATCCAGCAGCCGGCCGATCTCGTCGTCCGTGAACCGCTCGTGCGCGATGCGGCTCAGCGTCGAGAGCTGGGAGGCCCGCGCCTCGGTCCCGCGCGGCGGCATCGTCACCCGCTGGTCCCAGCCCAGCACCCCGGCGGCACGGCTCAGATCCGCCACCTCGGCCAGGCGCGTGCGCAGGTCGTCGAGAGGTGCCCCCACGAGCCAGACCCTACCGCCGGAGGCACGGCCTCTGGGTAGGGTTGCGGCGTGCCGAACGTCCTCCTGATCGGCGACTCGGGACGGTCGACGGAGCTGCGCCACCAGGTGGGTGTCGCGATCATGGACCCCTTCCGCTACGCGGAGCTCGACGGCCGCCGCGTGGCAGTCGTCTGGAGCGTGGAGGGGGATCGGATCGCGGCGTTCGACCCGTCGATCGAGATCGTGCCCGTGGAGACGTTCCCGTCCGACGACCTGATCCGCGAGGGCGTCGACCTGTACGAGATCGAGCCGATCCAGACCGTGCGCATCGCCAAGTCCCTCGGTCTCCGCGACGCGGTCGTACCCGAGTCGTTCCCGCTACGTCACGCGGACGCGCTGCGGGCCGACGGGGTGGCGCTGACCGTCGATCAGCGGTTCTTCGACGATCGCCGCCGGGCGAAGACCACTCGCGAGGTCGAGGCGATCGGCCGCGCCTCCCGCGCGGCGGAGGCCGGGATGGCCGCGATCGCGGCGCTGCTCGCCCGCTCGGAGCCCGGAGACGGCGGTCGTGTGGATGACGGCGAGCCGCTGACGTGCGAGCGCCTTCGGGCGGCGGCCGTCGAGGCCTTCGCGCACCAGGGGTGCCGCGGCGACGACCTCATCGCCGCGCACGGGTCGCAGGCGGCCGACGGGCACGAGGTGGGGTCGGGCCGCCTCTCGAACGACGACGTCGTGGTCTGCGACCTCTGGCCCCAGGAGCTCGAGACCGGGTACTTCGCGGACATGACGAGGACGTTCACCGTGGGGACACCCGACCCGGAGATCGCCGCGTGGCACGGCCAGTGCCTGGAGGCGCTCGACCTCGCGCGCATGCTCGTCCGTCCGGGAGTCAACGGCAGCGACGTGAACCGGGCGGTGTGCGAGCTGTTCTCGGGGCACGGGCACCCGACCAGGCTCTCGGTTCCCGACGGCACCGTCCTCCGCGACGGGTTCTACCACAGCCTCGGGCACGGCGTGGGGCTGGACGTCCACGAGTCGCCCTCCCTCGGAAAGGCGGGTCACGAGCTCGTCGTGGGGGACGTGATCACCCTCGAGCCGGGCCTCTACCGGCAAGGGTTCGGCGGCGTCCGCGTCGAGGACATGCTCCTCGTCACGGAGGACGGCTGCGAGACGATCACCGACTTTCCGTACGGCCTCGACCCGTCCGCAGCGGTACTGGAGGCCGCCCGATGAGCGACCACGCGATCCACACCCTGCTCGACGAGGAGCGGCGGTTCCCGCCGGATGCGGACTTCGCAGCGCAGGCGAACGCCAAGCCCGAGATCTACGACGTCGATCCGGATGCCTTCTGGGAGGCCGAGGCCCGCGAGCGGGTGAGCTGGTTCGAGGACTTCCACACGCTGTCGGAGTGGGAGCTGCCGTATGCCAGGTGGTACCTCGGCGGCATCCTCAATGTCGCCTACAACTGCGTCGACCGCCACGTCGAGGCCGGGCTCGGCGACCGGGTCGCGTACCACTGGGAAGGCGAGCCCGGCGACACGCGGACGATCACCTACGCCGACCTTCAGCGGGACGTCGTCCGGATGGCGAACGCCCTCCGAGAGGTGGGGGTCGGCAAGGGCACGCCCGTGGGGATCTACATGGGGATGATCCCCGAGCTCGCCGTGGCCATGCTCGCCTGCACCCGCCTCGGCGCTCCCCACACCGTCGTGTTCGGCGGGTTCTCGGCCGACTCGCTGTCCGGCCGCATGGTGGACATGGGCTGCGAGGTGCTCGTCACGCAGGACGAGGCCTGGCGCCGCGGCATCGACGGTGCCGCTGAAGCGCACCGCGGACGAGGCGATGGAGGCGGCGCCGAAGGTGCACTCGTGTCTCGTCGTCCGGCGCACCGGCGGGGATGTGCCGATGACGTCGGGGCGGGACCGCTGGCTCCACGAGCTGGACGTCTCCGACGACCCGGCGTCGTGCCCGTGCGAGCCCATGGGCAGCGAAGACCTGCTGTTCCTCATGTACACGTCGGGCACCACGGCCAAGCCGAAGGGCATCGCCCACACGACCGCGGGGTATCTCGTCGGGGTCGCCGCCACGCACCACTACATCTTCGACCTGAAGCCCGAGACCGACGTCTTCTGGTGCGCGGCCGACATCGGCTGGATCACCGGGCACAGCTACATCGTCTACGGGCCGCTCTGCAACGCGACGACCTCGGTGCTCTACGAGGGGACCCCCGACTTCCCGGACAAGGATCGCTGGTGGTCGATCGTGGAGCGCTACGGCGTGACGATCCTCTACACGGCGCCGACCGCGATCCGGGCGCACATGAAGTGGGGTCCCGAGCACGCGGCAGGGCACGAGCTCGGCTCGCTGCGCCTCCTCGGGTCGGTTGGCGAGCCGATCAACCCCGAGGCCTGGATCTGGTACCACGAGCACATCGGCGGCGGACGGTGCCCGGTCGTCGACACCTGGTGGCAGACCGAGACCGGGATGATCCTCATCACGCCGCTCCCCGGGATCACGACCACGAAGCCCGGCTCCGCCACCAAGCCGTTCCCCGGCGTGGCCGCCGCGGTGCTGAACGAGCAGGGGGAGCGCGTCGAGCAGGGCGGCGGGTATCTCGTGCTCGAGCGGCCCTGGCCGGCCATGACCCGCGGCATCTTCGGCGACGACGGCCGCTACCGGGCGACCTACTGGGAGCGTTTCCCGGGGTCGTACTTCGCGGGGGACGGGGCGCGGATCGACGCCGACGGCGACTTCTGGCTGCTCGGCCGCGTCGACGACGTGATGAACGTCTCCGGCCACCGCATCTCGACGATCGAGGTCGAGTCGGCGCTCGTCGACCACCCGAAAGTGGCCGAGGCCGCGGTCTGCGGTCGCTCGGACGCGGCGACGGGCCAGGCGATCGTCGCCTACGTCACGCTCAAGGGGACACAAGGGCGGCTCGGTCGAGATGCTCGAGGAGCTCCGCGACCACGTCTCCCACAAGATCGGGCCGATCGCGAAGCCGGCCAACATCGTCTTCACACCCGAGCTTCCGAAGACGCGCTCGGGGAAGATCATGCGCCGCCTGCTGCGCGACGTGGCCGAGAACCGCCCGCTCGGGGACACGACGACGCTCGCCGACCCGGCGGTCGTCTCGGAGATCGCGGAACGGGCCGCGGGGACCCCGGCCGAGGACTGAGTTCGGCTCAGCCGGTCTGCAGACGCGCCTGCGCGAACGCCGCGACCGTCCGGTCGATGTCCGCCTCGGTCGTCCGCCAGTTGGAGACCGACAGGCGGATCGCCGCACGTCCCTCCCAGACCGTGCCGCTCATCCACGCCTCCCCGCTCGCCTGCACCGCGGCGAGCGCATCTCGCGTCTCCTGCGTCGTCCGCGAACCGAAAGAGCACCTGGTTGAGCACGACCTCGTTCAGCACCTCGCACCCCGGAAGTCCGTGAGACCTGCTCGGCGAAGCGCCGCGCGTGGCCGCAGGTCCGCTCGACGACGTCCGGACACCGGCGCGGCCGAGCTGGCGGATCGCCGCCCAGACCGGCGCCGAGCGCGCGCGCCGCGAGAACTCCGGGCTGTAGCCCATCGGGTCGCGGATCGCCGCGTGATCGGCGACGTGGAGGTATGGGGCCGCGTACTCCATCGCCGCCTCGTGGTCGGCTGGATGCGCGCAGATCGCGATGCCGCAGTCGTAGGGGACGTTGAGCCACTTGTGCGCGTCGGTGGCCCACGAATCGGCCCGCTCGTGTCCCCGGAGGAGATGGCGAGAGCGTGGGGCTCGTCGCCGCCCAGAGCCCGAAGGCGCCGTCCACGTGGACCCAGGCCCTCGCCGTCGCCGCGAGCGTCGACGATCGCGGCGAGGTCGTCGAACGCGCCGGTGTTCACCTCGCCGGCCTGGGCGCAGACGATCGTCGGGATCGACGCGGTCGATCGCCGAGGAAAGCTCGGAGACGACGATGCGACCCTCGCGGTCGGTCGGGACGACGACCTCCTGCGCCCGGCCGATGCCCAGGAGGCGCAGCGCCCGCGTGACCGTGACGTGGCGCTTCTCGCCGACGACGACGCGGAGCGGCGGAGCTCCCGCCAGGCCCCGCTCGGGGAGGTTCCAGCCGGCGAGGGCGTAGACCGAATGGCGCGCGGCGGCGAGGCAGGTCACGTGCGCCATCTGGCACCCGGTCACGAACCCGAGCGACGAATGCGAGGGAAGACCGAGCAGCTCCAGCACCCAGCGTCCGGCGACCGCCTCGAGCGCCGCCACCGCCGGCGTCGGCTCGGCGAGGCACGCGTTCTGGTCCCAGGCCGAGACGAGCCAGTCGGCCGCCAGCGACGCCGGGAGCGCTCCGCCGATCACGAAGCCGTAGTACCGTCCGGAGCCCATCGCCGTGATGCCGTCGTCGGCCACTCGGGCGAGCTCTCCGACGACCTCGACCGGATCGGACGGGCCCTCGGGCAGCGGCTCGTCGAGCGCGGCGAGCATCTCCCGGTACGTCCGCGCAGGGCCGACCGGCCGCGTGTCGAGGCTCTCGACGTAGTCGGCGGCGATCGCAGCCGCACGGGCGAGGACCTCTCTCTCGGACACCGCGCGAGTCTACGTCGGGGTGTCCGAGGTCATCGCCTCGCGCCGAAGCGCGATCGCGACGCACGCCGCCACCGCGAGGATCACCAGCCAGACCGGGCTGAGGGTCGGGTGGAGCGCGGAAGGGATCTTCCACTCGGCCCAGCCTCGCTTGACGACCTGCTCGTGCCACAGGTCCTCCGCCAGGTTGACCGCGCCGTAGGCGAAGGCGACGGACACGTACGCGCGCGTCACGTGCTCGAGCCCGCCCGGCCGGAGCCGCGGGCGAGAGAGGAGGAGCGCGCTCAGGACGAGGAGCGTCCCGTCGAGCCCATGGTGGTGACCCAGGTGGACCGCCGCGAGCTCGCGGCCGTCGGGCTCGGTCACCACGCGCTCCATCAGGAAGACGCCGTCCGGGAGGAAGACGCCGAGCTCGGCCGCGAGCCACGGGATCGAGGCGAGGAGCCCGACCGCGGCGATCACGACCCGGACGACGTCGAGCGACAGCCGCCGCGCGAAGGCGATACCCGCCCGCCGGGCGGCGACGACCGTCAGCGCGAGCGCGAGCACGACTCCGAGCGCCGGGACCGCGTTCGCCCAGCGCGCGTCGAGGTCGTCCTCGTCGACGACCCCGGGCCAGGCGGTGACCGCGCAGAGCGCGATCGCAGGGCCGCCGACCCACCACGCGCTCCGGGGCAGCGCATCGAGCGAGACCAGCGCAGTCCCGATCGCGACGAGCGAGATCGGGAAGTTCAGCTCGACGAGGGCGCGGGAGAGCCCTCCGGCAAGCCCCTCGCGGGACACGTTGTAGAGCTCGGCGGGCTCGAGCCGCGCGTAGGTGACGACGATCGCCGCCAGGAGCAGACCCCACAGCGCCCACGTCGCCAGGGCCTCGCCCTGCGGGGTGCGGCGCGTCATCGCAGCGACCGTACCGCGCTGCGCGGCTGGGGCCGCTACGCCGCTCAGACGGCGACGGTCTGCAGCCCGAGCTCTTCGAGCGTCTCGCGGGCCTTCTCGTCGCCCGCGTCGGCGAGCGCGCGAACCCGCGCATGGAGCTCGACGAGCGCAGTCAGGTACTGCGCGTGCGTCATCCCCCGACCTCCCGCGGCGGCCCGGTAGCGCATCCCGACCTCGCGGGGAACGCGCCGGAACATGATGTCCTCGTGCTCCTTCCCCTCCGTGCCGCCGGTGCGGATGAACATCACGTCGCCGGCGCCGGGCGGGAATGGCGGCGGGAACCCGGGCGGCAGCGGCACGGTGAAAGGCTCGGGATCCTCGTCCTCGGTCATGCATCGAATATGCCAGAGATAGCGTACGCAGTCAAGGATCCGGTCGACCGAGACCGGCGCCGTCCCCCGAGCGGCGCCGGTCGCGGTATCCGGTGCTCGTTACCGCTTCGGGCAGAGCAGCACGATGTTGAGGCCGCCCCAGGCGAAGGAGTACGTCGGGCAGCCGACCTTCGTGGAGATGAACTCGCGCACGTTCTGGTTGTTCGTGATCACGAGAGGAGACTGGTTCCGGGTGATGTCGATATCGAGGGTTCCGTACGCCCGGTACCGCGCGTCGCCGGAGAGGCGCGCGGCCGCGTCCATCTTCCGTTGGTACGCGGCCTGGTTGAAGTACGACACGTTGACGTTGTTCTTCGCTGCGATCGTTCGGCCGTCGAGCAGGATGTTGATGAAGTCGTAGGGATCCGGGTAGTCGGCGAACCAGCCGATCGACATCAGGTCGAAGGGCTCCCCTCGCGTCCCCGTCTTGTCGATCAGCACCGCGAAGGTGTAGGGCTTGACCTCGACGTCGAGGCCGATCGCCTTCAGGTTCGCCTGGACGAGCTGGCCGGTGTTGACTCCGAGCTGGTCGTTCGTCGTGTACATGACGACCTTGCCGGTCTTGCCGCCGAGGAGCGCCTTCGCCCTCGCGATGTTCGGGCGGCCGACGGGATAGATCTTCGCGTCTCGGTAGCCGGGGATACCGGGCGGCAGGATCTGCTCGTTCGGCGTCCCGGCATTGAGCCCGGCGAGCCGCGTCAGGGCCGGCCGGTCTACGGCAAACGCGACCGCCTGGCGCGCCCTGACGTCCTTGAAGATCCCGCGCGACGTGTTGAGCGCGAAGTAGCCGATCGAGTTCGACGGATAGACGAAGTACCGGCCCTTGTTGATGCCGAACTCCTTCGTCAGCTGCGTGTGTGCCGCGGTGGGGAGCGAGTAGAGGTCGAGGTCGGCCTCGCCCTTCCGCACCTGAAGGTAGCTCGCCTGCTCGCCCATCTCCACGACGACGCGGATCACGTCCCAGGTCTGCTTCCGGTTGCCGCCGTAGTAGGGGTTCTTGCGCAGCATGATCTGCGTGCCCTTCTCCTTGCTCGAGATGTAGTAGGGCCCGGCCCCCGGAGGCTCGTTGACACCCTGCGGGTCGATCGGCAGGTTCGGCGGGATCGCGCAGAAGAACGGCATCGCGATCCGCGAGAGGAAGTCCGGGGCCACCTTCGTGAGGCGCACGGTGAGCGTGTTGCCGTTCGCGACTACGCCGGAGGGACGCGTGGCTTTGCCGGCCAGGACCTTGTCGGCCCCGACGATGTCGCTCACGAACGTCGCCGCCGGCGACTGCATCTTCGGGCTCAGGGCCCGGTCGATCGCGCGGGCGTAGCTCGCCGCCGTGACCGGGGAGCCGTCGGAGAACCGGAAGCCGCTCCGCAACGTGAACGTGTACGTCTTGCCGTTCCCCGAGATCTTCGGGAAGGCGCGTCGCGACCTCGGGGTAGAGCCGCGCGCTCGCCCGTCCGGCCTTGTCCGGATAGCCGAGGAGCATGGCGCACGTCGCTGCCTCCAGCCGCCAGCCGTAGAAGTCGTAGTTGAGCGCCGGGTCGAGGTAGGTGATGTCCGTGGAGTTGACGTTGAGCCGGAGCACGCGCTCCTCGGTGGCCGTTCTCGCCGCAGGGGCAGCGAGGAACGCCGCCGCGAGCAACCCGAGCCCGGCGAGGAGCGAGAGAGCCGAGACCATCCGCCGCATGGGTCCCTCCTGGTGTCGATTGTCGCCTTCGGTTCGCACACCGACGGCGTGCCGCGTGCCCTGAGGATGTCCCCGACGCCCCCCGGCGCCGGGTCTTCTTCACATCCCCGAGGCGAGGCGACTATGCAACATCGCGCACGAGAATGCAATGGGGCCGGTCCCGGCGGCGGTTGAGCGACTCCGGCACGCTCGGACTGTCGTGGCGGGATCGGGCTCTCGCACTGTCGCGCCCTGGAACGTCGCGGGAGCGACGCCCATCGCCTCGCGGGGACGTGGATGCTCGCCCGGACCCGTGTATCGCGAGCGGGACGGTGGTCAGGCGGCCAGCAGCGGCTCGAAGCGGGTCGGGTCGTCGAACGGCCCGATCAGCGCGAGGCGGAGGTCCTGGCCGAGGATGTCCTCGGCGACCCGCGTGACGTCCTCGCCGGTGACGGCGTCGAGGCCGGCGAGGACCTCCTCCGGCTCGACCGCCCGGCCCTCGAGCAGCTCGCGGCGGAGGCCGAACATGATCGTCGCGTGCGGGCTCTCGAGCCCGAGCACGAAGCGGCCCTTGGCGAACGCGCGCGCCTTCTCGAGCTCCTCGGCGGGCACGGGCTCGGAGACCGCGCGCCGGAGCTCCGTGACGATCGTCTCGACCGCCTCGTCGATCCTGGTCAGGTCGACGCCTGCCTGGGCGGCGAGCGTGCCCGCGTCGGCGTAGGAGTTGTTCGCGCAGTAGACGTAGTAGGCGAGCCCGCGCTGCTCGCGAACCTCGGTGAACAGGCGCGAGGACATCCCTCCGCCGAGCACGGTCGAGAGAAGCTGCACCGCGTAGCGGTCGGGGTGGCCGTGCGGGTAGCTGGGCGCCCCGATCACGACGTGCGCCTGGTCCGACTGCTTCGTGTGCACGCGGACGGGGCTGCCGTTCTGCGACAGCACGACGGGCTCCGGCGCCCCCGTCTCCGCCGGGTCGAGCGACCCGAGCAGCTCCTCGAGCCGCTCGAGGTGGTCGTCCCCGAGCTTGCCGCCCAGGCCGACGACCATCCGCTCGGGCTTGTACCACCGCTCCAGGTAGCCGAGGAACGTGTCGCGGTTGGCCGCGCGGATCGTCTCCTCGGTGCCGATGATGTCCCAGCCGAGCGGCTGGTCGCCGTACACGTGCTGCTCCCAGACGTTGCCGACGTAGGAGCGCGGCGTGTCGGCGTACATGTTCATCTCCTCGACGATCACGCCCTTCTCGCGCTCGATCTCGTCGGCGTCGAAACGCGAGTTGCGGAGCATGTCGACGAGCACGTCGAGCGCTACGTCACGCGTCTCGGCCGCGCACTTGACGTAGTAGCCGGTCAGCTCCTTGCCCGTGAACGCGTTGAACTCGCCGCCGATCGCGTCGATCTCGGTGGCGATGTCGCGCGCGGTCGGCCGGCGCTCGGTGCCCTTGAAGAACATGTGCTCGGCGAAGTGCGCGATCCCGCTCTCCTCGCGCCGCTCGTAGCGCGAGCCGGCGGCGAGCATCACGAAGCACGAGACGGACTGCGCATGCGGCAGCGACGCGGTCAGCACACGGGTGCCGTTGGAGAGCTCGGTGCGGGCGAAGGTCGGCACGGCGCTGATGCTAGCCGTGGGCCTCGGCACCCGGGCTGCCGTCCCGCGCGCCCACCACGCCTCCAGCAGCGCCCGCTCGCGCTCCGGCGTGAGCCCGACGCCCTCGACCGTCTCGGCCTCTGCGAGGGTCGCCGTGACGGTGTTCGTCGAGAGGCCGGAACGTCAGACCTGCCGCCCTCGCGCGCGAGACGTCCACCTCGAGGAAGTGCCGCCAGTCGTCGTTACGCGTGTCCACCCAGAGCGGCAGCTCCATCCACTCGTCGACTCCCTGGTCTGCGAGGAAGGCGTCGTCGACCTCGACCGCGCGCGCCGAGGCGCCCGTCACGCGCCGCGACGCGTCGAAGACCGAGCCCATCGTCGCCGGGCCGGTGGCGTTGAACGGGCCGGGCAGATCGCGCCTCCGCCGCCGTGACGATCCACGCGGCGAGGTCGCGCACGTCGACGAGCTGGATCGGCCGCCATGCCGGCCCGGGGACGAGCACGTCGCCCCCGCGCGCGATCCGGTGCGGCCAGTACGTGAACCGTCCGGTCGGGTCGTGGGGGCCGACGATCAGGCCCGCTCGAACCGCGGTGGCCCGGCCCGGGAACGCGCGCTCGACCTCCTGCTCGCAGAGCGCCTTGAGCGCGCCGTAGTCGCGTCCCACGTCCTCCGAGCCCTCCTCCGTGAGCTCGGCGGTGGGAGAGCCCTCGTCCACGACCTCGGCGAACGACGCGTACACCGAGATGCTCGAGACGAAGACGTAGTGCGCCACCGTCTCGGCGAGCAGGCGGGCGCTCTCGGCCACGACGCGCGGCAGGTACCCCGACGTGTCGACGACGGCGTCCCACTCGCGGCCGCGCAGGCCGTCGAGCCCTCCGTCGCGGTCGCCGACGATGCGCTCGACCTCCGGGTACAGCTCGGCGCCCGTGGTTCCGCGGTTGAAGAGCGTCAGCTCGTGGCCGCGCTCGAGCTGCCGCGTCGATCACCGCGCGGCCGAGGAACTTCGGCCCGCCGAGGAGGAGGACCCTCAAACGAGCTCCGCGATGCCGTCGGCCAGCCGGTCGACCTCCTCGGCCGTGTTGTAGTGGACGATTCCCGCCCGGACGGCGCCGTCGACCTCGTCGAGGCCGAGCCGCCGCATCGTCTCGAGCGCGTAGTAGTTGCCCCACCACACGGCGACGTCGCGCCGCGCGAGGTGCTCGGCGACCGAGCGCGGCAGTCCGCCCGGGGACGCTGAAGCAGAACGTGGGAACGCGGCCCGTCCATCGTCGGCAGGCCGTGCAGCGCGACGCCTTCGGGGAAGGCCGTCGAGGAATCGCCGTCCCAACGCGGCTCTCGTGCGCGCGGATCGCGTCCCAGCCGATCGACGCGACGTAGTCCACCGCCGCGACGAAGCCCGCGAGCAGCTCGTGCTGGGACGTGCCGAGCTCGAAGCGGTGCCCGACCGGCTCGTCCGCGGCCGGTCGCACCTTGTAGGGCCGGAGGCTCCGCAGGAACTCCTCCCGGCCGAACGCGAGTCCCATGTGCGGCCCGAAGAACTTGTACGGCGAGCAGATCAGCACGTCGCAGCCCCACGCGGCGACGTCGATCGGCCCGTGCGGCCCGTAGTGGACGGCGTCGACCCAGGCGAGCGCGCCCTGCCCCGTGGGCCAGGTCGACGACGCGGCGAACGTCCGGGGCCGTGCCGACGGAGTTCGCCGCCGCCGGGAACGCCACCACCCTCGTCCTCTCGGACAGCTGGCGCTCGAGGTCCTCGTAGTCGAGCGCGAGGTCGTCAGTCACGTCGACGAAGCGGACGTCGATTCCGAGGTCGCGCTGGATCTCGAGCCAGGGAGCGACGTTCGCGTCGTGATCGAGGCGCGTGACGAGGACTTCGTCGCCCGGCTGGAGCGTTCGCGCGAACGCCCGTGTCAGCAGGAAGTTCAGGGCCGTCATGCTCTGGCCGAACGCCACCTCGCCGGGGTCGCAGCCGAGGAACGACGCAGCGCGTTCGTGCGCGGCGTCCACCAGGGCATCCGTACGACGGGACGTCTCGTACGGTGCTCCGATGTTGGCATTGTCCTCGCGCAGGTAGCGCGAGATCGCGTCGATCACCTCGTCGGGGCACTGCGTGCCGCCGGGCCCGTCGAAGAAGGCGAGTCGGCGGTCGAGGGCCGTGTAGCGCGCGCGGACCGCCTCGACGTCGAGCCGCGCCTCGGCGGTGGCCTCGGCCGTGTCCGTCATGCGACGCGCCACGCGTACGTCGGCTTCGGCGTGAGGGAGGCTCCCACGAAGCAATCGCGCTCGGCCTTCCCGAGCAACTCGGCGACCGTCGCCTCGTCCGGCTTCGGCTCGAAGCCGACGTCGGCCTCGACGGAGAGCTCGACGAACCCGAAGAGCCCGTCCTCGCGCCTCGTGACGGTGCCGTGCGCGGCCGCGCTCGAGGTCAGGACGATCCCCTCGCGGACGCAGTGATGGCGGAGGCTCGTCAGCGAGCACCGGGCGAGGCCGGTCAGGACGAGGTGCTCCGGCGTCCACGACGCCTCGTCGGCGCCGGCGAGCACCCCGCCGCCGCGGTCCGACCGCGCATCCCACGTCTCGTCGAGCATGACCCTGTACTGAAACGACTTCGCCTGGGACGACATGAGAGCAGCGTAGATCACGGCGTCGTCCGGTCCGGATCGTACGGTTGGGGCCCATGCAGCGGTTGCGGCCGTTGAACGAACAGGAGTGCTACCTCCGGTGCTACGGCTGGGTGGGCGGCGACGACGCCGTCAAGGTCGTGCGACCCGGCGACGAAGCGCCCGAGGCGACCGCGGTGCTGACGGAGCGGATCCGCCTCGCATTCGAGGCGCGGCTCTGACGAGCGAGAACCCGAAGCGGCGTAGATACACGCGGTCCCGCCGCGGCAGAATGGCCCCGATGCCCGGGGCGCGCCCGCTCGAGACCATCACGCCCAGCGCCGTCCCGGACATCCTCGCGCCCGGGCTCGCCGTCGTCTTGAGGAGTATTCGTCTTTACCTCGACCACGCTGAGCAGGGTCAGGTCGGCTTCTGGGCTGGTGCGAAGAACTCGGTGAGTGCCTCGGCGAGCGCCTCGGGATGGGTCAGGGGGGCGACGTGCCCGGCGCCGGGGATCTCGTGCACCCGTGCGTTGGGGACGCGGTCGGCGACGTACCGCGCGCTGGCGGTCAAGAAAGGCGTGGTGTCCGCCCCGTGTAGCACCAGCACCGGAGCTGAGATCGCGCCGAGCACGGCCGGATCATCAGGGCTTGGGCCTTCGTACTCCCCCCATTGCTGGAGGAGGTTGAGCAGGTTCGGGACGTAGCGTCCTGCGGACTCGAAGTAGCCCGCGTCCTCGGCCATGGCGACCTCTTCGTCGTTGAAGGGCCAGCCAGCGAACGCGCGAGCCGCGGCCGCCAACCTGCCTTCGGCGGCCAGCTCGCCCATGCGGGCGGCGGCGGCGCCGAAAACCGCTTGCTCCTGCTCGTCCATCAAGCTCAGCACCCCGGGCTCAATGGGGGCAACTGCGTCGACCGCCTCGGGCTGCGCCGCGGCCGCGGCGACTGCCAGGTAGGCACCGCTCGACCAACCCACCAAACCGGTCGGTGCCTCGATGCTGTCAACGTAGGCGAGGATGTCGTCAACCATTCGACCGGGGCCGAGATCGGGGTGATCGCCGCTGAGGCCACGCCCCCGCAAGCTCGGCAGATGGCAGGTGAACCGGCCTGTCAGGTGCGGGAGCAGCGCCTGCCAGTCGGTGTCACCATCGGCGAGCATGCCGTGGACGAACACCAGCGGGGGTCCCTGGCCGTGCACGGTCCCACCGATGGTGACGCCGTCGGTGGTAGTGACGTAATGGGCGCGTTGGTTGCTCATGTGCTCCTCCTAGCGCCTCCTGCGGTCATCGGGCGAAGACGGGACGCTTCATCTCGATCGTTGCAGGTCGCGCCATCGCCGTACACGCGCAAGCGCGGTCAGATCGGCCGCATCGCGTTCGGCCGTAGTCTGCGGCTAGACATCCGCATGTGACCACGCCCAGCGCGGTTCCCGACGTGCTCGCGCCCGGGCTCGCCGTCGTCTTGACGAGTATTCCTCATGTTCCAACCAGGATCCCGAGTTGGCGGGAAAGCTGCGGATCGAGGAGCGTGAGCTAGAGGGCGGGCGGCGACTGGGCGCGGCAGAACTCGCGCACGGCCTCGTTGAACTGCTCGGGCTGCTCGAGGTTACTGACGTGACCGGCCTCCGGGATCACGACGAGCTTCGTGTTGGGTATCGCGTGCTCGAACTCGCGTGCGACGCTGAGCGGTGAGCGCACATCCAGCTCGCCCCAGATCAGAAGAGTCGGTGCCGTGATCAGTGGGAGGAGGTCGCGTTGGTCGGTCTCGGCCATCAGTTCGGTCTCCAGTCGGACAGTCTCCTCACGCGCGACGGCCGCCATCTGCGCCATCAGCGGGACGAACTCGGTGGGCGTGGCCCCGGCGAACAGCCCGGGAGGAGTGGGATCGAACTCTTCGGGCGGCGCAGCGAGCACCCGTCCCACGCCCTCGACCCGGGCGCGCACCTCCTCCTCGGGCAGTGATCCTTTCCAGCCAGCGTAGGTGTCGACCAGGATCAGGGTCGCCACTAGCTCGGGATGGTGGCGGTAGAGCTCCAAGCCGAGGGTTCCGCCCCAGGAGAGGCCGGCGACGTGCGCAGGACCGAGCGCGATCTCCTCGATCAGCGCCGCGAGACAGTGTGCGTAGTCCGGGAGGCCGAAGTCCGCGGGCACGTCCGAGGAGCGACCCGCCCCAGGCTCGTCCCAAGCGACCACGGTGAACTCGTCCTTCAAGCCTGCGAGCTGCGGCTGCCACATCCGGCTATCCACCGTGCCTCCGTGCACGAGTACGAGCGGCGGCCCCTCGCCGACCCGCTCGTAAGCGACCTCGAGCCCGCTCGTCCGGACGACCTGCACCCGGGGCAAGGTTACGCGCTCAAAGACTCCATCGAGGAGTAGTCCCAATTGATCCATTGAGCGGTGGCGATCGGTCCGGGCCTCCGCGGCGCTAGGGTGCGCCACCGTGGCAGCCGTCACGAAGAGCGCTGTCCCGGACGTGCTCGCACCGGATCTCGCCGTCGTCTTCTGCGGCATCAACCCGGGAATCCACTCCGACGCGAAGGCCGCCCACTTCGCCAATCCCCGCAACGACTTCTGGCGCCTGCTCCACGCAGCCGGGTTCACGCCCCGGCTCCTCGATCCCTCCGAGCAGCTCGACGTGCTCGGATTCGGCATCGGGCTCACGAACGCCGCCTACCGGACGACACGGGGCTCGTCCGACCTGCGCAAAGGCGACTTCCACGGCAGCGCCACTCGGCTCGAGCGGCTCGCGCTCGAGCTGCAGCCGCGCGCGATCGGGTTCGTCGGCAAGGAGGCCTTTCGCGGCCCGTTCGGCGGCCGGCCGGCCCACGGCCTGCAGGAGCGCCGGCTCGGTCGGACGCTGCTCTTCGTCTTGCCCTCGACCTCGCCCGCGAACGCGGCCGTGCCCTGGGAGGAGCGGCTGCGCTGGTTCTGCGCGCTGCGGGAGCTCGTCCCGTGAACTTCAGGCAAGGCGTGCGTGGCCTCGTCGTCGATTCCTCGGAGCGGCTCGTGCTCGTGCGCTTCGACTTTCCCGGCCGAACCGTGTGGGCCACACCCGGAGGGGGTGTCGAGCGCGACGAGACCGACGAGGACGCACTTCGCCGTGAGCTGCGCGAGGAGCTGGGCCTCGAGCTCGCGGATCCGCTCGGGGAGCCAGTCTGGGAGCGAACGCACGCCTTCCCGATGACCGGCTGGGACGGGCAGGCCGAGCGCTTCTACCTGCTCCGTGTCGAGCCGTTCGAGATCACGCCAGCACTCGGTTGGGAGGCGCTGCGCTCCGAGGGCGTCGGCGAGATCCGCTGGTGGACGCTCGACGAGATCGGGGCGGCCTCCGGTGCCGTCTTCGCGCCGCGGCTGCTCCACGAGCACCTCGCGCGCCTGCTGCGGACCGGCGCCGGGCCCGCTGCGATCGACGTCGGCATCTGACGTCGCACGGCCGAGCGAGGCACACTGCTGCGGTGCGGGTCGTCGCGCTCCTCCGCGGGATCAACCTGGGGCCGCAACAAGCGCATCGCGATGCCCGCGCTGCGGGAGATCGTCGAGTCGCTCGGCCACACCGACGTCGAGACCTACCTCCAGAGCGGGAACGTCGTCTTCACGCCTCGCGGACGTGGCGACCACGCGGCCGAGCTCTCCGCTGCGATCGCCGAGGCGACGGGCCTCGACGTCGCGGTCGTCGTCCGGACGGGCAAGCAGCTCGCCGCGGTCGTCGAGCGAAACCCGTATCCGGTCGACGACCCGACGCGGGTCGTCGTCGCGTTCCTCGCCGAGAAGGTCGAGCCTGGCCGCGCTCGGCGTCTCGCGATCCTCGGCCTTACGCCCCGACGAGCTGACGCTCGTCGGGCGCGAGTCTACGTCAGCGTCCCGAACGGCCAGGCGCGCTCGAAGCTGATGGAGGCGCTGACGAAGCGCCGCCAGCCGACGACCGCTCACGGTGCGGAACTGGCGAACCGTGCAGGCGCTGGCGGAGATGACCTCGGAGCGCCACACGAGGGGCGAGGCTGAAGCCGCCCCAGGGCGGCAGAGTCGAGCCGCGTGCCGACGCTGCCCTTCAGCCCCTCCAGCGGTTCGTGATCGGCGTCCGCCAGTCGCGGCCGAACGCGCGTGGCCGGAGCTTCACCCCCGGCGCCGCCTGGCGGCGCTTGTACTCGGCCCGGTCGACGAGCGCGAGGGTCCTGGCGACGATGGCCGGGTCGAACTGCGCCTCGAGCTCCTCGCGCGAGCGGTCGAGCTCGACGTAGGCCTCGAGCACGGGGTCGAGCACCTCGTAGGGCGGCAGCGACTGGTCGTCGCGCTGGTCGGCCCGGAGCTCCGCCGTCGGCGGCCGCTCGATGGTCGACACCGGGATCAGCTCGCGACCCGCCCGCTCGTTCAGGTGGCGCGAGAGCCGGAAGACGTCCGTCTTGAACACGTCCTTCAGCAGCGCATAGCCGCCGACCATGTCGCCGTAGATCGTCGCGTAGCCGACCGCCATCTCCGACTTGTTGCCGGTCGCGAGCACGAGCCAGCCGTGCGTGTTCGAGAGCGCCATCAGGATCGTGCCCCGGATCCGCGCCTGGAGGTTCTCGGCGGCGAGCCCCTCGAGGCCGTCGAGCGCCTCGTGGAAGGCTCCGACTACGTCCTCGATCGGGATCTCGCGGAAGTCGACACCGAGGTTCTCGCTCACCTCGCGCGCGTCGTCGCGCGTCCCCTCGGACGAGAAGCGCGACGGCATCGAGACGGTGTGGACGTGCTCCGCGCCGAGCGCGTCGGCGGCGATCGCGGCCGTGAGCGCCGAGTCGATGCCGCCCGAGATCCCGATCACCACGTCGGCGAAGCCGTTCTTCCTCACGTAGTCGCGCAGGCCGAGACCGAGCGCCGAGGCGCATCTGCTCGAGGTCGGTGGCGAACGGCACTGCGACGGGAGCGACGGTGCTCGCCGACCGGGTGCGGCGCGCTCAGCCGGATCGTCGTGGCGACGGGTGGCTCGGAACGCGAGCGCTCGAGCTCGCGGCGGCGCACGTCGCGCAGGCGGCGGCCGATCGCCTCGGTCGGGTCGACGTCGACGACGAGCAGCGCCTCCTCGAACCCCGGCGCGCGGGCGATCACCTCGCCCTCGTCGTCGAGCACGACCGAGTGCCCGTCGAAGACCAGCTCGTCCTGCCCGCCGACGAGGTTGCAGAACGCCACGTAGACCGCGTTGTCGCGGGCCCGCGTCACGAGCATCTCCTCGCGGTCTTCCGCCTTGCCGACGTGGAACGGGGAGGCCGAGAGGTTGACGAGCAGCGTCGCGCCCGCGAGCGCGAGGTCGGTCGCCGGCGGGCCGGGCTGCCAGACGTCCTCGCAGATCGTCGGGCCGACGAGCACCTCGCCGAGCTCGAGCAGGACGAGCTCGCGCCCGGCGGCGAAGTAGCGGTGCTCGTCGAACACGCCGTAGTTCGGGAGGAAATGCTTGCGGTACACGCCCTGCACCGTGCCCTCGGCGCAGACGAATGCCGCGTTCGCGAGGTCGCGGTCGAAGCGGGCGCTCCGACGAGCGCGACCGTCCCGGTGCAGGCCCGCGCGACCTCGTCGACGGCCTCGCGCGCTGCCCGGACGAAGCCGGGGCGGAGGAGGAGATCCTCCGGCGGGTAGCCGGTGACGGCGAGCTCGGGGAAGACGACGAGGTCGGCCGAGGCGCCGGTCGCCTCCGCGACCACCTTCGTGATCCGCTCCACGTTCCCGTCGAGGTCGCCGACGACGACGTTCAGCTGTGCCAGGGCGATCCTCACCGGCGCATCCTCGCCGCTCCGCGGAGCGGTTCGAGCACCAGGTTTTTGCCTCGCGGTCACAAACGTCACTCTATCCGCCGTGGGCACCGAGAGCGTCGCATCGAGCACCGATGCCGGGAGCGTCACGATCGCGCGCCGCTTCCGCGGGCCGCTCACGTCCGCGAACGGCGGCTACGCGGCGGGCGTCGTCGGGTCGCGGGTCGGCTCCGCGGCCGAGGTCACGCTCCGGCTCCCGCCGCCGCTCGAGCGCCCGCTCGCGCTCCGCCGGGAGGGCGAGCGGCTGCTGCTGGAGGACGAGGGGCGCCTCGTCGCCGAGGGCCGGCCCGCTGATCCGGGCCTCGAGGCTCCCGCGCCCCCGAGCCCGAGCGAGGCTGCCGCCGCGCAGGAGGGAGTCGGCACCTACGGGCCGCCCGAGTTCGCCGAGTGCTTCGTCTGCGGCGTCCGTGACGACGGGAGCGGCCTCGGGATCCATCCCGGCCCGGTCGCCGGCCGGGAGGACGGGCTCGTCGCGGCGACCTGGGTCGCGCACGGGGTGACCCCGGAGGTGGTGTGGGCCGCGATCGACTGCCCGGGCGCCTACGCAGCCGGCGATCCCGGGCGCGGCGAGGTCGTCCTCGGCCGCATGACCGCGCGGATCGAGCGGTTGCCCGACGAGGGTGAGCACTGCGTGGTCGTGGGCTGGCCGCTCGGTGAGGACGGCCGCAAGCTCTTCGCCGGCACGGCGCTCTACGGCCGCGGAGGCGAGGTGCTCGCCGTCGCGCGGCAGGTCTGGATCCTTCCCCGCTAGTTCGTCTAGTCGGTGAGCGGGGCGGAGCCGGTGGAGTTCCAGCGCACGATCACGGGTGTCTCGCGCTCGTAGCCGAGAACCGAGAGCGAGCCCGTGTCGAGGCGGTAGTGCCGCCCGTCCGTGACCGGGCGCCCGAGCCACCGGGCAGCGAGCGCGCGCAGGCTGTGGGCGTGCCCGAAGACGAGGACGTCGCCCTCGCTCGCCCGGGCTCTCGCGATCACGCGATCGACGCGTGCCTGTACCTGCGCCGCCGTCTCGCCGCCCGGCGCCGGGTGGGACCAGATCGACCAGCCCGGGTCGGTCTCGCGGATCCGGGCGGTGCTGATCCCCTCGTAGCGCCCGTAGTCCCACTCCACGAGGTCGTCGTCGACCTCGGCGTCGGGGTACCCCGCGAGCTCGGCGCTGTGGCGCGCCCGCAGCCGCGGGCTCGTGAGGACGAGCGAGAACGCCGTGACCGGAGAGACGAGCGCCCAGCAACCCGGCGGCCTCCATTCCCGCCTCGGTGAGCGGCACGTCGGTGACCGACGTGTGCAGGCGGTCGCGGCTCCAGGCGGTCTCGCCGTGCCGGACGAGCCAGAGCGACGCCGGCACGCACGGCGCGAGCTAGCGGGAGGTGAGGGCGACGAGCAGGCCGCCGTCGTCGTCGTACGCCGGGAACAGGTCGACGACGACCGGCTTGGTGAGGCCGGCGCGCGTCCGCAGCTCGAGCTGCTCGCCGAGCCGGCGGACACCCCACTCCCTGACGAGCTCGAGCGGGCGCCGTGTCCGAGAGCGCGAGCGCGTGACGCCACGTCCCGCCCGATCAGGTCGGCCTCGCGGAACCCGGTCAGCTCGAACACGCCGCGCCCGACCGCGAGCACGCGAGCGTCGCGGTCACAGACGACGAAGCCCGTCGAGGGCGCGGGGTAGTAGTCCTCGAGCAGCTGGAACAGGAACCCGAAGCCGCAGCTGCGGCACTGCGGCGCCTGACGCGAGAACCCCTCGACGCCGTCGAGGTCGACCGAGCGCGCGCGGCAGTTCGGGCAGATGAAGACGGGCACGCGGCGATGGTACGCGGCGGCGCGGTTGCGGCCCCGTTAACGCGGTCCGAGGAAGTTAGCGGTTGCTAACGTAGTGCGCACTAACTTGAGGAGGTGAACGCATGAGAGCGCGGCTCGTGACCGAGGAGAACAAGAAGTGGTGGACGCTCGCGGCCGTGGCGTTCGGGCTGTTCATGATCATGCTCGACAACACCGTCGTGAACGTCGCGCTTCCCGTCGATCCAGCGCGACCTCGGTGTCGGGCTCTCGGAGCTCGAGTGGATCGTCTCCGGCTATGCGCTCACCTTCGCCGCGCTGATGCTGATCGGCGGCAAGCTCGCCGACGCCTACGGCCGCCGGCTGCATGTTCGTGATCGGCATCGTGGTGTTCACGCTCGCGTCGCTCGCCTGCGGGCTCGCCACGAGCGGCGACATGCTGATCGCCGCGCGGATCGTCCAGGGCGCCGGCGCCGCGCTGATGAACCCGGCGACGCTGTCGATCATCGCCGCGACGTTCCCGCCGCGCCAGCGCGGGACCGCGATCGGGATCTGGGCCGGCGTCTCCGCGCTCGCGCTCGCGATCGGCCCGCTCGTCGGCGGGCTCCTCACCGAGCACGCGAGCTGGAACTGGATCTTCTTCGTCAACGTGCCGGTCGGGCATCCTGGGCATCGTCGCGAGCTTCCTCCTGATCGACGAGTCGCGCGACCCGACGCACGAGCGGCTCGACCTGCCGGGCCTGCGCGACGTCGGCGATCGGGCTGTTCGCGCTGACCTACGGGCTGATCGAGGCGAACACGTACGGCTGGGGCTCGCCGCGGATCGTCGGCGCGTTCGTCGTCGCGGCCGTCGCGCTCGTCGCCTTCGTGCTGCTCGAGCGGCACCAGCGGCGCCCGATGCTCGACCTGACGCTCTTCCGCAACCGCGACCTACGTCGGCGCGAACCTCGTCGTCGCTGCTCGTCGCGCTCGCGATGTTCGGCGTCTTCTTCTTCGTCTCCCTGCTACATGCAGAACGTCCTCGGCTACTCGGCGGTCCAGGCCGGCGCGGCGTTCCTGCCCATGACCATCCTCGTCATCGTCGTCGCGCCGATCGCGGGCAGGGTCTCCGACCGCTTCGGCTCGCGCGGGCTGATGACGGCCGGGATGGTGCTCGTCTCGCGTGCAGCTCCTCTACTTCAGCCAGCTCGGCGCCGACGCGACCTTCTGGACGCTGCTCCCCGGCGCTGCGTGCTCGGCGGCGTCGGCATGTCGCTGACGATGACGCCGAGCGCCGCCGCCGCGACTGCGCGGCCGTGCCGGTGGAGAAGGCGGGCGTCGGCTCGGCGGTGCTGAACGCGTTCCGTCAGGTCGGGCGGCTCGGTCGGGATCGCGCTGATGGGCGCGATCATGGCTGCGCAGCTCGCCGAGCCACCGAGCATCGCGTCGTTCATGCGCGGGTTCGAGCACGCGCTGCTCGTCGCCGCGGGGATCGCGATCGTCGGCGCGATCGTCGCCGCGCGTGCTGATCCGGCCGCACGACACGACGCGCGGAGACGGAGCAGGTTCGGCCGGCCGAGGCGGCATGAGCCGCCAGCGGCGACTTCCCGCCGAGGAGCGGCGGCGCGCAATCCTGAAGGCGGCGCTGCGGGTCTTCTCGAGCGGCAGCTACGCGGGGGCGACGACTGCGGAGATCGCGCGTGAGGCGGGCGTGAGCGAGCCGGTGCTCTACCGGCACTTCGCGTCGAAACGGGATCTCTGGACGGAGTGCCTCGACGCCGCGTGGGAGGAGCTTCGCGGCGCTCTCGACGCCGCGGTCGACGAGCTGCTCGCAGTGCCGCGCGAGGAGGTGCTCGCGCGCCTCCCCGTGGCGGGCGCCGCGCCACTGCCGCCGTCTGCCGCCCGCTGGAAGAAGGCGCTGCTCCCGAACCTCTGGATGCAGGGTGTCATCGAGGCCGGCGAGGACCGCGTGATCCGCAGGCACGTCGCACGGCACATGCGGGTCGTCCACGACCATCGTCGCCGCGAAGCTGCGTGACGGCCAGGCTGCCGGCGTCGTGCCCGCCGACCGGGATCCGGACGCTGAGGCGTGGGTGATGATCGCGCGGAGGGCTCCTGCGATCGGTCGCATCCCGGCTCGGCGGGCTGCTGGACGAGGACGACCTCGCAGCGATCCAGCGCGAGCGGGTGCGCTGGCTCGTCGGCGAGCGATCTACGTGACCCAGCGGAGCGCCCAGAAGGCGAGCATCCCGGCGGCGATTGCGAGCCCGAGGTTGCTGGTCCTCCAGGCCACGATGGTCGCGACGCCGGCGCCGGCGGCACGGATCTCGCCCTCCCCGAAGCCGCCTTCGAGCGAGGGAGTGACGAGCGCGGCGAACACCGCGATCGGGACGAAGTGGAGGAACCGCACCCAGAAGTCGGGCAGGTCCGTCTGCAGCGCCAGGCCGGCGTAGCGCGAGCCGAAGGTCACGGCGAGCATCCCGGCGACGGTGAGCCAGAACGTCACGCGACCTCCCGCGCCGCGTCATCGAGCCTGACGTCGTCGGGGCGCCCGCGCGTCAGGACCGCGCCGAGCAGGCTCCCGGCGACACCGGTGACGAGGATCGGCAGCCCTCCGGGGAGGCCCTCCGAGAGGCCGTAGGCGAGCACGCCTGACGCGACGGCGACCACGAGCTCGACGCGCGTGCGGACCAGCGGCACCAGCAGGGCCAGGAAGGCGAGGGGGAAGATCAGGTCCAGGCCGATCTCGGCCGGATCGGTGATCGCCGAGCCGACGAGCGCGCCTCCCAGCGTCGCCAGGTTCCAGGTGACGAAGAGGCTGAGCTCGGCACCGAGCAGGAAGGCGAAGGTCCGCTCCTCGCGCGCCGCGACGACGCCGAAGGCCTCGTCGGTGAGGAAGTACGCCGCGGTCGTGCGGCGCCAGCCTCGGAGCGGGATCTGCCGTCCGAGCGACAGGCCGTAGAGCACGTGGCGCACGTTCAGGAGGAACGTCGTGGAGACGATCTCGGCGGCCGCCGCGCCGGTCCCGAAGAGGCCGACTGCGGTGAACTGCGCGCTCCCGGCGAACACGAGCACCGAGAGCGCCTGGGTCTCGACGAGCGAGAGCCCGACGTCCCGGGCGAGCACCGCATACGCGAGCGCGAACGGGACGACGCCGAGCCAGAGCGGCACCATCGCCCGGAATCCCTGCGTGAAGCCGTGCGCCGCGTCCGGTCGAAGCTCCACGCAGACGATGCTACGCAGGGGGCGTATCGTGGCTGGCGTGCGTACCGTCGTCCTCGGCGTGCTGGTCGCGTTGCTGCTGACGCCGTTCGCCGCCGCTGCGCGGGCGGACTCGCCCGCCGCGACGAAGCGGGTCGTCCGCTCGTGGAGCGCGCGGCTCAACGCGTACGACAACGCGGGCGCGGCGCGGCTGTTCGCGCGGCCGGCCGTGTTCGAGCAGGGCGGGACGGCGCTCAGGCTCCGCAGACTACCTCGACATCGTCCTCTGGCACAGCCTCCTGCCGTGCGCGGGCCGGATCGTGTCGATCACGGTGAGGGGCGACCGGGCCACGGCCGTCTTCGTCCTCGCGAACGGCAGGGGCCGCCGCTGCGGCGCGGCCGGTCAGAAGGCGGCGGCGGTGTTCCGCGTCCGGAACGGCAAGATCGTGAGCTGGACGCAGATCCCGGTGCCGGCCCCGAAGGGCCCGACCGCGTAGCGGCCGACGCTCGCGCGTCGGGCCTGCAGTGCTTACCGAGCGGGGTCAGAAGCGCGTGCGAGGCCGGAGGCCGGCTTTGCCGGCCGGGAGGCCAGGCGGGCTTGGCGTTGCCGCAAGCCGGAAGAAGGGGGCTCGACGGGGGAAACATGGTTTCCCCCGTCATGTGAAACGCCCCCGGCTGCGGCTTCCGGGGGCGTTTCGAAGGAGGCGGCCCTCATGAGGGGCGCTGGAGGGAGCTCGTGACTCTGCGGCCCAGCCACGTTGTTCTCCGTACCCGCGCCGTCCCTGTCGGTGACGCCCCGTGCACCTTCCTGGCGTCTGGAAGGTGCTTGGTGGCCTGACTGTAGGGGCCTTGTCCGAAAAAGTCAAGTAGCTCAGTCAAGTGATCCACTGTATGCTCCACTTCACCATGGCCTCGGAGATCGATACGACCGGTTCACCCCATCGGGGGACGGCGCCCGGCCGCGATTGGCGGCTTCAGTGACAGCGGTATGCGCGATGCGGCCGCCACACTCCCGGTCTGTCGACCCGTGCGACCGGTCAGAGTGTCGGCGACCGCGTCCGGGCGCTGCGCGTCGCGCGCGGGCCTGACCCAGAGCGGGCTGGCCGGCGAGCGCTTCTCGAAGGAGTACGTCAGCCAGATCGAGCGCGGGAAGACCCGACCGACCGCCGAGACCGTCGCCTGGCTCGCCGAGCGGCTCGGGGTGGACGCCCAGTACCTCGCCCACGGCGTCTCCGCCGACGTTCGCAGCCGCGTGGAGGCGAAGCTCGCCCGGGCCGAGGCGCTCCAGGAGTCCCACCGCGACCAGGAGGCCGTCGACACCTTCCGCGAGGCGCGCGAGGAGATCGCGGCGCTCGCATCCGCCGAGCTCGAGCTGCGCGCGCTCGCGGGGCAGGGCTGGGCGCTCCAGGAGCTCGGCGAGTCACGCGAGGCGATCGAGGTGCTGCAGGCGGCGCGGGAGCTGGCCGAGCTTCCCCAGTTCTCCGACCTCGACCGGGCCGACGTGCTGTTCCGCCTCGGCTGCTGCCGCTACCGGATCTCCAGCATCCCGACCGCGATCGGCCTCTTCGACGAGGCGCTCGCGCTCGCCGAGCGGTCCGGGCTGCCGTGTGACCTCCTGCGCGCGCGGATCCTCGCGTGGCGCTCTCGCTGCCGCCGCCGCCAGGCCGACTACGAGGCCGCGAGGGAGGACGCCGAGCGAGCCGTCGAGCTCGCGCAGGCGATGGACGACCCACGGGTCGTCGCGGGAACGTACTTCCAGGCCTCGCTCGTGGCCGAGAAGATGGGGCACTGGGTGCTCGCCCGCCAGTACGCACAGCAGGCGAAGGCGATCTACCAGGAGCTGAACGACGAGCGGAACACCGGCCGCCTGATGCTGAACCTCGGCGGCCTGCAGCTCCTGCTCGGGCATCCCGAGCAGGCGATCGAGCATCTGACGGCGTCGTTCGCGCTCGCCGTCGAGGCCGGCTCGCAGCCGGACGCCGCGCAGGCCCTGGGCAGCCTCGCGGCGGTGCACGAGCACCTCGGCGACCACGACGCGGCCGACGAGCATGCACGCAAGGCGCTTGCGCTCCTCGAAGGGCGCGACGACTTCCTCGACGAGATCGGCCAGTCGAACCTCGTGCTGGGCCGCTCGTTGCTGGAGCGGGGCCGTCTCGACGAGGCGGAGGAGTGCTTCCGGGCCGCGGACGCTGCGTTCGAGCAGATGGCGTCCATCGCGCACCGGACGGGGGCGTGGGTCGCGCTGGGTGATCTCGCGGAGCGTCGAGGAGACGCGACCGAGGCAGCGCGGTTGTACCGGAACGCTGCCGAGGCGCTTCGGGTCGTCCGCTTCTGAGAAAGGAGGATCGAGATGAGCAGAGCGCGCCTGACTTTCGCTCTCGTGAACCTTGCGCTGATCGCAGCCTGGCTGGGTCAGTTCAGGGGCCCGAACCGCACGTTCTCCGACGGCGACTAGCGCGCCCGCGCCGCGGCTACGCTGGCGTCGTGAAGCGTCGGCTTGCGGCTGGGATCGTCATCGCCATCGGCGCGGCGCTTCTGGCGGCCGCGTGCGGCGGCTCGGGCGACGAGCCCGGGCCAGACGACCGCCAAACCCTCGGCGGGAACGCTCGAGGCGCTTTGGCGTGCTCCGGGTGAGGACGTGGCGGTCGTCGCCGGCACGACCGACCACGCCGTCGGCTCGAACCGCATCTCGTTCCTGGTCGTCGACAAGCAGTCCCGGCTGGTCGAGAGGCCCACCGCCCGCGTCTGGATCGCACGCGGGCTCAAGCAGCGGCCGTTCGCGGAGACCACGGCGCGCCTCGAGCCGATCGGCGTGCCGGGCGGCGACACGGCCGACGTCGGGGGCATCTACGTCGCCACGCTCGAGCTGCCGACGGCCGGCAAGTACTGGTACCTCGCCGAGCCCGTGGGCGGCCGCAAGGTGCAGGCGCTCGGCAACATCGTCGCCCGCAAGCGGAGCGCCGCTCCCGCCGAGGGCGATCGCGCGATCCCCTCGAAGACGCCGACGCTCACGAGCGCCTCGGGCGACTTCGCGGCGCTGACGACCTCGAGGAGACCCGACCGCGCGCTCTACACGACCTCGGTGGCGCAGGCGCTGGCCGCCGACGAGCCGTTCGTGGTCGCGTTCGCGACGCCGCAGTTCTGCCAGTCGCGCACGTGCGGGCCCGTGGTGGACGTGGTCTCGGCCGTCCGCAAGGAGAAGGCGAGCGCGGGAGTGCGCTTCATCCACGTCGAGATCTACGAGGACAACGATCCGGCGAAGGGCGTCAACCGGTGGGTCAGCCAGTGGCGCCTTCCCACGGAGCCGTTCACGTTCGTCGTCGATCGCACGGGGGTCATCCGCACGAAGCTCGAAGGCGCGTTCTCGGTCGGACGAGCTCGAGCGCGCGGTCGCGAAGGTGCGCTGACGCGGTAGAGGCGCGGGCCGGACATGTCCCGTCCGGACGTCGACGCGGACGGAGCGCCGGTTTCGTGCCGAGCGATCCACAGGGCACTCGGGGATACGCTGGTGCCCCATGTCGTCGCGCGTGCTCACCTCGCTCCCCGTCGGCGAACGGGTCGGGATCGCGTTCTCCGGCGGCCTCGACACGACCGTCGCGGTCGCGTGGATCCGCGAGAAGGGCGCCGTCCCCTACGCCCTGACGGCCGACCTCGGCCAGTACGACGAGGAGGACGTCGCCGGGATCCCCGACCGGGCGACGGGAGGTGGGGGCGGAGGAGGCGATCCTCGTCGACTGCAGGCCGCACCTCGTGCACGAGGGGCTCGTCGCGCTCCGCTGCGGCGCGTTCCACGTCTCCTCCGGCGGGCAAGACGTACTTCAACACGACCCCGCTCGGCCGCGCCGTCACCGGGACGATGCTCGTGCAGGCGATGCACGAGCACGGCGTCGACGTCTGGGGCGACGGCTCGACGTACAAGGGCAACGACATCGAGCGGTTCTACCGCTACGGGCTCCTCGCCAACCCGGCGCTCCGGATCTACAAGCCGTGGCTCGACCCGCTCTTCGTCGCCGAGCTGGGCGGGAGGAAGGAGATGAGCGAGTGGCTCGTCGAGCGCGGGCTGCCCTATCGCGCGAGCGTGGAGAAGGCCTACTCGACCGACGCGAACATCTGGGGCGCGACGCACGAGGCGAAGGAGCTCGAGCTGCTCGACCGGTCGCTGCAGCTCGTCGAGCCGATCATGGGCGTCCGTCACTGGGACCCCTCGATCGAGGTCGCCTCGGAGGTCGTGGCCGTGCGGTTCGAGGAGGGCTGGCCGGTCGCGCTGAACGGCATCGCCCACGACCGGGTGCAGCTCGTGCTCGAGGCGAACGCGATCGGCGGACGGCACGGGCTGGGGATGTCCGACCAGATCGAGAACCGGATCATCGAGGCGAAGAGCCGTGGGATCTACGAGGCGCCGGGCATGGCGCTCCTCCACCTCGCCTACGAGCGCCTCGTGAACGCGATCCACAACGAGGCGACGATCGACGAGTACCGGACGAGCGGGCGGCGCCTCGGTCGCCTCCTCTACGAGGGGCGCTGGTTCGACCCGCAGGCGCTGATGCTGCGCCAGAGCCTCTCGAGCTGGGTGGGAAGCGCCGTCAGCGGCGAGGTGACCGTCGAGCTGCGGCGCGGCGACGACTACACGATCCTCGACACCGTCTCCGAGAACGCCACGTACCACCCGGAGCGGCTCTCGATGGAGCGTGTGGAGGACGCGGCCTTCGGCCCGCTCGACCGGATCGGGCAGCTGACGATGCGGCAGCTCGACATCGAGGACTCACGCGGCAAGCTCGGCCTCTACGGCCGCCTCGGCCTGACCGGGGGCGACGACGACGCGCTCGGCGCGCTGGCACCCGGCGACAGGCTCGTAGGCGAGCCGAGGCCTCTCGGCCTCAGACGTCGTCGCCCGCGCGCTCGATCACGACGAGCGGGACCCTGGCCGCGGGGCTCAGGCGGAGCAGCGACCGGACGATCTCGGCGCAGTCCTCGGGTTGGATCATCCGCTCCGCCTCGAGGCCGGTCCACGACGCCATCGGCGTGTCGACGAACCCCGGGCAGATCGCGGTTACCCGCACGCCCGCGTCCGCCTCCTCGCGCGCGAGCGAGCGGGTGAGCGAGATCACGGCCGCCTTCGCCGCGCCGTACGTCGCGAGGCCGGGGGTCGGGATCGTCCCGGCGATCGAGGCGAGGTTGACGACGTAGCCCTTCGTCTCCCGGAGCGCGGGCAGAGCCTCCCGCGTGACGAGGAACGCGCCGCGCAGGTTGACCGCCTGCTGGAGGTCGAAGTGCTTCGTCGAGGTGTTGCCGATCATGCCCGCGATGCCCACCCCCGCCGAGTTGACGAGCACGTCCAAGCCGCCGTGCGTCTCGAGATGGGTCGCCACGAGGCGGGCGCAGTCCTCCTCGTGCTGAACGTCCGCAGCGACCGCCGTCGCGCCGAGCTCGGCCGCCGCTTCCTCGAGGCGCTCGAGCTTGCGCGCGGCGAGCGTGAGGGCGTGGCCTTCGTCGCGGAGCATGCGAGCGATCGCGAGGCCGATGCCCGACGAGCCCCCGGTGACGAGCGCGCTCGGCACGGCGCGATCCTCTCACAGACGAAGGCCGCCAGACGTCCGGCGGCCTCCGCGGAGCAGGGAGAGGTGGAAGGGGGAGATCCTCTCCGGCTGCCCTCCAGTACTCGGCTGCCCTCCCGTTTCCTTCTCCCTCCCACTGGAATCGTGTGGCGGGAGCCGTCTCTACACTCGCAGGGTGACGCAGCCGACGCTGACGAGCCTCGCCAAGGCCGGCGGGTGCGCGGCGAAGTACTCGGCCGCGCGGCTCGAGGAGCTGCTCGGCGGGCTCGTCCCGGCCGACGCGGCCGACCTGCTCGTCGGCCTCGACCCGGCGGACGACGCGGCGGTCTACCGACTCGACGACGACACCGCGCTGGTGTTCACGGTCGATTTCTTCCCGCCGGTCGTCGACGACCCGCGGACGTACGGACGGATCGCCGCGACGAACGCGCTCAACGACGTGTTCGCGATGGGCGGACGGCCGCTGCTCGCGCTGTCGGTCACCGCGTTCCCGGAGGAGCTCCCCACCGCGATGCTGGGCGAGGTGCTCGACGGCGCCGCCGAGGCGACCCGCGAGGCCGGCGCGATCCTCGCCGGGGGCCACACGATCCGCGACGACGAGCCGAAGTACGGGCTCGCGGTCGTCGGCACCGTGCACCCGCAGGGCGTGTGGCGAAAGAGCGGCGCGCAGCCCGGCGACGTGGTGCTGCTCACCAAGCCGCTCGGCACGGGCCTCGTCCTCCAGGCGGTGCGCGACGGCCGTGCGCCGGAAGGCGCGCTCGAAGCCGCGATCGAGGCGATGACGGAGCTGAATCGGGAAGCGGCCGACGCACTGCGCTCGTTCGAGCCGAACGCCGTCACCGACGTCACCGGCTTCGGGCTGCTCGGCCATGCCCACGAGACGGCGCTCCGCTCCGGGGTCCACATCGCCCTCGACGCGGAGGCGCTCCCGGCGCTGCCCGGCGCCGTCGAGCTGGCCGCGGCAGGGGTGCGCACCGGCGGGGATCGGAGGAACCGCGAGTTCGCCGGGCCAGCACGTGCGGAGCACGGCCTCGGAGGAGCTCGAAGCGCTGGCATACGACCCCCAGACGGCCGGGGGGCTGCTCGTCACGCTTCCCTCGGACAAGCGCGTGGTGCTGGAGGCGACGTTCGCCGCGGCAGGCCTCGCAGTGCACACGGTCGGCCGGGTCGAGCAGGGGAGCGGCGTCTCGCTCGCATGAGCGTCCGGGCGCGCCTCCGCGAGCCGGTCTCGCCGCGCCGCTTCCTCCACCTGTCCGTCGCCGGCGTCGCGATGCTCGGCCTCGTGGTCGCATCGGGCGCGTTCGTGCGCCTGACGGGGTCCGGGCTCGGCTGCGACAACTGGCCGAGGTGCGGCTCGACGCCGTTCCCCGCCAAGGACTTCCACGCGATCGTCGAGTTCGGGAACCGCGTCGTCGCCGTGGGCGGGATCCTCGCGTCGCTCGCGGTGTGGCATGCCTCCCGACGTGTCGACGGGCTGCCGCGGTGGGTGCGCCTCACGGCGCTCGCGGCCTTCCTCGGCACCGTGGCCCAGATCCCCCTCGGCGGCCTCACCGTGATCCTCGACCTCCACCCGCTGGCCGTGATGTCCCACTTCCTGCTCGCGCTCGTCGTCGTCGCGCTGTCGATCCTGGTCGCCTTCGAGGCGTGGAGCCACGCCGGCGGCCTGGGGGCGCCGGTCGCGCCCCGCTGGCTGCGCCTGCTCGCGGCCGTCGGGCGTCGTTGCATGCGCCGTGATGGTCGTCACGGGAGCGGTGGCCACCGCGTCCGGCCCGCACCCGGGCGCCGACGAGGACGTCCACCGGCTCGGCCTCGGGATCAGCGACACGGTCTACGTCCACGTGCGGGCGACCGCGGTCTACGGGATCGGCCTCCTGCTCGTCGGCTGGCAGCTGCTCCGCGCGCGCCGCGTCGCCCCGGGTGTGGTGCGCCTCGCCGTCGTGCTGCTCGGCGTCCTGCTCGTGCAGATGCTCGTCGGGGAGATCCAGTACCGGAACGCGCTTCCGTGGGGCCTCGTGCTGGTGCACGTGACCCTCGGTGCCGCGATCTGGGGCCTCACGGTCGGGCTCGCGTACGCGCTGTGGCGGCCGCCCCTCGCCCTCGTCGCGGCGGCTGCCCGAGCGGGTCGACTCCGTGGGCGAGCCACTGCGCTCCCGCTGACCGCAGTTACGCTGTCCCCATGACCTCCGCCGACCTGCGTATCACCGAGCTGCCCGCGCTGCGCAAGCCCGTGATGGTGACGGCGTTCCGCGGCTGGAACGACGGGGGCCAGGCCGCGACGGTCGCCGCCGGGTACCTGGTGCAGCAGTGGGAGGGCAAGCGCTTCGCGGACATCGACCCGGAGGCGTTCGTCGACTTCCAGGCCGTCCGGCCCACGGTGACCCTCGACGAGGGCCTGACCCGACGGATCGAGTGGCCGGAGAACGCGTTCTTCCACGCGGAGATCCCCGGGACCGACCGCGACGCCGTGATCCTCCTCGGCGTCGAGCCCAACTACCGCTGGCGGGCGTTCACCGAGCTCGTGATCGGCCTTGCGCGCGACCTCGGCGTGGAGCTCGTCGTCACGCTCGGCGCCCTGCTCGCGGACGTGCCGCACACGCGCCCCGCACCCGTCACGGGGGCCGCGACCGACCCTCGCCTGGTCGAGGAGCTCGGCCTCCAGCTGTCCAGGTACGAAGGGCCGACCGGGATCGTCGGCGTCCTCCACGACGCGTGCCGCGCCGCGGAGCTGCGCTCGGTGAGCCTCTGGTCGGCGGTGCCGCACTACGTGTCGCTGGCGCCGAGCCCGCGCGCGGCGAAGGCGCTCTGCTCCCGCCTCTCCGACCTGCTGGGCGCCGAGATCGACACCACGGAGCTCGACGAGGCCGAGGAGGAGTACGCGTCCCAGGTGAGCGAGGCCGTGGCCTCCGATCCCGACACGCAGGCCTACGTCGAGGAGCTCGAGCAGCGCGCCGACACGATCGAGTCCTTCGCGGAGGGGGGCCAGCTGCCGAGCGGCGAGTCGCTCGCGGCGGAGCTGACGAGGTTCCTGCGCGACCGGGAGCGCGGGCGGAAGGACGACCCGCCCGAAGGTCAGGGCTAGGCGGGTCACGCGGCGTCCGGCTCGCGTCCGCGGCCGGTCGGGGGCGGAGCGCTCCGGCTTCGCCACCGGCTTCTCGGTCGGTACCTCCGGACCGGCCTCGCCGCCTCCGGCCTCGGGTGTGGGATCGGCCGGCTTGGCCGGAGCCGCCGGCGGTGCTCCCGGCCTCGGTGGAGCGCCGCTTGCGGCGTCGCCGGCGAGACTTGCGGGCGGGCGCCTTCGGCGCGGGGAGGCTCTCGGCGAGCGCCGTCGCGATCTCCTGGATCGGGCCGAGCTCCTCGCGGGCCCTGTCGAGCGTCCCGTTCGCCCGCGGCGTGTAGCCCTCTGCCGAGGCGAGGAGCGCGGCACCGACGGGAAGCGGGAGCGCTGCGGCGATCTTGACGAGCTGGGCGACGTTGTCCTCGTGGCGGTGGCCGCGGGAGTTCGCGACGGCGCCGAGGAGCCGCTTGGCCTCGGGGAACTCCTGGCTCGCCTTCCGGTCGAGCGTCTTGCGCACGGACCGTGCCAGCCGCCACGTCCAGCGGCCGAGGATCTGGTCGGGCGCGCTCGCCTTTCCCTCCCCGACCGCGCGCAGCAGGATGCGCGCGCCTGCCGCGCGATCCTTCTCCCACGGCGGCGCCTGCGTCACGAGCGTGACGAGGTCGTCGAAGTCCGCACGCTCGACCGGCGTCGCGACACGGTCGGCGAGCGCCGTCATGCGGAGGCGGCGGTTCGGGTTCTCGGCGGCGCAGACGGAGAGGAAGGTCTCGAGCGCGCCCTTGTCGGCCCGCCCCTCGGCGAACTTCCGCGCGAACTCGCCCCGCTGGTCGAACCTGATCTGGCGGCCGGCGATCGTCGCCCAGAACCGCTGCTCGTCGTCGTCGAGGAAGCGCGGGTCGACCCGTTGCCATTCGCGCTGGATCACCGCGAGGCGGCGGGCGACGTCCTGGGTCACCGGGACGAGCCACGGAGCCGGCGAGAGACGGCGGCGCGCACGGCGCGCCGACCGGCGCCTCGGCGCGGGAGTGACGCGCGCGCCCTCGCGATAGAAGTCGGAGTCGAGCAGTGAGTGGAGCGAGACGACGCGCTCGGAGTGCGTGGCGCCCTTCGGCACGAAGTCGACGACGATCCCGGCCTCCTTGCGCGGGTGGGTGCGCATGATGCGCCCGATCCGCTGCTGGTAGACGCGCTTCGATGCGGTCGGCGCGAGGTGCATGCAGACCGTCGCGCGCGGCGAGTTCCAGCCCTCCGCGAGGAGCTGGGCGTTGACCAGGACGTTGATCTCGCCGCGCTCGTAGGCGGCCAGGGTCTCGGCGAGCTCGCGCGGCGGGGTCCTGCCCGACACGGCCGTCGCCTTGAGGCCCGCGGCGCGGAACTCCTGCGCCAGGTTGTAGGCGTGGTCGACGCCGGCCGCGTAGACGATCCCCGGCGTCGACCCGAACCGGTCGCGGTACAGGCTCGCGGCCGCCTGGTTGAGCGCGACGTGGTCGAGGGCTGCTGCCAGCGCGCGCTCCTCGAAGTCGCCGCCGACGATCGGCACCGAGTTGATCGCCGCCACGGGGGGCACGCGCAGGCTGCGAAGCGGAGCGATCAGCCCGCGGCGCGCCGCGTCGGTGAGCGGCAGGTCGTCGACCGATGCGGGGAAGACGTCGGAGACCTGCTTCGCGATCAGCTGCTCGGTCGCCGTCATCCCGATGTAGAGCGGCTCGGGGAAGCGGCGGATCGCGTTCGAGGTCTTCTCGCCGAGCGCGGTGTGCGCCTCGTCGCAGATCACGAGCTGGTACGCGCTGCGGGAGAGCTCGTCCCCGTGCCGCGCGAACCACGCGTACGTCTGGATCGTGATCGGGTCGGGCCGCAGCGGCTCCCGGTCCTGCTCGATCGCATCGGTCAGGCGGTCGCCGTACCCCTCGGTGGTGAGGTCGCGGCGGAACTGGTCGACGAGCAGCCGGCGGTGGGTGAGGATCAGGACGCCGAGGTGTCGCGCGGCCTCGACGAACCCCGCCGCGGCGATCGTCTTGCCGGACGCGGTGGGGTGCCGGAAGCGGTAGCGACGCGACGCGCCGGGGTCCTCGCCGGCGAAGCCGGGCTCCTCGGTCTCCTCGTCGGCGAGCTCGACCTCCTCCTCGTCCTCCTCTTCCTGCTCGTCCAGGAGCTCGGCGACGCTGCCGTTCGAGCCGCCGTTGCCGTTCTCCTCGGCGCTGCGCTGGGTGGCGGCGATCAGCTCGGTCAGCATCCCGGCGAGCGCGTCGATCTGGTGGCGCCTGAGAGCGGTGCCGGCGGCGGTGGCGGGGCTCTCGGCGGCGAGGACGCGCTCGAGCCCGAGCATCAGCCCGTAGCGCACCTTCCAGCCGGGCGACGGGCTCCGGAGACCGGCCTCGATCTCCTCCAGCGCGTCGTCCAGCGCGAGACGGCGCGCGGCACCCGGGGCGAGGGCGACACTCGCCTCCTCACCCGGATGGAGGAACGGCTCGCCGAACCACCGCTCCGCGCGATGCGCGGCCTTCTCCAGGTCCGGAAGCGGTTCGGAAGACCGGCTCGAAGTGATAGTGGATTCCTGCATGTATGCAGCCGACTCGAACCGCGGTGCCCTGTCGTGCGCAACCCTTCGAAGAAAGACAGCTCACTCGGGCGTGGTTCGCGCGCCAGCGTCGCTGCACCCCGCAGACTAGCGGAATCCGAGGTCGGCGAACAGTCCTAGCGCTCGCCGAGCGGCCGGCCGAGGACGCGCTGCGAGACGCCCGACTGGTCGAGGTGCTTCGTGATGCCGCCGCGGAAGAACGGATAGCCGGCGCCGAGGATCAGGCAGGCGTCGATCTCCGCGGCGCTCGAGACGACGCCCTCGTCGAGGATGTGCCCCGCCTCGTCGGCGAGGGCCTCGAGGATGCGCCCGTGGATCTCCTCGACGGTCGCCCGGCCGTCCTTCGCCTCGATCGCGGGGAGCTCGCCGTCGGCGAGCGCCTGCAGCGTCGGCGAGAGCGGGAAGCGGTCGGGGTAGGCCTCGTGCAGCGTCGAGAGGACGTGGTTCGCCACCCGGGGGCCGACCATCGCGAGCAGCGCCGAGGGCGGCATCGGGATCCCGAGCCGGAGCGCGGCCTCGTCGGTCTCCTCGAACGTGTTGCCGCTCTCGAGGGCCTGCATCAGCACCGTCGACTGCCGGGTCAGCATGCGGTTGACGACGAAGGCCGGCGCGTCCTTCACGAGCACGGGACGCTTGCCGAGCTTCCGGGCGACGTCCCAGGCGGTCGCGAGCGTCGCGTCGTCCGTCTGCGGGCCGCGCACGACCTCGACGAGCGGCAGGACGGCGACCGGGTTGAAGAAGTGCAGCCCGACGACCCGCTCGGGGTGTGCCAGCCCCTCGGCCATCGCGGCGACGGACAGCGAGGACGTGTTCGTCACGAGCAGGCACTCGGGGGACACGACCCCCTCGAGCGCCGCGAGCACCTCGCGCTTCACGTCGAGCTCCTCGAAGACCGCCTCGAGCACCAGGTCGCAGCCCGCGTACGCGCCGGTTCCCTCTCCCGCTTCCACGATCGAGCCGAGGAAGCGCGCCTTGCCCTCGGGCAGGCGACCCTTCGCGACGAGCCCCGCGAGCTCGCCGCGGATCGAGTCGACCGCCTTCTCGGTTCGCTCACGGTCGACGTCCGTGAGGACGACCGGCACCTCGAGCCGGCGGAGGAAGAGGGTCGCGAGCTGTGTCGCCATCAGCCCGGCGCCGACCACCCCGACCCGCTGGATCCGTCTCGGCTCGACGTCCGGCAGCGCGGGAGGCCGCTTGATCCGGCGCTCGACGACGTCGAACGCGTAGATCGACGCCTGGGCCTCCGGCCCGGGCAGCAGCTCGGCGAGCGCGTCCTCCTCGGCCGCGTAGCCCTCGTCGAGGCTCCAGGTCGCGGCACCCTCGATCAGCTCGAGCGCGCGGTACGGGGCCGGCGCCTGCCCGTGCACGACGTCGTCGACCCGCGAGCGCGCCTTGCGGACGACCTCGGAGACGTCCGAGAGGTCGGCGTCGAGGGCACGCTTCCCGTCGCCCGCCTCGACGCGTCGCAGGAGGAGCTCGAGCGAGTCGTCGAGGAACTCGACCGGCTCGAGCACGTGGTCGACGAGCCCCAGCTCGAGCGCCTCGGCGGCCCGGATCATCCGGTTCTGCCGGAGCGGGTTGTCGACGATCAGCCTCACCGCCGCCTCGGCGCCGAGCAGGCGCGGCGTGAGCTGCGTGCCTCCCCAGGCGGGGAACAGCCCCAGGAAGACCTCGGGGAACGCGATGTGGCGGACGCTCGACGCCAGCGTGCGGACGTCGCAGTGGAGCGCGATCTCGAGGCCGCCGCCGAGCGCCGCGCCGTTCACGGCCGCGAGCGTCGGGAAGGGGAGCTCGCGCAGCCGCCCGAAGAGCTCGTGCCCGGCCTTCCCGCCCTGGCGCGCGAGCTCGGGCGTGATCCCGGGGAAGCGCGTGATGTCCGCGCCGGCGGCGAACACGAGCGGCTTGCCGGTGAGGACGAGGCCGCGCCACTCGGGCTCGGCGAGCCGGTCGAGCACGTCGGAGAGCGATGCGAGCGCCTCCGGGCCGAAGGTGTTCGGCTTGCGCCAGTCGGCGCCGTTGTCGATCGTGACCAGCGCGACCGGCCCGACGCGGGTGGCGAGCCGCTGCAGGTGGAACTGCGTAACGGGGTCGTCAGCCATGGCGCGGGTTCTCCCAGAGGAGCGCCGCGCCCATCCCGAGCCCGATGCAGAGGGCGGTCAGCCCGTAGCGGACGTCGGGCCGCCGCTCGAAGCCGTAGGCGAGCTGTGCGAGCAGGCGCACGCCCGTCGCGGCGAGCGGATGGCCGCAGGCGATCGCGCCGCCGTACGGGTTGAGCCGCGGGTCGTCCGGCGCGACGCCGACCCCGTCGCACCAGGTGAGCACCTGCACCGCGAACGGCTCGTTCAGCTCGAACAGCCCGATCTCGTCGATCGCGATCCCCGTCTGCGCGAGCACCTTCTCGGTGGCCGGCACCGGGCCGAGCCCCATCAGGTGCGGCTCGACGCCCGCGTACGCGAAACCCACGAGGCGCATGCGCGGCTCGAGGCCGAGCTCTCGCGCCGCGGCCTCCGAGGCGAGGAGCGAGGCCGTCGCGCCGTCGGTCAGGCCGGCGGAGTTGCCCGCGGTCACACGGCCGCCGGCGCGGAACGGCGTCCGCAGCGTGGCGAGACCCTCGACGGTCGTGTCGGGCCGCAGGAACTCGTCCCGCTCCGCGAGCTTCCAGCCCTCGTCCGTGAAGACGCTCATCGGGACGACCGTGCGGGCGTAGACGCCGTCGGGATCGTCCCAGGCAGCGGCCGCGCGCCGCTGCGACTCGGCGGCGTAGCGGTCCGCGTCCTCCTTCGTCAGTGCCGGGAACGCGTCGTGGAGGTTCTCTGCCGTCTGGCCCATCACGGCCGCGCTCTCGTCGATCAGGCGCTCCGCGACGAAGCGCGGGTTGAAGTCGACGTCGTCGCCCATCGGGTGGTGCCCCATGTGCTCGACCCCGCCCGCGATCGCGAGGTCGCACGCGCCCATCGCGATCTCCCCGGCGGCGGCCGTGACGGCCGTGAGGGCGCCCGCGCACATCCGGTCGACTGCGAAGCCCGGCACGGTGTGCGGCAGCCCGGCCAGCAGGGCGACGTCGCGGCCGAGCGTCAGGCCCTGGTCGCCGACCTGCGCCGTCGCCGCCATGACGACGTCGCCGATCCGCTCCGGCGGCGCCTCGGGGTTGCGCCGGAGCAGCTCGCGCACCGTCTTGACCGACATGTCGTCGGCCCGCGTCTTCCAGAACAGGCCGCCGGGCCCGGCCTTGCCGAAGGCGGTACGGACGCCGTCGACGAACACGACCTCTCGAAGCTCGCGAGCCATCGAGGGGAGGATACACGGCCGTTGACTGACGGTTCAATCAGCGAGCGAGGGGGGATACTGCCGGGGTGGACTGGGAGGCGAAGCGGGCCTGGGCCGACGCGGAGCACGAGCGGCGGCGCTCGACGCCGGCGGGACCGGACGAGCGCGACGACTTCAGGCTGGCAGGCATCGCGGGAGCCTCGTGGGCGGCGGGCCTGGCCGCCGCGATGCTCGGCGACGGGGACGGCGCCGCGTCGCTCCTGCGGCGGGCGGCGGACGAGTACGCCACGAGCTGGCGCGCGGCGCCGCCGGGGAGCTGGGGCCGGCCGATCGCCATGATCCGCTGCCGCCTGATGGCCGGCGACGACGACGGAGCCCGGGCGGACGCCGCGGCCGCGTCGAGGAGGGCGCGCTCGACGCGGCAGGCCCGATCGGCGGCTACTGCGCCGCGCTCGCTCTGCTCGTGCTCCGGCGCGACGACGAGGCGGTCTCGGTCGCCGAGCGGATCGCCGCCGAGGGGCTCCAGCCCGCGGCGGTCGCGCACGGGCTGGCCGCGATCGCGCGAGGCGACGGCGCTGCGTTCGCCGAGGCGCGTGCGGAGGTCCTGCGCTCGTTCGAGGAACGCGACGCCTTCCTGGAGGACGTGCCCGTCGCGGACACCGTGCTCGTCCTCGACGCGCTCGCCCGACCTCGCGGCCTCTCCACGCCACCGCTGCCTTCGGCGCTGCTGCCGATAGGCTGCGGTCAGCGCGTCTGCGTTCGGCCGGAGCAGGCCGCTTGGATCTGCCCCGCCGAAGGCGGGATCTGCCGCGGTCGGATTCCGCTTCTGCGGAATCCGACTTCGCGGAGAAGCGCTCAGTCCTCGCCCGCGGCGAGCTCCTTCGAGCGCGTCATCGCGGCCTGGATCGCGTTGAGGAACGCCGCCCGCACGCCTGCGGACTCGAGCTCGCGGATCGCCGCGATCGTCGTGCCGCCCGGCGAGGTGACCATCTCGCGGAGCTCGACGGGATGCATGCGCTCGTCGCGGAGCTGCTTCGCGGTGCCGAGCATCGTCTGCACGACGAGCTGGGTCGAGATCTCGCGCGAGAGGCCGAGCAGGAGACCGGCCTCGATCATCGCCTCGGCCAGCAGCGCGAAGTACGCCGGGCCGGAGCCCGAGACCGCGGTGACGGCGTCCATGTAGCGCTCCGGGACACGGACGACGGAGCCGAGGTGGGCGAGCGCCTCCTCGGCCAGCGTCACGTGCGCGTCGTCCGCGTGGGCGCCCGCGCAGAGCCCGGCGATCCCCTCGTGGACGGTCGACGGCGTGTTGGGCATCGCCCGGACGACCGGCACCCCGGCGGCGAGATGCCGCTCGATCGTCGCCGTCGGCGTGGCGGCGGCGACGGAGAGCACCGTCTGCTCCGGCGTGATCGCCGGGCCGATCTCCCCGAGCAGGGCGTCGATGTCCTGGGGCTTGACGGCCACGACGACGAGCGCGGCGCGCGCGGCCGCCTCGACGTTGTCCACCGACGCCGCGATCCCGTGCCGCTCGGCGAGCTCGGCGACCCGCTCGGGGCGCCGGCTGGAGGCGGAGATCTCGCCGGGGCCGCGCCAGCCGGAGGAGAGGAGCCCGACGATCAGCGCCTCGCCGATCCGCCCGGCGCCCAGGACCGCGATCCGCCGCTCGTCGACTGCCATACGCAACTCTATGCAGCCCGGCGTGCGCGGCGTCGCGCGATCCGCGCTCCCTCGACGGACGCGCCGCGAACGAGCCCGCGCGCCCAGCCGAGCAGGAGGATCTCGCCGGCGAGGCCCTGCCACTCCTCGTACGGGGCGAGCAGCTCGGCCGTCTCCCAGCCCTCGACCCAGCGGCCGGTGAGCGCTGCCTGGAGCTTCACGAGCGAGAGGTCACCGATCAGCGCGTGGTCGTAGCGGCCGAGGCCCTCGAGCGCCACGACGCCGACCGACCAGGGCCCGATTCCGCGCTCGCGGGTCAGGCGGGCGCGGACGACCTCGGTGGGGAACGCGTGCAGGCGCTCGAGCTCGACGGTCGCGGCGAGCCGTGAGAGCGCGGTCGCACGCTGCTGGGCGAGACCGAGGCGCCGGAGCGCGACGGGGGAGAGGAGCCGGAGCGCATCCTGCGTGACGACGTGGTCGCCGCACGCGCGCGTGATCGCGCGCTCGATCGCACGCGCCTGCCGCGCCTCGATCAGCTGGCCGGCGAGCGCGCGAACGGCGGCGTGGGCGACGGTCGCTCTGCGAAGCGGCCGGTAGCCGACGAGCGCCCGCGCCGAGGGGCCGATCAGCGGGTCGCGCGCGAACCGGGAGTGGAACTCGGCGGTGTCGTCGTCGAGGGCGAGCATGAACCGCGCCGTTCCGAGGGAGGGCTCGTCCGGTGCATGGATGACGACCCGTCCGTCCGGGCGCTGCCACGCGGTGGCCGAGCGGCGGTCCGGGGAGCGCGCCCGTCCAGGTCCCGCTCCGCGCCATGAGGCGGAGGCGGTACGGGCCCGACGGGCGTGACGACGTCCTCGACCACGGCGCTGACACTACTCCGGCTGTACGCTGGGCCCGGATCGGGTGGCAGGCACCGCACGCACCTCCGGCATCGTGCTCCTCGCGCTCGTCGCGAGCGCAGCGTGCGCGACGCTTCGGTCTGCGCCTGCCTCTCGCGGCCGCCGAGCCGGGCCGGGCGCTGACGCTCGTGATCGACCACGGGGCGAAGGTCGCGATCCGCCGGGCGCCGGCCGGCCGGACGCTCGCCGTGGCGGGCTGGAAGACGCCGTTCGGCTCCGTCAGGCGCCTGCGCGTCGTCGAGCGGCGCGGCAACTGGTTCGCGGTCGAGAGCGACGTGCTCGAGAACGGCGTCGTCGGCTGGGTGCCGATGACCGCGGCAGTGCGACTGCGGAAGGTGCGCTACAGCGTCGAGGCGGATCTCTCCGAGCGGCTCCTGACGCTGCGCGAGGACGGCCGGGTCGTCTTCCGCCGGCGGGTGTCGATCGGGGCGAGCGACTCGCCCACGCCGAGCGGCAGGTTCCACGTCACCGACCAGGTCCCGGGCACGCGCTGGGGCCTCGGCTGCTGCATCGTCGTGATCTCGGGGAACCAGCCGCGGCTTCCGGCGGGCTGGAACGGCGGCGACCGGCTCGCGGTGCACGGGCCTCCGGGCTCCAGGGAGAGCGATCGGCACGCCGGCGAGCGCCGGCTGCCTCCACGCGACGGAGCGGACGCTCAGGACGCTCGCCCGCCTGCCGCTCGGCACGCCCGTCGTCATCCATCCGTAGGGTCACGGCCGTGCGGCTCGTGGATGCGATCTCGCTTCGCTCGCGCAGGCGCAAGCTCTCGCTCTTCATGGAGCTGATGCAGCCGGACGCGTCCACGACCGTGCTCGACGTCGGCGTCGACGAGGTCTCGCTCGGCGAGGCGGGGGGCGAGAGCGGCTGCAGGACCCACAACTTCCTCGAGGAGCGCTATCCCTGGCCGGGGCGCCTCACGGCGCTCGGCCTCCACGACGGCGCGCGCTTCCGGGAGCGCTATCCGGCCGTGGCGTACGTCCAGGGAGACGCCTGCGCGCTGCCCTTCCCCGACGGGGCGTTCGACGTCGTCCACTCGAACGCCGTGATCGAGCACGTCGGCGGCCGCGAGCGGCAGGAGGCGTTCGTCCGCGAGGCGCTGCGCGTCGGTCGAAGGGTCTTCCTCACGACGCCGAACCGCTGGTTCCCGATCGAGGTGCACACCCGGCTCCCGCTCGTCCACTGGCTGCCCGAGCCGCTCGCCGGACGGCTCTACGACCTGGCGGGGAAGCCCTGGGCGAGGGAGAACCACCTGCTGGGCGCATCCGACCTGCGGGCGCTCTTCCCGGTGCCGGTGGGGATCCACAACCTCGGCCTGACGCTCGTCGCGACGACGTGACCCGGCGCGTCCCCGCTCTCGCGCTGCTCGCGCTCGTCGTCGGGCTCGCGCTCCACAACCTCGCGATGGCGCTCCTCTGGGAGGCCGGCGTGCGCGACACGGCGCTCGACGTCGTCGCCGCGTGGAAAGAGGCATTGCTGCTCGTGGCGCTGGTCGCGGCGCTCGCGGCGGTGGGCACGCTGCCCGACCTCTACTGGGCGGACCGGCTCGCGCTGGCGTACGGCGTGATCGTGGTCGTCTACTGGCTGCTGCCGCAGTCGTGGCTCGGAGGGGAGGCGACGGCGCGCGGCGAGCTCTACGCGCTCCGGCACCACCTGCTTCCGCTCGGCGCGTACCTGCTCGGCCGGCTGATCGTCCTCGATCGACCGTGGTGGAGGCGCATCGGGCTGACGCTCGTCGCGGTCGGTGTCGGGCTCGCAGCCTGGGGCCTCGTCGACGTCTACCTCGTGCCGCTCCAGTGGTGGCGCGACTCGGGCGTGCCCGGCTGGTTCGAGGAGCAGCTCGGCCTCGCCTACAGGTGCCTGTCGGGGCTCCCCGAGAACTGGATCCTGAACACCGACGAGGAGAGCCCCGCCCGGCGGCTCGTCTCGACGTTCCTGAGCCCGCTCGCGACGTCGTATGCGCTCGTCGTCGTCCTGCTGCTCCTCGTCTGCGCACGGCGGCGGTGGTGGACGGTCGCCGCGGGGGCGGTCGTGTACGCGGGCTTCCTCTGGGCTCACACGCGGGCGGCGTTCCTCGTCCTGCCGCTCGCCCTGCTCGTCGTCGCCGCGCTACGGCGGTCGTGGGCTCCCGTCGGCCTGGCCGCCGGCTCCGCCGTCGTCTCGGCGGCGTTCGTCGGGCTCTTCCCCTCGATCGGGCCCGAGACGACGTACACGGAGACCGAGCTCGCCTGCCTGCGCGAGAACGCGGCGGCCGAGGGTGAGGCCTCCGACGACCCGTTCAGCCCGGGCGAGAGCTCGACCTCGAGCCACCTGAGCGCGCTTCGGGACGGGATCGAGACGGTCGCGCGCCACCCGTGGGGCTACGGGCTCGGGAACGCGGGCGTGTCGGCCTCGCGCACCGGGGCCGAGGTGAAGGCCGGCGAGTCGACGTACACGGAGCTCGGGGTGGACGCCGGGGTGCTCGGCATGGCCGCCTTCGTCGGCTGGCTCGTGGCGCTCTGCCTCGCGCTCCGCCGCCGGTCGGCGTGGCTCGACGTCGTCGGTGGCCGCGGTCGCGCTCCTCGGCCTCCAGACCGACGTGATCGGGATCCACTGGCTCTCGGTCGTCGTGTTCGCGCTCGCCGGAGCAGCCCTCGGCTCCGATCGCGGCGCGCCGCCTCCGGAGGACGCGCTGTAGGGCGGTCGGACCGCCCCGAGCCCGCGGCTACGAGCCCGGCCTGCCGAAGCTCGCGCGCCGCTCGGCGTCCGCCTCGTCCACGAGGTGGCCGTCCCGTCCGACGTAGCCGCCCGCTCGCGCCGACGACGACCATCACGAGATCCTCGGCGCCGCCGTTCGAGACGCGCCGCGGCGTGGTCGAGGAGACGTGCACCATCCCGCCGGGGCCGAGCAGCCTGTCCTCGCCGTCGACCTCGACCCTCGCCGTGCCCGAGTGGACGAAGTAGAGCTCGTCCTGCTGGTCGTGGTAGTGGTGGAACCCGAGGTAGCCGGGCGGCATCACGATCACGTTGACGCCGAACGCCTCCACGCCGAGCGCCTGGCGCACCTTGCGGAAGCCGTAGCCCGAGCCCAGCTCCTCGATCGTCCCGAACGCATGGGTCACCTCGTCGCTCCCTTCGTCCCGACCATGGCGTCGATCGTCCGCCGCAGCCCCTCCTCGAAGCCGACGCGCGGCTCGTACCCGATCGCCTCGCGCGCGGCGCTCACGTCCGCCCACGACTCTCGCACGTCGCCGGGCTGCGCCGGGCCGAACGTCTTCTCGACGGGCCGGTCGAGGATCCGCCCGATCGTCTCCGCGAGGGCGTTGACGGTCTCGGAGCCGCCGGTGGCCACGTTCAGGACCCTGCCCGCGGCATCGGCGGCGTCCGCGGCGAGCAGGTTCGCCTCGACGACGTTCTCGACGTACGTGAAGTCGCGCGACTGCTCCCCGTCGCCGTGGACCGTGACCGGCTGCCCGTCCGCGATCGCGCGGATGAACCGCGGCACGACGGCCGCGTACTGGGAGGTCGGGTCCTGGCGCCGCCCGAACACGTTGAAGTACCGCAGGGCCACGGTCTCGATCCCGTAGACGCGCGTGAAGCTGACGCAGAACCGCTCGGCGGCGAGCTTGGCGACCGCGTACGGGGAGATCGGGTTCGGCGCCTGCGTCTCGACGCGCGGGAAGGCTCCCCCGTCGCCGTAGACGGACGAGGACGAGGCGGCGACGACCCGGCGGATTCCCTCGTCGCGGGCCGCGAGCAGCACGTTGAGCGTGCCCTCGACGTTGACCGCGGTCGAGGTGAGCGGGTCCTGCACGGAGCGCGGGACGGAGCCGAGCGCGCCCTGGTGGAAGACGACCTCCACGCCGCGCACGGCCGTGTGCACCCGCTCGTACGAGCGCAGGTCGCCCTCGACGACCTCGACCTCGCGGCCGAGCGCGGCGAGGTTCGCGCGGCTGCCCGTCGAGAAGTTGTCGAGCACGCGCACGTCGTCGCCCCGCTCGAGGAGGGCCTCGACGAGGTTCGAGCCGATGAACCCGGCGCCGCCGGTGACGAGGACCGCGTCACGCCGCTCGCTCCGCGACGACGTGGTAGTTCGCCGCGAGCGTGCCCGGGCGCTCGTCGCGCAGCGGGTGACGCGCCGGTCGAGCGCCCGCGCCACGCGGTTGAGCGCCGAGACGACGGGCCCGCGCACGGGACGGAGCGGCGTTCGCCGGAGGACGTGCTCGAGGTAGATCGCGTTGAGCATCGCGAGGGAGGAGGCCGTGCCGGAGCCGGCGGACACCGTAACCGAACCCCAGTCGCCGTTCTCGCCGGAACAGGCGCTCGAGCCCGGCGCCCGTCCAGCGCCAGAGGTCGACCGGATTCGGGTGGTAGACCATCGTGCCGTGCGTCGAGAGGAGCACGCGCCCTCCGGGTCGGGTCACGCGGTGGAGCTCGCGGACGCCCTGCGCGGGATCGTCGACGTGCTCGAGCACCTGCGCGCAGAGGACGACGTCGAACGACGCGTCGGGCGCCGGGATCGCCTCGATCGGCCCGAGCAGCGCTAGCGCGCGGGTTGGCGACGCTGTCCAGCCCGACGATCTCCCTCGCGTGCGGCTCGAAGAGCGGGCGGTACGGCATCTCGCCGCAGCCGACGTCGAGCAGCCGGTAGGGGCCGAGGTCGGCGGCGGCCCGGGCCGCCTCGGCTCGCGAGCCAGCGCACGAGCGGGCGCGCGCACGGCATACGTCGGCATCGAGAGCGGCGGGTCGAGGCGGCTCCGGGACGCGTCACCGCGCACGACCTCGGGTCACGGACGGTCGCCAGCCCGATCGCGATCCAGGTCAGCGCCCCGAGCGGCAGGCCGGCGACGAGCCCGATCCCGGCCCACACGCCCGCGGCGACGCAGAGCCAGCCGAGGCCGACGAGCGCGGCGGGCGAGGAGCGAAGGCCGCGCACGCCCGCCGTGACGGCCGCCGCCGCGAGCCCGAGCAGCAGCGCGATCCCCGCGATGCCGAGGTCGGCCGCAACCTGGAGGTAGAGCAGCTGGATGCCCCACGGGTGCTCGGGCGAGGGGAACGCCTGGTCGGGCTCGTTCGGGAAGCGCTCGCGCGCGTCGTCCAGGAACGGCCCGTAGGCCCACTCCTCGCTCGAGGCCTGCCAGCCGACCCCGGTGATCGGCCGGTCGAGCCAGATGCGGCCGCCGATGTACGCGAGCAGCGTGCGGTGTGCGTAGCTCTCGACACCGGTCTGCTCGACCCGGTCGCGGATGCCGAGGAACTCGGCGAAGCGCTCGATCGTGTCCGCTCGCATCGCCGCGGTACCGGCCGTCACGAGCAGCGTGATCGCGGCGAGCGCGAGCGCCCGCCGCGCGCGCAGCGCTCCCAACGCCCTCGCGGCCAGGAGCAGCGCTGCGACCGCGAGCCAGAGCCCGAGCACCGCCGTCATCGCGCCCGAGAGCATCACGCCGAGCGCGCCCGTCGCGAGCGCGACGAGCGACCAGCGCCTTCCCGCCGGGCGGCCGTCGCCGAGCGCGACGCCGATCGCGCCGACGACGAGGGCCGCCCGGAGAGCGCCGCGAAGTCGTGGATCCCGACGAAGGAGGGCTCGCGCTGGCCGGGCCGCTTGCCCTCGAACTCGGACACGATCCCGAGGAACTGAAGGAGGCCCCACGACGTCGCGGCGACGCTCCAGGCGACGACCGCGCGGGCGAGCGGGACGAGGTCTCGCGTCGAGCGTACGAGGAGGACGGTCGCGGGGAGCAGGGTCGCGTACCAGGCGAACTTCGCCACGCTGATCGCGTGCGCGTCAGGTCGTAGTCCTCGCCGAGCAGCGACGGGGTCGCGAGCGAGATCGCGCCGACGAGCACGAAGGCGGCCGCCAGCCCGAGCACGACCCGCGCGCGGGCGAGCGGCTGCCAGCCCTCGCTCCTCCCGCGGAGGGCCGCCGCCACGAGCACGCAGGCGATCGCGGCGTCGGCGAGCGTCGCGTCGACGGTGCTGGAGCCGACGCCGACCGGAGAGGCTCGGCTGGTACGTCGCGTGGAGGAAGAGGAACGGCACCGCCGCCGCCAGGACGAGCGCCCCGGCCGGCGCGTCACCGACGAGCGCCCGCGCCGTCCCGGCGGACGCGTGCGCCCGGGGCAGCGGCTCGGCCGTCACCGTGCGGACTGTAGCGAGGCACCACGACACGCCCTCGAGGGCGTTCACGGGCCCGCCGGGTCCGCTGCGGTCATGTCCTGGTGCCAGGCACGAAGCCATGGCCGCTGGCCACGACGTCGTGGTCACGTCCTCGTGCCAGGCACGAAGCCATGTCCCGAAGGCCCTGATCGGCCGAGTCGCGGCGCGGCGCGACGTCGCCGCGGGACACGGGATCGCGTGGTGCTCGCCTACACTGACCCGTCACGATGGCACCGAGCGTTCTCCGGCGCCGGTCTGCGACCGCGGCCGGGCTCTATCTCTCGGTCGCCCTCGGCATCCTCGGCACCATCGCCGCGGCGCGGATCCTCGGGCTCGAGGGGTTCGGTCGGTTCGCGACGGTGATGGCGGTCGTCGGGCTCGCCCAGACGCTGCTCGACCTCACGGTCGAGGAGAGCCTCACGAAGTTCGGCTTCCGCTACGTCGCTGCGGAGGACTGGGGGAAGCTTCACCGCCTCTTTCGCCGGGCGCTCGAGCTCAAGCTCGTCGGGGGCGCGCTGGCCTCGCTCGTCCTCCTCGCGCTCGCGCCCGTTCGCAGACACGATCTTCGGCACCGACGGGCTCGCGGCGCCGATGGCCGCCGGGGCGGCGATCCCGTTTCTCGCGTCTCCGGAGAACGTCTCGGCGAGCGCGCTCCTGCTGCGCGGCCGCTACGACCTCCGCGGCCTGCTGCTCTCCGTGACGATGGGCGATCCGGCTCGTCGCGATCCTCGTCGGCGCCTCGGTCGGCGTGACGGCCGCGCTCGGCGCGTTGGCGGTCGGCCAGCTGGTCGCGACGGCGATCGTCGGGGACGGCCGGGACGGTCGCCCTGCGGCGGTTTCCCGCGCGCCGAGACGCGCGCCGCTCGGGAGCGACCGCCGCGAGATCGTCTCGTTCGTCGTCCAGTCGAGCGTCGCCACGGGCGTGGTCTCGCTCCGCACAGCGCTGACGCCGGTGCTGCTCGGGGTCGTCGCCGGGACGACGCAGGTCGGCTACTACCGGGTCGCGCTCGCGCCCCAGAGCGGCTTCTCGGCGGCGAGCGCGCCCGTGCGGCTCGTGCTCCTGACCGAGCAGACCCGCGACTGGGAGTACGGGCGCGAGCAGACGGTGCTGCGGGGGCTGCGGCGGTACTCGCTCGGGGCGGCCGCCGTGGCCGCGGTGGCCGTTCCCGTGTTCCTGCTCGCGATGCCGTGGCTCGTCCGCGTCGTGTTCGGGAGCGAGTACCTGCCGGCCGTCGACGCCGCGCGCATCGTCCTCGTCGCGGCCGCGATCCTGCTCGTGCTCGGCTGGTCGAAGTCGCTGCCGGTGACGATCGGCAGGCCGCATCTGCGGATCGTCACGCACGGCATCGAGACGCTCGTCCTGTTGCCGCTCGTCGTCGTGCTCGGCGCCCGCTGGGGCGTGACCGGCGCAGCGGTCGCGATCCTCGTCGCGACCCTCGCGTTCGCGCTCGCGTGGGCGGTCGTGCTCGTCCGCCTCAGGGAGGAGCTTCGCGCCGCCCGCCGCGTCGGCGCGCCGAGAGCGGTCGGCTCGTGAGGGTCGTCGATCGTCTCCGGCATCTGGCCACCCGACGTCGGCGGCCCGGCGAGTCATGCTCCCGCGCTTGCCGACGCCCTCCTCGCCGAGGGCCACGAGGTGGAGGTCGTCACGACCGCGGACGCGCAGCCCGAGCCGCGGCCATACCCGGTGCGGTGGGTGTCGCGCGCCCGGAGCGCGCCGTTGCGCCACCTCGCCGTCGTGCGTGAGGTCGCGCGGGCGGCGCGCCGCGCGGACCGTGTCTACGCGACGACGATGGTGCGGCGCGCGGCGCTCGGGGCCGCGCTGGCGCGCAGGCCCCTCGTCGTGAAGCTCGTCGCGGACGAGGCCTACGAGCGCGAGCGCCGCTCCGGCCGGTACACGGGCACGCTGGAGGAGTTCCAGGGGCAGCGCGGCGGCCTTCGTGTCCGCGTGCTTCGAGCGACCCGCACGGCTGCGCTCCGCCGCGCGCGGCACGTGATCGTCCCCAGCGCCTACCTGCGCGAGATCGCGCTCGGCTGGGGTCTCGAGCCGGGTCGCGTGACGGTCGTCCCGAACCCGGCCCCGGAGCTCGCTTCGCTTCCCCCGCGCGACGTGGCGCGCACGGCACTGGGGATCCGGGGGTTCGCGCTCGGCACGGCCGGCCGGCTCACCGCTCAGAAGGCGCTCGGAGATGCGCTCGAGGCGCTGACCCGCGTCCCCGACGTCGAGCTCCTCGTGCTCGGCGACGGGCCCGAGCGCGGAGCGCTCGAACGCCACGCGTCGCGCCTCGGCATCTCCGGCCGCGTCCGCTTCCTGGGGGCCGGGACACGCGAGGACGTCGTCACGCTGTTCCGGGCCGTCGACGCCGCCTTGCTCACGTCGGCGTGGGAGAACCTCCCGCACACGCTGCTCGAGGCCCTGGCGGCCGGGACGCCCGTGATCGCGACGGCGGTCGGGGGCATTCCCGAGGTCGTGGTCGACGGGGAGAACGGCCTGCTCGTGCCGGCAGGATCGGTCGAGGCGATCGCCGGGGCGATCGAGCGGCTCGTACGCGACGACGGGCTCCGGCAGGCGCTCGCCGCCGCGGCCGCGGCCGTCGGTGGAGGAGCTCTCGGAGCCGCGTATCCTGCGGCGGATCGTGCGGGCGATCGAGGATGCCGAATGAAGCCGCGCGTCCTCATGGTCGGCCGCACGCGCTACCGGCTCCCGCTGAACGAGTCGCTCGCGCGGAAGTTCGACGCGCTCGCGCGAGCGGCTCGACCTTCGCGTGCTCGCCGCGGCGCCGCGCGGCGCGTCGGCCGGGGACGCGACGTTCGCCCTCCAGCGCGGCACGCCGGTGCCCGCGCTCGACGGGCCGCTCTTCTACGGCTCCCTGCCCGTGCGGATCGCCCGGGAGCTGCGGCGCGCGCCCGCCGACGCGATCCTCGCGCAGAGCCCGTACGAGGCGCTCGCCGCGCTGGCCGGTCGCAAGCTGGCCCGGAGCGACGCAGCGGTCGTCGTCGAGATCCACGGCGACTGGAGGACCTGGTCGCGGCTCTACGGGTCGCGCGCCCGCGCCCTGGTCGCCCCGCTGGCCGACCGTGCCGCGCTGGTGGCGATCCGCGGGGCGGACGCCGTGAGGACGCTTTCGCCGTTCACGACCGGGATCGTCCGCGAGGCCGGGGTCGAGCCGACGCTCGCGTTCACGACCTACACCGAGCTGACCGCGTTCTCGGAGCCGCCGGTCGCGCCGCTCCCCGAGCGCCCGGCCGCCCTGTTCATCGGCGTGCTCGAGCGATACAAGAACGTCCATGCGATCGCAGAGGCCTGGCGGCTTGCCGCCCCGCGCGTCCCGGAGGCCACGCTGCGGATCGTCGGAGACGGGCGACATCGAGACGTCGCTCAGGCGCTCGTCCGCGACTTCCCCGGCCGCGTCACCTGGGAGAGGCGGCTGGAGACACCCGACGTGGTGAAGGCGTTCGACGACGCGTGGCTGCTCCTGCTCGCCTCGCGGTCCGAGGGGACGCCGAGGGTCGTGCTCGAGGCGCTCTGCCGCGGGCGGGCCGTCGTCGGCGCGCGAGCCGGGGGGATCCCGGACGTCGTCCGGGACGGGGAGACCGGGCTGCTCGTCGACCCCGACCGGCCGGCCGAGATCGCGGACGCGCTCGTCCGGATCCTCTCCGACCGCGCGCTCGCCGAGCGCCTCGGCGCGGAGGGCAAGGCGCGCTCGTCCGCGTGGACGTACACGCCCGAGGAGTACGCCGACCGCGTGGTCGAGCTGGTCGAGCGAGCGGTCGAGGCCCGCGGCGCATGAGGCTCGTCGTCGTCACGCAGCAGGTCGACCCGGCGAGCCCGTCGCTCGGGGCGACGGTCGACAAGCTGCGCGCGCTCGCGGCCCGCGTCGACGAGCTGGTCGTGCTGGCGGACAGCGCGGTGGAGGGCGCTCTCCCGGCGAACTGTCGCGTGCGTCTCTTCCGGGCGTCGCATCGCGCCGGGCGCGGGCTGCGCTTCGAGTCGGCGCTCGCGCGTGAGCTGGCGCGCCGGCCGCGCCCCGCCGCGGTGCTCGCGCACATGTGCCCGATCTACGCCGTGCTCGCCGCGCCGCTCGCCCGGCCGACCGGGGTCAAGGTCCTGCTCTGGTTCACGCACTGGCGCCGGAGCCGGCTGCTGAAGACCGCGGAGCGGCTCTCGACGACCGTCCTCAGCGTCGACGAGCGCACGTTTCCGCTGCGCGTCGCGGAAGCTCGTCGCGATCGGCCACGGGATCGACGTCTCGGGGCTCACGTGCGTCGAGCGCCCCGACCGGCAGCCGCTGACCCTGCTCGCCCTCGGCCGGACGTCTCCGGCGAAGGGCCTCGAGACGATCGTCCGCGCGGTCCAGCAGGTCGAGGAGGTCGCGCTGCGGGTGCACGGGCCGTCGATGACGCGAGGAGGAGCGGCTCCACAAGATCGCGCTGGAGCGCCTGGTGATCGAGCTCGGCCTGCTCGACCGCGTCGACATCCGCGGCCCGGCGCCGCACCACACCGTGGCCGGCCTGTACGCCGAGGTGGACGCGCTCGTCAACGACATGCGCGAAGGGGCGACGGACAAGGTCGTCTACGAGGCGGCCGCGACCTGTCTGCCGGTGATCGCCTCGAACCCGGCCTTCGACACGCTCCTGCCGGAGGAGCTCCGCTTCGCGCACGGAGACGTCGACGACCTCGCGGCGGCGATCCGGCGCCTGCGAGGAGATCGACCGGAACGCCGTCGGCAGGAGGCTGCGCGAGACGGTCGTCCGCGAGCACTCGGTCGAGCGTGTGGGCCGACCGGGTCGTTGTCGCTCGCCGGATGAGCGTGCGTGTGCTGCACGTCGCGAAGGTCGCCGGGATCTCGGGCGCCGAGAACCATCTGCTGCTCCTCCTGCCCGGGCTGCGCGAGCGCGGCTTCGACGTCCGCCTCGTGATGCTCCACGAGGACGAGCCCGGTGCGCGGGAGTTCGCGTCGCGGCTCGAGCGAGGCGGGGTCCCGGTCGAGCGTCTGCGCCTCCCGCGGGCGCTCGACCCGCGGCGCGTTCTCGCGACTCGTCCGCTTCGTCCGCCGCGTGCGCCCGGCGATCCTCCACACCCACCTCGTCCACGCCGACTTCCACGGGCTGCCGGCGGGCCGGCTGGCCCGCGTGCCCGTGCTCGTCTCGACGAAGCACGGCTTCAACCCGTTCCGCGGCGACCGCGCGTTCGCCGCGGCCGACCGCGCCGTTGCGCGGCTCGCAGACGTGCACATCGCGATCTCGGCCGGGCTGGCCCGGTACCTCGGCCGAGAGCGAGGGGTTCGACGAGGCCGACTTCGAGGTCGTCCACTACGGGATCGAGCCGGGCCCGAGCCCGCCGCCGCTCCCCGGGGCGCCGCGGCTCGCGGTCGTCGGCCGGCTGGTCCCGATCAAGGGGCACGAGGTGCTGCTGCGGGCGCTCGCCACGGTCGGGGGCGACCTGCCGGAGCGTCACCCTGGAGATCGCGGGAGACGGGCCGCTGGAGCAGGAGCTGCGGGCGAGCGTCGTTCGGCTCGGGCTGGACGACCGCGTGTCGTTCCTCGGCCGCGTCGCGCCGGCGGCCCCGGTCTTCGAGCGTGCCGAGATCGTGGTCGTGCCCTCGTTCGGCGAGGGCTTCGGGATGGTCGCGCTCGAGGCGATGGAGCGCGGCCGGCCCGTGATCGCCAGCGCCGTCGGCGGCCTCCCGGAGATCGTGGAGGACGCCCGCACGGGCCTCCTGGTTCCCCCCGGGGACGCCGAGGCGCTCGCCGCGCGCATCCGCGAGCTCGCGACGGACCGGGGCCGCGCAGCCGCGATGGGCGCAGCCGGGCGTGCCCGGGCGCTCGAGGAGTTCTCCCAGAGCCGTTGCACCGACCGGATCGAGGCGCTCTACCGGGATGCGCTGGCCACAGCCGGGGCGCGCCGCTTGCGCAGGAGCTCCCATGCGCGCTCGAGTGCGAACGCGGCGAGCAGCGCGAGCACGAAGTCCCAGGGCGCGCGGTAGCGCACCGTCCCCGCGAAGACCATCGCCGCCAGCGTGTTGTAGGCCAGCAGGAGGCCGGCCAGCGCGACGAACCGCCGCGGCGCGAGGAACGCGCCCCAGAGCGCGAAGGCGTAGAGCACGATGACGAACGCCGGCTCGACGGTGCGCTGCAGGGAGTCCGAGAGGCCCTGCTGTCCCGGGTCGTCCGCCGAGACGGTCAGGAACGGCGACCAGAGCATCCCCACGGCCTGGACGGCGAGCCGCGCCTTCTCCCTGGCTCGTCGCGCCAGAAGTCGATGACCTCGTCGCGGTAGAACGTCGCCTGGGCGCACTCGTCCACTGCCTTCGCGGCCGCGACCGAGATCCCCGCGGCCTTCTCCGGCCAGGGCGGGACGCCCGCGAGCTCGGGGACGTCGTCGATCCAGCCGCCCCGCGCCAGGACGTCGTACGTCGCCGGGTTGTTCGCCTTCCAGAGCGCGCGGGTGTCGGTCGTGATCGTCGCGCACCCGATCACGACCTCGTTGCGGACGACCCACGGCGCGGTCACCGCCGCCGCCCCGACCACGACGAGCAGCGCCGCCGCGACCGCCCGGCCGACCGGGTCGGACGCGCCACGCGACGTACGGGGCGAGCACGAGCGGCAGCAGCAGGAGCCGGGCGTTCGAGAGGATCGCGAGCCCGACGACCGCGCCGAGCGCGAGGGCGAGCAGGAGCGAGCGGCGTTCGTACGCGAGGAGGGCGAGGAGGACGATCGCGGCCGCGAGCAGCCCGTCGAGGATCTCGCGGTTGACGTGGACGTCGTGCCAGACGAGGTAGGGGTGCAGCGTCGCGACGAGCGCCGCGATCACGCCCGTCCTGAGCGAGGCGAGAGCGGCGTCCGATCGCGAGCACGAGCAGCGCCGTCGCGACCGCGACGGCGACCTGGGCGAGCCCCACGACGACCCACGAGCGCTCGAGCGGCCAGTACAGCGCCGCCAGGAACCAGGCGTACAGCGGCTGCGTGTAGGCCGAGGGGACGTCGGGCAGGAAGCCGAACGTCCCGCTCGAGACGAGCGTCCGCGCGAACGTGTCGCTCTTCTCGACGTACTCCTCGAGGACGTCGTCCCGCTCGATCGCGAGCGCGAGCGAGGCGGGGCAGCGCGGCGGCCGCGGACACCACGATCGTCGCGAGCGCCGAACGTGGTATCCGTTGCGCGATGCCGCCCACGACTCCGGAACGGTACGCAGTGGTCTCCTGCCACGTGGAACGACCGCTCGACGACCGCGTCTGGGCCGCGTTCTCCGCGTCTGCAGGAGCGCAGGCCGGGCGGCCTCTGCGATCGCCGCGCTGATCCGGCCGCCGGACGCGGACGCCGGCGAGAACGACGAGGAGCTGTGGCTGGCCCGTGCGCGCGAGGCCTCGCGACCGCGGCCCGCTCGGCCACCACACGCATTTCACGAGCCCGACACACGCGCGTCCCACCGGCGGCCCGACGGGGGAGCGGGTGCTGCGCGAAGGGGCCTGGCTGCACGAGCACGGCCTCCGGCCGACGCTCTTCTGCGGCGGCGGGTGGTACACGGATCGCTCTGTCGCGCTCGCCTGCGCCGAAGCTCGGCTACGCGGACTGCACGCCCCGCGCGACCCGGCCGTCGTACCTGCCCGACGACGCCGCCTGGGCGGAGCTCGGCGACGCCGGCGCGCATCGACCTCGGCGAGGCGGCGCTCGCGGCCGTGCCGACGACGCACGGCGCGGGCGATCTCGCCCGCGCGCTTCTTCGCCCCGGGTCTCTCGCCGCGCGTCCACGCGTACTTCCACGACACGGACCTCGTCCAGGCCCGGCGGCGCGCCCTGATCGTCGTGGACGCTCGCCCTGCTCGGCCGGCGCAGGCCGGTGGCGGACCTCGACGTCGTCGCGCCCTCGGTGCGCGACCACGGCGCGCCGCGTCCGCTGGGAGACCGTCGCGCGCGGAGAGGCGGCCGCCCCCCGGGCGTAGAATCCGGGCGTGCCGAGCCGAGGCACCCACGAGCTCGAAACCGGGTCGGGCGCGACGCCGTCGGACGGCTCCGGCGACATCCGCCGCTCCCGCGTGTACCTCCTCTCGCGCGGCCCGCTCGTCGGCGCGTTGCGCCGGGCCGTGAGCGTCGCGCCGCTCGTCGCCGCGGACATCGCAGGGCTCGCGCTCGGCGTGTACGTCGCACTCGTCCTGCGCTCGCTCGTCTACGGGGACACGATCTACTGGTCGCTGCTCTGGGACACGGGTCCGGCGGAATGGCTGCCGTTCCTCGCGCCGATCACCGTCCTCGTCTTCCTGCAGGCGGGCCTGTACGCGCCGCGCGAGCGCCGTGCCGGGTCGGGACGGATCCTCGCCGCGCTCGTGCTCGTCGCGCTCATCGTGCTCGCGTTCGGCCTCGGCACGGACTACGACTTCACGACCACGGGGCTGATCCCGACGGCGGTCGCGACGAGCGCGCTCGCGATCGGGCTGCTGCGCGCCGCCTACGACTCCGATCTCGCTCGAGCTGATGCGGCCTCGCAGGCGTCCGCCGCCGGCTGGTGCTCGTCGGCGAGGGAGAGACGCTCACCGATCTCGAGCGGCAGCTCCGTGCCGCGCGCGGCGGGATCGGGGTCGAGGTCGTCGGCGACGCTCGAGCGCGGTCACCGGGCCGGTCCGGGCCTCGGCGCGTCGCTCGACCGGCTGGCGCGAGCTGCTCGAGCGGGAGCGGCCGGACGAGCTCGTGCTCGCCGAGGCGGACTTCGACGAGCAGACCGTCCTCGACGTCGTCCAGCTCGCGCACCGTCACGGCGTGAAGGTGAAGCTCGCCCCGACGACGACCGAGCTGCTCGTCCACGAGGGCCAGTACGTGCCGGGGCAGGGCGTGCCGCTGTTCGAGCTGCGCCCGCCGATGCTGACCGGGGTCGAGTGGGCGACGAAGCGCGCGTTCGACCTCGTCGTCGTCCCTCGTCTTCGTCGTCGTCGGGATCCCGCTCTGGCTCCTGGTCGCCGCGGCGATCAAGCTCGACTCGCGCGGGCCGGTGCTCTACGTCGACCGGCGGATCGGGGTCGGCGAGCGCGAGTTCGGGATGCTCAAGTTCCGCACGATGGTCGCGGACGCGTCCGAGCAGCAGGCGGAGCTCGAGGAGGAGAACGAGGCGACGGGGGCGCTCTTCAAGATCCGCGACGACCCCCGCGTCACCCGGGTCGGGCGGGTGCTCCGACGCCTCTCGCTCGACGAGCTGCCGCAGCTCGCTCAACGTCCTTCGCGGCGAGATGAGCCTCGTCGGCCCGCGGCCCGCTGCCGCTGCGGGACCACGCGATGCTCGAGGACTGGCATCGCGCCCGCGCGCTCGTGCTTCCCGGGATGACCGGGCTCTGGCAGATCTCGGGGCGCTCGGGCCTCGAGTTCGACGATCTCGTGCGGCTCGACTTCACGTACATCGAGAACTGGTCGATCTGGTCGGACATCTCGATCATCGCCCGGACGATCCCGGCCGTCCTGAGCGGCCGCGGCGCGTACTGAGCCCTGAGGTGCCGCCACCGCTGCACGCCGTGCGGCGCCTACTGGATCCGGCAGTCGCCTGCCGTGAGCCGCACGCGCTGGTGCAGCCCTCCCGACACCGCACGCCGAACCCACTCGGCCTCTCGCGCTGCCCGCACCGGCCGTCCCTACACTGCGCTCGTGCGCCAGCCACGCATCCTCGCGGTCGCCTCCGCCGTCGACCTCGACTTCCGCTACGGCTGCACGCCGGCCTGGTGGCAGCTCTGGAAGGGCCTCTACGAAGCCGGTGTCGACCTCGTCGTCACGCCCTACCGCGGGCGTCCCGATCGAGTCGCCCTGGTGGCGCACCGCGCCCAACCCGACCTACCGCGAGGGCGGAGAGCTACGCCGCCGTCCGCAGCGGGCTCGCGCGCCTGAAGGGCGACCGCTACCTGCGGCGTGTCGAGGAGAGCCCGGAGGACAGCGCGTTCGACAAGCTCACGCGCGAGACGATCTGGAAGGTGGTGACGCCGCGCTGGCGGCGTCACCTCGACCGGCTGATCGAGCGGGAGCGCCCGGACGCGGTGCTGGTCTTCACCGTCCCGATGGCGCACTTCCGCGGCATCCCGACGCTACCTCCGCGAGCGTCACGGTCTCCCGGTCGTCTTCTACGACGGCGACGTGCCGATGAGCCTGCCCGGAGTTCGGCGGCATGGACACGGGGTTCAACTACTACCACGGCGCCGATCCGTCGGAGTACGACCTCGTGCTCTCGAACTCCGAGGGCGGCCTCGAGCGGCTGCTCGAGCTGGGCGCGCGGCGGGCGGAGGCGGTGCTCTGGGCCGCCGACCCCGAGTTCTTCCGGCCGCTGCCCGTCGAGAAGGACAACGGACGTCTTCTTCTACGGCTACGGAGACAAGTTCCGGCGCGAGTGGATGGCCGCGCTCGTCGGCGAGCCGAGCCGGCGCGACCCGCGCATCGACTTCGCGCTCGGCGGCCGCGACTTCCAGGGCGACGTCGGCCGCGCGAGGCTCGTCGGCGACGTGCCGTTCAACGTCTTCGCCCGCGCGATCTCGGCCGCGCGCGTGAACCTGAACGTGACGCGGAGGGCGCATGCGACAGTGGACGGCTCGTCGACGTGCAGGCCGTTCGAGCTGGCCTCGGCGGGCGCGGCGATCGTGTCCAACCCGCACGCGGGCCTCGAGCGCTGGTTCGAGCCGGGCCGCGAGCTCGTCGTCGTGGAGGACGCCGACGGCGCGCTCGACGCGTACCACACGCTGCTCGACGATCCGGGGGAGGCGGTCGCGATGGGCGCCCGGGCACGCGAGCGCGTCCTCGACGAGCACACCTACGCCCACAGCGCGCGCCAGGTGCTGCGGCTCCTCGAGCTCGAGGCGGGGGTCAGGGTGTGAACGGCCGGGTCGTGGCAGTCGTCCCTGCGTTCGACGAGGAGGCCGCGATCGGTGCGGTGGTCGCCGAGATCCATGCGTTCGATCCCGCGATCGACGTCGTCGTGGTCGACGACGGGTCGGGCGACGCGACTGCTGCGTGCCGCCGCGGCGGCCGGGGCGGCCGTCGTCCGCCTGCCGTTCAACCTCGGGATCGGCGCCGCGGTGCAGACGGGGTTCCGCTACGCGCTCGAGCAGGAGTACGACGTCGCCGTGCGGCTCGACGGCGACGGCCAGCATGACCCGGCCGAGCTGCCGAAGCTGCTCGAGCCGCTCGAGCGGGACGAGGCGGACGTCGTCACCGGGTCGCGGTTCCGGCGAGGGCGAGGACGCCTACCGGCCGCCGCTCGGCGCGCCGCCTCGGGATCACGTGGTTCGCCCGGCTCGTCTCGCTGCTCTCGGGACAGCGGGTGACCGACACGACCTCGGGCTTCCAGGCGCTCAACCGGCAGGGCATCGCTCTCTTCGCCCGCGACTATCCGAGCGACTACCCCGAGGTCGAGGCGACGGTGCTCGTCCTCAAGCACCGGCTCCGGCTCGTCGGAGGTGCCCGTGCGGATGCGCGAGCGCGAGCACGGCGTCGTCCTCGATCACGTTCCTGCGCTCGATCTACTACGCGATCAAGGTGACGCTCGCCCTGTTCATCGCCATGGCCCGCCGGTACGCCGTCCCGTCGGAGGAAGTGCAGCGGTGACACCGGTCCGCATCTCGATCGCGGCGGCGATCGGCTCCGTTCTCCTGATCCTGATCGTCCTCGAGCTGATCCGCGGCCGACGCTTGAAGGAGCGCTACGCGCTCCTGTGGCTCGTCACCGGCGGCGTGCTGCTCGTCCTCTCGGCCTGGCGCGGCGGCCTCAACACGATCGCGGGCTGGCTCGGCGTGTCGGGCTACCCTCCGGCGATCCTCTTCGCCGCCGCGATCATGTTCGTGATCGCCGTGCTGCTCCACTACTCGACCGTGCTCTCGCGGCTGACGGACGACAACGTCCTGCTCGCGCAGGAGGTGGCGCTTCTCCGCGCCGGGTCGACGCGCTCGAAAGGCGCGGCGGCGAGGACTAGCCGACTTGCCGACACGAGACGCCGCAGCTCGCGCACCAGGACGACGAGAAGAAGAACGAGGAGGACGTTTCGCGCGAGGAGGAGCCAGGCGGCCCACGCGTCGACGTGAAGTCCCTCCCAGCCGCGGAGCTCGAACTGCGTCAGGACCATGCTGACAACGAGCAACGCGACTGCGGCGAGCCCGGCGCCGGCCGGCGACCAGCGGCACGAGGGGCAGGAGCCAGTCAGGAACTGGGGAGAGATCACCTTCGCGAGCGCGAGGAAGGCCACTGCCGCCGCGGTCATGCTCGTCGTGAAGACGGCGTCCGAACGGAGCGAGCGACGACTGGTCACCCAGACCCACACAATCGCCGCCGCCCCGACGATCGTCGTCAGCGTCGCCAGGAGCGACGCGAGCCGTCCGGCCAGGTCGAGCGAGCCCGGGTCTCCGGGCACGATCGTGGCGTCGACAACTCCGATGGAGTCGAGCGCAAGCAGGATCGACCCGGCGAGGCTTTCCCCGTGGAGGTCGCGCGACGCCTGTGTCCAGTAGCTGAACCCGAGCCCGCCGAACGAGGTGACGAGGAAGGTACGAGATAGATCACCAGGCAAACGCGCGGCGAAGACGGCCGCGCTGCGCACGGAGCCCCGGCCGGCCCCGCGTCAGGAGAATCCGTCCGGCGGCGATCGGCAGCATCGAGACCGTGAATGTCTTGGCTGCGAAGGAGGCTGCCAGAAATCCGGAGGCGCGCCGCGTCGCGACTCGAGAGGTACCCGGCGACTGCCAGCGCGACGAGGGCGGCGGGCCAGAGGTCGTACCGGTTCAGAAACACGTGGCCGAGCAGCAGAGGAGCGAGGGCGATGGTCGGCGAGCCCTGCGACCGTGTCGCCGCGCGGCCCGCACCGAGCCGCCCGAGCGAGTAGCCGGTCGCGAGGAGGACGATCACGCCGAGGCGCCGCCATCAGGAGCTTGAACGCGAAGAGATAGCCCGGAGCGGCCGACGTGACGAGGGCCGGAGCGACGAACACCGGAAGCGCGAACGGTGGGTACTCGACCGTGAAGTCCCCGTAAGGGAGTCGCCTCCGAGGATCCGCGCGCGAATCCCTCGTAGTGGCCGACGTCTCCCCAGAGGCTGTCGGTGATCAGGCCCCCTTCGGAGAACACGCAAACGCGAGGTAGAGGGGGACGAGCGGCGAGCGCCGTGCGGAACGTGGCGCGTCACGCCTAGCCGCCCGAGGGAGCGGCGGGCGGGCTGAGCGCGAAGACGTCGCCCGCGTTCCGGTGTCGTCGAGCCAGTTCGCGGCGACGCCGATCCGGTAGACCGCGTCGGGCGGGGGCTCGGGTCGACGTAGCGTGCGGTCGCGCGTCGTGCGTGAGGGTCTCGGCCCGCAGCTCGCAGCGGTCGTCCGCCTCGCAGCTCGCAGACGGTGTCGGGGAACGCTCGTCGACGGCGACGCGCGGTAGACGCGGTAGAACGTGCGTGCGCGCGTCGTCGAGTCGGTCCACGGCGAGCTCGACGGCCGCGCCCTCGCGGCGGAGATCGACGGAGCACGACCCCGGCGTCGGCCGGAACCCCGATCTCGTCCACGATCGACCTCGGACGAGACGAAGTCCGGCGGCGGCGTCGCGTTGTGCCGGAGCGCGCGACGGTCGAGGCGACAAGCACGGCGATCGGGACGAGCGCCAGGAACGCGACGACGAAGCGAGGTCGTGCGCAGGCCCGGGCGACGGCCGGGGAGCGGCGCAAGGCGCGCGCCCATCCGCTCGAGGAAACGTCGGGACGAGGAGCGGGATCGCCGCCGCGAGCAGGACGAACGCGGGCAGCCCGGGCATGATCAGCCGCCAGTAGCTCCCCGACTCGACCGTCGCCACGTCCGCGGCGCCCTTGACGACCACGTAGCCGAGCAGCCAGCCGAGGAAGAGACCGGCCGCGGGCACCGAGCGCCGCGCGACCGCGATCGCGCCCGCGAGCGGCAGGAACTGGATCACCCTCGCGCTCCAGCTGAACTCGCGCAGGTTCGACATGTTCTGCTTCCAGGTGTCGAAGTTCGAGGTGCACCGTGCGGTCGAACCACGACGTCACCGAGGCGACGGCCGGATCGCCCGCTCCGGCGGCGAGCTTCACCTCCTCGAGCGCGAAGAGCGGCACCTCGCCGAGGCCCTTCGCCTTCCAGATCGTCAGCGCGAGGAGCGCAGGCCCGAGCGCGGCCGCGAAGAGCCCCGCGTGCGACGTAGCGGCGGGCGAGCAGGAAGGCGAGCAGCGGGCCCGCCGAGGAAGAGCGCGTTCGCGGGCTTCAGCGCGAGCGCGACGCCGGCGAACGTCCCCGCGAGGACCGCCTCGCGGCAGCGCTCCCGCCTCGAGCGCGCGCACGGTGAACGCGGCGGAGACGAGCACCGCGACCACCGACGGGAAGTCCGCCTGCTGGGTGAGGCCGAGCGCCTGCGGAAGGAACTGGTCGACCCACGAGTCGTGGTAGCGCTGGACGAAGTAGGGGATCGCGAGAAACGGCGCGGCGACGAACGCCGCCGCGCACCAGAGCCCGGCCAGCCGGCCGGCCAGGCGCGCGCCGATGTCGTAGACCGCGAGCGTCGCGATCGGCCCGAGCACGCCCGACCTGGAGCGACCGTCGTCAGCGGCAGCAGCTCGATCGAGCTGGAGCCGGTGATCCACGTGAGCGGCGCGAGCAGCATCGGCCAGCCGTGGCTCGTCAGCGCGTAGCCGATCGTGCCCGTCGCCGAGCAGCCAGCCCGACGGTGACGAGCCAGATCTGGTCGCCGCCCTGATAGGTCAGCCAGCCGTTGCGGTTGATCGGAGAAGAAGAGGGCGACCGTCGCGACGATCTGGACGAGCACGATCACGCCGAGCGAGATCGACCACGTGGCGCGTGACCGTGTCCGCCGCGCGTGCCACGACGGCGAGCGCCGGACGCGGGTCGGGCGGCGGTCGCCGCTCGCGCTCATGCCGCGTGGTTCGCCCGGAACCAGTCGACCGTGCGGGCGATCCCGTCGCGGAGCGGGACGGCCGCCGTGAAGCCGAACAGCTCCTCGGCGCGGGACGTGTCGAGCTGCCGCCGCGGCTGGCCGTTCGGCTTCGACGTGTCCCACCGGATCGCGCCCTCGAACCCCGTCGCGTCGCGGACGAGCTCGGCGAGGTCGCGGATCGCGATCTCCTCGCCCGTGCCGAGGTTGACCGGCTCCGCGCCGTCGTAGCGCTCGGCCGCGAGCGCGAGGCCCTCGACGCAGTCGTCGACGTAGAGGAACTCGCGCGTCGGACGTGCCGTCGCCCCAGAGCACGATCTCGGCTTCACCCCGCTCCTGGGCCTCGACCATCTTCCGGATCAGCGCCGGGATCACGTGCGAGGTCTCGAGGTCGAAGTTGTCGCCGGGCCCGTAGAGGTTCACCGGCAGCAGGAAGATCGCGTTGGTGCCGTACTGCTCGCGGTAGGACTGCGCGCCGACGAGGATCGCCTTCTTCGCGACCCCGTAGGGCGCGTTCGTCTCCTCCGGGTAGCCGTTCCAGAGGTCGCTCCTCGCGGAACGGCACCGGCGCGAACTTGGGGTAGGCGCAGATCGTCCCCGCGATCACGAGCTTCGGCGTCGCGTGGAGCCGCGCCTGCTCGAGGACGTGCGCGCCCATCATCAGGTTCGCGTACCAGTAGCGGCCGGGGTTGGCGCGGTTCGCGCCGATGCCGCCGACCTCGGCGGCGAGGTGGAACACGAGCTCGGGCTCGGTGTCGTCGAACAGGCGCTGCGTCGCGTCCATCGACGTGAGGTCGTAGTCGCGGCGGCGCGCGACCGAGACGTCGTGGCCCTCGCCGCCGAGCCGCTCGGCGAGTCGCGAGCCGAGGAACCCGCCGCCGCCCGTGACGAGGACCCGGCTCACGAACCGGCGGCGAGCTGCGGCGACCCCGTCGGCAGCCAGTCGACCCGGCCGATCCAGCGCTCGCGGTTCTCCGCGTACCAGCGGATCGTGCGGAGGACGCCCTCCTCCCAGGAGATCCGCGGCTGCCAGCCGGTCTCCGGCGTCAGCTTCTCGTGGCCGACGCGGAGCGCCATCACGTCGCTCGAGCCGGGGCGCTTGCGTGCCTCGGTCGTCACGACGCGGCGGTCGTCGGGCCAGAAGCCGTGCTCGACGCCCGTGCGCACGATCAGGTCGGCCCAGTCGGCCATCGAGATGTTCTCGCCCTGCCCGTACACGTAGACGTCGCCGGGCCGGCCGTGCGCGGCGACCGTGAGGTGGCCGCGGACGCCGTCGCGTGCAGAAGCAGAAGTCGCGCAGCGGCTCGAGCGCGCCGAGCTCGATCTCGGGCCGGGTGAGCGCCTGGGTGACGATCGTCCCGGTGACGTAGCGCGGGTTCTGGCGCGGCCCGTAGTTGTTGAACATCCGCGTCACGACGCCCGGGAGGCCGAAGGCGTCGTAGTAGTTCATCGTGAGGAAGTCGGCCGCGACCTTGGCGGTCGCGTAGATCGACTTCGGGTTGATCGGCGAGCGCTCGTGGAGGATCAGCGAGCCCGCGTCGTCGTACGTGTGGTGGTCGGTGACGTCGTCGCGGACGTTGCCGTACTCCTCCGACGTGCCCGCCGTGTCGAACTTCTCGAGCTCGAGCCCCCAGTCGACGATCGACTGGAGGAGGTTGAGCGTGCCGACCGTGTTCGCCATCACGGTCTCGTAGGGCCGGTGCCACGGACTCGCCCACGTGCGCCTGCGCGCCGAGGTGGAACACGTACGGCCGGTCGGGCGCGTCGCGCAGCTCGCGCACGAGGTAGTCGATCGAGGTGCGGTCGGTGAGGTCGGCGAAGTGCACCTTGAGGTCGCGGCGGAGGTGCGCGATGTTGTTCAGCGCGCCGCTCGACGTCGCGCGCACGAAGGCGTGGACGTTGGCGCCGAGCCCGACGAGGGCATCGGTGAGGTGCGAGCCCATGAAGCCGTCGGCGCCCGGTCACGAGGACGGTGCGACCGCCGTAGACGTCCGCGAAGTCGCGCGCGCAGGTCGTCGAGGTCGCCCTCGGTCCAGATCGTCTCGGTGCTCATCGGGTCGTGTGACGCGCGCCGTAGGCTTCCGCGTCGGTGGGCAAGCGTACCGCTCCGGCCGGACTCGGGTCCCTCGCGACGGGCGCGGTCACCGCGCTCGCGATCGCCGTCCAGTCCGGGCTCGCCGCCGTCGTCGGCGTGGTCATCGCGCGCGAGATCGGCCGGGGCGCCGAGACCGACGGCTTCTTCGCCGCCTACGGGGTCTTCATCGTCCTCGCCCTGGCGGCGACCGCGATCCGGCTCGTCGTGCTCCCGCCGCTCGCGCGCGCGCGCGTCGAGCGCCGGCTCGGGCAGGAGACGGCCGCCTGGGCGGTGGCGTTCGCGGTCCTCGCCGTCCCCGTGCTCGTCCTCGCCGTCGCCGCCGCCCGCCCGGTCGCGGCGCTCCTGACCGGCTTCGGGCCGGACCGGGCCAGGGACGCGGCGGAGGGCCTCCTCCCGCTGATGGTGCTCGCCGCGGTCCTGCAGCTCTACGCGGGCCTCGCCGCCAGCGCGCTCGCCGCGCTCGACGACTACGTCACGGCCGCCGTCTCGTACATCGTCGCGAGCGTCGTCGGCCTGGGGTACATCCTCGTGCGCATCGATGCGGACGGGATCGACGCGGTCGCGGCGGGGATGGCGCTGAACGGCGCGGTCGCGGTGGCGCTGCCGACGCTCGCGCTCGGCCTCCGCGCGCCGCTCCGAGGCGATGCCGCGCAGCGCCGTCCGGCCGGCCGGGCCGCCTCATCGGCGAGCGGCTGCTCGAGGCCGGCCGGCAGCGTCGCGCTGCCGCTCGCGCTGCAGGCCGTCTACCTGATCTGCCTGCCGTTCGCGGCGCAGGAGGGTGTCGGGTCGGCGACGAGCTTCGGCTACGCGTACCTGGCGGCGTCGGCGCTCGTCGCGGTCACCTCGTCGTCGCTCGGCCTCGTCACCTCGGTGCCGCTCGCCCGGATCGGCCTCGACCCGCGCAGGCGTCGCGCGCCACGTCGTCTCGTCGTCGTGGCTCGCCCTCGTCGCCGTGGGGGCGGCGGCCGGCGTGTTCGCGGTCGCCGGGAGCTCGCTCGTCGGCGCGGTGCTCGGCGACAGCTACCTCGCCGACGTCGGCGAGGAGCTCGGCCGCCTGATCGCGCTGCTCGCGCCGTGGATGGTCTTCATGGTCGGGTTCTCGGTCACGCTGCCGCTCCTGTTCGTCCAGGGGCGCACGCGGGGACTGCTGCTCGTCGCGCTGCGGGCTCGTCGGCGCTGCACGTGCCGCTCGCCTGGCTCGGCCAGGTGCTCGGCGGGCTCGCCGGCCTCTCGCTCGCCCTCGCGGTGACGACCGCTCGTCGCGCTGGCGGTGATGCTCCACCGGCTCCACGCGGCGACGGCCGACGCTGACCGGCGCTCGTCGCGCGCCGCGGTCGCCGTCGGCCGTGCTCGCCTGCGTCGCCTTCGGGCTCCCGCGCTCGGCCTCGACGCCGGGCCGGCCGCCGCGGTCGGGCTCGCGCTCTACGCCGCGCGCGCTCGCGCTCGTCGCGCCCGGCGCGGGCTGCGCGGCTCGTGGCGCTACCTGCGGTCGCTCGCCTAGGCGCCGTCTAGCCGCGCCGGCGGAGCCGTCGCACCGCCCAGAGGCCCGCCCGCGTCGAGAAGACGCGCTGCCGCGCCGAGGCGACGACGCGCCGGTGCGGCGGAAGGTAGGCGAAGCGCATGCGGCCGCTGCGCCGCGTCGGCGCCGGCCATGAACGGCGGCGGCTCGTCGGCGAGCTTCGTCAGCCGCGCCGTGCGGAAGCTCACCGCGTCCTCGACCCGCCAGGCGTCGCTCGACGCGTGCGAAGTCGACGATCGCCGCGACGGCGGGCAGGTAGGCGTCGTCGAGCAGGACCGTGCCGCCGACGCGGACGTGCGGGGCGACGTGCCACCAGTCGAGGATCGGGTACGGGAACCCGTGCGCGCCGTCGACGAGCACGAGGTCGAGCGGGCGAGGCTCCCACCGCGCGAGGACCTCGTGCGAGGGGCCGATGCGGAACGTGACGGAGCCGGCGTCGACGCCGAGCTCGGCGCAGCGGCGCCGGATGCGCTCCTCCTCGCCCGCGTCGGGAGTCACGGCCTCGTGGACGGCGCCCGCGGCGGCGAACACGATCGTGCTCGCGCCGGCGCCGGTCTCGAGCGTCGACCATCCGGGTCGACGTTGCGCTCGAGCCACTCGAGCGCCGCCCAGGCGAGCCCCCAGTACTCGCCGGTCGCCGTGCAGGCCCGGCGGCGCGGCGCGCAGCGCGTCGGTGATCGGCGTCGACGTCACCGCGGCATTCTGCGCGAGACGCGCTGTCGCGGCGACGGCAGGCGACGCGTAGACTCGGCCGCGCGGATGGCGACGCCCCGCGCGTTCATCACCGGGGTCGGCGGGCAGGACGGCTCGCTGCTCGCCGCGCTCCTGCTCGAGCAGGGCTACGAGGTGGTCGGCGTCGTCCGGCGCGACCCGTCGGCGTACGCGGAGGCGCTCGCGACCGCTCGAGGGCGCGTCGAGCTCGTCGAGGCCGACCTCCTCGACCACGGCTGCGCTCGTCGCGGCGCTGCGCGCGACGCGGCCCACCGAGGTCTACAACCTCGCGGCGCCGTCGTTCGTCCCGCGCTCGTGGGACGAGCCGATCCTGACCGCCGAGTTCGCGGCGGTCGGCGCGACGTCGATGCTCGAGGCGATCCGCGAGGTCGACCCGGCGATCCGCTTCTACCAGGCGTCGTCGAGCGAGATCTTCGGCGAGCCGCGCGAGACGCCGCAGACGGAGGAGACGCCGCCGAGCCCGCTCACGCCGTACGGCGTCGCGAAGGCCTACGCCCACTTCATCGCCGGCAGCTACCGCCGCGGTACGGGATGTTCACGTGCTGCGGGATCCTCTACAACCACGAGTCGCCGCTGCGACCGGTGGACTTCCTCCCGCGGAAGGTCGTCGCACGCGGCCGCGGCGATCTCGCTGGGCCTCGAGGACGAGCTCGTCGCTCGGCGACCTCTCCGCCCGCCGCGACTGGGGCTACGCCGGCGACTACGTGCGCGCGATGTGGCTGATGCTCCAGCACGACGAGCCGGGCGACTACGTCGTCGCGACCGGGCGTCTCGCACTCGGTCGAGGAGCTCGTCGCCTGCGCGTTCGACGCGGTGTCGCTCGACTGGCGCGAGCACGTGCGCACCGACCCCTCGCTGTTTCGCGGCGCGGCGGAGCTCCACGACCTCGTCGGCGACGCGTCGAAGGCGCGGCGTGTGCTCGGCTGGGAGCCCGAGGTGGGCTTCGACGAGCTCCTGACGCTGATGGTCGAGGCCGACCTCGCGCGGCTTCAGGCAGCCGGCCGCGAGCTCGTAGACCCGGTCGTGGGCGCGCGCGGTCGCGTCCCACGTGAAGCGCGCGGCCCGCTCGAGGCCGAGCGCGGCGAGCTCGGCCGAGCGGTCGAGCGCCTCCGCGACGCCCGCCGCGATCGCCGCCGGGTCGTGCGGGTCGAAGAGGACGGCGGCGTCGCCGACGACCTCCGGGAGCGAGCCCGCGCTGGACGCCGCCACCGGGCAGCCGCAGGCCATCGCCTCGACCGGCGGCAGCCCGAACCCCTCGTAGAGGCTCGGGAAGACGAGCGGCGGCTGCGCGCCGGTAGAGCGCGACGAGCTCGTGCTCGCGGAACGCCCCCGCGCGCCTCGACGCCGTGCGGCAGCCGCGCCGGGATCGTGCCCGACGCCCGTGAGCACGAGCCGCAGCTCCGGGCGCTCGCGCCGCAGGAGGGCGAACGCCTCGAGCAGCCGCGCGTGGTTCTTGTGCGGCCACGGCCGGCCGGATAGAGGAGGAACGGCTCGCGCGCGACGCTCGGATCGGGCGTGAACCGCTCGTGGTCGACGCCGAGGTGGATCGCGTGCGACGCGGTCCGGGTCGAGGCCCGAGCCGCTCGATCGACGCGCTCGCTTGACCCACTCGCTGATCACGACCACGCGGTCGGCGCGCCGCGCCGCGCGGTCGTAGGCGAGCCGGCGGAAGAGCCGCTCCCCGCGCGGGAAGAGCTCGGGCAGGTCGAGGTGCTGCACGTCGAGGAGGGTCAGCACCGTCGGGCGCTGCGACCGGGGGCACGGGGACGGTCAGCGGGTAGTGGACGACGTCGCGCGCCGTCGAGGCGCTCGCGGAGCGCGCCGGGGCGCAGCGCGCGCGCCCCCATCGCGCGGAGCCGGCCGGGCGTCGTCGTGGAGGCCCGGTAGCCGGTCGCGACCACGGTCGGGAGCCCTCCGCCCGCGTCCGGCGCGAGCGTCGGGACGAGCGCCTCGTAGTCGTGCGTCCCGACCCGGGCGAGCGCGCGGCAGAGCTCGCGCGCGTACGTCTCGCTCCCGCCCGAGATCCCGGGACGAGCGTGAGCAGCGGCAGCCCGACCCGCATCCGGCGATCGTAGACCGACCCCGGGCCGGCGCCCGACGCAGCGGACAGGCGGGACACCGCTTGTCGAATCGACACGAGCGCATGCCCGAGCTGCAGGTCGCGGCTGCCGATGTGCGCGGCGGTGGGCGGGCCGAGGCCAGGGCTACACTGCGCCGGTGCCGGACGAGGCGACGGACAACGGCTTTCCGTCCACCGAGGAGGTCGACGTCGAGGCGCTCTTCGCGGCCCTCAAGGAGGAGATCCGGCGCTCCGGCGCCGATCCCGGCGCGACGGGCGAACCGGACGATCGGCGCGCCGCGCGCGCCGAGGCCGAGCGCCTCTGGCCCGTGTCCGCCGACCGGCCGCTGCGGCTGCGACCGGGCTTCCGCGGCGGCCTCGGCACGCCGGCCAAGGCCGTCCTCCGGAAGCTGATGCGCTGGTACGTCGAGCCGCTCGCCTACGACCAGCGGTCGTTCAACGCGGCGGCGCTGCGGCTCGTCGACGACCTCGAGCAGCGGGTCGCGCGCCTCGAGGCCGAGCTGGCGCTCCTCCGCGCGGCGGAGAAGCGCTAGAGGACCACATGCGTATCGCGGTTCTGCGCCCTCAGGTGCCGTTCGCCCGGGGCGGCGCCGAGATCTTCACGGACGAGCTCGTCGCGGAGCTGCGGGCACGCGGCCACGAGGCCGATCTCGTCTCGGTGCCGTTCAAGTGGTATCCCGGCGCGCGCGTGCTGACGCAGGCGTTCCTCTGGCGGATGCTCGACCTCGACGAGGCGGACGGGCGGCAGATCGACGTCGTCGTCGCGACGAAGTTCCCCTCGTACGTCGTCCGCCATCACGAGAAGCGCGTCTGGCTCGTCCATCAGTTCCGACAGGCGTACGAGCTCGACGGCACCGCGCTGGGGCAGTTCGGCCCCTCGCCCGAGGAGCGTGCGCTCCGTCGGCAGGTGCAGGAGCTCGACCGCCTCGCGCTCGGCGAGGCGACGCGCCTCTTCGCGACGTCGGCGAACGTCGCCGGTCGGCTCGAGCGCTCGACGGGCTTCGTCGCCGAGGTGCTGCCGCACCCGCCGCAGGCGCTCCCCTACCGCTCGGAGGCCTCGCACGGGTTCGTCCTCTCCGCGAGCCGCCTCGACCGCGCGAAGCGCATCGACCTCCTGCTCGAGGCGGCCGCGCTCGACCCGAGCGTCGAGGTCGTCATCGCCTCGGACGGTCCCGACCGCGACCGGCTCGAGGAGCTCGCGCACGTCCGCGGCCTGAACGGTCGGGTCCGCTTCGAGGGACGCGTGAGCGCCGAGCGGCTCGCCGAGCTGTACGCGACGTGCTCGTCGGTCTACTACGCGCCGGTCGACGAGGACTTCGGGATGGGCCCGTACGAGGCGTTCCTCTCGGGCAAGCCCGTGATCACGACGACGGACGCGGGCGGCCCGCTCGACGTCGTCCACGACCGGCGGACGGGGCTCGTCGTCCGGCCCGAGGCGGCGGCGATCGGTCAGGCGGCGTCGTGGCTGCGGGAGCACGAGGACGAAGCCGCGGCCTTCGGCAAGGCGGGGAAGGCGCTCGCCGACGAGGTGACCTGGGACGCGCGCGATCGCGAGGCTGCTCTCGTGAGAAGTCGCCTACTTCTCGCCGATGCCGCCGGAGGCGTCGGGGATCGCCGACTACTCGGCGCTGCTCCTGCCCGGCTCTGCGCGGGCACGTCGACGTCATCGTCCCGAAGCGCGGCGCCAAGCGGCCCCCTCGCGGCGTCGATCTCTCCGTCTACCACATCGGCAACAACCCCGACGCGCACGGCTGGATCCTCGATGCGCTTCGGCGGTCGCCGGGGCTCGTCGTGCTGCACGACTTCGTGCTCCACCACCTCGTCGCCGGAGTCACCATCGGGCGTCGCGACGGGCACGGCTACCTCGACGCGATGGAGCGCGAGCACGGCGTGGTCGGGAGGCTGCTCGCGCACGGCGTGCTCGACAAGCGGCTGCCGCCGCTCTGGGAGGCCCGTCCCGAGGACTTCCCGCTGGCCGGCGAGGTGCTCTCGCCTGGCGACGGGCCTCGTCGTCCACTCGCGGTACGTCGAGGAGCTGGCGCGTGCGGCGGGATTCGCGGGCCCGATCGCCCGCGTCGCGCATCCCGCCTGGCCCGTGCCGGAGGTTCGCGCCCGCGGAGGTCCGCGGGCAGCCGCTGATCGGCGCCTTCGGGAACGTCAACGCGAGCAAGCGGGTGCCGCAGCTGCTCGAGGCGTTCGCCCGCGTACGCGCCGAGCACGCCGGCGCCCGGCTCCTGCTCGTCGGCGCGACGTCGCCCGGGTTCGACCTCGACCGCCGGCTGCAGCGCCTCGGGCTCGGCGGGGACGGGATCGTCCGCGAGGGGTTCGTCGACGAGCGGCGCCTGTGGGCATTGATGGCCGCGTGCGACCTCCACGTCAACCTCCGCTCCCCGACGATGGGCGAGACCTCCGGCACGGCGATCCGCGCGCTGACGCTGGGCAAGCCGCTCGTCGTCTCGGACGTCGGCTGGTTCGCGGAGCTGCCGGACGGCGTCGCGCTCAAGGTCGGGGTCGGAGACCGCGAGGTGGACGAGCTCGCGGCCGCCCTGCGCCTCCTGGTCGAGCGCGCCGACGTGCGCGCGGCGATGGGAGCCGCCGCGCGCGACCTCGCGACCGGTGAGCACGACCTCGCGCGCGTGGCGGAGCGCCAGGCGGCCGCGTTCGAGAGCGTCGCGGGCGGACGGGCGGTGGCCGACGAGGTGCTGCACGAGGTGAGCGAGGCAGCCGCGGAGGTCGGGATCGCCCCGGGCACGCCCGAGGCCACGGAGATCGCGAGACGCCTCTCCGAGGTCGACCTCGGTGGATGACCCGTGGCGGGCGCGAGCCGCCCGCGTGCCGGACTGGGCGTGGCTCGCGGCGATCGTGCTCGTGTCGGCCGCCCTGCGGATCTGGCTCGTGCGCGCGATGCCCGCGCCGTTCATCTTCGTCGACGAGCTGATCTACTCGGAGCTCGCGCGGAGCCTCGTCGACACGGGCTCGTTCGAGGTGCGGGGCGTCTCGACGAGCGGGTACAGCATCCTCTACCCGGCGCTGCTCGCCCCCGCCTACGGGCTCTTCGACGCGCTGCCGGACGCGTACGCGGCGGCGAAGGCGACCAACGCGATCGCGATGTCCCTCGCGGCGGTCCCGGCCTGGCTCCTCACCCGTCGAGTCGCCGGGAGGCTGCTGTCGCTCCTCGCCGCGGTGCTCGCCGTCGCCCTGCCGTCGATGGCCTACACGGCGACGATCGTCACCGAGAACCTCTTCTATCCGCTCGCCCTGCTGTTCGCGTGGACGCTCGTGCGGGTGCTCGAGCGACCCACGGTCGGGCGCATCGCCGCACTCGCCGCGGCGCTCGTCGCGGCGGTGGCGACCCGCTCGCAGGCGCTCGGCTTCGTGGGCGCGGTCGTGCTCGCGCCGTTCGTCCTCGCCCTGCTCCGCCGCGATCGGCGGGTCGTCCGTCCGTTCGTCCCGCTGCTCGCCGGTGTCGTCGGGATCGGGATCCTCGTGCTCGTCGCGCAGCTGCTCCGCGGCAGGCCCTTGTCCGACCTGCTCGGCGCCTACAGCGTGGTCGGCGAGGGCGGCTACGACGTCGGCGCAGGCGCTTCGCTTCTGGCTCTGGCACGTCGAGGAGCTGACGCTGTACGTCCTCGTCGTCCCGGTCGTCGCGCTGGTCGTGCTCATCGCTCGCGCACGGCGGCTCCCCGCTGCGGTGCAGGAGCACCTCGCCGCGACCGTCGCGCTGCTCGTCACGTCGACGCTCGTCGTCGCGACGTTCGCCTCGCGCTTCGCCTCCGACCGGATCCAGGACCGGTACCTCTTCTTCCTGACGCCGCTCCTCGTCGCCACGTTGGCCGCGTGGATCGCGCTCGGGGCGCCGCGACCTCGTCTTCCGCTCGCAATCGGCTCCGTGCTCGCGGTGGGGCTCGTCGTCGCGTTCCCGTACACGCGGTTCATCGCCGAGCCGGCGAAGTCCGACACCTTCGGTCTGATCCCGCTCTGGTCGGTGAACGAGCACCTCCTGGCAGGCTCCTACCGCCTCACCGTGCTGGTCGCGGCGGTTGCGCTGGTCGCCCTGTTCGCCGCTCGTACCCGCCGGGCGCGCGGTCGCCGTGCCGCTCGTGCTGCTCGGCCTGTTCGTGGTTCTCTCCCGGCCCGTCTGGTCGGGGCCGCAGGGCGTGCTGCGCTCGGGGGAGGGCGCCCTGTTCCAGGGGATCCGTGGAATCGAGCGGGGGTGGATCGACGAGCGGGTCCCGTCGGGCGACGACGTGGCGGTGCTCTGGACCGGGCGGGCCGACCGGTTCACCGTCAACCAGAACGAGTTCTTCAACGCGCGGGTCGGCGACGTCTACTACACCTCGTACCCGACCCCGGGCGGGCTGGGCGAGACCCGGGTCACGATCGACCCCGACGGCACGGTGCGGACGCCCGACAACGGAACGGTCGACGAGACGTACGCGCTCCTCGACGGCTCGATCACTCCCGACGGCGAGGCCCTCGCCCGGGACGACCTGGGGACGACGCTCTGGCGCCTCTGGGGGCCGCTCTCGTCGCTCACGAGGGTCAGCGGGCGCTACCCGAACGACACCTGGTCGGGCCCGGAGCTGTCGTGGACGCGCCTGCGCTGCGTAGGCGGCGAGCTGCTCGTCGGGCTCCACTCCGACCCGACGCTCTTCGCCGACGAGCTGACGGACGTCCTCGCGACGGTGCGCGGACGGCCGGTGGCGCGGATCACCGTGCCGCCGGAGGGCGCCGTCACGCTTCGCGTGCCGCTCGAGCCCGTGGACGGCAAGTGCCGGGTCGACTTCACGGTCACGCCGACCCGCGTTCCCTCGGAGGTGATCCCGGGCAACACGGACGACCGCGAGCTCGGCGCGCACTTCGACTCCTTCGTGCACGTGACGCCGGCATGAGGATCGTCGTCGACGTCTCCCCGCTCTCGCACCCCCGCACCGGGATCGGCAACTACATCCAGGGGTCGCTCGGAGGCATGGCCGCGGCGGCGGCCGGACGGCACGAGCTCGTCGCGCTCGCCCCGACGAGCCTCCGCGGCCCGGCCGCGATCCGGGCCGCGCTCGCGGGGATCCCGGCCCACCAACGCCTGCTGCGGCTCCCGGCGTCGCACGCCCTCCGCACCGCCTGGAGCCGTGCCGGGCGGCCTCCTGTGGAGTGGCTCGCGGGCCGGCTCGACGCGTTCCTCTTCAGCGAGTGGATGTACCCCGCGCAGCGAAGCGGCGTTCGGGCGACGGTCTTCCACGACCTCGTCCCGCTCCACCACCCCGAGTGGTGCACGGCGCGCACCGTCTCGATGCACACGCACAAGGCGCGGAACGCGGCCAGGACGTGCGACGTCGTGTTCGCGAACTCGCGGTACACGGCGGACGACCTGTCCACGAGCCTCGGGATCGCGGAGGATCGGATCGTCGTCGCCGAGCCGGGCATTCACCCCGGGCTCTCGCCGGAAGGCCCGCGCGCCGACCTCGGCGAGCCGAGCGTCCTCGGGCTGGGGACGATCGAGCCGCGGAAGAACATCGCGCGCCTCGTCGAGGCGTGGAAGCTTCTCGACGGGGAGCTCGGGCTGGTGCTGGCCGGCGGCGAGGGCTGGGGCGACCGGCCCGACCTCGCCGATGCCCGCATCCGGCGGCTGGGGTACGTCCCCGACGGCGAGATCGCCCGCCTCTACCGTGGGGCGGCGGTGCTCGTGTATCCGTCACTCTTCGAGGGGTTCGGGATCCCCGTGATCGAGGCCATGGCCTGCGGAACCCCCGTCGTCGCCACGCAGCACCCGTCCCTCGACGAGGCCTGCGGCGACGCTGCCGTCCGGGTCGACCCGCTGGACGCCGAGTCGATCGCAGCCGGCATCCGGGAGGCCGTGGCGCGGCGGGACGAGCTCGTCCCGCTCGGCCTGGCCCACGCAGCGCGCTTCTCGTGGGAGCGGAACGGACGGACGATCCTTGCCGCGCTCGAGGAGCGCGCGTGAGCGGCGACCGTCGCCCCGAGGAGGTCGCCGTCGTCGTCCGGCGGCCCGCAGAGAACGGTCCCGAGTTCCTCGTCGTCCTTCGCTCGCCGGAGAAGCTCGGCTACTGGCACCTCGTCGCCGGCGGGGTCGAGTGGGGCGAGGCGCCCGACGCGGCGGCGGCTCGCGAGCTCGCGGAGGAGACCGGGCTCGACGCCGTACCGTCCCCGCTCGACGGGCCGCTCTCCTACGACCTCGCCGGCGACCCCGAGTCGGTACGCGAGCGCTTCCCCGCGGGGACCGAGCGGATCACGGTGTGGGTGTACGTCGCCGACGCGCCCGAGGGCTGGGAGCCGGTGCTCGACGCGGAGCACGTCGACCATCGCTGGCTCGATGTCGACGCGGCGGTCGCGCTGCTCGACTACCCGGAGCCGCGCGAGGCGGTGCGGAGGGCGGCGCGGTGAGGGTCGGGATCGACACCTCCCCGCTCGTCCAGACGCGCGCGGGCACCGCGCGCCACGTGATCGGGCTGCTCGGCGAGCTCGCCGGCCGTCCCGGCCTGGAGCTCGTCGGCCTCGAGGCGGGGGGACCGGGCGGCTCGCGACCGTCCGCCGCGATGCGCTGTGGTACCCGTTCCGGCTCGGTCACGCCTCCGCGCACCTCGACGTGCTCCACTGCACGACGTTCCGCGCGCCGGTCGCTCCGCGCGCACCGCTGGTGGTCACGGTGCACGACGCGGCCGTCCTGCGGCACCCGGAGGCGTTCCCGCGCTGGCACCGGGTGACGGGCGCGCTCGCCCTCCGCGGCGGTGTGCGTGCGGCGGACGCAGTCGTCGCCGTCTCCGCGTTCACGCGCGACGAGCTCGTCGAGCTCCTCGACGTGCCGGTCGAGCGCATCCGCATCGTCCCGAACGGCGTCGATCCGGTCTTCTCCCCGAACGGCCCGGCCGCGGAGGGCGACTACGTGCTCGCGGTGGGCACGCTCGAGCCGCGCAAGAACCTCGCGGCTGCCGTCGAGGCGGCGCGGCTCGCCGGGGTCGAGCTCCGCGTCGCCGGAGCGGCCGGCTGGGGGGACGTCGCCGCCGACGGCTGGGTGGGGGAGCCGACGGACGCGGAGCTCGCCGAGCTGATGCGCGGGGCGCGCTGCCTCGTCTATCCCTCCCTCTACGAGGGCTTCGGCCTCCCCGTGCTCGAGGCGATGGCCTGCGGCACGCCGGTCGTCACGAGCCGCGGAGGGGCGACGGAGGAGGTGGCGGGAGGCGCGGCCGTGCTGGTCGACCCGGGATCGCCGGCGTCGATCGCCGCGGGGATCGACGAGGCGGCGCGGCGGCGAGCGGAGCTCCGGGAGATCGGCCTCCACCGCGCCGCGATGTTCACGTGGCGCCGGTCGGCCGACATCGTGGAGGCGCTCTGGCGGGAGCTCGCATGAGCCTCGTCGTCGTCGACGCGGACGTGCTCGGACGCCAGCGCACCGGTGACGAGACCTACGTCCGGAACCTGCTCCGCGCGCTGCCCTCGCCCGCGGCAGAGGCCGGGCTGCGCATGGCCGCCGTCACCCGTCATCCAGAGCTCGTCCCGGAGGGCGTCGAGGCGATCGAGCTCGCGACGCGCTCGCAGGAGCTGCGCATGGCCTGGACGCTCCCGCGCGCCCTGCGTCGGCTCGGAGCCGCGCTCGTCCACACGCAGTACGCGATCCCGCTCCGCTGCCCGTGCCCGGCGGTCGTGACGATCCACGACCTCTCCTTCGAGCACGGCCTGATGGGTGCCCGGGACCGCTTCGTGTTCCGGCGGGTCGTGCCGCGCGCCGCGCGGCCGCCGCGCGCATCCTGACCGTGTCGGAGCGCACCAAGCGGGACCTCGTCGAGCAGTACGACCTCCGGCCGGAGCGCGTCGTCGTGACCCCCAACGGCGTCGACCCCGCCTTCGCGCCGGCAGCCGAAGCCGCCGCCGACACGGCCCCACCGGCGCCCTACGCGCTGGCGGTGGGCGCGATCCAGGAGCGGAAGAACCAGCTCGCGGCGCTCGCTGCCGCCCGCGAGGCAGGGCTCGAGCTCGTCGTCGTCGGCCCGACCAAGGACGAGCGCGTCGCGGCCGAGCTGCGGTCGGGCGGAGCCCGGCTCGAGGGGTACGTCCCGACCGAGCGGCTCGCCGAGCTCTACCGCGGCGCCGCGTGCCTCGTCCAGGCCTCGCGGCACGAGGGGTTCGGCCTCCCCGTCGTCGAGGCGATGGCGTCGGGGACGCCCGTCGTCACCGTCTCCGATCCCGCGCTCGTGGAGGTCGCAGGCGACGCGGCCGTCGTCGTCGAGGACGGGATGCTGGCCGACGGGATCGCTCGGGCGCTCGCCGACCGCGAGCGGCTGGTGGCCGCTGGGCTCGAGCGCGCGCGCGGCTTCAGCTGGGAGGCCACGGCGCGCGCGACCGTCCGGGTCTACCTCGAGGCGCTCGGGCGATGAGCGTCTCCGCCGTCGTCGTCTCGCACGGCCACGCCCATGAGCTGGAGACGCTGCTTCCGCTGCTCGCACCACAGGTCGACGAGCTCGTCGTGGTCGCCAACACGCCCGGCTCGACTCCTCGCTCGCTCCCCGTCACCACGCGCGTGATCGAGAACACGCGGCCGCTCCGCCTCTCGGCGAACGTCAACCTCGGCATCGCCGCCACCACCGGCGAGTGGGTGCTCTTCTCGAACCCCGACGTCGTGCCCGATCCCGATGCGGTCGGAACGCTCCACGCGTTCGCGGCGAGCCGCGAGCGCTGCGGCATCGCCGGCCCGCGCACCACGTGGCCCGACGGGTCCTGGCAGCCGACGAGGCGCCGCTTCCCGACCGTCGGCGGCACGCTCGTCCGACGCACGCCGCTTCGCCGGTTGTTCCCACCGCTCGAGCGGCAGCGCGACCACTACCTGCTCGACGAGGACGTCGAGGCGCCGGTCGAGGCGGACTGGCTCCTCGGCGCCTTCCTCCTGATGCGCCGCGCGATGCTCGAGGAGCTCGGCGGCTGGGACGAGGGCTACCGCCACTACGTCGAGGACATCGACCTCTGCTACCGGGCGATGCGCGCCGGCTGGGAGCGGTGGTACGTGCCGGGCGCGCGCGTCACGCACGACTGGGCGCAGGTGACCGACCGGCGGTTCCTCTCCCGCCAGACCCTCTGGCACGCCCGCAGCATGGCGCGGTTCGTGCGCGAGCACCCCGAGACGCTCGCCCGCCTGTGAGCAAGGCCGACCAGTACGCGCGCAAGGCGGCCGGCTGGTCGGATGCGGAGTACGCGGACGCGCACGCGTACCTCGACCACCGCGCGGAGCTGATCGCCTCGCTCGGCGCCCGTCTCGACCCCGGTGACGAGGTGCTCGACCTCGCGTGCGGCGACGGCGGGCTCGGCGCGTTCCTGCTCGAGCGCGGGCTGCGCTACACGGGCGTGGACGCCCAGACGGAGATGGTGGAGGCGGCCCGCCGCCGGCTCGGGGAGCGCGCCGCGATCGAAGCAGGCGACCTGAACACCTACGAGCCCGGCCGTCCCGTCGCCGCGACGACCGTGTTCCGCGCGATCTACTACGCGCACGACCGCGCCGCGTTCTTCGCCCGGGTCGCCGGCTTCACCGAGAAGAAGCTCGTCTTCGACCTGAATCCGCGGCAGTACCGGCTCGACGACGTCCTGGCCGAGCTCGGTGCGGCGGGATTCCCGCGGGTCGAGCTACGGCCCTTCTTCGTCCCGCAGACGCGACGGCTCCCCGCGCCGGCGATCGGTCTTCTGAGAGCAGCGGAGCTCTCGGGGCCGCTCGCGCGGCTGGCCCTCCGCGTGCGGTTCACCTACGTCGTCGCGGCACTCCGCTAGCGCGGCGCGACGTCGAACGAGACGCGGGCGCCGAGCGCGCGACGCTCGCTGCCCGACCCCGGGTCGATCTCCGCCGGGACGAAGGTGTCGATCGCCACCTCGGCCCGCCACGGGCCGTCGGGCGTTGGCAGCACCACGGTGCGGACAGCACACCCTGGGACGTAGACGATGTCACTCCCGGTCTCGCGTGCGATCGCCGGCTGCTTGTCCGCGCCGCGGCCGAGCTCGCCGATCCGCACGCGCGCCACGCCCGGGAGACGCACGTCCTCGGGGCAGAACGTCTCCCGGGAGAGCGTCACGACCGCGTTGCCCGTCCCCGAGCCGGTGACGTCGAAGCGGTTGTACGCGGCGCGCGCGGGGACGGACTCGTCTCCCGCGTCGCCGACGACCCACCCGTCCGCCGCGATCCCCGTCTGGTTCGCCCTCAGGCGGATCGGGCCGTCGAGCCGGACGAGCGCGGCGTTCGCGTCCGGGTTGGTCGCGACCTGCTCGCCGACCACCTCGACGCCGTTCGCGGCCAGCACGAAGTCGGTGCGCGGGTCGGGCCAGAGCGTCCCGTCGATGTCCTCGAGGTCGGGCGTCAGGGTGTGGCCCGGGCCCGGCCCGGTGCCGTCGACGCTCCACACCTTCGCGATCGAGCGGTTCCAGAACTCGGTCGAGGGGACCCCGAGCGGGTTGTCGTTCATCCGCTGCCCGAGCATCACGACGGAGCCGTCGCCGGCGGCGCGATCGACCCAGTCGTTCGGCTTGGGGATGTTCTTCTCCACCCTCGCGCTGAAGTCGTGCTCGCCGATCGACGCGTAGACCTCGGCCGTGAGGTTCCAGCCGACGAGCGCCACCGCCAGCACGACGGCCGCCGGGCCCGCGATCGACGCCGCCCGGTGACGCAGCCGCGTGCCCAGCCAGGAGAAGGAGCGCGATGCAGACGAGCGTCGAGGAGCTGGACGACGTTCTCGACGCGACCCAGCGGCCAGGACCACTCACGGTTCGCGAGCGCGAGGATCGCGAGCCCGTGCGCCTCGTAGTAGGGGAAGTTGTCGAGCCCACGGTCGACCGGCACCCACACGACCAGCCCCAGCACCGCCGCGCCGGCGACGAGGACGGACCAGACCGGGGCAGCGGCGCGCTCGAGGAGGTACGCGGTCGCGACGAACGCGAGCGGGGCGAGGTAGACGAGGTTCCGCTCGACGATGAGGCTCGAGAACGTCGTCGAGAGGTACGCGCCCTTGACCGCCGCGTACCAGCCGAAGCTGACCACGGCTCCCGCGGAGACGATCACCAGCGCGCGGACTCCCGGGCGCTCTCGCTCCGCTCGTGGGACGGCGAGGACGGCGAGCAGCGCGATCGCCGGCAGCATCCCGATCCCGATCGCGAACGCCCCGCCGGCCCAGCTCCCGTACTCGACCATCCGCCCCTTCCAGAGCGTGGTCGCGACCTCCCACTCCTGCGACCGGTGGCCGAGGAAGGCGACGATGGTGATCACCGCGCCGACGCCGAGCACCGCGGCACCGACCCGGTCCCACGTCGACCACGTCGCGCGCCAGCGCCGCATCGCGGCCGAGCGCCAGCCGAGCGCGATCAGCCCGATGGCGAGCGTGCCGAGCAGTGCGGCGAGCTGCGACCGAAGGAGCACCGCGGCGATGCACGCGCCGAGCGCGAGACCGATCGACCATCGCCCGGGCTCGTCGACGGCGCGCACCGTGAGCCACAGCGCGAGGGTCGCGGCCGGGTACGCCCAGGGCTCCTCGACCAGGATCGGCGCGTACGACAACGCCGGGGCTGCGATGGTGGCGACGGCGGCGAAGTACGCCCAGCCGGGTGACACCACGCGCCGCGCGAGCAGGTACGCCGGGAAGATCGCGGTGGCCATCACGAACGCCTGGAAGGTCTTGATCGCCTCGTACGCGTTCGCGACGGGGTCGAGCCACCAGAAGGGCGCGGTCAGCCACGGGACGAGGCTCGTGAAGCCGTACGGGTCCCCGCGTCGAGCCGGCTCTCCGGTGTCGGCGATGGCGCGGGAGATCTGCGTCGTCTCCAGCTCGTCGCTGAAGATCGTCGGCGTCTCCCGCCGCCACGCCTGCCACGCGTAGATCGTCGCGAGGAGCAGGTACGCCCCTACGAGGGGCGCCAGGCTCTCGACACGCGCGCGCACGTCCGTCTTCACGCTCTCGCGCCCTGAGCGGGGCCGTCAGCTCCGCTGTCACTCGACGATCGCTCGCGTCGGAGCCCGGGAAGGAGTGGGGCGCTCGCGTACGACCCGGTGCGTCACGCCCGCTGCGTCACACGCACGCGCGACGAGCTGGAGCCGGTCGGCCGGTGCATCGGGGATGGTGACGACCAGCTCGTCGGCACGCGTCGACTCGAGCGCCGTCCGCGCGTCACCGGTCGTCCCGAGCACCGGCACGCCCTGCACGCGACGTCGGCGGAGCCGCGGGTTGTCGTCGAGGAAGCCGACGACATGGGCGTCGCCGTCGCCGCGCAGGTCGAGCACGACGCCGCGCCCGGCCGGCCCCGCCCCCACCACGAGCACCCTGCGTCGGCCGTCGTCCGGCCCGCCGCCCGCCTCGGGGACGAGGTGCACGAACCAGCGGGACGCGCGCTGCCAGCACCGCGGCGGCGAGCCCGTAGACCCAGAACACCTCGACCGGGAAGTCGCCCAGGTCGCGCGTGGCGACGACGATGCCGTAGGCCAGGAGGGTCGCGAGGCCCGACGCGAGCACGATCGTGGCCAGGTCGCGCTTCGTCCCGTAGCGCCAGGCGCGCCTGTAGACGCCGACGAGGACATAGACGACGTAGGTCGTCCCCAGGACGATCGGCAGCACGGCGAGAAACGTGCCGCGCTGGAGCTCCGTGCCGCGCCCGTCGACGAAGAGCAGGTACGCGACGAGGAACGTCCCGCACACGAGCGCCGCGTCGACGAGCAGCTCGACCAGCCGCCGCGGCTGGACGGCGATCGCGTGTCGCAGCCTCGTGTCGCCGGGCCTCCCGCGCCGCTCCTGCTCCGACAGCTCGGCGAGGAAGCTGCCGAACTGCACGAGCAATGCGAACGTGACCAGCACTCCGAGCGCCGTGACGGCCGGTCGATCGAGGACGTTGTACGCAACGGAGGTCGCGCCGAGCGCGACCGCGATGAGCGCCAGCAGCGCCACGGCCTTGGTCTCCGAGAGGCCGTAGTAGACGAGCCGGTGCGACGTGTGATCCCTGCCGCCCTGCGTCACGGGCCGCCGTTCGGCGAGGCGCCTGACGGTGACGAGGGTCGTGTCGAGGATCGGGATGGCGAGCACGAGCAGCGGCAGCAGCATCGTCGCCACCGTCGTCCCGGCCGTCGTCCAGCTCGAGGCGAGGCCGAGCGCCGCAAGCAGGAAGCCGAGCAGCTGGCTGCCTGCGTCGCCCATGAAGACGCGGGCGCCGTCGCCGGGACGCAGGTTGAACGGGAGGAAGCCGAGGCAGGCGAACGCGAGCGACAGCGCCAGCACCAGGACGAGGTCGTTCTCGTGCACCGTCGCCGCGTCGATCGCGAAGTACACGCACGCGACGGTGGCGAGCGTCGCGGCGAGGCCGTCCATGTTGTCGAGGAGGTTGAAGGCGTTGGTGATCCCCACGAGCCAGATCAGCGCGATCGCGATCCCGAGGAGGTCGTTCGAGACGAGCTCGACGCGCAACCCGGCCGCGATCGCGATCCCGGCGGCCGCGAACTGGGCCGCGAGCTTCGCGACCGGGCTCAGGTGGCGGACGTCGTCGACGAGCCCGGCGAGGAAGAGGATCGCGCATCCGGCGAGGATCCCCGCGAGCTCCCACGACGGCTCGACGGCCCCCACGGCGACCGCGAGCGCCACCGCTGCGCCGAGCCCGGCTGCGATCCCGACGCCGCCGAACGTCGGCGTCGCCCGGTCGTGCCAGCGCTCGCCGGTCGGCTCGGCCACGAGACGGCCGCCCGACGAGAGGGAGCGGAGCAACGCCCACAGGACCGCGCAGGCGACCGGCAGCGCGACGAGCGTGGCGGCTGCTTCCACGGCAAACGATTGTAGGGACGGGATATGTCCACTCTGTGTGGGTATCGGGGCGTCGGGAGCTCGCCCCTACAATCCGCGCGCGTGGGCGTGTACGCCGATCTCGTGCGTCACAGGGAGCTCTTCGGCAGCCTCTTCCGCCGGGATCTCCGCGCGAAGTACAAGGGTTCGGCGCTCGGGCTCGCGTGGACCCTCGCGCTGCCGCTCGCTCTCATGCTCGTCTACCTCGTGGTCTTCTCCGTCCTCTGGCGCGCCGAGGCGACCGACCTCGACGACTACTGGCTCTTCCTGCTCTGCGGGCTGCCGCCGTGGGTGTTCTTCGCCACGTCGCTGCAGACCGCGGCCCGCAGCCTCGTCGAGAACGCGCCGCTGATCCGCAAGGTGCGCTTCCCCCGCCAGCTCGTGCCCCTCTCGGTCGTCGCGACCCAGGTGGTCGCGTTCGCTGCGATGACCGCGATCGTGCTCGTCCTCTCGCTGTGGTTCCGCCCCGAGAGTCGCGATTCCGCGTGGGTGGCCGTCCCGGTCGCGGGCGTCATCGTCGTCTTCGTCGCAGGGCTCGCGCTGGCGGTGGCCTCGCTCAACGCGATCTTCCGGGACGTCGAGTTCGTCGTCGCCGCGGTCCTCCTGCCCTGGTTCTTCCTGACCCCGATCCTCTACCGGCTGGAGGACCTGCCCGGCGCGGAGTCACGGCCGTGGCTGATCGACCTGCTCCACTGGGGAAACCCGCTCACCCCCGCGATCGAGGCCTACCGGGCACCGCTCTACGCAGGCGAGCTGCCGCCGGCCGCCGACACGCTCTACCTCTGCGTGGCGGCGGTCGTCGCCCTCGCGCTGGGGGCGCTCGTCTTCAGCTCCGTGGACGACCGCATCGCGTCGGAAGCCTGACGACCGCGCGTCCCTCGAACAGGCCTTCTCCCTCGTAGGCGGGCAGCCCGCGGGACTCGCCCGGCTCGAGGCCCTCGAGCAGCGAGGGAAGGAGCAGCGGGGCGCCGAGCCGTGGGTTCCGGCCGCCCGGCGCCCACCGCCGCAACGCGCGGGCGGCACGCCGCCGTTCGAGCGGCCCTCCGAGCGGGACGACGGCCGGCCCGACGGCGGCCCACCCCTCAGCGTGGGCGTCCAGGACCAGCCGTGACCAGTCCGGGGCAGGCTCGGCCCCTGCGACGAGATGCGCCCGCGCGGCGGGAGCCTCCTCGACGAGCTGCTCCTCCTGCGCCTCCAGGGCCGCGGTCGTGCGCGGGTCGTGGCCTCCGTGGACCACGACCGCCAGCCGCCGCTCGGTGATCAGCGGGGCGACCTCGACGGCCACGTCGTGCGTGGAGACGCCGACCTCGGAGAGCCAGAAGCGGTGCTCCTCGACGAGGTCGAAGCGGAGGACATAGCGGCCGGGTGGCCGGGGCGCGTCGACGGGCAGGTCGACCGCGATCGTCTCCCCGGGGCCGATCGGCCGCGGAAACGCTGCGCGAGCACCGTCCCACACGATCGCGTTGCCGTGCCTGTCGAGCCAGTGGTACGAGAGCTGCAGGCCGTCGGCGCCGCGCGACCGCCACGTGGCGGCGCCTGCGTTCTCGAGCACGACGCGCGCCGTAGTCCTCGCACCGGCTCGTTGCGGCGCGAGCGTCGACTCCCGCCAGACCGGTGCAAGGGGCTCCACGCGGCCCGAGTCTAGTTTCGCCCCGCGACGGGCTACCCTCCGTTGGATGCACGCCCCGCTCCTCGTTCGTGCCGCCCGCCGCGAGCCGGTCGAGCGCACTCCCGTGTGGTTCATGCGCCAGGCCGGGCGATCGCTTCCGGAGTACCGGGCGATCCGCGAGCGGCACGCGTTCTTCGAGGTCGCGCGAACCCCAGAGCTGTGCGCCGAGGTGACGCTCCAGCCCGTGCGTCGCCACGGGGTCGACGCCGCGGTGATGTTCGCGGACATCATGACCCCGGTCGTCGAGATGGGAATCGACGTCGAGCTCGTGGAGGGCGTCGGGCCCGTCGTCGAGTGCCCTGTCCGGAGCGTCGCCGACGTCGAGCGTCTGCGCGTCCCGGAGCCCGGGGCCTTCGAGCCCGTCCTCGAGGCCGTCCGCATCGTCCGGGGCGAGCTCGGCCCGGACAAGGCCGTGATCGGGTTCTGTGGCGGCCCGTTCACCGTCGCCGGCTACCTCGTCGAGGGGCGTCCCAGCCGCGAGCTCCCTCGGACGAAGGCGCTCATGCTCGGCGAACCTGAGACGTGGGAGGCGTTGATGGCGGTGCTGTCCGAGACCTTCGCCCGCTACGTCGCGGCGAAGGTGGCCGCCGGAGCGGACGTGATCCAGGTCTTCGACTCGTGGGTCGGGACGCTCTCCCCCGCAGCTCTACCGCGACCATGTCGCGCCGTGGACGACCCGGATCCTCGAGGCGGTCGACGTGCCGACGATCCACTTCGGCACAGGCGCGTCACACCTGCTCCCCGACCTCGCTCGGGCCGGCGGGGACGTGATCGGGCTCGACTGGCGCCTGCCGCTCGACGACGGCTGGGCGCTCGTCGGGGACCGCGCCCTGCAAGGGAACCTCGATCCGGCCGCGCTCGCTGCGCCCTGGGACGTCGTCGAACGGGAGGCGCTCGACGTGCTCGCGCGGGCAGGCGGCCGCGCCGGCCACGTCTTCAACCTCGGCCACGGGGTGCTCCCGGGCACCGACCCCTCGGTGCTCACGCGCCTCACGCAGCTGGTTCACGAGCGGACCGAGGCGACGGTGCGGCATGAGGAGCCCCGCCGTGATCCTGATGGCCTACGGCTCGCCCGACCGGCTCTCCGACGTCCCGGACTACTACGCCGACATCCGCGGCGGACGTCCGATCCGTCCCGAGCACCTCGAGGATCTCGTCGCGCGCTACCGCGCCCTCGGGATCGACGACTCGGACTCACCTTCCACGCTGAACGCCGTCACCGAGCAGATCCGCGCGTCGCTCGAGGAGGCGCTCGGGATCCCCGTCCTCACCGGGATGCGCCACTGGGACCCGCGCATCGCGACCGCGGTCGAGGCCGCGCTCGATCTCGGCCACGACGGGCTCGTCGGGCTCGTCCTCGCGCCGCACTGGTCGTCGCTCTCGATAGAGAAGTACCAGGAGCTGTTCGACCGGGCCGTAGGCGGCCGTGTCGAGACGAGATTCGTCCGGGAGTGGGGCAGCGACCCGGGGCTCGTGGAGCTCCTGGCGCAGCGCTGTCGCACTGCCCTTACCGACCCGGGCACGCACGTGGTGTTCACCGCGCACTCCCTGCCGGCGCGGATCCTCGACGACGGCGACCCGTACCGCGACACATTGCTGGAGACAGCTCGGTCGGTCGCGGATCGCGCAGGGATCCGCGACATGTCGTTCGCCTTCCAGAGCGAGTCGCCGACCGGCGAGCCGTGGCTGGGGCCCGACATCCTCGACCATCTCGCCGCCCTGCGGGCGGAGGGCGTCGAGGACGTGCTCGTCTGCCCCGTCGGGTTCGTCTCCGACCATCTCGAGATCAAGTGGGACATCGACGTCGAGGCGAAGGTGCGCGCCGAGGAGCTGGGGATGCGCCTCGCCCGCACCGAGATGCCGAACGCAGACCCCGGGTTCGTCGAGGTGCTCACGGGCATCGTCCGCCGCGAGCTCGCAGCGGTCGCGGCGTAGGGGGACGATGCGCCCCGGCGAGATCTCGGTCGAGGGCGTGTCCCGTCGGTTCGTCGTCCGCGCGCGGGAGACGCACACGCTCAAGGAGCTGCTCGTCGCGAGAGGCCGCACGGGGGCGCAGGAGGTCTGGGCGCTGCAGGACGTGTCGCTCGAGGTCGCCCCCGGCGAGGCGGTCGGGCTCGTCGGCCGCAACGGATCCGGGAAGTCGACACTCCTCCGCCTCATCGCCGGGATCATCCGGCCGACCTCGGGTCGCGTCGGGACAGGCGGCAGGGTGGGGTCACTGCTCGAGCTCGGCGCGGGCTTCCATCCCGACTTCACGGGCCGCGAGAACGTCGAGCTGAACGGAGCCCTGCAGGGCCTCTCGCGCGCCCGGATCCGCGAGCGGTTCGACGAGATCGTCGCCTTCGCGGAGCTCGAGCACGCGATCGACCGTCCCGTCAGGACGTACTCGTCGGGCATGACGATGCGGCTCGGGTTCGCGATCGCCGCGTTCCTCGAGGCCGACGTGCTCCTGCTCGACGAGGTGTTCGCGGTCGGCGACGAGAGCTTCCAGCGCAAGTGCTTCGGCGTCATCTCGGCGTTCAAGGAGCGCGGGGGCACGATCCTGTTCGTCTCGCACGACGCCTCGGCGGTCGAGCGGCTGTGCGATCGCGCCGTGCTCCTGCGCGACGGGCGGCTCGCGTTCGACGGGCCCGTGCACGAGGCGATCACGCGCTACCGCCGGGCGATGGCCGAGGACACCGGCGCTCCTGCGTCCGAACGGCGGTGGGCCTGCGGGTACCGGAGAGGCCCGGATCGGGGACGTGCGCCTGATCGCCGCGGACGGCGAGCCGCGTGAGCGGTTCCTCGCAGGTGAGCCGTTCGGGCTCGACGTCGTGCTCACCGGCTCGACCGCCGCTCCGACACTCCACCTCGAGGTGCGCGACGCTTCCGGGCTGCTGGTGGCGGAGGAGCTCGTCGAGACCGGCAAGCTCGGGTGGAACGGCGACGGGGAGGGCCTCGCGCTCAGGCTCGACGTGGCGTCGCCGCCCCTCCAGTTCGGCCGCTTCGACGTCACGCTCGCCCTCCTCGGCGACGACGGCCGGCTGCTCGACCGCCTGCCGCGCCCCGTGCCGCTCCTCGTCTACCCGGACGGCGAGAGCCGCGGCCTGGTGCGCCTCGAAGGAACCTGGCGGGCCGGCCCGAAGGACGGAGGCGCATGAGCTACAAGACCTGCCCGGACTGGCCTACCCTGATGGAGCTTGCTCCGGACCTCCAGTTCAAGCACATGACGGTGCACGAAGCGCAGCTTCCATTCGATGTGGTCGGCAAGATCCCTGAAGCGCTGTCGCTCGACGATGTCGAGATCTGCTGCGACGTCCAGCACCACGTCCTCAACGCGGCGCACACCCACGCGGACGTCGTCACGGCCCTCGAGGGCACCCACTGGTTCGAGGTCAACGAGTGGGCGACCACCGGGCCCGGGGCCGACGCGGGCTCGAGCGGCGCCGCACCGCACGCCGCCTGAGCGGCACCTCGCCCACGCCAGCCTCTAGGCTCGCATCGTGCTGACGGTGATCCCGTTCCGCGCCGGCGGGAAGAGCAGGCTGCCCGAGGAGCTCCGCCGCGAGGTCTCGCTGGCGATGCTCGGCGACGTCGTCGAGGTGGCGGTGGCGGTCGGGGAGGTCCGCGTGGTGACGGACGATGCAGTCGGCGAGGCTCGTCGCCTCGGACCTGGGCGCACGGCTCGTCGACGACCCCGGAGAGGGACAGGGCGAAGCGGTCGCGGCCGGGCTGGAGGGCGCCGTGGGGCTCTGCCTCGTCGTCAACGCAGACGTCCCGCGGATCCGCGCTTCGGACCTCAACGCGCTCGCCGTCCCCGCGCTGTTGGGGAAGCTGGCGATCGTGGAGGCTCGGGACGGGACGACGAACGCGCTCGGCCTTCCCCGAGCAGAGGTGTTCCAGCCGCTCTACGGGGCGGGCAGCGCCGGTCAGTTCCGTTCGCATGCGGTCGCGCTCGGGCTCGAGTTCGAGGAGCTGACGCTCCCCAACCTCGTGGACGACGTCGACACGCTCATCGACCTCGAGCGTGTCGGCTCTCGCGCCGGGTCGCGCACGGCGGAGATGCTCGACGCCATCTCGCGGTGAAGGTTGTCTGCCTGTCGGGAGGGGGCGGGGGCGCGAAGATCGCGCGCGGGCTCCACGACGTGCTCGCACCCGGGGAGCTGACCGTGATCGGCAACGTGGGCGACGACCTGGAGGTGCTCGGGCTCCATGTCTCGCCGGACCTCGACTCCGTGCTCTACGCGCTCGCCGGGCTCAACGACGAGGAGCGGGGCTGGGGCCGGGCCGACGAGACCTGGCGGACGCTCGAGTCGGCCAGGGAGTGGGGTGGCGAGGGGTGGTTCCTTCTCGGCGACCTCGACCTCGGGCTCCACCTCGTGCGCACACAGGCGCTCGCCGAGGCAGCGCCGCTGTCCGCGGTCACCGAGCGCCTGGCCGAGGCCGCCGGGGTCGCGAGCCGGATCGTCCCGGCGACCGACGACCGGCTGCGCACGCACGTCGTCACGCCTGCGGGAACGTTCCACTTCCAGGAGTGGTTCGTCGCGCGGCGGCACGAGGACGAGGTGGACGCGATGGTCTACGAAGGCGCAGACGACGCACGGCCTGCACCAGGCGTGCTCGAGGCGCTCGAGGACGCGGACGCGATCGTCGTCGCGCCGAGCAACCCGTACACGTCGATCCACCCGATCCTCGCCGTCGCCGGGATCCAGGATGCGCTCCACGCCCGACCCGATCGTGTCGTCGCCGTGAGCCCGCTGATCGGCGGCCGTGCCGTGAAGGGCCCGCTCGACCGTATGCTCACGCGCATGGCCGGGGGGACGACGCCGCGAGAGGTTGCAGGCTGCTACGAGGGCCTGATCGGAGCGCTCGTGGTCGACCGGGCGGACTCGCCCGCCGAGGCGGACGTCCCTCTCGTCGTCGCGGACACGCTGATGAGCGACCGCGTCGCCGCTCGCGCCCTTGCGGACTCGGTGCTCGAGGCCGTCGCGTGAAGGTCGCCATCGTCGGCGGCACGGGCAGCTTCGGGCTGGCGCTCGCGAAGCGCCTGGCCGAAGCCGGGTACGACGTGGTGGTCGGCTCGCGCGACGCCGGCAGGGCGGCGGAAGCCGCGGCCGCCCATGGCGTAGAGGGCGCGGCCAACGCCGACGCCTGCCGCGGAGCGGAGCTCGTCGTGCTCGCGACGAAAGCCGACGCGGCGGTGGAGACGGCCCGTGCCCTCCGGGAGGCGATCGGAGCGACGCCCGTGCTGTCGGTCGCGGCCGAGCTGACGTTCGGGCCCGACGGTGTGGTACCCGACTTCCGAGGGCACCTCGGTCGCCGCGCGGATCCAGGAGGTCGTCGACGCGCCAGTGATCGCGGGCCTGCACTCGCTCGCCGCGCGCAACCTCGGCCGCGAGGATCCCCCGGAGGAGGACGCCCTCGTCTGTGGCGACCACCCGGAGGCGAAGGCGATGGTGCTCGAGCTCGCAGAGCGGATCACCTCCGGTCGCGCGATCGACTGCGGCCCCCTGCCGTCGGCCCGCGCGCTCGAAGGGCTGACGGCCGTGATCGTGAACGTCAACAAGCGCTACAAGGCCCACGCCGGCGTCCGCCTCACCGGAGTGCCCCGGGCGCCGGAGCCGTAGGCCGTACGGCTTTGTGTTGAATCAACACAAGGTGCCTGCCTCGAGCGTCGTCAGCGTGATCCCGCTCGAGGGGTTGCCCGAGCTCGGGGAGAGCGACGACCTCGCTGTCCTGCTCCACGCCGCAGCCGGAGCGCGCGGGCGGGCTCGAGCACAGCGGACGTCGTCGTCGTCGCGCAGAAGGCGGTCTCGAAGGTCGAAGGGCGGATCGTGCGGCTCGCGGACGTCGAGCCGTCCGATCGCGCACGCGAGCTCGCAGGGGAGGGAGGCGACCCTCGCCACCTGGAGGTGATCGTCCGCGAGAGCAGGGAGATCGTCCGCTCACGGCCGCCGCTCGTGATCGCCGAGACGCGACACGGCTTCGTCTGCGCCTCCGCCGGCGTCGACGCCTCGAACGCGCCGGGCGAGGACGTGCTCGTCCTCCTGCCTCTCGATCCGGACGCCTCGGCGCGGCTGTTGCGCGAACGGCTTGCTCGGTTGTCGGGGGTCGACGTGGGCGTGATCGTGAGCGACTCCTTCGGCCGCGCGTGGCGCCAGGGAACGACGGACGTGGCACTGGGCGTCGCCGGGATCGCGCCACTCCGCGACCTGCGCGGTACGACCGACTCGCGTGGGCGCGAGCTCCGCACGACCCAGATCGCGGTCGCGGACGAGATCGCGGGTGCCGCGGAGCTCGTGCTCGGCAAGGCGCGACACGTGCCGGCCGCGATCGTCCGCGGGGTCGACGTGCGCGGAGACGGCAGCGCAGCCGAGCTCGTGATGCCGCGCGACCGCGATCTCTTCCGCTGAGACACGAGGATCCGTGCGGTCTCCGCTGTAGAGTTGCGCCATGCGGACGTATGCGATCTGGGGGACGTCGACCTCACCGGAGCACGAGGCCTGGGTGCAGTCGATCGGGACTGCATTCGAGTCGGACGGGTTCTCCCTCGTCGACGACATCGCCGACGCGGACTTCGTCCTCAACATGTTCGACGCGGCCCAGCCGAAGGCGTTCCGCCGCCAGTCGCGCGGTACGTACTCCGCCTCGTTCTACGAGCTCGACGCTGTGCCCGAGGACGTCCTCAAGACCAGCTACCCGATGCTCGTGCGCACACTCGCCAACGTCGTCGTGCTCCACGTGCCCGGGCAGGGTGTGTGGTTCACGACCATGGAGCGGGGCACGTACAAGATCTCCGACGACCCGCAGGAGGTCTTCGAGCGGCTCGCGCCGCTCGCGAAGTCCAAGCTCGTGATCGACAACGAGTTCGTGGCGGATCTCGAGCCCGAGCTCTGGGACGGCGACGAGGTCACCGCCGACATCGGCGCTGCCGGCAAGCGGATGCAGGAGCTCGACCTCCTGCCGGCGCCCTTCCCCGTCCACGAGTACCTCGACGAGCGCGATCTGCGGCACGTGATGCGGCTCTACCAGGTGGGCGGGCTCTCGTACGGGAACCTCTCCGCGCGGAAGGACGCGACGCGTTTCTGGATGAGCGCGAGCGGCGTCGACAAGTCCCAGCTCGAGGTCGCCGGCCGCGACATCCTGATGGTCACGGGGTACGACGAGGACAACGCGAAGATGGTGATCAGCGTCCCGCCTGGGATCGAGCCACGTCGGGTGTCGGTCGACGCGATCGAGCACTGGATGATCTACCAGGCCCATCCCGACGTCGGAGCGATCCTCCACGTCCATGCGTGGATGGAGGGCATCGCCGCGACCGACATCAACTATCCCTGCGGGACGCAGGAGCTGGCCGAGTCCGTCGCGGAGCTGATCGACCGCGAGCCCGATCCGGCGCACGCCGTGATCGGCCTCCGCAACCACGGCATCACGGCGACGGGCGAGAGCCTCACCGAGATCCTCGACCGCATCGAGTCGAGCATTCTCCGCCAGGTCCCGATGACCTAGCCCGGCGCGCCCTGGCCGGCGGGCTCCCCGCCGGGCAGAGCCCGGCTCCGCCGATCTCTCGCCGCTGGTTCAAGGAGCCAGGACGCGCCGGCCTGGCGCCTGGCGCGGGCGCCTCAGCCGGAGCCCTGCGGCGTGCGCGCCCGCCACACGGTCAGCACCGCGAGCAGCGGGACGATCAGGACGTCGTTGACGAGGCACCAGACGCACCAGGCGTCGATCACGAACGCCTGCAGGATCACGAGGTACGCCGCGAACCCGAGCGCCACGAGCGCGAGCGCGGCGGCGAGCGTGCGGGCGAGCTCGCTGTCCCACGCGAGGAGGCCGAGCAGGACCAGGAGGGCCACGAGCCCGAGCAGCGGCCACCGGGATTCCGGCCAGCTCGGCGTAGGAGGAGTCCTGGACGGTCTCGCACCCACCCCCGCCTGTGCAGATCAGCGCCTCCGGCTGGTAGTGGACGTACGTCAGGTACCCGGCCACCCCGACGCCCGCTAACGCGACGACGGCGGCCGCGGCGCGAAGTGCGCGGTCGCTCATCCTCCTGTTCAGCTGCTGAGCGCGTCGTCGAGGATCGTGCGGAACTCCCCGATGTCGAACGAGCCCGGCCGGACCTCGTAGGGCTCGGCGTCGCCGACCTGGACGTAGAACCACGGCGTCCCCGGAATCTCGCGTTGCTGCGCTTCGGCCGCCATCGAGTTCGCCTGCTGCAGCGCACCCGGGCCGTCGGCATCCGTCCTGAGCTTCTCGTAGTCGAGGCCCAGCTCACCGGCCAGCCGCTCGAGCAGCTCGTCGGTGACCCACCCCGAATTCTCGTCGCCCTGATTGGCGTAGAGCGCGTCGGCCAATTGCCAGAGCTTCCCCTGCTCGCCGGCGGCGATCACGTGGAGGAGCGCCTTCTCGGAGTCCGGGCCGAGGAACGCCATCCCGACGAAGCGAAGCTTGACCCTGCCCGGCTGAACGTACTCCTCGACGATCCCGGGGAAAGCCTCTTCCTGGTAGCTCTTGCAGACCGGGCACTGCAGGTCCTCGAACTGGATCAGCGTCACCGTCGCGTCCGGGGAGCCGAGGATCGCCCGCTCCTGGGGGATCCCGTCGAGCAGCGTCGATGCCTGCCCCGTCGTGGTCGGGGACGCCTCCTCCGAGTCGTCGCCTCGCAGGAGGAGGCTCGCCGCGACGAGCCCGAGGACGACGACGGCCGCAGCTGCCGCCGCGATCAGGAGGTTCCGGTTCCCGGACCCTCCGCGGGGCGGAGGCTTTCGCGGCTTCGGCGGCATCGCGCGTCAGTCTGCCTGCGATCGGCGCGCGGGGGTCGCAGAGCCGCTCACGGAGCGAGCGTGAGAGGCACCTCGAAGACGTGCAGCGGCCGGCCGTCCTTGGCGGAGGACTCGAACGCGACCACCGTCACGTCGCCGGTTCGGCCGGGGAGCGGAAGAGTCGTCTCGAAAGTGCCCCTCGTCCCCGTCCCTGACGTGGCGGTCGTGAAGGTCTCGAGGATCGCCTTCCCGGCCGAGTCCCGGACCTCGAGCGAGACGGTCGCCTCGAAGACGTTCGCAGTGCCAAGGAGGCGGATCGGAGCGGAGACGTCGTCACCGGGAAGGGGCGACTCGACGAGGATCTGCGGCGTCTGGTCCTCGATCGCCCGGCGGCCGATCGGCGGGTCGACGACGACACCCTCGCCGCCGATGCTCGCGACCGGCTCTCCGTCCAGGCGGAACGCGACGCGCTCGACGGTCGGGAAGCGCGTGAGCGTCGCGACGACCTGCGCGACGCGCCCGAGCATGGACGCGCTCCCACCGCCGTCGTCGAACGTGCCTTCGAGGTCGACCGTGGCAATGCCGTCGGCGATCGAGATGTCCCTCAGCGAGGTTCCCTCCGGGATCGCGCTGACCAGGCCGTCGCCGGCCTCGTCCGGCGTTGGGCCTTCGAGCAGCTCGGTCAGCGCGGCCCGCGCGACCGCCGGCGTTGCCTCGATCTCGCGCCGGACCGGTGCCACCTTTCCGTCCCGCAGGAGGTAGACGGCGACCGAAGCCGTGCGGCCGGCGGGACGCGTCGTCTCGGTCACCGTCTCGGCACCGTGGGCGGCGGAGTCGCTTCCTCGCGGTCGCCGTCGCAGCCCCCTACCGCCACCGCGAAGGAGGCGAGTACCGCAAGCGCGGCGAGGCGCATCGGCCACTGGATCACGGGCGCATCGTGCCTGGCAGTTGTTCGGAATTCAGTCGGCGGCCTCGCGCGCGAGGGCGGCCAGCGTCTGCCCGACGACGGGTGCGAACTTGAAGCCGTGGCCGGAGCATGCCGAGCCGACGACGACCCGCCCGTGGCGCTCGAGCACGAACTCGTCGTCCGCCGTGTTGGTGTACAGGCACGTGTCGGCGCCGAGCCTGTCCCCGGCCCCTTCGTACCGCGAGGCCACCCACGCCTGAGCCCACGCGGCGAGGCGCTCGTCCGGCTCGGCCGTGGAGCCAGGCATGACGGCGGGGCCGGAGTGGTGGAGACCTGCCTTGAGCCCCCGGCCCGGCGCCGCCAGCGCATAGCCGGCCTGCCCTGCACGCGCGACACCGCCCTCGCTCGGAGAGGGAAGCCTGCCGTAGTCGATCACGGGCGGGATCGCTCCTGCCTCCGGCACGTCCACGTAGACGACGGTCTCGCGCGTCGGGACGACGGAAAGGTCGATCCCCACGGGAGCGAGCAGCTCGGGAGCCCAGGCACCGGCGACCACGACGACGGCACGTGCCGTGAGCACACCGCTGTCGAGCTCGACGTGCACGGCGCCCCGGCCGGGCGAGAGTGACCGAACGGGCGTGCTCGTGCGGACGTCCAGCCCGCTCTCCAAGGCGGCGGCGAGAAGCGCGGCGTATGCGCGGTCGGCGTACGTCACGCCTCCGTCCGGCTGGAACACTGCGGTCTCGCCGGCCTCGAGCAGCAGCGGCCATCGCTCTCGCACGTCATCCGCCGAAAGGGTCTCACTGCGCACTCCACACGCTGCGAGCGCCCGCGCGGTCTCGGTGGCGACCGGCCCGAGGTCGAGGGACCCGACCCGCTCGATCAGGCGCTCGCCCCGCTCGGCCTCGAGCTCCCGCCACGCGGCAGTCGGCCGCCACGGCGAGGCGGACGAACCGCTCGTCCGGGTAGTTGAGGCGGAAGATCCTCGACGTTCCGTGGCTGGAGCCGTGCGCATGTGCCCAGCTCGAACTGCTCGAGCAAGACGACCCGTCCGGCGTATCCGGCGAGCGCCCGTGCCGTCGCGACGCCCACGATCCCGGCGCCGACCACGACGATGTCGGCGTCCCGGGGCACGCTCCGATCCTACGCGGCCTCCGGGCGCAACCGAGGCGCGCGGCGTCAGGCCGCCCGGCGCGACTTGGCGGCGCGTGACGCCGCTCGTGCCAGCGCACGGTACGCCTTGGCGAGCTCGTCGCGGTCGCCGGCGGCTTCTGCCGCCTCGACCGCGGCGACAGCCTCCGAGACGCCGACATCGATGCGCTCCCGGCCATAGGCGAGCGCGGATTCGCTGATCCCGGTCCGGCGAGCAAGCTCGCGCATCACCTGCAGCGAGGGGATGCGCTCACCCCGCTCGATACGCGAGATGTACGCAGCGCTGCATCCGGGGAATGCGAGCTCGCGCTGGCTGATCCCGGCAGCCTCCCGGGCGGCGTGCAACCGACGGCCGACCGCCACGGGGTCGTCGTAGTGCGGCGTCCTGGGACGCTTGAGCTTCACCATGCCAAATGATGGCACGGAGGGCGAGAGGGGCAAACCTGCCGGATCTCGCTCGGTTCGCCGCTACTCGCGCAGCGCCCGGAGCGCGTTGAGGATCACCGCGACGTCGATCACCTCCTGGAAGAGCGCTCCCCAGACGGGGGGCAGGTAGCCGAAGGCGGCGACGACCATCGCGCCGACCGACAACCCGAGGCCGAAGACGACGCTCTGACGCGCGATCGCGAGCGAGCGCTGGCCCACGCGCACGGACAGCGGGATTCGGCCCGCGTGGTCGACGACCACGACGACGTCTGCCGTCTCCGAGGAGACGGTCGCTCCCTTGCCCGCCATCGCGATCCCCACGTCGGCGAGCGCCAGCGCGGGCGCGTCGTTGATGCCGTCAGCCGACCATGACGACCACGCCGCTCGGTCCGATCGCGGGCCTCCCTCACCGACTCGAGCTTGTCCTCGGGATCCTGCTCGGCGTAGACCTCGTCGATGCCGAGCGTGCGAGGCAACCTCGCGCGCGATCTCGATCCGGTCGCCGCTGACGAGAGCGACGTGCTCGACGCCGGCCGCGCGCAGCTCCGCGGCGACGCGTCTCCGCTCCCGGCCGAAGCTGGTCGGCCATCACGATCACGCCCTCCAGTCGCCCGTCGACGCCGACGAGGACCTTGGCGCGACCTGCCCCGTCGCCGTCGTCGAGCGCTCTCGCCTGCTCGCGCACCGCGTCGTACCCGCGCTTCTCGAGCCAGCCGCTCGAGCCGACCGCGACGCGGCGCCCGTCGACGACGCCTGCGATCCCGCGGCCCGGCTCCTCCTCGACGCCAGTCGGCGTCGTCAGCGCGATGCCGCGGGCGCTCGTCGCGTGCACGAGGCTCTCGGCGAGCACGTGGGCCGAGAGCTGGTCGAGCGACGCCGCCAGGCGCAGCGTCTCGTCCGCCGGCAGCGTCCCGAGCTCGACGATGCGCTCGATCGCAGGCTCGCCGCTCGTGAGCGTCCCCGTCTTGTCGAGGAGCACCGTCCTGGCCGCGCCCAGGCGCTCGAGCACACCTGCTCCCTTGACGATCACACCCGCCCGCGCGGCGCGCGAGAGCCCGCCCACGAACGCGATCGGGGCCGCGAGGATGAGCGGGCACGGAGTCGCGACGACCATCACGGCGAGGCCGCGCTTCGGATCTCCGGACGCTGCCCAGGCAAGGCCGGCGACGGCGAGCGAGAACGGGAGGAAGACGGCCGCGTACCGGTCGGCGAGGCGTGTGAACCTGGCCCGGTCACTCTCCGCCGTCGCGCACGAGCCGGACGATGGCCGCGTAGGCGCTCTCGGCGCGGGTCGCATCACGCGGGCGTCGAAGGCATTGCCCGCGTTCGTGGTGCCCGAACGCACCTCGCCTCCCGCCGAGATCGTGACCGGGAGCGACTCTCCCGTGAGCGCGGACTCGTCGACGACGGCGTCGCCGTGCTCGCGACGACTCCGTCCGCCGGGACGATCTCTCCTGCGCGCACCGACGACGAGATCCCCGGGCTGGAGCTCCTCGACGGGCACCTCCTCGACCCCGGCTGCCCCGTGCCGATGCGCAACGCGGGGCGCCCGCTCCACCAGCCGGCGCAGCTCCCGCCGGGCCCGGCCCGCCGCCCACGCCTCGAGCGCCGCACCACCGGACATCATCAGCGCGACGATCGCGGCCGCGAGCTGCTCGCCGAGGATCAACGCCCACGCGATCGCGACGAGCGCGATCGCATCGACTCCGATGTCTCCCTCGAGCAGGCTGCGCAGCGTGTCGACGATCAGGGGGACGAGGACGACCGCCGCTCCGGCACCCCACACGATGTCCGCCCACCCCGCGCTCGCCGAGCAGCCAGAGGATCCCGCCCGCGACGATGGCGGCGAGCGCCGCGACTGCGAGCACGCGCTCTTTCATCCGGAACTGCCGGCCTACGCCGGCCACCGCGGCACCCATGGCCTCATCGTGCCCGCAGCGACGCGACCGGTGCGAGCCGCGGCTCGCCCCGCCGGTTACACCCCTGGTTACACCCGCTGACGAATGGATCCCTCGAACGAGGGACGAAAGAATCCGCGCCATGACGAGGACGGCCACCGCAGTCGACGCGCCGCTGACCGACCGCCAGCGCGAGGTTGTCGCGCTGATCGCGGCCGGGTGCTCGAACGACGAGGTCGGGCGGTCCCTGGGGATCTCCGCTCGCACCGCGAAGGCACACAGCGACGCGCTTCGCGTGAAGCTGGGCGTTGCGCGCCGGAGGCAGATCCCCGCCGCGTATCGCCTGCTCACCGGTGAGGACCCCTACGTCCCCGCCCTCGTCAGGCTCCGCCCCCCACGGAGCCGCTGACGGCAGACGCCCGCGGCCCGCACACGCCGGCCGCGGGCGTCCTCTTCCCAGAACGGAGGGGAGTGGAGTAGGTTCACTCCACCGATCCTGATGGCAGAGGAGCCACGGAAGCCGAGGATCCGACAGCGCCGGATCATCGAGCGCCCCCGTCTGATCCGTGCCCTCGACCGCTCGAGCGCACGCGTGCGGACGCTCGTCGCCGGATCCGGGTACGGCAAGACGATCCTCGTGGAGCAGTGGGCGCCGCGGGACGGCCGCGCGGTCGGCTGGTTCCATGCGCGGCGCTCGGCCGCGGACGTCGCGGTGGTCGCGAGGGCGCTCGTCACCGCGGCCGACGCCATCCTTCCCGGCGCCGGTCGGCGCCTCCTCGAGCGACTGGCGGTGACCCAGGACCCCGAGCGGGAGGCGACGCTTCTCGCCGAGATGCTCGCGGAGGATCTCGACGACTGGCCCGCTCACGGCTGGGTCGTGATCGACGACTACCAGCACCTGGCGGTGTCCGTGGCGTCGGAGGCGTTCGTGGAGACGGTCGTCGAGCGGTCGCCGGTTCAGCTCCTGATCGCCAGCCGCGTCCGTCCGACGTGGGTGCAGCCCCGGCGGATCCTCGACGGTGACGTCCTCGAGATCCCGCAGACCGCGCTCGCCATGGGAGCCGACGAGATCGAGGAGATCCTGCAGGGCGCACGGACCGAGCTCACCTCGGGACTGGTGGCGCTCGCGGGCGGCTGGCCGGCGGTGGTCGGTCTCGCGGGGATGGCCCCGGACGCGCCCGACACGGACGCGGACCTGCCGGAGACGCTCTACGAGTTCTTCGCCGACGAGCTCTATCGCGGCCTCGACCCTACCGTCCAGACCGGGCTCGCGATCCTGGCGGCCATGCCGCTCGTCGACCGCGAGCTGGCGGAGACGATCCTCGGCCCCGAGCGCGCGGAACAGGTGTGTCACGAGGCGCTCGCGCCTGGGCATCCTCGAGGAGCGAGACGGCCGCCTCGAGCTCCACCCCCTCGTCCGAGCGTTCCTCGAGGCGCGCGTGCCTAATGAGCCAATCTCGGGGCTCGCCGCGGCGACCGCGGACGCGCTTTCGGTGTACAGGAAGAGACAAGAGTGGGACCCCGCATTCGAGCTGGTTCGCCAGCACGACCTTCACGAGGAACTAGCCGGGTTGGTGCTCGAAGCGGTTGACGACATGGTCTACAGCGGGCGTCTCGTTGCCGTGGAGGAGTGGGTCCGCTACGCGAGGGCACGCAGGCTTTCAAGGCACCCCGTGTTCGCGGTCGCCGAGGCGGAGCTTCATATACGCCAAGGACGTCACGTAACCGCTCTGACCGTTGCTCGGTGTGGGATGCACGATAAGACGGCCATCGGCGAGGTGAAGTACCGCCTTTTGGTCGCTGCAGCACGAGCGTCGCACGTCGGTTCACACGAAGAAGAGGCGCTCAACTACTACCGAAGCGCCTGTCACGCGGCGCGCACTCACGCGCAGGAGCGAGAAGCGAGGTGGGGTGTGTTGATGTGTACCTCGGCGCTTGAACGGCCGGAGGCTCACGAATTGCTCAGGCAACTTGAGCAAACGGTCGACGTTACGGACGTCCGAGACCAGGTGCGGATGGCGGACAAGCAGTTGAGCCTCGGGTTTCGATTCGGGTTCGTCACCCACCTCCCTGACAGTCGAGCAGCCTTCGAGCTTGTCCACCGTGTCGATGACCCACTAATTCGCTGCTCGTTCCTGAGCATGCACGCGTGGGCGCTTGCTCTTGGTGCCTATTACGGGGACGCCCTGGAGATGGCGAACCGCCTCATCGACGACGCAACAGGGTTTCGTGTCAGTCCAGCCCTGCCGTACGGCTATGCAACACGAGCGGTAGCACTGGCCGGCTTGAGCGAGAGTGAGGAAGCCCTTAGCGCGGTCGAGCAGTCGAATCGGGAAGCGAGTCGCCTGAACGACGTGAACGGATTGCAGAACGCATACGCGATCCGCATGCGAGTGCTTCTTCAGTCAGGCGCGGCAGCAGAAGCTTGCGCAACGGAGCCGCCGAGCATCGACGACGCGCTCCCGAGCATGAGGGGCGAAGTTCTAGGTTCACGCGCACTCGCACTCGCAACGATTGGACGGCTGAGCGAGGCGATGGAACTCGTTGAGCAGGCGGCCATGTGTACTCGAGGAATAGAGGCGCACGCTCTGTTCCACGCCGTCAACGCTGTTTGCGCGCTGAAGGAGCGGAGCGTTGATCTGATTCAACGCTGCGAGGCGTTGGTTGACCACGTGTTCGAAACGGGCTCCGTTGACTTCGCGGTGACCGCCTATAGAGCCAATCCCGATTTGCTTTCTACTCTCCTTTCGTCGAGCCGCGTACGCGACAAGGCGGTCTTCTTAGTTCGTCGAGCCGGAGACGATGAGCGTGTCGAGGCACTCGGCGTCTCTCCAGCGTCGCTCGTTGATCCTGCAATCTCGCTCTCGGCACGTGAGCGCGAGGTCTACGACCTAGTCTGCGAAGGTTTGTCCAACGCCGAGATTGCGCGCCAGCTCTTCATAAGCAGGGGCACAGTAAAGGTGCACGTCCATCACGTGTTTGACAAGTTGGGGATCCGTTCGAGGACGGCGCTGGCTCTTAACTCGGCGCGTGGTCGCTACGCGGCGCCGGCCGCCGCGAATCCGTCAGACGAAGACTCACCTTGATCGATCATGACGCCAAACCCGGACCCGCGTGCCCCGCGATAGTCACCGTCCGCATCAGCAAGCACCGAGAGGAAGGCAACAACCGCGTCTGTGAAGAACTGGCTCCCCATCGCTTGCAGCAGCCGATCTCGGGCAACCGTGTACTCCATCGCCAGTCGATACGGTCGATCAGAAGTCATCGCGTTATAGGCGTCAGCGACAGCGATGATCCGCGAAATCAACGGGATCTCGGCTCCGCGGATCCCGTCGGGGTAGCCCTCCCCATCCATTCGCTCATGGTGGTGACGAACGATCAACGAGACGTCAGCGTAGGCCTCAACCTTGGAGAGAATTCTCTCTCCGATCTCGGAGTGTCGTTCCATCTCTCTGAGTTCATCGAGAGTGAGGCGTCCCTCCTTGTTCAGGAGTGTGGCTGGCAGTCCGATCTTCCCAATGTCATGCACGAGTCCGGACAGGAATGCTCGCTCCTGTTCTTCCGGAGCGAGTCCCATCTTCTGGGCGATGTCGCGGGAGTAGGTCGCGACTGCCCTTGAATGTCCGGCTGTGTAGCGGTCACTCTCTTCAAGCGTCTGTACTAGCGCAGTGGCGAATGACAGGTTCGCGTCTCGGAGCGCGGTATTCGCAGACTGCAGGTCCGCATAGAGAGTCAGCTGTTCCTCGTACAAGCGCGCCTTCTCCTGATAGAGGCTGAACAGCCTTTGCGCGGCGAGGGCAGGCGCGAGAAAGAGGAACGCGGTCCAGGGAGAGAGGTCGGTGTACGTGAATGCCAAGGCCGCGACAACTGGTGCATATACACACATTGCTGTCGCCATCACCGGGCCAACCATCCGGGCTATCGCAGTCCGGTTGCCACGTACTCGACTCGTGACGGTTGCGAAGGCAATTTCGAGCGCTTCGCCTACCGCGGATGCGACGATCGTCGCCAGGAAGAGGCCGCCGTGCCTCCGATGCGGTCCTGCACAGCCCCTGCCGTGAGGCCCATGGCTGCGCCGGCCATGAAGCGGCTGCTGGTGTAAGTCAGCCACTTGAGATGGAGCGAACGGCCGTGCTTGTCCTGAAAGAGTTCGGAGTCTCCGATCTCCGATGCTGCGCCAACAATTCCGCCCGCTAGCGGCCCGAATAGGACCGCTGCGAACAGCGTCAGCACCGGCGAAATTGACAACTCCGTCGTGTCGGTGAGTCGCACAGACGCACGCTCGGCGACCGCGGCGGCCAGGCAGAGCGCGATGACGACCCAACCGTTTCCGAGCGTGAAGCCGAACTCGATGAGGATGTAAGCCGCTAAGAAGAGCTGCCGCCGTCAGCCCAAGGACATATCCAATGAGCAGGCGACTGGGATGGCCGTGGTGATCCAAACTTGATCTATCCCTCGAATGGGGTATACGATCCGTCTGCCGTCAGTTCCCAATCTAGGAGTAGCGAATGCGGAAGTCTTTCGTTCGCAACCTCCTTCTCGCCGTCATGTCAGCTGGCGTGAAGGACTGGTAAGCCCGTCGAATCCTCGTTTCTGTCCACAACCTGGGCATCCCTCATCCGGGGGATCGCTGGTCTGAGCAGAAGTGAGACCGACGGATGGAGCTCACGCAATGAGTCCACGCCGGAAGCCAACGGCTACGGCGTGGGCTCTGCTTCTTGCCTGAAGCTTCGCCAGGAGATGGCGGACATGCGACTTGACCGTCTCCTCCGAGAGGAAGAGCTGCTGGCCGATCTCTCGGTTGACGAGGCCGTCCGCGACGAGCTGGAGCACCTGGATCTCTCGCGCCGTCGGCTCCTGCTCGAGCTCTCGCAGCGCAGGCGGCGGGGTGAAGGGGATCACGGCCCCCGTCCGGTTCGAATTCCGGCGCGCCGCAGCCGCCTCGAACCGGCGGCTGTGGTCGCGATAGCGGTTCAGGATCTCCTTACGCTCCGCGGCGTCCACGCAATGTCGTATCGGCGCAGGCGCCGACCGGCTTTAGCGGGTGAGGGCGCATAGCTCGAATGGGGGATGCCCGCTCCTCGACGGGAAGCCTTCGGCTTGCCGGGGCGGACCGTCCGCCGTACGCTGTCGGGCTGTGTGGAGCGGCCGCTCCTCGAAGTGTCGACGTTCACTCCGCTCCTCCGAACAACGTGGCGATTCCGACGTCCAACTAGCTGGGCGGCTCCATCCACACGCCCACCCCGCAGGGAAAGGAGAAAGAGGAACCCATGAGTCGAATTGAAAGGCGATGGCGCCTCGGTGTGCTCGCCGGCCTCGTGGCGATCGTGGTGGCGATCGTCGGTGCCGGCGCAGGGCAGTCCGCGTCCGGCGCCACGTCCGGCACGATCGTCGCCGGGACAACGGACACGGTGACGAACCTCGACCCGGCCGGCAACTACGACTACGGGTCGTCAACGCTCGGCTACAACGTCTACGAGCACCTGTACGACGCGAGGAACGGAGCCAGGGTCGTGCCCTCGCTCGCGACGCGCTGCGCACCGGTCGGCACCGTCAAGACCTGGCGCTGCACTCTGCGCCGGGGCGTGACGTTCCACGACGGCTCGGCGTTCGACTCGGCCGACGTGAAGCATTCGTTCGACCGCGTAATCAAGATCAACGACCCCTCGGGGATCTCGTCGTTGCTCTCGAACCTACGCAGCGTCACGACCAACGGGCCGAACGCAGTGACGTTCAACCTCAAGAAGCCGCAGTCGACCTGGCCGCTGATCCTCGCGTCCGGCGCGGGCGGCATCGTGCCCAACACCTATCCGGGCGACAAGCTGCAGGCGAACAACCAGCAGCACATCGGGACCGGCCCGTACCGCATCGTCAGGTACACGCCCGGTCAGCAGGCCGTTCTCGAGCGATACGACGACTACTGGGGCGCCCAGGCGAAGAACGAGAGCCTGATCCTCCGGTACTACTCGAAGTCCTCCACCATGAAGCTCGGGCTCGAGCGCGGTGAGATCGACATGGCGTTCCGCACGTTCACGCCGACGGAGACCGTCTCGCTCGCAGAGAACCGGAACCTCACCGTGTTCCAGGGGCAGGGCGCCGAGATCCGCTACCTCGTGATGAACGTCCAGCGGCCGCCGTTCAACAACGTCGCGGTCCGCAGGGCGATGGCCTACATGATCCCCCGGCAGTCGATCGCGTCGAGGGTCTATCGCGGGACCGTCAAGCCGCTCTTCTCGATGCCTCCGGCAGGCCTGCCCGGGCACGTCGACGCATTCGCCTCGGTCTACGGGCGCGCGCCGAACGTCGCGAAGGCGAAGCAACAGCTGCAGCGGGCCGGCGTCTCGATGCCGTTCCCGATCGAGCTGTGGTGGACGCCGACCCACTACGGTGACGCATCCGCCGACGAGTACGCGGAGATCAAGCGCGGCCTCGAGCGCGGCGGCGTATTCAAGGTCACGTTGAAGTCCACGGAGTGGGCGCAGTACAGCGACGCGCTCGGCAAGCAGTACAACGCGTTCCAGCTCGGCTGGTTCCCGGACTATCCGGACCCCGAGAACTACGTCCTGTCCTTCTACCAGAAGGACAACTTCACCTCGAACGGCTACGCCAACGCGAGGATGACTGCGCTGCTGAACGCAGAGCAGGCGGCGAAGTCGCAGGCACGGCGCCTCTCGATCATCCGGCAGATCCAGCAGCTCGCCGCGAGAGACGTCCCGGTCATTCCCGTCTGGCAGGGCAACATGGTCGCGGCTGCGCGGAAGAACGTGCGCGGGATCCCGAGCACGCTCGACGCGGCCTTCATCATGCGCTTCTGGAAGCTGTCGAAGCCGTAGGCGGTACATCGGAGGGAGGGGCGCCCGACCCGGGCCCCCTCCCCCGAGGGCCGACCGGCAGCCGTTCATCTAGGGTTCGCGGTCGGCGTGGCGACCGTCGCCACGAACCGCACGGGGCGTCCATTGGCTGGTAGCAGAGGGACTTCGCTCAGACGGTACGCGCTCACGCGACTCGCGCTGGTCGTGCCGATGATCCTGATCCTGCTGACCCTGGTGTTCCTGCTCATGCGAGTCGCGCCGGGAGATCCCATCACCGCGTCGCTCGGTGGCCATGTACCCCCTGCCGTCGTCGAAGAGATCAAGCAGGACCTCGGCTTCGACCGGCCGATCTATCAGCAGTACGGCGACTACCTGTGGGACATCGGCCGGGGCGACTTCGGCACGACGATCACCGACCGGCGGCCGGTCGGCGACATCATCGTCGAGAACGGCACCGCGACCCTGGAGCTGACGTTCTTCGCGATGATCGTCGCGATCGTCGTCGGCGTCACGTTCGGCCTCCTGGCCGGCCGGTTCCGCGACACATGGATCGACGGCGGCAGCCGCCTGTTCGGGATCCTCATCTATGCGACGCCGGTCTTCTTCCTCGGCCTGATGGCGCAGCTGTTCTTCGGCTCGTACCTGGGGTGGCTGCCCACCTCCGACCGCGCCAGCCCGATCACCGACGCGACGCTCGAGCTCCACACCCACATCTACACGATCGACACGCTCTGGAACGGCGACTGGGAGGCGTTCGTCGACGTGGTCAAGCACCTGATCCTGCCCGCGGTGACGCTCGGGCTCGTGACGGCCGGCGTGTTCATTCGGCTCGTGCGCGTCAACGTGATCAGAACGATGAAGGACGACTACATCGAGGCCGCCCGCGCCCGTGGCATCGACGAGCGCTCCGTCGTGTACCACCACGCGTTCCGCAACGCCCTCGTCCCGGTGATCACGGTCGTGGGCCTGACGGTCGCGCTCCTGCTCTCCGGTGCGGTGCTCACCGAGACGACGTTCAACTGGCCGGGCATCGGCAAGACGCTGATCGTGTACCTCCAGAACCGCGACTACGCCGCGGTCCAGGGGATCATCGTCGTGTTCGCGCTCATCGTCGTCCTGGCCAGCCTGATCATCGATTTCGTCAACGCGTATATCGATCCCAGGATCAGGTACTGAGCATGGCGGTGCGTGGGGAGACAGTGAGGGCTCCCGGCACTCGGAGGCTCGCGGGCGTCCGTCGGGCCTTCGGGCCGGTCGCAGAGGCGAGAGGGATGGCGCGCACGATGCTCTGGGTCGGGGCGGGCATCACGCTTGCGTTCGTGCTGGTCGCCCTGCTCGCGCCGCTGATCGCCCCCTACGACTTCGACACCTTCCGGGCCGACGGCCAGCGGTTCCCGCAGCTGGCTGCGCCTTCCTCCGACCACTTGATGGGCACGAACGTCCAGTCGACCGACGTTCTCTCGCGGCTCATCTGGGGGACCCAGACCGAGCTCAAGGTCGTGATCGTGTCGCTCTTCTTCTCGATCGCGATCGGGGTGCCGCTCGGGCTGCTGTCGGGCTACTTCGGCGGCAGGCTCGACCGCATCCTCGTTCTGCTGATGGATGCGCTCTTCGTGTTCCCGTTCCTGCTGCTCGCGATCGTGATCGCGTTCCTCCTCGCCGACCGCGTCGGCCAGGGAATTCTCAGCGCGGCGATCGCGATCACCGTCGTCTACGTGCCGCTCTACTTCCGCGTCGTCCGCAATCACACGATCTCGATCCGGGAGGAGCCGTTCGTCGAGGCGGCGCGGGCGCTCGGGGCGCGACCGTTCACCGTCATCCGCAAGTACGTCTTCTTCAACGTCGTCCAGAACGTCCCGCCACTCGCGACGCTGAACGCCGCCGACGCGATCCTCACGCTGGCGGCTCTGGGCTTCCTCGGCTACGGGATCCAGCCGAGCGCCGGAGCGGAGTGGGGTTACGACATCAATCGGGCCGTCTCGGACGCGGCATCCGGGATCTGGTGGACGGGGCTGTTCCCCGGGCTTGCGATCGTGCTCCTGGTCACCGGCCTCACCCTTCTCGGCGAGGGGCTGAACGAGACGGTCAACCCGGTGCTCCGCAAGCGCCGCATCGTCAAGGTCGACCTCGAGCCCACGATCCAGGACCCGGGGACTCTGTGAGCTCCGGACCGGTCGTCTCGGTGCGCGATCTCCGCGTGTACTACGGCACGGCGCGCGGCACCGTCCGGGCCGTCGACCGGGTGTCGCTCGACATCGCCGAGGGCGAGGTGCTCGGCCTCGTCGGGGAGTCGGGCTGCGGCAAGTCCACGCTCGGCAGAGGCATCCTCGGCCTGCTTCCCGACGGGGCCGTCTCGGACGGCGAGGTGCTGTATGGAGGGCGGAACCTCGTGGGGATGAACGCCAGGGAGCTGCGCCGCCTCCGCGGGCCCGACCTGGGGCTGATCTTCCAGGAGCCGATGACGCGGCTGAACCCGCTGATGCGGATCGAAGACCAGTTCCGCGAGACGCTCGAGCAGCACGAGTCGGGGCTCACCGACCGCCAGATCCGCACACGGTCGCTCGAGACGCTCGGGCGGATGGGCATCCCGCCGACGCGCTTCCGCCAGTACCCGCACGAGTTCTCCGGAGGCATGCGGCAGCGGATCATGATCGCGCTGGCACTCGTGCTGCGGCCGAAGCTCCTCGTCGCCGACGAGCCCACCACCTCGCTCGACGTCATCGTCGAGGCGCAGATCCTGGGCATCCTCTCCGATCTGCAGCGCGACTTCGGCACCGCGCTCCTCCTGATCACGCACAACCTCGGGATCGTGGCCGAGGCCTGCGACCGTGTCGCCGTGATGTACGCGGGCCAGATCGCGGAGGAGGGGAACGCCCGCGACGTGTTCGCCGATCCCGCGCACCCGTACACACGGGAGCTGCTGCGCTCGACGATCTCGCTGGAGACGGCGGAGCTGCACTCGATCCCGGGCGCGCCGCCGAACCTGATCGAGCCGCCGCGGGCATGTCGCTTCCATCCGCGCTGCCCGAGCGCGATGGAGGTGTGCGCCGACCTGGATCCCGTCGAGCAGACGCTCGACGAGGGCAGGCCGCGTGCTCTGCTGGTTGCACGGCCCGGCGGAGAGGATCCCCGAGGGCGGCACGGAACCGCTCGAGCGCGAGGAGATCGCGGTTGCAGAGGAAGCCTGACGCGCCCGAGCGGGGCGACGTCCTCGTCTCCATCCGCGGACTGAAGACCTACTACTCGCTCCGCGGGAGCTTCCTCGACCGTCTCGTCGGTCGTGAGGCGGGCTACGTCAAGGCGGTGGACGACGTCACGCTAGACCTCCGGCGCGGCGAGGTGCTCGGCCTGGTCGGGGAGTCGGGAAGCGGCAAGACGACGCTCGGCCGCACACTCCTCGGGCTGGTGCCCGCGACGGAGGGCACCATCGAGTTCGAGGGCCGTGAGATCACGCGCATGTCGGAGCGCGAGCTTCGAACGCTGCGCAGGGAGATGCAGATCGTCTTCCAGGACCCGCATGCCTCGCTCAACCCGGCAATGACGATCGCGCAGCTGATGGAGCATCCGCTGCAGATCCACGGCGTCGGGACGAAAGCCGAGCGGCGGATACGCGTCGCGGAGACGCTGTCCACCGTAGGGCTGGATCCGCCCGAGCAGTTCATGGACAAGTACCCGTCCGACCTCTCAGGCGGCCAGAAGCAGCGGGTCGTAATCGCACGGGCGATCATTCTCAACCCCGCGCTGCTCGTCGCGGACGAGCCGGTCTCGATGCTCGACATGAGCGTCAGGGCGAAGATCCTCGAGCTCATGCTGTACCTGAAGCGCGAGCTGAACCTGACGTACCTCTACATCACGCACGACCTCGCGACCGCCAAGTTCTTCTGCGACCGCATCGCGATCCTCTACCTCGGCAGGATCGTCGAGATCGGCCCGTCGGAGGCGATCTACGCCGACCCCAAGCATCCCTACACGAAGGCGCTGCTCCGCGCGATCCCCGACCCGGATCCGCACCGCAGCGTCCCGCGCGACCTCCCGCCGGGCGAGGTGCCGGACGCGGCCCGTCCGCCGCTCGGCTGCACCTTCCACCCGCGCTGCCCGATGGCCTTCGAGGTGTGCGGCTGGGAGACGCGCGACCTCCGCGATCTGCTGGAGGCGCGCTGGGCGCTCCAGGCGCAGGAGCGCTACGAGGCGGAGCAGGCGGTGATGGGCGACCTGACGCCGCTCGACGAGCCGGCGACGCACATCAGGCTCAAGGAAGGCAAGGGACGAACCGGCGCGGAGATGGCGGCGCTCCTCCAGTCGGTCAGGGAGGACGCGCCCGACGCGCCCTTCTGGACGGGCGTGAAACGGCTCGTGGCCGACGGCGATCACGTCGACATCGAGTGGTTCGACCCGATCGCCCCTCGACCGCTGGAGGCGGGAGCCACTACGGTCGAGTGCCACCTGTTCGACGACGAATCCCTCGCCGAAGCGGAGCGCCGGCGCGCCGACCGCGCCTCTCTCGACCCGGTTTCCTAGGCGGCCAGGGAGGCCAGCTCGCGGAGCGCCGCGAGCCTGCTCAGGGCCTGACCCTCGAGCTGGCGCACCCGCTCGCGCGTCAGATCGAGCTCGTGCCCGATCGCCTCGAGCGTCCACGGCTCGCCCTCGAACCCGAAGCGCAGCTCCAGGATCCGGCGCTCCCGCTCCGGCAGCGCGTCGAGGGCGCGCCGGACGCCCTGGCGCCGGAGCGACTCCTCGGCCTCGTCGAACGGGTCGGCCGCCTCGCGGTCGGCGAAGAGGTCCCCGAGCTCGCCCTCGTCGTCCGCCCCGACCGACTGGTTGAGCGAGACGGACGCGTGCGCCGCTCCCATCGCCTCCTCGACGTGCTGGATCGGCAGCCCGGTCGCCTCCGCAAGCTCTTCCTTGGTCGCCTCGCGGCCGAGCTCCACCTCGAGCCGGCGTGCGGCGCGGGAGAGCTTCTGCTGGCGCTCGACCACGTGCACGGGCACGCGGATCGTGCGAGCGTGGTTCGCGACCGCGCGCTGCACCGACTGGCGGATCCACCACGTCGCATACGTCGAGAACTTGAAGCCCCGCCGCCAGTCGAACTTCTCGACCGCCCGGTTCAGGCCGAGCGTTCCCTCCTGGATCAGGTCGAGAAACGGGACGCCCAGGCCGCGGTAGCCCTTCGCGATCGAGACGACGAGCCGGAGGTTGGACTCGATCATGTGGCGCTTCGCGACCGGGTCGCCGCGCTCGATGCGCTTCGCGAGCTGCACCTCCTGCGCGGCGTTCAGCAGCTTGTGGCGGCCGACGTCGGCGAGGAAGAGCTGAAGCGAATCGGCGGCGCCGGAGAGGGACTCGCTCGCCCAGACCGCGGCCTCGGCGGCCTCCTTCGCCTTCTCCTCCTCGCTCTCCACGGGCGCGCCGATCTCGAGGCCCATCGCCTCGAGCTCGCGGGTGACCTGCTCTACCTCCTCGTTGGCGAGCTCCTGCTCCGTGGTGAACGCCTCGAGCTCGGCAGGGTCGACCCAGCCGCGCTCCTCCGAGCGCTCCACGATGGTCTTCAGCTGCTCCGTTTCGAAAAGTTCGATGAGCTGGTTCTGGGTCAAGCCGGTGTGTCAGTCCTTTCGCAGTCGCGGCGGAGCACAATCTCCCTGACTCTACGTGCCATCCTCCTGTCTTTCCACGGGATCGAGACGACAAACCGTGTCACAATCCCCGAACGAGTGCCTCGGGCGCCGTATTCCACGGCGAGAAGCCGTTTTTGCTCACGCGGGGCGGCAGAGTGCGCCCCGCTACTGACATGCTACGACGCTCGGCGGATGCCGGATGTTAGGGATCATCCCTCCGGTTCAGCGCCGTGAGCGGGTGCGCCGGCGTGGCTGGGCAGGGCCTTTGGCCCGTCGCTCCGCGAGCAGCTCGAGCGCGCGTTCCAGCGTGAGCCCGTCGACGTCTTCGCCTCGTCGCAGGCTCGCATTCGTCTCCCCGTCCGTGACGTACGGGCCGAACCGCCCGTCCTTCACGACGAGCGGCTTGCCGCTCGAGGGATCGGGCCCGAGCTCCTTGAGCGGGGGCTTCGGCGCGCCCCGGCCGCGGCGCTGCTTCGGCTGCGCGAGGATCTCCTCGGCCTGCTCCACCGTGAGCGTGAGCAGCTGCTCCTCCGACTCGAGGGAGCGAGTCTCGGAGCCCTTCTTCACGAACGGGCCGTAGCGCCCGTTCGACACGACGATCTCCTCGCCGTCGGACCCCTCGAGCGTCCGGGGCAGCGAGAGGAGCGGCACCGCCTCCTCGAGCGGTGATCGTCTCTGGCGTCATCGAGGCGAACAGGGAGGCCGTGCGCGGCTTCTGCTCGTCGCCCTCCGGAAGGACCTCGGTCACGTAGGGGCCGAACCGACCGACGCGGACGACGATCTCGCGGCCGGTCTCCGGGTGCTCGCCGAGCGACCGCTCCGCGGCAGCGGGTGTCGCGAGCAGCTCCTCGGCGCGCTCGGGCGTCAGCTCGTCCGGGGCCATGTCCTCCGGGACGCTCGCCCGCTCCTCGCCGCGCTCGAGGTACGGGCCGTAGCGGCCGACGCGAACGACGATGTCGGAGCGCGGGATCGCGATCGAGTTGACTTCGCGGGCGTCGATCCCCTCGAGATGGTCGGTGACGAGCGCGTGCAGCCCCGGGTCGCCGTCGCCGAAGTAGAAGCGCTTGAGCCACTCGACCCGCTCCTCGTCCCCGGCCGCGATCCGGTCGAGATCGCCTTCCAGCCGCGCGGTGAAGTCGTAGTCCACGAGCTGGTCGAAATGGCGTTCCAGAAGCTGCGTGACGGCGAACGCGAGGAAGGTCGGGACGAGCGCCGTTCCCTTCTTGTAGACGTAGCCGCGGTCGAGGATCGTCGACATGATCGAGGCGTATGTCGACGGCCGCCCGATTCCCCGCTCCTCGAGCGCCTTCACGAGGCTTGCCTCCGTGAACCGCGCGGGAGGGCTCGTCTCGTGGCCCTGCGCCTCGAGGCTCGAGGCCGAGAGCTCCTGGCCGACCGTCAGCGCAGGAAGCCTCCGCTCCTCGTCCTCCTCGACGGGCTCGTCGCGTCCCGACGCGTACGCGAGCATGAACCCCGGGAACGTGATCACCGTGCCGCTGGCGCGGAACGCCGCGTCGGTGCCGTCGGCGGTCGTCGCGCCGAGCTCGATCGAGACCGTCTGGCCCGAGGCGTCCTTCATCTGCGAGGCGATCGTCCGCTTGAAGATCAGGTCGTAGAGGGCGAGCTCGTCGCGGTTGAGCTCGCGCGCGAGCTGGGCGGGCGTCCGGAAGACGTCCCCGGCGGGGCGAATCGCCTCGTGGGCCTCCTGCGCGTTCGCGACCGCGCGCTCGTAGCGCCGCGGCTCATCCGGGACCGTCTCGGGGCCGTGCTCCCGCGCCGCGTGCGCGCGGGCTGCCTTCAGCGCCGCGTCGGAGAGGGTCACCGAGTCGGTGCGCATGTACGTGATGTGCCCGTTCTCGTACAGGCGCTGCGCGAGGCTCATCGTCGTCTGCGAGGAGAAGCGCAGCTTCCGGCTCGCCTCCTGCTGGAGCGTCGAGGTCCGGAACGGTGCCGCGGGACGCCGCGTGTACGGCTTCTCGTCGACCTTCCGGACGGTGAACGGCCTCTGCTCGAGCGCCGTCGCCAGCGCCCGCGCGCTCTCCTCGTCGAGCACCAGCACGTCGGAGCCGACCAGGCCGTCCTCGCCGAAGTCCCGGCCCTGCGCGATCCTCGTCCCGTCCAGCGCGACCAGCCGCGCCTGGAAGTCCCCCGGCTCGAACGTCCCGACGACGTCCCAGTAGCTCGCGGCGACGAACCGCCACCGGTCCCATTCGCGCTCGACGACGAGCCGCGTGGCGACCGACTGGACGCGGCCGGCCGACAGGCGGGGCATCACCTTCTTCCAGAGGACCGGCGACACCTCGAACCCGTACAGCCGGTCGAGGATGCGGCGCGTCTCCTGGGCGTCCACGAGCCGCTCGTCGATGTCGCGCGTCTGGTCGAGGGCGCGCTCGATCGCGTCCTTCGTGATCTCGTGGAAGACCATGCGCCGGACGGGGACCTTCGGCTTCAGCACCTCCCTCAGGTGCCAGGCGATCGCCTCGCCCTCCCGGTCCTCGTCGGTCGCGAGCAGGAGCTCGTCCGCGTCGCGGAGCTTCTGCTTGAGGTCGGAGACGACCCGCTTCTTGTCGGCGTCGACGATGTAGAGCGGCTGGAACCCGTTCTCGACGTCGACCCCCAGCTTCCCGAACTGCGCGCGCTGCTCCTTCGGCACGTCCGACGCCCGGTTCGGCAGGTCGCGGATGTGGCCGACGCTGGATTCGACCACGAAGTCGCCGCCGAGGTAGCCGGCGATCGTCCGCGCCTTGGCGGGAGACTCGACGATGACGAGCCGGGTCACAGGGCTCGGATCGTCCTGGCGCCGCGTCGGGGGCTCATGCCCTCATCCTGAATCGACCTCCATCGGCTCGACAGCGTAACGACCGTGTCGCGCGCCGCTTCGCGAGCGGCCCCGCGTATCCTGCGCGCGGATGGCGCATCCGCCGAGGCCCAGCTGGCTCTACGCCCTCGTTGCGGTGCTCAGCTGGCCGGTCGCCTTCCTCGTCCTGCGGCTGCGCTCGACCGGCCGCGAGAACGTCCCGGTCGGCGGGTGCGTGCTGGCGGCGAACCACTGGTCGAACTTCGACCCGTGGCCGCTCGGGCTGCCGCTCTTTCCGCGCCGGTTCCTCCGCTTCATGGCCAAGAAGGAGCTCTTCTGGCCGCCGCTCGGCTGGATCGTCCGTTCGGGCGGGGGGTTCCGCGTCGACCGCGGCAAGCGCGACCAGCAGGCGATCGACACCGCCGTCGACCTCTGTCGCGCCGGTCACGTGGTCGTGATGTTCCCCGAGGGGACGCGCCGGTCGAAGGGGCTTCGCAAGCGCCGCGACGCGCGCTGGCACACCGGGGCGGCGCGCATCGCTCTCGAGGCGGGCGTGCCGCTCGTGCCGGCGGGGATCGCCGGCACCGAGCGCCTCAGCCGACTCGGGCCTCTCCGCGTCGCCTACGGGCCACCGATCGAGACGAGCGACCTCGAGCGCGCTCGAGGAAGCCGAGGCGGCGCAGGTGGCGACCGACCGGCTGCGCAAGGCGATCACAGCGCTCGAGCGCTCCGTCGGCTCGACACCACCGGGGGAGGCGCCCTGATGCCCGGGAGGAAAGCGCCACGAGCGCCGCTGCTCGTGATCGACGGCGACTCGTTCGCCCACCGCGCGTTCCACGCCCTGCCGCGCTCGATCCGGAGGGCGAACGGCCGGCCCGGGAACCTGCTCACGGGGCTGACGTCGATGGTGCTCCGGCTCTGGCAGGCCGAGCGCCCTCGGGCGGTGTTCGTCGGCTGGGACACGCTCACCGTGCCGACCTACCGGCACGAGCTGATGTCCGGCTACCAGGCCGGCCGCGAGTTCGACCCGGAGCTCCTCGAGCAGCTCGACCTCGCGCCCTCCCTGCTGGAGGCCGCCGGGATCGCGCTGCGCGAAAGCGGCGGGCTTCGAGGCGGACGACTTCCTGGCCGCTGCGGTCGCGTCTGAGCGGGCAGCGGGAGGGACTTCGCTCGTCGCGACCTCGGACCGCGACGCCTTCCAGCTCGTCGCGGACGACGTCACGATCCTCCAGCCGGTACGGGGCGTGAGCGAGCTCGCGCGGATCGGGCCGGCCGAGGTGCGCGAGCGCTACGGCGTCGAGCCGGAGCAGGTGCCCGACTTCATCGCGCTCAGAGGCGACCCGTCCGACAAGATCCCCGGCGCGCGGGGGGTGGGCGCGAAGACCGCCGCGTCGCTCCTGGCGGGGAACGGGAGCCTGGATGCGCTCCTCGCCGCCGGACGGTTCTCCGCGGAGGCCGACGCGCTGCGCATGTACCGGCACATCGCGACTCTCGACGCGACGGCGCCGGTTCCGCCCCTGCCCGACCGTGAGCCGGACTGGCACGCCGCGGCCGTCGCCGCCGACGAGCTCGGCCTGGGGCGGCTCGCGGGGAGGCTCGAGGAGGCTGCATCGAGCTGATCTCCCACCCGGCGCTGGCGCACCTGCATCCGACGGGGCACCATCACCATCCGGAGCGGCCCGAGCGACTCGCCGTGCTCCTCGAGGCTCTCGGCGGCGCTCGACACGGCCGCCGGGCGACGCGGGCGCAGATCGAGCGCGTTCACGATCCGGCCTACGTCGATCTGATCGCCTCGCTCGACGAGGAGACGTGGCTCGACGGCGACACGCTCGGCGGCCCGACGTCGTGGGAGGCGGCACGGCTGGCCGCAGGATGCGCGATCGAGGCCGTGGAGAGCGGGGGGTTCGCGCTCGTTCGGCCGCCGGGCCATCACGCGTTGCGCGCCCATGCGATGGGCTTCTGCCTGTTCGGCAACGTCGCGGTCGCCGCCCGGCACGCGCAGGACGCTCTCGGCATCGAGCGCGTCGCGATCGTGGACTGGGACGTCCACCACGGGAACGGCACCGACGCGATCTTCCGCGGCGACGACTCGGTTCTCGTCGTGTCGCTCCACCAGTGGCCGTTCTACCCCGGGAGCGGCGGCCCCGGGACGAGCGACGAGTCGACGCTGAACGTGCCCCTCCCGGAGGGCTCCGGCGACGACGACTATGCGGCCGCCTTCGACGAGCTGGTGGAACCGGCCGTAAGGGCCTTCGACCCGGAGCTCGTGCTCGTGTCGGCGGGGTTCGACGCACATGTCGACGACCCGCTCGCCGGGATGGCGGTCACGGAGCGAGGCTTCACCGAGCTCGCGCGCCGCTCCGCGCAGCTGGGCCCTCGCGTCGCGGCAGTCCTCGAGGGCGGATACAACCTCGCCACCCTGCCGCGGCTCGTCGAGGCGGCGATCGCCGGCTTCGACGCCGCGTGAACCCCGCCGCTGTGTCCCGAGGCAATCAGAACGCCGGCGAGCGCCGGTCAGGCGCTCGCCGGGCGCCGCGCGGTGGCGAAGTCAGCCGACCTCGGATGGGGTGGAGGTCGGCTGGGAGATCTCCTGCACGACCTCGCCGGTCTTCTTCTCCTTCGCCTCGAGCGCGATGTCGGCCTGGCTGAGCACGCCGACGAGCATGCCGTCCTCGACGACCGGCAGCCGCCGAACGCGATGGCGGGCCATCAACTCGAGGGCCTCGTCGAGATCCTGGTCCGGCGTCGCCATCACCGGGTCGCGCGAGGCCACGTCACCCACGCGGGCGGTGTTCCCGTCGAGCCCCTCGGCGACTGCCCGGACGACAATGTCGCGGTCGGTGAGCATCCCCACCAGCCGACCCTCGTCGACGACCGGCATCGAGCCGAAATCGCCCGGCCTTCATCATCTGCGCCGCATCCCGGAGCGCCTGCGACGGAGTCGCGCTCTCGACGCCCGGGGTCATGACCTCTCCAACAGTCGTTGTCATGCCTGTGCCTCCCGTCCTCGCAGGTCTGTTCAGGCCATACCCGCGGCGACGAGCGCAAAACCCGGGTGCCGGCAGCCGGGTCGTACTCCTGGGCCGTGAGCGGCTCCGCCGTCACCGGCACCGTCCTCTACCGGCAGCGCTCGGCACTGACGCCGGGGTCGGTGGTCAAGGTGCGCCTCGAGGACGCCTCGCGGCAGGGCGCGTGCCGAGGCGGTGGCCGAGAGCGAGGTCTGACGAGCGGCGAGCAGGTGCCGATCGCGTTCACCCCTCGAGGTCGACGGGTCCGCTCCGCGCCACGATCGATGCCGGCGGGAGCGTGCGCTTCACGACGACGGCGAGCGCGTGATCCCGTCTCGAGCGCACAAGGGCTGACCGTCGAGCCGAACGAGCGCTAGTCAGGAAGCAGCGGCACGATCAGCCCGGGGTCGCGCCCGAGAAGGACGGCGCGCACGATCGCCTTCGTCCCGAACCGGTCGCGGATCTCGTCGATCGCGGCGTCGATCGCGACACCTCTCGCGCCGTCGAACGGCAGCACGAGCTGGACCGCCCGTGAGCTCTCCAGGTTGGCGACGGCGATGCCGACCAGCGTGAGCCCCTGACGCTCGATCAGCGGCCTCGCGTCTGTCATCAGGCTTCGGGCCGTCATGAGGATCACGTTCGTCTCGGCCGTCGCCCACGGCAGGGTGTGCGAGCGTGTGGCGCGCGAGAAGTCGTCGAAGCGGAGCCGGAGCACGACGGTGCGGCCCACCCGCCCGGCGCGTCGCATCCGGCCGGTGACCCGGTCGACGAGGCCGACGAGGGTCGCGTCGACCTCGTCGTGCGACCTCGGCCGTCGCCCGAGCGCGCGCTGCGACCCGATCGAGCCGCGGCGGCGGCCGGTCTGCACCCGACGGCGATCACGGTTGTGGGCGAGCGCGTGGAGCTGGCGGCCCGAAGCCCGGCCGAGCATCGAGACCAGAGCGTCTTCCGCAAGCTGCGCGACCTCCCCGACGGTTCTGATCCCACGACCGCGGAGCTTTGCCGCTGTGACGGCGCCGACTCCCCAGAGGCGCTCCACGGGCAACGGGTGCAGGAAGTCGAGCTCGCCGTCCGGAGGCACGACGAGCAGCCCGTCGGGCTTGGCGACGGCGCTCGCCACCTTGGCGAGGAACTTCGTCCTCGCCACCCCGACCGTGATCGGCAGCCCGACCTGCTCTCGCACCTCGCGCCGCAGCCGCACCGCGATCTCGGTGGGCGTCCCTGCGATCCGCCGCATCCCGCGGACGTCGAGGAACGCCTCGTCGATCGAGAGGCCCTCGACGAGCGGCGAGGTGTCCTCGAAGACGCGGAACATCGCCTTGCTCGCCTCGGAGTAAACGGACATGCGGGGAGAGACGACGACCGCGTGCGGGCACAGCCGGCGGGCCTGGTGGCCACCCATCGCCGTGCGCACTCCGTACGCCTTGGCCTCGTAGCTCGCCGCGAGGACGACGCCCGCGCCGACGATCACCGGCCGCCCGCGCAGGCGAGGATCGTCCCGCTGCTCGACGGACGCGTAGAACGAGTCGACGTCCGCGTGAAGGATCGTCGCTTCCATGCGAACATATGTTCGCACACTCCATACCGGTTATCCTCGCCCGGGATGGAACTCGCCGCGCCGCCATTCGCCCTGCACGCCGACGAGGGTGAGCGGCTGGCGTTCGGGGGGGTCACGATCCTGCTCCGGGCGTCGGCCGAGGCGAGCGGCGGCGGTTTCACGCTCTTCGAGGAGGTACCGCCTCTCCTCGACACGCCGCTCCACGTGCACGCCAACGAGGACGAGCTCTTCTACGTGCTCGAAGGGGAGCACGTGTTCCAGGTCGGTGAAGAGGAGTTCCGCGCCGGGCCGGGAGGGCTCGTCTTCGCGCCGCGGGGCGTCCCGCACTCACAGCGGCGTCTGGTGCCGGGCGAGGGACGGCTGCTGATCCTGACGGCGCCGGGTGGGCTCGACGGATTCTTCCGCGAGCTCGCGGACGCGCAGCGCGCGGGGACGCTCGGCCCGGAGGCATACGCGTCCGCGTCGGAGAAGCACGGGATCACCTGGCTCGGCGCCGGCTAGCTCGGCTCGAGCTCGAGACGCGCCTCCGGCAGTGGCGGCCCCTAGATGACGACGCTCACCGGGAATGTCGCGATCCACACGGCGGTGCCGGCGAACACGACGCACCCGACGGCGAGCATCGCCTTGCGCAGGCCCGGAACGTCGAGCTTCGCGCTCATCCCCGCGAAGAACAGCGAAACCGAGAAGAGGACGACGGCGAGGATGTAGTTGGAGCCGCGCTGGATGTAGCTTCGGACCTCGGTCGCCGACTTCTCGGCCTCCGCGTCGAGCCGCTCCGCCTCCGCAGTCGACTCGAGCTTGTACGCCGGCATCGCGAACGGCGTCGGAGGGGCGTTCGGGTTCGTGAACGGCCGCGTGGCGAGCCATGCTGTGAACGCCGGCTTGAACTCCGCGCGGAATCGGGCGCGGTAGAAGCTCGCAAGCTCATCGTCGCCGCCCGCTCGGGCGTCGACCCACTGGATGAACGTGGCCACGTCGACCTCCGTCTGTGCTTCCGCGAGACTCGAGGCGCGCGCCGCGTCGATCCTGATGGCGTTCGTGCGGCTGGCCGCCTTCGCCTGCTCGCCGTTCCAGCGGGTCGCCTGGTAGCCGCTCCACGCGATCGCGACCGCCGCCACCGAGAGCAATACGGCCGCGACGATCTCTACCCAATCCCGCTTCGAGGCCTTGTGTGCCGCCGCCGTCGCGTCCCGGTCCGTCACGAGCGCGTCGCCGACCCTTCCTCGTCGCAGGGCAACGGCGAGTCGTCACCGACGATCTCTCGCTCCTCCTCCAGCACGCCCAGCGTCCGTTCCATCGCGGTCGGCTTCAGCCCTCCGATTCCCTCGTGGAAGGGGTTGTCGAGTGACCGCAGCAGGAGGAGCATCGCGACGATCACGACGGTGACGGTGCCGATCAGGACGCCCTGGACGATCGCCCGCTCGCCGCTGTCGGCGAAGAAGATCATGAAGCCGAAGATCAGCGCGGCGCTGAGGAACAGGACGAGCCAGAGGGGCGTCGGGATGATGCCGTCGGCAGGGTGGAGCCGATCGTTTCGCGCCTCCTCGCGGGCGGAGGTCTGGTCGAGCCACTTGTCGTAGGCCGACTGCTCCGACGATGCCCGGGGCTCGGTCGACTTGAGCGTCCTGAAGAGGGCGACGCCCCACGGGTTGATCGCGTCGGTTCGGTCGCCCTGCTCCATCTGCGGCCACTCGCGTGAGACGACGTGGCGGGCGTAGCAGACCAGCTCGTCGGAGAGCCGGCGCCGCACCCCCTCGGGCAGGAACTGGGCGGTCTCGAACTGCTGTGCCACGACGAGGGCCTCGGACTCGGCGCCGCTCCGGGCCCCGTCGTAGCTCTCGAAGGCCAGGAAGACGACGAACCCGAGCAGCACCGCGAACCCCGTCGCGAGCACGCCGAACACCCCCGCGGCTCTGTCGCCGTCGTTGAAGTAGCTGCCGTCGGGCGCACCGCGTCGGACGAACAGGAGCACGCCGACCGCGACCCCCGCCGCGGCCACGATGACGAGCAGTGCCCAGACGAGGTTCACAGCGCGACGCTACTACGTCGCTCGTTCGGGACGTTCGTCATCCCTCCCCCGCCTGATCACCGGATCGGCTTCGCGGCCGTTCGATCGCCGCGTCTCCAGTCTGGACGAATCCGCATGGGGGCTGCGATCGAGCTTCACCCGCATCGGACGATGCTCCACGGCCGCGGGCGTGCGAGTGTCTCCCGAGCGTGAGTACGCCGAGTGAAGCGGCGAGTACGACTGCGCCCGGACGCGCCGGGCTCGTTCTGGCGTCGCTGATTCTGGTCGCCGCGGTCGCCAACCTCAACCTGGCGGTGGCCAACGTGGCGCTGCCGTCGATCGCCGAGGCGTTCGACTCCGGTCAGACTGCGCTCAACCTGATCGCGGTCGGGTACTCCCTCGGGCTCGCCGCGTCGGTGCTCTACTTCGGCGCGCTCGGCGACCGCTACGGGCGCAAGCTGATGCTCCTCCTGGGGATGGCCCTCTCCATCCCGGCCTGCCTGCTCGCGGCGTGGGCGCCCTCCGACGAGGTGCTCTTCGCCGCGCGCGTGCTCGGCGGGCTTTCCGCCGGGATGGCGTTCCCGACGACGTTGGCTCTGATCACCGCCCTCTGGGCCGGCCCCGGGCGAACCAAGTCGATCGCCCTCTGGTCGGGCATCGGAGGCGCGATCTCCTCCCTGGGTCCCGTGCTCGCGGGGGCGCTGCTCGAGCACTTCTGGTGGGGCTCGGTCTTCCTGGTCACGCTCCCGCTCGCCGCGGTAGCTCTGGTGATGGCGTTTCTCTTCGTCCCGAGTCACGTCAACGAGCAGCTCGGCGAGCTGCTCGATCTGCTGCGGGCGCCGACAGCGTCGAGCTGAAGCTGACCGTGCCCGAGCGCCGAACCAGCGCTCGGCGGTCGAGCGCGCTCGAGATGGATCCGCTCGACGGCGCAGATCCGGCAGGTGTTCTTCTTCGACACGCCCGATCTGGCGCTCGACGACGCCGGCGTCGTCGTGCGGGCCCGGCGGGTCCAGGGCAAGGGCGACGACTCGGTCGTGAAGCTGCGGCCCGGTCGTCCCGCACGAGCTGCCGCGCCGAGCTGCGCAAGCTCGCCGAGCTTCGGCGTCGAGGTCGACGCGATGCCCGGCGGCTTCGTCTGCTCGGCGCTCGCTGAAGGGCAAGGTCGGCCGCGACGGCACGTCACGAGGCGGTCGCGCGGCGAGACGCCCGCTGCGCAAGCTGTTCTCGAAGGAGCAGCGCGCGTTCTTCGCCGAGCACGCGCCCGGAGGGCTCGAGCTCGACGACCTCGTCGGTGCTCGGCCCGATCTTCGTCCTCAAGCTGAAGTTCACACCCGACGGAGCTCGGCCGCAAGCTCGTGGCCGAGCTGTGGCTCTACCCGGACGGCTCGCGGATCCTCGAGCTGTCGACGAAGTGCGCGCCGACCGAGGCGTTCCAGGTCGCGGCCGAGGCGCGGGCGTTCTCGCCGAGCGCGGCGTCGACCTCGCGCGGCGAGCAGCAGACGAAGACGAAGACCGCGCTCGAGTTCTTCTCCCGGGAGCTCCAGGCAGGCGGTGCATCGTGATCCGGCCATGAGGATGATCGTCGCCGAGGCGCGCGACCGGAGCGCCGACGTCGTCGTAGTCTCGACGCACCACCATGGCCTGCTGACGCGCTTGCTCGGGACGGACGGCGCAGCCCACTCGCACACCGTCCGAAAAGGGTGATCCGGCAGGCCTCGACCGGCGTCCGGGCGTGTCGTTGCCGGCGAGGGGGCGCCGTTAGTCCGACGGTGCCCGGCAAGCTCGTGGCTCGCGAGATCACGGCGCGTCGCGCAGCGGCCGGTAGTTCGACCTGTAGATGCGCTCGGCCGCGAGCCGCAGGGTGAGGTTGCGAATCGGCGCCGGCAGGTTCCTGGTGCGGTCACGCCGATGGGTCTGCTCCTGTACCCAGGTCACCCGGGTCGCGCGACGCTGCTCGTACGCGATCAGCGCCTCGTCGATCGAGCCTGCCGTCTGGAGCTGGTTCGCGAGCACCAGCGCGTCCTCGAGAGCCATGGCGGCTCCCTGGGCGATGTTCGGCGAGCTCGAGTGCGCAGCGTCACCGACGAGCACCACTCGCTGCCCCCTCCAGACGGGCGGCACCACCTCCTCGATCGGGGCGTAGTAGGCGTCGCCCGCCCGCTCGAGCAGGCGCGGGACGGGCTCGGCAAAGTCATCGAACAACGTGCGCCAGTCGTCGCCCGCTACGCCGGGGGCGTCCCGGGCGTCCACGTCCGCATAGCAGTACACAGACCCCCGGCCGAGCGCGACGGTGAGGAAGGCACGGCCTCGTCCCAGCATGGCCCGCCAGTCCGTCGAGATCGGCGAAGCCGTCGACGACGAAGCGCCAGGACGCCTGCCCGACGGGCGTGCAGGGTGACCTCCCGTCATGGAGCTGCGAACGGTGGAGTGGACCCCGTCCGCACCGACGACGAGGTCGTAGCTCCGCTGCGAGCCGTCCGGGAAGGACACCTGCGCGCCTCCCCGTCCTCGACCCCGTCACCGACGTGCCGAGTGCGACGGAAACCCCGGCTGCGGCCTCCCTCAGCACCTCGTGCAGCGCTGCGCGGTGGATCGCCACGCACGGGCCGACGTCGCTCCAGAACCGGTCGACGTCGATCTCCGCAAGAGGACGGCCGCGGTGGTCGAGGAGGTGCTGGCGCCGGATCCGGTTCGCGCGGGCCTCCACCGCGGCCGCGACCCCGAGCTCCCCGAGCGCACGGACGGCGTTCGCCGGCAGATAGAGCCCGGCGCCGGCAGGCTCCCACTCGCGTGCCCGCTCCACGACCTGGGTGTCGATGCCGCGCCGGGACAGGGCGACGGCGCACGCGAGGCCGCCGATGCCCGAGCCGACGACGAGAGCTCGCATCGCGCTCTACCCGGACGCCTGTCGGGAGCGGCGGCGGAGGGGCTTCCATCTCGAGGCTCCTGTGCGCTGCCGTCTCCATGCGCCTTCGCGGGACGGTGTTGTTCGTCGGGTCGGGCATGTCCCCGTCTTCCTCCTTGTCGGGGTCTGCGGGGCAGTCGCTGGAGGATGGCGTCTCGCCTGCCGTCTGCCATCGGCTGGACTACCCATTCCGCCATGGTGGCTCCCGAACGACGGAGGCATCCGCCTCCCGAGAATCCGCAAGCCGAGCGCCTCCGGCATGTCGTTACGCCCACGATGGGCCCTGAAACTAGAAAGCCCTGCATTCGCAGGGCTTTCCGTA